>CAWAVP010000024.1:0-570601 GCA_963785495.1 uncultured Planctomycetales bacterium | reverse complement strand
TGCAGAGCCGCATCAAGCCGTCGATGCCCCGGCGGAAATCGGCGGGCTCGACCGCGACCAGTATCTTCATCTGCGGCGTGATCTGCAGCATTACTCGCCGCTCCAGAAGCTGCGGCCAAGAGACACCAGGTCAGGCACTTCACAGCCCCGCAGATGGATCCGCATGCTCGCGCCTGCGCCGTCTTCGAACTCGATAACGCATTCGCCGGCTGCTGTCATTGGCGGCGGAGAAAGTTCGACGAATGCAGGAGTCGCTGAAGATGAAGCACCCGTCTTCGCTTCCATCCGCTTCTTGAGCGAATAGTAATCCAGCTTCAACACTGAGGCCGTGCGATTGAGGCCATGAGCATCTGCCAGCTTCACCGCGAGCTCCCAGAGCCAATTCGGAATCCGCGTTCTGTTCTTACGTCCACGTCGCCAAACTTCAAACCGATCTCGTCCTCGCGCCAGCGACGCGGGAATGTCCCGACGTTTTCGTCCAACCATGGTCGTCCTCCCAAATTCGGAAACCAACCACGGTAGCAGTGCCACCAAAATCATTCATGCAGGCTTACCGGAAGGACACACTTGATCATCTGAGTAGCGCCTTCCAGATCCGCCTCGTGAATCGTTGTGCCGCGTTCCAATCGAACGTTGGCGAACGCTCTTTCAATCGCATCGATGACGGCTTTGATGTCCTTCAGTTCTTCAGATGTTTGCGTCTCAGGATACGCCGCTCCTCCGAAATTGCGATTACACTGCGGACAATAATCCCATTCACAGTCTCCCCAATCCATATCGCAGTGTGGACATCTCATTGGGACTACGAGACCTGTTGGGACCTTGTTTTAACTATTGGTCCCTTTCTGCGACAACCTAATTGTCAATCCGGGACGACCCGCATTTCGGTAACGACATCATTACGGAAATCAATCTCGAGCCACATGTCGTCGATCCCCGTGTAGCCAGCCCAGTAGATGTAATTACCTTTTCGTGTCGAATCCCGCCCATGCGGTACGCCAAGAAGCCCATCTACATCCTGACGAAACATCCCCACGAGTTCACGATCACTGAGTAGGTCGCGAATCATGAAGGGACGAAGGCCGACGTCGTTCTTCCAGGCGAACGAATCGAAGTCACGTTCACGTTTCGTCCAGGCGAAGGCCGACGCCACCAAAAGAAATACTACCCAGCTTGTAACTATCCAAAAGGAAAGCTTGCGAATCAATTGACGTATGGCACGCAAAGTACTTTTTCCTAATTAATGGTGGCTTTTTGGGATTCATTCGACGACCAACGGGAGAAGCATATAGCCTCCGAACGCTAACGCCGGCAACCAGAGCATCCACAACGCGAAAAGCATATAGAGTACGCTCTTTTCCCTTCGCCCGGGTCCCCATGCCAGAGCCGTTGCAACAAGGCCAAGGGTCACGAAGACAAGCCATGTCCAACTCACGACCTGGGCAAAATAACCGAGGCCGGCACCAGCGGATTCGCTCGTTGGAGTCGGAGTCATGATCGACGCGACGACCGGAACGATAACCAACGAGCAGAACGAACACAACACGAGGACCTTGGCCGCACTCGACTGCACGCCAGTTTTGCGTTTATCCTGCTCAGGACTCGCGCTGCCAAGCGATGTTGACGTATAGGGGTTCCGTTCCATAGATCGCGTATCTCGTATACGGTGGTTTGTCAGTTTGTTTCAGCAATCAAATCGACCGATTGACGGTTCTTTGAAACAAGCGACGGCGGTAAGCGAGAATTGCTCCGCTCATAGCAATCCCCAGCATTGTGACCGACGTTGGCTCGGGTACGAAAACAATTCTATCAATCTCAAACGCAAATTCGGTGGCAGATGATGAATGAGATACCGTGACAACATCGAGATGTGAATGATCGACTTTATCGAACAGCGACAACGGCACGAAGAGATCGCCTCCATTGAAATCAGTGGGCAAACTAGGCCGTATGAAATCATCCTGGTAATTGTCCCCTATGCCGGACGCCATCCCTATGCCGATGGGTCTCAACGCAGAAGGATCGACAGGCAAACTCACGTACGAGCGAAAGCTAACCACGAGCCCAGTGTAGCCCGTAATATCAAGGTTCAGGTACGCGTCGGGGGCACCATAAGAAACGCCTACCTCCTCTACACCATGACCCGAAGTCACCCGGAGTACACCAGCCGCTGTATCGACACTTTCTCGAACGATCGCATCAGAATTACCGAACGCTGAGAACAGATTAACGTCGAAGATTCCTAACGTCCTAACACCCGCAGGCACGTCGGAAACTGCATCCTGCCGTAGGCTGACCTCGGTGACCGGCTCGTTCGTAGAAGGATCCGTGACCGCGTTCCCTGCCACAATCTCAGCAGGAGCGGACGTGAAATCGTCAATCAGGAGTTCGGCAGTTACGCAATGAGCCCAGACGCCAAGGAAAACCAATGCGACGACGAACCGAGGAATCATCGGGTCTCCGATTTATGAAAACGTCAGCCGTGAAGTGAAGAGAGGATGGGTCGCTGGGCCGTGAGCAGTCTGTGTGGCCGATTCGGAATTCTTCCTTTGATCGGGCGCCTCCAACGCCTCGATTCTACCCGGTCATCCGCTGGCGATCACGCTCCCCGCCGAAGGACCCTCTGTGGGGGCATGCCCTGTCTCGTTTCGGGGTCCTTTTTTCGCGACACCGAGAAAGATAGCCTTTCCGACGCGGAGGTCGCCTGCCTAAACTCTCAAAGATCGCGCTGAAAAATGATGCCAAGTATACGCCGGATCTCACGGAAGTTCTCGTCCGATGTCGCAAAGTCGATGTTGACGATTTCATCCGCCGGCGGCGGTAGCTGCAGAGTCAAACAGTTCCTTGTGAGCACTGCCCGCAGAGCAGTGTAGTGGCCGATCAGACTTTCGTCATGTGTCTCAATGTAGCAGGCGGAAAACTCCCCCTCGTCTTCCTCCAGCCATGCTCGTTGGATGAGCACGTAGGGGCCGTGTTCTTGCTCAGGGTTGGCCTCGAACAAAACTCGGAAGATCTCGCCTCCAGCTTCCGATGCTGATGCGCTTTCGGCCTTTAGTTCCATTGTTACGCTCGCCTCTCGGTGCGAGTGTAAAAACCTCTTGGTCCCGCGGAAGTTCCTTAAATCGGACGCTTTGACGCCCCGATTCTAACCGATCAAAGCTCGGAGATCACACGCCCAGTCGGCGGACCCGCCACCGGGGCATTGGATGTCTCGAAATCACGGTGGATTATTAGAACATTACGCCTCGGTGTGGCTTCCGCCGTAGCTCACTAATACCTGACTACCGGCCGAGGGGCCTCAAGTAGTTCACCCGTTGCGGATGGAGTAGTCGCGGCCTCCCAAGGTGTACTATCGGGAGATGCCCAGCCCGGCGGATGCACGGTCGGTGGGGACACAGCCTCCCCAGGGTTAATCGGGAAAATCACAACTGTCTTGTCATTGAGAAGGTCCTGCCACAATTTGGGCAATGTTGGCATTTCGCAAATCACCACCGGCGTGTCAGCCGCAAGACAATCAACTGTCTTTGGGTCCAGCAACTCTCCGGCCGGTGTCGTTACTCGAATCGTGGACAGATCCATGGCAAGGTGACGCTTTTCTGGCACTGCCTTGTACACCACATACGGAACCATCCGGTGATGCCGTTCTCCACTTAATGCGTCTATGTGGGTCGATGCCCTCGTTCGAGTTTCGGCGACCATCCGCATATTGCTAACATCAACCACGAGAACATCGTCCAATAGACCAACAACCCGACCCGGTTGGGGATTGGCCGCCGGAAGGGGTGGACTTGGGGATTGTGCGAGCGTAGGAGCAGCACATAAGCCCATCAGAACAGCTGCAACTCCAATTCTCATTTGAATGACTCCAATTGACGAAAAAGGCGTCAGCGGAACTAACGCCCGCTCAGATGCGGACCGCTGTGGATTGTAGTGCAAGCTTCATCCCGGGACCAAGGCAAATTCCCCAGCAGCTTGTGCTCGTGCTCCTGGAAATTTCGTGAGTGCCTCAAGGGCGACGGGAGTCGCCAGAACCGTTAAACGGTGGTTGAACTAAACGCTTCGCGTGGGGCTGTTGTCCCGCGAGGTAGCTGATCTGCCTTGACGCTGCTAAGCCGCCTATCAGCAGCTCTTCGGTCTGGTTGTATCGATTATACCGATTTGCGCTACGGCCATTCATGGCCCATCTTTCACTTGACGGTATCACACGTGAAAGGTGGCTTGGCATGACCCCCTTACGACGCCGCTTCATCGAAGACCTGCAGCTAAAGCACTTCGGCAGACCACGATCGACGTGTATGTTCACGCGGTTTCTAGTTTGCCCGCCACTTTGGCAGGTTCTCCCGAGCAGCTCGACTTCCAGCACGTTCGCGAGTTCCTGGTCCATCTGATTCACGACCGTCATGTTTCGCGGGGCACTTACATCGTCTATCTGGCCGCGCTCCGGCACTTGTATCACGTGACGCTCAACCGACCGGGGCAGTTGGATGCGCTGCCGATCAAGAACCGCGAACACAAGCTGCCGGTGGTTCTCAGTCAGGAGGAAGTCCATCGGCTGTTGGCGGTGACGGCGAATCTGAAACACAAGGCGCTCTTGATGGTGGCCTATGACTCGGGCTTGCGGCTTTCGGAGCTGCGTCACCTGCGCGTCGACGACATCGACAGCGATCGCATGAACCTACGCATCCGCCTGGGCAAGGGACAGAAGGATCGTTATGGCGCGGCTGACGCCCCCCTTGCTCAAGCTGCTGCGTGAGTATTGGCGGGAGTATCGTCCCCAGACATGGCTGTTTCCAGGTGCAACGCCGGATAAGCCCTACGACCTAGCCACGCCAGGCCAGATTTTAAAGAAGCTGTGCCGCAAGGCCGGCATTCAGAAGCGCGTCTCGATGCACACGCTCAGGCACAGCTTCGCCACTCATCTGCTCGAAGCGGGCACGAACCTGCGCGTCATTCAACAACTGCTGGGCCACGGCAGCCTGCGCACCACGGCACTCTACACGCATCTCACTTTAGACGATCTTCGTGCAGCGCCCAGTACCATGGAGTTGGCGCTCACGCTGCCGCTGATTCCGGACAACACAGCTGACGAAGACGGGAATTCGCGATGAGTGGCGGTGTCGAACTGGCAGACGTATTTCGCGATGCGGCTGAGCGTTTTGAGATCCAATACGGACGCATGGTCTCGCGTGAGCAACGTCAGGTGATTCGTGCCGTGTTACGTTGCCGAACGGCGGCTCTGGGCGGGCATCTACTGCGCTGCCAAGACTGCGGCTACGAGCAGATTCAGTACAACTCCTGCCGCAATCGGCACTGCCCCAAGTGTCAGGCCCAAGCGCGGTCGGCCTGGCTCAGCCATCGCGAGGCGGAGCTCTTGCCGGTGGACTATTTCCATCTGGTGTTCACGCTTCCCCGTGAACTGGGACCGTTGGCCTTGCAGAACAAACGGGTCGTTTATGGAATTCTCTTTCGTGCTGCGGCTGAGACGATCAGCGATCTGACGGCTGATCCGAAGTACTTGGGGGCCACGCCCGGATACTTGATGGTGCTACATACTTCGGGGACAAAATTTGATGCACCATCCCCACGTCCACGCCATCGTCACCGGCGGGGGAATCTCACTTGATGGCACTCGCTGGACTG
Source organism: uncultured Planctomycetales bacterium (assembly GCA_963785495.1). Taxonomy (GTDB): domain Bacteria; phylum Planctomycetota; class Planctomycetia; order Pirellulales; family Pirellulaceae; genus CAWAVP01. The sequence goes on along the minus strand of CAWAVP010000024.1, from coordinate 564,961 downwards.
GCTGTAAGCACAGCAAAAAGTCGAAAAAGAAGTTCTTTATTCCCGTTCGCGTGCTCAGGCGCTGTCTTTCGCGGGAAGTTCATCGCCTACTTAAAGCGAGCCTTTGCATCAGGGCAGCTCGAGTTCCACGGTCAGCTCCAGCCTTATGCCAACTCGGCGATCTTCCAGTGGTTACTGCGAAAAGCCGTCCGCCGCGACTGGATCGTCTATGCCAAGCGGCCATTTACCTCACCCACGTGCGTGCTGAAGTACCTGGCTGGATACACCCATCGCGTGGCGATCTCGAATCGGCGTCTGATCGACATCGAGGATGGCTGTGTTCGCTTTCGCTACAAGGATTATGCCGATGCGCACCAGGCCAAGGTCATGACACTCGCCACGGACGAGATGATGCGTCGCTTCCTGATGCACACCCTCCCCGCCAAATTCGTTCGCATTCGTTACTATGGCTTTCTCGCCAATCGCTGTAGGCAGATGCAGCTCGAGCGTTGCCGCAAACTGTTAGGAGTCACGAAACCTCAACCAGCGACCGTCCCAGACAACACTCAGCCCAACGATATCGAAGCTGGGGCCGACGCCAAGTCCTGTCCCATCTGCACCGTCGGCGTTCTGATCATCATTGAGCTCCCTCAACCCATCCGTCCACCCCACTTCATCGGCGTGGCACGTCCTCAACCGGCCTACAACGATTCCTCCTAACACCAGACGATGATCACTTCATTCCCCGAAAGCCCTCGAAGCCGAACACATCTAACAGCGGTCAACCATTCTCTGTGCTGGCAATTCTCATCGGTCACCCCAACAACTAAAGTCGGCACAACAAGCCACCCGACCGCTGCGAACACCGATCGCCAATCCTCCTTCGCCAAGTCGACGCCTCGCGAGCCAAGATTGAATGCCCATAGCAGCGTTCCAGTCCAACGCACTTAATCCGAAGTGCCGAACCAACCTCTACCCATTGCCAGCTTCACCGCGGCACCTCGGATTAAGTACTGGTGGTTTTATGAGACGCTGATTCGACGGTTTCAATCCTTTGCTGCATCCTATCACCGCTCTGATCAATCGAGACAACATTGGGAGCACATTCCGTTTTCTCTCAGTGCACTCAAAAACTCACAACACCATCCCACGCCTTTTTAAAACGGTGAATGGGCATGAGACCACCGATGGATTCTTAATCTACGGACGACTCCGTACGCACCTGCTTTCTTACGCCACGCTTTCCGCAACCTTGAGCTCCGACGGTGCGAACACACGCTTGAAGACCTTCGATCTCCTGAATTCCATGAACGGCCGTTCGACAGCGACGTAGAGAAACGCTGCACCTGCAAACGTGGCAACCGTGATGGTAAGGCCATTCACAAAGAGAACCGAATTTGGTCCGAGGCCCAGAGTATCGACGAGCCATGGTGTTGTCTTGGGGAACATCCATAGCATAAGCATTTGTGAAGCAGGTAGACAGAATAGGATAATTGAGCGATTGGGTAGAGGGCCCTTGCGGAAAGCAATGCGTTCATTGCTCTGGCCAAAACGCCAGTTCCATGTATCGCAACCATGATGATTAGTAGCGCGGCAACAGAGAATAAATCTCTGTGATGTGAGTGGATGGTCTGAGCGAGGAGTTTGGGGACCGAAGAAAACCAATAGCCCGAACGACATCGTCGCGATCATCGCAAATATGATCAATGACAAAGCCGCGATTAGATTCGACCTAGTGGACTTGCCAAAGAACTTTTCGACCTTTTCCTTGTGAAAAAGAGAGATGAAGGCACCAATTGCACCTGCAAGTAAGCCCCCGTAACGCACGTGGAGTTTGTCGTAAATCCTGTCGAATCGAAGCGACCAGATCGCTGTGTCCGGAGGATCATTGTAAGGTGGCACAAAGTCGTGTGCACGAATTACAGCAAGGCGTATGAGTCCCGATACTAACAAGAGCACGAGCATGATTGAAAACGGTCGTGACGTCCGCCCAACGACGAGTAGTAAGAAGAACGGAGCTAAGAGGTAAAACTGTTCCTCAATTGCAAGAGACCAACACCAAGGCATGTATTGCTCACTGACTGTGATGAAATTGTTGACGTACAGCAAATTGGCCCATGCGCTCTCGACATTCCCGGAAGCAGCAATGTCCATAAGAATCGCCGATTTCGGGATATTGCGAAGAAGAAAGCTCCCATCACCATGACAACAGCATAGACCGGGATCAACCTTAAGAATCGGCGACCATAAAAGCGTCGAAAATCTATCTCACCCGTTTTCCGTAGTTCGCTCAGAAGAATTGTTCCTATCAGGTAACCGCTAATTACAAAGAAGAGGTCGACCCCCAAGTCCCCCTGTCCAATCCATTGCGTAAGCGGCCCGTTGAAGATGTCTAACACGTGGTCCGGGAATGCCCCGAAATGGAAGAAGACAACGTGCAGGATAAAGACCCATAGAATCGCGATCGCTCGAACGCCGTCAACAACCGGCTCGTGAAAAGGAGGCCGCTCAAAGAGCTTTGAAAACGATTGTTTCATTTGTAACCCCAGATCAGATACGAAGCGAAATACGTAACTAGACCACCGAAAGTTAAACGGTTAGTGTACTCAATTCTTTGCGCGTAATGGGCTCTGAAAGCCATTGATTTCGGTTCATCCCAAGAGCAGGAGAACGTGCATAGCGAGTCTGCGCAGATGCAAGCGTTCAGCGGCGAGCACAAATATGCAGCGAGCTTACTCGACAATGCTGCGTCGCCGTCCGACACTGAGGGCCAATACCCAGATTTCCCACCGTGACCCTGTCGAACGTGACCTCACCTTGGGCTGCGATACAGAAAAAGCGACGCGAAGACGATGATCGCTGTGTGCTTAATGATGTGTATCAAACCTTCCTTTGATCGGGCGCGAATCCGCACTCAACCGGTCAACCTATCTTAACCGGTCCCAATCCGCTCTGCACGACAGTTCTCGGGGCTGCCGAGCTGTGCCAAATTGGGTCGTATTTTGACGACGGCAATCGATCAAATTCGCTTCCGACGAGTTCTTGGCACACTCGCGACAGCGATCAGGCCAACAAATGGGCATGCCAACGTACTCGGCTCCGAGACTACGGCCGGGCGCGGTCCCTGCTCATAGCTACCGTCGGCGAGGGCGACGACTAAGTCGCCTGATGCCCAACCAGCAGAGCCTATCACCGGTAGTAGCACTGATCATTGCAGACTGAATTTGCGGGTCGTCTACTCGCGATTTCTGCGTTTCGCTGCCCGTCGTATTGATGCCCGCACTCGTTTCCCGCAGCACGCCAGGACAAGCACCGCCGAGAAGCCGGTGAGAGCAGTCGATGGTTCGGCAACCACAGGAACCTGCCAAATGTCAAGTCGCACAGCCGCCGCAAACAGATCACTCGAATCCAAGGTCGAGCGAGCGAAATAGAGGGTGGATCCATCCGACGACAGATGAGGACCGACCGCGGGAAACTCGTTAATGCTATCCGGCAGGCGCACGGGATCCTGCCAAGGTGACGTCAGCGTATCGCGATTCACCACCCAAAGATCAATATCGCCCGACTGCACAGGTCTCCCCGGATCGGGCCCATTTGAGGAGTAGAACAAGGTCAGTCCGTCCTCCGATAAATCGGGGCCCGACTCGGTGCCCGTTGAATTGAGCAGACCGAGGTTCTCGGGTTCACTCCACGTGTCCAGGAGGCTTGAACGGCGCGAAACCCACAAATCCCAGTTGCCCTGCCCGCCCGGTCGATCCGAGGCGAAATATAACTCCAATCCGTTCGAAGAAATATCCGGGTCGATGTCCGAGAACCCGGTGTTGACGACGGGAACTGGCTGCGGGTCATTCCAGGCCATTTCCATTGATTCGCGTGTGGCCAAGTAAAGGTCCGAACCCTGGGACGGGCCAAATTCGCCTCCACGTGAGAAGTACAGAGCAAGGCTGTCTGATGAAAGGCTCGCGCCGCCATCCCCACCCTGATTGAGCTCGACAGGCAGTGGTTGCGGCGTACTCCACGGGTCATTCTTCGAATTACGTGTGGCAACGTAAAGGTAAAAATCGCCGACGGGATATTCGGGGCCAGGACGCTGCCGAGAAGTCAGATAGAGCGATAGGCCATCGGAAGAGGTGCGGGGCTGTTGATCCCAGATGGGCGCGTCAAGGTTAACATTCGCCGTCTTGATCGGCTCGCCGAACCGTAGTTGCGCTGCCGCGGTACTCCACGTGCCGTGGCGATCCACAATGTAGGAGCCGAACATGACAAGGAAGACGGCGATCAAGGAGACCGTAATTGCTTTGGCCTTTATCATTGCTAGTGTTACCTTATTTGCTGCGTGAACCACGGATGGGGATACACCAACATCGCTTGCGGATTTGCCTGCGGTGTAGAGCCTCGCCTTTGCCGCGATATCCGTCGCTACTTCAATTGGCATCGCTTCTAAACGCTTCGTTGCCGTGGATGTGAGTACACCTAATCCGGCAACCGAGATCGTGAAGCCGCGGCGTTCAAGTCGGTTGCGAAGGATTCTACGCCCCTTCACCAATCGGTCACCCAGAGTCGAACTAGCGAGCCCTAGTTGCTTTGCCGCCTCTTGGTGCGTCCACCCTTGCATGTCGCATAGCACAACGGCTAGTCGCAGTTTCTCAGACATGTCGGCCAATTCTTCGTCGATCATGGCCTCGATTTCGGCATTCGCGGCCGTCTCTTCCGGATTCCATGCCCTCCTCTCGGATCTCGTGGATAGTTCGTGTTCCATGATTCGTTCCGTCTTCCGTTGCCACCGCACGTTTGACCGCTGGATTTCTACGGCGCACGAGTACGCTACTTTATGCAACCATCCCGCGATCGCCGCTCGGTTTCGTAACTTGCCGGCTGATCTGGCGAGCGCGAACATCGTCGCCTGTACGGCGTCCTGCACATCTTCTGGTTTTCGTAGGACACGTCTCGCAACAGCGCACACCATCGGACCATGCCTGCCAATCAATTCGGCAAATGCCCGATTGTCACCTTTGTCCTGAAATCTGATGAGCAATTCTGAATCGGTTGATGTCGAGTAATGGGGCTTGCTCATCACGTGAATCTTGATGGGTTATATCCGCCGTCTTAGTCATTAAGAAGGCGCTCTGATCTGACAAACACCCGGAAAAATTTGAGGCTCTTTGCGTAGTTTCTGAAAAATGATCACCCGCCACACGCTGGGGTCACGTCAAGCAGTTGTTCATACATGAGTTCGACGAGTTGTATTGAGGCACCTACGCTGCCAAAATGCAAACGCCGGCCGCGTCAAGATCAGCAACGCCAAGGTCTTCTACGAGCGGCCGCGCCTCGTAGCCACCGTCGGCAAGAATGACCGATGCCCAGGGTCACGGGAAACGTTCGTTGGTTTGGGCCCGTTCGAGCACCAATTCTAACCGGTCAACGCCCATGGATCACGCGCCGGCCCGACGACCCTCCACCGGGGCATAGAACTGTCTCATGCAGGGTGCTTTGTTGCCGTGTCCAAGAAATCAAATCGGCCTTCCCACGGGTTATTGGGATTGGTGGTCGTGCAAGGCGGCGAGGTCATCGCGTGACGTGTCGCCGGAGGGTCGCGATACCCAACAAGCCAGCCACCAGCACCACCAGCGATGCGGGCTCTGGCACCGCAATCACGACATCTCTCGAGCCCACTTCATAGCCACCGTCTTGGAACGCCAGAACTAAATCACCGCTCGTGAAATCACGGTCCCCGTTCCAATCGCCCGTGCTCCAATGCGAATTCCCCGGAATCGAATCCTCGTATTCGCCAACCTCAGCGACCGTCATCAGATCACCGCTGGTAAACTCGCCGTCCAGATCGGCGTCACCGTACCAGGTTCCCCGGAGGGTCTTCACCCAGAAGCGATGGTCGTCCGGATCGAGCACGCCGCTGTTGTCCAGGTCGTAGAGCGCGGTAAGCTGGCCTGCGCGGAGATGATCGGCCAGGGAATCGACGTCCGTGGCGTCCAGCACACCGTTGAAATCGAAGTCCCCCAACAGATCCAGAAACACCGCCTCTCCTCCAGTCGCTTCCGTAATGAATGCACGAAACGACGAGACGCGTGTATCCAGGCCAAGTTCCCCCCAACTGCTGTCCAGCACGCTGTTGCTGTCCGTTTGCGGGACGCGTTCGCCGCGGGCGGTCACGCCAGCGATCGCTCCATGAATGAAGACGGGGCCTCCCGAGTCGCCGGAGGCACTGACCACCTCATCGACTCCAAAACCGAGATCGGGCTCGCCATCGCTGCCCGTGAACACGTTGTGCTGGACGAATCCACTGTCGAAGTCGTAAACCAGCACGGACTCTCCCGAGAGGGCCTCGTAGCGATTCCTTCCGGCGCTGCACCGGACCCTCCTCGGGGAAATAATCCTCCTGGCCGGTCCGGCCAAATCCTGTGAGCCCATAGCCGGCCAGCACGGCCGGCTGGCCCACTTCGTCGCGGAGTCCATACAGCGGGTAACGAGGCAAGACGCCGGGCGCGTCGTCCGGCAGCGGCAACACAGCCCAGTCGGCCAACTCGCTTGGCCACCCGGGGGCAAACTGCACCGCATAGGGATCGACAGGCACAATCACGGGACCCTCGGCGGATTCAAAGGCCAGGATCAGCGGCCAGAGTTTAAACCACGGATCAACCCCTCCGCTGCCATCCGAGTCCAGGCAATGGGCGGCCGTCAAGGCATAACGATCCGCGATCAGCGAGCCGGTACAGAGGGCGACCAGATCTTCAAAGGAACTGTTGTGTCGCCGCTGTCGATTGCGAATACGCCCTCCAGGTTGACACCCCAAGCGAGCTGGCCAGGAGTCGTCTGATGCGAACCGGCTTCGTCGGACGTCACCAACGCCATGGCCACACTCGGCAAGAGCAGCAGAACGGCGAAGACGGATGCGGTTTGTCTCGCACACATTTTGGAACCGTTGAAGTTCGTGCTCTGCGATACTCCGCGCCTTGGCGGGCCCTGCACTGGATTTTAAACGCAGAGGTCGCAGAGACGCGGAGGACCGCAGAGTTTATTAGGGTCCGTGTTTTGAGTGTATGGATTCCGTTTTCTGGTCTAAGCCACCAACGCCTTCTTACTCTTGGGCGATTCGTCATCGGCAAACAACGAATCCACCGCGGCGGCGATCGCCGCGGTCATTGCATGTGACTGGCGTTCGTAATTGCCAGTGGCCAAAGCGACGACCAAATCGGTGGAATCAAAATCTCCGTCGTCGTTCCAATCGCCTTCCTCCCAAGTCGAGTTGCCGGCGATGTTATCCTCGTACTCACCCGCGGATAAGACTTGAATCAGGTCACCCGAATCGAAGCGGCCGTCGCGGTTAGCGTCGCCGGGATGCGCGAGCAGATTTTCGAACCAATTCATGGAGTCATCTCTGCCTTGGGCGACGATGTCTGGGTCACCATCGCCGTCCAGATCGGCGGCAAACAATTTACCCTCGTACGGTGGCGTATTCGTGGTGATCACTTCCGGTGCGCCAAACGTTCCTCTGCCGTTGATGTTCTCGTACGAAACCAATCGTCTTGAACGGCCGTATCCACCATAGATCGGGTCCAAAAATTCCCGGCGTGCCAAAACATCTAGGTCGCCGTCAGCATCCAAGTCAGTTAAGACGAAATCTGCTTGTTCATAGAGGAGATTCTGCGTCGTGATTGCCCGCTTGATGAACGTCGTGCTTCCTCCGACGTTCTGGTACCAGGCGACGCCGCCGCCCTGTGCGGCGCCCACCACGTCTTGGTCGCCGTCGGCATCGAGGTCAACGGTATAAAGTGGACCGTAAGCCTCACCCGTTCCGCTGATCACGCGCGGTTCACCAAAATCGCCCAAGCCATCGGAATTTTCGTACCAGACGATTCTTTTTTGGAACCCCCCTCCCAAAATAATTAAGTGAGCGACCAGGTCATCGTCGCCATCGCCGTCCATGTCACCGGAAGACAAGCTTAGCGCCGACTCGGAGCTGTTGACGTCAATCGTGTGCTCGGCGCCAAACGTGCCCTTGCCATCGAGGTTCTCCAGCCAAATCGTCTTGCCTTCCCCACCCTGGATCCCCGCCCACACGAGATCGAGATCCTCGTCGCCGTCGACGTCGAAGGCGAGTAGGCTTTCCCAGCGGGAAGATCCCGAATCGCTTTCCGACCAGACCAACTTGGGCATCCCAAATTCTTCGCGACCGTCCAGGTGTTCTCGCCACACAAGTTCGCTACGATACGTGCACTGCTGATCGTCATAGATGTTTGTCTCCGCCGACACAATATCCAGGTCCCCGTCGCCATCGATATCGAGAGCCTGTACTAATTCGGTGAAGCCCTCACCGATTATTTGTTCGTCTCCGAACGCACCTAGACCGTCAAGGTTTGGCTGCCAGACGACGTAGTGCGAAGACCCGAAAATCAGGTCCAGGTCACCGTCTTGGTCCAGATCGGCCGTCGACTTGAAGTCGGTTGCCAATCGGCCGATTACGCTCGGCGGACCGAAGTCCGCCTGTCCGTTTGTGTTCTCGTACCAAGCGTTTCCTATCAGTACATCCAAGTCCTGATCGCCGTCAACGTCCCCCGTGAAGATGCGAGACGTCCACTTCTCGACATCATCGCTGATGGTCTGGGGTGGTCCAAAGGTTCCCCTCGTGTCGGTATTCTCGAACCAGACAAGCGGACCGAATAATCTCTGCCGCGTGACCAGGTCGAGATCGCCATCGTCATCCAGGTCGGCAGCAGCAACATACTCGGCATCGATTCCGTCGTGGATCGGCCTGACGGATCCGAAATTGGCGAAGCCATCGGTGTTCTCGTACCAGGCGAGTGATTGATCATTTTCAGCGCTCACCAAGTCCAGGTCACCGTCGTTGTCCAAGTCCGCGGGAATCGTTCGGTAGGCGTCCACGTTCAAGAGTTGTATTTGACGAAATGTGCCAAGGCCATCGATATTCTCGAACCAACGGTCGTTAATAAGCACATCGGCGTCGCCGTCACTGTCCAGGTCCGCTGCCAGGGCAGGCGGGGCGCCGTAAGGAGAAGGTTCCAGAAAGCCAATCGTGCGTCGCGGGCCAAACCTGCCGAGTCCGTCTTGGTTTTCGTACCAAGCAAGGCGACCATAGCGTTCAATTGACAAGACATCCAAATCGCCGTCGTTGTCAACATCAGCCGCTGCGACGGATGTTGGCGAGATGGCGTGTCCGGCCGTCTCGCGCAACGCAATGATTCGTGGAGGTCCGAACTCGGCCGTGCCAGTGACGTTCTCGAACCAGGCGATTCGATTCGACGATATTTTAAGCACATCCTCATCGTCATCTCCGTCCAAATCCGCCGTCACGACATCGCGTGTTTGGTCTCGTTGGGATTCCCATACATCGTTCCCTTGTACGATGGCGTGCGGTTCAGCAAATGGCGGCAGTTTGTGGAGTCGAATCTCGAATTCGTGCGTAAGCTCCTGTAGGATCGCACCTCCCGTCGACGGCACGCCGGCGATCGTGAAGCGGTACATCCCGTCCGGCAAATGGTGTTCGTCGATCCCCTCGACGCGCAAACGTACACCCCGGCCCGGGAATGAATTGTAGTAGTTTTCATCGTCCAAGACGTAATTCACCGCGGGATCGGGCGCACGGTGTTGCCATCGACAAGTCGACCCGTTGATCATCCGCGGGATCCTCAGGGTCTCCTAAATACACCAGCTCGTAATTTTGAACCGCCAACGCGCCAGTCGTCTCCATGGCATGGCTGAAACGCACATCGATGATATCCCCAACCTCCAGAACTTCCATCACAGGATTATCAATGCCGGTATCACCTAAGCCCACGATCGAAATGACGCGCGGCTGCATCGCCGATCCCACGGCGGCAGCCACGTTGACCCGACCGGCACCCAACATGCCCTGTAGGCCGGGATTAAGTGAATCGATCGAGTACGCTGTGGCGAGTAACTGCCCCGCGATTTCATCAGCACCCCAGCTCGGATGAGCGGACTTCACGAGCGCGGCCGCTCCGGCAACAATCGCTGTGGCCATACTCGTCCCGCTGTCGCGTCCGTAAGCGCCGCCGGCGTAGGTGGCCGTCTCCGCGATATCGTCCCGATCCACGAATGTCGCCAACACGTTGACGCCAGGCGCGGAGAGATCCGCCAGATGACCGATAAGGCTTGCGGGAGTCGAAGTACCAACTCGTTGCATACCATCCCACTGATCGCTGGCATCGACCGTCGTGACAGCCAAGGTGTGCGGGTCAGATGCCGGATACGACGCCGCCGAGTAGGGGAAGTCGGTGTAGATTTTATGGCCCGCCGCCGCGATCACTAATACATCACGATCGTGAGCAAAGGCGATCGCGTCGGCGATGACCTGGCTGACCGCGGTACTTCCCGCCTATCGCCAAGGGAATGATGTCCGCGCCATCATCGGTGTTGGGATCGCCGTCCGGGTCAACTGCGTAAAAGATGCCCGCGGCGATTCAGTCACTCGTCCCTTGACCGTCCGCGTTCAGCACCTTGACCGGCAGGATGCGTACGTGGGGAGCGACGCCGACGATGCCGCCGGCCCACGCCGCGTCGCCCTCCGCCTCGCTGGCCAATTCCGACAGGTTGTCCATCTCGGCCGCGATCAGTCCGGCGACCTGAGTGCCATGCCCGTTGTCGTCCTGCGGTGTGGTGGTCCCCTCGACAAACGTCGTACCGGGCAGCAGGTTGTCGTTCAGATCCGGATGATCCAGGTCGACCCCCGTGTCAATTACGGCCACGACCACACTCGCGTCGCCCGTGGTCACATCCCAGGCCGCCGGTGCCCCGATCTGCGTGAGATGTTCCTGCACACCGAATTCCCAAGCGCCCACAAAGGAGGCGTCGCCGGGGATCGACTGGCTGGTCAGCACAAAGTTAGGCTCGGCGTAGACGACGCCTGGCAGCTGTGACAACTGCATGGCCGCATCGTGCAAGTCGATCGTTTTCGGCACTTGCCAATGCGTCGCCACGCGCGCTGCCTGGCCGGCGTGAGCAGGTAGCTCGTACAAGACACGGCCCGAGTGCAGGCCGGCCGCGCAGACCGTTCGCTCGGCCACAGCCAGCGCGCCGTCCGCACCGTACGCCTGAAAAGCGGATGCCACCTCGCCTTCAAAGCCAATGATCAATTCGCCCACCGACGAAATCGTCCGGACTCGCGCCCGAGCTGACGCTCAGCAGCGTGCGTAGCTCGAGCCGTTCGAGCCACAACGAGCGTCTCTCACGCATGATCGAAGCGATGATGCCTTGTCCGCAACATGACAGAGTCCCCTGATGTGGCCGCGCCTCCCACAGGCATGGCCGACCAACAGGGGGAACGGGCGGTGTTTAGGTTTGCGAATCCTGAATAGCAAGCTCCGAGACAAAGGCGTAGGTGGGACACGGAGCGACCCCAGCGGGGCAGGTTCAACTCAGCCTTGCGGGACCGGTTGGTGACTGCGCAACCGGCGATCCACGAAGCGGGCTGCAAACCCAGGACCAATCACGCCGCGCAGAGGCGGCTCCACCGTTAGATTTCGAAAGTAAAGTTGATCATGCCGCGGAGCGTGGGGAAATACACACCGCGATGGCACAATCGGCGGTGCGGTGACCCACAGCTCGGGCTTTGAATCCGCGTGCCCGTTGTTCCGCTGCGCACGCGGATGTGACAGAACGGCTCGCTATGCTGACACCGAGATGACGAACAGGCAGACGGCAGGGGCTTCCGGACAAACGATCGACGGCCTGCGGCTTCGGCTAGGTCGAACCGGCTGCTAAGGGATTGACCACGGAGCGAGCGGGCCAGCCCGTGTGGAGTTCCAGAACCCTTCGATTGCCGGAGCAGCTTCGCCACAACTTGAAACGCCGAAATAACTTCGGCAGTGAAGTACTGAATCACCGTCTTATCAATCAAAACACCGAGAACTCGTGGGAACGGCTGGATTTGGGACACGGCTCTAAGACAGGGCGTCCCCGGTTGAGCTTATGGTCGACGACACCATCGCGTGCATACAGGAGCCGAGGGAGGTGTTTCAGATTAGTCGTCAGAGACGGCCCTAACCGGCGGCAACTCGTTAACTGCTGAAACCCAATTACCGTTGATCCCAGATTACTTCGCAATCGCACAACAAATTCCTGAACCTCGCTACACCATCGTCAGTAACATTCATTCGTCGCACATCAATCTGACGTAGTTGCTTCAATGCGGCCAGGTCCGCCAATCCGGCGTCGGAGATTCTTGTACCTTCCGCGTAGCGAATTTCCAGATTTTCGAGTCGGCCAGGTACTTAACTCCGACATCGCTGATGGGTGTACCGTTTGCCTAAACCTGACGAGCACCGAAGTGACGGATGCTGCTATCGACACGAGCCTCAAACTCGAAAGCCTCAAATCCCTGTGTCTCGGGGATATCAAGTCGAGTCCTACGGCCCTTGAGAAACTCGCGGAGCGAAATCGAAATCAACCCTCCGAAAAATCTTTGCGATGGGGATGCTCACAGCGGACGCAATGATCCGCCGAGGACGAACCATCGGACGCATGAGAGACCTCGCCGGGCGCGGCTTTGACTCCACACTATATTTCTCCCAGCGTTTCGAGGTGGTCCGCCTCCTGACGTCTCAACAAGGGACCCCGAACTCGACAGGCCATGCCCCCGCAGAGGGTCCGATACGTCTGCGCGTGATTCGTGGCTGCCGTAACGCTAGAATGGGTCCGGCAAGGCGTTCAAGTAAACGAACTTATGGTTTGCCGCGAGAACGCGAAACTGGCCCCTAACCGAGTTCTATTGGAACGAAACGGTGTCCCATATGCGGTGGGCCGTGCGAATCATTCCGGTCCGCAAGGACAAATCCGGAAATGAAGCCAAACTCCAAGAGATTCTGGAAGCAGTAGAATAATCGGCGTGCATCCAGGTCAGGAAAATGATTTCGGATCAGGATCTCGATAAATTCGAAGCCGTCTATCCGTCTCGAAGGCTGTTACGGTTGCCACACGGCATCCGACAAACCGTATCTGCGCCGACGGTTGCCGGACCGGCCGGCGACAACAAGCATCAACTTCGATCCGAACGCCATTTGGCCAAGACAACGCGAAAGTAGAACACCACCTGAGCGGAAATCCATCCGTGAACAAGGAGCATTCATTTATGTGGCGACTTCGATGCAATCGTATTTATTTGATCGTGATCTCCGCTGCCGTGACATTCGTACTGATGCCGCAGGACGGCATCGGCGACGACGCCGAGTTGCGCGAACAGGCCAACTCGCTATTCGGTGTGATCAAGGCGGCCGACGACGAGGCGGTTAATGCACCGGCTAGTCAACTCGGGCGAGCTCTGTTTTTGGGACAAGCGAATTTCGGCTGACGGGAACACGGCTTGTGCGAGCTGCCATCTAGCAGAAGACTACGGGGCCGATCGTCGTGAATTCTCTCGCGCCGCAACGGGCAAGCTTACGAAACGTCATTCCCAAACGGTGTTCAACGCAACCATGCAACCCGCACTCCGATGGACGGCAAACCGGAAGTCGGGTACAGAGCAAGCCGCTGGGTCGCTTACGGGGTCGTTGGGATTGGCGTCACGAGAGGCAGCCATCGCACTGCTAAACGAGCTTGGATACGAGAGCGCCTTTCGAAATGCATTTCCAAACGATGATCAACCCATCTCTGCGACGAACTTTGGACGCGCCATTGAAGCGTACGAAGATACTTTGAGAACGCCATCCGCTTTCGACCAGTTTTTGGCGGGTGACGATCAGGCCCTTACTCCCCGACAAAAGGCTGGCTTGGAATCCTTTCTGAATACAGGTTGCGCTGACTGTCACTCCGGTCCCGTGCTGGGCGGTGGCAAGTTAGAGAAATTTGGCGTTGCGAAAGCCTACTGGAGGGCAACAGGCTCGAAAAACGTGGACTTAGGACGCTTTGATGACTCACAGATGGAAGAGGATAAGTACGTCTTTCGCGTGGCGATGCTGCGCAACATTGCCAAGACCGCACCTTACTTCCATGATGGCTCAGTTGCGCAATTGCAGGACGCCGTACGCATTATGGCCGATGTGCAGCTCGATATTCAATTGGATAAGGACGCGACGGATGCTATCGTGGATTTTCTGAATTCACTCACCGGTAGTGTACCAAAGCAGTTTTCACCACCAGAGTAATGTCCACCTCCCGCACCTTGCGCGTCCATCAGGCCTTTTGGAGCAGTCCGGCTAGAATGACGACCGGAAACTGAATCTGTGATTGACTTGGTTGGATCGCCTAGACTGAACCCGACAGAGTTGTTTCAGGAAACGAAGGTATTGGGTACGCCTGGCCCGATCGGCCACCGCTCTGACCTTTGCCACATTCGCGTTCATGGCTCAGGAATCATTTGCCCAAGACGGTTTTCCTATGGGATTCTTCATCACCAGCAGCGGTCCCGGTAATGGCGCTGACTTGGGCGGCCGGAGCCAGCGCGGCGCACCTACCAGCCCTTCCCGACGGTGCACAAACGCGATGGGTCGTTAAGCAGCCTCTCGAAATCGTCCGAATGGACGCTTTCACGATCGATGGGCGATCGCCAAACTGGCCAGAGCGTGGAGCCGCCGTGCTGTGGTGTGCTCGCGTCGGGCCGTCCGATGCAACGATCGACTTGGGATCAGGGCAGCCGTTTCTCGTCCTTGATTTCTGGGTACCCGACCTTTCGCATGCCGCGATCTATCGCCCGGATTTGTCGATTTTCTTTTCGAGAAATCTGACAAGTAACTTTCCGTTTCGGCGAAGGCACAAGAAGAAGCCCGCGATACCTTGAATTGTTCGGGGAAGCGTGGTGCAATGGCAAACGGGGCAAAATTCAATACGCCCATCGGCAAGATAGCTGACTCCAAAAACAACTGGGGACGAAAGTCATGAGCAGATTCTTTGACTCCATCCTCCAACTGCCAGTGCCCTTCAACATGGTGGTCATGATCGTCCTCATCTGTACGGTGGCAGGGGTGATCACGGCCATCGCCAAGGAAACCCGCCATTACTTTTGCCATCGGAATGAGATGGAGTTGAAACGAGAGATGCTCGACCGCGGGATGGAGCCTCGGGAAATCGAGGAGGTCATACGAGCCACTCCGACGCCGGTGGATAAGCCCTCCCACAAACTATAGAAAAGACAAAGCGGGTACGAAAAAGGTACGGAAAAGGGGGGGACGCGACTCATTTCGCGACCTCCCTGGCGAATTGAGTTGCGTCCCCTTTGCAAATCACTTCACCTTCTTCGACGAGGCTGAGCCCTCAGCATGCTGAGAAGACCAACAAGAAGCAAGGCCATGCCGCAAGGCTCCGGTACGATGTGGCCTCCGGTGCCACTCTTAGAGAACGTCACCATCTCGCCAGCGTCCAACCCCGTTATTTGGACGTGGTAGCGGCCGAGCGGGATGGGAGGAAACGCGCTATCGTCAATCATACGGTCGGTCACAACAGCTGAAGTGGACGTCTTAACCATCTCGGCAGGAAGTCCGCTGTCCGTGTCCGTGACGAGAAACGCCTGAAAAGGATCGGGAATGAAGTTGCCGACCCATTCACGAACTCTCGCGTTCGGCTTGTCGCTGGACCATTGCAACGACGACGAATACGAAAATGACTCTCCAGTGCTCACGTCAAATTGATCTGGCTCCCAAATAAGGAAAACATCCAATTGACCGTCCGCGCTGGCCGGGAAGGTCCCTTCCCCCATAATTGTGGCCACACCGCCAGGACTGCCGATCGAACTAGTGGGAGCAATGCAGAACCCGTCCACGAAATTGAGAGGGGGCGCCGCCACCGGATCGCCTTGCACGGAACACAACCGTGGATCGGGGTCCTGCGCCAACACGGGACCGCAGATCAGAACAGCCAGCAGGAAGGGCACAGCAGGAAATGAACCGGTTTTTCTCATAGAGTTGCTCCTCAAAAGAACGAACAAAGTTGGAATGGGCCCTACGCCGAGGTCCCAACTCCAACAAACGCGAAAAAGGAGAAAACTATGTAAGGAATTCCGCGGGAGAGAAGAAAAAATCGCGCAGCGGACTCAACGGTCGCCCGGGTCCTGGTGATACATGGCCTGCCCGTCTTCCTCGACAGCCAATACGTACCAGCAACTTAACGCGGCGGAGTCAAAGGTAGCCGCACGACCTGGCAGTCCGTCACTACAACCAAAGACCCCACGTTGCTGGCTGTGATGCTCGACGATTCGGTCACATCAGCGGAACTGTCCAACGCCCTTTTTCATCGGACGATGGCAGCCAGCGTTTCGGAACGTGGAGTTCACTGTGGCCACGATGCCGTTGGCTCGAAGTTCACAATCGAGTCGGCCGGCTGCGTCGGGATTTGAGGACGCAGATAGGGTTTCTCCACCGCCTTATGGCACGCGTAACAGGTCTCAAGCGTAAATCGATAAGCGGCGTCAAATCGGTTCTGATCCTCTGCCGTGATTGCGGCCTGTAGCTGAGCCAAGGGGGTATTCTCCATCGCATCCAGAATCTCACCGAGCCGCACGTCGCGATCTTGACTGTCCTTGCGAACGGGAATGACGCGAACGGCCCACCGCAGATGGGAGCGGGTTTCGTTCCAATAGAATTGAGCCAACGGCCAATTGTTGTGCTGCCCTGCAAACCACAAGTTGTTGAAATGATAGGCAACGCTCACCATGACATGAGATTGGTCGGTTGCCTTTTCTTTGAGGACTTCGACGTCGGACTGCATCGCCGCCATGTCAGCCGATTTTGCGACGGCCGCTGATTGCGCGGAGCGCGGGGGAGTATTCGAGGAACAACATAATGCCCCTCTCCCACGACCAAACCCAAACAGAGGCCCGCACTCAACAGCAATACGCTTGGAAGCCATCGATTCGCGCTGATCGTTTTCCCTTTCCCGGAAGACGCAATACTGGCGGTTGATGCGCCCGTATCTTACCAAGATTGGTACGGACGGCGGTGGACTGGAGAGTTATGCGTGAGATGACCCTCATCTGGCCTAAGGCCCAATCCGGTTCGGCACGCAAGTTGGCAAGGCGTCGCCTCTGCGCCCTCTGCATCTCTGCGCCCTGCGTTGAAAACAAACGCCCAGAGGGCCCTGAAATGCCCGAGCGGCAAATCCTGAGCCGAGCAGGATTGTCGGCGGCCAACGACTCCCTGTGGCACACGGGCGTCGGGCGGTGCTGGGGTTTGGGCGGTGAATTCGATTTCATACGCCACGGGGCAAGATATAATGGGAGGCGGAAAATTCTGTGTCAATGAGGTTTTACGATATGCGTGACCGCTATTTGCTCGCCGTACGCCCCAGTTTTTTGGCGTTCCTCGCAACGGCCCTGCTGTTCAGCGGCTGTAACCGACCGCCATCCACGTCCCAGGACCACCCGGAGGCCGCCGCGCCGGCAACGGAAGATCGCGCGGTACCTCAGACCACTGCAACGACGGAAGATCGTTCGGATTCGCGTTCAAGCGAGCCGTCCCCCGGTCCCGACGCATCTGCCGACGTTTTGCCGGATTTCACGCCGGAAATGCCCACGACAGCGCGCGAGTTGGTTCAGGTTCGCGCCCAGTACGATCGGACCACTTGGAAGCATGAAGTCGAGGCGCAGCGATATGAGGGAACGTTTGTCACGCTCTGGGACCAACTGATCTTTCAAACCGACAAGTACAAGGTGTTGCGAGATTTCCCGTTCGGTGAATTGCGCATAGGCAAGTCGTTGTCGAGCCAGGAAACAGACTGGGGGATAACGATCAGTCAGTTTGCCGATCCTCAACTCACCATCACCGCGGACGCATGGCCAGAGTTTCTCGATCATTTTCAGCAGCAAGGATACGAAATCATCGAAACGGAATGGCATCACCAAAAATTCGAGCCGGCCGAAGGTGGCAGACCGGCCAAATCGATCGTTTCCACGCTGATCCACGTCAACCACCCGCCCACACAACGTCGCTTCATCGTCAAAGGAAATCTCAACATCGAATGGGCGACGAAGCCCCGCACCGAGCGATCCCCTACTTCCAATCAAACCCGCTACATATCGGCGCGGCCGGCCTCGATTGACGCGAGCGAACTAACGATTGTTGAGCGTCAAGGCGAACCCGCGTTCACGACTCAGTCGATTCGCGAGTTGCGCAGGACGCAACGGGAGTCTCCGCGCCAACAACGACTCATCCCCTTATTCTCCGCGATCTGGACGACGACGGTTTGCCGGAGATCATCATCGGCGGCTATAACCTCGTCTACTGGAATCAAGGTGATTTCCAGTTTCGCGAAGCAGCACTCTGCGAACATCCGCCCTCACACCCCAATGCCGGCGTTTTCGCGGATTTCACGGGTGACGGTACGGTCGATTACTTGTGTTGCGTGAAGAACGGCTTTCCTTTGCTGTACGCAGGTCAGGCAGGCGGCCGCTTCCCAAACTGCGCCACGAGAGCTCCGCGTGGCCGAAGACATCCTGCGGGTACCCACGGGGCTTACGGCCGGAGACATCGACGGCGACAATGACCTGGACATCTTCATTGGGCAGCAAAAGCCAAGCTACATGAATGGCGATATTCCTACGCCCTTCTTCGATGCCAACGACAGCTTCCCTTCCTTCCTGCTGATTAACGATGGCGCCGGCAATTTTCAGAATGTGATTGACCAGTCGGGAATGTCACAAAAGAACCGAAGGCGGAATTTCAGCGCCAGCTTTGTCGACCTGGATGCCGACGATGACCTTGATCTGCTGATGGCCAGCGACTACTCCGGCGCCGACGTGTTCTTCAACGATGGCCATGGTATGTTCACCGACGTAAGCGACCAACTGCGCCCTCGCGGCGCCGCCTTTGGCATGTCACATACGTTCGGCGACTATGACCTCGACGGAAAGCTCGACTTTTTCATCATCGGTATGAGCTCCACAACTGCCCGCCGCCTGGAACAACTTAATCTGGGACGCGATGGATTCGATGACTACAACCAAGCCCGCATGCAAATGGGATATGGCAATCGTATGTATCTATCGCGTGGGACGAACTTCGTACAGGCTCCGTTCAATGCAAGTGTTGCGCGAACCGGCTGGTCTTGGGGTAGCACGACGTTCGATTTTGATTGTGATGGAGATCAGGACGTCTATATCTGTAACGGACAAACCAGTGGAAAGACGACGCGAGACTACTGCACGCGGTTCTGGTGCCACGATGTCTACTATAAACGCGGCGAGCGGCCGGACGCGGCGATTCAGGAACTGTTTTCGAATATGGCTCCGTTGTTTTCGGGCAACGGCGTGTCGTGGAACGGTTATGAACACAACGCGCTGCTCATGAATCGAGACGGTCGCGATTTCTTGAACGTCGGCCACCTCATGGGAGTCGCCTTCGAATTCGATTCCCGGTGCACGGTGAGCGGTGATCTGGACGGCGACGGAGACGTTGATCTACTGGTGGAACACAAGGACTTGCGCGAAAACAAGTCGAATGTGCACTTTGTCCGCAACGATTGGTCACACCAAAACCATTGGATCGGTGTCCATTTGCGCCGCCAAGGGCCGGGGACTTCCCCGCTCGGTGCCAAGGTGTCGGTCACCCTACCCGATGGCTCGATCTTGCTGCAACACAATGTCAGCGGGCATTCAGTTTGGGCACAACACGATAACACGGTTCACTTTGGAATCGGCAAAAATTCGGCCGTGGCCCAGCTTTCCGTACGCTGGCCCAATGGCAGCACCACGGAGCTGACCGACCCCCAAGTCGACACCTATCACGTGCTTCGTCCGGTGGCGACGGAGTGAACGATCGCCCGGGGCCAGCTCCGAATATGGTTCATCATCTGAAACGTCACCTTGAGCCGGCTCCGTCTCAAACTGTCGAGTTGCTCTCGCGATGGTTCTCCTTCTCTTGCAGGAAGACTCACCAACTTCGCGACGATTGAATAAAATGTATTGACGATCGGAGATGTCGAGATAAACTGGCCCAATTGATTGTGAAACCGAGAAGAGGCACGGTCTGGAAAAGACAGAATCTCGGACACAATGGGGGTTGGAATGTCACGCTTTAGATTTGCATTCGTGGCAATCTGCTTGGCGTGGGCGTCGTCGTTGTACGGTTCGCCAACGGGCACAAGCATCGGACTAAACTTTGGACCAGATGAACCGAATTTCGCTGACGGCGGTTACGTCGATGGCGCCGCAGGCGTCGCGGGCACGGTGAACTGGAACAATCTTCTCAGCGACACGGCGACCGACGGATTCACGGACGATGTTGCTCTCGACGCCCAAGGGATGGTGTCCGGCACTCAAGTCGAAGTGGAATGGGTGATGGCCAACACTTGGTCTTCGGATGGTCGTGGCGAGAACAACAACGACGCACCAGACGGCAACGATCGCCGCCTGATGCTCGGCTACTTGGACACGACCGACACGTCGGTCACCGAGGTGAATATCAGCGGGCTGCCGGCGGAGATCGCGGGTGGGTTCGACGTCTTTGTGTACACGCTCGGCGGCGTGCTTGGTCGGGGTGGCACGTATACCGTCACGGCCGGTGACGTCTCGATGTCACAAGACAACGTACAAACGACGATCTTCGACGGCTTGTACATCGAAGGCGGAGAAGGAAACTACTTGTTCTTTGAAGGTCTAAGCGGCGACAGCTTCCGTGTTGAGGCGATGGCCACGACCACCGCCCTATTTCGTGCGCCGCTCAACGCGATTGAGATTTGCGCTACGGGCCAGTGCGTGCCGTTGCCCACACCGGTCGCGGGCCGTGGGGTGATTGGCGATCAGATCGTGTCGGCGGCGCAGGAGAATCCCGTATATGGGCCTGCGGGTGAGGCCAAGCCGGGACTGACTCAGGAATGGTTTTCTGCGACGAACCCTGGTAGCAAGGCGGGGCTCGATGGCATCTTCAACAGCAACGCCCCGATCGTCGCTCCATTCCAGGCCGGCCACGGCACGACGTGGTGGACTGGCGACCAGCCGCCGTTTGCCGACCTGGTTCAGTATCCCGACGAAGTGCAGCCGCCGCTTAACGCGACGAACAACGACAACTATGTCGTGCGGACGACGGGAGAGTTGTTGGTTCCCGAATCGGGCACTTACCGCTTTGCGGACGCGGTCGACGACTACACGTATCTAGCCATCGACACGGATAAAAGCGGCGTAGCGGGTGATAGCCCGGAAGAAGTGCTGATTGACGACAATGCGTGGACTAGCGTATTCCGTGATCAGAATAACGGTGGAGGCGGCCTGGCCGAAGTCGACATCGACGTAGCACAGGGCGGCGAATGGCTGGCCATCGAATTCGACATGGGCGAAGGCGGAGGATCCGACTCCGGTATTATCTACTGGGACTACAACACCAGCGCTCCCGAAGGACAACGATTGAATGGAGCCGAAGGATTTCCGGAGTTCGTGGAAGATCCGATTGATCCGGGCGACGCCGAAACGATGTACATTCCAGACACCTATTTGCGATCCTTCAATCGTGCACTTGTGAGTGCCGATCTGGTCGGTGCCCTACCCAATTCGCCGAGAGGTTTTGAGTTTGAAGTCGACGGCGACACCGACACGTCCGACACGCTGGTCGTGGGCAATCCCGATCCCAATGTCTACACCACCATGCTGGACGTAGACGGCATCACGTTCAGCATTGTGGGCACGGGAAATCTCCAACCGGGTGACTCATTCCAGATTGTGGATGCCAACCAGATTACCGGCGTGCCAACGATCGTATCCCAGGATCCGGGTCAGGCGTGGAGCTTCAATCCGGCCACGGGGCTATTGACCTACGGGGCGTCGGTGCCGGGGGACTTCAATGGCGACGGTATTCTGGATGCGCAAGACATTGACGCCCTGACAACGCAGTCGGCGGGCATGCAAAATCCGCCTGCCTACGACCTAAATGGCGATTCGGTCGTCGACGGCGCCGACATCAATGTTTGGATCTCCGACTTGTTCAAAAGCGTCATGGGCGATATCAACTTGGACGGTGAGTTCAATTCGGGCGACCTCGTGACGATGTTGTCTGCCGGCTTATACGAGACGGGACAGCCGTCGGTCTGGTCGACAGGTGACCTGAATGGCGATGGGGTCTCCAACTCCAGCGACTTGGTAACCGGGCTGGCTGGAGGCGCTTACGAGCAAGGCCCAGCCCAAGCGGTCGCCTCGGTACCGGAGCCGACAGGAATCCTACTGAGCCTAGGCATCGTCGCAGCCCTGTTAGCGTGCCGTCGCCGCTAGTTGGCAGCCACGCATGATTCCCATCAAACAGCCGAACACTCGAAGAGTCATTCGGCTGTTTTTTTTGCGCCCCCAACGATGTTTTTCCGTTTTCAATTTTCAATTCTTATCCCGCCACCGTTTCGCCTCCCTCCGCCCCCTCGATTGAAAAAACGAGTAAACTACGGCTTGCCTGACCGTCGCCGCGGCCGGCCGCTCCAACGTGGACGGTTGTCGCGACGCCTCATCGACTCTCACGCGCAGGAGCTTGCCTACGATGACACACACTTCACCTGGTCGAATATCCCGGCGTTTCTTCCTCCGAAGCACCACCGCGTTGGCCGCCACATCGCCGTGGTGGACCGCGGCCATGGCGGCTGAAGACCACGCGGCCATGCATCGTCCCATGTACAAGACGCTGAAGATCGGAATGGTCAAGGTCGACGGGTCGTTAACGGATAAGTTCAAAGCGGTGAAGGCCGCAGGCTTTGATGGCATTGAAATGGACTCGCCAGGCATGGACGTGGCGGAGACTCGCAAGGCCATTCAGGAATCGGGATTACCCGTCGATGGCACGGTCTGTTCGACCCACTGGTCAATTCGTCATACCAGCGCCGACGCGAGCGAACGTGCGCAGGCATTGAAGGATTTGCAGCATGCCTTGCGCGCGACACATGCCGTGGGTGGCAACACAACGCTGCTAGTCGTCGGCCACGGCAAAGACGGTTCGGAGCCGGAGATCTGGGACCGCTCGGTCGAAAACATTTCAAAGGCGGTACCGTTGGCAGCTGAACTGGGCGTGTACATTGCCATCGAAAACGTGTGGAACCAGTTTCTCTACGACCACGATGGCGACTCCACTCAATCGGCCGAAAAATACGTTCGGTACGTCGATGAATTCAATTCGCCGTGGGTGGGTATGCAGCTCGATATTGGCAATCACTGGAAGTATGGAAGCATGGGCGACTGGATTCGCCAATTGGGTCGTCGCATCGTCAAACTGGATCTGAAGGGATTCTCGCGTAAGCGAAACGAGTTTACGAAGATTGGCGAGGGGGACATTGATTGGAAAGACGTCCTGCGCGGCACTCGACGAAATCGGCTATACCGGTTGGGCCGCGGCCGAGGTGGGCGGAGGAGGCCCGGACCGTCTCCGCGAGATCGCCAATAACATGAACCGCGTGTTTCAAATCAGCGACCGCGGCTGACTCGGTATCGACGAGTCGGGTAGCGAGTTCCTCTGGGACTGCGCCGCCCACCGTCGCTCACCCAGCCTGTGGCGAGCGCAAGGTGCGGCTGGGAAGGCTGCTGATGACGATCGCAGCCAGCCACAGCGCCAGCGCTCCGACGGGAGCCGTGCGCGACCAGCCGAACACACTGCCGCACAAAATCGCCAACAATACGGCAGCTGCGGCAAAGGTGCGGAAACGTCCCGTCGCACCCATCGGACTGAGCGTCCCAAGGATCCAGAGCGCCACGTCTCCGATCATCAGCACTACCAACAGAACAACTTGAGCGGTCATCTTGCGAAACTCTTCCTATGGTCGTTGGAATCGACTTCAAAGCCCGCAGCGAGAATTCCTGGTTAGCTGACGCCTTGAAATCACTGGGATGGGCTCCTATTCACTTCTGCGCTGCCAATGGTCCTCGGCGAGCAGTGCGAAGCCGAGATTTCGCGGACTCCCGTTGGTCGTCCTGGCCCTTTGGCCGCGCAAACATCAATAGTGCATATCGAACACGGGGCCAAAGCGAATACAGATACAAAAGCCTCTAGGAACTCAATTCACATTCTGGGCTCGAAACAGCCGCGGCCCAGGATGCACGTTACTCGTTCGACCGGTTCTTGATCCGGCCCCATGCCACGCAGCGTACGGTTGCACCAGCAGCTATAACGATGGCTGCCCGACTCACTGGCATCTTCCGGGTCAGGATTGCCCGTGACGTATATGGCCTTGCTCCGCAAATGCATGCAGGGCGGATCCGAAACCGGTTCGGGCAGTCCGAAGGTGCGTTGATGAGCCATGACTAAAACCCTCCAAATTCGGTGCCCGCGGCTCGCAGGATCGCGCGTTTTACTGCGACTTGAGCCAGTTGGACTTTGTACTGGTTGTTGGACAAGGGACTCGCATCGGCTAGGGCAGCCAGACCGGCCTGTTGGGCGACGGCTTCCGAAAGGGGCTGGCCGACCAAGACGCGTTCGGCTTCCGCGGAAATCCACGGAATCGGGGCGACCTGGCCCATCACGATGCATGCCTTGCGGACCAATCCTGCCACGACTTGCATGGTAGCGGCCGCGGCCGCCAATGGGGCATCGGGACCTTCGCCATGGCGGACCTCGTAGGCCGCGCTCAGGTAGCCCTGGTCGGCTGGCAAAATTACGTGCGTCATGATCTGTCGCGAGCTGAGCGTCGTTTCCCGTTCCTGTTCGGTACGTGGTGTCTGAAACAGGCGTTCTACGGACATGATCTGTTCGTTGTCGGCATCCGGTCCGATGACGCGTACTTGAGCCCGCAGTGAAATCAGCGCCGGAGCGAGCCGAGAGGCGTTCACAAACTTCGCCGGGCCTCGATTTCCCAAGATCGCGTGATAGCGATTATCGCCTTGGACCACGCGCCGCCCCTGCTCGGCCAATAATCCGTAGCCATTACGGAAATACCAGCAACGGGGACGCCGCATCAATTCGCCACCCAGCGTGCCTTGCGCTTGCAGTTGCACGCTGGCAATTCCCTGGATTGCTTGTTTAATCGCCGGATAAGGATCCGTAAGCCGACTGCTGAGGAAATCGTCCAGGTGTACGCCGGCCCCCACCCACAGTTGACCCAACGGGTCGTGTTCCATCGATTGCAGTGAGGCGACTTGGCCCAGATCGACGACGCGATTGGGCGTCACGACCATCTTTTTCAGCAAACCGACCAGGTCGGTGCCACCGGCTAACAGTTCGGTCGAGCCCTTGGCGGAGGCCAGCACCTCCAGCACCTCGGCCTCGGTCCGCGGCTGAGCGTACTCGAAATTCTTCATCGTTTCAGGCCTTTGCTTTCTGAAGGGCTTCTAGGACTCGATTCGGAGTCATCGGCAACACCGGAACACGCACGCCCAGGGCATTGCAGACGGCATTGGAAATCGCAGCGCCGCCACTAATTACCGGCGGCTCACCCAAGCCAACCACACCGCGATCGCGCTGATCATCCGGTTCGTACAACTCCACAACCAACTCGCCAATATCACCCAAACGCGGTAACCGATACTCGCTCATATCCGCATTTACGAACGCGCCGGTCTCGGGATCGTTAATCCGTTGCTCGTACAACGCGTAGGCAATTTCCATGATCATCGCCCCGTGGATCTGGCTTTCCGCCAGTTTGCGGTTGATGATCAATCCCATATCCTGCACCGCCACCATCTTCTTCATTTTGACAACGCCGGTTTCCGAATCGACGGCCACATGCGCCATCTGCACGCCGCCCACGCCGCTGCTGGAGAGCGGCGATTGACCGCCGCGCTGATAGCTGGCCGTAACTTCCAACGGCATGATACCGATTAGACTACACGCCTCTTTCCAACTGAGGCTCTTATCGCGATCACCGGGCACGCCGATGCGACCATCGACGGCCTGCAGCGATTCGGCATCGACTCCTAGCTTCTTGGCAACCCGTTCGTTCAACTGGCGCAGAGCGTCCTGAGCGGCACGGCGATGCGATTCGGAAACCGCACCCACGGTCGTGCTGCCGCCCGACGCGCCGCTGAAGGGATACGTCGAGTGACCGATGTTGACCTTAATCGCTTCCAGCGGCAAACCAAACGTTTCGGCCACGACCATGCCGCAGATCGTCCGCGTACCGGTCCCAAGGTCCTGCGTGCCGCAGTAACTCTCGACGCCACCGTCCGGATGCAACCTCAGTTTACAGGTCGAACTATTGGCACCACCGCCCCATTCGTGCAGACCGATGCCCAACCCTTCGACGATCGCACCCTGCTTGGGTCCCTTGCCGTGTGGATGCCATTTTGCATTCCAGTCCATCAGTTTCGCCGCCAGCTGCAGTTCATCGTTGTACAGTTGCGCCTTGTCCTTGGACGAAATGTTCGCCAGATTCCGCAGGAAGATATCCAGACTGTTGGCACCCATCTTCGCAGCCAAGTCATCATAAGCCGTCTGCGTCAGGGCACAGGCCTGCGGGTGATTCGGCGCTCGCCAAGCCACGGAGGGCTCGTTGTTGGTGACCACCCCGGTGGCCACACGGCGATTATTGGGCGGCAAAAAGACATAGGGCACATTGTTCACGCTGACCGTGCTGCCATTGTGCCCGGTCGTGCCCCAGTGCAACGAGTCCCACACCTGCACGACGCCATCCTCATCGGCGCCCAATCGGACCTTAATGAAACCGGAAGGTCGGTTGCCACCGATTTTCAGTTCTTGATCGCGCTGCAGCATGAACTTGACGGGCCGACCGGTCGCCTTCGCGATTTCCGCCGCGGCGATTCCCCAATAGTTCGGCTGGAATTTGCTCCCGAAGCCGCCGCCGATGTATTCACATTGCACGTCAACATCGTCCGCAGTGATCTGCAACGCACCGGCGAAGCCGTCGTCGGTCATTGACACATTCTGGGTCGACAGATAGACGTCCAGCTTGTTGTCTTTCCACTGCAGGGTGGACCCGTGGGGCTCCAGGCAACAGTGGGTGATGGCGTCAATCCCATAGAAGCCTTCCACGACGTATTTGGCTTCCGCTAGGAGGCGATTGATTTCCTTCTCTTCGAATTCTTCTTCGTCTTCATCATCACCGGGTTCGTTAACCAGCTCGATCTTGCCACCGGCAGGCTTGGTGCGCCCGCGGCTTCGGCCGCCTCCAGATCTTCTTCGCGGACAAACACATCCAGCAGTTCGTATTCGACGGCCAGTTGAGCGACCCCATCGCGAGCCGCTCCTTCCGTCTCTGCGGCAACCACCGCAATCAAATCTCCCTCGGTCTGGATCTCCTCGCCAGGCTGGCGAATCACATGAACGTGCACGACCCCGGGGACTTTGCCGGCCGCCGCGGTATCCAGCGATTTGACCCGGCAGTGCGCGTGCGGTGAGCCGAGCGCCACGGCGATCAGCTGATTCGGCAGATTAACATCGTAGGTGTATTTGGCGGCGCCCGTCGATTTGAGCGGCCCGTCGATACGGCTCTTGCGCGTGCCCAGAAGCTTGGCGTCCTCGCGTGAGGGCCAAGAATAAGTCACTTCAGCCATTTCCGCCTCCTTTGACGATCGAAACCGCAGCCTGAATGATATTGGCATAGGTACCGCAGCGGCAGATGTTACCGTTGAGCCCCGCCAGGATTTGATCTTTTGTCGCGTTGGGATGTTGATTCAAGAAAGCTCGCACCGCCACCACAAAACCAGGCGTACAAAAGCCGCACTGCTGGGCGTCGTGTTCGACAAAGGCCTTCGGTACCGCATCGTCCTGAAGGCTTTCGATCGTTTGAATCGGTTTGCCGCGCACCGAGAGAGCCAACAAGGTCGACGCCGTGGCGGGCTTGCCGTCGACTAGGACCGTACTGGCCCCGCTGCTCCCATCCAAGCTCACCGGTTTAGCGCCCGTCAGATCCAACTGAAAGCGGAGCACATCCAGCAGCGTCGTACGCGGCTCGACCTTGACCTGATGATCCTGGCCATTGACATTCAACGTGATCGTCGACCAACCCGAGACCACGGATGTTTCGGCCGCCTGCTCGGCGGCGTTCGCCGCATTCTGCGTAAGCGCCGTTGCCGCCGCCGCGGCCCCCGAGCCCTTGAGGAAGGCTCGACGACTGAAATTCTCCGAGGATGATTGTGCCATGGCGTGTCCTCAGTTTCTACTTAAAGTAAATGTCGTCATCACTCTGATGATCCAATGCGGTGAGCTTCCATATATCGCAATTCCCGCCGCGAAGGTTGAATGCGGGAGCGTCCGCATTGCCTCCAGCCGGTTCGCGTTTCGAGTCCAGCCACCGCCGTCCCAGCTCAGTTTGTCCGACAGCACCGCGATTATATCGGCTGCCAACTCAGATACAACACAAACCCCCCCCGCTCACCGCAGCCAGAATCGCTATAGTAGCCAACTCAGGGCGAGGGACGTTCGCCGCACTTGATCGGCGGCCACCGATTGCCCTTGGCGTACGGGAACCGCGTGAGCTCGGCAAGTCGGCCTATTGCAGGAATTCTTTCACATGAGTCATCACCATTTCGACGGGCAATCGCCCCAGTGCGGCAGGAAACAGCAAGTCGCGCCATCCAAACGACGGGCAGCCATTGCGGATCGACTGTGGCACCGCATGCGCCCCGTGCCTACCTGGCACCAAAGCAGTATCGCGGTTTGGCTCGTTCTGTGGCTGGCCAGCGGTGCCGCGATTGCCCAACCGCAGATTGTAACGGTGGCCGGTACCGGACACGATTCGATCAGTCCCCTCGCCGGCCCCACGGAGACCAACCTGGGCAATCCGTTCGGTGTCGAGTGGGGTGCGGCAGGTGACTTGTTCATTTGCGAGGTGAGCCATCATCGCGTTTGGCGGTTGAACCTCGGCGAGCAACGGTTGACCGTGGTCGCGGGCACCGGCCAGCGTGGCTACGCAGGTGACGGGGGCCTTGCCACCGACGCGCTGCTGAATGAACCGTACGAATGCCGTTTCGACCGCCAAGGCAATCTGTACTTCGTCGAAATGCAAAACCATGTCGTGCGGCGAGTCGACCAGCAGTCCGGTAAGATTTCGACCGTCGCGGGGACCGGTGTCGCTGGGTACGGAGGCGACGGCGGACCGGCTGTGCAAGCCCAACTGAAACAACCGCACAGCATCGCCTTGGACGACCACGGCAATCTGTACATTGCCGACATTGGCAATCACCGAATCCGACGCGTTCGCCTGAACGACGGTGTCATCGAATCCTTCGCAGGCAACGGCGAGAAACGGTTGCCGCAGGATGGTCAAGTCGCGAAGGACCACCCCGTGCTCGGTCCGCGCACACTCTTCATCACACAGGGAACGCTTTGGGTGGGCCTGCGCGAAGGCCATAGCGTGTGGAAAATCGAGCTGAACGAGGGGCGTTGGATCCATGTCGCCGGGACGGGAAAGCAAGGTTATACGGGCGACGGCGGACCGGCCAAGGAGGCAACCTTCAACGGACCAAAAGGGATTGCCCTTGACGCCCAAGGCAATGTCTACATCGCCGACACCGAAAACCAGGTGATCCGCCACATTGATCGGGTGTCCGGTGTGATCACGACCCTGGCAGGCGCGGGTCCCAATCAACGAGGATATGGCGGCGATCAAGGTCCCGCGGTTCTCGCCAAGCTCAATCGCCCGCACGGAGTCTGCGTGACCGCCGACGGCCAACGTGTGGCCATTGGCGACAGTGAAAACCATCGCGTGCGCGAGGTGATCGTCCTACCATGAATTCCGTCACAAATATTGCCGCTTACAAATTCACCGCGCTCGATCGCCTGTCTCATCGACGGAAGGCTCTCTATGCGCTGGGCAAGTCCCTCGGTTTGCGCGGCACGATCCTGCTAAGCCCTGAAGGGATCAATCTATTTCTCGCGGGCGACGAATCTGCGGTGCAACGGTTGTTGGACCATGTGCGTCAGGACCCGCCACTGGCCGATTTACAGGTCAAGTTCAGCGTCAGCGATCGAATTCCGTTTCGCCGACTTCTGGTCAAGATTAAGCCCGAAATCATCACGTTTGCGATCCCCGGAATCGATCCGGCGCGGACCAAGTCGCCGAAGCTTCCGGCCCACACGCTGAAGCAATGGCTGGACGCGGGCAAAACGGTCACATTGCTGGATGTACGCAACGACTACGAGGTGAAGATCGGCGCCTTCGCCAATGCGCGTCCCATCGGCATCTCGCATTTTCGGCAATTCCCCGCGGCGGTCGATCAACTGCCAGAGGAACTGAAGCAACAGCCGCTGGTGATGTACTGCACCGGCGGTATCCGTTGTGAAAAGGCGGGCCCGCTCATGCAGCAGAAGGGCTTTCAACAAGTATTCCAACTGGACGGTGGGATTCTAAAGTATTTCGAAGAGTGCGGTGGTGCACACTACGAGGGCGAATGCTTCGTGTTCGACCAGCGTGTCGCGCTAGACACGCAACTGCAGGAGACCGACACAACGCTGTGTTTTGCCTGCCAAGCGACGTTGTCCGCCGACGAGCAGCAATCGCCCCTGTACGTTGTGGGCAAGTCGTGTCCCTTCTGCTATCAAACGCCACAAGAGACCGTGGAGGCCACCTGCGCACGTCGCCACGAACAGATCCGCCACGTCGTGACGCCATTGCCCGGCTGCGAGCCCTACGAAAACCGGCGCCCGATCGCCGTCCCGCAACGTTGCGATGGTTACACGCTGCAGGAATTGCTGGTCGATTTGCACCCTCATGTCGGTGCCACCGAGTGGCAAACGGCTATCGATCAAGGTCGCCTGCAACGAAACGGCGAATCGCTTGCCGCCGATGATCGCGTCGTGGTCGGCGAGCGGATTGAAAACGTTTTGCCCATGACGGTCGAACCAGAAGTCAACGCCGACATCCAGATTCTGTACGAGGACGCGATGCTGGTCGTCGTGAACAAACCGGCTCCGCTGCCAATGCATCCTTGCGGCCGCTATAACCGCAATACGCTGATCTGGATCCTCGATCACGTCTATCGGCCGCAGCGGCTGCGAGTCGCTCATCGTTTGGACGCCAACACCACCGGCGTCGTCGTGCTCTCGCGCAATCGACCCATTGCGGGACAAGTGCAACCGCAGTTTGAACGAGGGGAAGTCGAAAAAAGGTATCTGGCAAAAATCCGTGGCGTCCCTGCGCAGGAATCGTTTTCGTGCGATGCCCCAATTGCCGATGTCGCCCAGAGAGCCGGCCGACGCGAGGTCGATGTCGCCGGACTTCCCTCGCGCACGGAATTTCGAGTGCTGCACCGTTTTGATGACCAAACCTCGCTCGTCGAAGCTCGACCGTTGACGGGACGCACGAACCAAATCCGTCTGCACCTTGCGCATCTGGGCTGGCCGGTCTGTGGCGACCCAACCTACGGCACACCAACCGACTCGCCCATCACGCAAACCCTGCACCCAACCGACCCGCCCTTATGTCTGCACGCCTGGCAGATCGGACTGCGACATCCACTGGACGGCAAACGCATCCACTTCGTGGCACCGGCCCCCGAATGGGCGCACGCGGTCGCGAAGGACATTGGCACCGCGTCGGAATCGCTCTGGACCAGCGACGTCACATGAACGCACGAGTCTGCCAGAAATCGCGCGAATGCGATGACGCGAGTTATTTTAGGACTTGACCGTCGGCGATCAGCCGCGGACCAAGCTCCGCATACTCAACATCTTGGACCGACACTTGCCGCTCGTCGGCCAGGACCGCAGCCGTCGCCGCCGATTGGCCCAAGATCATAAACACAGGCTCCATGCGGATCGAACCATAGGCGATGTGCGAGGCCGATACGCACACGGGTACTAGCAGGTTTTCCACTTCGCCGCGCCGCGGCACAATGGCACCGTAACTGATCGAATACGGACCGCCAGGAGAAACCTGCACGTCACCTTCGTTCGCAGTATGCCCGTCCGACGTCACGTAGCGTTGTGTATTGTGCGAATCCATGTTGTAGCTGCCGATACCAATCGAATCGGCGACCTGACGCGTGCGGCGGCAGTCGTGTTCGGTCATCACGTATTGGCCTACCAAACGCCGCGACTCGCGGATGTATAGCATGTAAGGCCAATGTCCGTTGTCCACAAACTCGTCGCCTGCTAATCCCCAACTCGCCATCTGCCGCCGAATCGCCTCCGGGACGCGGGGATGATTGGCTAAGGTCCACATGAGCCCTTGCTGGTAGTCCCGATGATCGTGCACAATCTCGTCGCGGCGCGCATAACTTGCCTCGGGATACGCGTAGTTCATCCCGATGTTGTCGGTGGACATTGCCCCTAAATTGTTCGTGTCGGATTTCCCATTGGGCATCATGTCCGGACTGAACGGTAGGCGCAGGTCACCCGACTCAAAGACGCGAAACAACAATTCGAAGCGGCGTTCGTCGTAGTCTTTGGGCTGAGGAAAGGGAACACGGTTTTCCGGCACGAGCGACATGCACATCCGATAGCAATAGGCCTGCACGCGATGGTCTCCCCGGCCGTCTTCGCCAGGAGACTCACCTTGCACGCCTGGTAACAGGCCGCTTGCCGAATCGCCCGGCACCCGATAAGGGTCAACCGGTTTGAGAAAACGGTGGTTGTAAAGATTCAACGTCTTCTGCACACCGTTAAGGGTCTCGCCGTATTGCGCGTTGCTTTCGCGGCCCACCGTGTACGTCACGCCCGCGGCTGCCATTAAGTCGCCTTCGTAGGTCGCATCGATGAACATCCGTCCTTCGTAAATCTCCCCCGTCTCCATACGTATGGACGTGATCCGCGTGCCAGTGCCGAGCACACCGCCGGTTCGATTCAGCCGCTGCCCGCGAACGACCGGGACTTGGGCCTCCTCCAGCATTTTCATAATTGTCGCTTCTGCTACATGCGGCTCGAACGTCCACATGGCATCGTCATCCGGTCGATAGCGTGCATAGTGTTCAGGGCGTTCGAATTTCCATGCCGACGGCTGATCGTAATGCCGCTTAATCCGGCCGTAAAACTCACGAGCGAGACCGCCAATCTTGCTCTTATCGCCCGCGTCCGTGAAACCCAGCCCACTGACCGTTAGACCACCGACGTGCTGTGACGGTTCGATTAACACCGGCCGTTTTCCCATGCGTGCCGTTTGGATCACCGCCATGACCCCGGCCGACGTCCCTCCGTAAACCACCACGTCGTACGTGCCGTCGCGTGAGGCAACTTGTGCAAGACAGGGAGCCAGCACAACAAACCAAATGCTCGACCCCACCGCCAACAAGATGGCGACGATCGACCGGGCCGGCCGTCCCGAACCCGACAACCAAGTTGGCATCGAACGGAGGCAATGAAGTGTTGGATTCCACATGTGATAGGCTCCCGTCAATGGCCCAGCCGCGTTGATCTACTCCCCGATTTCGGCCCATCAGAAATGCTGCGGCGTTAGGCTGTTGGGCGAATTGATCCAAATTCGGTTGGAGCGGACCACAAATAATTTATCAGTTTTGGTGAGTGGAGATAAAATCGAGGGTTGATTGGGCGCCGGCATGATGGGCCTCCATTGGTGTGGGGAGAGAGTTGGTGTGGGGAGAGAGTTGGTGTGGGGAGAGAGGAAAGGGGGGGAGAGAGTTGGTGTGGGGAGAGAGTTGGTGCGGCGAGAAGACGTGAGACGGGCTTCGTTCGGCCCTCGGCAGGCCCTCAACTGGCCTTCCGCCACCTTCTCCCGGGGGGGAGAAGAAGGTTATTTGCGTCACCTTACTTCCAGGGAGAAGAACGGTATGTGAGTCGACGGTATTGAACTTGCTCAATTTGAGAAACATCGGGTAGGGAGTTGAAAAGGAAAGTAGGGACAGCCATGGCCAGAGAAAGAATCACCTTTGCCGGACGTCGCCGGCGGATACGAGTCGGGGAAACGCTCGAGCCGCGACAATTGCTAGCGGGCGACACGGTCACCTTAGTGGCGGATCGCGTGGCAGTGCACCAAAACGGTGCTCCTGTCGTCTTGAGTGTGCTGGACAACGATCAGTTCGGAGACAGCTACACCGGTCCCCGGGAAATCTCGGCGGTCAGTTTTGGTAGTGAAGGTGGCCAGTTGCAGATCGCGGACGATCGTCGCTCGATTGTCTATGCGCCGCCGGCCGATTTTTTCGGTGAAGAGCAATTCACGTATTTCGTGGACGGCAGTTTTTTTACGACGGTCAAGGTCGACGTGCAGTCGCCGTTGCGGGCCGACAAATACAGCCTCCGGCCCGACGATCAGTGGCACACGCTGAATGTGCTCCAGAACGACCCTTTCTGGGCCGACTATGACGGTGCCCGTCGCATCACGCTGGTCAGTGTGACGACAGGCGAGAGTGAAGTGTCGATCGCCGCCGATGGTCAGTCCCTTCTGTATCGTCCCAGTGAGCAAGCGTCCGGAACCGATCATTTTCTCTACATCGTTGATCAAATCTATTCCGTCGACGTGACGATCTCGATTCCGGAGACTTTGCTACCGGACACTTACGAGGTGCTGCAAAACACATCGCAACAACGTCTGGACGTCTTGGCAAATGATCCGTTTTGGCCGACCTACGACGGACCTCGACATATTACCTTCGCCAGTTCATCTCAAAACGACCTCGACTCCACCATCGAGATCGCTGCGGATGGCAAGTCACTGCTTTACACGCCACCCCAGGATCAGCGCGGATTCGACAGTTTGTTCTATGTTGTCGACGGACGCTTCGAGCAATGGGTGTCGGTCGACATTCAACGTCCTGTGGTGGATGACTACGACGAGATCGACATTAACAGTCAGAACCATCCATTGGATGTTTTGTCGAACGATCAGTACTACAGTTCGTTACAGCGACGGTACATCGACGTTGTAGATCGAGTCACGGCGGTCGGACCGTCGGCGCAAGGGGGCAACGTGCAAATCCAACCGGACGGACGAGGGGTCGCCTACAGCGCGCCGCTGGGATTTGCAGGAACGGATACCTTTACCTACACGGCGGACAACCGTTTTACGGCAACGGTGACCGTCAACATCACGCGTCCGGTGCGTGATGACTTTCTGACCGCGTATCAAGATACTCCCAATCAACGGTTGTCGGTCCTGCAAAACGATTTTGTGGGCGACGGCTACACTGGTCCTCGGCAGCTAACGTCCATTAGCGACAGCGAGCAGCAGGCGGAGATGGCTATCGCCGGATCGGTCGTCCGCTACACACCGCCAGACGGCTACGTCGGTCATGATGCGTTCAGCTACACCGTCGACGATACGCTGGATGCCAGTGTGACCCTGAATGTCGTACCTTTGGCCCAATACGACTCGTACAATTTCTGCTCGCAGCCTCACGACACTTACACGTTGGACGTATTGCGCAACGACTTCTTCCAACGGGGTTACGCGGGTCCGGCCATCATCACATCGGCGACCGTCTCCGACGGCCAAGGGACGGTCGCGATTTCGCCGGATGGTCACAGCCTACAGTATCGTCCGGGAGCGGAATCGTGGGCGCGGGTCGACTACACGGTCGACGGCAAGTACGACGCCCAGGCCTTCATTTCGCGGGAAAATCACCTGCGATCGGACGAGCAGGTCGTCGATCAAAACTCCGCGCCGGTGCAAATTAATGTATTGGCAAACGATTTTCCCGATTACCGTTGGGGCTGCCCGATCGGAGCTTACCAGGGCACTCGCCAAATCACGTCAGTCACAGCCAGTGCCCACGGTGGCAGCGTGAGCCTCGGGGCCGACGGGCGTTCGTTGGCATATGCACCACCGGCCGATTTCTATGGAACGGACCAATTCAGCTACGTGGTCGATGGCACAATGGAAGCGACAGTCCAAGTGCAGGTCATTCGCCGAGTTCGCGATGACCAAGTACGTGTTCGTCCGGGAGCAACGGATACGTTGGCCGTGGTGGCAAACGATCTATTTGGTGCGGACTATTCTGGTGCCCAAAAAATAACGGCCGTAACACCTTCCACGATCGGCGCGTCGGTTGGTATCGCGTCCGACGGCCGACACCTGTTGTACACAGCGCCGGCCGGTTTTTCCGGCTCCGAAACACTGACCTACACGGTTGACGGCAAGTTGAAGGCCCAAGTCGAAGTGAATGTGCGGGCGGACAACGAGAGTCCGTTTTCGGAATTCGGATCGCTGACAGACTTTCAGGATTTCCTCATCCAGGACGCGTTAAAACGCTATGAAGGCCTATTCGGGCAGCCCGCCTATTTTTACGCAGGGGAAAACGCGGGAGGATTCGACGGAGCACCTGAAGTCGACGTTAGTAGCAACCGCGATCACTCGGAAACCAACGTTCAGGTGGCCGGCATCGACGAGGCAGATATCGTTGAGTTCGACTCTGACTATGTGTATTTCTTGACCGGCAACGACGTTGTCATTTTGGATGCCTGGCCAGCCGATCAATTACACGAGGTCTCGCGCACGCCGATCGTGGGCAGTGCGATCGCACAATACTTGCACGCCAATCGACTCACGGTCATTTCGCAAAACGTAACGTACGCTCCCTGGCCTGAACCTATGCCCTGGGAAGATGCCCCCACCGATCTGCTGCGGCCATTCGACATTTTCCCCTACCAGCCGCCAACTTACGAGACGATCGTGACCGTGCTGGATGTATCGGACCGTGCGGAACCGAAGCTGGTGCAGCGAACCACCATGGAGGGACAGTATATCGAATCGCGCGGCATTGGCGACTACGTTTATCTAGCCGTAGCCAACACGGCCGTCGATTCCGGTCCGCGCATTATCCCGCCGAGTGACGTCGACGGAGAGCCTCACCCGGCGGAGCTGGGCAGGTACGAGACACAAGAGGAGTATCTAGCGCGCGTGCGGGCGAATCTGGGCGAGTTTGTCGACGAGGCATTACCGAATTATGAGAGCGTCGGAGCGGATGGCCAACTGGCGCGCAGTGGCCTCATGCACGAACCCGAAGATATCTTCCGTCCACTCAGCGACGGCGCAGCCTCGCTGGTCTCGTTGGTTTCGATCAACGCCAGCAATAGCGAACCCGGTTTGACCGGTTCGTCCGGCGTCTACACCAACGGGGCGACGCAGATCTACGCGTCGGTCAATCATTTCTACATCTTCGAAAATGGATATCAAGCCGAGGATGGCAGCGTCACACGAATCATGCAATTTGACTGGAATCAAGAGGACGGTAGTGCCCGGTTCTCGGCCGCAGGCTTGGTTCCAGGCAACATGCTGAATCAATTCTCCGCCGACGAATATCAAGATCACTTGCGGATTGTGACCACGGTCAATCATTCGTATTCCGGCAATTGGACGTCGAATTCGGAAAACGATCTCTTCGTGCTGCATGACGACGGCGGCACATTGGAGTTTACCGGAAGCCTCCAAAACCTGGGCTTAGGCGAATCGGCCCAGTCGGTGAGATTCATGGGCCCTCGCGCCTTCCTGGTTACTTTCCGCAGTGTCGATCCGCTGTTTGGACTGGATGTCAGTGATCCGACTCAACCCACGTCCGTCGGCCATTTGACGCTGCCAGGCTTTTCCAGCTACATGCAATTGATCGATGACAATCATCTGCTAACTGTAGGTCGTAACACACCCACCGGTGCCGTCGGTCCCGCGCAAGTCTCGCTGTTCGACGTCACGAATCTGGCGCAACCCGTGCTGGTCGACGAGTACACGATGGAGCGATTTTCGCAGACGGAAGCCACGGCGGATCATCACGCCTTCGGCTATTTCGCCGCACACGATCTGCTGGCCGTTCCGTCGATTCGCTCGTATGTCGTACGCACCGACGAAGATCAGGATGGATTTGCAGAAACGCGTAAATGGGTCACCGAGCACGAATTGATGGTGTTCCGTATCGACGTCGACGCACAACCGGGCACCGATCAGGCCGTCCAGCTGCTGGCGGAGATAACCCACGATTCGCCCGTTCGTCGCAGCGGTTACATTGACGACAAATTGTTTTCCATTGCCGACAATTCGATCCACGTTGTCGACGTCGACGCACCCGATACGATTCTGGCCACGGCTGCGCCGTTGCAGCGAGAGCCGGTGGATCCCTTGCCTGACGTTGAACCTAATGTGGTCGGTGAGGTATTCCGACAAGTGCAGAGCGACCTCGCCGCGCGACTCTCCGTGGCCAGCGGCGCCGCCATGCCCGTGGTTGCCGAGCAAGGGCCCGACGGCTGGAAGTCTGTTGTGCGAGTCGACGATGTGTATTATCGCTATCAAGGACTCGGTGATTCGCTGCAATTGACAGGTGTCGGCTTCCAGTTTTCTCAACCCGGCGAACAGGTCTCGTGGCAAAATCCGCTCGAACCTGCCGATGTCAATGGCGACGGGCAGGTTGCGCCCAATGACGTAATCCAACTCATCAATCAACTGGCAGGTCAGGCCTTGATACCGTTGGCCAACGGGCATGTGTTGCGCCAAATCGAGGATGTGCAGCAACACGGAGGGCCATATTGGGATGTCAACGGAGATGGGCAGATCTCGCCGCTGGACGTACTGTCGGCGGTCAACCGCTTGAATGCGTCTTCGTCACGGACGATTGATACGGGAAGCTTGCGAGAGGACGATCCGGCGACACTAAACAACACCACGGCCGTCGACGCGTTTTACGATCGCGTCCGCAACACGGTCGGTGACGCAAACCTCGACGGACGTTTCGACTCGGCAGATTTAATTCAGGTGTTTCAGCGGGGCAAATACGAAGACACGGAAGCCCAAAACGCGGTCTGGGACGAAGGTGACTGGGACGGCGACGGGGACTTCACTACCTCCGACATCGTATTGGCCTTTACCTACGGTACATACGAACCCTAACGACGCGCACAACCCCCTGACTCTGCCTATAAAAGAAAACTCGCGACTTACGTTTGCCGCCGGAAAGATTCGCGTAGTATGCCATCCAGCTATGTTTTTTCTAATTGCCATCCGGGCAACGTAATCGACTCTTGGGGCTCAATCAGTTTTCCGTAGAGTTCCGGGCGACGAGCTTTTAGGTAGCGTTGACCGCTGGACACGGCCAACTTATTGGCCGTCAGCAGACCGACGACGACATCATCATCCAAGGCGTGAGATTCGACCAAGACCTCGCCGAAGGGGTCAAGTATCATCGCCAGACCGGGTTTGACGGTGTCGTAGTCCCAGCCAATCGGATTGGTAAATACGGCATACACGCCGTTTTCGTAGGCACGTGTCGGTAGCCAGCGCATCAACCAGCCGCGTCCCTTCGGACCCTGAAACTCTTGTCGTACCGCGACCGGATCCCGCTCACGGTGTTCCCATAGCCGCCGGTCGACCGTTCCCCGACCAGGCATCACCGACGGCAAGCACCCGGTGACGTGTGGCATCATGATGATCTCCGCCCCCATCATCGCGGTAATGCGGACGTTTTCTGGCAAGTTATTGTCATAACAAATCAGGAAGCCGATTTTACAGCCACACAGTTCGATCACTTTGAACTCATGGCCCGGCGAGAGATGCGGGTTCACAAACGCGTGCAGCTTACGGAACCGAGTGATGAATCCCGAACGGTCGACGGTGACGTAGCTGTTGTACACCAGACCCGCATCATCACGTTCCAGCAAGCCCGCCATTACAACCACGTTCAAGTCGCGGGCAATTCGTATCAACTCGCCAACCGATGGCCCGTCCGGAACCGGCTCGGCGACGGCCAACAGCGAAACTTTTTCCAACGGCTGGATCCAGGAATAGCCAGGAATGCAGCATTCATGGAATGAAACAATCTCGGCACCCATATCCACCGCTCGTCGCGCCAACTCCGCGATGCGACGCAGATTGTATGCCTTGTCGTTGTCACGATGCTCGAATTGAGCGGCCGCGATTCGAATATCTCGCATCTTTCCTCCATCGAGCTTGCCAAACGTATGCCGAGGCAAAGGATAACATCACCAAACCGATCGCCGCAAATGTATCGAACACCCGCGCCAGTCCGTACGTCGTCCAAATCCAGCCGGTCAAGTAGGCACCACTAGAAGCCAACCCAAAGGCCAGGATGAATTTTAGTCCATAAACCCTACTCCGCCATTGCAAGGGTGTCGCCTCCGCGATGATTGTGTTTTCCAACGGCTGCTGACTAAACATAAACACCGCCAATACGCCAGCCGCGATGGGAATCGTATAGGAGTTTCCATGAGCCATAACGAGGGCGCAGGGGATCGTCAAGGAAATCACGACCAGGTAGGCGAGCGCGGGTCGATACCGATCGGCAATGTGGCCTCCCAGTAATTGACCGACCCCGCCCAGCGCAAGCACCGCGAACAGCAGTCCTCCACGCGAATGCGTTGCTCCTGCAGCACCGGCGCCAACGTCACTCGCTGCGGCCTCGTTCCCTGCCAGCGCCGAGGTCGCCGCTGCAGAGTCATTCAGATAGGTTGGCAGCGCCGTGGTCAAACATCGATAATTGATCCCGCCGGCCAACATGGCGAGGAACAACAACGGTAACGTGGTCCACGCGCGCGGCGGCGCGGTGTCGCCAGATGATGGGGACTTCGCTGCGGCGGGAATCGGTAAGTGGATGGGGATCCAGAACGTCGCCAAACCTGTCAGACCACTCGCAACCGCGATCACCCCATACGTCGCTCGCCAGAAGCCCAAACCGCCTAAAAGTAACCCCAGCGTAGGCCCCACGGCAATGCCCAGGCTGCCCGCGACACCGTTGATCCCCATCGCGCGGCCGCGACGCTGACATCCGTGCGAAATCATCGTAAGACCCGCCGGATGATAGAGACTTATGGCGGCTCCCAGCAAAGCAAGGGCGCCACTTAATTGCCATACCGTTTGTGCTAGACAAACCGCTGTAGCGGCGAACGTCAGAAGCAGATAGTAGGCAGCCAACACTTCACGCGAGCCACGACGATCGGTCCAAATGCCCGCGGGAATCGCTCCCACGCCATAGAGCACGAAGCCTGGCACGGCCAGCGCCGCGGCCCGATCAGGCGCGAGGGTGAATTCCACCATCACGGCCCCGATCACCGCCGCAAACGCTAGCTCGCTGACGTGGCACAACGCGTGACCGACCGAAGCTATGCCGATAATCCGCCACTCGTTGGCCGTGAAGGTCTTTTCCAAAGAAAGGTCCTTTTAAACTCAGTTGACGACAAGGCGCGGAGATGGCGCAGCAAGCGTTCTACATCGCATCTCACTCAGTGGCCGGCCAGTTGAGATGCTTGTGGAGAAAGCGATATGTGCCCTGACCATTAATCTTGTGAGGACCCACAAACCATTCGATTTCGCAACGGTCGCCGATATGTAGTTGAGCCGCATAAAGATTCCGGACTTTGGCGAATTCCCAGGCGACGGTCCAGTCGTCCGCAACGCCATCAAAATGACCACGTTCGACCATGAATGGCCGAGGAGCAATTAGTGCCGCCATTTCGGCGTAGTTAAACGTGCTCCCCAGGTCAAACTCAAAGATTTCGTATTCCCCCGACCAGACATAGCTGCGCGGGTTGGTGGTCGATGCGTTCTTGTCGACCCATTCATTGAAGTCCGCCGAACAAATCGACAGGCAGTAATCGCTCACCAGGGGCGGCACTCGCATGGCCGTCTTGCCGCCATAGCTCAGGCCGTAAAACGCGATTCGCTGGGGATCGACCATCGACAACGATTTCAGCCAATTCACGATTTGCTGATGCTGCGGCACGATCGTCGAAAACAAGGTCTTCTTCAACGGATAGCTCTTCCGCTGCAACGTGCGAAATCGGTCCTCGCCAATGTATAAGTTCTGCGGCGCAAACGTGATGAACCCCTGTTCGGCGAGTTTACCGGCAAAGCCGGCATAGTACTGCGAGCCTTGATCGCCGATCGTGTCCTGCGGGCGACCTTCCAATCCATGCTGGCACACGACGACCGGACGGCGTTCGCCCGGCTGCAGATCGGTGGGAAGCAGCAAGAGTCCGTAGGCAAACACGGAGTCAAATACGTCCAGCACAACTTCGTAGGCCCGCCAGTGTTCGGTTTCATATGCCAGTCGAGTACGCGGCCGAGGCTGGCTGAGCGCGCGATCGAAACGTCCGATGACTTCCTCGTAAAAGTAGTTTCGATAATCGACGACGCTGCGTTGGTAGGCCTCCGGCGACGAAGTATCCAGGCGCTGCATGAATTCACGCCGCAGTTTCGCACTGCCATTGAGCAACTGCTGCGAGTGCCGATCTAATTGTCGCATGTGATCTCGATGTCGGGCGACCAGATCGACGTCCTTAAGTTCGTAGGACGGCAGCGATACATCCTCAGGGATTTTCCCCGTCGAATTCAATCCGGACAAGAAACCTTGCAACCATTTGGTCGAACCGGGCGGCTCTTGCCCTGTTTGATTCACAACCAACTCAATGGGCGATGTGGGGACAAGTCCCTCGATCAGCGCACGCGCTCGCGCCACCTCGGCTTGGACGGCGGCTCAGCTGCGGTGACATCAATCGCGCGGGCGCCCCACCCTGGCCAGGAAATACCGTCTCAGGACCCCGCGCCGCCTCGATGATCAATCGACGTGGTGCGACTAGCGACGCGAGCTCCGCATCGCCAAATTGTTCCAGTAAGCCAAACACGTTGCGGTCGATCGGCTCTTGCCAAATTGATTGGCGTGAATCGAAATAGCCACTCACGCCGACACTCTGAATTCGCTGGTCGAGCGCTCCGGCATACGGCGATAATAGCCCGCCTTCGCCCCATCCAATCACACCCACCGGCCGATCCGCGGTAGCACTCATCCAGTCGACAGCGGCCAGAATCTGTTGCAGCTCGTACGCAATCAATCCGCGTCCTAGCTCATATGCGCTGCGATACAGCATTTCGCGGTTTGTAATTGTTGGTGCGGGACGAGGGCCCCAGTCAAATTGGCCGCGCTGGCGGTTGATCAGCAACGGCACGACCACACGACATCCGGCCTCGGCCAGGCGCCGAGCGTATTGGCTGGATGCGTCGATACCCTGCAATAGCCCCGCAAGTTGTTCCGGCAAAACTTCACAGTCGGGAATGGCTATGACGTTCGCAAGGGGCAGTCGGTCGCGTGGCTCGAGCAATAGCCCCACACCGTACACGTCACCAAACGCGGGCCAACGAATCGCGTAGACGTCGTAGTTCGGCCCTCGCCCCGCGGACATGACGAACGGTCCGCTGCTGCGTTCTGGCGAGGAGCGAAAAGCGGCCATCAAATCGGGCTTACGGTTCGACGTCCGGGGGTCGCGAAGACCCAAGATATGGGCCAGTCGCTGGCGTTGAGGTGCCACCGATCGCTGATACGCGTCGACCGAGCTTACGTCACGCTTCCAATACGTATCGCGATGCTCAATCGACGCATCCAGTTTCTGCAGAAGAAAGCGATCGACTTCGTCAACCAGCCGGGCGGCCAAGTCTCCATCCCACTCGAGGGCAGACGTTCCTGGCAGCGGCGGTCCCGCCGCTACCGCCTGTGGGGATTCCCCACGGACACGGCCCGCGCACAGCCCCAGTACCACACTCGGCGCCGCGCCCACATCGCTATCCACTGGGCACGCTCATGTTTCCAAATCATCCACCACCTCCTGGAGTTCATATCGCAAGTATCCGTCGGTCGGCGAACAAGATGCACTCGCATTGGGCTTCCGTCGTACGTCGCCTTCGTCCCAACTCACCGATTGCTGCAAGTCAACGCGCACTGTCATCTCGCATAGCGTCCAGCAACACCCAGCCGACGCTTGCTCAATGCGCTCTTGTGTCTTGCAGATTAACGGTGGCTCAGCGGACCCAATTCAGCCATGAGCTGATTCAATTGGCGTTTGATTGTTGCACGGCCTTCGGCATCGTGTCGCTGAAACGGCTCGGCCATCGAATCCTGGCAAACACCCAGCAGATCCAGCGTCGTCTTGATTCCCTTAATGATCCGAGACGGCCCTTCACTGGCGGTGTAGAGCGTCTGCGAAACGCGTAACACCAACTGCTGTAGGGCTCGGCCTCGGTCCAATCACCACACGCCGCCGCCGAGTACGTCTGCACGTAAAGTCGGGGGAACAAATTGGCACCGCCGTGAACTCCGCCGTGCGCCCCCAGACGCATCGCAGACACTAAGATCTCTTCGGGCCCTACGAACAAAGCAAAATCCGGTCGCGACGTCACACTCCGCGTGACTCGCTGCAAATAGTCCAGATCGCCGGAACTGTCTTTCAGCCCCACGACCGTCGGCAAGCTACTTAATTGGCGAACGGTGTCGACGTCGAACCAGGTTTTGCAGCAACCCGGCATATTGTAAAGCATGATCGGCAGCGGCGATCGCTCCGCCAACCGCTCGATGTAACTAATCAATTCCGACTGCGTCAGGGGCAGATAGTAAGGCGGCGCGACGACTACGGCGGCCGCTCCGGCAGCATAGGCCGCATCCGCGATCTCGATCGAATGAGCCCAAACGGTGTTGGTAATCCCCACGAACACCGGCAGCCGACCCGTCACTTGATCGCAAACGGCCGCAACCACTTGCTGTTGTGCGTATTGCGGTAGCGACGGCCCCTCGCCTGTCGTGCCGAGCACGAACAGCCCATGTACGCCACTCGCGATCAATCGCTCCACCAGTCGCTCCAGCCCGACCAAATCGATCTGCCCTTGCTCATCCAGCGGTGTAACGAGGGGAGGAATAATACCGTGGAAAGCCGGAGCAGCCATCAGCCAACCTTTCGTCGTTTGAGATCGTGGGTACGAAGCAGGGAGTCAACAAGGTGCCTTCGAATGATGTTCAAATCATGGCCTGGGCACGTTTCTTCCAGCGTAGCAGAAGAGGGGGCCGCGAGGAACTT
This sequence comes from uncultured Planctomycetales bacterium, assembly GCA_963785495.1. Taxonomy (GTDB): domain Bacteria; phylum Planctomycetota; class Planctomycetia; order Pirellulales; family Pirellulaceae; genus CAWAVP01. Next base: position 520,427 of record CAWAVP010000024.1, on the reverse strand, counting down.
ATGGTAGTTCCTGAGTCCAAGACGTACGACCTCACCTGGCCATCGGCTGCCACCGCGCGCCAACTTGCGTTACCCAGCTCTTGCCCCACCAATTGGTGTGGCTGCAACGACCGGCAGGCCCACTCTGGTAACCGTGTGAGAGCGAGTACGTCCTCCCAGAAGGAGTGACGGACTGAAATGGGGCTGGGCGATCGGCGGTACCCTGCAACCACTCATGTAGTGATTCGTTGACCCGAGCGATCATATCGGCTAGTCTGTCGGTCCAGTGGTTGGGTGTTCGATTGATTTTCCATTCGAGCGCGATTTGAGTTACAACACCTGCTTCACTGCCCCGCCCCCACTATCCTGCCTCGATTTGCTCCGAAAACCTTGACGCACGAAACGGTTATGCCGCGGATTCACGCATACCGACGGCCGTTCACGGTCGCGTTGGCTCCAGTGCAGCTCAGGGCGGTTTGCTTAGCAGGGGTCCTACTCCTGTACGGCATTGTCCTCCCAGGGATCGACGTCCCGGCGGTCGCACAAGAAAAACCGCTGAGCGAACGTATCGATCAGGCGATCGCCGCCGCGCACCTGGGCCCTCAGGCACCGCTCACCAAGGACAGTGAATTCCTACGACGCGTGTATTTGGACTTGGTGGGGCGAATCCCCTCGCAAGCTGAGCTCGAAGAGTTTCTGTCATCTGACTCACCGCAAAAGCGTTACGAATGGATCGATCGTTTGCTCGCGTCCGACGAGTGTAACGACCACCTCGCGGTGGTGTTCGATGTGATGCTGATGGAGCGTCGACCCGACAAATACGTGACAACCGACGAATGGCGCCGTTACTTGCGGCAATCGTTGGCCGCGAACAAGCCGTTCAATGAATTAGCCGGTGAGATCTTGGCGGCCAGTGGCGAAGAGGGTCCCGAACGGCCTGCGGCCAAGTTCCTGTTGGATCGGGAGGTCGAAGGGAACGCAATCACGCGCGATGTGAGTCGTATGTTTTTGGGTCGCGACATTCAATGTTCTCAATGCCACGATCACCCGTTGGTGTCAGACTATTCCCAGGCTGAATACTACGGGATCCTGTCGTTCTTGAACCGCTGTTTTCGATTCGAAAAAACGACGGAGGATAAGCAACAGGTTTCGTCTATTGGCGAGCGTGCTGACGGCGATGTCAGCTTTGCTTCCGTGTTTGAACCCGGCACACCCAAAGTCACCGCTCTGCCCGCGCTTCCCAACGGCCTGGCGTACGATCAAGAACCACTTCTCGCGGAGGACGAAGCGTACCTCGTCGCCCCAGACAAAAACGTGCGCCCGTGCCACGATATAGTCGTCGCGAGCAATTGGCAAAGTATGCAATCTCCGGTCGCAGCGAGCTGTTTCGAATTAATATCGCCAATCGACTGTGGCGGATCATGATGAAACAGGGCCTCGTGGAACCTCCCGATTTTATTCACGCAGACAATCCCGCAGCCTATCCGCTACTGCTGAACGAATTGGCTGCCAGCTTTGCTGCGATGAATTATGACATCAAGGCGTTTCTGGGCGAGCTGGCCAGGAGCAAGGCTTATCAGCGCAGCATCACAATTCCAGAGGATCTCTTACAGGACGCGGCCGCCGCCACCGAAACGGTCGGTCAATGCGAGCGGCAATTGGCGTTTGAAAAGCAAGTTGTGGCCCGCGCCGAAGCGGCATTCGATGCATCGGTAGAACAACTGCAGTCGACGCGGGAAGGCATCAAAGCAGTTCGTTCCGAAATTGCGACCGTGTTACAACAACGTCAACAGACGATCAAGCAGCGCGACGAAGCGAGTAAACAACTCGAAGACAGGCGGCAGCAGCGCGATCAACAGGCAGCGTTTGTTTCCGCACTGCAGTTGGCCATGGAAAAGGCCCAACAAGCCAGCGAGCAGCGTCAGGATGACTCGGCGCTGAAAGCAGTCCACCAGCAGTTGACGGAACAAGTCGCCGCCGCACAGGGCACGCTGGTGCAACTGGAACAACAGGTCGCTACCCAGCAAGCCACCGTCCAACAGTCCGACGAAGCGATTGCCGCTAACGAAAGCCAACTCGCCACCCTTCGCCAAACGTTGTCCGACCGTGCGACCCGTGCGGTCGAAGAGAGCGGCGAGCATCGAGGCGCTCAAGGCGACGTACGACGCCGAAAGTGCACAAATCGTCGACTTGAAGCATCAAGTCAAGTTGGCTCAGCAAACACTCGATTTGGACCAAGCAGAGCGGACCTTACAGGCTGCGTCAGAACAACGAATAGCTTTGACGGACCAGCGAAAACAAATGAACGACGCTCGCGATACACTCCTCCAACAGCAGGCCGATCAGCAGGACGAAATGTCGGCTGCGTCAAACCGTGTCCAACAAGCCCAGACGGAGCTTGAAGAAGCGGAGCAGCATCTACAGGACCAGCGGCAATTGCAATCGACCCTGGCAGCGGCCGCAGAGCAAGTTGGCAGAGCGCGCGATCAGTTGGACGGCGACGCGGACTTGGCGGCCGCTTATGATCGTTTGGTCCACCGTTCGGACCAACTGCGACAGCAAAGCGTGGAAATGCAGGCACGCCGCGATCAGTCCAACGCACGCATGCAACGGTGCGAACAGGAATTGGCCGCGGATAGGAAACAGCTTGAAAAGTTGGCCGCAGAATTCGCTCGCTGTGACAAGGCAGCCGCTGAACTGGATCAAGCGCTGATGACAGCCAGCGCGGACCAAGAAAAGGCCGAGGTTGCCAGAGATCTCGCTCGCGAGCGGCTACGCACTTCCCTCACACAACGATTCGTCGTTGGTTCACTCCAGGCATTGTCGCCGGAGCAAATGGCTGCCAGCGTGATTTGCGCCCTGAATCTAGCACCTCGATTTCGTGCCGAAGCGGAAGCGGAGTGGCAGAACAACAACAAAGACAAACCTGCGGATCAAATTGACTCGAAACAACGAGAACAAGAGACGCTTGCGCTTGCGCGAAAACGTCGCCAACAAGTCGAATCATCGTTTGTGTCGCTCTTCGCGGCAACACCTGGCAGCCCTCAGGATACGTTCTTTGCGACGGTAGACCAAGCGTTGTTCTTATCGAACGACGGCCGTCTCCAAAGCTGGATTAGTCCTCGGCACGGCAACCTGGCCGAACGCTTGAAGGACCAGCCAAGAAACGAACTTGTCGCCCGGGACCTTTATCGGTCGATCTTGACGCGAGATCCAACGGACGACGAACGTGACGCCGTGCTTGACTATCTGCAGGCTAGCGCCGACACTCGGCCTGCGGCGATTCAGGAACTGATTTGGAGTCTGCTGACTTCGGCGGAATTCCGATTCAACCATTAACGTTTAACTAGCGCGGGAAGTTGCCCGAGGACGCATGTTCTCAACAACGACCCAACAACCTGCCTTTGTGAGGAGGCCGTCCGATGAAATGTTCCTACGCCTGTGGATCGCCCGATCATCGAATTGCGCGACGTTTTTTTCTCGGGAGCTTAGGAGCAGGCCTGGGAGCGGCAGCAGGGTTGGGGGGCTTCGGTGCGTTCGCGCGGCCCGCCGCCGCAGGACAATTGGCGCGTGATCAAAAACGGGTGCTCGTCGTGTTTCTGGCCGGCGGTTCCAGTCAATTAGAGACCTGGGATCCCAAACCGAAAACAGAAACCGGCGGCCCGTTTCGAGCGATTCCTACCACGGTGCCCGGCGTACACATTTGCGAATTGTTGCCGCAAACGGCACTCCAAATGCACCGGCTGGCGATTGTGCGGAGTGTCAACACAAACGAGAACGATCACGGCAAAGGGCGATACCTGATGGAGACCGGCCGCCCTCAGTCTCCAGCCGCCGACTATCCGCATCTGGGAGCGGTCACCGCCAAAGCGCTGACGGCGCCGGATATGGCGCTGCCCGGCCACGTACACGTCTCGGCCCGTGGAGGCGGCTCGCGGCGCAACGATGCCGCTTATCTGGGACCTCAATTCGGCAGCATCGTGGTGGCGCAACGGGAGGTGGACTACGGAACAGCGAACGCCCCAAAGCGATCGACGATCAACACGACCAGCGCCGACAGGCGTTCCGCCGTCACGTCAACGATCATTTCCTCGGCCGCCGCCGCACCGCCGAAATGGATGCGTACACGCAAAGTTACGAACAGGCGTTGCAGCTGATGGAGCGACGTGATGTCTTTGATGTGTCCAAGGAACCCACGTCCATGCTCGAAAAGTACGGAGATCATGACCTCGGCCGCCAAATGCTGCTCGGTCGACGGTTATTGGAACATGGCATCACTTTTGTTCAAGTGTCTCATTCGAACTACGATACACACAACGAGAACTTCAATTTTCACCTCGAGCAACTCGCAGAATTCGATCAGTCGTTTGCCGCATTGATCGACGATTTGGCGGAGCGCGGGATGCTGGAATCGACCTTGGTCGTCGTGATGTCGGAATTCGGGCGGACGCCGCACATCAATCAGTACTACGGTCGCGATCATTGGGGTAAATCCTGGTCTGTCTGCCTGGCCGGTTGTGGCCTGCAAAGGGGAGCCGTTATCGGGAAGACGAACGACAAGGGAACGGAAGTCAGCGATCACGAAGTCGATCATCGACACCTGTTCCATACCTACCTGCAGGCCGTCGGACTGGACTCCACGGGTGAGTTTCACGTGGGCGGTCGCGACATGCCCATGGCCGATCCGTCCGCCGGTCCGATCCGCGAACTCCTGGTGTAAGTGAGAAACCGGTGAGCGAACAAACCGCGAATGAATCGACAACGGAAGAAGGCGATCCGCCGGGAGACGAAAGCGGATTGCCGAAATTCGCCCAAACGGAACTCCTGCATCAGTGGAAATACAACAGCCCGCTGATCGCGTGTCGATTTGATCCGACGGGCAAGTTCGTATTCACCGCCGCGCAGGACAATGCGATTCAGCGTTGGGATCTGGCGACCGGCGAATCCGTCGTGCTGACAGGACACGAGAGCTGGCTGAGGGGACTTGGGTTCTCGCCCGACGGACAAACCCTCTACTCGGCCGGTTACGACGGACAATTGCTGTTTTGGAATCTGGCCGAAACCCAGCCCCAAATTGCCCGCCGAATCGATGCACACGACGGCTGGATCCGTTGGTTGTCGGTCAGTCCCAGTGGACAATGGCTCGCCACGGCGGGCAACGATCTAAAAGTCAAACTGTGGCGCAGCGACGACGGCTCACAAGCCCAAGAATTGGTCGGACATGAAGGTCACATCTACAGCACGCTGTTTCATCCGGAGGAAACGTGGTTACTTTCGGGCGATCTGTTGGGGAAAGTATGTCAGTGGGATCTGGCAACCGGTAAACAAGTACGCACCTTTGACGCGACCGACCTGCACACGTACAACGAGGGCCAAGGTGCCCACTACGGCGGCGTGCGCAGTATGACCCTCAGTCCCGATGGCCAGCACCTAGCTTGTAGCGGATTGCACAAAGCGACGAATCCGTTCGGCGCGGTCCAGGAACCGTTGGTCGTCGTCTTCTCCTGGGAGTCGACCGAAAAACTACAATCGTTACTGGCAGACAATATTACTCAGGGGATTGTATGGTGGCGCAGTCTACCATCCGAGTGGCACATTGATTGGATCGTCCGGCGGTGGCAGCGGCGGCTTCTTGCTGTTTTGGCATCCGCCGGCCGAAAAGACGGTGCATCAATTCAAGCTCCCCAACACCGTCCTTGATATGGACCTGCACGCGGATGGCAAACGTGTGGCGACTGCCCACTATGATCGGCATGTACGGATCAGCCAACTGGCTTCCTGAGTAGCGAAGGCACCAAACGATGGACCAACATTCGATCAAGGCGAAACTGGCAGCCGGCGAGATCGTTCGCGTGATGTCGGTCGGTGCGCTGCCGAGCCCCAAGTTGATCGAAATGGTAGGCCTTTCCGGCCATTTTCACGGCATCTGGATCGACCAGGAACACGCGTACGTATCGCACGAACGGATGGAATTGCTGCTGTTGGCATGTCGCGCCACTGGCCTGGACGCATTTGCGCGAGTACCGCCGCTAGATTACGCGACACTGATGCGGCCCATGGAAACCGGTTGCAGCGGCATTATGGTAGCTCAGATCCGCACCGTGGACCAAGTCGAACAGGCACTGCAGTGTGTCAAATATCCCCCTCGCGGCATCCGCGGTTTGTTTCTTGCCAACTCCGAATGTGGCTACGGCACAATGTCCGCCGCCGAACAGGTCGAAAACGCCAATCGTGAACGTTGGCTCGCCGTACAAATCGAAACCGTCGAGGCGTTGGATTGCATCGACAAGTTGGTCGCGCTCGACGGAGTCGACCTATTGTTTGTGGGTCCCGCGGACTTATCGTGTGCCCTGGGTGTACCCGGCCAAGTCCTGCACGAAAAATGTCTCGCTGCGATAGAACAAGTTGCAAAGGCATGCCGTAACGCCGGCAAACCTTGGGGAACGCTCAGCCGTTCGCCCGAGCACGCGCAACAATGTCGTGACCAAGGATGCCAATTGTTCAGCATCGCCGGCGACATCGACCTCATCCGCCGTGGCCTCGACGCGACGCGCACGATCTTCGGCGACGTCGTGTTTTGAGCGGCACAGGTTGAGCCGAGTACACAGAAGCCGTTGCACGAAGTCCCGCTTTGACACAGTTCCCGTCTCCCTCCGGGCCAAGCGGCCGCCGGCCGAATGAGAGAACAGCCGCCTACAAGTCGTAGCGTATATCGAGCACTTCGTACTTGAGCGTTCCGCGCGGCACTTCGATTTCGACCTTTTCCCCTATTTTCTTGCCGATCAGGCCTTGTCCGACGGGACTTGTACAAAGGATGCGGCCGGTGTCGTAATCTTCTTCGCCAGCCCCTACCAGCGTGTACTCTTCCTCGTCGCCATAATCGAGGTCTTTGAGGACAACGGTCGCACCAAACGCCACTTCGTCCTTGGGCATTTTCGACGGATCGATGATCGTGGCGTACGACAGCTTCCCGCGCAGCTGATTTATCTTCGCCTGCAGCATACCTTGCGACTCACGCGCTCCATGGTATTCCGCGTTCTCCTTCAGATCGCCTTCAGCCCGCGCGTCGGCCAAGCGTTTGACGATTTTCGGCATTTCGTCATTTTCGAGCCGATCGATCTCGGCCTTGATCTTGTTGTACCCTACTCGGGTCATGGGGATCATGTCGGACATCGTTTGGCCCTCTAGCAAAAAAAAGCGGACGGCCCTGGACACAGCCAAGACCGTCAGGTGACCGTCCCACAAATTCCGGCGAGCGTCTCGCGTTCGAGTCGCTGCTACAAGTGGCCCACGCATGTCGACAAAGCGGTGCACCGACAACGGGTATCCCGTCGCGACAACGCGATACGTCCCGCAGGCCCATATTATTGTGGAGGACCGCGGAGTGCCTGTAAAGTCCAGCCCGAAAAACGGGGCGGACCAGGGATGAGGACGTCGAATTCCTAGATTCGAATTCCTAGATTCGCCGCTCTTCGGGCAGGTACAGAATACAGCCGCAGGCTTTGCAGAAGACGGGCTTGGAAAGCATCAACTCGTTGACGGTCTGCGGCGTGACGGTTTGAAAGCAGCCGCCGCAGCAGTCACCATCCAGCGGAGCCATCGCTTCGGCTCCGCGCGCGTTGACCAAACGCTGGTAATCGATGCGATAGTCGGCTGGCAGTTTTTGCTCCGCGGCCGCGAGGTCCTCGGTCAGCCGTGTGATTTCCATTTCTAGCGTCGCGCGAGAATCGTCGACGCGGCGGTGGACAGACTCCAACTCCTGTTCAAGCTTTTGCTTTTGTAGCTGAACCCGTTCGACGCCCCCCTGCAACTCATTGACCTTGTCCAACAATTCCAGGATTTCATCGGACAAGACGCTATTGGCCTGTTCATCCGCGGCGATCTGTTCCAGAAATGTCTGGTATTCGCGATTGGTCGTACAGCTGTTCAGCTTGGCCCTCATGTCAACAATCCGGCCCTCACGCTCGCCCAACTGCAGTTCCTTTTGATCAGCGGTTATGCGTGTCCGCTTCACGTGCTCCTTGGCCGCTTCCAGATCCTGATCCACTTTATGAACGTGAGTTTCAGCGGCTTGAATCTGCCGTGGCCCTCGTTCAAGACGCGAGCGGAGATCACTAAGTTGTCCGTGTAGGCGATGCAACTCCTGGAGTACGGCAGCCGAAACTGACATAGGTGCGGACTTCCCTCTCTCGACGCAACCCGATCCGCACGAGTCCGAAGATCACTCAACCGGACGCCGTCAGCCGGACGGATTGCTCATAGGTAAAAATATTAAAGAGCGAATGATGCCTCCATTATACGCGGGCGCGAAAAACCGCCGCCAGTCCCTTGACCGGCGGCGGCGTGACTTTCTTGTCTGAGACCTCAAAATCGCGGGCCGGCAGCGGTTTACCCCACTTTGCGCGGGTCCCCTGGGAATGGGGCACAGAAACGGTCGTTCCGCCGGTGACGACATCGCGAACCGCCTCTGGCAGCCCGGTCAGGCCGCTCCACGCAGGAATCCTTCCAGTTGCTGACTGCGCACCGGATGCTGCAGCTTACGCACGGCTTTGGCTTCGATCTGGCGGACACGCTCGCGGGTCACGCGAAAAATGCGACCGACCTCCTCGAGCGTATAGGTGTAGCCGTCGCCCAGACCATATCGCAAACGAATAATCTCGCGTTCGCGATACGTCAGCGTCTTCAGCAGACGTTCGATCTTTTCTCGCAGCATTTCATTGGTGGCATTGCGCACCGGATTGTCCGAATTGTGGTCCTCGATGAATTCACCAAAAGCCGCATCTTCACTGTCACCGACGGGACGGTCCAGACTGACCGGATGCCGACCGATGTCCAACACACGACGCACTTCTTCGACACTGATACCGGCTCGCTCGGCAATTTCCCCCATCGTGGGCTCACGTCGTTTTTCCTGCACTAATAGTTTTTGCAGATTACGTAACTTGGAGAGCACATCGATCATGTGGACGGGAATTCGAATCGTGCGGGCCTGGTCGGCAATCGCCCGCGTGATCGCCTGACGAATCCACCAGGTGGCGTACGTCGAAAACTTGAAACCGCGCCGATACTCGTATTTGTCGACGGCACGCATCAGCCCTGTATTGCCTTCCTGAATCAAGTCCAAGAAACTCAGGCCTCGATTGCGATATTTCTTGGCGATCGATACGACTAGTCGCAAGTTGCCGTTGGAGAGTTCGCGCTTCACTTGTTCGTAGAGACGAAATTCATCGCCGCACATTTCGCATTTTGCGCGTAAACTGTCGGGACTTTCTTGGGTCTCGATCATCAGCTTGTAAAGTTCTCGCCGCAAATTCGATTTGGCGATGCGTGTGGCAGGATCATCGGACAGTGCGGCGATTCGCTGCCGGATATCGTCCATGCGACGCGCGCGTTCCTGCAATTGGCGCATCAGCGGTTGGACACGTCGAGTCCGTAGGCTTAGTTCTTCGACCAACTGCAGGCACTTGCGGCGGCGACGGACAAACCGCTTGCGGATGACGACGCGTTGCTCAGCGGGCAACGACTTCGAAACGAGTTTGCGAAAATCCGACTCGTTCTGCCGCAACAGTTCACTGAGCGTCCGGAGATTGTGGGGCATCCGCGCCAAAATCTGCTCTTTGGTCAACTGTTCCGTCAGGGACACTTTGATCGTGCGGTCAAATGGCAGTTCGCCACGATGGACCCGCATCAGCGTTTCCACAGTCTGCTTCATGGCAAAGTGAGTGCTAAGCACATGTCGCCGAAAGCGTTTGCGGGCCACTTCAATTTTCTTGGCCAACGAAATCTCCTCATCTCGGCTGAGCAGAGGAATGTTGGCCATCTGGTTCAGATACATGCGAATCGGATCGCTGTCCAATTTGCGAATGACTTCGGCCGGCGGAGGTCCTAGTGGCAGAATCGCTTCAACTTCGTCACCTTCTGGCTGATCACTCGCCGTGGCCGTTGCGACCGGGGCCGCGTCTTCAAACAGTTTCAGCGGCGGCTTCTCAACGAGCTTGATACCGCGCTCATCCAACGCGAAAAGGAGATTATCGAGCTTTTCCGGATTAACGTCCTCGTCCGGCAAATACGCGTTCACTTCGTCATAGGTCAGATACCCTTGCTCTCGGCCCTTGCTGATAATGGCGTCGAGTTCGGTGTCAAGATAAGTCATCGTTCACATCCTCCTGCGCTTCCTTCGCGTTTAAGGACAGCGATGCTTCGAACGCGGATCCGCCCCCAACTTGCGGGCTGTTGAACGGGCGTTCGATCCGATCAGGCGTGCAGCTCATCCGTGAGTGCGACATTAAACCTGATCGTCTGTGTTCTTGGTGCAAGCAAGGTAATCGTCGTGCGAGCCGTTGCGGCAATGGGCCGGTCTTTTGCGGGGCTCGCTAACTGTCGATCATTTGCTGCCTTTTTCGTAGGATCTCCAGCAGCATATCAAGCTGTTGCTGTTCGTCCAACTCATCATTTTCCAGCGCGGCTTGTTGCCGCAACAATTGTTCCTCGGTTTGGCGTCGAGCGAACGTTTGCAGCAGCTCTCGTAGTGCCACTTCGGCGTCGATGCCCGTTTTACGTCTGCCAGCCTCATCCAGTTCGACCAACAAATTCTTTAGAGCTGGATCGTCGGTGGATAATAGCAAGCTATCAAAGCCTGGCTGCATTTCGGAATCGGCATTCGCGGCGAACAGTTGCAGGAGCTGCCGCGCCGTTGCGGACTTCAGCTGCGTCACTTGAATTGCATCCAGCACAGCCGGTAGAGATTCGGGCTGCTGCAGCAGCACTTCAAATAGATCGCGCTCAATGGGCTCTAAAACCAACTTCGGTTGGGCAACCGGATGAGCTGACTCTTGCCGCGACGGCCCTGCGAGCTTGCGGCGACGCTGCTCATCGAGCCGCAGTCGTAGTTGCTCTTCTTCCAAACGGAATTCACGCGCTTAGCCGGTTAAGAATCTGCTGCTCTCGTATCCGCTCGCGCTGTCGGACGTCAAGGTTGCACCGGGGGCCTTGGCGAACGTCGACAACAAGTTTTCGAGCGCCAAGTTCGCTCGGTGCGTGTCACGCACCAGATCCACACCGCGCAGCTCCAACTGAATCTTGTAATCCCATGCGTCCGGGGCCTCGGCCACCAACTGCAACAAGGGCTCGCGGCCCTGCTGCAACAGGAAATCACAAGGGTCCATGTTGCCGGGCAGCGTAACGATCCGCAAATCAACCTGGTGGGCGATAAACAGTTCCAGGATTTCGCTCGCGCGTCGCCGGCCCGCCTCGTCGCCATCCAGCAGCAACGTGATCCGGTCGGCAAACCGGCGTAACAATTGGAGGTGTCGCGGGCCCAGGGCCGTGCCCAACACGGCCACGACATGCTCCAAGCCATGTTGGTGCGCCATCACGACATCGGTGTATCCTTCCATCACAATCACTTCGCGATGCCGAGCAACAAAGTCACGGGCAAGGTGCAATCCGTACAACTGTTCACTCTTGGAAAACAATCGCGTCTCAGGCGAATTGATGTATTTGGCCGGCTCCTCCTCGGCAAACTCCGGCAGAATTCGCCCGCCGGAAGCTATCGGACGCCGTTGGACATCGCAAATGGGAAACATGACGCGTCCGCGAAACCGATCAAACCAACGCCCCGATCGTTCGCTGTGAACCGACAACCCGACCGCTTGCAGGACTTCCGGGGAAAACCCGGCGGCTTCCGCCCGATGAATCAGCCATTGCCATTCGCGAGGTGCAAATCCCAGCTGGTACCGCTCGATACTGGCGTCGTCGAGACCTCGCCCTTCCAAATAGTCGCGGGCCGCGCGACTCTCGGCTCCGTGCACTAAACATTCGTGATACACCTGAGTGGCCCACGCCATCGCGCGGTAGAGGGTGTTTTTGTCTTGCGGACTGCCGGCCGGCGCCGAGTATTCCCCAGAGCGTGGCAAGGACACACCTGCCCGTTCCGCCAACATCTCTAACGCCTCGCGGAATTCGATCCCCTCGCGCTGCATCACGAAACTGAAAATATCTCCGCCCACGTCACAGACCCAGCATTTCCAAGTCTGCCGATCTGGATTCACCTGCAAACTGGGCCGCGCGTTGTCGTGCCACGGACAAAGGCCGACGAATAGACGCCCCTGCCGTCGCAATTGAATGTGCTCACCCACGACATCGACAATGTCGATCGCTTGACGGATCCGATCTTTGGTTTCATCCGAACCCGAGAACACCGGCGACTCCTGCCAGACACCTGGCGGCGAACAGCGAATGAGCCCCCACGCTGATTGCGGACGAAGAAAGACCTTCCATGACCTTCTACACTCGCTTTGCCGGCTGCGGGTACAACAGCAGGGTGCCCTCCTTAGCACGAGCCCAAAATTATAAACATTGCCCCAAGCGGGTCAACAACGAACATTGGTCCCTTTGCCGAGCGCGCCTCCAACTCGCACACGCAAACCCACGGCCTTGCTTCTTGATAGCATAGCAACGCTCCCACGCCACGGGTTGTGCGCAGTCCTTCGAGTTAGGTAGGCGTGTTTCGAGGAATTCTCGTAACGCTTCGCCACGCAATTGTAAACGCGCCGCCCCGCATCCCGGTTCACCGGGCGGGAAACCGCAGTCGCGTGCGATGCGACAAAGTGCGTTACCCAGACAGAATTTGCTTGTATCTGACGTTCGCATCAGAGATAGTCTTGCGAGACCGGTTATTTTTTTTGCCGGGGGCGGGGCGACACCTAATTTGGGCAAAGACAACTAACACCTTTCGACATTGCCGGATCTCGGCCGGAGATTCGAATCGCGTCCGCTCGCGGCTCGGTTCATCGTGTAGTCACACAGTCTCACTTTTTTCTTGAGAGGAAGCTCGTGATGCGCAAGTTGGCATGGTTGATGATCGTTTTGGCCCTTTCATTCCTGATTTCTGCGACGAAGACGCACGCCCAAAGCAATGTGCTGATGTTTGTCGATCCGGCGGCAGCGTGGCATCCAGATTCCGAATTGGAATTGGTCGATTTTCTGGAGTCAAATGGGTATTCCGTCACGGTGCAACCGGTGGCCGAAGTCGTCGGCGAAGACCAGTTGGTGGCCGCGGCTGATTACGATTTGATCTACATGGCAGATTCTATCGGGTCGACAACCGTTCACGACGGTGTGGATATTTACCTGAAGGACGTCGAAATCCCCATCATCTCGCAAGAGGCCTATATGTGGGACGAGGCCGAATGGACCGGACGACTTCAGTTCGAAGATTTCGGCGATACCTTTCAAGTGCTTGACGACCAGGCGCCGGTGCCTTCACCACCATGGATATCGTCAACCCGGATCATCCCATGGCAGCAGGCCTGAGCGGAACGGTCGATGTCTATAACGATCCCTATGGATTCAACTATGGACTGATCTCGGAAATGGGACCGGGTGTGGATGTAATCGCCACCGTTCCCGGTGCGCCAGACTATGCCACGTTTTTTGTCTACGAAAAGGGCTCGGAACTGGCTGAGGGGACGATTACGGCTGGCATGCGAATCGGCATGTTTATTGGGCAAGGCGTCGCGTCAACCGATTTCGGCGGTGACGGCTTAGACAACCGCTGGGATCGATTAACCCCCGATGGCATGGCCCTGGTTAAGGCCGCGTTCGACTACGCGACCGGCAAGATTGGCGTCGGCCCCGCGGGCGATTTTGATGGCAGCGGTGTGCTGGACGTCGCCGATATAGACGCCCTGACCGCCCAGTCGGCCGCGGCACAGAATAACGGCGACTACGATCTCAATGGCGACGCCAAGGTCGATGCGGCTGACGTGAAAGTGTGGATTCGCGACCTCCGCCAAAGTTGGCTGGGAGACGCCAACTTGGACGGCGAATTCAATTCCAGTGACTTGGTAGTCGTACTGGGGTCCGGATCGTACGAATCCGGGAATGCTTCCGTATGGTCGTCCGGCGATTTCAACGGCGACGGACGCACCGACAGCAGCGACCTGGTCACGGCGTTGGCCGACGGTGGGTACGAATTGGGCCCGCGCCCGGCCATCGCTGCCGTTCCCGAACCGGCCAGTCTGACGACTCTCGCAATCGGCGCGCTGGTCGCCGTCGGATCGCGGCGACGCCGCCTGTCGCGGAATCGCCGTTGATCGTACGGCAGAGCGGTCATCGGTTGCACGACCGCCCCCGCAGCGGGACGGCCCAAATCGTTGACCGCGGCTGCCACAAATCTCGGTCAAATTGGAATCCATGAGCCCCCCCGAGTTACGGGGGGGCTTTTTACTTGAAATCCATGGTGTTCAATGGGATAATCGCGGCACTGCAATCACCCACCTGTCAGCACACCCTGCATTCCGACCTGACAATCCTCGCAACACAACCCGCAATCATTTACCCGCACCCAAACCTTCAATGAGGAAGGGAACCTCATGCATTGCACCCGCTTGCTATCGGTGTTCTCGCATCTTCGTTTCGCCATTTGCCTTCTTGGGCTGACGCCCACGGTCGTAGGAGCGGCCCAGCTGTCAGTCGACACGGGCAGACCCAACGACACCCTCGCGGTCATCGCTGGTCGTGACGGTATGCAGCAACTGGTCGTGACACTTACGACCGACGATGGCCAAACACAGGACGTGACCCGTGAAGTCCAGTACCAGGCGGAACCGGCCGATCGTGTACAAGTGGATGACACGGGACTGGTCACGCCACTTGCCGAGGGTACAGCCACAATTACGGCGTTGCATCCCGATGTAGGCACTGCGACGGTCCAAGTAAGAGTCGAACATTTCGACCAGGACTTGCCCATCAACTTTGCAAACGAAGTCGTGCCGCTATTCACCAAGCACGGTTGTAATGGCGGCGGATGCCACGGGAAATCAAGCGGGCAAAATGGCTTCAAACTCTCGCTGCTCGGTTTCGAGCCGCGTGAGGACTACGAATTCCTAATTAAAGAAGGCCGCGGTCGGCGATTGTTTCCCGCGGCTCCCGAGCGCAGCTTGCTATTGCTCAAAGGCGCAGCCATTCTGCCGCACGGTGGAGGTCAACGGCTGGAAGTCGATTCGGCGCCGTACCGCGTGCTACATCGCTGGATTAGTCAGGGCATGCCGTTCGGTAGCGACTCGGATCCGGTCGCCGTGGGTATCGAGGTGTTTCCCAAGGCGCGTGTGATGCAGCCGGGCGCGGCACAGCAGTTGTCCATCATCGCACACTACTCGGACGGATCGACGCGTGACGTCACACGGATGGCCCGATTGGACTCCAACGACGCGGAAATGGCCGAGGTCTCGCCGACCGGATGGTTGACCACCAACAACCAGGCTGGAACCGTCGCTGTGATGTGTACCTTCCAGGGTCACGTCGACGTATTTTGCGCGACGTTGCCGCTGGGTCAGGAAGTGACCGATTTGCCTCCTTCCGCAAATTATTTGGATGATTTGGTCTTTGCCCAACTGCAGCGTCTGGGACTTCCTCCGTCGCCGATGTGCGATGATGCGACGTTTTTGCGACGAGCGACCATTGCCATCGCCGGTCGCGTACCAACGCTAGGCGAAGCCAAGGAGTTTGCGGCCGACCAGACCCCGAACAAGCGTGCCCAATTGGTCAATCGCTTGATCGACAGCACGGACTACGCGGACAATTTCGCCACGAAGTGGGCCGCCATTCTGCGCAACAAGCGTTCCAACGATACCGACAAGACGTCCACCTTCACGTTCTACAATTGGATTCGCGACTGCCTGCATGAGAATCTGCCGTACGACCAGTTCGTTCGCCAAATCATCACGGCCAGCGGTGACGTCAGCCTGAATCCTCCAGTCGCCTGGTATCGCGAGTTGCGCGAGCAGTCGGCCCTAGTGGAAGACACAGCGCAACTGTTCCTCGGCATGCGGATTCAATGTGCCCGATGTCACCACCATCCGTTCGAGAAGTGGAGTCAACGGGACTATCACAGCTTTTCTGCGTTCTATTCACGTATTGGACGCAAACCGACGGACATGCCGCGGCAAGATCAGATATTCCATCAGCGAGGTCAGGCGACAGCGGTCAATCCCAAGACGGGAGAGAAGCTGATCCCGGCGGGTCTGGACAGTCAGCCCCAAGCCATCTCGCCTCTGGATGATCCGCGACATCCTGGCCGATTGGATGACCAAGCCGGACAATCCATTTTTCGCCAAAGCCGTAGTAAACCGCTATTGGAAGCACTTTTTCGGTCGCGGTCTGGTCGATCCGGAAGACGACATGCGCGTCACCAATCCCGCTTCGAATCCCGAATTGCTGGATGCCCTGGCCAAGGACTTTGTCGACCATGGTTTTGATCTCAAATATCTCGTGCGCACCATTTGTACGTCGACGACTTTCCAACTGAGTGCGGAGCCCAACGAATTTAACAAGAACGACAAACAGAACTACTCGCGGTTCTATCCACGCCGTCTGGACGCGGAAGTGCTGTTGGACGCGATCGATCAGGTAACAGCCGTGCCCACGGAATTCTCCGGCGTACCGGCGGGCACACGAGCGGTGCAGTTGCCTGACAACGGATTCAACTCGTATTTCCTCACCGTGTTCGGACGTCCCGAAGCCAGCAGCGCTTGCGAATGTGAACGCTCGTCGGATGCCAGTCTGGCCCAGAGCCTCCATCTACTCAATTCCAAAGACATCCTGGGAAAGGTGTCGGCGGAAAACGGACTGGCGGCGCAACTGTGTACCGAATCGGCCGACTTCGAGGCTCGCGTTCAAAAACTGTATTTGCTGGCATTCGCTCGCCAAGCCGATGACGAGGAGTTGCAGATAGCCCGCGAGTATGTACAGTCGAAAGAGTCATCCCGCGAGGCCTTTGAAGACATCGTCTGGGCGCTGATTAACACCAAGGAATTTCTGTTCAACCATTAGACTGAAATCCGATGAGCACCGAGGGTCCACGCCTTTCTCTTGAGCGCGTGCCGTGACGAGATATGAATCGAGTTCGCGGCACGTGCGGGGGCACGGTCTGCCCTCCCAACTGAGAGCAATTCGTCGATGGCTTGCCCCTACCTGCGCGGATGGCTGGCACTGTTGATCCTGTCAGCCGTGGCCCATGCCCAACTGCCCAACCCCGCTCTAGATTTCATCTATCCACCCGGCGGACAAGCTGGCACGACGTGTCGCGTCCAAACGGGCGGTCGAGATTTGGACGACGGACAGCGGCTAATCTTTTCGCATCCCGGCATCTCCAGCCGCGGCGTCACCCGGGCTCCCAGCGAATTCGAATCGAGTCCTCAGCCCGTTCCTGGGCAATACGACGTCGACATCGCCGTCAACGTTCCGCCGGGCATTTACGATGTGCGAGCCTTCGGGCGGTACGGAGTGTCGACGCCGCGCAGCTTTGTGGTCGGTGACGTTCCGGAACAACAAGAAACGGGCGCCATCAAACGGCCGAAACGGCAATCGCGCTGCCCGTGGACGTCGTCATGAACGGGCGCGCCGACGGGGGAGCGGTCGACTACTTTCGCTTCTCGGCGGAAGCCGGTCAGACGCTCGTCATGGAGTGCACTTCACAGGATATCGAATCCAGCTTGCAGCCGGTGATTACCGTCTGGGACCTTGAGCACCAACAATTGGCCCGCAGCAAGCACCTGTTTGACCCCATTGTCGAATTCGTCGCGCCGAAAACAGGCGATTATTTACTAGGCGTGAACGACAACACCTTTGGTGGCGGTACAACGCACGCCTATCGACTGCGCATACATTCCGGACCCTACTTGATCGCGGTCGCACCAGCCGCCGTGTTGCCGGGCACCACGGCCCAAATCACGGTGTTCGGCCGGCATCTTCCTGGCGGCGAAACATCGCAAGTCCACCTGGATGGAGCACCGCTGGAACGTCGCAGCGTGTCGGTGTTTATGCCCGATCGCAACGACGCGGTACCGGCAGTCGTCTCGCCGGTCATGGCACAAACCGATGGCCTGTTGCTTCGCTGGCCGACCTCCCGCGGCGCGTCGAATCGACTGCTGGTCGCCGAAGCGAGATACAAGGTGACCACCGAAGTTGAGGCCAACGATACACCGGACACGGCACAACAAATCACGATCCCCTGTGAATACAGCGGTGCGTTTTACCCCAGACGAGACCAGGACTGGGTGCAATTCACGGCCGCCAAGGGCCAAGCGTATCAGGTGCGGATCGCCAGTCATCGCCTCGGTCACCCGACCGATCCCGAGGTGTTCGTGCAGAAAGTTGTGCGTAAAGACGACGGCACGACCGAGGTCTCGCAGGTATCCACCGAAGACGACTTCAAATCGGACGGCAGCCGCTATCGCCAAGCGTTACGGCGAGGGTTGGAACTATCCCATCGCGATCCGGTCGTGCGATTTACCGCCGATCAGGACGGCGACTACCGCGTTGGACTACGTGATCTGAATGGCAGCTCGATTGATGATCCGCGTTTCGCGTATCGTCTCGTCATCGAACCGCAGCAGCCCGATTTCCAATTGTTGGCATGGACTCAACAGCAGGCCGCGGACGACGACAAGAAAATCGATCGCCGCTCCATGTCGCTGCGGCGTGCCGACACCTTGCCCGTGATGATCGATGTGCTGCGGCAAGGTGGCTTTGACCAGGAAGTGCGCGTGTACGCGCGATCTGCCAACCGGTGTGAGCGCCGGCGAATGCCGGATCGCGGCGGGACAAACCGATGGCATATTGACGCTCTCGTCCGACCCCGACGCACCCGCTTGGTGTGGAGCCATCCAGATTGTGGGGGAGGCCCTGGTCGACGGACGGACCTTGCGGCGTGTGGCCCACGAAGCCGTACTGACGGGTAATACGGGCAATGTGGAACAGAATCGTCCCAGTGCCCGACTCGCACGCCAACTGTGCCTGGCCATCGCCGATCAGGAGCAAGTGCCCGCACAAGTGGAGGTCGCTAACAACGACACGACCGATGAGCCGGGTTGGCAAACCAGCCTGGGCGGTAAGCTTACCATCCCCTTGATGTACGTGAAGCATGCGGAGCTGAAAAGTCGCCTTAGATCTACAGCCAATCGGTTTGCCGGATAAAGTCAAAGCCGACTCGTTAAGCTTGGCCGCCGACGCATCCGAAGCCCAGTTGCAGTTGGCTCTGGACAACGCCGAAATCAAACCTGGCACCTACACCGTGTTTCTCCGCGGTAAGCTCAAATCGACCTACGCCAAGAATCCCCAAGCGATCGAGGCGGCTCAGACACGGCGTCGTGACTTCGACACTGTACTGGCACAGCTCGACGAACAAGCAAAACAACTGGCCGACCAGCTGGCCAAAGCCCAACAAGCCGCTACAGAGCAGACCGAGCAAATAACGCAGCTGGAAACCGCTCAACAGACCGTCGGCGACGTCCTGCAGCCGGCCCTCACCCAAGTAAAACAGGCCCATGATCGTGCCGCGGGGCTGAAACTAAATGCGTCAGCAACCAGCACTCAATTGGAACCTGTGCAGAAGCTGATTCAGGAGGTGCAGGCGGCCACCACGGCGGCAACCTCTCAGCTGCAAAAAGCGCAAGCGGCGATGCAGCAGCTGACGGGACAATTGAATGACGTTCGAAATCAATTGCAGGCGGCTCAAGAGAAGATCCAGCAAACGGAGAAGCAACACCAGCAAGCCGTGGAAAAGAAACAACGCGCCACGGAATACGCCAAGCAGTTGGATCAACAACTGGCCGATCTGCAGAAGAATCTGGGTCCGGCCGAAGTCACCAGTTACATCAACTCGCCCGCCGTGGTGCTAGAAGTCTTGCCCACTCCCCTGACCGCACACGCACCCACCGACCCCGTGGAATTGAGGCGAGGTGAAACGCGTGAAGTATCGATTGAGATTCACCGACGGTTTGGCTTTGCAGAAGCCGTGGAAATCTCGCTACAAGCCCCGGAAGGCGCGGAAGGCATCATTGCCGAACACCGCCGAATTGAACGACATCGCACCAGCGGCACGTTGCAAGTCACGGCGGATACGAACGCCAAATCGGGACCGCATCCATTGGATGTACAACTCAGCTTGAGGTTTAACGGAGTGGAACTTCAGCAGCGCATCCCGCTGAAAGTGGTGGTCGCAGAATAGTCTGTTTCTTTGAATCTCTAAGAGGATCCCCATGATTCAAATGCTTGCCCGACGCTGGGCTTATCAGGTCTTCGCACTCGGCATTGCCCTCGGTCTGTTGTCAGGGACGTCGCTGCGTTCCGAGGAAACGGCGATTGCGACGATCGAGCACCCGGAGGCGGTTGATTTCCAGCACGAATTGCTGCCGATTCTCCGCAAAAAGTGTCTCGCATGTCACAATGGGACCGACGCCGAGAGCGATTTGGTCTTGGAAACGCCCGAGACGATTGCCCAAGGAGGATCGCAGGGTCCGGCCGTGGTTGCTGGGAAGCCCGATGAGAGTTTGGTCCTGATATTGGCCGCTCGTCGCGATGAGCCAGTGATGCCGCCGGAGGACAATTCTGCGGGGGCGAATCCGCTGACTTCCGAAGAACTGGCGCTGTTGCAGCTGTGGATCGAGCAGGGCGCGACTGGCAAAGTTGCGGGGACCGAGCCGATTCACTGGCAGCCGCTGCCGGCTGGCGTCAATCCGGTGTATGCCGCCGCGCAATCCCCCGACGGTCGTTTTGTCGTCGCCGGTCGTGCCAATCAGGCATGGGTCTACGATGTCATCCTAGGCCGATACTGCGACCGGCTGATTGATCCCAGTTTGGCAGATTCTCCGGTAGCCGTCGGTGGGCCCCTTGCGCATCTGGATCTGGTCCAATCTCTGGCTTTCAGCCACAACGGCCAATGGATCGCCTCGGGCGGCTATCGTACGGTCAAACTCTGGCACCGCGCAGACCCCGTAAGCCCGGCGAGTGCCCTGCCGGTGCCCAACGTCACTGAGGCAACGCATTGCGGTTCAGACACGCTGGCCTGTGCGGACGAAGCTGGGCAAATCCATCGGCTGGCTGGCCCGCCCTGGGCGTCAGTCGACACTCTGACCGGACACAGTGGCCCGGTGTACTCGCTGGCGACGTCGCCTCACGGCACATGGCTCGCGTCCAGCGGCACTGACAACACCCTACGCACATGGACCAATTCGAATTCGCCTGCCGATACCCAGAACCAATCCACCGTCGTGCGTCAGCTGGCCTGGACAGCTGACAACACGTTGGCCGGCGCGTGCGAAGACAAACTGGTGCGGATCTGGCCCGTCGACGACCAAGGCAAGCTGGGCTCGCCGCGCAACTATCGGGACACGAGCATCCTGTCACGGCGGTGACCGCTGGAGGCACCGACCATTTGATCTCAGCCGATCAGGGTGGCAACATCCGCGCGTGGAATCTTCAAACGAGCAAAACCGAGCGAGAATTGCAACACGGCGCTCCGGTCAGTCATCTGGCAATCGACTCAGCCGCTCACCGATTGGTTTCCGCCGGCGGCGACGGGTCAGCCAAACTTTGGGATCTGGAGACAGGGAAGTTGATCGGCGAACTTGCGGTGGATCCTCGCCTGCAATGGCAGCGGGACCAGCGGGGGCTTGAGCAACAAATCGCTCAACGTCACGTCGACAATCGAAACCAAGATTTGGATGCCGCTCGCAAGCGTGTCACTGAAGAAGAAGAGAGCCTGAAAAAAACGATCGAGGCAAGAAATAAAGCGCAGGAAGAGTTGGTCAAAGCCAAGGAGCAGGCCGAGATGGCGGTGAAGGAACGCGTGACTGCGGAAGAACAATTGGCCGAGGCAAAACAAAAACTTGCAGCGGCCGAAAAGGCCGTCACGGATGCCGCTGACGACGCGGCAAAACAATCGGCCAACGAACAGCTCGAGCAGGCCAAAAAAGCCGTGGCGACTGCCGAAGACTCACTCAAACCCAAAGTCGAGGCAGCCGACAAAGCGGACGGCAAAGCAACCGAAGCAGAAAAGGCCGTTAATTCCGCCGTTCGCAGCGTGGAGACATCCGAAAACGCCTTGGCCGATGCGAAAACGTCGGTCACCGAGCTGGAACCGAAGCTACAAGCCGCGACAGCCATGCGACAGGAAGCTGAGCAACAAACAAAGCAAGCCGACGATGCCCTCAAGGCAGGTCGACAACGGGCCACCTTGGCTGTCTTTTCCGATGACGATATGTTGATCGCGACCAGCGACGCACAAGGCCGGATCATCGTCTGGCGTAGCCAGGACGGTATCGCCGTAAATGCGGTAACGATCCCCGACGCAACACCGGTCGCGTTGGACTTCGCCGCGGATGGGTCACTGCAAGCGATTACTGCCGCAGCGCAGTTGTTCCAGATTTCAATCAACGCCCACTGGGAACTCGCCCTGACCGTTGGTGCTCCCGATCCGACGTCGTCGCTGGATGACCGAGTGACGGCCTTAAGTTTTAGCCCCGACGATCAGCTATTGGCGATCGGTGGCGGCCAACCTTCACGTGGCGGTGAATTGAAAATCTTGGCGGTCAAAGACGGTGAACTGGTGCGAGAAATTGCCGATGCACACAGCGATACCATCTTCGGCCTCGCCTTCTCACCGGATGGCCAACAATTGGCCAGTTGCGGCGCAGATCGCTTTATGAAAGTGTTCGACGTCTCCACGGGTCAACTTGTCCGTACGTTCGAAGGGCATACGCACCATGTTTTGAGCGTCGCCTGGCGCGCCGATGGCCGCATCCTCGCCACGGGCGGCGCCGACAAAGTGGTCAAACTTTGGAATGCCGCCGACGGATCTCAGGTTCGCACGATCCAAGGATTTGGCAAAGAGGTGACGAGCGTACAGTTTGCCGGCGCCGAAGATAACTTCTACGCGACGTGCGGCGACCAGAATCTGTATCGCTGCAACATGGGAGGCGAACGAAAATCGATCAGTACCGGACAAGATTTCCTGTACGTGGTCAGTACCAGTTTGCTGGGAAAATCTGTCGCTTTTGGCGGCCACGATAGCATCGTCCGTGTCGTGGACGACAAGGGAGGGCTGGTCGCCGAGCTAAAACCCTAAGGCTTGGAGACGCCGGAACTTGGCTGCCGACGCCCGGGTGGTCACGCGCTGAAATCGCAGGAACGCGGCGGGTGCACAGAGGAAAAGACAGAGAGGTCTTCGAACCGCCTTTGCGCGTCAGCATGTTTTGCGTTCATGCTGGTACGTACGGGAGCTTCCGCGCGGCGCAAGGTGAGCGTCATGAGCAACAGGATAAGCATTAGCAGGAAGAGGGTTTGCCTCGCTTGACTGTGATTGGCAGGCGAAAAACTCGCGGTCGCCAATCGATGAAGAAGAGCAAAGGTGGCGAGTACCGAGAGGGCCAAACAGGAGGTCCCCAACCAATCGCCTCCCATCAAACGACTTTGCGAGAGCGTGCCTAGACTCAACAACACCAGCAAACCGACTAACAATTGCACCGCAGTCGCCGTCAGTGCGATTGCCGCGCTAGTCCGCGCGGCGCTTACGATGGCGGGGGAATCCTGGTCCGCAGCCGTCAGCCACAATAGCCGATGCATTCCGACCACTCCCGCCACCGCCAGCGAGGCGAGTGCGAAGTGAGCCGTGAGTGCCGGTACGTGCCCCCGCAGCATCAATTCTCTAAACTCCTGCGGCCCCACCGATGCAGATATCAACTCAGGCCGCGCGGCTGCCTGTGCCATGACGCTGAATAAGGGCGGAAAATGGTACAGCAGATTCGTCGAGGCAAGTACGGCCAACAATACTTGGAACGAGTATGCCCAGCGGTTATTCGACCAACGATCGGCCGACAATCCCAAGTAGCCTAACATGCACGCAACGTAAAACACCAATTCCCAGATCGCCCAGCGAATCTTATAGCTAAAGCTCGGCAGCACTTCAAACAAGCCGCGGTCACCCACGATCCACATTACACCTGCCAACAACAGGCCGGCTACCGTACCGGCCAACAACATCGCGATACCTTGGATTCCCAGCCAACGTGCCTCACGCCACAACGCGTTACTTGCATGCCGCCGCGACAGCCACCGGTACCACAGTCCAAATAATGGACTCGCGGCACTCAGGTTCACACACCACAAGTGGACTGCCAACAAAAGCGCCACCAGAATCTGAAGCACGATACGTGTCAAGCGACGTTCCCTTTATCCAGTGCGGTTCTTAAACCACTTCCCTCTCGTGCTCCCGCGTCAAACACTCTTCACTTCTGCGCTGCGATTGGTCCTCGGCGAGTAGCGCGAAGCCGAGATTTCGCGGACGCCCGTTGGTCGTCCTAGTCCTTTGGCCGCGCAGACATCACTAGTGACTGCCTTGCAAAAATCCAATCAAGTCGCGGATTTCGGCAGGCGTCAGCGGGTTGAGCAGACCGTCGGGCATCATCGACACATCGGACTCGTGACGTTCCTCGATTTCTGCGACAGGTACAACCAAACGTTCACTCACGGTCAACAACGTCACAGCCTGATCGTTCTCGGCCTCGACCAATCCCGTCATCACCCGCCCGTCGGTCAATTCAAGTACCTGCATACGATAATCTCGAGCGACCATCGCACTGGGATCGAGAATGTTTTCCAGCAAGTAATCGAGGTTGGTCCGCTGTGCCCCGGTAAGGTCCGGACCGATGGATCCCCCCAGCTCAAAAAACCGATGACAGGTCGCACATTGCTTTTCAAAGACGGCGCGCCCGTGCACCAAATCGGCGTGGCTGATCACCGTCGCCGTCAATTGACGACGATAACGCTCGATACGTTGACGTCGATCGGCATCCGTGGTGCGAATGTCGCCCCATACCTCGCGTAGTCGCCTCGTCAATTCGGCATCGCCCAGACTTTGGATCTGCCGAGCGGTATAGGCCGTGACGTCACGTGGGCTAATTTGTTGCGATTCCAGGACATCCATCAACTGTCTCGCCCAATCGCGTCGCGAAGCAAGCGTCTGTAAGGCCTGCTGGCGAGCAACCGGGTCCATCGTATCGTATGCGGACACAATGGTCGGAAAGGTCGCGGGATCATCGTAATAGGCCAGACCGCGCAAGGCCGCTCGACGCACGTTCCCATCCGCCACCAAGCCCAGCAGTAGCGATGCCAGCGCAGGCGGACGTCGGCCCACCAGGGCGTCAATCGCACGAATTCGTTCCGCCGCCGGAAGTTGGTCGTCCGCGGCACGATCTCGCAACTGCCTTAGTGCCACAGGATCATCGAAAATCAACGCCAGACGCATGGCCTGATCACGGACCTCCTGATTCGGCGACACGGACAATCGCTGATAACACACCGGCCAGGAAGCGGGCTGTGCGATCGTACGGCGCCCCTCCAAGCCTCGCAGCATCCCCCGCAAGAGGTCGCTTTGAATACGGCCATCCTCTACCGTCTCCAGTTGCTGCACCAACAGCCGTGCGCCAGGGTCGACATCGCGCTGGTCCATAACACGACGAGACATGAATTCCCGAAGTTTCGGTATCTGACTGTGTCCACTCAATTGGACGAAGCGAGTTAGGTCATCGTGCATCAAGGGCTCCGTCGCGTACCATAGCATCAACGGCAGACTTGCGTCGGCGGCATCTTCACCGCGGGCGGCCAGTGCCTGGACGATGGCCCAGCGTTGTGATGGCGGAAATCGCTGCAAGACGCTCGCCAAATGGAGACGAACGAGCGGCGAATCGTCGGCCACGGCAAGCCGTTGCAATTCTTCCAGTACCGCTGTCGTCGGCTCACCGTCTTCACCCAGCAAACGTACGCCCCATGCCCGTAAGTATTCATTTGGGTGGTGGAGCAGGTCCAGTAGGAATGACTGGTCCACTCCCTCGGTCACCCACAGCGTCCAAAGGGCGCGGAGCTTTCTGGGCACTGCCGTTTGCTCGCGAAACATCTCCTGCAATCGCTCGTGTACATGCGACATGTCACGACCGGCGGCCGTTCGCTCCATCAGGAGTCGACGGGCATGGCGTACGTACCAATCGTTAGGATGAAGTTGCAGTTCTACGAGTTGATCGTCCGTCGCGTTCGCCAAATCAACGGCGGGTCGGGCAGGTCCCCGTACGAAATTCGATAAATCCGGCCTGTCTGCCGTTGGGTATTGGTCACACTATGACACTCCCCCGTGTCCGACCAATCGCTCACGTAGACTTCGCCCGCTGGACCGTATAACAACGTCACTCCCATAAACCATGGATCCCGAGAAACCATCACATCGGGTCCGTGGGATGCACGATAGCCGGAGCCGTCGCGGCGCAGTAGATCGTTGTTGATCCGGCGACCGTGGATATTGTTCGTAAACAGCGAATCGCGGTAACGTTCCGGCCAGTTGTCACCCAGATAGATCATCGTCCCACAGTGGGCATGACCGCCTCCCGCAGCATCTTCTGCCGCCGATCCAAGGCCTTCACGAACATTCATCGTGCCGACAAAATGTAAATGATCGGCGATCGTCGGGATGCGTTCATAGGCAAACTCGCTGGATTTTCGATTCCGCCACGGTTCGTAGTGCGCACCAGCAATCACGTGAAATAGGTGAGGATTTACGCAATTGCAGACGAAGGCTTCACCATGATCATTCCAGTCGATTCCCCACGGATTCGTAGTACCATCCGCATAGGGTTCCCAACATCGCCGGACGGGATGGTATCGGTAGACGCCTCCATCGAACCGTACGCGTTCTGCCGCCGGCGTACCGGGAGTCCCCAATAACGACCAATTGGTGCGGCCGTGCGTCCCGTACAACCACCCATCGGGTCCCCAGGCAAATCCGTTCGCCAAGTTATGGGCATTGGCGTGATTGCCAAAGCCATCCAACAACACTTCGGGGGGACCATCAGGCTGATCGTCGCCGTCACGGTCCGGGATGAAATAGAAGTACGGCGGTGACATCACCCACGCCCCGCCAAATCCCACTTCAATACCGGTCACATAATTCAGTTGATCGAAAAAGATCTTCCGCCGGTCGAATCGTCCGTCTCCATCGACATCTTCCAGGATCACAATTCGATCACCGGTACCTGCTCCGTGATGAGGATAGTTGTAGGCCTCCGCCACCCAGAGCCGACCTCGATCATCCAGACAGAAGCCTATCGGTTGTTGAATATCTGGTTCGCCGGCAAACAACGTGACGTGAAATCCTTCTGGTACGCGCATGGTTCGCGCCGCTTCCTCGGCCGGCAGTAGCTCGCCGTTGTGGATCGTGTCGACGGCATCCGTGCAACGGCTAGACCCAACGAACACGACCAGCGCCAGCACAGAGTATGCGGTTGTACATCCCGTTTCCCTACGTTTGGTCAAAGACTTCACTGGTGCCGCGACGGACATCGTGTACGGCATGACCGCGACGTTCGGCGGCCAGTCACCCAGCATCCCCCGAATATGTGCAGATTTCAACCGTTCCGACCGCAGGTGTTGCGTTCCGGAGGGCCGTTTCGGATTCGTCTCCAACTCGTCATAATACGGCGGCAGCGGTGTGAAAACGTCGCGAGCCGCCCGACGCACGCCCCTCCGATGTTCATCTTACGGAATGAAACGGTTCTCTTTATGACGCAACGACACCTTCACGACGGCCGATCCGACGGCCTGAAACCGTTGGAAAGCCTGACTCTGGACGACGCACAGACGTTCTCCGACTTGTTCGTGCGATGTCGCGCACGGCCTTCGGCGGTCGGCAACTGGGAGAAGCGGCCGACGTGCTGCGGACGATGTTTCAGGAACCGATACGCCGGGTCGTGATGACGCTCTCCGGGGCGATGACGGTCGCCAAACAGGGCCGCATCATCTGCGACATGATCGATCGCGGACTGGTGCAGGCCGTCGTCGCGACCGGGGCCCTGATCGCTCACGGGCTGACCGAGTCGATCGGACTGACCCATTACCGCTACGACGCCTCGCAAGTCGGACGAAATCGCTGTTCGAAAAAGGCTACAACCGCATCTACGACACGCTGGAGATGGAGTCCAACCTCAACGACGTCGAGGTCGTCGTGCGGTCCGTCCTCAACGAAGTCGACGCCTCCCGACGGCGTCTGGTCGTCGGCACGGCTGTGCCGCGAACTGGGCGCAAGCTGGTTAGCAAATCGATCAGGGCCCGGGGATTCTTCGCAGCGCCTATCGAACAGAACGTGCCGGTCTTTATCCCCGCCTTCACCGACAGCGAAGTCGGACTCGACGTCGCGACCTGGGCGATGCGGCAGTCCCTCGGCCAGTGCCGGCGACCCGTCGCAGCTCTCCTCATGCCGAGGTGATGACGCGGGCACCGACGTTCAATCCGTTTCTCGATCTGTTCGAGTACGCTCGATTGGTCGGGACGGCCGATCAATTGGGCATCTTCACGATCGGCGGCGGCGTGCCCCGCAACTGGGCACAACAGGTCGGGCCGTTTCATCGACATCACCAACTCAGCGCGTCGGCACGTCGTTCGCCGGGCCCCGGTTTCGCTACGGCGTCCGCATCTGCCCCGAACCGGTCCACTGGGGAGGACTTTCCGGCTGCACCTATTCGGAAGGCGTGAGTTGGGGGAAATTCGTGCCCCCGTCGAAGGAGGCCGCTTGCCGAAGTCTATGCCGACGCCACCATCGTCTGGCCGCTGCTGATGAAGGCCGTTTTCGAGGAGTTGGATAAGGCCTGAACCGAAAGCTGAGCCAGCTCGGCGGCTCGTCAGCTGCTGTCTCCTCACTCGACCAACGAAGTAGAGTGTTTCCCTCTCCACGCACCGCTCATTCGGCCACTGGCCGCCATCTCCGGCAACGAGAACGAACTCGTGTGGCTCGACGCCCTGTCGGGGGAGCAATTTAGGCGTCGGGCAGTTTTCGAAACGGATCGGCGAATGCGCCGAAGGCGTCCAGGCCACCATCGACGCTCAAATCGGTCGCGGTAACAAACGACGCATCTGCGCTAGCCAGCCAGAGCACGGCGCGGGCCACGTCCCGGGGTTGGCCAAGCCGGCCGATGGGATGTCGATTTGCCAACTCTGCAGCGCCCCCTTGGGCGTCCAACGTGGCGCGAACCATGGGCGTATCGATCGCTCCGGGCGAGACACTGACCACACGGATGCCGTCTCGCGCATACTCCACACCCCATTGCTTGGCCTGCAGAATATTCGCCGCCTTGACCGGGCCGTAAACCGGCACACCGCTGCGCCGTGCGATGCCCTTGTCCGCTGGCGATATTCACGACAACGCCGCTTTGCTGACCTTTCATGGCCGCCAGCACGTACTTGGCCATATAGGTGTAGCCGAGCAAGTTGACACCGATCATTTGATGCAGCAATTGACTATCGAGTGAGTGGATCGGCGATAGGATTCCGCCGGTTGTATGGCGGCATTGTTAACCAGGACGTCAATCCCCCCAAACGTCTCGATCACCCAACCGACCAACCGCTCGCAGGCCGGCTCGGACGAGACGTCCGTCTCCTGAAACGCGATGGCCTTGGGCAACGTGGCGGCAGCTTGCGTATCGACATCGGCACAAATGACCGTCGCGCCGCTGAGCAAAAACTCCTCGGCTACGGCGCGACCAATGCCACGTGCCCCACCGGTGATCAGCACCACGCGACCTCGATTATCAAAGGTCACTCCGCCCTCGGGTCGACCCACATTCATCTGGTTACCTCCTGTGTCGACGCTCCATGCGTTCGGGCATTACGAGCTCAATCCTCGTCGGCAATCCATGTCGGTTGTCGCCGACGGAATTTCGCGATCAAGGGTCGGTCAAATTCGGCATCCACAGTCCCGGTTTAATCGGAGGCGTCTTGCCCGACGCGGGGAAGGTGGTTGCAACGGCGTCGTGCAACAGCTGAGCGAGTTCTTCCACGACGGCAAACGCCGAGATGGCTCATCCGCGACATTACTTAGTTCGTGCGGATCGGATTCATGATCGTAAAGTTCGCGACCCGCCTGGCCGCCATCCCATTCTGTATACCGCCAGCGCGGTGTACGGATCGTGTATCCGAAGAAACGGCCACCCTTCCCGCGCCGCGTTACCTGGGTCAATGCCCAGCCGCGCCCGACCTCGTCGGAGTTCTGCAACATCGGTACGAGGCTTTGACCTTGCAGGTTGTCTGGCGCATCCACACCGCACAATGCGGCCAGCGTGGGGAACACGTCGACTTGACTCACCGGAGTCGTGACAACGCGCTCGGGACGTGCCACACCGGCGCGACGATCAACAGCGGCATGCGCGTGCTTTCTTCGAATAGACTCATTTTTTGCCACAAGCCGTGCTCGCCCATATGGTATCCATGGTCGCTGGTGAACACGATGATGGTGTTGTCGGCCAATCCGAAACGATCCAATGCATCGACGACTTTGCCAACTTGTGCATCAACAAAGCTGATGCTCGCATAGTAGGCCTGCTTACACTCGCGCCGCAATTCATCGGTCAGTTTATCCTGTGCTTTCTTATAGCTGGCCAAGGCCGGCGGCGGCAGGTCGGCCTGATCCTCCTTCACACCTTGAATCAAGGGCATTTCCGCCTCGGGATACAGCGCGAAGTATTCGCGCGGCGAGACGTAGGGTGTATGCGGTCGATAGAAGCCGACGCCAACGAAGAAAGGACGATCTGGCCGCTCAGCGCAGCGTTCTCAGTACCCAAACAGCATCGTCCGCCAGTAGACCGTCCGTATGAAATCGATCAGGCTTGGGCGACGCGTACCAACTGAGTGTCCCGCCAAACTGTCCTGGGGTTAGCGTAAAGATTTGCGGTTGCTCGTCCAGGCGGTCGACACCCGCGGGATTCAACTCCAATTCCCACGAAGCCGGATCATCGTGACCGTTCGTGCCAATCGAACGCGGCACGCCGTAGTGATACAGTTTGCCTAAACGAGCGGCAAAGTATCCGGACAACCGAAAGGCCTGGGGCATGCTGAATTGCGATGGAATGGTCTGCCGGAAAATCTGTGCGTTGGCCAGGATACCAGTGCTGTTGGGATACAGTCCGGTCAACATCGAATTGCGGCTGGGACCACACAATGGAAACGAACAATAGGCCCTCTCAAATACCACACCGCGCCGCCAACCGATCGATGTTTGGTGTCTTCGCCAGGGGGTCGTTATAACACCCCAGGAAGGTGTTCAGATCATCCGAGATCAGAAACAGGACATTGGGACGCGGCGAAGAGTCCGCTGACCATGCATTGTCGGACACACATAACCAGCAAGCGGTCACGATGAAAAGGTATGTGTATGCCTGAATTCGAGCCATTAAGAAACGCATCGACTCACTCTCCTATTGCCAATCTGTAGCGAGCGGAGATCGATCCGAGCTGAAATCCGATCTCGTCGGGCAGCTATTATCACGCAAACAACGACCTGCGCAAACCGACCGAGCCACTTGATTCGTTCACGCCAAGATATCGTGAATGAGATGACCGTGCACGTCCGTCAATCGTCGATCGATGCCGTTGTGGCGCACTGTCAGGCGCTCGTGGTCGATGCCCAACAAGTACAAGATGGTTGCATGCACGTCGTACACTTGAGTGGGTTTGTCACGGTCCAGGGGCTTGTAGCCCCATTGATCACTGGGACCGTAGGAAACACCACCGCGAATTCCACCGCCTGCCAGCCAATTGGTAAAGACGTAGGGGTTGTGGTCGCGCCCTGTACCACCTTGCGACGAGGGCATGCGGCCAAATTCGGTAGTCCACAACACGATGGTATCTTCCAACATGCCGCGCTGCTTCAGATCGGTAATCAGGGCCGCAGCGCCCGGCGACATGCCCAACGCCAACGGACCATGGTCCCGTTCGATGTTTTCATGTGAATCCCAATTGCGGCGGGGAAATGAATTATCATTGCCGGACCAAATCTGCACGAAACGCACTCCGCGTTCCAGCAGTCGTCGCGCCACCAAACACTTGCGGCCGAAGTAGTCGGTTTCTTCGATGTCGTTGATCTCCTCCGGAAACGACGAAAGGCCGTGATCCAAGCCATAGAGTTTCATGATGTGCGCCGGTTCGTCCGACAAGTTTAACGCATCCGGTGCCGCCATCTGCATTTTGGCCGCGAGTTCATAGCTGCGAATACGCGCTTCCAGGCGCGTATCCCCTTGCCGCGATTGCTCGTGCCGCCGATTGAAATGCTGCAGCAATTGCAGGGCGTCGGCCTCTCCTTGCT
Organism: uncultured Planctomycetales bacterium; assembly: GCA_963785495.1. Classification (GTDB taxonomy): domain Bacteria; phylum Planctomycetota; class Planctomycetia; order Pirellulales; family Pirellulaceae; genus CAWAVP01. The sequence continues at coordinate 488,491 of CAWAVP010000024.1, read as the reverse complement.
GTGAAACAAAACTGCCATCGGGGCGAAAAGATCTCGAATCGGCTCGTCCGCGACTGGGCTGATAATCGTGCCTTGATGTTGAGCGGGCAGGAACGAGGAACTCCAGTTCTTTGGACCATTGGACGCGAATCCACGGTGATCTGGCAATACGACAAAAGTGGGCAAGTTTTCGTTCAAGCTGCCCAATGCGTAGCTAACCCAGACATCCCATGCCGGGAAAGCCAGGCAATTGAAATCCGGTCGCCTGCAAATAAGTGGCTTGGCTATGCACACCCGTCTTGCCCACCATCGAATGGATGAACGCCATGTCATCGACACACGTTCCCAACGGCGCGACGATGTCGCTTAGGTACTTCCCCGTTTCGCCGTAAGGTCGGAACTTCCAGGGCGAGCGGAGCCAGGGTCCCAGCCCGTTCTGGAAGGCTTCCACATGTTCGCCGAAATCCGATTCCTCGCCGTGATGCTTTTCGAGCTCGGGCTTGTAGTCAAACGTATCGAGATGGCTGGCCGCTCCCGCCATGAACAACTGGACGACTCGCTTTGCTTTGGGACGGAAATGAAAAGACGACAGCGCCGCACCAGCGCCAATGTTGTCCTGAGCCGCCAGCAGTCCGTCGTCATGGAGCATTTGGAGCAATGCAAGACTGGCGAATCCATGTCCAACGTGTTTTAACAATTGGCGACGGTCCGGCCGATACCCATCCCCAGCGACTGGGCCTACCGTTGGAGTTGGGTGACAAAAGTCGTTGGCATGAAACATAGGAACCTCACGTATTAAAAGATCCGCCGCTTTCTCAGTTCGTCACTTCGCATCCGGCCTTCGTCCCACGCATGTAGCGAGCTCCCCGGGACGAGCCTCCTCACGCGACCCGTCCGACCTTCCTCTTCCCAAGGGAGACGGGACCCATTTGTCCTAGACAGACGGCCGCAAGGTTGCTTATCAATCGACAAACACAAACTCATTTAAATTGAAAATCACACGGCAGGCATAGGCGAGCCCATATGCCTGGGCAAACTCCGTCAATCGAGCCAACTCGTCGGAGTCCGGCGACCGTGCCAGCGCGAGGCGGTACGCCTGATCAATCCTCCTTGCAACATCCGGATCGTTCACTTGCTGCTCGACACGTTCGGCAAAGTGCTCGGACATCCGTACCATGAAACGGTTATTCAACAGTGTCAGCGCCTGAATGGACGTCAGTGCTGCGTCGCGTTTGGCCACCGACTGCGACGGATCGGCGAAACCAAGCGACTGCATGAACGGCTGCTGCTGGGACCTGACGAGGAAACGATACACCGAGCGTCGATGGGTCGTAATATCGTCGGGGTCATATTTATGATACTGGTAGTGTGGCGAGTGCTCCGGTCGCTCGATTACAAAATCCATAAAGCCAGGACCGTACATTTGCGGGTCAAGCTTGCCGCTGACCGCTAACACGGAATCACGGATGGCCTCGGCCGACAAAAGGCGACGATTCATCCGCCACAGCAGCCGATTGTCGGCATCGCGAGTCGCGTAAGCGGGATTGTCCGCCGACGACTGTCGATAAACGTGGCTGGTGACAATCAAGCGATGAAGATCTTTGAATGATTGGCGCCCATCGCGGAATTCCACCGCCAACCAATCCAGCAGCTCGGGATGCGTAGGCTGCTGTCCCATGTGTCCGAAATCATTGGGTGAGTCGACGATGCCATGGCCGAAATGGTAGAGCCAGATTCGGTTGACGATACTCCGCCACAACAAGGGGTTGTCGTTTCGCACTAACCACTGCGCCAACGCCGCGCGTCGATCACCCTCGCAGTGATCCGCCGGCAGCTTAAACTTCCAGTCCACACCGGCGATGATCGGCAGAGCACCGGGGCCGACAAGTGGGCCGGGTGCGTTGATCTCTCCCCGCAATAGCACGTGGATCTCTCGCGGCTTGCCGCCATTGGCGCCCGTCCCTTGAAAGGCTCCACTGCCACGATGCACCGTGCCCGCATAGACCTGATGTTGTTCCGGCAGGGCATCCAAATCGGCCTGCAGGCGTTTGCTTTGTTCGCCAACTTCGCGCAGTTGATCAACGACATCGGCGGGCACGCGTTGCTGGATAAGCGACTCGCGTTGTTCCCGCAGCTGGACCAGATCATCCGCAGCTGATGCATCTTCCTTGTGGGAATTTGCATACTGCCCGTCGACCAGATTCGCCCGTCGCCATCGCACCGGTGCCTCGATGCTGTCCAGCGATGTGACCGTCGCACCGGCAGCGACGTTGCGTCCGTCGGTCGCGATCGCCAAGAGTTCGGCCAGTGCAAAAATGTAATCGTTTTGTCGATAGGCCAATTTGGTTGCGGTGACGTGCAAGTACCTCACGGGCGGCGTTTCCACCGGAAACACTACGGGAGCCACGCCGGGATTGTCAAAATCCGCCTGCGTGTGATCGGCCAATACGACCACATTGCTCGAGAAATCGTCCGTGTTGGCCGCCTCCACACGAAAGCGTGGTGGGAATCCAAAGCCTGGCCCGATACCGTTGAAATCATCGTCCGCGCCAATCAGGGTAACGGATTCCAATGCCGTCGGTTTCCCGAGATCGACTTGGACCCATTTGACTGCATCAGAACTCGCATTGATTTCGCTATGATAACCGAGCTCGGCAGGCTTTCCCTTTTCGTGCTCGAGATCCTGCTGCAGGGCATCGATCCTTTGATTTAACTTTGCCAGCTCATCACCACCGATTCGCTTGATTTGTTCATCTAAGCGCTGCCGTTGTTCCGCCAGCTGCTGCTGCTGCTGGGTCAATTCGTGTCGGCGCCGGGCGACGTGCGGGTCGATGTCGTAGCCGCGATCCGCGCGATCGAGTGCCGCAAACACGGCTTGCAAGCTGTAATAATTCTCTTGCTTAATGGGATCGAATTTATGATTGTGGCATCGCGCGCATTGAACGGTCAGGCTCAAAAACGTATTGATCGTCGACGTCACCATATCGTCGCGGTCCAGATTACGGGCAACCTGGCCGTCGTATTTCGACGCGGGAACTTCCGCGTGGCCGATGAAGTCCCACGGCCCGGCGGCGATGAAGCCCGTGGCTTCAATTCCGTCTCGCGAGTCGGGCCAGAACACGTCACCGGCGACTTGCTCCATAACGAACCGCGCGTACGGCTTGTCTTCGTTGAAACTACGAATCAAATAGTCGCGATACGGCCACGCGTTGGGGCGCAGTTTGTCTTTGTCGTAACCGTGCGTATCTCCGTAATGGACCACGTCCAACCAATGACGCGCCCAGCGTTCACCATATTGCGGCGAGTTCAACAACTCGTCCACCAAATGCTCGTACGCCTCGGGATCGTCATCATGCACGAACGCTTCAACTTGTTCGTACTCTGGCGGAAGGCCCACGAGATCGAAATAGAGGCGGCGTATTAACGTCCGACGATCCGCCTCGACCGACGGTGACATGCCTTCCTGTCGCAACCTCGCAATCACAAAATTGTCGATTGGTGTGCGGACCCAGGACTGCTCGTGCGGCTCGACGGGCGGCACACCGGGCCGATTCAGCGGCTGCATGGACCACCAGTCGGTGTCGGTCACTGCTGGCTCGGCAATCGTGAATCCGGCGGGCCACGAGGCTCCTGCCTGAATCCACTGTCGGATTACGTTGACTTGATCGTCCGTCAGCGGCGGCCCGTCTTTGGGCATGTCCGGCTCATCCCCGGAAACCATGTCCAACAGCCAACTGGCATCCGCATCGCCCGCCACGATCGACGGGCCACCGTCCCCGCCCTGAAAGGCATCCTCTGCGCACTGAGCGACAGCCCGCCCTTTTTCTCCGCGGGATTGTGACACTGGATGCATCGACGACCCAGAATCGCGCTGACGCGGTCCTGGAACAGCTCTGCCGCATCGTCGGCAGCCGCGTTGCTGGCGGCCAGTGCCAGTAACGCAAATATCGAAATCGAAATGGATCGTTTCATGGCGTTGGACTTTGGGGCGCGGCGTGATGCCTCGCAGGTAGAAGGCAAAATCGGACGGTGAGTCAAACGGGCGGCTCAAGCAGGGAGGTCTTTGTCTGAATAACTATTATCGTCGATTCCCCCGCACACTGCAAAGCCCGGCGTCAGGAGGCCATTGCCCCTCATAGGGCGTAGGCCGACGTTTTTTGGAAGGGTGAACGAACTGACGCAGGTCACCTCGCCCGTGATGGAGAAGTCGTCGCGGGGCACCCGCTTGCGAGTTGACGGCGGGTGAGGGCTGACAGCAGCGTCATGCGCGTTGACCGCCCTCATCCGGCCGACAGGTGGGGCGTCGGGGGATTTCGCTTACCAGCCACGCGACTAGGACCGCGATGTAGAACTGGCCAACCACTGATTGCATCCAGGTGAGCGTTTGCGTGACGGGAATTCGAGGCGAGATGTCGCCGTACCCTAACGTCGACATTGTTACAAAGCTGAAATAGACGAATTCCGAGAACAAACGGTTTTCGGTGGGTGGCGTAGCATCCGTCGCTTCGTAAGTGATCCGAGTCGGCAGATCGAACGCTTGCGGACGACCGTGGTCAATCCCCCAATATACGACGGCCCACGCAAGTCCCAACAACAAGTAGGCGCTGAATCGCGCCAAAAATCGAGTCGATGGTCGCGAGATGTTTCCGGATCACGGATACCAGGATCAATACGGCCATCGCGGCGAACAACAATCCGGCTAGTAGTGTGTTGATCAAAAACAACCACGGTCGATCATAGAACAACGTGACCCAACTGATCGGGGCCACAATGGCGGCGCCGGCAAGCCCCAGAACGAGCAACAAGCGGGAGCGTCGCGTCGCCACGGCGGCCGTTATCAGTACCGCCGTGATGCCCACGCGATTGAGCCAATTTGCATGATCGCGCCGTTCCAGAATTGGCACGACGAGCAACATAAATGCCAGAGAAACCATCAGATAGGCCAATTGGCTGCGCGGCGCGACTGGAACAGCTGATTGACGATTCTTTGGCATGCCGGCGCCTCAGCAAGGAAGATCGTCCACATTCGGATCTTCCCACCTCATCACTTGATTTCGTGCTGCCGTGGGCGTTCGGAGACGCCGAACGGGGAAAACCTGAGTATACGCGGCAGACTCACGGACAGCGACGGCCAATGGTTCGGCTTTACCACTCTCGGGGGAGAGGATATATTGTGCGATTCGTTTATTGCGTCGGCGGTAAGCTTGAGTCTGTGTGCGAGGCCGCCGCGGTCGCAGCTGAGTTCTTAGCCGGTTTTCTTAGAGGTTTCGTCGTGCAGTGCCGCCGCTTATCCACCCGCAGTATTGTCTGGCTGATGGCCACTGGATTGCTCGGTTGCGCTCCGCCCAACGCGTATCAACCTCCGCCGCCACCGAAGGTGACCGTCGCATTGCCAGTACGTCAAACCGTCACCAATTTCCTGGAGGAAACCGGCACGACGGAACCTGTCGGAATGGTTTCAATCCGCGCCCGCGTCGTCGGATTCTTGGAGCAAATAAAGTTCGAAGCGGGCGCCGAAGTGCAGGCCGGCGACACGTTGTATGTGATTCAGGATCGCGAGTTTCGTGCCAAGGTGAATGCCGCCAAAGCGGACGTGGAAGCACAAGAGGCGGCGCTGAATCTCGCAGAAATCGAGTACGCGCGACAACAGAAAATGGTGAGCGAGCAGGCTACTCCGCAATCTCGTGTCGACCAGGCCCGTGCGGCGAGGGACGCCGCAGTCGCTTCCCTGGATGCCGCCAAAGCCGCGCTGGATCGCGCCGAACTGGACCTGGATTACACGCAGGTCAAAACTCCCATCAGCGGACGCGTAGGCAAGACCCTTGTAAAGCTCGGCAACCTAGTCGGTGAAGGCGACGCCACGCATTTGACAACCGTGGTGAACTACGACCCGATCTATGTCAATTTCAGCATCAGCGAGCGGTCGTTGCTGCAAATTGCGCGACGCGATGACCGCGACCCAGAAGCGCGCCGCGTGCTTACCGAAATCAAAGCCTTCATGCGTCGCGTGGTGGACTCGGGCTTCCCATTTGTCGGTCACTTAGACTATGCAGATTTAGGCGTTGACCAGAACACGGGTACGTTCATGATACGAGCGGTGTTCCCCAATCCCGATAAAGAGATTCTGCCGGGGCTGTTTGTTCGGGTTCGTGTGCCGCTTGGCGAAGTCGAAAACGCGATATTCGTTCCGGAGAGATCGGTGGCGGCCGATCAGACAGGTCGCTACGTCATGGTCGTGGGCAAAGACAACGTCGTCGAGCGTCGAGACGTCGAGTTGGGCAGCGAATTCGACCATATGGTTGTCATCACTCAAGGGCTCAACGGCGACGAGCGTGTCGTTATTGACGGCATTCAGCGATCGCGGCCCGGAGCCGTAGTCACTCCTTCCGAAACGACCCTGCCACCAGTCGAAGATGTGCTGCAGGTGATTGAAGAAGCCGTTTCGCCATCGGCAAATCAAGAAACAACGCTCTCGTCGCCAGATAATTAACAGCGTACCGACCTACACCCGGACGTTCGTGGTCTGCGTCCGATAAGCGCGGTCACCAACTTGGGTGTTGAGCCAAATCATGTCACGATTTTTTATCCACCGCCCGATCTTCGCCATTGTGATTTCGATCGTGATCGTAATCGCCGGCGGCGTTGCGCAGACGAGTCTGCCGGTCTCGAAGTTTCCCGAAATCACGCCGCCCACGGTGCAAGTGACCGCGTTCTATCCCGGGGCGAATGCGCAGGTCGTTGCGGAAACGATAGCGGCCCCCATCGAGCAAGAAGTCAATGGCGTCGAGAACATGATCTACATGTCCTCCGTCAGTGCTGACGACGGTTCGTACACGCTAACGGTCACGTTCGAGATTGGCGTCGACATGGACATGGCAACCGTGTTGGTGCAAAACCGCGTCGCCATTGCCAGTCCCAAGTTACCGGAAGACGTACGGCGACAGGGAGTGACGACGAAGAAACAATCGACCCAAATCGTCCAAATGATCACGCTCACTTCAGAGAATCCGCAACACGATGCGCTATACCTGAGTAATTACGCGACGATCAATGTGAAGGACGAATTGAGCCGGATCCGGGGCACGGGCGCCGTAACGATCTTTGGCGCGTCGGATTACAGCATGCGTGTCTGGCTTGACCCCAATAAACTCAAAGCTCGCAATCTCACTACGCAGGACGTACTGAGCGCAATCCAAGAACAGAATGTGCAGGTGGCGGCCGGCCGAATCGGCGAGGAGCCGGCGCCGAAGGGTACGGCCTTTCAGTTGGTCGTCAATACTCAAGGCCGCTTGACGAGTGACGAGCAGTTTGCCGACATCATTATCAAGACTGCCGAAGAAGGGCGCATTTTAAGAGTGCGCGACGTTGTGATCGATGACGTGGTCGACGAGTCGGGCCAAGTCGTGCAATCGGGCGTCGAACGTGGTGCCAAAGACTACAATCGTAGCTCCACATTCAACGGAGCACCGTGTGCCACGATCTTCATCTACCAACTACCTGGTGCGAATGCGTTGGATTTGGCCGACGAAATTAAGGCCAAGATGACGGACCTTAGCCAACGATTTCCCAAAGGACTGCGATACGATATCCCCTTCGATACAACCTTGTTCGTACGGCGCATCGATTGCCGAGGTCTACCAGACGTTGTTGGTGGCGGTCTTGCTGGTCGTGGTCGTGATCTACATCTTCCTGCAGGACTGGCGTTCCACAATTATCCCGTGTGTCGCCATACCAGTGTCACTGATCGGCACCTTTGCCTTTTTGGCCGTATTCGGTTTTTCGATCAACATGCTGACGCTGTTCGGGATTGTGCTCGCGATTGGCATTGTGGTCGACGATGCGATCGTGGTTGTAGAAAACACAACACGACACATCGATCGCGGTTTGCCACCGAAGGAAGCCGCAGTCACGGCCATGAACGAGATTACCGGTCCTGTCATCGCTACGACGCTGGTATTGTTGGCAGTATTCGTACCCACGGCGTTTATGGGTGGAATCTCCGGCCAGATGTTCCGCCAGTTCGCGCTGACCATCTCCGCAGCCGTCGTAATTAGTACCATCAATGCTCTGACCCTCAGCCCTGCCCTATGTGGCATCTTGCTGCGACGTTCCTCGGAGAAGCGATTCTTTCTGTTTCGTTGGTTCAACACCTCGTTCGATTCAACAACGCGTGTCTATAAGTCGGTCATCTGGGGTATGGTTCGGCGCGTGGCTCTGGTGATGTTGGTCGTCGTCGGGCTGGTGATGATGACCGGCTGGAGCTTCACGACGCTACCAACTGGCTTTTTGCCCGAGGAGGACCAGGGTTATTGTTTCGTGAATGTCCAGTTACCCGACGCAGCGTCGCGTCAGCGAACGGACGCTGTCCTGGCGAAGCTGGACGAGGTCATCAAGAATACTCCCGGGGTGGCCAACTTCCTGACGATTTCCGGCTATTCGATTCTCAGTGGCAACAATGGTTCCAATCTTGGGCTGGGCGTTGTCATTTTTGAGCCCTGGGAAGGTCGGACCTCGCGCGAGCAACAGCAGAATGGGATTCTGGCGCATTTACGATCGGAGCTAAGTGGGATTGAAGAAGCAGTCGCATTCGCCTTTGTGCCGCCTGCCATCGACGGGCTGGGAGCAGCCGGCGGTTTTCAGATGCAATTGCAGGATCGCGGCGGTATTGGCTTGGCGGAAATGCAAGCCATCACGGACGAGATGTTGGTTGATGGCAGCGCAAAGTGGATTGACCGCGATGAACTCGACCTTTCGCGCGAACGTGCCGCAGTTGTTCGTTGATATCGATCGCACGAAAGTCAAGTCGCTGGGCATCCCGCTGAATGTCGTGTTTAGTACGCTGCAAGCTTACTTGGGATCGGCCTACGTCAATGACTTCAATGAATTCGGACGCACGTGGCAGGTGCGTGTGCAAGCGGCGCAAAGTTTCGGGTCCGCCCAGAGGACATTACCAAACTGGATGTGCGTAACGCGCAGGGGGATATGATTCCCGTGGGCACCTTCGTCGATGTCCAAGAGACCTTCGGACCGCAAGTGATCCAGCGATTCAATTTGTATCCAAGTGCCCAAATCAACGGTTCGCCGGCGCCAGGTTACAGCTCCGGTCAGGCACTCGATTTGATGGAACAAATGGCCGATGCCAAACTGCCCCCTTCCATGGGTTTCGAATGGACCGGCATGTCGTACCAGGAGAACAAACTGAAGCACTCCGACCAACCGCAAGATAATCCGTCGTTTATCTTGCTACTCTCGGTGGTCTTCGTGTTTCTGGTGTTGGCAGCTCAGTATGAAAGCTGGACCAGCCCAGCCGCGGTAATCTCGGTGGTCCCTCTCTCGGCAATTGGCGTGGTTGCTGCCGTAGCCATCGCGCGGGCGGACCTGAACATTTATTCGCAGATTGGTCTGGTGTTGTTGATCGCCCTGGCCAGCAAGAATGCAATTTTGATCGTCGAATTTGCGTCCGAACAACGGCGATCCGGGTTGAGCATCCGCGAGGCCGCCGCTTCGTCTGCCGAACTGCGATTTCGCGCATTCTAATGACCGCTTTTTCGTCGATCCTGGGCTTCATGCCACTGCTGGTCGCTTCCGGTGCCGGAGCAGCTAGCCGAATCGCCGTCGGTCTAGCCGTCGTTGGTGGGATGATCGCTGCTACCTGCTTTTCCTTGCTGTTCGTTCCCTCGTTCTTTGTTGTGTTCCAAACACTCAGCGAGCGGAGCAAGGCCGTGGACTCGCCGAAGTCCGAGCCGCCGACGTCCAAGCCAACGAAAAACGACACGCAGGGCCCAAAGTAGCTCAAACTCGCAACGTTTGCACCATCCTTAGCGGCCTTCTTGATCTGCTTCGGATAGAATCAACACGGCCAAACACGTTTCGTAATTACGATAATTTGATCCGGGTTGGTTGATGTGGTTATCGGACGTGGTTACTGCGAGATCATCTCTGGTTTGATTGGCTTCGTGTTGCGTTGCGATCTGCCTGACACATCTCCATGATTTCGACAGCTCGGTCGAAAGGATCGACAACGACACGACTTGCATCAACGCTCATGGCACCAAATCCTGGGACGTGGACCGCGTTGAACGGGTTGACCAAGCCACTTATGATGAACGCTTGGGCTCCCCTGACACCCGCGAGAAATGCGATGGCTTCTGCGAAACCAGATCATGCTACCAATGTTAGGCCTGATGATTGGTACCCTGGTCGGAGTCCTGAGTGCGTATCGATCGAGTCGCTTATGCGGTGGCCCGCTACCACAACAGGACATAAGGAAGTTTCTTAAATGCTGCTCGGCACCTCCACGCGATTCTGGACGATCGCTCTTGCAACATTGGTAATCGTCACGTCCGCGATGACAAACAGAACACGATGCGCCCATGCCGCGGAACGCCCCAACATTGTGTTCATCCTAGCGGATGACGTGGGCCGCGAAGTACTGAGCTGCTACGGTGGCACGACGTATGCGACGCCGAACCTTGATCGTCTCGCAAGCGACGGCGCGAAGTTCGCCCATTGCTATGCGATGCCGGTTTGCCATCCCACTCGTATGTGCCTACTGACGGGCCGCTACCCGCGGCACGCTGGGTCAACCCGCCTGGGGCAGTTTTCCTTCCGAGTTGGAGTCGCAGACATTCGCACATACGCTGAAGCAGGCCGGCTATGCCACGGCCGTCGCCGGCAAATGGCAGTTATGCCTGATGAAAACCGATCCGCAACATCCTCGTCGGCTGGGATTCGACGAATGGGCGGTTTTCGGTTGGCATGAGGGACCTCGATACTACTCGCCGCTCATCTACCAAAATGGACAGATCCGTGAAGACACCTCTGGCCAATACGGGCCGGACTTGTACGTCGATTTCCTATCGCAATTTATGGAACGCCATCGACAGCAGCCCTTCTTGGCCTTTTACTCGATGGCTCTTTGTCATGATGTCACCGACGACCTGGAGCAACCTGTGCCCTATGGACCGCATGGCCGTTACGACACGTATCAGGAAATGGCCGAGCACATGGATCGAGAAGTCGGTCGGCTGATCGCCGCAGTCGAACGACTCGGATTGCGTGACAGGACCTTGATTCTGTTCACAACCGACAATGGCACGGCGCGACGTTCCATCGTTAGGGAGACGGGCGGAGAATTCATACGACAGCCCGTAACATCGAGCTTTCAGGGGCGAGAGGTACTCGGTGGCAAAGGGACACTCACGGACTGGGGACGCGCGTCCCCATGATCGCGAGCTGGCCAGGTGTGATCGCACCGGGACAAGTGTGGGATGACTTAGTCGACTTTAGTGACATCTTACCAACGTTCGCGGCACTCGCGGGCGGCCCACTTCCTAGCAACGTCACGTTGGACGGACATAGCTTTGCGCCCCGTCTGACCAACGGCCAGCCGTCGGAGCGAGAATGGGTTTACGCCGAGAGCGGATCGCGTTTTTTCGTTAAAACGCGCCGCTGGAAGTTGTACAACGACGGCATGCTCTTTGATACGGACGCCGACCCGGACGAACTCCACAACATGGCCGCAACCGAATTGTCTACCGATGCGAATGCCTGCGCTGGATCGATTGACCCCAGAGGTGTCGGAGCTCGCGCGGCGTGGCGGCGATTCTGCGGCGCGTAAGGAAGTGCAGCAAGACGCCAACATCGAATCGGCCAAATAGATCACAGCGTTCAAACTGGCTTCACCTACGGAGTATTGGTAGACTGCCCGAAGTGCACTCCTACCTGCAGGAGTCGCAATGGCAAGACCGATGCAGCGACCGAGGGCATGGCAACCCATGATCGATCCACTGGAATCACGATGTTGCCTGTCGACGATCGCCTTCGAACCTCACGATATCTCATGCTGCGGTGCGTTCACAGCGCATTTGACGGCTGCGCGGCTTTCAGTGCGCCATTGTTTATCGTTTTCCACAGAAGGACACCATCGAGAATGACTGCAAAACCCCAAATACTATGGGAAGCTTTGCTCATAGGTTTAATAGTGGTGCCCAGCACTTTCGGCCAAACGCCAACGTCGGACACGACCGAGGCGGCGACGGCGTTTGTACGAGAGTATGATCGTTCCGTGCGTCCGTTGGAAATCGCCGTCAATCGCACGTGGTGGACAGCCAATATTTCGGGCAAGGACCAGGACTTCGCTGCCAAGGAAAATGCCGAGAACATACTAAATGAGGCGCTTTCCGATCGTGATCGCTTCAATGAATTGAAACGCGTTAAACAGGGCACGATCGCCGACCCCGTGCTGGCACGACAAATTGACATCCTCTATCTGCAATATCTTGGAAAACAGGTTTCGCCCGATCTGCTCAAGCGGATGTCGGCAAAAGCCAATGCGATTGAAAAGGCCTTCAACGTTTATCGCGCTCAAGTTGGGAATCGTTCGTACAGCGATAGCGAAGTTCGGCGCGTACTCAAAGAATCAACAGATTCGACAGAGCGTCGACAGGTGTGGGAAGCGAGTAAGGGCGTAGGCAAGGTCGTGGAGCAAGATCTACGAGAACTCGTGTTTCTTCGCAATGAATCGGCTCGGCAACTCGGCTTTGACAACTATCACGCGCTGCAATTGGCGTTGAACGAACAGAGCCAGGATACGGTGCTTGCGCTTTTCGACGAGCTGGATGAGTTGACGCGAGAACCCTTTGCACAGGCGAAGTCAGAAATCGACCAGCGGTTAGCCGAACGATATGGAGTGGCGGTCGACGAGCTACGCCCCTGGCACATTCAGGATCCGTTCTTCCAGGAGGCCCCGGCAGTGTATGCCGTCGATCTCGATTCTCCATTTGCAGACGTCAACATCCCACAGATCTGCCGAGAATTCTACGCTGGAATCGACTTACCCATAGACGACGTCCTGGCACGGAGCGACCTGTACGAGAAACCAGGCAAGAGTCCTCATGCATTTTGTACGGACATCGACCGCCAGGGGGATGTCCGCGTGCTGGCCAACATTGTGCCTAATCAGTATTGGATGGGCACAATGCTGCACGAATTAGGACATTCGGTTTACAGCAGCAAGAACATCCCTCCAAGCGTTCCCTACGTTTTACGCGTCCCCAGCCATATTTTGACGACGGAGGGCCTGGCGATGATGTTCGAACGCTTCGCCGCTAATGCCACATGGCTGAACGCGTTTGGAGTCAAGGTTGACGACGCGGCCAAATATGATGCCGCTGCGGCGCGGATGCGACGCGATAAACTGCTGATCTTTTCACGCTGGTGCCAAGTCATGCTGCGGTTTGAGATGGAGCTGTATCGCCGTCCCGATCAAGATCTGAACGAATTATGGTGGGACCTGGTCGAAAGGTACCAGCTCGTGCGGCGACCTGAGGGCGCAACGCGCCGGACTACGCGGCGAAGATCCATATCGTTAGTGCACCGTGTTACTACCACAATTACATGATGGGCGAGTTATTCGCATGCCAGTTGCACGCCGCGATCGCCCGCGAAGTGCTGCATGCCGATCAGCCATCCACGGCGATTTATACCCGTGCGCCACAAGTCGGCGATTTTCTCAAACAAAAGGTCTTCGCGCCAGGACAGATTAAGAGCTGGAACGAATTGACGCGTTTCGCCACGGGTGAAGAATTAAACGCCAAAGCGTTCGCGACGGAATTTCGCAATTGACAATCCTATACCTTCCTCCCACCAACGCCTCCTGGAGGGAACTCGCAACCCAGGTTCGCCATTATCCAGCGCCGCATGCCATTCTCAGATGCTTTGATCAACCATTCGATCTGCGCGACAGCTTCGCTACAATACGACCATCGCTTGTTCTCGAAGGGAGGAATACGGTATGCGCTCGTTTGGCCGTCGGCAGTTCTTGTATGGCATAGGCAGTTTCAGCGCGGTGGCCGGCTTATCGTCGATAATCCGATTGCCAAGTAAGAATCCGGCGTCATACGAAACGTTGCGTCGGGATCTATCAATTGGCGAGTTGTCGCCGTTAACTCGGCGCGATTGGCGCTGGGATCGGAGGTTTCGATTACGGTCCTTCATCAAAGCCGATCCCAGTCTGTATGCGCGGTCAATGCGGCATTTGAGCAGCTGGAACGTGTGGAGCGGCTGATGAGTATCTACCGGCCGGAGAGCCAGGTGTCGCAACTCAACCGCACGCATACGTTGCTGGCACCAGACCCCTTACTCGTGGAAGTGTTGCAGCACGCCCAAGACGTCTCGCAACGAACGGCCGGGGCGTTCGATATCACCGTCCAACCGCTTTGGGAATTGTATGCGGACCGGCAGCGAAACGGGACACTGCCTGCGGATGCAGAAATTCGGGAAGCACGAGCCTTGGTGGATTGGCGGCAAGTGGAGGTCTCGGCGAATCGCATTCAACTCCTCGGGCATGGTACTAAGATCACGCTAAACGGAATCGCTCAAGGATTTGCGGCCGATCGCGTCACGCATGTCCTGCGCAGCCATGGAATCGAGCACGCGCTGATTGATACGGGCGAGATCGGAACGCTGGGCTCGAAGCCACCCAAGAATGGCTGGACGATCGGGATTCAGCATCCGCGCGATGCCTCGGCGTATTGTTCGCTCGTCGAACTCAACGGACGATGTTTGGCAACATCGGGCGACTACGCGACGTCATTTAGTCGCGACCATCGGCACCATCATCTTTTCGATCCGCAAACGGGACATTCCCCGTCGGAACTTTCGAGTGTCTCGATTGCAGCCCCTTTGGCCACCGAGGCCGATGCACTCTCGACTGCTGTCTTCGTGCTTGGCCGCGAGCACGGCATGTCGCTCATCCAGCAAACGCCTGGTGTGGACGGCATGCTAATCGACAAAGCGGGAAGCAGTGCAATGTCAGCTGGATTCCCCGTCGCCTGAACGACTACGAAAGGCATCGATGTCCACCGTGTTCCGCAGATGTTCGATTGTCGTGTTGATGTGCGGGCTGATTTCCGGCACGCTGGTCGCCGAAGACTTAGTCGAGTGCACACTATGCCAGACATGTGGTGGAGTTTGCCCGACCCACGCGATCAAATTTGTCGATCGATGAAACGGAGTGGAATTGAAAGTAATAAACGATCCGCCGACACACGAAACGGCCATCGGCCGCCGAGGTTTTCTGTCCCTCGCGACAGGTACGGCCGCAGCCGTCGTTGGCGGTGTCAGTATCGCTACGACGACTCGCATTTTGGGAGCAAACCTTACTGATCAGCAGGCGTTTTGCCCAGTGCGTCCTCCGGGTAGCGTCCCAGAACGGGAGTTTCTGCAATTGTGCATCCGTTGTGGAGAGTGCTACAAAGCCTGCCCCAACAATGTGCTGCAACCTGAGGGCTTACAACAAGGATTGGAAGGCCTTTGGACTCCACTGGTGAATGCCGACTGGGCCGGCTGCGAATCTAGCTGCAATGCCTGTGGGCAAGTCTGCCCCACCGGAGCCATCCGCGCCTTGCCGATGAACGAAAAACAAGTCGTGCGCATGGGGCTGGCCATTGTCAACGACCAAACGTGTTTGCCGTTGCTCGGCCGCGAAGCATGCCAACTGTGCGTCGATGAATGCAACGCTGCGGGATACAAAGCAATTGAGTTCCAGCAGGTTCATACACGGCTTGACAACGACGGCCTTCCGGTCGAGGGCAGCGGCTTTCTCGCTCCCGTCGTCATTGCGGACAAATGCGTCGGTTGCGGACTCTGCCAAATTCGCTGTTTTGCTATCAATGTCAAAGAGAAGCACACCTTGCGAAAATCCGCAATCGTGATCGAAGTAGGTCCGGGTAAAGAAGATCGCCTAGTATCCGGATCGTACGTCGAACTACGCCAACAAGAAGCGGCATCGCGAAAGCAACAGCACCCTCAAGCCCGAAGTGGAAGCGACTTTTTTGTCCCGAGCCTCGAATCGCCTTCCGAAAAGACATCGTCGGACGCGGACGCCGTGAGCGATCCGTTTGGTGAATAACTTCAGTGAGCGATGTGGAATTAAAATCTGCGAGCGGTCCGTTTCAAGGCGGTCCCACACACGTAAATTGCCGGTTAAAGGATGGCGGAATAGATCTTGCGGCACTTCGCTTCGAACGACATGTCACTAGCGACAGACGAATCTACTCTCCCACTTGGCGCACCTCCGTTCATCGTGCCATACTCTGACCGTGACGTGTCCATTTACACTCAATTGAGGTTCATTATGGCGAAAAAGAAAACGAGTGCGGGAAAAGGGAAGAAGCTGTGCCCCAATTGTGGGGAGTACGTGGGTGCAAGAACCCAGGAATGCGCCTGTGGTCATAAGTTTCGCAAAAAGCGAATGAGCCAGGCGACGACGACTCAGCAATCAGCTCCTCAGGAGATGCCGCTGAGTGCCGACCAGATTGGCACGGTGCTTGCCGCGCAAAAACTCATTCAGGAATGCGGTGGTACCGAGGCAGCACTCAGCCTTTTGAAAACCGTAGGCAAATCGGCGTCCTAGTCTTCCCACGAACACATCGACGATCGCGTTCAAGGAGGCCCCTTGCGCGGCTGCGACATGCGGTGTCTATCCTGATTTGCCTGACATTGGCGGGTCGTGGTTTCTCGGCGGAACCGGCTGACGTGCCGGCACATTGCGCCGAAATGCGACTCGCAACGACGCGGCCCGGCGATGACTTAGCAATCGATCGCCTGACAGACGATAAGCGCGTCGACATCTGCTAAACTGGCGGACTTCTTCACCGTCAATGGTCACGCTTGAAGGGTCGACCAATGATTGTCGTCACAAATCGCATTCCGGTGGCCAAAGGTCACGAGATCGACTTCGAAGATCGTTTTCGCAATCGCGTTCACCTGGTCGACAAGTCACCCGGCTTCATTCGTAACGAGGTACATCGCCCGCGACCGGTTCGCTTCGACCACGATACGGGGACATTCGTCGATGACCCAGACTCCGAGGGCTATTATGAGGTGAAAACATGGTGGCGATCGATGGAGGACTTTGTCGCGTGGACCAGAAGTGAGGCGTTTGCGGAAGCCCACGCAAACCGCCCACCCAAAGACATGTTTCGTGGCCCCAGTGCACTGATTGTTCACGAAGTTTTTCTCGCGACGGATGGGGAGTAACACGGCCAACGACGCACAGTTATCGACGCAAATTGGCAATCTCGCGTCGATAACAAGCGTCCCAGTACGAGTTCGTCGTTAAAACTCTTAACAAAAATCCCGAAAAAGTTGCATGCCATCGTGTCAATGACTATACTTCGGGCCGATTTGCAGGCGACTGAGCCACCGCCGATGCGAAGGTGGGGAATTCTGACTTTCGATGATAGCCGGTGGGCGCGGTGGATCCGCGAGTCGTGAGTGCTAGATACGTGCGACGGAAAAAGTTGATCTTTCGACACGAAAGGACGACCGGGCACCATGTTGAAGTGCATTCGAGTATTGACGTTGTTGGTCGCGGTCTCAGTTATCGTTAGCTCCGTAGCGCGGGCCGATCTGATCGCATATTACACGTTCGATGACGGCGCGGACGACTTGACCGGCAATGGCAACGACGGAATCCCCGAAGGAGACGCTGTCCTAGCCGGTCCGAACTCGGGTTTCGATGCGACGGGGCAGTCGTACAGTTTTTCCGGACAAGGTCACATCGTGGTGCCGTTGGACATCAATCCAGACGCGATTCCCGATTTGACCGTAACGATGTGGGTCAAGCCTGACACGTCGCTGCTCAATAGCCCTAACCTCTACAAGACGTTTGGACATGACGACGGCGGATGGGATCGCACGTTCGGGCTGGACAATCGAAATGGCCCGTACCGCTATTCGATCTTCGATGGCGGTGCGAATGGTGCCGGTCCACTGCCCGACACGGTCGGGCCCATAACAGACTCTTGGACGTTCTTGGCAGGGGTGTGGGAAACCGATCCAGACGACGACACGGTCGGAACGGTGCGTTTGTTTGTCAACGACAATTCCGAGTCGGCTCCGTTGCTCAACACCTTCGGTTCTGTCGACCTCTCCATCGGCAGCCTGCGGCCCGACAACTTCAATGAAGGATTCGTGGGCTTGATCGATGAAGTGCAGATCTATGACACGGCGTTGTCATCCGAGGAAATCGACGCCATTCGTCAGGTGGTCACTCCGGCCGTTGCCGGAGACGCCAATCGCGACGGCGTAGTGGATTTGAACGACTATAGTCTGCTCCAAGCGAATTCATTTAGCGACGACCCTTTAGGCGCCCGTACCTCGGAGATGTAAACGCCGATCAGATTGTGGACTTCCAGGATTTCCGCATCTGGAAGGACAATTACCCCGGCGGTCCTCAAGCGGCCGAATTGGCGATCGCAGGAATGGTCCCAGAGCCGTCCGCAATAGTGGGAGTTATATCGGGAGTCGTCGCGCTATTGTCTCGCGCTCGTCGTCGCCCCAAACGTAAGTCGTAGGTGACCGCACGCTCCAATACTCGACCACTCGCTCCTCGACTCATGCCATTTACCCTTGCGAGACCTTCAGCATGAACACGCGTCGCAATGACTGGCAAGCACTGGTGGCGATTTTCGCTGCATTGATTCTCTGTACGGTCCCAGCCCGGGGCCAATCGCTTTCGCTGACCGTTAATAGAGTGAGCGGCGCGACGACCTTGATCAACGAGTCCGCACAGCCCGTTACGTTCGACGGCTATACCATCAGCTCGCCTGCGGGCCACCTAAACGGCCCGTGGAACAGTCTTCAAGACCAGGGCCTTACCGGGTGGGACGAGGCCGACAACGCGGGCAATTTGCGACTAACGGAATTCAATCCCACGGCCGATTCCGTATTGTCGGCCGGCGATTCGCTCAGTCTCGGAACGCCATACGCACCGGCGGCTCCGCCTGCCAATCTGGGTGACGTGAGGGAAGACCTGTCATTTCAATACACGGATCCCTCGGGGCAAATCGCAACCCCGGATGTGAGCTACGTCGGTCCGCACAACAATGTCGTGTTGACCGTCGATCCCGCGACGGGTGCCGCTTCGATCCAGAACGAATCGGCGTACTTCGACACGGCCATTGATGGTTACACGATTACGTCCGCTGCCGGCAGGTTAGTGACGACGGACGCAAGTTGGAATAGCTTGCAAGATCAGGGGCTTGCCGGTTGGGATGAGGCCGACAATTCGAGTGCTTTTCGAATTACCGAGTTCAATCCGCTCGACGTTACTCAACTCAATGGTGGAGGAACCATGCTGAATTTGGGGACTCCATTCGATGTCGCCAACGGACTCGCACTGGATGATCTGGGGTTCGAGTTTCTGATGGCGGGCGGTAATTCGTTGCAGGGCATCATCGTGTTTTCCAGCGGCGGACTCGCCGGAGACTTCGACGGCAACGGTATACTGGACGCTGCCGACATCGACGACCTGACGATGCAGTCGGCCAACCAATCGAATCCGCCCGCGTACGATTTGAATGCGGACACATTGGTCGATGGCAAGGACATCGAGGTCTGGATCTCTGATTTGTTCGGCAGCGTGATGGGCGATTTGAATCTGGATGGAGAATTCAATTCGGGTGACCTCGTCGATATGCTGGCCGTCGGGCTTTACGAAACAGGCCAGCCCGCAAAATGGTCCAGCGGGGATTTCAATGGCGACGGAGTGAATAGTTCCAGCGATCTCGTAACGGCATTGGCCGGTGGGGCGTACGAGCAGGGCCCTGCACAGGCTGTGGCAGCCGTGCCGGAACCGAGCGGGTGGCTATTGTTCGCGTTCGGATGGCTAACTTCCGCGGCGGACCGCCGAGCCATGCGGCGAAGACGAGCTGCACGCTGAACCGCGGGTGTACACGACCCGTCGTCTTTTGGCAGTCGCCGTGCATGGTGTCAGTTGAGTTCGATCCTTATGTATCGAAAACGGACGGGCCCGGCAACTTGGGCCCCAGCCTGCCTTCGGCTCGCAAGTCGTGCTGGGACACAGCAAACCGTATGCACGGTAGCGATCTGCTTCTTGATTTTGCTGTCGTCGTGTGCTCGGCGGCACTCGGGGACGCCTACCGCCCCAGCGGCCAGCAGCAACACCGCGTCGCCGCCAAGTCAAGGTCCGCCGTCCGTATCGGATGCGTTGGTGGCGACAAGCACGCAGGTGATTCCAGGACAGTCAAGCGCACTTTGACCCGTTCCTACGACCGGTGCTTGATCACTTGGATCCGGCGGTGGATGGCTGGGATACCGAAGTTTTTGCCGAGCAGGCTACGGTACAGCTCACGCGGCTCACCAACGTACTGACGGCGACCGATCCGAATACCACAAACTCCCTCAGCCAGCTCATTGCGGCAAACGCTCACTTCGAACCTCTTCGTCCGTCGACGCTTGTCCCGATCTTCAGCGACGAAACCCTGATGGTGCGGCGTAGCACGAGCGAGCCTTCCGATCGCGTGCATGACGCCGAAGCCGCGTGGATGTCGCTGCTGGAGCCATTCAGCGATCCGCAGCAGGTTCACATCAAATTCAAGGTCTTCCACGTCGATGCGTTGTACACACGCAATGGCACAACGACGGCGTACTATCAAAGCTACGGACCGTCGGCAAAGGGCACCGTGCAGCAAAATGCCACTTGGACGATCACGTGGAATCGAACATCCGACCCACCCACGATTGAGGCGATCCATGTGCTTCAATTCGAAGAAGTGACACCACAACACGCCGGCACCGGTTTCTTCGACGTGACGTCTTCCGTCTTGGACCGTTGTCCGTCATACCACGATCAATTGCTGGCGCGGCGTGGACCATTGGCGGGGAAGGTTGGAGGCCAACTACGGCGTCGACCCCAACGGCAATCAAGGACTGGCGATTGGTGACGTGAATGGCGACGGACTGGATGACCTGTTTGTTTGCCAGCAGGGCGGAATCCCCAATCGATTGTATGTACAGAACTCCGACGGAACGCTGCATGATGCCTCGGCCGCAGCGGGTGTCGACTGGATGGAAGTCTGCCGTAGCTCGCTGCTACTTGACCTGGATAGCGACGGTGACCAGGATCTCGTGATGGCACAGGGATGGTACTTGATGATCATGAGCAACGATGGAGATGGCCACTTCCGTGTCGAATTGCAACAACGCAGCTCAGCGAATTTGTACTCCATCGCCGCTGCGGATTACGACAACGATGGCGATGTTGACCTCTTCTTCTGCGGGCGAAATCCTGCACGAGAGATGCAACAGCCGGAAGGAATTCTTGGTACACCCATTCCCTATCACGACGCGAACAACGGAGGCCCAAACGTTTTTTTGCCGTAATCTGGGTAACCTGAAATTCGTCGACGCCACTGTCGAGGTTGGATTGGACGCGAACAATCGCAGATACAGTTACGCCGCATCCTGGGAAGACTACGACAACGATGGCGATCTGGATCTTGTACGTCGCCAACGATTTCGGGCGCAACAATCTCTATCGAAACGATCGAAGGCCACTTTTCGTCGACGTCGCCGCCGAGTCGGGCGTGGAAGATATCTCGGCGGGCATGTCGGTCACGTGGGGCGACTACAATCGCGATGGCTGGTTGGATCTCTATGTTAGCAACATGTGGTCCTCGGCGGGCAATCGCGTGGCCTACCAGCGGCGTTCTCCGTCCAGGGATCGATGCGGACGCGGCCGCCTTTCAACGACACGCTCGCGGAAATTCACTGTTTGAAAATCTTGGCGGCCTGCATCACGGCTGTTTCGAGATGTCAGTGTCGACGTCGCAGCGTGACCATGGGACGATGGGCGTGGTCTTCGTCGTTTGTCGACATCAACAACGACGGCTGGGAAGATCTGTTCGTTGCCAATGGCTATATTACGAACGAAGATACCGGCGACTTGTGAAGTTTCTTTTGGCGGCAGGTCGTGTCGCAATCACCCGACAACGATCAGGATCACGCAAATGTGACGCAACTGCTGCGCTATCGGAATGGATGGACGGCCCTCAGTCAACTTATTGGAGAAGGACGGTCATTTAGTGGCCACGAAAGAAACTGTTGCTTCTTGAATCCCGGGGCAGACATCGACAAACCGCCAGCGCTTTGCCGATGTGTCCGCAGCCACCGGACTCAACTTGATCGACGATTGCCGAGCTGTGGCGCTGGTCGATTGGGACTTTGACGGCGCAACTGGATTTATGGGTCGCCAATCGCACCGCACCGCGCATCCGTTTGTTGCTGCAATCAACTGGCACGCGGTCATGATTGGATCGCCTTGCGGTTGAAAGGCGTGACGTGCAACCGGGACGCGATTGGAGCCCGTGTTCGTTTGACGCTGGCCGGTCAATCGCCCGTACTTTTGCAAAAGTCGCTCCATGCCGGTGACGGTTACCTGTCGCAATCCAGTAAATGGCTCCGGTTTGGTCTGGGATCGCATCCGCAGATTCACAGCGTCGATGTTGTTTGGCCCGGCGGCGTTCAAGAGACGTTTGAGGGAATCGAAGCGAATCAGCACTTTGTGCTCCGTCAGGGCGAAGGCGTGGCCCAGCGCTGGGTGCCGCCTCGTCGGACCTGGGACCGGCTCACTGATCCCAAACCGGCTTTGGCCGACGCGACGAATTCGCGAACCTGGATTCAGGGACGAGTACCACTGCCGTCATCCTCCTACCTCGACTGGGAAGGCAAGGCCATGAGCCTTGATGATTTGCGTGGAAGTCCTACCTTAGTCAATCTTTGGTCGAAAAACTGCTTGCCCTGTCTGGAAGAATTGCAGCAATGGGCATCCACACAACCTTCGCTGGTGGAATCCGGCTTGCGGATTCTTGCCCTATCCGTTGACCGGATTGCAGACGATGACGCGATGCCGCTGACCAGCGAAATGCCCGCGACCGACTTTGATCAACCGACGGACGCCCTCCAACACGGCTATGCCACTCAAGAGCTGATTGATGGTATGGAAGTCGTACATCGAACGCTGATCGAACTCCAGCGACCGTTAGTGGTCCCCTGCAGCTTTCTGTTGGACCGTTGGGGGCGAGTTGCTGCGATCTATCGCGGACGCGTCACAACCTCCGAACTCCTGGCGGATGTCGTCCGACTGGACCAACCCTTGTCGGAACAGCGCCGCGGCCGTGCCATTTCCAGGACGTTTTGCCGCACAAACCTTTCCGCCCGATCCATTGGCCGTCGCCAAGACTTTGGTCAACGCCGATCGAGAATTGGAATCGCTGGCCTATCTTCGCCGCTATCTGGAAATCGTTAAGCTACATCGTGAAGATGTCGGATTCGATCAATATCAACCCGACGTGATTGATCAAAGCCTAATAGCCTGTTACCAACGGCTGGCCGAGGAGGCAATCGGCAGCAAGCAATTTAATGAGGCTGCAGTGTACGCGCAGGAATTGCTAGCACGTGCCGCCGACGACGGAGCGCGACACCGGCACCTGGCCATGATGCTCATGCAAGCCAACCAGCCACGACTCGCATTGCCGCATTTTCAGATTGCCGTGCAAACCTTACCGGATGATGCTCGCCTGTTTTTCAATGCCGGTCTGGCTCATATTGCCGTCCGCGATACGGAGGGAGCGATTCGCTTGTTGAAGATCCTGTATCGACCACGATCCAAGTGATGCAGAGGCCCATTTTCATTTGGCGAACGCCCTGCAATTACAGGGCAAACTCGCGCGACGCTTTGACGCACTACCAAGCCGCGCGACAACAGAAGCCGCAATGGATTCCACCAGCTAACAACCTCGCCTGGCTGCTGGCGACGCATCCGGATGATCAAATACGCAATGGCCCTGAAGCCGTCCGGATAGCCGAACAAGTGTGTCAAGCAACGCGGTACCAGGATCCTACAACAGTAGCCACGCTGGCCGCCGCACTGGCGGAGGTGGGGCGATACTCGGACGCCGAAGCGATGAACGAGAAGGCGATTCAATTACTGATCGAACGTGGCGCGGAGGATGCAGCAAAACAACTCCAACTGCGTCAACAACGTTACCAATCCCAGCAGCCGTATCGCGACCCATGAAAGAGGCTTGCGCTGACTCAGGGCTTGGAATTGAAAGAATTCCCGCCCTTCTGCGAACGCACATCCACCGCCGATGGATTGGGGCGGCCATCATCAAACCGACCATCAAGTTCAGAATCGATGTGGGCTCGGGGACGACGCTGACGGCCGCTCGTGGACCCTGCTCAAATCCACCATCGGCTAACGCGACCACCAGGTCCGACGTTCGGAATTCGCCGTCGCCATCCCAATCTCCGGTGGCCCATTGAGAATTCTGCGGAACCGTGTCTTCATATTGGCCGGCGCTCAAGACGGATACCAAGTCGCCAGTGTTGAATTCGCCATCCAGATTCGCATCGCCAAAGTACGTACCCTTCATCGACGTGACCCAAACGGATCGATCTTGATCGTTCACGACTCCGTTTCCATCCACATCGTATCCAAAAACCGGAATGGACGAGCACGCTGAAACTTGACATCGTTGAATGCAAATTCCCAGGTTTGCGTGCGTGTATCGGCAATCAGCGAATACTTGTTCCACTGCCCCGGAACGACCATAAACGGTGTCGGTAGTAGGAGTTCAAAGTCACGTCAAACAAAGAGACTGAACCATTCTCGTTGATCAACCAGCTTCCTGCCGTCCGCGCTGGGATTTCCCCCCCGCCCGTCCGCACAAGTTGTCCCGCCATCCGTGCCGCGGGACGTACCAACACATAAGCATCGACGCGAACCTTCGGAACGATATCCAACCACGCTCGTTCGACACTTGTCCCCAATACGCGGTCCGCCCACAAAGTGACCGCACCATCGCCTTCATAGGTAAAGTCAGTTACGACGTGAGCTCGGTCGTCAAAGCCACCGAGACGCTGCCAAGGACCATCCCAGCCTGTTTCGCCAAGTCCCTGATTGTCGACGGTGACACCCGCAACAAAAGGAGACCCCGGAAATCGATCGCTTTCGACACCCGTCGCATCATTGAACCCCGACACCGCCAGCACGCCACCCGCGACGCGGTCGTGGGAAATATGCAAACTTGCGGCGACGACGACAAACAAAACGGTGGCAGAAGATCTCTTGGTACGGACCATTTTGGCAGAATACGGAGTGGAGGAGAGCGGCCTTAGTTGTTAGACCAGCCAATGACAACAGATCGAATCAAACGCGAAATGGACTCTAGCAGGCGTCTCATTTTGTGGCAAACAAATTGCGTCTGCCGGCCAACCGTAGCGTCACGTCCAGTCGGTCACGCCGCACGTCAATGGCT
Source organism: uncultured Planctomycetales bacterium (assembly GCA_963785495.1). Taxonomy (GTDB): domain Bacteria; phylum Planctomycetota; class Planctomycetia; order Pirellulales; family Pirellulaceae; genus CAWAVP01. Next base: position 463,382 of record CAWAVP010000024.1, on the reverse strand, counting down.
AGAACGGGCGATTCGCCCAGAGCGAAGGCGTTTGCCGGAAGGAGTTTTCCACGAGCTATCAGGGAGTAGTTTCGCCAGGTGCCAGGCCAAGTTATTCATTACCGGCACGTTTTGCGAATCGGCCTCCAAGGCCCAGCCGTAGACTTCCAGTGCGGTTGAAAGGCGTTGTTGTTGCGCCAGCGCAGTTGCCGAACACGATCGACGGATACAGGTCCTCGATAAATCGCTGCGAGTTCCCCGGTCGCGCTCAACAAATAGCTCATAGGCAACACCAATTCGCTTTCTCGTCCAAAGACCTGACGATCCGCGAATTGCAATCGTCGAATCGTCTCTGGGAGAGCGACGGCCGATTCGAACGGAAACTTCAGTTGCTCCATCCGCTTTCGTGCGTCACCCAGATTCGTCGATTCGGTGCCCGGCTGATTGAAACCGTCGAGCGACAGGGCGATGACCTGGACGCCGGCAGCGCGCAAATCGTCGGCTCGAGCCGTCACTTGCTGCAGTTCTTCCAGACACGGCACACACCAGGATGCCCAGAGGTTGAGCCAAATGGCATGGCCGCGATTTCGGTCCAAATCGTCCGGTGACTTGTCGCCCGTGATGTATCCATTGGCGACATAAAGATCCTGGTCTCCGTCCTGATCAAAGTCGATCCAGATCGCTGCATAGCTGAAACGGTTATTGTTCTGATCCAGACCACTGACGATTGTGGCGTTAGTGGTTCTCCAGTTTCCCTCGTTTTGAATCAGGTAATTCTCGCCCCCGTTCTGCGCGTCGAAATACGGCGTAGGAACCGGCAAGGCCAAGGGATCGGCGTCGGCTTGGTAGTACCGGCAGGCATAAATGTCCAAGTCGCCGTCCCGGTCGTAGTCAGCAGCAGCCAACGAGTATGCATCGACGATGGCCGTGATGTCCCGACTTGTCGATGATATGGTGACGTTCAATTCGCCTCCGCCAATAAGTGTCTTGCTCGATCCGTTGTTTGCGATCGGTTCCGTCAATCTCTACATGCACCCTCGTCAGAATCGCACGGTCTTGCTGCGCAACCTCGTAGATATGCAGTGCGTAGTGGGGCGTGCTGCCCGCGGCATAGGGTTGGCTCAACAAGGTCAACGCAGTCTGCAGGCCGGACGCACCCTGCAAGCGCAACGCTCCCGGTGGATACGTGCCTCGCCAAACGGAGAAGTCATGATCGCCATAGACTCGCTGCAGTGGATCCGGTCGTAGTGGCACACATGAGAAATGCTCATCAACGGCGGGCAGCTTTTCTATGCACTGCCGCGGACGGCGGTGCCGAACGAGGATGGGACGGCGAAGTGGATGGAGGTCGGCCGCAACCCAACGCCCATACGACCCACAGTCCGGCGATGATCCGCCAGTGGCCCAACGGCAAACAGTACCTGCGCGACACAACTTACCCCGTGACCTACCGGCCGACTGATTCACGCGCGCCCCTTTCAACACGTGCCCGAGGCCACACGGATCGGTCGCCGCGATGCATTTACCATCCTACCCTGCCTGGCGGCGGAGTCGGCAAAACAATCCTCCGATCATGGTGGCCATCAAGATGAAACTTTCCGGTTCGGGAACTGCACTTACCGCTGCCCGCGGGCCAATCTCGTAGCCCCCCGCAGCCAGAGCCGTGACAAAATCCGAACTATTAAAGTCGGCGTTGCCGTCCCAGTCGCCCGTGGCCCACGTGCTGTTGCCGTCAATGGCGTCCTCATATTGGCCGGCCGAAAGCACTTGAACGAGATCGGCACTGCTAAATTCCCCGTCAAGATTCGAATCGCCCATGTAGGTCATCTTCAGTTCGTCGACCCAGTACAGCCGATCATCGTCGGTCACTGCGCCATCCTGGTTGACATCAAATGCCGCACCCGTGCCGCCACTTAACACCTCCATGGTCAATGCATCAATGTCCTGCTCGTCCAGAACTCCGTCCTGGTTAAAGTCCCCCGGCTGGCCACCGCCCGCTGCCGCCGCCACACCTTCGGTCATGATTAATTGGATCGTGGCCTGATCTAAGGACTCGTTCCAGATCGACAGATCATCGATTAGACCGACGAAGAAATAATCCGTTCCCACATCACCGCCAGCGCAATCGAAAGTGGCAAGATAGGGTTGGGTACGTAACCCTGACCGGAGACGACCGCTTCTTCTTCTCCATTGACGTACAAAGTCTTTGTATCCGTCGCACCATCGTAGGTAATTGCCAGATGCTGCCATTCTTCCAGCTCGGCCAAGGGCCCGATATCGCGACCCCACGACCCCGGCGGCGCCGCCTCCCCCGGTCCAAAAGTCCCACTGCTCTTCGGGCGAGTTGTAGAGGATGTAGCCGGTAATGTAGTCGCCAGCCGGATCCGCCACGTGCCGCCGACTGGTAATCACGGAATTCCAGCTGGTCATGTCGACCGGATTGACCCAGGCGGTTACGGAGAAGGCATCCTCGGGGTTCAATGCCTCCTCCCACTCCAACTGGATCCCACCGAACCCCTCGAATTCAGCCGCTCCATCAAACAAGCCCCCATCGCTGACGAAATTCACGCCGTCCCCCACCGTACCTTCAAAACCGGAAACCACATCCGCACCGTCGTTGTCCAGCGGGAAATGGGCGACTAACTCGGCGTGCGCCCCTTGGACGATGACCAACAGCCCCAAAAGCGTCACTATTCGAAGGAATCGAGAACTGCGCAGATTCGTGTTCGTCATGGTTCGTTCTTTCCCGAGGAGAGGATTTCGAGCAGTGCAACCGGGCACGGAAAAGCCAAAAAAATCGTAACGCTTCAGGCCAACTACCGCAATTGTTTTTCCTTACTGGCATGAGCGCGTGGGTTAAGAACGCTTTGCATCTCCACTCACGGCTTGGGTGAATCCGTCGGACACGTCGAACTGGAACTCGGTGGTGACAGGCCGCGAGGACAATGGGACGTCGGTCAACGGTTACATCCTCTACAATTCGCCTGACAACGAGTGGGATTTCTGGACGGGCAATGGGACATCCGCTTGGAACATCGTGCGAGGGGCCCGCGGTGGAGCTAGGAGAATGGACGCATTTGATGGGAACGTACGCGAGTGACACGCGCGAACAGATCCTGTATGTGAACGGAGTCGAATTCGGACGACGAACTGCCAACTATGCGACCAACCGCCAGTATCCATTGCGGATTGGCGGCGGTGCCACGGAAGGTCATGGCAGTTTCTTCTTCGAAGGTGCGATCGACGAAGTGGCCGTGTACGACTATGCGTTTTCGGCCGAGCAGGTCGCCGCTCATTTTAAACAGGGAAAACCAATTTTCTCGCCGGTCGAAGAACGCCCGTTGTTGGTTGCCGATTTTACGAATCCGGGTCCGATGCCGCTGGGCAACGATGCGGCTCGGCTGGAAGTCACGCGCCACAGGAACGCGACCCGACGCGGCGGCCCTGATCGCAGAAGCCATTGACGTCACGTCCTATTTGAACAAATTGCATGTGGGAACCAATGTCTTGGCGATTCACCGCTTAAATCGTGATCCCGACAACGTCGACCTTTTTCTCGATGCGCAGCTATTCGCCCAACACACGACGTTGCAGACGGAGTCGTTAGGTTACTTCCGAATCCCTTCGCCCGGACGCGCTGCAGGAATCGCGGGTGACTTGAACCATGACGGGGTGATTGACGAAAGGGACCTGACGACACTTTGTTCAGCAATCGCGTCGGGCAATATGGCGTTTGACTTTGACGGTTCGGGGCGGGTCGATACGTCCGACGTGAGGATATACGTCCAACAAGGGCTGGGGACGTCGGTTGGCGATGCGAATTTTGACGGTCGGTTTGACTCTGGGGACTTCGTCGGCGTGTTTCAAGTCGGCGAATACGAAGGCAGTATCGCGGTCAACTCGACATGGGCCGAAGGGGATTGGAACTGCGATAGCGACTTTTAATAGTGGCGACCTGGTCTTCGCCCTACAATCCAGCGGCTTCACACAAAACGCCCGTGCGAGTTGGCTAGTGGACGTAATTCCGGCCCGCGAGTTAATTTTCGCCGCATGGCCCAATGACGGACACTCCCTGCCAGATCCTCGTCACGCACGACTTCTCACTTCGGTACGTCCGTATCACCGGCACAGCTAGTATCTCAACGATTGCGATCCCGAAGTCGTCGTAGAATCCCTCGTGCGCGGCCGCTTGGAGTTGCACAAGCAAAGCCATTGTTAGTCGCAGCAAATGGCGTCGTCGTCGGAACGGAGGAAGTCGTAAAACTTGAATCGACCGCACAAGCCGCGAAGCAAATCGCCTCCTCGGAGGAAATCTCACCGCCACAAGTGACCATGGATAACCTGCGGTGACTTTACGGCTTCGCGACACCCATCCCACTTACGGCGGCAGCATGACACAACGTGCGACCGACGAGCAGGACTTACGAGATGAGACGAATATGAAGAAACTCGAACGAGTATCGGTCGATAACACCACTACGGTTGCATCGATTATTGCGCTCGTACTGTGCTCAAATGGCACCGGTCTACGTATGGAGTTGGGGAGTCCGCGATGAAGTTCGAGTCTAGGCTGCCGAATGAGGTAGCAACGTGCTTGCGTTGCACTTTGGTGGCGTGCGGATTCCTGGCGGGCTCTCAAGATCCCCCATTTTGCCGCTATTGCAAATGGATATGGGGCTTATCGGGAGTACTACTGAGTATTCTGCTTGGGTGCCAGCACCCGTCGTCGCATATTCGTCGGACGGCGGATACCGCGCCGCCCATCGCCTCGAGCGACTCGGTCCCCGAGCCCTCGCCTGACGTGGGGCACGTACTTCCTTCGGTTCAGAGTCACGCACAGGTGGCCAGCGACGAGTCGTCACAGAGAGACGGATTGGTCCGTCTAGCCTCGCTACGTTCCGCGTCGAGTCAGGACGTCCTTCCACCATTGACGCTTTCCGAAGCGATTGCAATCTCGTTGGAAAGGAATCCCGACTTGGTATCAGCGCGAGCGGGCGAAGCGGTCGCCCATGCAGCGTTTCACGTCGCGGACACGTATCCATGGAATCCACAGTTTCAAACGCAAGTGCTGCCCTATAGCCGCGACCCCAATGGGAACGACGGCGCCGTTAGCCAACAGCATGTGCTCGTGCAAACTTTCGAACTCGGAGGTCAGCAAGGTTATCGCCGTGGAGCAGCGGCGGCAAATTGGTCGCAAGCTCGCAACACAATTCGACAAGCCGAACTTACCAACATCGCTCAAACGGCTCGCCTCTACGTGACCGCCGTTTACCTCAAGGAAGTTCTCGAGATGACGACGTCACTGTCGGGCCTAAACCAGCAACTTGTCGAAGTCCTCGGCCGAAGACAACAGGCCGGACAAGCCAACATCGCGGATGTCGAATTGGCTCGCCTGCAATCGCAATCCTCACACCGGCTGCAACAATTGTCAGAAGCCAACTATCAGACGGCGATTGCGAATTTGAGAACGCAATTAAACTTGACGATCGACGCCCCGCTAGAGGTGGCACGTGACTTAGAGGACTGGCGTTGGCGTCCGTTTATTGAAATATTGGGCACAAATTCGTCGCGCGAGCCTCAGGAGCATGACGCGCCGGCCGAATTGGATGATAATACACTGCGAAGATTAGTCCGCAATCGCCCCGATGTCGTGGCAGCTCGCCGCCGCGGAGATGGCAGCGGAAAACTTGGGATTAGCCAATGCCATGCGGCGACCTGACCTGCAAATCGGCCCAATGTGGCAACGCGACGACTCGCCCACAGAATTCTGGGGGGTTCAGGGACAGATCAATATTCCCGTCGTCGACACGGGCAGACCGCTGGTTTCGCAGAGGGTCGCAGAACTACGCATGCAAGAGATTGCCGCCATTCAGCTCGAAAACAAAGCGGTTCAGGAAGCACGTGCGGCCGTTCAACGTTTCCAGCGGGCGCGGCAACTGGTCGAGCAAACGCGTGACGAGTTTACTCAAAGCATCGACGAGGCGCTCAAGCCGTTTGATGACCAATTCCAGGCGGGACAATTTACCCTACTTCAGGTCTTTGCTGCGCGTACGGTCCTCGTTCAATCGCGCCAGGGATACCTGGATTTGCTCAACGAACTAGCTCTTGCCATGGCGGATGTCACTCAGGCCACGGGATTGCGTCCGGAACAACTCATGTTCGCGAGTTCATCACTACATAAACTCCCCGACGACGTGACACTTGAAGAGATTCCGCGACCATGACGATCCACCCTGGTGAATTTGGCGACGACTCGTCGAAAGCCCAGATCATTCTGCGCTTCGGTAAACCCATCCTCTTTCTGATCGTCGCGCTGTGCGTAGCTGGTGGCTACGCGGGGCTGACAATGCCCTCGTCGGTATTTCCACAAACGGACTTTCCTCGCGTCGTGATCCTGATCGACAATGGCGTGATGCCTGCCGACGAAATGATGGCAACGGTAACGCGTCCCGTCGAAGAGGCAATGAAGGACATCCCCGGTACTATCAATATCCGGTCGACGACGGGTCGAGGTTCCGCGGCCATCAACGTCTTCTTCGATTGGTCCACCGATATGATCCAATCGGAGCAGTATGTCCTAGGACGCCTCTCGCAGATCCGCACCTCGTTGCCCCCAAGTTCAACCGTCGAGGTTCATCGCTTAACGTTCTCGGCGTTTCCGATACTCGGCATCAGCCTAACGAGCCAAACACGAAAGGCAACGGACCTGTGGGAAGCCGCCCGCTACGACATCTATCCACGGTTTTTGCGCATCAAAGGCGTCGCACGAATTAAACTCGTTGGAGGTCGCGTCCCTGAGTACCACGTAGTGGTTGATCCCGCTTTACTCGATGCCAACCAACTCACGTTCCTCCAAGTTACGCAGGCGTTGACGGATACGAATCAATTCACGCCCGTGGGGATGCACGAAGAGAACTATCAACTGTACCTGACCACAGTCGACAATCGCCTGCACGATCAGCAAGAGATTGAAGATGTCATCATCGCCTGGGTCAATCAAGCACCGATTCGAGTCAGCGATGTGGCCAAAGTGCAGCTCGGTTCGGCACCGCAATTTAACCGCGTTTCCGCCGATGGCCAAGAAGCGGTACTGCTGAATATTTACGGTCAACCAAATTGCAATACCGTACAAATCGCGGCGGACCTCCAGCGTGAGCTCGCCAGGCTTCATGGTGAGTTACCCCCCGACTTGCACATGGCGTTCTTCTACGATCAGTCGCAGTTTGTGCGAGAAGGCGTGCGGAGTGTCTGGGATGCAATCTACCTTGGCCTCGCTTTGTCGATCGTCGTCTTGTTCGTCTTTCTGAAGAACTGGCGTGCTACCGTGGTCGCGGCGCTCGTCATACCCGTTACCGTTTTGATCACCTTGATCGGTTTGAAGCTGACGGGAATGAGCTTCAACCTGATGACGCTTGGCGGAATCGCCGCGGTTATAGGTATCGTCATCGATGATGCCATCGTGGTGGTGGAAGCCATCCATACCAGGGTCGAGGCCGGGGTTTCGTCCCACGTCGCAGTCGTCGCCGCCATTCAGGAAGTGGGGCATGCGTTGGTCGGCAGCACGCTGACGCCCGTCGTGGTTTTTATTCCACTGGCGTTTCTCGATGGCGTAACGGGAGTGTTCTTCCGCGCGCTGGCCACGACCATGGTAATCGCACTGCTGGTTTCACTATTGCTTGCAATCACGTGGACTCCGGTCACGGCGGGACTACTTCTTCGCAAGAAGGCGCCGACGAGGTTTGGACAACGTATTAGAGGGATGTCGCGTCTCACTGGTCGACACCCCAAATCAGTTCCGGCCGACTTCGCCGTACAAAAAGTTTCCGAAAGCGCGGAACATGTCCGGGACGATGCGGAGAGCACTCTGGGAGGTCCGATTCTTCGGCGCTTAATCAGCGTCTATGTCTGGTCCATGCATAGACTGCTCCGTTATCCGGTATCCGTGCTGCTGGTTGCTTTCGCCGTGGGAGCCAGTGGAGTTTGGCTGTATGGACAGTTGGAATCGGACTTCCTGCCGACGCAAGACGAAGGTGCGTTTGTTATCGATTACTATTCGCGGCCAGGAACGAGCCTCACGGAAACCAATCGCATGTTGATGCATGTCGAGGAGATTCTGCGGTCCGTGCCCGAAGTTGAAAGTTTCTCGCGACGGACAGGAGCTCGACTGGCCCTGGCGATTGCCGAGCCCAACACGGGCGACTTTTTGGTCAAGTTGAAACAACATCGCGCACGTACGACGGCACAAGTCATCGAGGAATTACGAGAGAGAGTTAATGCGGCTGAACCGGCATTGAATTTTGAATTCCCAGGCGTATTGAGCGACCTGATTGGCGACTTAACATGGTCGCCAAACCCAGTGGAAATTAAGATCTTCTGTACGGACACTCAATTGCTGAAATCGACAGCGGCTGAGATCGCTCGCAGTATCGAGACGATACCTGGTGTCGTCGATGTGAATGACGGGCTGGTCGTCGCGGGTCCGTCGATGAGGCTACGAACAAACATGGTGGAAGCCGCGCGAACTGGCCTCACGCCCCGCGTATTGGGTGCAGAGCTTCAGGCATCCATGATCGGCACGGTCTCGTCGTACGTCCTACGAGGCGATCGCATTTACAACGTCCGGGTGATCGCGGCACCTACGTCGCACTCGCGACAACAAGAACTCGCGACAATGCCTTTGCGGACAGTGACGGGAGCAAATCTGACAGTTCGGGATGTTGCGAACATCGAGCACGAGCCGGGCATGCTTGAGATGCATCGAGAGGATCTGCGTCAGCTTGTCGCCGTCTCCGCTCGTCTCGAGAATATCGATATGGGACGAGGTATCAATGAAATCCAACAACAGTTGGCGAAAGACGTGAAAATCCCAGCAGAGGCGTCCATCGAATTTGGTGGCCTGTACCAACAACAGCAGGAGTCCTTCCGCAATCTCACGCTGGTTTTGATCATGGCGCTAGTACTCGTGTTTGCCGTGTTGACGCTGGAGTTCCGAGAATTCCTCAAGCCGTTAGCCATCCTCGGAGGCTCGGTGCTGGCCATATTTGGCGCGGTGGCCGCGCTCTGGTTGACTGGCACGACATTGAATATTATTTCATTCCTCGGCGCAATCATCGGGATTGGCATCACGGCCAAAAATGGGATCCTGATGCTGGATTACGTCGACCATTTAACAGCTCGCGGCCTGGAACTCCAGGAGGCGCTCGTGCAGTCCGGTCGACGCCGTTTGCGGCCGGTACTGATGACGTCGCTCACGACATTTTTGGGATTACTTCCGCTAGCGTACGGTGTCGGAGCCGGCGCCGATATGCTTCGCCCCATGGCCGTCGCGGTCATCGGCTCGCTGTGCATGTCCCTTATCCTATCACTCATTGCCACGCCTGCCTTGTACTATCTTATGGTCTGTTCGGTGCAGCGTCTCACGCGGACTACCAGTTGTCGGCAAGTGGCAATGCTAGACAACGCCCCTGCATTCCCCAAAGAAGAACCACCGCGATGATATCGATTGATGTGTTCTGTATTTGCCAACCGAAGACTCAAAGTCGTTCGCCTAAATACCGAGCGAAAGCGATAGGAATCGCCTATGCCAGCTTGCTGTTCGGCTGCTTGGCAGGATGTTCCACAAGCACCCCGGACGACGCACCGCCCGCGGTACAAACTGTACCGGTGCAGGTCGCCGAGGCCAAATTAATGACTTTGCGGCCCTCACTTGAGCTTGTGGGTACCATCGTCGCCATCCCCGAAAAGACAGCCGTCGTGTCACCACAACTCGGTGGCTGGGTCAGTAAGGTGGAGGTCGTCGAAGGTCAGGCCGTCGAGACAGGCGGTATCTTAGTGGAATTGGACCCACGTTCGGCGCACGTGACCATACAACGCAACGAGGGCGTGGTGGCGGAAAAGAAGGCAGCTGTCGAACGTTTGAAAAGCGGTTACCTTCCCGAGGAAATTGCCGCCGCGCAACAAGATTTGGAGATGGCGGCGGCAACGGTCGAAGGCCTCAAAAACGAACTTGTCGCTCTGAAGGATTTGCTGGACCGGAAAGAAATATCGCAGGTCGCCTACGAAACAAAGGCCAAGGCACTCCAGTCGGCGGAAGCGACAGCCGCTGCGGCCCAGGAACGTCTTAAACTGCTTGAAGCGGGCACGCGACCCGAAATGATTGCCGAGGCGCAGGGCTTGTTGGATGCGGCTGAGGCGGATCTAGAACAAGCCAAGCTCGAGTTACAATGGTGCTCGATTGCCAGCCCCATCGATGGCATCGTAACCCAGCTGCTGGCGCGGCAGGGGCAATTCTTTGACCGCGCAGGCGCCGTTGGCAACAATCATTGACTTGACGACCGTCTTTGTTCAACTTCGCATTCCCAGCCGCGAGTTTGGCAAAATACGAGTCGGTACTCAAATTGAAGTCCGGCTCGAATCCGTTCCCGACCATGTCTTCGAGGGACACGTTGAGCGGATCAGCGGACAAGCGGATCCATTGACAGGAAACGTGGTCGTCTTTGGTCTTGTGAACAATGACAATCACTTGCTGCGCCCCGGCCTCACCTGCCAGACACGTCTTTCACTGCCGGAAGTCCCCAACACGATAGCCATCCCCGTCACGGCCGTCGCAGACCACTCAGGGAAGCCCGTCGTCACACTCATTCGGCAGAACAAGGCCTACGAAACGATCGTCGATACGGGCATCGAAACACATGAATACATCCAGATCCTCGAGGGCCTTTCCGCTCACGATGTCGTGGCCACCTCGGGTGGTTATGGACTGCCCAGCGGATGTCCCGTGACGATCACCGGTCATGCCGACGAAAGCGACGATACGACGCCATAAACTACGAACATCACACTACGTGGACCTCCACGCAACTCAAATCCTCAGCTGTCAACTCGAGTTCAAAACTCCGCACACAACGCCCGGTGATCTGATGCCGTATTTGTCCAATGCGTTACGGTGTCAAACTCTTTTTCCGGAGGAACAGCCCCGTTCGCAGTCAGCTAAGGTGACGGTTTTCCCTTCAGATAATGATCGAACCAGGCCAATTCCCAAGTCATCTTGGCCTTTCGGTTGGAGTAAGTCCGCAGACTGTGTCCTTCTCCGGGATAAACTAAGAGTTCGGAGTCGATGTTTAGGTATTTCTTAAGTGCGCGAAATGCCATTTCGCTTTGTCCCCTCGGACAACGCATGTCATTCTCACCGACGTGAAACAGAGTCGGCGTCTTGACCTGGCCGAAGTTGAAAATCGGCGAAGCTCGACGGTAGGCATCCGGCACTTGCCACGGCGTCCCACCCGCGAAGACGAGTGTAAATGCGGGCTCGTCGTTCGTGCCCCATTCCATCGTCTTTTCGGCAATGCCGGCCCCACTGCTGGCAGCCTTGAAGCGATCCGTCGTGCTGATCAGACAGTTGGTTAGATACCCGCCATTACTCCATCCAGCAACAGCAACTCGATCTTGGTCGACGATGCCGTCTGCAATTAGCTGATCGACGCCTTTCAATATGTCATCGACCTCAATGCCGTTTTCTCGTCCAACCAAATCCGTAATGAACTCATCGCCATAACCCGTCGAGCCATGATAGTTGGGTGAGAAGAATGCATAACCCTGACCAGCGTACAGTATGCTACCCGTGAATCCGAACAACATTTCGCATGGCCAAGCCGAGGTTGGGCCGCCATGTAGATTCACAACCAATGGCAACCGATTGCCCGCTTCATAGTCTGCGGGAAGTTCAAGGATGCCTTCAACTTGGTCGCCGTTGTGTCCCAGCCATTTAACGACAGAGATTTTAGGCAGCGCCCAATCTCTGGTGTGCGAATGGATATCCGTCAACTGTTTCCACTCATTGCCATCGAGTGAATAGACGTCCTGCATCCTATCTGGCCTGGCGATGATCGCTGCGGCACCGTCGCTCGCACGTTCCGTGACAAATGTGGAAACGACGACATCTCCGTCGGTGATCGAGTCGATTGGACCGCCGGCAGTCACATTGTTTGCACAATAGATGCGTACACGCGCTCGATCATCCCCTAGGAACAAGAGATCATGGGACTTTCCCCGCCACTGCAGCACACCTCCGCCATCGACTCCACCATGGAGAGAAACCTCTCCTGGGCGAGATACTTTCCGGATCTGTGGCGCAGCTTGACCTGTCCAGGTCGCCACAAAGATTTCGCTGGGGTAGGCATCGAAGCCCACGGCGAACGCCAATGCTTGGCTATCCGCCGACCAGACGGGCCCCCACAGTCGACCGTAAGGTGACGGAAGATTCTTCCGCCACTCTTCGTCTGGCAGGTCGGCTGTAGCACCTGTGCTAACATCCAGGATCGCAACCTCGGACCCACCCTCCATTGTGATAACTTCGCCGTCGCTCGCTGCGATCATGGCGATTCGCATGCCATCGGGTGAGATTGCAAATCCATCAATCGCCCCGGCATACTCCTTGATCGGTGTTGTTTGCCACGTGTTCAGGTCCAGTTTGACAAGAACGGTCTTGGTTTTCTTTCGAGTGCCATACTCGACTTCGGAAAACTTCGATCGCAGTGCCTTCCACTCGCCTTCGTCTTCGTCGCTCGCTTTTGTGTAAATGATCGACTCGCCGTCTGCCGAAAGTTCGAAGTTGCCGATGCCACCAACCACCGTAGTAATGGGGACCACCCCCGCTCCATCCAATGCGATACGCCAAATCTGCCGTGATCCGTCGTGGGGCGGTTTCTTTTCTCCAGCTCGTTTTGATTGCGAAGTGCAGTACAACCATTTCCCGTCCCGGCTCCAACGGAGCGTATCATATCCGGCGCGGTCGAACGTCAATCGTCTCGGCCCTGCGCCCGACATCGGGGCGACCCAAATATCGGTTTTCCGATCGTTCGTCGATTCCTGCCAACGACCTTCCGTGTAGGCAACGCCTTTGGCAGCGGACGACATGGCGATCTCCTGTAGATAGCCAAGCTTAAAGTAGTCGTCCACGGCGATCACATGCTGCTCGCCATCACCAGCGAATGCTTCGACCGCTATCAGGATTACGAAAAAAGTGTGAATCGCTCTACCCATGTCAGGCGCTCCTATAGCTCAAGGGGACCATTCTGCGGCGTTTTGTTCGGCGTCGTACTGTTCTTTGAGCTGAATTGGATCGATGTCGTCAACCTGAGACACCGAGTAGTATGCGTCGGCCGGCGTGTTGAAACGCGAAAACTGAATACCAACTCAACCGACTGTCCATACATCTTTCCCGTTGACTTCAAGAACAAGCGGCTTGTCGCAGAACCGAACTGCCACGCAAGGAATTGCATTTGTACTAACCGTCCATCTCGAGTAATGCTCGGAATGTAGAACGCATATCAAACTTGACTTTGGGAGGGCGACGCCACTCCTTTAAACATGTTTATGGAACGCTAATCCTTAAACAAGCGAAGACGTCGGAGGATATCGGCGAATGGGATGCGCGCACGGTTTGGGGGACGACGTCGTCGCCAGTAGGTGTTTCGCTTTGAAGTGGATCATCGAGAGCAGTCCTTCGGGTCTAGGCGTTGCGGCGGATCGGAGCATCCGGACTCCGACTTCTAAGGTGGATGTCAACATCGGAGCGGCTGCTGCAGTTGGTCCCAGAGCCGAAAGAAGGTGGATTGCCAGCGGTTCCAGGCGAGCAAACGGTAAACCAAGCGGCGACTGCTGCGCACGATCTGGGCCGGGATGTTGATCATGGCTTGGCGGAACGTGGAGAAGTCCATTCGTAGGAGCGTTTGTTTTGCTGCTTCGTGTCGCTGTCGCCAGCGCGGACGAGTGGGAACCAGCAGCGCCGCCCAAGCCTTCAAGTTCCACGCCAGCGAAGCGATTACCATGTAGGCCCAGTTGCTGGTCAGGTTATCCAGCGGTGCTTTCAAGGCGTGTACGCCGTTCTTCTGTTGTTCGATCAGATTTTCTTGGTTGCATCGTTGATGGGCATGGCGCACGATCGCTGGGGCGGAGCTCAGCCGATCATTGGTGATGTAGAAGAAGCACTTCGAATCGTTGAAAAGCGTCTGCTGGCCTTGGTGGACTTCGAGATCCTTCCACACAACGACGACTCGATACGTCTTTTGGCATTTGGTGGGCCTATAGGAAAACTCCGCCACGTATTCCCGTCGCAACTTGATGTCCTTGAACTCGCGCCACTGCTTCTTATAGTTGATGTCCATACCTTGCTTGCACTCGCCGTTCGTCTCCACCATGGATCCGTCGGCGTCAATCACCGCCTCCTCAAAGAAAGAATCCGGCTGCTGACGCCAGACCTTCAAACGGACCGAATTGAACACCTCCATCAACATCCAGATCGAAACCAAATTGAACCGGCGGCAGAAGTCACCTGCCGTGGTGGGATCGGGAAGACGCTGGGCCCCCAGGGAATCCAGGTAAGCTTCGTCGTGGCGCCGCAATTCAAGATGCTCCAAGCAGCTGCCGCCAGCGAAAATGTTGTAGGCGATATTCAACACGTGGTCCGATTCACAGTAGGGAAGGTAAATCTTGAACAAGTTGACATGCCGATTGATCGCCTTGTCCAGTTCCACCGCCTTGACCAAGCGGTGGATCAACCCGATGCCTCCCGCCGCAGTGGCCCGCGTTTTATCCGCGATCTCGTAATGCATGTTCGCCGCCGAGATCATCGGGCCTTTACTATCGAACTTTGTTTTGTCCAAACGCTTTTCGATTCGTCGCTTGCGTGTTTGAAGCTCGCGCTTTATCTTGGCGTTCACTCGAAAACCCTCCCTGACTTGCGTGTGTTGTTTGGTCACACTTCAACTAACGCAAGAAAACGCCGAGAGTTTTCGAGTTTTTTCGTTTCTGAGGCGATTAAGCGCAATCGGTCTACGCTGGTTTAAGGACTAGTTAGACGCGCTCGTAAAACCAGTTTCTGGCGCGAGGCACGTAGGCGGGGCGGGAAACCCTCAGATGATTCTTGTCGACGACGCGAAAGGCATGGCGCATGTCCCATTGAGAGAAGTGACGCCTGGAGCAAGAAGAGGATTTTTCCCCTTAGGCTCGGTCAACATAGCCGCATCACCGCCTATTGACTGTTGATGCCGCTTAATGGGAAACAAAGTCGATCTGGCTACTAGCCCTGCTGTGGACAGTCACAACGGGGGAGTTATATCGTCCCAAATCTACGTTGTCAATTATTTTCATTTCGGCTCAGGAACCAGCGTGACCGGACTCGTCAAGGGCAACGACAAACGAACGAATTGTCGAAAACCGTCGCGATTTTGCAGACGACTTCCCTTTGGCTACCGGTCGTCAGCATCAATCAGAAATCGAAAAGCTCCGCAAGGCTTTTGTCGACCACAGCCTCTGTGTTCAGATCCTAAATCGCTTACCTCACGCCCAATGGCAACTACTTTTTGCTCTCGCTCGGTGGGGAGGACTGCGGGTGCCAAGCGAGCCGGAGCTACTTCGCTGGCGCGATATAGATTGGGATCGCTCCGTCATCTCCGTCCGGTCACCTAAAACTGAACATCATGAGGGACACGACAAGCGTGAAATCCCCATTTTCCCTGAGATAATGCCTTTCCTCCAACAAGTTCGGCAGTCGGCGGATGAGGGCGAAAACCTGGTCCTGCCCTTCATGCAGGGAAAATCCGGCACCGCAATTCGCAAACCGCTGATTCGCGCAATTGAGTCGTTAGGTAAGTCACCGTGGGGCAGCCTGTTTAACGCCTTGCGAGCCACACGAGACACCGAGCTGCGAGAATCATTTCCAAGCCACGTCGTCGACTATTGGATCGGACACGACGAAGCCGTCGCCAAGAAGCATTACGTACAGGTCACCAACGAACACTTTGAAAAAGGGGCGCATTTTACGGCGGCAGCAAGTCGCCCAATCCGTCGGCACCAACCGGCAAACAAAAACGGCAACGCCCGTATCTCCCCGAGCCCTGCCGCTGGTTTCTGCCCCGTTCGGAGCCTTGCTAGAGTATTCAGTGGGCGATGAGGGACTCGAAGCGAATTCCACAAAGCCATTATCTCCAAGCACTTACGACAACATCAAAAAATGGCTTTCAGCAAATGGTGCAGATTCTGGTGCACTTGAAGTCATTTCTGCCTGGTTGACCCTAACCAACGAAGCCAAGCAAAAAATTCTTGACATCATCCGGCAATCGTCGGCATGACTTTCCCTTTTTCCTTTTTTTCGCGGGCTGCCTCCGCGCACTTGCCTAACTTAACACGGAGTTTCGCCATGCAAGAAATCATCATCAAAACTTACACCGACCTTCACCGCTTCGCCGCTGCTTTCGCCCGCCGCGAGTTCAACCTGCTCATCGTGGTGGGGAGACCCGGAGTCGCCAAGTCGGAGACAATTCGAGCCGCCATCCCCGGCTCTGCCTGCTGGATTGAAGGTAACGCGACCGCCTACGGCATATACGAACACCTTTTTCATTTTCAAAGCGAACTGGTCGTCATCGACGATGTGGACTCGATCTACACGGACCGAGCCGCCGTCCGCCTGCTCAAGTCCCTTTGTAACACCAAACCCGTCAAGCGGCTGAGTTGGCATTCCCGAGCCGCTGGCAATGCAATTCCGCGAGAATTCGAAACCTCCAGTCAGGTCTGCATCATTTCCAACGACTGGAAAACGCTAAACGACAACGTTCACGCCCTGATCGATCGGGGGCAATTCATCCTGTTTGAGCCCACCGCTGAAGAAGTCCACGCCCAAACTGCGAAGTGGTTTGACGACGGCGAAGTGTTTGAGTGGTTTGCCCGCCACCTTCACTACTTCCCTGCCCTCTCCATGCGGAACTACGTTCGAGCCTCCGAACTTCGCAAAGCCGGCTTTCCCTGGGCAGACATTATGTTGTCCCATGTTCCCGACAACGTCCGCAAAATCACGGAGATAATTCGGCAAACCGACTTCCAAAGTGAAAACGAGCGGGTCGCAGCATTCTGTCAGCAGACAGGAGCATCGCGGGCAACGTATTTCAACCTGAAGAAAAGACTTTCGACGGTGGGCTGAGCTCGCCAATAATGTGTGGTATGCGCACTGGCAAACGTCAATTTGACCTCCCTCTATTCCTGCAATGGATCGCAGCAATCGCCTTTGTTGTGGCGTTGTTGACTGGGTCTGGTGGTAGCGGGGCTTGGACGTACGACTTTGCCGCGTTGCCAGTCGATGATACAAGTCTTATTCAGTGGTTGGATTCCCGCGGACACCGATACGTTCGGGTCTCACGCCTTGGCAATTCTATTTCCCTATGGATGCCAACTGGCGTTTGGCGAAGTACTGACGATGCTATCCAGCGATTACCGAGTCCTCCATGGCAGCAGCTTGGATACCCCGCCCCCGGTGTCATGCGGCGCTCGTCAACTGTGGCAATCATCAGCGGATCGCCCTATCTCTGGCTAATGGGTTTCGCCATCCTAATCGGTCTTGGATTTTGGCGGTCACGGCTTACTGCGCGTCGAATGACGAACAAAGAAAATCGCGGTGAGTCACCAAAACAGCCTCACCGTTGAAGTCCAGCGTTTCACCGTACTGCGTTTTCTTGAGAGGGACCGCATTCGCCAACACTTCCTTGTTTTTTGTGCGGGCTAACTCGCAAATCCCGTTATCGCTTCCTAGCTCAGTCCAATGTCGACAGAGCTCACACCTTTTTTCATCCACGCGCTAGACTTTCACGACAAACCCGCTGTTATCTTTCCGGGCTTTCCCTTTGGCACGTAAGCCAATTATCCGCCCGCCCTTATCTAAGAATCGCAGATCGTGCTTGTCGGCGTCAAGAACCCGGGCACCGTTCCAGGATTTGGGTAGACTTTTATACCTGGAGGTCGAGAAGACAACGGCAACCTTCGCGGAGCGGTTTTCACGAAGGATCCGCTCAACCGCCCCGTCATTCGTCTCGGATCGGCTAAAGGTCAGATGATAATTGGCGGGAAGCTTCCAACCCCGCCGCATTCTTTTTTCATGCTTGGTGTAGTCGTAAAACTGGACGTCGTCGAAGACTTCGAACAGCCAAGGGGCAACCGTTTCCCATAGGATATCTGACGTGCCATTCAACCGGATTGCGCGGCTTGAATCCCAACCGATGACATCTCATCCGGAAACCTTCGATCTCGGCAAACAAGCAGTTGAAGTAGTCGCTTCGCGCCTCCATGAAGAATCGCGTACGCGCAATCCTCGCTCGGTTTTTGTTCTGCAGAATGAACGGGATGCCAGCCGTATGCAGACAAGCCGACGCACAACCTTCACTGGCAGATGAGCAAACTTGGTAGCCCGAAACCCTGGCGGGAGCGAGGTACTGAATTGCCGTGAGATACCCAGCCCCTAATCGGTTAGACTTGGCAGTCTTGGGGTCTTGGTCGACAGCCAACAAATAGTTAACTTTTCTAAACTTCGCCGCCTTTTTTGACTGGCGAATTTGCCCCGAATTGGGAATGCAAAACATTGCGCAACCTCCATAATGACAAGATGTTACGGAGATTGCATTGTATTTGATTCAATAGAATCGCGCAATAGTATTGGCGATGTTCCATCGCATAGGCGGGGGGGTGTTTTAGTATCCGTGTTTGGACCCTGGAAATCGGTTTCGAAATCGCGATGGGGGGCGGGCAGAATTCGGGAATAGCCGCAAATCAGTCTGTTACACCCAATCTTCGTTGATGTTGCTGTTGCACGGGAGGAGCTGAGTTGGCAAAGCGCACTGATTCGCACGTTATCGATGCCGAAGCGTGCTTAATTCTTCAAAACTGCCTTCCCAGGACATGGGTTTGCCGGAAACAGGACTCCGACTACGGTGTCGATTTTGAGGTCGAAATCTTCGATGGTGAACTGACAACAGGAATCAAGTGTCTCACGCTGTCACGGGGCGCCCAAACAAGGCCAGTCTAAGGCGCTTGAAAACAGGCCACTAAGAGGCGATTTGTCGGTTAGTCTCCAACGCTTTTCTTTGAAGCGAAGGATGCTGTCCGTGGCGAATCGACTGAAGGTGGCTAAAGTGCTTTCCATTAAGCAGTTACATGGTCAAGGATGGTCTCAGAGGCGGATTGCGCGCGAGCTGAGGATCAGCCGCGACGCGGTGGCGCGGCATCTCGCGAAGAGCGTCGATTCGGGTGAGCCAGCGACAATCGAGGGGGATTCAAACAAGGCCACTTCGGAAAAAGCGCCCCCGGGTCGCGGCAACATGAAAGCGTGCCAAACAAGGCCACTCCGCCGACCCAAGCGCCCCCCGGGTCCGGAACGCGATTGCCCACAGATTTAACGAGCCCAACGGCCGACACCGTGGCTGCAGCATCTCGCAGTTGTTGCCACCCGTTTCGGCAGAAGATTCTCGATAAGCTCGAGCAAGGACTCTCGGCGCAACGGATCTATCAGGACCTCGTTGACGAGCATGGTTTCAACGCCAAGTATCACAGCGTTCGACGATTCGTTGCCAAATTGAATCAAGCGAAGCCGCTTCCGTTTCGGCGTATCGAAGTCGCCGCCGGTGAGGAAGCACAAGTCGATTTTGGAACCGGAGCTCCGATCGTCGATGAAGACGGCAAGCGACGCCGGACTCATGTACTGCGGGTTGTCTTGAGTCACTCGCGGAAGGCATATAGTGAGTCCGTTTTTCGGCAAACGACCGAGAACTTTATCCGTTGCATCGAGAACGCGTTTCGTCACTTCGGTGGCGTTCCCAAAACGCTGGTGCCAGACAATCTGAAAGCCGCCGTGCTCAAGGCCGACTGGTACGATCCGGAACTCAATCCAAAGCTCCGCAGTTTCTGTGAGCACTATGGTACCGTGTTATTGCCGACGAAGCCTCGCATGCCGCGACACAAAGGGAAGGTCGAACGTGGTGTCGATTACGTGCAAGAGAACGCGCTGAAGGGACGAACATTCAGCAGCTTGAGAGAGCAGAACGATCACTTGCTCCATTGGGAATCGACGATCGCTGACACGCGCATTCACGGTACGACTCGAAAGCAAGTTTGTAAGCTCTTTGAAGAAGAACGGCCAGCCCTCGGCGCGTTACCGCTCGGTTACTTCCCTTGCTTTCAAGAAGCACAACGGAAGGTCAGCCGCGACGGACACGTCGCAGTTGACAAAGCGTACTACTCTCTGCCGCCGGAGTACCTTGGCCATACCCTTTGGGCGCGATGGGACTCGCGCGTTGTTCGCGTCTTTAACGACCGCATGGAGCTAATCTGTACGCACGCAACTCAGCCGCCTGGGAAGTTCAGTACGCTGCCGGAACACATTGCCTCCGAGAAGATTCACCCTATCGAACGCGGCACCGAATGGCTGCTGAAAAAGTGCTCGTACATCGGGGAAAACACGAAACAATGGTCGCTCGGCCTCGTGGCACACCGAGGCATCCAAGCCGTGCGAGTGCTGCATGGCTTGCTCAATCTCATCGACAAACATCCCAGTGTCGTCATCGAGCAAGCCTGTGAAACGGCATTCGCCAACGACTGTTACCAGTTGCGTTCCCTTCGCAAATTGATCGAACACGGTAGCTCAAAACAGAAGTCGTTTGACTTTCTCGAAGAGCATCCGTTGATCCGCAATCTGTCGGAATACGGAGACCTGGTGCGTGTTGATTTTCAAAAAGGAAAAGGCCTTCGAAAGGAGACGATTTGCCAATGAACGATTCGATGAGAAACATGCTGCGTCGGTTGCGGCTTTCGGGATTGACCGAAACGCTGGAGGTGCGACTACACGAAGCGAGTGGTAACCGGCTATCTCACTTGGAGTTCTTGGAGTTGATTCTTCAAGACGAACTGCTCGTACGTGATCAACGGAAGATTGGTCGTCGTGTAAAGTCGGCTTCGTTCCGCGACCAGAAGAGTTTGGAAGACTTCGATTGGAATTTTAATCCCATGATCAAACGCAAACAGATGTACGAACTCGCGACGGGCCGTTTTATCAAGCAGCGGCGCGACGTACTTCTTTGTTCGGCACCCGGAACTGGAAAAAGTCATTTGGTTCAGGCCATCGGGTATCAACTGATCAAGCTCGGTCACGTCGTGTTGTATCGCTCGATCTTTGATGTCGTACGCGACTTTCTTCACGACGAAGCGATGGACGGACACGAACGCGTCATGAACCGTTACCTGAAACCCGACTTGCTGATTATTGACGACTTCGGGATGAAGCAGCTTCCCAAGAGGAGTGGCGAGTTCCTGTTTGAGATTGTGATGCGTCGCTACGAAACTCGCAGCACGATGATGACGACGAATCGACCTCTAGAGGATTGGGGGAAAGTGTTGGGCGACGTGCCAACCGCGACGGCGATCTTGGACCGTTTCCTCCATCACGCAGAGATCATCACCGTCGAAGGCGCACGAAGTTATCGTTTGAATGATCGTCACCGTGAACAGCTGCGGGAATCGAATTCAAACAAGGCCACCCAGCCAAAAGCGCCCACCGGGTCGCATGATCTCAAAAAAGATTCAAACAAGGCCAAAGCGCCACCGGGTCACCGACCGAAACTAAGACAGACGAAACCCAAAAGAACTAACTCAAGCAAAAGTGGCCTTGTTTGAAGCGCCTAGTGGTGGCCTTGTTTCAAGCAGCCCCGTGACATTGAGCTCGATGATGACCGAGTGATGGATCAGTCGATCGATCGCTGCCGCGGTCGTCATCGGATCCTTGAAGATCGCCTCCCATTTGGAAAACGGGAGGTTTGACGAGACAAGCACGCTGCCACGTTCGTATCGCTCCGCCAATAGCGTGAACAACACTTCCATCTCCTCGCGACTCTGTTGGACGTATCCCAGGTCGTCGATGATCAAGGCTTCGAACTTGTGGAGTTTCTTGATCAGGCGTTCGAGCCGCAAGTCGCGTTTCGCACGCAGGAGTTCCTGAACCAGCATTTGACACGTCGAGAAGCAGACAGATCGTCCCTGCCTCACGAGTTGATCTCCCAGTGCTGACAACAACATCGTCTTGCCCGAACCCGGACGGCCGAAGATAAGCACGTTGTCTTGGCGATTGAGGAAGTCCCCGTGGCGAAGTGTTTCGAATTGCTGAGTCACGTTGAGCGGTAAACGAGACCAATCGAATTGATCCCATGTCTTGTTTGACAAGAGATTGGCATTGCGCATCAAGCGAAGAATGCGGCTCTGTTGTCTGGCCAGGCATTCCTTCTCGACAAGATCCGCGAGGAAGCTCGTATGCGTCCACCGCTCGCGCGCGGCCTGTTCGGCGGTTGCCAAGTGGTTCTCGCGGAACGTCGGCAACCGGAGTTCCTTGAGCTGTTCCGGAAGCTGCGACGTGTCGATCGTAGGCGGCGAGTTGTTCGCTGACTTCGTCGCTGGAGACTTGCGTGCGGAAGGAATGGGTTTCTTGGTCATCATACACATCCTTGTGTTGAAGTAACGAATCGAACACGGAAAGATCGGGGGCACCGACGTCAATGTCGGTCGGTTCGGGGAGCTGTTGCTTCGCGGTGACAGCCTTGAGAATCTCGTCAACGCGGATCGCTTTGCCGCTCATGATGAACCATCGTAGTGTCTCGTCGACAAGATCAAGCCCTTCGTGTTTTGCTGCGTGCAGTAGCTTGAGGTATTGCTTGACGGCCGCCGTTTCCGTCGTGCTCTTCAGCAGCTGATCGTAGGCCATGCGAAAACGGGTTGTCGGGTACATGTGGTTTACATACTTGTAGTTCATGAAGGCGCAGGCTTACGCACCAAGGAGTCGATCACGTGACGGAAGTCAATCGCCTCCTTGCCGCAGCCAAACTGCCTGGGCATGCGCTCGACGCATTCATTGTGGTACCAGAGTTCAAGGTGATCTTGATGAATGCGTACTTCCATTCTCAAACCGATGTACTTGCTGTTGACTGAGTACACGTTTCGCTTCACGCGAATCACACAGTCCGACTTGACGTTTACGGCAGCAGAGGTTGATGTCGGTAGGCGTTGAGCAGGCAACGTGGCGAGTGCCGCAAGCTCTTCACGAAGCCGCTTCTCCCTGGCGGTATTGCGTCGGCGGGTTAACTGACGCACGAATGCCATGTAATCATCCACTCCGGCGAAGTCACGACTGCCACGGATTCGAAGCGCTTGGTCGAGCGCGTCTTTGAAGTGACCATGCGACGATTCCACGTCGCCGTTCTCATGGGGCTTGCGAACATTAATTCGATGGCCGCGGACCCCAAAATGATCGAGCAACGCGCGGTACTGATTGGCGAACTCCTTGTCGTCTGAGAGATTATTCACGGCCGCTGATAGACTGTCGCTACGTACGCGACGAGGAACTCCGCCTGCCAAATAGAGCGCGTCTTGCAAGCCCGCTGAAGCGCTTCGAACGATTCTGAATAACAGAGGTGAACGTACTCCCAGTTCGAGTAGGTGAAGACCGCATGGAATAGCAAGTGACTGAAAGGTCGACCTCCGATTGTGACCTTCAATGAGTTCATGACCACGAAGTCAAACGCAAGCACGTCGCCAGGGTGATGGACTTGTGGGAACTTGACGTCCTGCTGCACGCCATGAGTTAGCTTCCAGCAATGGACACGCCGTTCAAGCGTGCGACGAATCGAGTCGGTCACACGCGGTTCGCCTTGCGGTGAATTGTATTTCTGCTTGAGCCAATCAAGAATCGCATACGGCTTCAAGCCCGAATCATGTTCCAGCAGCGCCTCAATCTCATTCCAGAACTCATCAAGCGGGTCGGGGCGAGTTCGGTACGTACGACCAGGCCGCTGGATTTGGCTTGGCAACTGGTCCGCATCACGATACTTCCGAACGGTCTTCTCGCTCATCTTCAGCCTCCTTGATATCCCTGCTACCGATTCGCCTTCGTGAAGCAACACGAACAACTTGCTCGCCCGAACATCCGTGAGCATCGCTAGCCTCCTTTGCAAATGAGATTGCAAAGTAAGCTGCCATCTTGTCGCCATCGCGCGAACAGAAATACTCTGTCGACATCACTGCTGAGCGATGGCGCCGTCCGTCCCCTCGGCCCTTCTAATTGACGTGGAAAAGAGGGTTCACGAGCAAGGCAACATAGAGCTCAGCCCGTCTAATTGTCGCTGGTGGGGACGGACGTCCGCGCCCCCCCCCGTTCCCGACCCGTCTAATTGACGCTCATCCGAGCAATCTAATTGACGCTAGACACGCGTCGTGATGTCCGCGAAGCGTGTTGTCAATTCGTTGAGTCGCGACGTCCCAAAGTAACACAACCCCATCTCCATTCGTTCCCGTCGCCAACGTTTTGCCGTCGGGTGAAAATACCACGTCGGTGACCTGGCCTTCGTGAGCGTTCCGATCGGCGGTTTGCATGAACTTATGGATCTGCCGCCGCATGACGACATCCCAAACTACAACCGACCCATCCCCCGCCCCCAGTGCCAGCAGTTTGCTGTCTGGCGAAAATGCCAACCCGCGGCCCATAAGTAATACCATTCGAAACCACGCAAATCTTCTGCGTCGCCGACCGGCTGATGACGTTCGAGATGCTCGATAACTTTCGAAAGTTGCCGTTCGCTCTGCAGTGCGCGCTGTGCCATTCCCATATCGGAAACATACAGATGACGCCGAAGAGCATCGCGCGATTGGCGAGTTTCATCCGTCAAGTGGTCTGCTTGTACCTTCGCACGGTGACGGTCCAAGGCAACGATCGGTCCGACGATCGCCATTAACAGGAGCAAGACCGCCACGGTCGCACACAGCCCAGCCACCAACGGTTTGCGCCGACACCACCGCCACGCACGGGCAAGATTGGTAATAGGCCGAGCCGTAACAGGCTCACCCTGCAAATACCGTTGCAAATCGTCGCGCAAATCGCCGGCCGTCTGATACCGCCGGTCCGGAGCCTTTTCCAGACACTTCAGGCAGATGGTTTCCAGATCTTTGGGAACTTGACCATTCAGTTTTCGAGGATTCGGAGCGTCATTGATCAAAATCTGATGCAGCAGCATCCGCGTGCTGCCCCGAAAGGGACGCTCGCCGGTGAGTAATTCAAACAGCATGACACCCAGCGAATAGACGTCGCTCCTTGCGTCGGCATCATGGGCCAAGCCTCGCGCCTGTTCCGGAGACATATAAGCAGGCGTCCCCAGCAGCTTCCCCTCGACGGTCATCGTCATCTCGCCCGACTCGCGTTTGGCGAACCCAAAGTCCATTAGATGCGGTTCGCCGGCCGCGTCGAGCATTACGTTCGAGGGCTTGAGGTCGCGGTGGATCACGCCTTGGTCGTGAGCATGCTGCAGGGCGTCGGCTAACGTTACGCACAACTCAGCCGCCTCACGCGGAGTGGCCTGTTGGTCAGTCAGCCAGTCGGCTAGATCCAAGCCCTTGCACGAATTCGGTCACGATGTAGATCCGATCCTCATGACGACCGACTTCCAACACGTTAACAATATGAGGATGTTTTAGTTGAGCCACGGCGCGAGCTTCGCGAATAAACAGCTCGCCGTCCTCGGCGCTCAACTCGCCTTTGCGCGGAATCTTGACCGCGACCTGCCGATCAAGTTCCGTGTCGCGGGCACTCCAGACACTGCCGAACGCGCCCATGCCGACCTTGTCGAGCAATTGAAAATGGCCAATCGTCTGTTGGCTTCGAGCCTGATAGGTTCGATCCGAGTGGTCGACCAGACTGAATTGGCTACCGCAGGACGGGCACAGCACCTCGGACAGCGATGAATCGTCGACCAGTTCCACCGGGTTGTGGCAATGCGGGCAGCGGATATGTAATCCGTCATGAACCGATCGAGCGTTCTGCTCGGCACACTCCACCATCCGTAGATTCCGCAATTCATCGGCCAGTTCGGGCATCAGTTCCGGATGCCGCTCGATCATCGATTCGTCGGTGACCATTTCGCCGGCGGCCCTTCTTACGATCAGGTCGTGGATGATTTCGCGAAGGGATTCGCTGCGTTTTGCGTTTTCGGCGGCCGTCATGTCGATAGGCTCCATCAATGTACGGATTTCTAAGTGCGCCGAACGTGCTAACGCCAGCGGCTCGCTACTAGAATTGGCCTAAAGGCCGAATTCCAGCAGGGTTTCCAGCTCTGCTATTCGTAGATTGACAAACGCCCCAACGCGGCGCACATGTTCTTTTTGGCCCGGTCAATCAGCCCCTGAACGGCCCGTGGACCACGGTTCATGAGTTGGGCCGTCTCGTCCAGGCTCTTACCTTCCAACAGCCTGAGCTGCACGGCTTGCTGGTATTCCTCGGGAAGCTGACCGATCGCCTGCTGAACGGCCTGCACGGCCTCGTGCCCAGCGACCGAGCGGCTGGGAGTGTGACCGCCGCCTGACAGCAAGTTCACCAGTTCGGCTACCGAATGGGAATCGGTGGCGGCGACTTGCCGGATCCGTTGCCGTGTCCCCCCACGTTTTTGCCGCTGCAATCCCTTGACGGCGTCCATGATCTTGTTTTCGGCGATCGCGGTTAACCAACAGAGGATCGCCACTCGATCCCCCGCAATCGCCCTGGTTACCAACTCGGACTCGGGTTTCTGCGCAGCCATAACCCTCGCCTCAGACAGCCGTTACGTCACTCTCCTCGCCGGATTCGGTGTGAATGATCGGGAGAGCGGGCGTATTATCGCCGGGAATCGGGCGAATTCATAGCTCGTTCACCAAGACCGATGTGATCGCGTTTCAGCGCGTTTGCAGGTCGCCGCCGGAAGAAATCAGGAAAAAGCGCGCCAAATCATGACGGATGTCAATTTCATCCCTAGCAGCAACCGTCTCGACACACTCAGGAGAATTCAATGGGCCTCAAAATCACACGATTGCAGCGTGACCAAGCCACTCGTTTACCGGCTCCGCCGAGCGTGAGCACGAATACCAGCTCCATCTGGTCCGCGCGATCTATCTCCTCTGGACTTGACGGGAACAGCCGAGCCGACTTTCGCGGAACGGGTCTCCCCGGACGCCAGCGGGCATTTGGGTGCTGAACAGATTTCGCAACTCTTTGACCAACTGTGGAAACTAGCCGGTGATCGGAGTCGGGTCATCGTGCAGTTGGATATGGCGGACGTGAAAACCACCGATCCTCGCTTCGCCATTGAACTGGAGTTCTTCCGCCGCCAGCTGCAACGACACAACGGATCCGTACGGGTTATCAACTTCGAGTAGTGGAAACGGACGACTGGATTCGGCAGCCTTCATGCCGAGTGGCTTGGGATGGTCTCGTCGGTGTTCGGCTACCGGCTAACGGCCGACAGTCCCGATGAACGTCTGGACGAGTTGAGACGCGTCGAAAAACCAGTCAGCTTTGGCCCGTTATTGCATCAGTCGCGAAAGACTTCGTTACAGAATCGCTGGAGGCTACGCTCGGTAAGTCCCGTCTCGACTACAAGTTGTTGTATGGGACGTGGCTCGGCGATGCGTCCTGACAAGAATCGCTCAATGGAATCGACAAGCGATCGACCTCGTTGTGCCGATTGGACAGATACGACATCGCGTGATCCCGGATTCTGAAGCGTGGCTATTATTGTTTGGATTAAGTGCGACTCGGCAGCGGCAACGTTGATGATGGACTTGTCCACGGCAGTGGGCGCAGTCTGCGGCAAATAGAAAGTTCATCTCCTCTCGCAAGGCCCTGCTCAACGACTGCGAGACATTCAGATTCAATGAACCACGAACTGGAATCCCCAGTTCCCGTCCAGTCATTTCAATCGCCTGAACTTGTAGCCAATCTCGACGCAGTTGGATCGCATACCATGGAGCACTTGGCGCCGTTCGGTAGTCAAGAGGATGCCCCTCCGCATAAACCTGAATCTGATTGAGCCGCAGTTCTGAACCGTTAGCCCAGCAAGGCTGATGGGGTCAGTAGGTAAAGCCGATTGAAATCCATCCGTCGGGAAATGCTCCTCGCGTGAAGCACGGGAGGGTGTAATATCCACGATCAAGCCTGCAATGTGGTAACTGCACGCGATCAAACTGCCCGGAGAACGCACCACCGCGGAGCAATCGGTGATCAAATCCAGCGTCCGTGATGGCCGAAAACAGCTGATTCGGATCGAACGCCTCGATTGTCAATCAGCGGAAATGCAGTGCCATCGGCGATCTTGTCGGAAAATGGACATTCTCTTGGCGATGCGGCTTTACTTTTTCATAGTAGGCTCTACTTTGCCATCATAGGAATAGGCCGATTTCAGTCTCGTTTCAACCGATCGGGGCAGTGCTCGATCACAACATCCGCTGCCTCTCTTGTTCCGAATCGGCACATCCCAGTTACTTGGCCGCTACGTGCGGCGAAACGATCGTGAAGATCTTGATCCACCGTCAGCGAAGATTCCGCAACGCTTGAGAAAAATCCATGCAAGGACAACGGCCTGAAAAAGCCAAGTGGAAATTGTTTCACATTGGCGAACCCGTTTTTCGGCGCGATCTGATCCGCATTTCCTGGCGGATATCTCGTCGAAGTTTACCACAAGGAACCAATATGTATCGTCTCATATTCTTTTGGCTCACACTGACGTTCGCGACCTTTGTTGCGAGCAGTGGATTTGCCCAAGATCATCCTCAATTCGATCGATCGGTGCAGACCACCGAGAACTTTGAGCCAGCGATTCCGCATCGCGAACAGGAAGCCGAGGTCAAGCAACATCTCACTGAGCTGAAAGATAAATTCGGCAAACGTCCCAATATCGTTTGGTTGATTGTGGACGATATGGGCTACGGCGATCCCGGCTGTTATGGCGGGGGCGCTGTCACTGGTGCCGCGACGCCAAACATTGACCGCATGGCTGCCGAGGGGCTGAAGCTAACCTCCTGCTACTCGCAACAGACCTGCACGCCGACACGCTCTGCGATTCTCACCGGACGACTGCCCATGCGAACGGGACTCACTCGCCCCATTTTGGCAGGTGACAAGGTCACAAAGAACCCATGGAAAGATGAAATCTCACTCGCGAAGTTGCTGAGCAATGCCGGCTACTACACCCTGCTGACTGGGAAATGGCACGTCGGCGAAGATGAGGGGATGCGACCGCACGATGTAGGGTTCGATGAGTTCTACGGCTACTACCCTGCACAAAAAGAGATTTCACAACGTGTTGATCCGCGACGATATCCCGGGTTGGTTCTCGATCCAGAAAGATTAGCTGCTTTTGAGGGAATCGGTCCCGACGATCATCTCACGCACGGTTTCAAAAATGGTGAAACCAATCAACTGGCCCAGATCAGGTCGATCGAAGACATGGGCCGCGCTGATAAAGTCTTGGCCGATTTCACCATCGAGCAGATCAAGCAGTTGGCAAAACAAAGCAAGCCTTTCTTTATTGAGCATTGCTTCATGAAGGTGCATGCTGACAACTTTCAGAATCCCGACCTCGGTTCGCTGAGTGAGAGCAAGTATCCGTATAAGGAAGGAGTCGCTGAAGTCGATCTGCACGTAGGCAACATCATCAAAGCCCTCGAATCAGCCGGTGTATTGGAGAACACGCTCGTCTTTTTCACCTCAGATAATGGCCCGCAAATGGACTCGTGGCCCGATGGCGGTTACACGCCTTTCCGTGGTGCAAAAGGAACAACATTCGAAGGAGGCGTCCGCGTTCCCGGTATTGCCTATTGGAAAGGAACCATTAAGGCAGGACGAACCAGCAATGAAGTGTTCGACCTGATGGATCTCTTTGGCACCGCCTTGACATTGGCAGACGTTTCGACGGACAACCTTCCAAAGGACCGATTTTACGACTTTATCGATCAGACCTCTTTCCTGCTTCATGACAACGGAAACTCGAATCGCGAGGCAGCCTATTTCTGGTGGGGATCGGAATTGATGGCGATCCGAATGCGAGAATACAAGGCGCACGTAAAAGTCGTTCTGCCACAGTCGACGCACATGCATATCGACCTATCGCTGGTCCACGAAGTCGGTCTTTCGCCATGGTTCTTCAACTTGCACCTTGACCCCAAGGAAGAAGTGACCGTTGGCCACCGCCTCGACCCTTGGTTGGCCACCGTGCTTGGAAAGTTAAAGGCGCACGGTGCAACGTTTAAAAAGTACCCTCCCAAACAAATTGGACTCTAAGCCTCATAGGTCAACTGTCATGTTTCGCAAATCGCTCATCGGGCTATTGCCGGCTCTATTTTCTGTGGGAAGTCTGGTAGCCGACGAACCGAACCGCACCAAGCTGCCGATTCCGCTGTCACCCTTCCAGGGAAAAATCGGAAAAACGTACAAGGATTCTGAGGCCGATTGGCAGGATCCCGTCGCGGCCCCCGAGGGCGCGCCCAACGTAATCGTCATCCTGTTGGACGACGTTGGATTCGGCCAAACTTCCACATTCGGCGGCCTGATCCCGACCCCGAACCTAGACAAGCTCGCATCGGAAGGTCTCCGCTACAACCGCTTCCACACGACCGCCATCTGCGGTCCCTCGCGCCCGCCTTGCTGACCGGCCGCAACCACCACGACGCCGGCAGCGGTTTTTTGATGGAGTGGGCTACCGGTTTTCCGAGTTACTCGACGATGATTCCGCGTGAAACCGCTACCATTGGCGAGGTCCTCAAGGGAAATGGCTACACCACTTGGTGGTACGGCAAGAATCACAACACGCCAGACTGGGAAACCACCGTCGCCGGTCCCTTCGATCGCTGGCCGACCGGCATGGGCTTCGATTACTTCTATGGCTTCAACGCCGGTGAGACTCACCAATTCTATCCGGTGCTCTTTGAGAACACTTCGCCGGTCGAGCCGGACGAATCTCCCGAAGAAGGCTACCACTTTATGACCGACATGACCGACCGCGCCATCGCGAGAATGAAGTTCTCCAAGTCAGTCGCGCCGGGCAAACCATTCTTTATGTATTTCGCTCCCGGCGCGATGCACGCCCCACACCATGTCACCCAAGAATGGCGAGACCAGTTCAAGGGCAAGTTCGACATGGGGTGGGAGAAATACCGCGAGATCGTCCATAGAAATCAAATCGAGATGGGCATCATCCCGCCGGACACCAAACTTACCGCTCGTCCCGACTGGGTTCCCGCTTGGGACGGTCTTAGCGATGAACAGAAAAAGCTTTACACTGCGTTGTTTGAAAACTTTGCCGGCTACTTCGCGTTTACCGATCACGAGGTTGGTCGACTACTCGACGCCGTGAAGGGCTTGCCCGATGCCGACAACACGCTCGTCATCTATATCGTTGGCGACAACGGTGCGTCGGCCGAAGGCGGACCCGACGGTACGCTCAACGAGATTAAAGGACTCAACGGCATCAACACTCCGATCGAAGAGATCCTGCCCAACCTCGACAAGCTCGGCGGTCCGGAATCCGAACCGCATTACCCGGTCGGTTGGGCTTGGGCGGGCAACACCCCATTCCAATGGGTCAAGCAAGTTGCCTCGCACCTCGGCGGCACGCGGAATCCGATGGTTGTAAGCTGGCCAGCCAAGATCAAGCACGACGACAAACCTCGCGATTGCTTCCTGCACCTCGTCGACGTCGTGCCCACGATACTCGAGGCCGCTAAACTGCCGATGCCCAAGAGTGTCAACGGAGTTGAGCAGAAACCGCTGGCAGGAAAGTCCTTCCTCGCCAGCTTTTCTGATCCTGAATTCGAAGGCCGCAATGAACAATACTTCGAGGTCTTCACGAATCGATCGATGTACGAGGACGGTTGGAAGGCCAATGCGCAGCACACGCTGCCATGGCGTCAGGACCTCGTTCCGGGAGAGTGGGAGAAAGACAAGTGGGAACTCTACAACCTGGAACAGGATTTTTCAGAAGCCAACGACCTTGCCGCCAAGAATCCTGGCAAACTTGCCGAGCTGAAAGGCAAGTTCGACGAGGCCGCCGAACGATACAGCGTCTATCCCTTTGATGACCGTGGATCGGCTCGCCTTGCGATCCCCAAGCCGCCCGTCCCTGGTGCCAAGCCAGGCGCAAAGACATTCAGCTATTCAACCGGCGCGATTCGTATCGCCGAACCTGCCGCACCGCCAATGAAGAATAACTCGTGGACGCTGACCGCCAATGTGAAAACCGAGGGTGAAAAGACCAACGGTGTCATCATGGGATTCGGCGGTGTAGCCGCCGGCATCGTGCTTTACGTCCAGGAAGGTGTGCCGATCTTTGACTACAACTATTTTGAAGAACATTTTGTCCTCAAAGGCAACCAACCGCTTCCGCCCGGTGAGGTCACCGTGGAGGTCGACTTTGACTATCAGGGTGAGAAGCCCGGTGGACCCGCAGCCATTTCACTCAAGGTCAACGGCGAGCCAGGTCGCAGACGGAAAAATGGAAGCCACGGTCGCGGGCCGCTTCGGCATCGATACCTTCGGAATCGGCGAGGACAGTGGCCAACCCGTAACCGGCGATTACAAACCACCGTTCCGCTTTACCGGCGAAGTTGAACAGGTGACAGTTGAAATCAAATAGTGTGACCCTCTTTTCGAATACATTTTCGCTCATCAGAAATTCAACATATGGTTCGCTCACCATGAAAAATCTTGTCAAACAATTCTCGCTTGTCACATTGGTCCTGCTGGGCGGACAACTTTGTGCACAAGAGGTTCTGCCTCGTCCTGAGGAACCGTTCGCTGGAAAAATCGGACTGACCTATAAGGATTCCGAGGCCGTCAAACCACAATTGAAAATCCCGGCGACGTTTGGTTTGGAGAATCCACCCAATATCCTGATTGTGCTGATCGACGATTGTGGGTTTGGCCAAATGGGAACGTTTGGCGGTGGGATTCCGACACCGACGCTCGACCGCATTGCAAACAATGGGCTTAAGTATACGCGGTTCCATACCACGGCTTTGTGCTCGCCAACACGCGCGGCGTTGCTGACCGGTCGCAATCATCACTCGGTCGGCAGTGGCGTCATCGGTGAAGCCGGTACGGGCTTTCCTGGCTACTCGGGATCATTCCGGCCTCGGCAGCAACCTTCGCCGAAGTCATTCGCGAGTATGGATACGCCAACGCTTGGTTTGGAAAAAACCACAACGTCCCCGATTGGGAAACCAGCATCGTCGGACCCTTCGATCGCTGGGCCGCTGGCCTCGGCTTTGATTACTTTTACGGCTTTGTCGGTGGCGATACCGACCAATTCCATCCAGCGCTGGTCGAAAACAAGAAACGAATCGAGCCGCCGGAAACGAACGAAGACGGTTCGCCCTATCACTTCACGACGGACATCGCCGATCACGCCATCCGCATGATGCGGGCATCCAAAGCCGTCGCGCCGCAGCGACCGTTTCTGTGTCTATTTCGCGACCGGTGCAACGCACGCTCCGCACCAAGTCCCCGAGGAATGGATCAAGAAATTTGAAGGGAAATTCGATAGCGGCTGGGACGTTTATCGCGAGGAAACGTTCAAACGTCAGAAGGAAATGGGAATCATCCCCGCAGAATGCCGAACTGACGAAGCGTCCCGATTCACTTCCCGCCTGGGATTCGCTTCCCGAGGATGAACGGAAAGTTTACGCCAGGATGATGGAGGTCTTCGCCGGCGTTCACGGCGCACACGGATCATGAAGTGGGCCGCCTGATCGATACCATCGACGAGATGGGCGAACTCGACAACACACTGGTCCTCTACATGGCCGGCGACAACGGATCGAGCGCCGAAGGCGGGCTGAACGGCTTGCTCAACGAGATGACGTTCTTCAACGCCATTCCCGAGCCGCTCGAAATGAAGCTCGCTTCGCTCGAGACGCTCGGCAGCGACAAGCACTACAACCACTTCCCGGCCGCCTGGGCCCATGCCATGGACACGCCGTTCCAGTGGACCAAGCAAATCGCCAGCCACTTCGGCGGCACCCGCAACGGCCTGGCCATTTCTTGGCCCAAGGGAATCAAAGCTCGCGGCGAAATTCGTGACCAGTTCCATCACGTGATCGACATCGCCCCCACGATTCTCGAAATCGTCGGCGTCGAAGCCCCGGCACAATTCGACGGCGTCGCCCAGAAGCCGATCGAAGGCGTCAGCATGGTCTACACGTTTGACGATGCCGACGCCGAAGACCGTCGCACGACGCAGTACTTTGAGATGCTCGGCAACCAGGGCATCTATCACGATGGCTGGATGGCCAGCGCGATTCGCGGAATTCCGTGGGACAGCGAACACCGACCGAGCGATCTGCTGAACATGCCGTGGGAACTTTACAACATCGAGGAAGATTTCTCGCAGGCGAACGATCTGGCGAAGGAGAATCCCGAGAAGCTTGAGGAGTTGGTCAAGCTCTTCTTTGCCGAAGCGGCCAAGTACAACGTGCTGCCGCTGGACGAACGCAAGACCGAACGATTGAACGTCGACAATCGTCCGAGCCTGACCGCAGGGACGGAAGACGTTCACGTATCCGAACCTGCTTCGTCTGCCCGAAGGTGCCGCGCCCGACCTGAAGCACAAGAGCCACACGATCACCGCGAAAGTCGATGATCCCAGAAGTGGGTGCCGAAGGAATGCTGTTCACCCAAGGCGGACGCTTTGCCGGCTACGGCTTCTACGTCCGCGACGGCAAACTGGTCTACGACTACAACCTGGTCGGGGTCGACCAGTACACGATCACGTCGGACGAGCAGATTGCCGAGCGGCGAAGTGACGCTCAAAGCCGTTTACAAAACCGACGCCGACAAGCCGTTCGCGGGCGCCACGGTGACGCTGTTCGCGAACGACAAGAAAGTCGGCGAAGGCCGCGTGGAGAAGAGCATCCCCAATCGCGTCACGCTCGACGAAACACTCGACATCGGTTTCGACACCGGCACGCCCGTCGCCGACGGCTACGACATGCCGTTCAAGTTCACCGGCAAGCTCAGTGCGGTGACGATCGAACTCGAGTAACCATGTAAGAAAGGTTGTTTGCATTGACATGCCCGGCGATCGCGTTGAATCACAACGCCGTGGCAGCAAGCAAGCCGAACCATATTTGCATGGATAGACATCATGAAACACTTGCTAACGATTTTCGCGATTCTCCTGGTGCCAAAGCCTTGGCGGCTCGACGCAGGCATCCGCTCAATCCGCACTTGAAAATGCCCGCCTCTCCGACGACGAGACCATCTCGAATCCCATCGGCAAGATCGAGCTGACCGATAGCTTTTTCACCGACGAGGCCTCGCAGCGACTGTTCGATGAATTGGACTACCAACGCGCCTCGCCGTCCTGCCTATGGAGCACGCCGCTGGTCAATAACCTGAACGCGAACGACGTCCTTGATGCTGACGACATACCGACGTGATCGAATTTGCTAGACGGAAAGAAAGCCAACCGCGTTTCTGATGACCGTAGCCGTTAGTAACGACGTCAAATGGCTCGACGCAACGCCAGACATTGGCCGGCGGGGGCCCCTCTCGATTTGAAAGTGATGCCAGGCACGCGGCTGAACGGAGGGCAATAGGGACGAGAATATTATCCATTTTTGCCGTGTGGCCGTTTTGGACCCGGGCCGTTGCATTGCGACGTCGGGCGGCATGCCACGATGGGTACTACGGCTCGGCTGTGGCGTGTCCCGAGCTGACGGCAATTTAAGACTTTGAAAACAAGGCACGATTCCCGTCACAATGTTGAATGAATTGCAACGCGACCCAGCGATCGCGTTTATTCATCCTTCTGAACCCTTAACGCTCGACCAGCCCGACGTGGCAGGCGTGCCACCCGGGCAGGCACCCCCGTCCAAAGCCATCGGCAGTGCCAAGAAAAATGGCCGCGGCGAGGGAGTGCTCATTGGAATCATCGGCGTCGGAGGTTTTGATTTTTCACATCCGGACTTCTTAGACGATAACGACCAAACGCGGTTCACCGCCATCTGGGACCAAGGCGGCGAATTTCGTCCTCCGCCGCAGGGCTTTTCGCGCCGGCTAGTTTCGAGGTAAGCATTTGAATGCAGCGATTGCGGCGGCAACGAAGCCCGGTCTGCCTCCTGCCCCCTGGATTGAACGTCAATCGCAATTGCAATCAGGATCGCACGGAACGCATGTCACCAGCATTGCTGCCGGGAAAAGTGGAGTTTGCCCGAAAGCAAAAATCGCCGCTGTGTTGATTGACGTTCCTACGATTCATGATGATGTGGAGCGACGCCGGTCGACGTTTAGCGATACCAGCTCCATCACGCAAGCCGTTGAGTACCTACTTGGAATCGCTCAGGAAGAACAACTTCCCATTTCCATCAATATCAGCTTAGGCACCAACGGCGGATCACATGATGGGGCGAGCGGTGTTTCACGCTGGCTCGATGCCTTTCTGGCCACGCCAGGCCGAGCCATTTGCGTGGCCGCCGGCAATGCGGGACAGGATAAGCCGCAACGAGAAGGCGACTTGGGCTGGATTATGGGTCGCATCCATACCAGTGGTCAGATCCCCGCACGCGGGCTGGAGGTGGAAATCGAATGGACCGTTATTGGCGACGGGATCGAGGACGTGTCGGAGAATGAATTAGAAATCTGGTATACCGCACAGGACCGTTTTATTGTTTCCGTCAAAACGCCTGGAGATTCGGATTGGATTGAGGTCAAGCCGCGCGAGTTCGTCGAGAATCTGCGTCGACCTGGCGGCGTGATCGTCTCCATCTACAACGAGCTTTATCATCCGACCAATGGGTGCAACTACATCGCCGCGTACTTGTCGCCCAACCTGGACCCGGACAACTTTCATGGGATACCGAAGGGGATCTGGAGAATACGGCTCAAAGGGGACATCGCCTCGTTAATGTTTATGGTGGAGGAGGACGGCAGACGACTGCTGCTCACGGGCGACGCTCAGCAAGTTTTCATTCTTGCCGGCCTCGAGCCCACAGGATTCTTGGAACCGGATGGTCACCTTCACCTGGACGTGCTCAAGGTTCAGCACCACGGCTCGGAGCATAACATGGACAAGGACTTTGCCAGCAAAGTCTCTGCCGATCACTACATCTTTTGCGGCAACGGCGAACACGAGAATCCCGATTTGGGCGTCCTCGACATTGTGTTCAAATCGCGCAAGGACGATGATGACGAATTCCATTTCTGGTTTAGCACGACGTCGGAGACGCAGGGCGAAGGAACTCAACGACGAGAGTATTTTCGCAAGGTCGAGCGAAGAGCCGCCAAGCTGAAAACGAAATCAGGTGGTCGGCTCAAGGTGCATTTCAACGAGCAAGTAGGGATTGGATTGGATATCTAAAGAGGCCGCGATCTGTAGTGCAAGGGGGTACCCCTCAATTCGAAAGTGAAGCCCGGGCCGCGGCTGGCAGGAGAGAAATAGGCCGGAGGAATTTTGTAAAATTTCTGCCAAGGGGCAGGTTTGCAAGCGCTGCAATCAGCTGGAGTGTGATTGAACCATCTATCGTACCTGAGGTTGCTCAGTCTGTCCCTTTCGTTCGACCTACTTGTTTACATCGTGCCGTCTCACATTCATTGGTTCATCGGTTGGCGTGTAACCGGCGTCTGACAAAAGAAGGTTGCTCTGAAAAGCCCGCATTCGATCGTTTCGTCAGCCCAGTAGAAAGCCGATTTTATGCGATGAAAAAAACTCGAGTTTAGGATTGTAGTTCGTACCAGCTTGGCCCTGTCACCGAGATTCTCGCTACGGCTCTTGATGGTTGCCGTGCTCATCGCTGCCATTGTCTTCGCTTCGTACCGGCCAAGGCAGCGGGTGAGTTCGCCCGATTAAATTGGCACCGGCTCCAGCGAGTGCAATTGGGACCGGGGCTGTTTGTGTCCATGAGGAAACGCAATTGGCCGTGATGCAGTCTCCGTTTGTCATCACGTCGGCACTCCGTCGCAACGGCTTGGGGGAGCATCTTAAAGTTCTTCGTAACAAAGCAAACCCAGTTGCATGGATTGAGTCCCAACAGCAAGGGTTCTCCAGAG
The DNA here is from genome assembly GCA_963785495.1 of uncultured Planctomycetales bacterium. Taxonomy (GTDB): domain Bacteria; phylum Planctomycetota; class Planctomycetia; order Pirellulales; family Pirellulaceae; genus CAWAVP01. The sequence goes on along the minus strand of CAWAVP010000024.1, from coordinate 425,707 downwards.
ATGAACTCATTCAGTATCCAAACATGCAGCTGGCCAAAGATCTCTTGGCAAAAGGCGAGACAGATGTCGTGCTTGAATACTTCAAACGTTGCGGCAAGTTTTGGACGATGGGTGCAGATTCGACTCGCCGCTTGGTCGGAAGCGGTGAAAGCAGGCCAAAGACCCCAATTCGGTGCGAACCTTAGGTACCGAATCGATTGGTTCGGTGTTTTCGACAGGTGATGTGCGGTGCATGCAACGAGAACCCCGTGTATCATCGATACTATCTGTGTGCGGGATGTGTCAGCAAGGAATAGCGTCTTATCGATCATGACTTACGCCATGGTCCATAAACGGCTTACGCCATGATCGATAAGACGTCTTTGAACTGAGCCGCTGCGCAATGCGGCCGCTAATTGGGAATTGTAATTTGGAGCGGTGCGTGGGCGGGTCGATGCTTGGCGAGTGAAGTGTCGGTAATGGCGAGGCGTTGGCGAAGGAGGGCCGGAAGGTGAGCTTCTTTGATGGTTTTCCGGCGAGTTGGGGCGGTGCGGCGCGGGGATTGTTCGGGGCGGCCTGACGGCAAGTCGCGAAGCTGGAAGGAGCGATTGTGGTTTACGAGGGTCATGACGTATCCCAGAAGTCATTGCGGGGCGCCGTTTGGCGTTGTGAGGATCGATGAGCTGGGAGCTCTTCGGTCTCGAGGGGAGCGCCGCAACAAGGGCAACGTGTGACGTCGAGACCGGTCAATTTCAGCATCCATTCTGCGGAGGTTTTGGGTTCGTGGGGTTCGGGCGGTGAGACTTGTAGTGCCGCCCGAATCTGCGCCAGGCAGGTCTGCTTGGCACGATTGGCCAGGAAGCCGTAGTGACGGATTCGCATGAAGCCTGTCGGCAAGACGTGGGTCAGGAACCGGCCGATGAACTGATCGGCCGGCAGCGCAGCAATCTTCTTCCGGTTTCCATCAGCGCGGTCGCGGTAGGTGAAGCGGACCTGTTCGTCTTCGCACGAGAGCAGGCGATGATTGGAAATCGCGACCCGGTGGGTGTAGCGTCCCAGGTAGTCGAGAAGTTTCTGCGGACCGGCGAAGGGCGCCTTGGAGTAGACGTTCCACGATTTTCTCGCGAGTTTGCGCCACCAGCGGCGTTGCCTTCCGGCAGAACTGAACTCGACCCAGTGCGGCGGCAAGTCGAGTTTGCGGAGCTGGATCAGTCGTGTGAGCGCCTCGAGGTATTTTCCGCGAAAGACCTTGCCGAGCGCAGCGACGGGGAACAGGAACTTCGGGTTGGCTGTGTTCCACGTTCCCTTATCGTCTGCCCAAGCGCCCGCGGCGATGACGCAATGGACGTGAAAATGGGGGCGCAGCTGCTGGTCCCACGTGTGCAAAATCAGGGTGAACCCGACCTTGCCGCCGAGATTGTTCTGGCCGAAAGCGAGCAGGGTCTTGGCCGCCGCTTGAAATAGCAGCTCCAACAGCGCACGCCGATTTCGTTCACTGGCCAAGATGAGCCCATTGAGCTCATGTGGCAGTGTAAAGACGTTGTGAAAATAGGGCACCGGCAGCAGTTCCTGCTGGCGCTCCTCCAGCCACGCGGCCTTGGTGAGCATTTGGCATTTGGGGCAGTGGCGATTCCGGCAGCTATGGTAGCGATACCGATCGTAACCGCACTGGGGGCACCACTCCCGATGGCCGCCCAAAGCGGCCGTACGACAGTTGATCACCGCCCGAATGACTTTCCGCTCGCCGCTGGTTACCGCATGCGAGTTGCAGTAGGCGTCTGCGCAGCTGGAGAAGACGTCAGCTGAGCTCAAGTTGAGCTAGCCTGGCCGGCGCCGCGTCAGCTTGCGCGGCGATCGGCATGACGTCTTACTCGGTAAGTTCGTCAGGCTGCGGCAGGCGCAGCAAGTCGAGCGGACTCTGGATCTCCTTCAGATCTCTGCGGATCACGTGCAAATACTTGATCGTGGTCTTCAAGCTGGTGTGGCCCATCAGCAGCTGGATGGTCAATAGGTCGACACCGGCCTCCAACAGATGCGTCGCAAAGCTGTGCCGCAACGTGTCAGCAGACTGCTCATCAACTTGGACGCACTCGGATCTTCTATCGCTTCCACCCGTATTTTGAACGCGAGGTGGATGTGGTTCGAGCTCTCCGCCGGGAGGGAGAGCCGTGCTTTATCGTGCGTCTGGAAAGCGACACGGGAGAGAGTGACCTGAGCATCGCTTTGCCTGGTTGGATGCTGGATCCTGTCGCTTGCCAGGATCTGGCGATCCAGCCGACGGCGCGCTTGAACATCGACAGTCTTCTTCGCTTGCGAGAGCTTGTCGATTTGCAAGCTCGGGCCCAAACAATGGATGCTGGTTCTTGTTCCAAGAATCCACCAGGAGGAAGCGATGGATCAGAACCAGATCACTCTCCCGAGACGTCAGCAGGCGTTTGACTTTGCCCAATCTGAGATGTGGCAGCGTCTTCCGGCGAGCAGTCGTCGTGACTGTCACGCCTGTTTGACGCAGCTGCTTCTTCAAGTTCTTTCTCTACCCCGGAGGGATGAAGATGAACGAAAAGATCAATCCTGATCATCTGCAGCGGGCCGCCTATGTCTATGTGCGGCAGTCGACCGGACACCAAGTCCGCCATCATCATCAAGGCCGTGAACGCCAATACGAACTGAAATCGCGAGCCGAGGAATTGGGCTTTGCGAGAATCGTCGTCATCGACGACGACCAGGGGCGTAGCGGGAACGGATCGGTGCAACGCCCCGGCTTTACGGAATTGCTGTCCGCCGTATGTCGCGGAGATGTCGGCGCCGTATTGGCGTTGGAGGCTTCTCGGCTGGCTCGCAACAATCTCGATTGGCACCATTTGATCGAGCTCTGCGCCTGACAAAAACGTTGATCATTGACACGAATGCCGTGTACGATCCTCGGTTGCTTAACGATCGACTATTGCTGGGTCTGCAAGGGACCATGAGCGAATTCGAGCTGGGCTTGTTTCGTCAGCGAGCACGAGAAGCATTCGAACGAAAGATTCGTAGCGGACACGCGATGTGGGAGTTGCCTGTCGGATTTGTGCGCACCGAAGAACACCGCGTGGAGAAAATCGCCGATCGTCAAGTGCAGACTTCCATTCGAAGTGTGTTTGCCAAGTTTCGTGAATTGGGTTCCGCTCGGCAGACCATGTTGTGGTACCGTGATGAACAGATTCCCCTTCCGGAAGTCGTGCCGGGAACAGCAGGCCAAGAAGTTCACTGGCGTCTTCCCAGCGACGGACGAATTCGTCAGATTCTCAAGAACCCTTGCTACGCCGGCGCGTTGGCCTACGGCCGCACGGAAGCCAAGACGACCACCGAAGATGGTCGGCCGAGAAAGTCATCAACACGCCGTCGTAAATCGCGTGATCAATGGAAGGTGCTGATCACTGACAATCATGTCGGGTATATTGACTGGGAGACATACCTGGAGAATCTGGCGATCCTGGAGTCTAACGGTTCCATGTGTCATGGAGAAGGCAAAGGGGCGGCGAAAACCGGACCCGCGTTACTGGCTGGCTTGTTGCGGTGCGCGCACTGCGGACGCAAGCTCCACGTGACTTATGGAGGCACCGGTGGACGAGTGCCCCGTTATGGCTGCCGTGGTGGTCGCCTCAATCGCGGCCATTCCGCCTGTCAATCGCTAGGCGGCGTGCGCGTCGAACACGCCGTCAGCCAAGCCGTACTGGAAGCCATTGCTCCGGCGGGCATCCAGGCATCTCTGGATGCCTTGGCACAATTCGACCGCGGTCGACAAGAGAAGCGTTGTTCGCTTGAACTGGCGTTGGAGAAAGCCCGTTATCAAACGCAACGAGCTTGGCGCCAGTATGACGGAGTGGATCCGGAGAACCGTCTTGTCGCTGGTGAACTCGAAGCTCGGTGGAATGCAGCCTTGCGGCACGTAGCGGAGCTGCAGGAACAACTCGCATCTCTCGATACGGAGCGACGGCAATTGACCGACGAGGAGCGTCAACGGCTGCTGGCGTTGGGGAGCGACTTGCCGGAACTTTGGAATGATGAAGCTGCCAGCGACGAATTGAAGAAGCGTGTCTTGCGCACGGTTCTCGAAGAGATCGTGATCGGCGACAACGAAACCCGTACGGAGCACATCCTGCGGCTGCATTGGAAAGGCGGCGTCCACACCGAACTGCGCGTGGTTCGCAATGGCACAGGGCAGCGAGCGGAGACGACCGAGAAGACGGCACTTGACCTGATCGAGGAATTGTCCAAAGTCTGCCGCGATCAAGCGATCGCGGCAACGTTGAATCGCCTGGGATACCGGACCGGGGCTGGAAAAACTTGGCGTGTGCATAGCGTCTACAGTACCCGCTACTACTACCGCCTTCCCAATCATCGCAATCGGGATGCTTGGTTGACGATTGAACAAGCGGCACAGGAACTTTGTGTTAGTCAAACCGTCATTCGCCGACTGATTCGAGAGAAGACCTTGCCTGCCGAACAAGTCCTCGAAAACACGCCGTGGATCATCGCTCGTGAAGATCTCTCGCTGCCAGATGTCCAAGCCGACGTCAACGCCGTACGCCAAGGCCGTCAACTCCGCCCACGAAACCCGAATCAGCAAGAACTTCCTTTCAAATAAGGCCTTTTCAAAAAGGTGTAGTACTATGCAAGCGCATGCCTCAGGGTGTGCATGGTGACGCGTTTGGTAATTCCCACCTTGCGACATATCTTTTTGAGCAGTTGGCCCGGCGTGGCGATGTCGTATGGCTTTTGAGCATCGGCTCCGGGGAACAGGAGATCATCCGGTCGGTACTGGCGCCAGTAAGCACGCAAGAGTTCGAGGAGTTCCGGAGTGAGACGAGCATAGCGATCACGTTTCCCTTTGCCTTGGCGAACATGAATCGTCATGCGTTGGCTGTCGATATCGCGAATGTGGAGATGACGGATCTCGGAGACCCGCAGTCCCGCATCATAGGCCACCATGAATAAGGCTTGGTGCTTCACGTTCTTCACCGCGGCGAAGATTCGTTTCACCTCGCTGCGACTCAACACCACAGGCAACTTCTGCTCTTGCCGAGGCCGGGGAAGATCGTCGATCCAACCGCTTTGCCCCAGGGTGTCGCGATACAGATGCCGAATGGCATTCCGGGCAATTACCAGCGAACCTCGCGATAGTCCGCGACTCGCAAGATTAACCAAGTAACCTCGCACCTCTTCGTATCCGAGTTCGACGGGCGACGATCCGTAGTAACGGGCATATCGCTCGACGGCATGCACGTAAACGCGAATTGTGCTCGGAGAGAAGTTCTTGAGCCGTAAGTCGTCGATGTATCGCTGCCGAAGAGGAGTCACGCTTCGACCTCAGGATGCCGCGAGTCATTCAAAACGTCGTCCTGAAAGACTGCAACACAAACCTTCGGCTGAGCAAATCCGATCATTCGATTTATTCGTCACCATTCTCCTTTGGACAGACCCACAGGCTCTCTGATAAAATCCGGTCGGTGAACCTATCGCGCAGCGATTTAGTTCAACGAACGAATGCTGGAACCAGGCCGGTAGCCCAGGGCAATTAAATTCCAATTCGAATGAGACATTTGATTGACGTACATTGCCTACCCAGTATTCACGGTTGGCTGCCCCGTGTCGCTGGTCAACTTCTATCTTAGTTTCATACGGTATCCAGTTTTCCGACTCCGCGGTGGAGCACCGCCCTAGCTCGTCTTTTTTTGACGGTAACGCCGCCTGCCTGATGCTGGACACGTATTCGCCGTCGAGCGACAACGTTGCCCCAGATTCGATCGGTCTTGGGGGGTGCCTCCAAGATTCGACATCCGGTGCCAGTTAGTCATCCGGATTCCGTGACGGTCCTGCCACCCATCATTGGGTCGCTGGATCGGCATGATCGGCTGGTCAAGGCACGTTTTCCAACTCGCTTGAACCGGCACAGGCTAATGCCTTACCTGGATGTTTCCGGCCTTATATGGCAACCGAGCCCAGACACGGCCGGTGCCCTCTAGAACGCACCTGGCCTAATCTCGACAAGGCGAGGCATGAACATCGTCGCCGCCGTGCTATCATAGGCGTCGCAGAACCGTCAATGCATTCAAGGAAAGGAGAAGGACCATGAAATGGCAAGTCTATCTGCTGGCCTTGTGGATGCTCGCCGCTACCGTGACCTTGACGGTCACCGCCGCCGAGGAAAAGACGTTGGACTTGAAGCGAGGAGTTCCCGCCGACGTTTATCTCGCGGTCTATTCCAAACGCAATCCGGAACGTGATTTTCAGCGGGAATACTGGCAGGACATACGAAACACCGTTGAACAAACGGAGATCGTGCAGCGAGTCCTCAAGATTGCTACCTCCCGAGTTCCGGGCGAACAGCTAAACGAGGCCAAAGCAGTTGTCGAAAAGCTGAAGGTCGCGATCGAGCCCATCGACGTAGACGAGCTCTTAAATTGCCAGGAGGCTGTCTACGCTCAAAAAATGGACGAGATGACCTCACAACATCTCGTTCTTTTGCGCATGACACCGGAAGCAGCCGCACATGCCTCGGACGGGATTGTCAATCTCTTCCGACTGTTTGAAGAGCTCTCACAAGGCGTGGTGCGTACCAAGGCCGATACGGATAACGCCGCCCAGCTCACGTCCCTGGTTTTGCCTCCCCCAGTGCCGTTTAGCCCGGCCGTCGCACATTATGGGGACGTATTGATTTTGACTTCGTCTGAGGACTTGGCGCGGACGAGTCTGAATGGCCTCTTGGGTTCTGGCGGCCAATCGAAGTTTGATGACCCGCGTCTATCCGCCGCGCTTGGTAAACTGCCAACGGCGGAAGATTCCATCGTCTTTTATGATGGCAGACAACAGTTCGAGCAGATTCGCGGCATGCTACAAGGGATCGCCAAGAGGGAAGGAGCAGACAATCCGCAAGCCAAACGCTGGCTGGGCGTCACGGACAAAATCTTTGACGAACTCAGCGTGTTTGACCACGAGGTCACGGTCGAATACACAGAAGAGAATCTCAACCGCTCGGCGGCAATCGGCAGATTCCTACCCGGGGCGGAAGAGAAACTGCTGGCGAAGGTGTTCGGTAGCGGCCGGCCATTTGAGCAATGGCAAAGCTGGGTACCCTCAGAGGCGACTCGTTATTCACTCAGCACGGGTGCCAATCTGCACGCGTTGTACGAGTTTGTCACTAGCTTTTTGGAAGAAAACGTTCCCGAGAGCCAGGGTGCGCTGGATCGATTTAAGGCCTGGCAAGACAAAATCGATGTCCATATCGACCAGGATGTTCTTCAGGCTTTCAGCGGCGAGTGCGTTCATGTAAGCCTACCCGCAGAAGTGCCGACGTTGCTCAGCAGCGAACAGAGCTTTATGGCGATGCGTTGTCAGAATCCGGACGGTATTCGCAAGCTACTACACAGAATCGTTGGTGAACTGCAGGAAGTTCCCATGATAAAAACGCAGAAGTTGCGGCTCTCAGAATCAAAAGATCTCGACGGTTTCGAGGAACTCTCGGCAACGATCTTCGCAGCGTTCGGCGCCCGTCCCGTCATTGGCTTTCGAGATGGCTGGATGATTTGCGGTTCCAGTGCGAACGTGATTCAGAAAGTGCTTGAAACGCGAGCCGGTGAACACCCCAGCATCGAAACCAGCGATGGCTTCAAGGAATTTCGGCTGTCAATCACAGGCCCGGTTCAAAGCATTAGTTACTCGAACATGGCGCGCGGCACCCGCCAATTTGCCGCCCTGCTAACACAAGCGGGTGCGATCATGCCGATGGTCATCGGACTAGCCGGCGCGAAAGTTGACGCTGAGGATCTAAAACCCGTACAGGACATCATTGGGCTGTTGCCGAGCGTGGGCGAGATCGTCGGTAAATTCGACTTTCTTGAAGCCAAGCTGTCCGTGACGCAGGCGGGAGATGATCCGGGGAGCTATGTCCGGCGGTCCGTAATCTTGGTACGCCCGCATGAGAAACCATCAGCTGGCCCGGTAGGAAGTGCGAGTAGAGTTCGCGGAACGCACGGCCCAGAATAGCTGGCTCACGAGATGACCCGTTCGTAGGGAAATGCGCGGCGAGATTGAGCAACGCGTCGCTTCAGCGATGGAAAAGCACACGCTGTCTGACTACACGTTGTGGTAAGGCAGTCGTTGGATCGGGGCGGATTGTCCCGCAAATGGACCCATTTGTCGGTATGAGCTCCTTAGGTCAAAATACTCCGCCGACCATCTGACGTTTTGGCAATTTGGATTTTGGTGTGTTGAAGCCCGGTGAAACTGAGCCCAACCGCCTCGGCATTTATGGGTATTCTTGTCATCAGATAGCCAGGAAGGGCCCAATTCTCGTGGAATGCGCATGAGTGACCATTTCTCAAAAGCAGGTGGCGACAACGTGAGCCAAGTTTAAGCGGCGCGGCGGCGGCAATACTTGAGCATTCCACCGAGTCGTTCGCAGCACTCAACGCACCCGACGTGGGAGCCGACTTCCTCACCTGCTTCGATTAGCGAGTTACTCACGCCTTGATGATTTCGCTCGGCATGATAATGGGCAAGGTAATGACGCACAGCGCTGCTCCAGGCTCGCTCGCCAACGAAGATCATGCGGCTCAAGCACTCCCGTCTTAGAGATCCGAAAAAACGCTCAAGATGCGAGTTCAAATTGGGGCTTCGCGGTGGCAGCACAACAGACTCGATTCCATCACGTTTGAGCGACGTTCGAAATGAGCGACAGAACTTGGTGTCGCGGTCCATGATTAAACAACGCTTCCCGTTTAGGAATCCATCCTCCTCGTCGGTAAGTTGGCGAGCAATCTGCTCCATCACGGCTGCGGTAGGACTTGTCGTGGTTAACAAACACTTTCAGTAACGGTCCGACATCCATGGGGACGCTTCTGCAAAGACCAGAGCAAGACGAGCACGGAACTTTCCAGACAGTCCCAGACCAGCTCAAAGTCTGTTCCGTCCGAACACGAAGTCGTTTCACTTCTTGCGACCAATCGAGAGCGCCCTCGCGATTAGCCCACCGCCAGTGTTGAGGAACCCCAGCGCCACCGCGATCCAGAGGAGGTAAAACAACCAGAGGATGACAACCGCTAGACTACGTCCGTAGTTTGCCTTCACGCCCTGTTGTTGATTGTCGATGACCATGCTCTCGGCATCGATCAGTGTTGCGATGCTGTCGACGGCAGACTCGAGTGGTTTTCCGTCAGTAACGACGGTCTCTATGTGCCTGAAAACTTGCCAGCCGCAGTAGACGCCCAATAGGAGCACAAAGGTGCCGGTCAAACAACAGAGCAATCTCGCAAGACTGTGTAACATTTCGGCGGCGTCGGCCTCGTCCGGTTGCGACTCCTTGAGATGTGATCGCATTTCATTCGCCATCCAAAAACCCTTCACATCCTAGTCTGCGCAGGAGTAGAATCGCCGCAGTTCCCATTATTGTTGTCTGCGCGGCCAAAGTGCCAGGACGACCAACGGGAGTCCGCGAAATCTCGGCTTCGCACCGCTCGCCGAGGACCATTACCGGCGCAGAAGTGAATAAATGCGAACTTGCGCGGCGATCAACGTTCTGGATACATTACTTTACGCCGGCAGGGATTCGGTAATTTTCCACGTCCACGTCGATTCACAATTAGTTCATTTAGTCGGGCGCTTGAACGCCCCAATTCTAGCCAGTCAACAGCCATGGGGCATGCGCCCCCGTCGATTGCCCCTCTACAGACGTGTGAACGTCCTAGCCCAGTGGTGTCTCAAGATACCGCAGGAGCCTCAGTATCTGAACTCGCTTCGACTTCTTGCGACTTCCCGTCCAAGAGACAACTCACGTTCACATCCCCCAGGACATTGATGGTCGTGCGGCAGCGATCAAGGAACCAATCAACCGTCAACAGCAGACCAACGTACTCAATCGGCAATTTCACGGCGGTGAAGACGAGTGTCATGGTTACCAGGCCTGCCTCGGGAATTCCCGCGGCGCCGACCGACGCGATGATAGATGTAAAGACAACCAGAAGCTGCTGCCAAAAAGTCAGATCGATGCCAATCAGCTGGGCGACAAACAAAGCCGCCATGGCTTCGTAAAGTGCCGTTCCGTCGTTATTAAAATTGGCGCCGATCAGCGCTCCGATACTGGCCGCTTCTTCGCGCAGCCCACCTTTTCTCGCAAGCAGGAATACGTTACTGGCATTGTTGCTGTCGAACTGTCAGTCGAGAAGGCCATCACCAGCGCATCGCGAACTCCACGCAGCGCCTGCATCGGCCTAACCCAAGACAATAGTTGGATGCGCACCAAGATCCCATACGGCTTGTAGGAACAACGCCAACAACACCGCGAGCACAAACATACCCATTGCGGCGAAGGGCCCGAATCCCTGCGTACCGACGACTCGAGCCACTACGGCAAATACACCCAACGGAACTAAGGGAATAATCCAGTGCAAAACGATTACTAGCGTCTTGTATGCCACCTCGACGATATCACCGGCCGTCTGAATCTTGAAATCCTGCAACCGGCGCAAAGCCATACCAAAGGCCACAGCAATAATGATAACGCCAATGATATTCTGTCGGTCACCCAGCGGCCCGAGAATGCTTTTGGGAACGTTCTGCAGAAATAGATCCACCGGGTTCGATTGCCCTCCGTCTTGTACGGTCAACGGTGGCGGCGGGATCGATCTCCGACCAAGTACCTGGTTTAAGCGTGTTGGCGACCGCAAGGCCAATGCAGATCGCGACGGTCGTGTTCAACAAAAGAAGTCCCGCCAGCCGTGTCACCATGCGCCATTCGCTCGTCATAAGTACATGCGTAACCGCGACAAGGTTAATGGAGGTGCCGGCGCTCCGAGCAATTGCAGAATTACCTCTACCGGGAATCTCCATGATCTCCGCACGCTCTCCGAGTAAGAGCCCCGTGACTCCCCCAACTACCATTGCAAAAAGGATTTGCACGTACAACGGCAGTGAGGTAAATCGCGCAAAAGTACCAGTGCGATTGTCGTTCGTCGACATAGTAGCTCCTATTGTTTCCTCAGATGGCAAAGTTAGTTGAGCCATACTTGGTCCGCACCGAAAGGACGGGCCTAATACGTACGGCTGCAAGTCGATGTCAACTGGGCGCGAATTCTTTTTGATGAAGGGCCTGATTTTGGCGGTGTGGCGCACTGCCAACCGGGATTATGGCGGACTTCCGGGGAATGTCGAGTTTCGCGCTTCAAATCGAGCAAGTTAGGAAGCGTGTGCATCGCGTCAGCTTCCGACGTCCTCGCATCGCATATCTCCCGCCACATTACACGGTCATCACGTTTTAGATCTCTGTCTCGAAGCGTTGCTGGATACCGGTACTGACCTCGTGTATCATTAACGCCTCGCGATGGCAGTGAGGGCCGATTTACATTGACGAATTATTCAGCCAATCTCGCAATTCGTTCAACCAGCGAGCGACTGTCTCCTGCCCTTCCAGGGTCGAGAGAATGAACGATTCTCCCCACAGCAACGAACTCATCAAGCTCGCGATAGATGGCAATCTCGACGCGATGGGGACGCTGTTGCAGCATTTTCGTCCTTACTTGTCACATTTTGGCGAGTCGCCAATTGGACAGTGCCGTGAATGCTCGCATCGACCCGTCCGACGTCGTACAGCAAACCTGTCTTGAAGCATGCCGGGACATGGGCCCCTTCCGGGGGAACTCCGAGGGCGAGCTTATTGCGTGGCTGAAACGCATCCTTGAAAACAACGTCTCGCAATCTATTCCAGGCACACCGCGTCGCCCAAAAGCGATCTGTTTGCCGTGAACAGATTCAGGCGGACATAAGACCGAAGGAGTGCAACCTAGCAGGTATTTCAGCAGGTAAATCGTCCTCTCCTAGCCGCCGCGCCATGCGAGGAGAACTCGCAGTTCGAGTTGCGAAGGAAATTGAACGACTTCCGAACGATCAGCGCGAGGCAGTTCGCTTCGCCACTTGGAAGGATGGTCACTGGCGCAACTCGCTCGTCATTTTGATCGGACGGAAACTGCCGTAGCCGGCCTGATAAAGCGAGGCTTGCGTGCTTTGCGCCGTCAACTTGCCGACGTCACTAAGGATGACCCACGATGACCGACGCGGCCGAAAACGACGGCGAACGCGAGCGACGCATCAACGCAGCTCTTGCTGATTATTTCCGACATGTCGACAACGACATCCCCATTGAAATCAATGACTTCATCCAGGAACACGCCGACCTTGCCGTCGAGCTGAAAGAGTTACTGGAAGCCATTCGTCTTATTGAGTGGATGGCCGGACCGGTTCTTCCATTTGAAGTTGAGGAAGACGTTCATGGGCCGGCCGAAACCACCGCATTCGATCCGACAGACGGTGTGTCGAGTGATCGTTCTCTCCCCAAAACTCTTCCCTTTAACGATCGCTGGAAGCCAGAACATGCAAGAACTCACGAACTACCGGCCGACGAACTCTCGTTTGGTGACTACAGCGAGCTGGAGCGAATCGGACAGGGCGGAATGGGTGTCGTCTATCGCGGGCGTCAGGTGAGTCTCGATCGAGTTGTGGCGGTCAAGATGATACGAGCAGGTGTGCTGGCTTCCACTCGTGACGTGGAGCGATTCTATACCGAGGCCCAAGCCGCTGGAAAACTTCGGCACCCGAATATCGTTCGAGTACACCAGGTTGGCGAGGTCGGTGGTCAGCACTTTTTCTCGATGGAATTCGTCGACGGCACGGATTTGGCACATCTCATCCGCGGCGAAACACTGCAACCACAACGTATCGCGCGATACCTTAAAGAGGTCGCCGAAGGAATTCAGCACGCTCACGAACACCACATCGTCCATCGTGACTTGAAGCCGGCCAATATACTCATAGATCAGCACGATCGACCGTTGATTACGGATTTCGGGCTTGCCAAAGACGTGGCTCAGAACCAGTCTCTTACATCCACGGGTGCGTCGTTGGGAACGCCTTCGTACATGTCACCCGAGCAAGCAGCAGGCAAGTCGGAGGATGTCGATGCGACTACCGACATTTACTCTCTAGGGGCGATTCTTTACGAATTGCTAACGGGCCGTCCTCCGTTTAAGGCAAAGTCGACCGTCGACACGATACTTGAAGTAATTCACAAGGCCCCCATCGCCCCGCGATCCGTCAATCGACGCGCCGACAAGCAACTTGAAGCGATCTGCCTTAAATGCTTGCAAAAGGATCCGAAACAGCGGTATGCGACGGCAAAGGACCTGGCAGACGATCTGGAACGTTACCTTGATGGTGTTCCTGTTCTTGCTCGTCCGATCGGCATCCTCTCGAAGTGTTGGCTGTGGCTGCGAGATGTCCCTCTTGTCGCAGCAGTTGTCGGCAGACGCGTCACCAACCCCACCATCGCTCATCGAGTCGCACAATGGCTCGTTGTAATCGCGGGGATCTTCCTATTGGTGCTGCCATTCTTGTCTAGCTCGGAAAAGCCCTATCCACCGCTGATTCGCATCGCGGCTGGTGATCGACTAGGAGAATACTATGAGTTTAGTCATGATGTATGTGGATTTCTGAGCGCCAGAGGAAATTCTGCCAAGACGTTGGAAACAGCGGGAGCAATTGCAAACTGTGAGCAATTGTTGATGGACGATGCGGATGCCGGTCTACTTCAGGCCAGTGCGGTGTCGCCGTTCCCAGACCAATTGGCCGTCGTGGCACCGCTCTTTCAAGAGTTCGTCTTTTTTATCGTTCCTGCCGCTACGCGAATTGACGATGTCACTGGTCTTGCGGGCGAAAAAGTAATCGTCGGTCAACTTCGTTCCGGAATGCAGCAGTCTGCGAATCAGATCCTCCGCAAACTCAAGCTATCGGTCAAAGTGGTCAATAAGGATTTACGAGAACTGAAGAACGATGAGCGACAAGCGGCCATCGTCACATCAGGCCCCGAGAATCCACTGCTTAAGAGTATCCTTTCTGAGGAACGCTTCCGATTGCTTCCACTCCAGCCACGACAGATCCGTCTGCTTTCTGAATTGGATGTGTTCAGGCCACACACAATCGCATTGGGTGCGATGGGAAATGGCGTACCGCCAGCCAACGTTGAGACAGTGAGCACCAGGACCTACTTGGTCGTTCACGAGCGCATCTAGCAAATTCGTCGAAGATTTGCTGGATGCCGTTTCGGAACTCTCGACGAAGTATGGTTTTGAACTGCTTCACCAGCAAGCGGAGTGGGGCCCGTACCCGCTTCACCCGGCCGCGAAGGCGTTCTTTGATCGAAGGACGACACCAGCCGACTGAGAATACTGCGTGCGGCGCATTACTGATCCACGATTTGAAACATCCCACTGGGTGCTGGACGTTGCGAAGTAGGATGGTTCATTAAGTTGCGGGCACACTTACCGCTGCCAAACAGCACAGGCGTCATGTCGTAACTATCGAATATAATCGGTTGTCCTTCGCGATCATTCGCTGGTAGCTGCACGCCCGCTACGGAAGCGAACGTGGCCATCGTTCCTCGAAATGGCGTAAATCCGGCGTCGGGATAGACTCTTCCAAAAACTCAGTCCTGACTGCTCAACATACTTGTCCATGAGCGGAATGCTGTCTTACCGCTCGAATGCCAACGCGTCGTCCTGCGATCCGTTGGCAGAACGTGTAGAGAGCTGGATACGCACTTTCGCCTTCCGAAGCAGAAGCCAGTACGCGGTTCACTCACTCGGCGACCATTCGGTTCGAACGGGGCCCTATGGCAGAAGGCCTCGACTCCTAAGGACATCGACCGTGTGCTGTGCGATCATCAATTCCTCATTGGTTGGAATGACCCCACTTGAAAACGAAATATTCGACTGCCCGAATTGCTCCCGGTGAGTTGCTATCCAGCAATGTCTGCATATCGCTACTTATGCCGGACAGTCCGAGAAGTCCGGACTTCTGGTACAGCAGCTTCTCCAGGTCGCCGACATCATACGCCCGCGTTCTCAGGAGATAGAAAATGATTTCGGCAGGGACGTCGCCCGAGCGAGTTGCCATAGGTAGGCCAGAAAGCCCCGACAATCCCATCGTGGTGTCGATGCTTTTGCCATTGAGCATCGCGCACATGCTATCGCCTCCTCCCAGGTGCGCTACGATCTCACGTCGTGCCTGCGCACTGTGCTTCTTGATCGCGTGGCTGATGTACTCGTATGCGAGCATGTCTGCTTGCATCAGCGCGGGCGCCTCGTAGCGGGTTCCACCGAGCACGGTGCGGTGGCCGGCGGCGACCAAGGCCAGTCCCGAAATTAAGGACTCCGTTTGGCAATGCTGCCTACTCCATTCTACCGGGGAAAATAGCCGTGGAGTCAGCGCCACTGCGGCGGCGTAAAGAACGGCCGCGGCGTCGGAAAATCGGCGAGCCGCTGCGCTGTCCGCGCGGCTGGTGAGGATCACGGGCACGCGCGCCGACGACGAGCCCGGCGGTCTGGGCATCTGCCATGAACGCAAATTCCGTGTAGATCATGTTTCCCGCCTCAATGTTTGGAACGATCAGAATATTGGCCCGCCCGGCGACCGGCGAAACGATGCCCTTGATGCGCGCCGCTTCGGCGTCCACGGCCGCGTCCAGATCAAGGGGTCCATCCACGACGGCACCAACAATCTGGCCGCGATCGGCCATTTTGGACAGGACCGCCGCGTCGAGCGTCGACGCCATTTTTGTCTGCAGCGTCTCCACAGCGGAAAGCACAGCAACCCGTCGGTCCTCAATGCCCATTGTCGGCACCACCGAACTGATTGCAGAAGTCACGGTCGTGACCGAAGAAGTTGCCCACCTCAGGAGTCGTGCCGACACGCAACTCGTGTGTCAATTTGACCCAGCCTGTACCGATATGGGGTAGCCGGCGAAATGACGGCTGGGCTTCCAGTGCCGCTTCACGATATGGATCGAATTAGTGCCAGGCATCAAACAGTGGGCCGATCTGAAATGACGCCACCTGCGGATGCGTGTCCAGCCAGTCACCCACTATGGCACGATGACGTTCCAGTGCCGATCCGCGTCGCGTCCGCTCGACAATCCCGTCCCACGTTGGACCACACTGGCCGCCGAATTGCAGCCCGTGGTGAGACAGGAAGTCCAGAAAGTCATCGAGCACCTGATCACACTTTGCCGTGGACTGTCCTGCCGCCAGGCTTGCCGCCACGGCAAATCCATCTTCTCGGAACTCACCAATACGAAGTTTTTTTCGAAGGCGTCGTCGCATACTCAACTGTTCGCACGATGTTGCGAGACGGGCGCACCGACCGGTCGTCGGTAGCGTACGATTTGAATCAAGCCGAACAACATCAATGTAGGTGTCCCGGGCTCGGGTACGACCTTGACCGCAGCACGTTGCCCTTGTTCGTAGCCGCCGCCCGCCAACGCCGCGACCAAGTCACTGGTGTTCGCTCGACCGTCGCCATTAAAATCACCAGACGACCACACGGCGTCGTTGTTCGTCTCGTAAGCGCCCGAGCCAAGTACCACAACTAGATCGCTCGAGTTGAATTCACCGTCCAAGTTGGCGTCTCCACCCCAACTATTGAACAATTCAGATATCCACAACCGTATGTCGGCATCGTCAACGCGCGAATCGGCATTCAAATCGTAGCTAGGTGAGTTCATCAAGCTGGCCGACTGGCGTGTCAACTCATCGATGTCACCAGAATCGAGTGCCCCATTGCCGTTGAAATCCCCAGGAATCTGCCCCAGCGACAATATCATCTCAAGGCCTTGGTCCATCAAGATCAACAGGTCTTCCTCATCCAATGCGGTGCGAAAAAGCCCCAAGTCATCGACGAGCCCTAAGATCGGCTGCGATCCGTCTAGTCGATCACCAATGGAGAGTGGAGCGTCGCTTAAATCACCGGGTCCAAAGTCCTGTTCGGCCTCCAAGCTCCCGTCGACGAACGCCCGCAGAGTCTCGCCATCGTAGCTCGAAGCCACGAAGTGCCACGTATCATCATAGACGGACGTAAAGGAAACCGTGTCGCTCCACTGCCCACCACTCGTTACTTCGGAAACGACGTTGCCCTGCGTATTTAGATCCAACGCGTAATTTTGGAATCCGTTCGCGGGATCCTTGACGGCAATAACGGCCCAGTCACCATGATCGGGAAACTGTAGCTTGACCCACGCAGTGATCGTCCATTCTTCCAACGACAGCGCTTCCGTGTCCGGAACCTCGATGTGATCACCGGTTCCGACGACTCCCAGAAACTCTACGGCCCCGCCAAACCTGCCATTGCTGTTCCACAGAACATCACCGATTAGTTCGCCATCGTGATCATTTACCGCGTCGCCCGCCGTTTCTCCAACACCTTCGTCAAAAAGCCAAGCGGCGACGACATCGTCCTTAATCCCAGCCATGACTGGGAAAGTGGGCAGAAGAAACACACAACTCGTGATCAAGTACCAAACCGTTTTCATCGTATTCAGCTCCCTGTTAGCGGCAACAACCCGCCGCATAGCCAAGCCGCAACACAACCTGCCACGCATTCACACTGAGCCTATCAAGTGTCTGATCGAAACAAAACTAGTTTCGTTTGATAAACACAAGAATTCTTGAAGCTGTGGGCCTCCACCGTGACCTATTGAAACGTGACACACCTTGGCTTACGCCATATTTCTCCGCTGCTGCTTATAACGCTACGCTCGGTTTAGCGTGATCCTTCAACGAAAGGACCCCTTATCGCCGCCGGCAGATAGGCGACCGGTAGAGCCGCCGGCTGGGACGAGGGTGACTAGAACGGCGAGGAAGCATTCGATTCCGCGGATTGGTTTGCGGCGTTGACGGCCGTTTCGTCCGACAGCGCGTTCAACACGTCCGTAGTTGCGATCCCCGACGCGACATCGAATCGCCAGATTGATGCAGCCCAACGAAACTCGGCATGGGCCGCCGCCGTCGATACGATGAATGGCAGTGCCATCAAGTCATCACAGATCGTCGGTCCTATTCACTTCTGCGCTGCTAATGGTCCTCGGCGAGCAGCGAGCAGCCGAGATTTCGCGGACGCCCGTTGGTCGTCCTGGCCCTTTGGCCGTGCAAACATCGATAAACGTCATCCAGGGGATCGCTTTACCAGTCCGAACAGGAAGAGCAGCACGGTGGCTTCAACCGCGGCGGTAATGATGGAGCCGATGACCAGCCACACGTAAATTCCGATCATAATCTTCCAGCCGCCGGCCCGGACGTGGCAGAAGAAACTCGAATTGGCAGCGGCGAGATTAACTGGAGGCGGCGATTTATGTTAAAAATCGAACTGTGGTAGGCTGGATTACGATGGACTGTCCCTGTTTCATGTTGGCTTCGGGGACACATCCATTGCGAAAGGTTCTTGTCTATAATCATTGGTCTTCTATGTCGATTGCGAGTCACCATGCCATTGAAAAATATGTTCCCGACCTTTAATTACCATGTCTTGTCACTCGCCCTGGTGGCTCTCTTAGCCAACTGGGCGATTTCCGCCGAAAACGATCCCAACAACCCCGGCACGGAAGGTAACGGCAAAGTTGTGATCGGCCCGGAATACACACTCGATTCCGATCTCACAGATCAGGGCAACCCGAAGGGAAAAAACTTCGAGTTCTCGATGCGTCTGGCGGACAGCAACATTTTTCGTGGCGACGATCCCACGCTCGACCCAAAGAAGCCGGTACGTGAGGAGCGCAAGATCTTTGTCTACGTACCGGCCGCTTACAAAGATGGCACAAAAGCACCTATCCTTGTCATGCACGACGGACCCAGCAATCTCGATTTGGTTCGCAACGCGCTGGACAATCTCACGATCTCACGAAACCCCGACCGCAAGTTGCCTGCGTTTATTGCGATTGCCGTACAAAACGGAGGTAACGACAGCAAGGGCAGCGAGCGGGGCCTTGAGTACGACACGATGTCCGATCGCTTGGCCCGCTTTATTAACGAGGAAGTGCTGCCTGCCGTGCTGAATAACGCCGAGATCATAGCCGCCTATCCGAACATCGCGTTTTCGGACGACCCTTGGGATAAGGCAACAATGGGTTGTAGTTCGGGTGGTGCGGCGGCGCTCACGATGGGCTGGTTCCGACCTGATCTCTTCCGTCGTTTAATTACCTACTCCGGCACATTCGTCGATCAACAGGACGACGACGCACCGGAAGAAGCGGAGTATCCCCTTGGCGCTTGGGAATATCATTCCAGTATGAAGTTGATCGAAAACAACGAGAAGAAACCTCTGCGCATTTTCACGCACGTATCGGAAAACGATCTTCGCGCCAACGATCCGGAAGAAAGCTATCACAACTGGGTGATGGCCAACGAGCGCACCGCTGCGGCACTCGACGCCAAAGGCTATGACCACCGCTACGTATTCAGCCGTGCCACGCGGCACTGTGATCGCAAGGTGTTCGAACACACGCTGGCGGACACCTTGGTATGGATGTGGCGCGGCTATCAGGCGGAGTAAAACCCGTATCCTAAGCAACGTTGGCGATCGGCGTTAGCAGCACCGTGGACGTGTGCTCCACATACGACATGATAGGAGTCGCAACGATGTCGACGAAAGGAGATCAACCTCCGTTTTGCGAGGCGTTTCGTTAGCCGAGAAGCCTATTGCACCTATGGTACCTTCACAAACTCAGATCGCGTAGCCAGGATACCCGTCGATCCCGCGCTGTAGTCGACCACCCCGTACACAACCTCGTGTCAACAAAAGGTCGAAGTGAGTCGTTAGTTCTCAATGTTTGGAGATCTGCCATGAACCCGATTGTGACCCGCCGAGCCTTCTTGGGAACGACAGCCAGTTCGGCCATTGCGCTAGCGACCGGACCATTGATCGCCCAAACCGGTGCCTTGCCCACACAGCAAGTGACGGTGGGTATTATGGGGCTAAATCGCGGTATGCAAGTCGCTGCCGCGCTAGACCAGCAGGCTGGAGTCGTCATTAAATACGTCTGTGACGTCGACTCCCAGCGAGCCGATGAGGCGAAGGCAAAAATTGAAGGTTGGGGTCAACAGCGCCCACAGGCGATCACGGATTTCCGAACAATCCTGGACGATCCCGATGTGGACGCACTTTTCTGTGAAGCGCCCAACCACTGGCATGCGCCCGCAACCATTCTGGCGTGTGACGCAGGCAAACACGTCTACGTCGAGAAGCCGTGTAGTCATAACCCGTGGGAGGGTGAGCAAATGGTGGCTGCCGCTCGCAAATACGATCGGGCCGTACAGATGGGCGTGCAGCGCAGAAGTACGCCCGGCGTGATTGAAGCCATCGACAAGCTCCATGCGGGTGTCATCGGAAACGTCTACAGTGCTCGCAGCTGGTACAACAACAATCGCCCGTCGCTGGGAATCGGCCAACAGACCAGTCCGCCTCCGACGCTAGATTACGAACTGTGGCAAGGCCCGGCGCCGCGGACTCCCTATTTCGACAATCGAATTCACTACAATTGGCATTGGTTTTGGCACTGGGGGAATGGCGAACTCGGGAATAACGGTGTCCACGCGCTGGACTTGTGCCGCTGGGGATTGGGCGTCGACTTCCCCTCACTCGTCATCTCGTCGGGCGGTCGTTACCGCTTCCACGACGATCAGCAGACGCCCGATACACACGTTGCCAATTACGAGTTCCCCGGTGGAAAGCAGATTACCTGGCAAGGCCTTAGCTGCAACTCACACGCCGATTCCTCTGCCTATGTTTCCTTCTATGGCGACCAGGGAGCTCTGTCCTTGGGACAATTCGGCGACTACAAAATCTACGATGCCGACGATCAGCTGATAGAAAAGCGACCAGACGATGCGACTGGAGGTAATCCGTGGCTGGCCGTGGAC
This sequence comes from uncultured Planctomycetales bacterium, assembly GCA_963785495.1. Lineage (GTDB taxonomy): Bacteria > Planctomycetota > Planctomycetia > Pirellulales > Pirellulaceae > CAWAVP01. The sequence goes on along the minus strand of CAWAVP010000024.1, from coordinate 404,957 downwards.
AAGTTTCACACCGCTCATTTCATCGCCGCCATCCGTAACGGCGATCACTTCGGCCTGAGTGCTCAGATCGAGAAAGGACACCGAAGCACTTTGCTCTGCCATTTGGGCAATATCGCGTACCGCACCCAACACACACTTAAATGCGATCCCCAAAACGGTCAGGTACTCGACGACACCGCTGCCATGGAGTTTTGGCAACGCGAATATGAACCGGGCTGGAAACCGGTGGTCTGAAACGTGGGGCACATCAGAACCGCGTCGTAGACCTTTTTGCCTCGTCGTCGCTGTGGGGAATGGATCAGGGCCGCGCCGCGAAAACGTTGCCAATTCAACCGCGAGAACCACAATAGCGAGGTGCTCTCGTTCGTATCGCAGTTTACGGTCCTCATCCGGCCTTGGCCCAAACTGCCATTAGCGCGGTCTTCGCCGAGGCCGGAACGCGGGCGTTTCAGCCCCGGACCAGAAAGGAAACTTTAATGTGCAAGGTTTCGTCCATTTTGGAGCATAATAAGCCGGAGAAGGCCCGGTATGCGTTCCGTTTTCGGCCTTCATACTCTCGATCTGCCACCGGTTGGAAGGAATTCTGCACCATGAAGCCTGCCGTTCTCGCTGCCGTCGCTGCCCTCTTATTCGTACTTCCGCCTTCGCTGTCGGCAAATGCAATACAGTATTCCGCCGTCCTCAACGGTGCGGCCGAAGCGCCTCCGAACGGATCTTCGGGATTGGGTTCCGCGCTCGTAACGGTCGACCTTGACCTGGCAACAATGCGCGTCGAGGCGACGTTCAGTGACCTGGTGGGGACAGTTACGGCGGCGCACATCCATTGTTGCACGGCGGACCCCCTGGCAGGAACGGCCGGCGTGGCGACGCCGACGCCAACATTTCCGGGATTCCCCTCAGGCGTCGTGGCGGGTACTTACGACATGACTTTCGATATGTCGCAAGCGGCTAGCTACAACGCCGCCTTCGTGACCGCCAACGGTGATGTTAGTGGAGCTATGAACGCCCTATTGGCGGGATTGGACGGTGAGAAAGCCTACTTAAACATCCATAGCACCGATTTTCCTGGGGGCGAGATTCGTGGCTTCCTGCAAGCAGTACCCGAGCCGTCCGGTGCAGTCCTGATGTTAATAGGACTGACGTTGCACGCGATCAATCGACGGACGACGTAGACGCGTGGCCAATCCACTGCTCGTCGAATAGACGCAACACGATGCAACAACGTATCTGCCCTTCGCCAATTCCTCGTGCGAATAGGGTGAACCGACTATACTAGAGTCCGCTTGCTCGCTCGTGGCCGTCAATTTGGCAGTTTGGCTCACGGGCCATCCACCCCTTCTAGCAGATCGTTGGCAGGACACGTGACCATGCGGTCAAACAAAGGAAATGTTCGACAAATTGGACGGGGCCGCACCTTCGAGCACCTAGAGGACCGTCGCATGTTGGCGTGCGACCGCATCGACGACGCAGCGCCGTTGGCCGTCCCGGCACTTTCCAGTCTTCCCGAAGCCGACCAGAAAATCATTCTCGACTTTGACGGCGATACGTCGGGCCGATGGGGGGCGTGGGCTGAAATTGGCGGTACGGACACGCAAGGCGCCATTCCGGCCTACGATCTGGACGGCAACGCAACCTGCTTTTCCCAGGCGGAGTTGTCCAACATGTTGGACGTTTTCGCAATCGTCAAAGAGAAGTTTTCCGTTTTCAATTTGGATGTGACAACGATCGATTCCGGCTCGCTAGACGATGGCAGAGTTGGCAAGATCGTAATTGGCGGCGACGGTTCCTGGTACGGCGAGGGCAACGCGGGTGGGATCGCCGCACGCGACGGCTTTTACAATGACAATGAAAGTGTCGGCTATGTTTGGGGGAATGCGAACGACGTCCGTTACGTGGGCGAAACGGTCGCACACGAAGCGGCGCATATGCTGGGATTAAAGCACCAGTCTTTATTCAATGCCGACGGCACGCTGGCCGACGAATATCGTGATGGACTCATCATGGGAGATGGTAGCCTGATCACGCCTGGGGGACGATGGGGTGTCGGCCCTTCGACAGGGCGTGAATCTATCGACGGATCCCTTGATCGGGACTCGATGCCCCAGGATGACATCGCGACACTCTTGTCCAAGGGACTGACGCTACGAGACGACGACCACGGTAATGATCGTGCGACGGCTAGTGACGTGACCGTCACCGGGACGGAGTTTTACGCGACTGGCGTATTGGAGCGGGAAAGTGACGCGGACTATTTCCGGCTTAGGCAGATTGTACCTGGAACAGAATTCACCGTCAGGGTTCAATCCGATGGCATCGCCCCGATGTTCGACCCGCGATTGGAGCTCTACGACGACGCCGGAACATTGGTCAAGTCGGCCGAATCGACAGGTGTTTATGATGAAGTAATCACAATCGATGCGGCGGCGTCAAGTACATATTATGCCGTGGTTCGTGCCGCGGGAAATCCGTCGGACGTTTACAATATTGGCCAGTATTCGTTGCACGTCACGCTAGGCGGTGGCGATGACGACGCACCTTCGACCGCCCGTCGACTGACGGGAATCGCGGAAGATCCGTCAGTATCCCCGCTGGCGCTGGGTCAGCATGTGGTCGATGACAGTGTCAGTACCGAGGATCCGCTGGACTGGTACGTTATGGACTTGCCGCGCGATGCAACGGTATTGGTCACACTGACCAACCTCTCGTCCAATGCGAATTTGTACGTGTTCAGCAACGTATCAGGTCGTGCCGAGCGGTTGTTGTTCTCCAGCGAGTTCGCCGGCACATCCAGCGAGGGTGGTGTGATCACCAGCGACCAACTCAGCAGCTCCAGTAGCAACTCCGTGTTTATCGGTGTCGAGCACTTTAGCGGCAGCTTAACAGGATATCGCTTGACGGTGACGATCGACGACGATCCCTACGTCGTGACGCCGGCGCTGCTGGCATCCGGCCAATACGGCTGGAAATCTTACTACGGATCTGTCCAGGGTGGCGATATTGATGCCATCATTGCCGCGCACGAATGGGCGCAACGCGGAATCACGTACGCCGCCGAAGCGAAATTGACGACCTTTTCAGCTCCCGTAGTCTTCCAGGCCGGCTACGACCGCAATGAAAACGGATCGCTAGAAGTAAGTGAGATCGTCGAAACCATTTCCGTGCCGAAGAATACAACCACCCGGATTGCCAACTATCCATGGCTAACGACTGTCGGAAACCCCCTTGTCTTTGAGGTTGTCGGGTCGACCGGCAGCCCTACCGAATACGAAGTTGCGATTCGCGCCAACGTCTACCGTCCATCCGTGACGAGTAATCTGCACGAACTGGAACTTCCGATCGATGAATTGAGTCCGACGCGGCATTCGGCATCATTCCAGGACGAACTGACTCGTGACTTCCCCTTTGAGGTACTTGGCCTTGGCGTTGTCCCACCCGGCCCCCTGACGATTAACGTCGCGCAGGAGGGCAGTGCAACGGCGACATACCAATTGATTCGCGATACGAACGGCAATGGCGTGATTGACCAAGGTGAGACCGTTGCAGGCGGACTCCAGATCACCCACCAGGTCCCGGAGAATAATCAGGCGGCGTATTACTTTGTCGCCACCCTGAGCCCTCAGGCGTTCACGGCGACAGCTCCATTTCGTTTGGAATATCATGATACATTGGCGATCTCTTCGGAAGGAACGAGCCCCGCGAATCCACGCAAGATCTCCGTCACTTCCGCGGGCTATGTACACGGTGTCGTTGCCAAGGCCTCAGATAATTCGCTTGTACGTCCACAAGAGTTTTACATTGTTGACGTTCCAGCCCCTGGGCAGTTAACCCTCGACTTTACTATGGACTCGCAAGGAACCTCGCCAACGTCGCACGTTACGCGGATGAACGTCGTCGTGGGCCGCGACGACAACCAAGATGGATTGATCAATGAAAACGAACAGATCCTCAGTCGTTCGAGCTTAGCGGGCGACGACATCGCTCTGGACGTCGTCGTGGACAAGGGTAGCTATTTACTGACGGTAGAAATCGTTCAGCCTGAAGCCCAGGTCGTCGTCCACGACGCGTTTGACTATCAGCTCATGTATCAACTGGAATCACGAACCGACACGACACCTGTTTCGGTAACCGCAGCGGAACTGGTCGACTTGGATGGTGTCCCTGCGATTAAGCTGCAATTTTCTGACGATATTGGCGACACGGTAGGGCAGGGCGACATCCTTGTCCGTCCCCTTGCCTTCCCGCAAGTTCAGGTCAAGCCAATCGATGAAGTCTATTTGCCCGATAAGCAGACATTGTACGTGGTACTTGATCCCGACGAGGCCGCCGGCTCATACCAACTGGCAATCCTCGCCGGACGTATTGCGGACCCGGTGGGCAATGCCTTAGGAGCGGCATTTATCTTCGACTTTATGTTGGGCTCGTCGAACGTTCGACTGCCGGGCGACGCCAATGGCGACGGCGTCTTCAACTCGACGGACCTCATTCTGGCATTCGGTGCCGGTGAGTACGAAGACGGTATCGATCGCAATTCGAACTGGGAAGAGGGTGACTGGAACGGCGACGGCGAATTCGACTCCACCGACCTGATTTACGCCTTCCAGCAAGGCACGTACGAATTAGGCGTTTCGAGTGGGGCAGATATTGCAACGGCGACCGACACCATCTTTATCCAGGGCAATACGAAACACGGCTTCTCGCCTCTCTTGTAAAAGAAATGGCTCACGCGGACCGCGACTTTTCGCTCGCCGTGCGTAGGCGTCTCTCGTTCCCTGCCGACTTCCTGCGTGACAATTTGATATTCTGATATATTGTCACTCTAATAGTCGGCAAGGCGTCCGTTCGTCGTCACCTGGGACCCTCAAACCATAATGATTCGACTCACACTTACCCAGATACTTGTAGCGATATTTCTTGTGACATCAATCGATTGCTGGCCAGCATCGACGCTAGCCGCGCAATTCGTGTACGTCTCTCTGGATGGTGAAAACCGAATTGTCAGCTATGCCATCAACTCGACAACCGGCGAGCTGACGAAGTCCAAGGACACGGTGTTACCTTCTCCCGCCGGAGCGTTAACCGTCTCTCCCGACCGTCGTTTCCTTTTTGCGTCTTTGCGCGCTGCCGGTCGACTGGCTAGTTTTCGACTGGATTCCGGTACCGGCCAATTGGTACCGTTAGGGACCGTCGCGGCCGGCGCCGACCCGGCCTTTGTAGCGACCGACCGCACGGGCCGTTTCCTGTTGACGGCCTATTACGTTGCTGGCCAAGTCACGGTGCATGCGATCGGAGCCGACGGCGTGCTCGGCGATCAGCCTATTCAGACGGTACCGACGAACGACAAGGCACACGCCGTGCTAACCGATCCGAGCAATCGCTTTGCATTCGTGCCGCATACCGCTCCCAACGAAATACATTGCTTCCGTTTCCAGGAACAGACCGGTCGCCTCAGCCCCAATGTCGCGTCACGCGTGGGAACGGGAAACAACACGGGGCCGCGGCAATTCGTTTTTCATCCACGTCATGACCTCGTATTCTTTGACTACGAACAGGGCAGCGCCATCGCAGCCTACGATTTCAACCGGGAAACCGGGCAATTGACCTTTCGCGAGCTGCACAGCACGCTTCCGCCTGAGTATCGACAAAGCAACAGCAATGCGCGGATCGACCTCACGCCGAACGGACGTTTCATCTACGTCGCAAATCGCGGGCACGATAGCCTTGCCGTCTTCGAAGTGTCCGAGCCAACGGGCAACCTCATTCCTCGCGGTCAAACGAAGACCGAGGCTACGCCACGAGGTTTCGCCATTGATCCAACGGGACGGCATTTGTACGCGGCCGGGCAAGCGACAGGCAAACTTGCCGCGTTTCATATCAATCCACAATCCGGTGAGTTAACACGATTTACCACCTATCCAGTCGGCGAGCGCCCTTGGTGGGTCTTGACGGTTGAAACCGATTCCTTGGACCCATAGCACCCGAGCGTCCATCCACGTAAACGGACCAACTCCTGCTTCCTCGAAATCCCCCCCCAAAAAACAATGCTCCGGTTCTCGAATGCTTCAGAACAACTGCCCCACCATTCAGGCGTGCTGTTGGGGGTCGTGCTCCTGTTCATCAACTTGTCCGCGAATGCGATTGCGTGGCAATCGCACCCGGACGGCAAAACAGCGGTTGCCGACGCGAAGTATCAGCAGCTAATCACGCAGTTCCCGACGCAACTGCATGGATTTCTGCAACGCTATTGCCTGGATTGTCATGACTCGGCAACTCAAGAAGGCAAGTTGGACCTAAGTCCGTACTCGTCAGTGGAGGCAATTCAGCGAGACTATTTGCGGTGGTCGATCCTCCTGCAGCGACTCGAGGCGAAGGAAATGCCCCCGGCCGATGCAACCGAGCTTCCGGACGACGATGAACGCGCAGCGGCTGTGGCCTGGATTCGATCACTCCATCGTTTGGAAGCGGATCGCCACGCGGGAGACCCAGGGTTGGTTCTCGCTCGACGCCTGAGCAATGCGGAATACAACTATACGATCCGTGACTTGACAGGAGTCGACCTGCATCCGACCGGCGATTTCCCCGTGGATCCGGCCAACGAGTTCGGCTTTGACAACACGGGGGAAGCCTTGACGATGTCACCGGCCCTGTTGAAAAAGTACCTTGCCGCCGCCCAGTACGTCAGCAACCATGCCGTTCTTGGGATGGATGGAATCACATTCGCGCCCTACCCGGTCGTCACTGACACCGACCGCGATCGGTACTGTGTTGAGCAACTTGTTGAGTTTTATCGTCGGCATCGCATCCGGCTCGCGGACGTCCTGGCGGCGGCTTGGCAATATCAGCACCGCGCAGGCGCTGGGACACCCAGACGACACATTACCTCTGGTCGCCGCCCGCTGGAGCGTCAGTCCAAAATACCTGGCCATCGTTTATCAGATTCTGCAACAAACAGATCCCGCCCACGGGCCGCTTGCCGTTGTTCAAGCCATGTGGCACCAACTCCCCTCGCCCGAGAAAGCTCAGCCTGGCGAATTGCACACGGCTTGCGAACGAATCCAGAAGCTTATCACACAGGTACGTGGTGAACTCCGTATCCCAGTCCCCTCGCTGAAGGTCAATGGGATTTCTCAAGGGAGTCAACCGTTTGTACTGTGGCGGAACAGACACCTGGCAAAGCAGCGAATGAGCTACGGCGGCGATCCGCTTTCGGACCTCGAACTCGTGCGACAAACGTTAGTAAAGACGGCCCCGGAACTCGCCACCTATCTGCGCATTGAGTCCTCGAATGCGGTCGACGTTAACGATTTGAGGACCTCTTTTATTCGTTTCTGTCACGCTTTTCCCGACCAATACTGCGTCGTACAGCGCGGTCCGTATTTTGATCCGTTGGAGCCAAAGCAACAACGTCTATTGACGGCAGGTTTTCATCTGATGCACGGCTATTATCGTGATGACGGTCCGTTGACGGAGCTTGTGCTGGGCGACACGGAACAACGACGCCTTGGGAAACTCTGGGATGAACTCGACTTTGTTACGGAATCGCCTTTAAGACAGTATCGTGATTTCGTGTTTTTCGAACGCGCTGAACCTCCTCGTTTTATGTTCGACGCAGAATTCGATTTCGCTCGCTCGGAAGATAAAGACGTCACAACGATCGCCAACGTCAACAAGCTGCGCGACTTGTATTTGGCCAAGGCGTTACGACAAGGAGCGGGCGACGACGAGCTTGGCGCAATCACGGAATATTTCCACGCCATGACGACGCGATTTCAATGGCTGGATGAGCAGCGGGAATTGGCGGAGACGCGACATCTGCAATCTCTGCAGGACTTTGCCGAGCGGGCTTACCGTCGACCGCTGGATTCGCAGGAACGAACGGACTTGGCTCGCTTCTATGAGCAGCTGCGTGGCGAACAGCAGTTATCGCACGCCGATGCGCTGCGGGACTGTCTGACAAGCGTATTGATGTCACCCTATTTCTGTTATCGTTTTGATCTTAACGTAAACGAATCCGGCGTACACGCGTTGAGTGACTACGAGTTAGCAAGTCGCTTGAGTTATTTTCTATGGTCGAGTATGCCGGATGCAGAATTGTTGGAACATGCCGCCGCCGGTGATTTGCACGACCCCAATGTGCTGATTGCGCAGACTCGCCGCATGCTTGCCGACAAGCGAGTGTACGGAATGGCCACCGAGTTTCTCGGGAACTGGCTAGATTTTCGCCGTTTCGAAGAACACAACAGTGTCGATCGCGGCCGCTTTCCGGAATTCAATGATCAACTCCGCGACGCGATGTTTGAAGAGCCGATCCGTTTTTTTGTGGATCTGATACAACATAACCGGCCCGTCTCTGATCTCTTGTATGCAGAACACACGTATGTCGACGCCACATTAGCAAAGCTGTATGGCATGGCCATGCCCGAATCGGCGTCCGAGTCGTGGGTCCGGATCGATAACGCAGGCACCTACGGTCGCGGCGGCCTACTTACGATGGCGGTGTTCCTGACAAAGAACTCGCCGGGCCTGCGAACCAGTCCCGTCAAACGCGGGTATTGGGTGGTTCGTCGTTTGCTTGGCGAACGCATTCCGCCGCCGCCGCCGGTGGTTCCCGAACTGCCAGCCGATGAGACCAAATTGGGGGAGTTGACGCTGGCCGAGACCTTGGCTCGCCATCGGAGCGTGACCGCCTGTGCTGGTTGCCATCGGCGGTTTGATGCCGTCGGTCTCGTATTTGAAGATTATGGTCCGATCGGAGAACGGCGGAGTCACGATCTGGGAGGTCGACGTGTGGACAACCGTGGGCAGTTCCCCGATGGCCAGGAACGACAGGGAATCACCGGCTTGCGGCAATACCTACGCGAGGCGCGTGAGAACGACTTCTTGACCACCGTCCACAATCAGCTGTTTGCGTATGCATTGGGACGTAGTCTCTTGCCATCGGATCAACCCACGTTGGATGACATTAAGACAACGGCTGCCGAGACCGGATATACTCTGGGAAAGATCATCGAATTAATGGTTACCAGTCCGCAGTTCTTAAACAAGCGCGGAGGGGAAGAACAATGACACACGGTGCAATGAAGCTATCGCGTCGGACGATTCTGCGAGGCGTCGGTGTCACGATGGCGCTGCCGTGGTTGGAATCGACGGGGTTACGCGCCGAAGCAGTGGCAACCGCCACCGCGGCAGACCCGCCTCCCCGTCGGCTTGCAATTCTATTCATGGGCAATGGCATCAGTCCCAACCACTGGTGGGCGAAAGACCAAGGCGTGGACATGGAGCTGAGTAAAAGTCTGCAACCCCTAGCCGCTTTCGCGCCCGTTTGAATGTCGTTAGCGGACTCTTTAACAAGTACGCCACCGGAGTCGGAATTCATCCGGGCCAAACGGGAAACATCCTCTCGGGTGCCCGACTGCAGAAGGGAGCCGTGCTGCGCGGCGGCATCAGCGTCGACCAGGTTTTGGCCAACCATTTTGCCGAGCGCACGACGGTTCCCAGCCTGGTTCTGGGCTGCGAACAGCCGATCACCGGTTATCATGAATCGAATTTTTCTATGGCGTACAGTTCGCACATTTCCTGGCACGATGAAAACTCTCCGGTGCCCATGGAAGTCTATCCTTCGCTCGCCTTTGACAGCCTGTTCGACAATCATGGTAGCCAACGAATGCGCAGTATTCTGGACCGTGTGCAAGAACATGCTCGTTCGATCCGTCGACAAGTGAGTTCAACGGATCGAGGAAAGATTGACGAGTATTTGAACAGCGTGCGTGAGGTCGAGAAACGCGTCGAGCAGGCGCGAACGGCCCATGCGATGGCGGAGGAACGTGCACGGCGGCGCGACATGCCACTGTCGCGAATGCCCCGTCCGGATGATGGCCTGCCGGAAGATATTCGCGAACATATGCGATTGATGTGTGATATTATTGCCTTCGCATTCCAGACCGACACGACGCGTGTCGCTACCCTATTGTTGTGTCGCGACCTGTCTGGCCTATTCTATCCCTTCCTGGACGTCCGCACGGCTCATCATCCAACATCGCACGAAGATCAATCGGACGCATATGAGCGAGTTACACGATACTATGTCAGCCAATTCGCTTACCTCGCCCAGCGTTTGGCCGCCATGCCCGAAGCGGACTCTACGGTCCTGGATAACTCCTGCCTGATGTTCCTCTCCAATATGTGGTCTGGCAGCCGGCACGATTCGACAAAACTGCCTGTCCTTTTGCTGGGAGCGTTGGGGAATACATTGTCAACCGGCCGCGTGCTGGACTATCGCGATCGTCCGGATGAAGAACGCAAACTATGCGGACTCCATCTTGCGCTGCTGCACCGCATGGGTGTACCGCAGCCAGAGTTCGGCGATGCCACAAGGGACCTTGCCGACCTCTAATCACAGCCACTCGTCGGCACTCTAGCAACGAACGCCTTTCACGTCGGAGGGAATCAACCGCGTGACGAGTTACCTTGCATAAAGCAGAAGTGCCACGCCGAGACATGCGACGGCAAACCAGTCGCGCGACGTCCAACGATCGCTGCGACGGTTCAGCCGCAAGTAATTCAACATCGCTCCGGTCGGACATCCAAAGCGACAATACGCCATCGGCACAAAACACGACACGACAAGACCTACGAGCGCGATCGTGATGGTCGCCGGGCCCGCGACGTAGAATACCCAGGCGTCAAAGGGTTCGATGTCGACCAAACTCACGCGCAGCGCCCCCATGCCAACCAACAAACTGACGGTCAGGAGCGCAGCTGGCAGCAAACGTAACCACGTGGCTCTTCCAGTTTTCCAACGATATCCGCCAGGTAGTCGATTCCGTAACCATTGTTGCACAACGCCGTGCGGACACAGGTGATGGCAATATACGTTGTGCCCAGTGAGAATCGGTAACGAGAAGGCCGCGATCGTCAGAACGACCAAGCTACCGGCCAACCGCCAGGGCACTCCGTGTTGTGTCCACCCCACGACGAGTGCCTGCGACAGCATGTCGCCATTCAGAAGTCCCAAGTAGGTGACCAATACGATCTGAAACGCAACACGCACGATCCGATTTCCGCGCAGCCGCGTCAATCCGATTATGGATCCGACGACGACCATTCCAATCGTCCCCCAAGTATGTACCGAGGGCACGCGGGAGGCGGTGGCGTTCCGCCGACTCTGCTTGTGCTCGTCTTGCTGAGCCGCAGCCGCCGTCTTCAAAATGCCTTGGGCGATCGCTATGCTGCTCATCGTAGCTCCCGATACGCCTTCGATCTCCAACCCGGGAATAGTGGCGTGTGCTAGGTCGTCGACGGTCATCCCCTGGAACAAGGAAAGAAAATACGAGTCGTCGCGTACGTATGAAACATAGGGTTCGTTGTCAAAACTGCGACCGACCAGGACGCCCACGATTACATGTCCTTTTGAATCAGCGCCGATCCACGTTTCGCTGGGTCCTTGATAGCCGACAATGTTATCGGAGGTGGGCGACGTGCAAAATAGCTTGCCGACAACTATGCCCTCGCGATTCAGCACCTCCCAGATTGATGCGAGTCCGGTCTGCGGCCGAACGGCCGCTGCGGTCGGAAAAAGGCGGCGCCGAATCTGCATCACGGGCGGATCGGGGAACCGCAGCGAGCCGGCCTCGCCGCCCGTCCGCTCGATGATCGCTGCCTGGATTGCCAGACTGGTCAATGTCGCCCCGGAAACGGCGTCCACGTCGACCTCGCCGAGAGAAGCCTGCCGCCACGTGGCACCGTGCCATGACGCGAGGAAACTTGGCGTCCGGCGAATTCGCTCGACGTGATCGCGAGTATCCTGACTGTCCAAGATCTCGACCTTACGAATTCGCTCATCGACATCGAATCCCAAGACCAAATTCGTTGCACCGGAAAATCCAATGATGTGATCACAGTGGGGAGTCGTCTGCAACACGGTCCCCAACACTCGATCGTTCATCGAAAAAACGGTCGTGCGTCCCCGGTCGTCCGTGGTGGGACTAACTCGATACGCATCGGGAAACACGCGTTGGGCGACGTACAAGGGTACGGTGGCCGCGGCATCCGTCGCGGCAGTTACCCCGCGTTTCATCCGCTGATGTTGTCCGTGGATCAACACGAAGATCGCGGCAAATAGGATGACCCGCCCGACGTGCACACAACGGGCCGCCCCGGAAACGGCACGCAACGCGGGGATCATGGACGGTCGACGCGAAGCACTTGAATCGCGTCCGCATGGACGAAACCATCACAGCCTTTGGTGGAGATGGTCACCGTCACGGGTTCGCCCTGCGACAAATCGAGATTCCCGAGTGAGATCATGCCGTTTTCTGCCGGCGGCGGTTCTTGCATGTTGACACGAAAAGTGCGGTGCTGTTCCGCCCTCCGCACTTCAACTGGCACATTCGTGGCACGGTTTTCGTGCGGTTGATACGCTAGACGAAGTTCGTACGTGCCGGATGACGGAGCATTGAACGTGAAGTGAATAGCTGCCTGAGAATCCTTGGCAGCATAAAGGTAGCTGGTACCGACGTAACCAGGTAGTCCTGTACCCACGGTCCAATCGCCTTCCAGCCGGGCCGCTGGATCGTCCACAACTAGGCCAGCTAGGGATGCTGGATCGATCGCCTCGCTGAGCGGTGACGGTTCGGCCAGCGGCAGGGCGTCGGCGGGAATTTGGATTTCCGCATTCACATTGGTGCGCCGCGCCTTACCCGGAAGATTCAGCAGCTCGGCCATCTCCGCCCAATGTTTATCGTACACATCGCGCGGTAAGCAATCGTGCTTGATGCAAATGCTCGCTGCTCTTCCGACAACTTCGCCCATCATCCCGCACGTCTTCATAACTCGCGTCGTTCCCAGTGCCTCGTGTGTCACACTGATGCATCGACCCGCCATAAAAAGGTTGCTGATATTGCGTGAATAAAAGCATCGATAGGGAATGGGATAGCCGAAATTGCGATCGATCCGTTGATCGTGGACCGCGACCGAAATAAACGGGTTGTTGGGGTACTTCTTGCCGTACTGTTTCTTGGGATAGTGGAGATCAATCGACCAAGTGCTAGGAACGCATCCATCCGAAAACTGCGTTTTTGACACGATATCACCTTGTGACAGAATCACATCACCGATCAAACGTCGCGATTCGCGCGTGCCACCGATGTAGGCGACCCACGTCAGATAGGCCGTAGTGTGGTCTGCAGCGCCGTCGCCGTTCTTCATGGCGTTGAACGCGCCAAATACAGCTCGCAGATTCCAATCGCGAATCGCTTCCGCTCCTTTGATGGGATCCTTATCAAACCCGCCTTCCCAAAACCATTGCCCGTGGTGATCGCGAGGGTAAGGAAAATCGGCCATCGCCAAGTCGCAGCGCCCATGGCGTTTCGGGAAATTCGACGGGCGGTCGTCCCTTCCGCCCAGGCCCACATGTTGCTCATTCCCATGCGGCCATCCGGATTCATCGCCCAGTCGGCCTTGGCCAAATAACCGATCGTGCCGTGACCGGTACAATCGACGAACAGCGGCGCGATGAAGCGGACACGCTCACTCGTCTTCGTGTGAAATGCCTCGATGGCTACAATGCGACTGCCGTCCGTGGTCACTCGGTGAGCATGATGATTCAAAAACAATTCGAGATTCGGTTCGGCGCGGACAATCTGTTCCTTGCGTTCGTCTTCGAATTCTTCGTAAAGTCCAGGCGACTTCGTCGCGTGATCACAGAATTCCTCAACGATTTCTCCCACGCGTGGGAACGGTCCGCGACGTATCAGTCCCATTGACCAAACACGAACCTCGCTCGAACCATTACCTCCTAGCACGGGTCGGTTTTGTACCAATGCCACTTTGCATCCCATCCGTGCCGCGGAGAGGGCAGCGCCATTTCCGGAGTAGCCGCCCCCAATCACAACCAGATCGTAGTGCTTTTCGACGGGTTCCGTTGGTAGCCCCAATTGCTGCAATCGCCATGCAGCCAACATTGACAGATCATTTGGCGGAGTGCGCATCCCCGTTTTGTAAAGAAAATGGCGTCGCAACGCCCATCAAAACCGGCGAGATCCCGTAAGCTGATGGTTGTGGACAAACGCCGAATCGTGACCGTACCTCCATCTTGCCAACGCCACACGTCCCCCTCCGTACCGAACGTCCGCTTCATTGGCTCGCCATCGATGAGCACTTGAAAACGCCCGGGGTTTCCGTCGGTCTTCCACTTCGCGACCCAGTCCATGGTCCGCACAAAGACACGATACTCACCCGTTTCAGGGAATTGTTGTGTCGTTGATGCGTCTTTGACGGGCGCCCCAGGCCCGTGCGCCAGCAAATACGGAGATCCCATGTTGTCGATAAACTGAGTATCAAGCTGCCAACCCCCGGGGTCGTCGAGAGTTTTCTGCCTCGATCAATACAGCGGCATCTTCGGCTCCGATCGCCGTTCCCCCGAATAACAGGCAGCCGATCAGAATGGCTCGTGAGTTCACGTCATCCGCCTCCTGTGTACTCTCAGAGACTCTTTGAGCGTCGCGCTTCCGCTCATCGCCTGACGCTGCGATTGTAGCACAAATCCCAATACTTCCCTCATCCAGTCTCCGGCATCCTCATCCAAAAGAGACGCGTCACTCGGGTGGGCGAGCCACAAAAAAAGGGGGCTGGTCCGAGTTTTGTCCCGGACCGCCCCCCAAAAAAGGCGCGATGCGTGTCAACTATTTGATGAACAGCATCTCTTGGTATGTCGGCAGCGGCCACAGGTCGTCGGCCACGAGACCTTCGAGTTCATCGGCGTACTGGCGGACATTCACCATCGCCGGTAGGATGGCCTCGCAGCAGTGCCGCGATTCGGCCAGCAAATCGTGCCCATTCGACTCCACCATCGCGGCCTCGAGATCGGCGACACTGTCCTGCAGCAACTTGACGAGTGACGTCAATTTGTCCAACGTGTCCGTGTCGAAGTCGTACCCTACCAGCTTGAGATTCGGCACAAGTGGAAGCGAGTTCATTCTGGTATCGAATGGCAGCCGGAAAGATCATTGTCTTGGCCATTTCCGCGGTCAAGCGTCCTTCGACGCTGATCGTTTTGCAGTACTGTTCCAGATACGTTTCTAAGCGACTTTCGAGTTCTCGTTCCGACAGGACATTGTAGTTCTCGAATAGCGACTTGACTTCTTCGGCTTCAAAAGCGGCAGCGAGTCGGCCGTGGTTTTGAGATTCAACAACCCTCGCTTCTTCGCTTCGGCGTGCCATTCTTCGCTATAGCCGTCGCCATTAAATACCACCGCACCGTTCTCTTTCATGATGTCGGTCAGTAGCTTTTGCAATTCGCTATGTAGCTTACTTGGATCGCCAGCGGTTGCCTTTTCCAGTCGCGTCGCGCAGTAGTCGAGCGATTCGGCAACGATCGTATTCATCGCCACCAGCGGTCCCGCAATGGACTGGTTAGAACCCACCGCCCGGAATTCGAATCGATTTCCAGTGAA
The DNA here is from genome assembly GCA_963785495.1 of uncultured Planctomycetales bacterium. Classification (GTDB taxonomy): domain Bacteria; phylum Planctomycetota; class Planctomycetia; order Pirellulales; family Pirellulaceae; genus CAWAVP01. The sequence goes on along the minus strand of CAWAVP010000024.1, from coordinate 389,508 downwards.
CGCAAACGGACTGGTTCGGTTTCGATCTCCCGCGTCTTTGGGCAAGGGTGGCAACACGTCGACGCCGACGGTCAGCGTGCCTTTCGGCAGCGACGAACTTGCCCCGCCTGCTTTGATTTGCTCGAATACGTCGGTTAGTTGATCGCCTAGAAACACGGAAATGATCGCCGGCGGAGCTTCGTTGGCACCGAGCCGGTGATCGTTGCTCGCCGACGCCACAACCGCGCGCAGCAGGCCCTGATACTTGTGCACAGCACGGATCACCGCAGCACAGAACAGCAGGAACTGAGCGTTCTCGTGGGGAGTATCGCCCGGATCGAGTAAGTTCCCTTGGGAGGCGCTGCCCATCGACCAGTTGACGTGTTTGCCGGAGCCATTGACGCCCGCAAACGGTTTTTCATGCAGTAGGCAGGCCATCCCATACTTTTCGGCAACTCGCCTGAGCGTGATCATCGTCAATTGCTGGTGATCGGTCGCCAGATTGGCATACTCGAACAAAGGCGCAATCTCGTACTGCCCCGGAGCGACTTCGTTGTGCCGAGTCTTAACCGGTATACCGAGTTTGAAGAGTTCCCGTTCGACCTCCAACATAAACGCCAGTACGCGGTCGGGGATCGCACCAAAATAGTGATCGTCAAATTCCTGACCCTTGGGAGGTTTTGCGCCGAATAACGTACGCCCGGCAGTCAGCAGATCGGGCCGCGCAAAAAGAAGTTGCGATCGATCAAGAAATACTCCTGCTCGGGACCGGCTGTCGACGACACCATCGCACCGTCGTCGTGTCCGAACAGTTTCAAAATCCGCTGAGCCTGCTTGTTCAGCGCCTGCATCGAACGTAATACGGGCGTCTTCTTATCCAGCGCCTCGCCGGTCCACGACACAAACGCCGTAGGAATGCAGAGAGTGGTGCCATTTGAGTTTTCCAAGATGTAAGCCGGGCTGGTAACGTCCCAGATCGTGTAACCGCGGGCTTCAAATGTCTGCCGGATGCCACCCGTGGGAAAACTGGATCCGTCCGGTTCGCCCTGAATTAATTGAGCGCCACTAAACTCCGCGATCGCACTACCTTCTCCGTCGGGCGTCAGGAAACTGTCGTGTTTTTCTGCCGTCAGGCCCGTCAAAGGAAAGAATACATGGGCGTAATGCGTCGCTCCCTTTTCGATGGCCCAGTCCTTCATGGCGGACGCGACGATGTCGGCAACCGATGAATCCAGTTTCTCGCCAGCCTCTAACGTTCGCATCAAGGACTTAAAGACCGGCTTGGGTAGCCGGTCTTTCATCACCGATTTGCTGAAGACGTTCGCGCAAAAGAGCTGCTGCGTCGGCGTCTGCATGAAGTCCAGGGGAGCCGCCGGTGGACGATAGTTGGTCACAGCTGAAATCGCGGCCATGCGAGCCGATCGGCCCGGCGAATTTCCGCCGCCTGTTGCCCCAGCGGTAGCCGCACCATTGGAACTTGACTTCGTCTGAAATGTTGTGCTCACGTGTGTCTCACCCTTCCCCGTGTCAATAAAAATGAGCCAAGGGCTGATCGCCAACGGCGGCCTTACGCCCTCAGCCGGTCCAGATTACGCCTCCCTGCCTCCCAAGCCGGCTCTCTCCCTGAGCTCGGGGGGGCTCACCTAGCAAATCGCGTGCCTGGCGGTAGGGCAGCAAACAGCCCCCGGTGTTCTCGTTGTCGGGACTCCCTGGCTTGCTTAGTCTTAGTGCGATGTCTGCCGCGCAACGAGGCAGGTACCCATCGGGACAAGCACTCGTTTCACCTCCACCAAATGTTGCCCTCCATGCCTCACCATGGCCGCGAAATACACGTCACTGCGGATTGGATGGGGGGAGCCCATCGAGCGCACGATTCGGAGGCCCTTACCAAACCGATACCGGTGCGTAACCCCGGCCGACGCACTCGGTGCGAGGGCGTACCTGGCTGTATTCGCGGTCGTCCTCGACTAAACTTGAGGAAGACCTATCTGATGACGGCGGAGGTACAGCCCCCCGGCAGAATCCGGCCGCGGTACGATCCGTTGAATCGAAATATTGCCCTGACTGTGAGACGACAACTCATCCCAATGCCACATTGCCAGCCGTATTGTTCGTGTTATTCTTACCGCACGGTTACCTTTCTGTTCGTGATGGCAAGTTGCCTGGCCATGCTGTGCGGCGGCTGCGGCCGATCCACGCCCACGCCGACGGCGGAAACGAGGCAAGAGGCGGCACCAGCAACGGCCCCCGAGGTTGCGGCCTCATCTTCTCCGGCGACTGATGGCGATTCCGTTCACTCAGTGGCAGATCCGTCACTGGCCGCGGTCTCCGTGGAGCCCAAAACGGCGGACGATTATTTGGATTTGCGCAAGCAATTGGACCGCGGACTGTGGGCGGCCGAAGTGGATGCACAACGGCACGAAGAGCCATTCATTCGCCTTTGGGACACGTTGCGGACGTTAGAAAGTGAATACAAGACGTTGCGGGATTTCCACTTCGAGCAACTCCACTTTGCTGGTCCACAGCTAACAACGACGCATCCACTACAGATACAGGAGTACCGCTTCGCGCGGGAACAACAGACGTTAAGCTGGCCAGAATGGCTCGCCCTGTTGGACCAATTCCAGGGGCAGGGCTATCGGCTGCTGCAGTCCGAATGGCACCACAGTCGCTTTCAGCCTAAGTCGGACGATTCTGCGGCCGAATCGACGGTCAGTTTTGCACTGGACATCAAGCGATCCGATCCTCTTCAACGAATCTCAGTAAGGGGAAACTTGCGTGTCGTATGGAGTGACGACCCGTCGTCAGCAAGCCTGCCACAAGTCCAGTCCATCGAAGTGCTCGATGCCGTGGCCTTGGTACGTGATGCGGACGTCGAGTTTGAGGAAATTCTCTCGGCGGAAACGGACGCCAAGTTTCCACGGCTACTTCCTCTATTGCTGTACGACCTTGACGGCAACGGCGCCTCCGATATCATCCTCGGCGGACTCAATCGTGTTTACTGGAACGACGGCACGGGCCACTTCAAAGTGGAACCGCTCACATCACCGGTTGTTCAAATGTTTGACGCCGCCGTGCTGGCCGATTTTACTGGCGACGGTCACGTCGATCTAATGTGTGTCGGTACCGAGCGTACACCGCTGTTGTTGGAAGGAGATGCGGCGGGTCGGTTCTTGAAGTCACCGCGCAAATGTGCCGACTTTCAGTTCGAGCTGCCGAAATCTTTCACGGCCGGCGACATCGATGGTGACGGCGATCTGGACGTCTGGATCGGCCAATACAAATTCCCCTATCTCGGGGGATCTATGCCCACGCCGTTCTATGATTCGAACGACGGCTATCCCGCCGTACTGCTTCAAAACGACGGTCAAGGAAACTTCCGCGACGTCACGGAGTCCGCGGGATTGTCCGGCAAGAGAAACCGGCGCACCTATAGCAGCTCATTGGTCGATCTGGATGGCGACTACGACTTGGATCTGATGACCGTTAACGATTTCTGCGGGGTCGACGTCTATCAAAACGATGGCCGGGGGCACTTCACCGATGTCTCGGAATCGTGGTTAAGCGACCGTCATTTATTCGGCATGGGGCACACCTTGGCAGATTTTAATCGTGACGGCCTGCTCGACATGTATTTGATCGGAATGAGTTCGACTACGGCGCGCCGGCTTGACCGCTTGAATCTCGGTCGCTCCGACCATCCCGACATCAATCAAAAGCGACAGGTGATGGGATATGGCAATCGCATGCTGCTCGCCCAGTCGACTACCGACGGCATGCGTTACCGGCAGGCCCCTTGGAATGACCACATCGCTCGCACCGGTTGGTCATGGGGCACGACGTCTTTCGACTTTGACAACGATGGACACGTTGACGTTTACGTAGCCAACGGACATAACAGCGGCGAGTCAGCGCGAGACTATTGCACGCGATACTGGTGCCATGATGTGTATACAGGCAGCTCGGAAGGAGACGCCGAACTGGCGAAGTTGTTCGGACAATCATTGCGCGAACTGCATCAGGGCCAGATCTCATGGAACGGATTTGAGCACAATGTGCTTTGGATGAACCTGAATGGGCAAGACTTCGTCAATGTCGCATTCTTATTAGGCGTGGGCTTCGAATTTGATGGGCGAGCGGTGGCGAGTGATGATCTTGACAACGACGGCCGTCGTGACTTGTTGACGGTTCGCTATCATTCTAGCGGAGCCGACCGCGTGGAATATAAGTTGCTGGCCTTACGGAATGAATTGGACACAAATCATCATTGGGTTGGGATTCACCTGGCGGAATCTCTCACAGGTCACAGCCCGATTGGAGCGCGCGTGGAGGTGACGACGACGGGCGGTCAGCGGTTTGTGCAGCATGTTTTCAATGGCGATTCGTTTTCCACGCAGCACGCACCTACCATCCACTTCGGCCTCGGCAACGAGAATCAGCTGGAAGCCATCCGCGTCGTTTGGCAGGACGGCAGCCAGTGGACTGCAGAAACCCCTCTCGTCGACCATTATCACACGCCGCACAAGCCCTAAACGGGTTTACAGCACGGTCTGGCTCGAGGCGCCGCCTGCCTGTCATTTCCTATTCCGATGGACCGCGCAAAAAAGAGGCTTGAGGGGGAAGAGGAACCCCTCAAGCCTCGAAATCCAATGCCGTTACTCAACGCGGCCTGAGCCGCGTTATGACAAGCGACTCCGAACGAATCGTTGCCAGAGTAGCGTCACGGAACCAACCAGACCGATCAACAAGTAAGACGACGGCTCAGGTACAGCGCTCACAAAACTGTCACTGCTGCCGTCCCCCACGCCTCCCGTGTTTATGCTGCGAACATGCAGCCCCACTCGCAGATCTCCCGAACGTATGGCGTCCTCGACCATCTGGTACGTTTTCAATCCCGCGATGTCGAACTTAAATGCCGCCATCGATCCCGGGGTAATGCCATTACCCGGATCAACTCCCGCCGGACCGCCCGGTTTGCCTTCATCAGCCGCGAACCTGGTTTCAAATCCGATCGTATTGCCGGCCGGGAGTGACCCGGGATGAGCGCTGATGTATTGAAACCCAACACCACTGCTGGTGTCCGCGGGTAAAGTCATGATATTCGCGAGCACCGCGTTTCGGTCCTCCCAATAGATCTCGGCGACTTCGGAACTGAGCGGTCCCAAATTCGAAATCTTGAACCGCACCTGATCGCTACTGACGTTCAGCTGATCTACCGAGACCTGCAATTGGTTGGCGATATCCGTCGCGCTATTCGACGTGATTCGTTGCATTGAAAGCACAAGATCGGCTGATGCGATCTGTGCGAGGAGCAGGCAAGCCAAAGGAACTACCACGAGACGTTGCATATCCCCATTCTTTCGTCATCGAGTCTTTCGGTGTGTCGTCATTATCGTCATATCTCACACTAGTCAGACAGTTGCTACAACTCAACGTCGTTGCCTCACGAACTTCGCATTTTTCAGACATTTAGACGTCGCGGCCGCGCAGCAAGGCGACGCATCGCGATCAATCCGATTAACATCGAGTCATCGAAGAGTCGCGCCGAATTCTTGCCGCTACGCTTAAGGCTCAGTCTGGTTGCCAGGGCAGAGGCCCATTGGGTTTCGGTCGCAAGAATCGCGCTCCGACATCTTGATACCAACCGTGTAACTCGTGACGCATCTGTGTCACTCGATCGGGTAATTGTCGCGACAGATCGTGTTGCTCGCCGATATCGTTGTGCAGATTGAACAGTTGGACGCGACCATCTTCGAATCGCTCAATGAGCTTCCATTCTCCCTGTCGTACTGCTCCTCCGGGAAAGCCGCCCTGGTTCGAGTAGTGTGGGTAATGCCAAAACAGGGAACGGTCAGGAGGATTGCCTTCGCCGGACAGCAGCGGAGTCAGATTCGTACCGTCCAAATGTTGCCTTGGCAGGAGTGGCATACCGGCAATATCGAGGATCGTGGGATAAAAATCTGTACTGATCACCGGAACATCACACGTCGCACCCGCCTTCGTTACGCCCGGCCAACGAATGAGCAGCGGTTCGCGGATCCCTCCTTCATACAACCATCCCTTACCACCTCGCAAAGGAAGATTCGACGTTGGACTACCTTCCGATGTGCTCAATCCACCGTTATCGGACATCATGATCACCGCCGTATCATTTTCTAAGCCGAGCCGACTGATCCTGTCGAGCACGACACCAACGGCTTGGTCCATTGCCTCCACCATCGCAGCATAAACCGCGTGGCTCTGCAGCACGCGTACGCGGCGCGGTTCGTCCGTTGGTAAGTTTTGTTCTTCGTCGGCAAACTGCTCGCGATCAAACAGCCCCAGTCGCTCGGCCTTGGCCCGATATTTTTCAATCAGATCCGGTCGCGCGATCAACGGAGTGTGTACGGAATAGAAACACAAATAGGCGAAAAACGGCTGGTCGCGATGCTGCTCGATGAAATCTGCTGTTTCGCGCGAGTCGATCCGGCAAGTGTTCACCTTGCGGGCCGTCACTCAATCGTGGGTTGCCATAGGGCGAAAAATACTTGTTGCCACCGTAGGGACCTCCGAGTTTCCAACCACCTCGGTTGATGTCAAACCCTTGCCGCTCAGGCCAGTATTCCTCACTCGGCCCCAAATGCCACTTGCCGGCAAAGAAGGTCGCGTAGCCATGTTCGTGCAAGGCTTCGGCCACCGTCAGTTCCTCCAGCGGCATCACGTCGTTCAGTTCGGCGGGTAGGAACCGCCCTGCGCGTGTCCCGGAAAAGAAATTGGTCGCGCCGACTCGCGTCGGGTATTTGCCCGTCAAAATGCTGTATCGCGTCGGGCTGCATACAGGATTCGCCGCGTATCCTTGACTGAATCGCATGCCGCTTGATGCCAGTCGCTGAATGTTCGGCGTTTCGTAGAACGTATCTGAGTTGTTACAACTCACGTCCATGTAGCCCAAGTCATCGACCAAAATCATCACAATACTCTTTGGCGCACGCAAACGTCAGGCGATAACAGCGGCCCCCATGCCACGGCAAGCACAGCCATCCGAATTCCCAAACGAGCGGACTGTCGTTCGACCCATTTCATGTCGATGCCTCCTTTAGTTTCCGGGCGGGGCTTCCCCAGTTTTTAATCGTGCTAACGGTCGATCGCGCTCGGCCAACGGCAGCACCATCGGCATCGCCGCCACCTGCGATGCAAAGGCTGCCGTGATCATTTCCACAGTCTGCCGCGCTTCGTATACGTTCGCCTCCGGCTGCCGATCTTCCTCGATGGCCGCCAGGAGATCCAAACACGCGAGACGATTTCCTTCGTGCAGTCCGCCATCGTTCAGTGGCTCGGGTTGGTCTGCTCCCTGGGAACTGATTGACACCCAATTGGATCCGCTTCGCCCCGGCGACCAGAGCGGATCACGCAACAAGAACGCCGGTGGCAAATGCCCCGTTAGTAATTCAATTTGCCCGGCAGAACCACAGATCCGGAGGCCGAATCGTCCCGTACCGCCAGGCCCCGCGTCGCGATGCGACCCGAAATAGCCAGTAACATTGTTGTCAAAACCATAGATGGCGTTGACACAGTCGCCCGCCAGTAAACCAATCCCCTCGTTACCGGATACGACGTGTGAGGCAGTCAAGTCCTGTTGCGCTTGTGTGATCTTTGCGAAACACCAATTCGGCGCACCGCCAAAATAGTGCATCAGATTCATCACGTGCGATCCGAGCACCCAGAGATCTTCGCCGCCGCCACGTCGATCTTCTTTTCCACGCCCCCGCAGTTCGAGCACTTCCCCGATCGCCCCCTCATCTATCAGTCGACGCACTACGGGCAAGATCGGGCTGTATCGCGTCTGGAACGCTATCGCCAGTTTTATTCCATGTGCCTCGCATGCCGCCACCATCGCGTCCGCGTCCTGCAGTGATGGACAGAACGGCTTCTCCATATAAATGTGCATCTCCATGCTCGGCGCAAGCTTCCACCATTTCTCGATGTTCACTAAGCCATCGAGGTGCCACACTGACGATGTTGGGGCGAATCTTATCGAGCATCCGTCGATAGTCATCGAAGGCCTCACTCACGGACAGTCGTTCGGCAGCTTGCTTGCGTCCGTTGGGATCCGGATCCGCCACCGCCACAATCTCGACCGCTGGAATCTCTTTCCACACGACATCCAGTCCGTGACCATAGTCCCCTTGCCCTGTATGCCCAATGACGGCGACACGATACTGTGCCATGCGATCTGCTCCTGATCCTGATCCTGATCCTGCGCAAAGGCGCTTGCCCAACCACTCGCCCGCGACACGGGAATGCCATCACGCTCCGCTCGTGACCGGTCCATCCGCCCGCTGACGTCTGCTGAATTTCCTCGCCGCCGTATCGAGATTCGCCTCCTGTTCTCGGAAATCACCCGTCCCATCCGAGGCTGCGGCGGCCTGAAAGCCCGTCATTATAGCGAAATGCATGGCCAAAGTCCTCTTTCCTAAACGAGGAGAATGGACTATACGTCCCTAAATCGCTTGCACGTTTCTGTCATTCTAGGCAGCAAAGGATGCCAAACATGCCTGATCACCTTGCTGATAACACTCCTGTCCGCCTAACACCGGAAGAAGCACGGGCAGTCATGAAGGCGATCGAGGACGTCGAGCGAGAAGAAGCCGCAGAGCAAGAGCGGAAGGGTGCAACGCCCGCCACGCCACCGGACACTCGTCGGCCGTAAAACGGTGCCGCTAGGCTTCCGGCGAGGGCAGGATGCGAGGCGACCACATCGTGTTGGGAAGCTTCAGCAGGAACTCAAATACGACAGCGGCGAATAGCGAGAAAGCGATACCTGCAATCGAAACAAAGACTTGTTGTTCCAAACTCGTTGGGGAAATTAGCCAAAAGAGCCGCGTAATCACAAGTCCGTGTACCAGGTACAAAGAGTAGGATATCTCGCCAACCCAATCGATCGCGGTACGCAGGGCGTCCCATCCCATCGCCTGACAACCGCGAAAAGACAGAATCACGAATCCCCCGTAGCCAACCAGCGACGCCGGATTGTTCAGCAGTTCGCCGACATCTCCGCCCCGTAACGCCATCGCCGCTTGCAGCGCCATCCCGATCACGGTCAACGGCAACACCCATCGGAGCGGAGCCTCCCAAAACCGAGCTCCCTGCCGACAAAACCTCTTCCCTGCCACCATACCCAGGGCAAATTCCCACAGAAATACAACTCCGCAGCTGTTGTAGATCCGCAGATCGGCGCGTCCCGAGGCGATCACAAATGCCATGAAGAGCGACGAGACCACCACGCAGGCGGAGAAGAAGCGCGCCGTCCCCCATCGCTCGAGCGCACGAAACAAAAGCGGGAATACTAGATATAGCTGAATGATCGTTGAGAGAAACCAAAAGTGGTAACCAAAGCTGCCAATGATCGACTCGTCGAACATCTTGAACAGCAGCACGTGCCCCAAGTACGCCCTCAATCCCCGGCTAGGATAGATTGACCAGCGCAAGTTTGCCAGATACAAGCCCGTCACAAAAATGAAGTACGGGACGATGATGCGACGAAATCGCCGCCGATAAAAGCCGCTCAACGACCTCTGAATCGCACCCAACTCCAAACCGAATCCGGACAAGAAGATGAATGCGTGGACGCCAGCGCCGCCAAATACAATCGCCTTCGCAGCGGGTCCGGTCGCGATCGGACGCAGCGCGTGAAAAACCACGATCGACAGCATCGCCAAACCGCGCGAAGTCCAAGAATTGAATGCGTTCAGTACGTGACACCGGTACTCTCGACGTTGGCTTGACTTCTGTTGTTAGCCGGCCCTGGGGAGACGCAAATCCCACAGCGTCCTTCCTCCTGACGTTTCGACTATAGCTCGCTCAACCGACCACCTGTCGGGGATTTGGCGTTCTGCACAAGGATGGCTTCAGGTTACAAGGATTCGACGGATATTCGCCCTCCTGCGGATGACAACCGATGCTCTCGTTCTTGGATCACTATCTCACATATTGCACGGCGAGAGATGTCCGATCGCAATCACTGGGGTCCAGGTTTTAAGTGACGCAGCAGATAGTCCGTCATTAGAGTTCTCAAATGAAGCGATGTGCCGGCCCCCTCGCGAATGGCGTGCGTGCGATTGGGGTAGGCCATCATCTGGAATGACTTCTGATGGCGAATCAACTCATTGATTAAGGCTTCCGTCGTCTGATAGTGGCAGTTGTCATCTCCCGTTCCGTGGATCAACAGCAAATTCCCTTCTAGTTGCTTGGCGAAATGAATCGGCGATCCCTCGAGGTAGCCCTCGACGTTCTCTGACGGCAACCCCATGTACCGTTCCTGATAAATCGTGTCATAGTGCCGTTGATTGGGGACCGGTGCGATAGATATTGCCGTCTCGTAAAGCTCCGGATACTTAAAGATGGCATGCAGCGTCATCGAACCTCCGCCACTCCACCCCCAAACCCCCACGCGACGAGCATCCAAATAGGGGCGTTCCGACAACAAGCGACGAACGGCCTTCGCCTGATCGTCCGGTGCTAGGATGCCGATCTTGCGATACACCGACTTACGCCACGCTCGACCACGCGGGGCGGGAGTGCCACGATTGTCGATGCTGACAACAAAGTACCCTTGCTGCGCTAACATCTGATGCCACAGCAACGTGTCACCACCCCAGCGATCCAATACCGTTTGTCCCGCAGGTTCTCCATAGACATATACCAACAACGGATACTTTTGTGCTGCGTCGAAGTCCGTAGGATAAATGCACCACGCGTCCAGCGAGACACCGTCTTCAATCTCCGTCCGAAAAACTCGTGCCGCGCCCAATCCAGCTTGTGGATTTTCTTCCTCAAAGGCCGATTCTTCTCTAGCCACCGAATCCGTTTATGTCCGGACAATTCGACCATTTCAAATCGAGGAGGTCGGTCAAACGATGACCATTCGTGTATCGCCAATTCTCCAGAAGGCGCGATGCGGTAGCGATGCATGCCCGTCTGCTGCTTAGGTGTCAATCGCTCACATCCCGTTCCATCCAGACGCACACGGTAGAGGTACGCCTGCGTGGGATTGTCGGGTGACGCTAAGAAATACGCCAAACTGGACGCTTCATCCACGTGCAGGAGCTCAATAACATCAAATTCGCCTGGCGTCACCAATTTCGTCGATTGACCGTCTTTCGAAATCAGATACAGATGACGCCAGCCGTCGCGTTCGCTAACCCACGTAAATCGCTCGCTCTGCGATAACGACTGCATTTCGTCATGGACGTCGACCCAAGCGTCGTCAGATTCTGTCAAGACGATGTCAAATTGGCCACTATCGATGTTTACTCGAAAGATTGAGTTTGTGTTTTGTAATCGGTTGAGCTGCTGAACGACGATCGCTTCTGGACCATCCCACTCCATGCGGCACAAATAGTTTTGCGCGGGTCGCCTGGGATAGGCAACCACTTTATCGAGCCGCCTGCGACGTCCACCACACCAATCTTTGCCGCGGGATTCCGTTGTCCCGTCTTAGGGTATGCAAACTGGTGTACCGTGGGATAAAACCCATCCGTATTGTTGACGAGCGTAAACAGTGGCACACCGGACGTATCGATCTGCCAAAAGGCAATGGCCTGACCATCGGGACTCCAGCGAAACCCGTCCCGAGCACTCAGTTCTTCTTCATAGACCCAATCAAACGTGCCATGGATTAATGTTGTTGAGTCGGTCGGAGTAAGGGACCGAATGGAATGATCCAATAGGCTCTCGAGCAATATCTCGCCATTGTGAACATAAGCGACCGAATTGCCGTCAGGCGAAAACTTGGCGAACATCAAAGAACCCGCCGGTGCCGTTCCTCCAAGTCGCTGCAAGATGCGACTGGTGCGATCGTAAACCCAATAGTCGCCGCGGGTCTTGTAGCGCCAGACCCGTTGGGAACCGGTGAATATCAGGAGCTTGTCGCCGTTTTTCGACCACTCGTCTCCCTCCACATCCAAAGGCCGGTCCGCACCCGGCGGAATCAAGTCCGCCGCCGGAACCACCACCTGGCGATCGCCCGAGCGGGCATCGATACGAACGAGGTCCCGCCCTGCGCCCTGAGCGGCGGCTTCCCACCGCCACAAGATGTTCCCCGCCGCGCTCCAAGTCGCCGCGTATCCCTCGGCACGGAACTCTCTCGCTTCGAAAATCCGTTTGAGGGAGAGCCGATTCTCCTGCGGCGCGTCCTTCGCACCGTCCCAACCGCGAACCTGCCGCCAGTCACCGAACACCAAAAGCCCGAGAATCAGGGCGACACTTAGGGTTTTCATAAAACGTCGATTCTTCATCGCGGCCTTTCTACGAATTCAAACGGAAAACTCCGCGGCAGCCCTGGGGCATCCCCCCACTCGTCCCGTCGCCGTTTCCGACTCACCCCAGAGGCCACATTCCGTGCCTTTGATTATAGCAGCTGATGCAGAGAGCCCCCGACCGATGCGGGACCCGCATCGTGCTAGGGCGGTCGGAGGAAGAAATGGGGGAGACTTCACGCGAGACAAATCTCCCGCGATCGGATAAGGTCGCCACAGCAGTGGTCGGCGAGAATCGGATGGATCTACACTCCCCAAGATCCATCATCGGCACATGGCCGCGGCGCAGCGCAGCCCCTGGAATGTAAATCGAGATCGCCATCATCCGGGCTGTGTCCCACCTGTTCCGCAAGAGAGAAGGGACTCGCTGGGGATTTGCAGTCGATGGGAAGTACGCCGTTTTATCCTAGTCCGACCAGTTCCAGTAATTTCAGTGCATTCGTGGTGGTCGCCACGCCGGGCCTCATCTGGTAGTCGAATGTCATCTCACTCTTGCCATCGCGTTCAATTATCTGTTCGCGAAAATGAACCGCTCGGCATGCGGACTCCAGATCTGAACTCTTGGCCAACTCCAGGTCGTGCGTCGAGATGGCGCCGATCGCACCCGCATCCAGCAGATGGCGGACCACGCGTATTACGGCAATATGTCGCTCGGCGGAGTTCGTCCCCAGCAGGATTTCATCCAACAAGTACAACAATGCTGGCTGCCCGTCCGAGCGGTGCTGATTCGCCAGGTCGACGATCTGCTTGAGACGTTTTAGTTCCGCCATATAGAAGGACACGCCTTCGGCAAGAGAATCGCCAATTCGCATACTTGTCGCCACTTCCATGGGTGGCAATCGGCATGTGCCGGCGCATGTCGGCGCCCGAGCTTGCGCCAACAAGACATTGACGCCGACGCTACGCAACAGAGTACTCTTGCCTGACATATTCGAGCCGGAAACCAACAAGAACGTACCGACCGGTCCAATCTCGCAGTCGTTCGCGACGCGCACCTCGTCCCGCAACAATGGGTGACCGAGCTGCCGAGCAACGAAGCTGGAATGGTCCCCATGGACGTCCGGAAATACCCATGTCGGGTTATCGAAGGCGACGGCCGCTAACGACGTGAGCGTCTCCAGTTCGCCGAGTGCTTCGAACCACTTGCGTGCATGATGACCATGACGATGTTGCCACGATTCGATCACCGCCAGCACATGGAAATCCACCAGCAACAGCCACTGCAATACCAGATAGGGAAGCCCCCAGATTGACGAATGACGAGCCGCTGCCAGTTGAACGCGGCGTCCCAAATCGCCCAGACATCGCAATGGCTCTTCGGCATCGCGTCCAAGCTTCGCACGGATCTCTTGGAATTTCACGCAGTCGGTCGGAAGGTCACGCAGTAAAACCAACGCTGCACGGTACTGAGCGACGTCATTTTGACGTGAAGCCACAATCTCGAACATATCGTGAATGGGTGGCACGTACCGCAGGTTGATGATGATATTCAACACCATCAGCACCGCAATGCCCGCGAGCGCCTGCAATTTGAAAGGAGTCAGCAACGCCAGTGCGCCTAGCAGCAGCATCACCGATGTCAGCAATCGTACGAGCCACCGGAGTGCAGGACGGGAAGCGAGCCAACCAGGGGCTTCAGCCCATCCCAGGAATCGGGCCGGTCCCTTGCCACTGGCCACAAGCAAGCGTCCCCGCAGCTCCAACTCTTCGCGTAACCCCGTGTCGCCCGCCAAACGGCGTACAGCCTCCTGACGATTTCGTATCTCCTGCGGATTTGACGACGTAATCAACCAATCGCGCAGTGTCTCAATACCCAATGGCGTGTGTGCGAGGCACAACCATTGAAAAACCGAGGCTTTGCCAAACAGATCCAAATCCCGCGCCAACGGTATCGACTTGGCCGGTATTTCCACAGCGGGCACGGGCAAACGCGACCACTCGCGCCGCAGTCGGTGGATGTGCTGTTGGTTGATCAAGCGTCGCTGCTCTAGCACCGCAGTCGACTCCAGCAACCGTTCGTGAATGCCAACCAAGATGACGAAGATCAGAAAGAGACCGCCGGCCAGCCAATACCCCCAGCTACCCGGTGCGTCTGTCATCCACCAATAGACCGCCACGGCCAATGCGGGCAGCGAGGTAAGCCCTCGCCAGCGTGTAAGCTGCTGCCCTCGTTGTCGCAACATGGCCTCCTGTTGACGCAGCGCTTCCACGCGGGCTTCGTAGTGCTCAACCGCTGCTTCACCAGTCATCGTCCGTGTTTCCTTCTCGTGTGAATCGTTGCTGCTTCCGAAGTGTTTCTTAAGGCGATCGTATTTCCCGGTGTCTCTGCCGCCACAACGCAAGAAATCCTTTCACACCTTGGGCGGCTAGTCCAACCGTTCGATCAGGAGCGTATGCTGCACGGGCACTGCGGCTGCCGCGATGGCATCGGCCAGTGGTTGGCGAACGGCTTCCGTTTCTGCCACACGCTGTTCAAAGTCGTCTTGGCTGCTAGGCCCATGAAAGACCTTTTTGATCTGCGTTGTCTCGTACGCTTGCTTGGCGGCCACCGCGCGATCCACTCGATCAAATGCATCGCAGAAAGGATTCTCGGGAAACTCCACCGGCAGTTGAATGCCCTCAATTAGCTGCGATGCAGTAAACTCCCGCGATGTTTCACCCCACGTTACGCGAAATCGTCCCGACGGTTGACCACTCACTTTCAAAACAAATCGATTCAAGTCTTCGGTGAACGGCACAAGGGATGTGCCCGAACGAATTGACGCGTCACTATGCTCGTCGCCGCGTGCACAAAATGGATAACGTCGACTCGTAATCTTCAGTTTGCCGTCCTCACACGAATCGATGCGATGCCCTGCGGACGCTGTAGCGGTATCCTGATCCAAATCGATCGTGATCGTACCAATGTCGCCGTCCACGCCCATTGCCCGAAGAAAGGCCCAAGCCATAATGACGTGTCCTGCCCAGCCTGGATGGATACCATCTTGACCGGCAACTTGGTAAGGTCGATCGGTCGTCGCGCCATGCTGCTCGGGCGCGAAAACCTGCGCCTGTAACATGGGCCAGAAAATGTCGGCGAAGCCAACACCCTCGTCTTCCGCAATCCCGAGAGCAATATCGCGCAGGGCACCCAGGTGGAGATTATGTTCTTCGAGCGTACCCGCCCGGGGATTCACCCAGGCAGCGATCTTGCCTGCACACCCTGGGGAACCGACGATGACGCGAATGCCATGTTCCTCAAATTTTCGGACGATTGCCGTATAGTGATCCTCATACCACTGTCCGTTGGTCACGTCGAACGGACGGTAACGTGAATCGTTCATACCGTATGCCAGCGTCGCGATCGTCGGTTGAAATCGAAGGCAATCTTGCTCCATACGATGCAGAAAGCCGTCGGTCTTCTCGCCGCTCCAACCATATTGACGGACCGTAATGTTCAACTCAGGCACACAGACCGTCAGATACGTCTCAATGATGCGCGAATACATCTTTTGTTCGGTAATCGAGTCGCCACAGATCGCCAATCGATCGCCATCTCGCAGTATCAGCCTCTTGGGTTGCGGCGCCTTGCAGATTGTAAACGCGAAACGCCTCATCATCCGGTTTCACTTCGTATTCATAGGGCCCAAACACAACGGGCCGAGTTCCCGGATCCGCCGTCGTCTGTGCACCAGCGATGCGTGTGATAAACAAAGTCAGCGCAAGTGTCACCAAGAGTTTTGCATTCATAGAAAAACGGCACACAACGACGTCCCCCTCAAAAAGCCATCTAATGGAAGCGAAAACCAAACTCACTCCGTCATTCGCCTCGCACACACCTATTTAATGGAACCGCAGCCAACGCGCCACACAACGGCGCGATAATGTAGATCCAGAGCGAGTTGAACTGGCCACTCACAATCGCCGGAGCCAACGATCGTACAGGATTCATGGAGGCCCCACAGATGGGCCCGGCAAACATCGCCTCAAGCGTTACCACCGCGCCGACAGCCGCCCCCGCCATAATGCCCTTTTCTTGTCCTCCAATCGAGACGTTCAGGATGACGAACATCAGGAAGAGAGTCAGGACGCCTTCAAGCACGAACGATTGCAGCCAGGGACCGGATGGCAAGGTGGCTCCCAAGGTAGGCGACGTGGGAAATAGTGCCCGCAGCAGTCCGCTCGCCAAGATTCCACCCAGGCACTGCGCGATGACGTACGGTAGGACAGCTCGGCCAGAGAATCGCCCGGCCCCCCAGAAACTAATCGTGACCGCAGGGTTGATATGGGCACCTGACACGTCTCCGACCGAATAGATCACCACCATCACTGCCAGACCAAATGTCACGGCAATGCCTCCATGGGTGATCGTACCTTGCGAGATATCGTTGACGATAATCGCGCCGGTTCCCGCAAACACCAAAGCAAACGTGCCAATTGCCTCGGCAGCCAATTTCCTCATCCGGCGCCCTTTCTGACGACCCAGATTCTCGTCCCATCACAGCCTTCAACGGACTGTCACACGCGAGGTCGGCAAACATACGTCCGCTATGCTCCAGCGGAGGGTTTCCGATCAAGTTGCGACTCGCTATGTCCCTATCGCCAATTGGGGGTCGACGATAGGTGATAAGCAAGCTGCCGTCAAGTGTCGCCCAAGTCCCATCACGACCATGGCACGACGATGGTCACTTCGCCGACGTCGGTTGGTCACAATCGTGGCGCCACGTCTTTGAGTCCGCTTAGTGACTGTCGCCCAAACATCACGTGGAAAACGTTATAGAATACGAATGCATCGAGTAACCTCACATAGGGACAGGCGCTAACCGGTGAATAAACGTCTGAGCTATCGTATTGATCGAAGCTACCGTTGGAACTACGATCACGCACCCTCGGCTGTGCCAACGACTCCGGTGCCCTGGCCGGGAGATTGGCAATGCTGCGGGTGGCCTCTCACCGCACCACTGGCCGTTGCCGCCGGACCGCTGCTCAACGGTGCATGGTTGCGCTACTATGCTCAGATGGGTTTCGATCTGCTCACGTACAAAACCGTTCGCAGCCGTGCTTGGCCAAGTTATCCATTACCGAACCTTCAACCTGTCGACTGCGAACCGATCTGTGACGCAAGTAGCTATTTGAGGGCGACGCCTCAGATGCAGGGAAGTTGGGCCGTGTCATTTGGCATGCCTTCGGCAGATCCCAAACGGTGGCAAACGGATATAGGGGACACGCGTGCGCAGTTGTTGTCACACCAGGCCTTGGCCGTTTCCGTCGTAGCAACACCGGAACCAGAATGGTCGCTGGCACAACTGGCCGACGATTACGCGATGTGTGCGGGGCAGGCGGTTGCCAACGGTGCGGACATGATCGAACTCAATCTTTCTTGTCCCAATGTCAAATCCTGTGACGGTCAGTTGTATCGCCAGCCCGATGCAACTCACCAAGTGGCGCGGCGTGTCCGCGAGTGCGTCGGCACGACACCTCTCCTATTGAAAATCGGGCACGTAGGCGACGAAACTCAGGCGGCACAATTGGTTGATGCGGTTGCTGGCGTTGCCGATGCACTGGTCATGGTTAACTGCCTTGCCGCCCAGGTTACGTGTGACGCGGGACCACTTTTCGATGGTCAACGGCGAGGCATAGCGGGTGTAGCGATTCACGACGCCGCGGTGCGTCAGGTGGAACAATTCCGAATCCTGATCGGACGCGCCGGGAGTAACCTACAGCTGATCGGCTGCGGCGGAGCTCGCGATGTGACTTCCGTGCAACGCTTCCTCAACGCCGGCGCAAACTGCGTGCAAATGGCCACAGCGGTTATGCTCCAACCTGACATCGCCCTGCGGATGCGCCAGCAGGCTGCCACACGGCGTAAATGACGACTGTCGCGCCGCCGCGTGCTGTCAGTCTTCGTATGTCTGAACCAGTCCCAGCAACCTGTACTGGAGGTCCGCGACCTTATCGCTCAACTCACGATATTGTTTTTCTAGATCGTCCAACGATTCACAGAACTTGCCCACCACCGGCGCCAACAGACTATGTTCGGCGCCGCGGAGCGTGGCAACTACGTTTCCGACGTGACGATTGAGCGTATCAATCAGGCTACGTTCGCCGCGCCGTTCTTTCAGATCCTCGATTAACTCGCCGGTGCATGCCGCAATCGTGAACAGGTCGATTTCGGCGGAGACTTCCCCTGGTTCGCTCATTATGCAAACACGCTTCCAGACGGAGTCCATTGGTGGAGAATGCGCGGCTTGGCGGTCTCCCGGCCGATCCCCATTCGCGGAATCGATCCTCCGCTCAATATTCCCACGTTCGTCCGTTGCTCTGCCGGGTCTGTGGAGCCTCGTCACGGCCGATTCGCAGCCCTCCACCACGTCATTGAAGTTATCATCTTGTTCCTCCTCGGAAGGGTCGCCCTCGTCATCGTCCAATTCATCGTCGTCATATCCAAAATCGACATCCAGGTCGAACAGAGTCTCCTGGGCCGCACTGTATCCACTAAGTCGCAAGAACATTGGTTGCTGATTGTCGTGCAGCATCATTTGGCAAAGTGGGCAATCATCGTGCAGCACTTGATCGGAATCTTCGATCCGCAACGGCAACCGACGACGTTCGTAGTCGATGACTTCCTGCGGTGATTTTCCCATCAATCCTTCGACGCTGACATTGCCGAGCCATTCGTCTCGCCGCTGACGGAGCCATTCGACAGCCACGGCAACATCCGGCGATGGATCAGCGCAAGTTGCCAAATGCCGGCAATAAGCCTGCATCAAATACAAGACCATTTCATCGTACAGAATCCCTTCATGAGGCCCAAAGCCAGCACAGCGATAGGCAGTGTCGTCTTCGCACAAAGCGATCGGTGGTTGGCCCGTTTGTACCCACTGCAGTTCTCGATCTTCCAAATCGCTACAAAGGTGTTCATAGTCGCGCTGTAGGACAGAAATCACTGATTCCCCGTGAAGCGCATCCGGCCGCTGCTTGAGCCATTCACCCTGAAGCACCTCGAAGGCATCCCAAAGTTGTAATTTGTCGGCCTCACACTCTGGCGTGGCGGGCGAGTTAACCGGTGGATGAGCCGCAAGCGGTTCGAGTTCCGGACACCGCCGCGCTAGAAAGGCCAATAACGGTTGACCGTAGAGTACTTTCGCGGATCGTCCGCGCAACGCGTTACTCGTTCACGTGCCGCGGCTTCACGGCCTGCGGCCAGCCATCAAATTCGGAGCTGATGAGCCAATCAGCATCAAGATGGTACCGGAGTGGACTGCCTTCCGGGCCGTCCGGGCCGATGATACGTGCCGGAAGGGGATCGAGCTTCTGATCCCACCGAGTCAGCAACAGACGCCCGGGCAAGTCGATCACGCAGTCCGGTAGCAGGCCCACGACTTTGCCTCGACGCCGCTCGCGAGCTTCCACCTGGACAGGCCAGGATGCCGATTTGAGTCCTTCGTCGGTGAGCCGGGCGGGGCCGATGACGAACCGTGGTACCGCGTGCTGTAGCTCCTGACAAGTCCACGGATCGGCGCTCAAGGCCGCAATCACAGCGGCGGCCCATTCCTTCGTTAAACGACCGCGGAGACAAACGGCATGATCGGCGACAAGTAGATCAACAGACTTCATGATTTGGGACTCCTTTTGGGATGGACCGTGGTCGTAGGGCTCGGAGTCTAGTCGAATCCCCGCGGCCGCCACAAACCGGCGTGCAACCTTGTAGGCCCCTGCGGCCTTGCCTCGATGAACCGCCATCTGTCGCGGCGGTCTACGACGGGTCGAAAGCGTCCGTTCTTGCGCGGCCAGGCGTCCGGCGTCACCCAATACGACTCGCTCAAAACCTGAGAGTTTGGTATGGTGACGCCAGGAGGAACGACGGTGGGGCGCAACACCCGGGCCCAGGCCGATCTGACTGCGAAGTGACTGTTTGGCAGCTCCTTGGTCGACTGCTGCTGAACCTGAATGGGATGACACATGACGACGCCTGAAAGCATCACGAGCGCGATCCGCGAGTATGTCTTTGCGCATTTTCCTGCGGCACGCGAGCAGGTTATCGGTGACCGCGATCTGATATTGGAACTCGGGGTCGTCGACTCGCTGGGCGTGCTTGATATCATCGCCTACCTGGAGTCGGCCTTCGACGTGACGATCGCCGACGATGAACTGGAAGTCGACGACTTCGAGTCGATTCAGCGCTATCCGAGTTTGTGCAACGAAAACTTCGTTGTGCCTCTTCGAATTAGAGTGGGCGATGGATTTTCTGGTTCATCATCTCCTCCAATCCAGCGCCCAGCGAACTCCGGACCGGGAAGCGGTGGTCGACGGTCGGCGACGTTATAGCTACGCCAAATTGGCCCAGCTTGTTGACTCTTTAGCCGCCGCGCTCGTCGATTTGGGAGTCGATCGTTTTGACCGCATTGGTGTCCACCTGCCTACTTCGGTCGAGCAGGTCATCGGTCTGCTGGCGAGTTCCTCTGCGGGCGGGGTTTTCGTACCGATTCACGCGTCGCTGTTTCCGCGACAGGTTGCACATATCGCTCGCGACTGCCAGCTAAGCGTGTTCATCACGCAAAGTTCCCATTGGCACAGGTTGAGTGCAGCGCAGGAAGTGTTGCCAAACCTGCAACACGTCATCCTCACCGATGTGGTGGACCCCACGTCGACCGATGGGCCGCCCACGATTCATTCTCTGGACACGTTAGTGGCAGCTCAACTGCGACCCGCAGCTCACGTCAATGTGGACCGAGATCTGGCGGCGATACTGTATACGTCCGGGTCGACCGGATTGCCCAAAGGAGTGATGCTCAGTCATGCTAACGTGGTAGCCGGTTCGTCCATCGTCAGCGACTATCTGTCGATCAGCCAACGTGACCGTATTCTAGCCGTGTTGCCGTTCAGCTTTGACGCCGGCCTAAACCAGATGACGACCGCGCTGCAACAGGGGGCGGCTCTGGTGCTGGCGTCCTTTGTCCTCGCAAAACAAATCGTCCAACGCCTGATCTCGGAGCAAATTACAGGTCTGGCCGGCGTCCCTACGTTATGGAATCTGGTGGCCCAAAGTGAGAGTTTTCGGGCAGCTCATTTTCCCGACCTGAGGTACATCACTAACACCGGAGGCTGCGCTGTCGCTGGCCACCTTGACGGCGCTGCGCAACGCATTGCCCACAACCGAAGTCTTTCTGATGTACGGCTTGACCGAAGCGTTTCGTTCCACGTATTTGCCTCCCGACGAATTAGATCGCCGCCCCAGATCCATCGGAAAGGGGATTCCCAACACCGAGATTATGGTGGTTGACCAGTCCGGCAAACACTGCGCTCCAGGGCAAGTCGGCGAGTTGGTACATCACGGCCCTACTGTTACTCTTGGTTATTGGAATCAACCTGAACTGACAAAGCAGTTCTTGCGGCCTCATCCCTTCGCCCCTCCGGGAAATGCGATGCCACCAATCGTCTGCTATTCCGGCGATCTTGTATACACCGATGATGAAGGCTTCCTGTATTTTGTCTCGCGTAAAGACAATCAGATTAAGACCTCTGGTTACCGAGTTAGTCCGACCGAAGTCGAAACCGTGCTTTACGAACACCCCCACGTCGCTCATGCAGCGGTCGTCGGATTTCCCGACGACCTTCTCGGTCAATCAATTCACGCCTTTGTTGTCCTAAAAACCTCTTCAGCGGTGACATCTGAACAACTGCGAGCGCATTGCGAGCCAGCCTGCCGAATTATATGATTCCCAAATACGTGGCGTTTCGCGATCATCTGCCTATGACGTCCAGCGGTAAGGTAGACTACGCGAAGCTTCGGGCAACCGCGCCGGACTCGCGCAACGACAACCTTACCGCGAATTCAGAACTTGCCGAGTAAACCCGATGGACGTGACCTCGGCCCTCGCGCCGAACTTGACCAATCAATTGGTTGTCGAAAACCTTGAGTCGCGAGCTGGGCAGTTGTGGCTGGATGGCTGTCGGTTAACCGATCTGCTCGCGGAATACGACTCGCCATTGTACGTGTATAGCGAACGCATTCTGCAACGATCCTGGCGACAACTGCGACAGACGTTTCCTGAAGAATTCCAGATTTACTATTCGATCAAAGCTAATCCGCATCAGGCGCTCTTGAAGTTTTTTATGGCTCGCGGATGTGGCCTGGAAGTCGCCTCAGGAGGCGAGCTTCAGCAGGCCCTTGCTGCCGGTTGTGCTCCCGAACACGTCGTTTACGCAGGTCCCGGCAAAACCGACGAGGAATTGAAACTGGCCCTGGAGCACAACGTTTCTGAGATCCATGCCGAATCCTGGAACGAAGTGCAACGTCTCGCTAGGCTCGCGCAACTACAGGGAAAACAGGCGCCCGTTGCGCTGCGTGTTAACCCCAACTTGGCATCTGTGGGCGGAGCCTTGCAGATGGGTGGACGACCGTCCCAATTCGGCATCGACGAGGACCAATTGCCAAACATCCTGTCGGCCACCGCCAAGACGGCAGGGATTCGGCTGTTGGGTCTGCACTTGAATACTGGGACGCAGATCCTCCATGCGTCGACACTGTTGGAATACTATCGACATGCCGTCACAATAGCCCAACAAGTGGCGACTCAATTGCAACAACCGCTGCAGACGTTGGACTTCGGCGGCGGATTGGGCATCCCCTATTTCGCCGGACAATCATCCCTGGACCTTGCCGTACTGCGGTCCGGTCTCCTGCCGCTAATCGATCACCTGCGCCACGACCGCTGGCTCGATTCAACGCGTCTGATGATCGAACCCGGGCGATACCTAGTGGGTCCGGCAGGTTTTTACTTGATGCGAGTCGTCGATATCAAACGCTCGCGCGACCAGGTATTTGTCGTGACGGACGGAGGTATGCATCACCACGCCGCCGCCACCGGAAATTTTGGTCAAACGATCAAACGTCCTTTCCCGCTGGCGGTGGCAAATCGCTTTCTACCTGCAACGGAGGAAGAGGTCAGTGTGGTCGGCCCCCTATGTACTCCGCTCGATAGCTTCGGCCGGAAACTTCCCCTAGCCGGTCTACAGGTGGGTGACGTATTGGTCGTCCTCCAATCTGGCGCGTACGCGCGAGCCGCCAGTCCGTTACAGTTTCTGGGGCATGCCAGCCCGGCCGAAGTCTGGGTCGCCGACGGGCAGCATCGACCGATTCGTCGGCGAGGTTCATGGCAGGATGAGCTTCGCGGTCAGTTGCCTTGAATTTTCCCGAACCCATCCCATTGATCAGCCGAGAGGTGACCGACGAACGTCCCATTTCCCTCCAGGCGTAGGGTCGCTGCAGGCCGGATGAGGTCGGCGTGTACCCTTATTCAGGCCCTGTCAACGACTGGCAGTTTTCGTACAATGCCACGCGATTGCCGATCGCATTGGTACGAATTCCGGCGGGGATGAACGTCAGATCGATGCCACGTTTTGTGTGCCTTCGACAGACGGGCCTTTTGCCACTCCGGCAATGTCGTACGTTCGCAACACGAGAACATCTACGCCCATGAACAAGCTGCAACGTCGACTCGTCGCGTGGCTCGAAAACGCACCACTGCCCATTTTGACCTTATTCGCCGTCACTTGGGCATTCACCGCGTATTTCTGCATGTACGCATTCCGTAAGCCATTCTCGGCCGCCGAATATCACGGGTACATGTTCATGGGCAGTCAGGCGACGTTGAAAACTGCCTTCGTGATCAGCCAGATTCTGGGATACGCGCTATCGAAAGTAATTGGCATTCGCTTCTGTTCAGAGATTCACCCGTCACGACGGATCTGGGCACTGATCACGTTAGTGGGAATCGCGGAGATCGCTCTCTTTTTCTTCGCCGTCCTGCCACTCAATCTGAAGGTCGTGGCGATGTTCTTCAACGGTCTGCCACTGGGCATGATTTGGGG
Organism: uncultured Planctomycetales bacterium; assembly: GCA_963785495.1. Classification (GTDB taxonomy): domain Bacteria; phylum Planctomycetota; class Planctomycetia; order Pirellulales; family Pirellulaceae; genus CAWAVP01. The sequence continues at coordinate 365,380 of CAWAVP010000024.1, read as the reverse complement.
ACTGGTCGTTTTGTATCTCGAGGGTCGGCGCACCTCCGAGCTGCTGCTGGCCGGTTTAAGCTGTTCGTTTATTCTCTCCAGCGGCGTCGTCAAAATGATCGGCTTGCGTTTGATGAATGCGTGGGGATTAGCCGAATTCTGGATGCCCTTCGCCACGGGCCTCGTGTTCTTTCCCTTGTTTGTCCTTTCCGTTTGGCTGCTAAATCAAGTCCCTCAACCTAGCATCGCCGACATGAATGCCCGCACGGAGCGAAAGATCATGACACGTCCGGACCGACTGGCGTTCTTTCGGCGTTTCGCACCCGGTCTGATTATGCTGTTTGTCGCCTACTTCTTCCTGACCGCATACCGCGACTTTCGCGACAATTTTGCCGCCGAACTTTTTAATCTGATGGGTTACGGCAATGAACCAGATGTATTTGCCAAGAGTGAAACGAACGTCGCGTTTGGAGTCATGGCAGCCTTGGCAGGCCTGAATCTGATTCGCAGCAACCGCTGGGGATTGTTCGCCGCCTTCGGCATCATGTCCCTGGGAACCGCTTTGTTGGCGATTGGTACATTACTATTTGACGCTCAGAAAATCAGTGGCCTGACGTGGATGATCCTGACCGGAACGGGTGCCTATCTCGCTTACGTCCCCTACGGCTCGGTCCTGTTCGACCGACTATTGGCTTCGACGCGCACAGTTGGCACCGCGGTGTTTGCCATCAATGTCGCCGATTCGATCGGCTACTCCGGTTCGATCGGCGTCATGCTGACCAAAGATCTGGCCATGAGCGACATGAATCGCCTCGACTTCTTTCGAAATCTTTCTTATTTCATGGCGATTCTGGGAACCGGCCTGTTGATTTTTAGCTGCGTCTATTTCTTGCTGCGCCATCGCCATCATGAATAACGACTTCGTGTGAACCGGGCCTGACGGAAGCGCGCGCTATTTCCGCGCGACTTTCCTCTCTCTGGGCGAGATGTGTGCCAGTTCGGCGCAGTTTCGCTCGCCCCCAGACCACGCCCCGATATCGATTACGTCGTCCGGGCAAGGGGTACTGCAGCCCCGCATAGATCTGATGTTCTTGAGTAAAAAAAGTCGATGCAGACAACAGGAAATTCATATCGCACGTACCAACGTCGTACATCATCACGTTGGCAGGCGCTAGCAGATAGGACTGTGGGAGCTGGAATTATGCGAACGGTAATAGGGCACTTCGGTGGCTACGTGACAGCCCTCGGGGTACTCACCTTGGGCCTTGGAATATCGCAGTCTACACGAGCCGCAGACTCGCCGCAGCTTATCCGTTTTTCCAGTCCACGTGACGTCGTCCATCCGCCGAATGACGCGGCCGTTTCGTTGGCATCGTGCTGCACTGGTACGACAACCGCAGCGGCCGGCCGTGGCTGCGAGTCGGAATGTGGAGTTGCCACGCCGGCCGGTACGTGTTGCGATTGCTGCGGTGGCATGAGCTGTGACTGCGGCCTTGGTGACTGCGGCCCAGGTGGCTGCGGCCCAGGTGGCTGCGGTACGGGCTGTGGCATCCTGGATCACATTACCGGACTCGTGGCTCCCAGCGATCAATGTTTCAACTGCTTCATCAGCCCGATGACCAATCCTATCTTTTTCGAAGATCCTCGCACACTGACCGAAGCACGGTTCATCTACTTTCACCACAAAGTGCCGCTGACGGTAGCCGGAGGAAAGGTTGATCTGTTTGCAGTCCAGTTACGAGCAGCGTTGTCGCAGCGGTTGTCCGTGATTGCCACAAAAGATGGCTTCGTCACTTCCAGCAACCCGCTAATCGATGACGGTTGGGCCGACATCAATGTCGGGCTTAAATACAATCTGATCCGCGACCCCCGGCGCCAGATGCTGTATACGATTGGCGCTACGTACGAAATGCCGGTTGGCAGCACGCGGACACTGCAAGGCAACGGCGATGGTACGCTCCACTTGTTTTCGACCTGCGGTAAACGAATTTACGCCTGGAATTGGTTATTGGCCCACGGTGTGATTATTCCGTTCGATGACAACGCCGAGAGCGAGTGGTTTTATTTGTCGACGCACGTGTCTCGCAAACTCGGACAATCGAACTTTTACTTCCTCGCTGAAATGAACTGGTACGACTGGCTGCAATCGGGTGCCAACCCCGGCTTGTCCGGCGTCGAAGGCCTGGATGTGATCAATCTGGGTTCGACCAACGTTACGGGCAACGACATTGTGACCGGGGCGATTGGCCTGAAATACAAACCTCGCTCAAACGTCGAACTAGGTGTGGCCTGGGAAAACCCGCTGACGGAACGACGCGACATCCTCGAAAATCGCCTGACGTTCGACTGCATTCTTCGCTATTGACTGTTGCCAAACCAACAGCCGATACAACGTCCACCATCCACTTTGTACACGGGTGTCATAGCAGAAACTGTTTCCTGAGAGTCGGAGGGCAGCCGTCGCACGCAAACCGTGTGGCGGCTGCTTCTGTTGGCAGGTGCCAGCGACACCAACTCCGACCTCGGTCCTCCCGCCCGCGTCTGTCATCTGCAGCTCCTGGCGGCCACATCGGCTCGGTGGGCGAGCCAAGAACCAGGGAGCATTACCTGCCAAAATGCAGACCTTTTGTGGTACGATAGCATCAATCGTTTGCTATCGAGATGTCAACAGGTCTGCATGAGAGTGACTCCATGGACGCCCGCTTATCGCGCCGTATCGTCTTGCGCATGTCTGCCATTGCTTTCGCGGTCGCCTGGACCCTCTGTCCGATGCTAACGGCGGACGATGCGGTGCCGGCCGAGGCCCCGCTGCGTTGGTGGAAGGGCAATATCCATACGCACACGTTCTGGAGCGACGGCAATGACTTTCCGGAAATGGTGGCGGAGTGGTACCGAACTCATGACTATAACTTTCTGGCCTTGTCGGACCACAACATTCTGAGTGAGGGACAGCGTTGGATGGATTTCCGTGAAGTCGTCGACCGAGGTGGTGATACGGTGCTGCCCAAATACCTCGGCCGCTTTGGCGACCATTGGGTCGAAACCCGTGGGACACCGGGTCAGGAGGCCTACGCCATTCGATTGAAGCCACTCAACGAATTCCGCGCCCTGGTCGAAGAGCGAGGCAAATTCATCATGATCGCGGGCGAAGAAATCTCGGATTCCGTCAAGGGAAAGCCGGTGCACATGAATGCAACCAACTTGCGCGAGTTGCTACAGCCATTGGGAGGAGACACCGTCGCGGCGGCGATTCGCGCCAATTTACGTGCGGCCGAAGATCAAGCCGAGCGCGAAGGGCGCGAAATCCTTGTCCACTTAAATCATCCGAACTTCTATTATGCAGTGACGGCCAAGGATTTGAGTGAAGTCCTGGAGGAACGCTTTTACGAAGTCTATAACGGTCACCCAGGTGTCAATCATCTGGGAGATGACACTCATCCGGGCGTCGAACGGATTTGGGATCTCGCCAATACGCTACGTCTGTATCAGTGGCATGCCGCGCCGCTGATGGGCGTGGCGACCGATGACAGCCACGCCTATCATGGTTCGGAAGGCAGTACACCGGGACGCGGCTGGGTGATGGTCCACGCCCGCCATCTTACGCCAGAGTCCTTGATTCACGCGATGAAGCAGAGCGACTTCTACGCTTCCAGCGGCGTTTCGCTCGAACTAGTACGCTTCGATGCGAATGCTCGAAAGTTTTCGGTACATGTGCAGACGAATCCCGAGACACGCTATGTGATTGAGTTTGTCGGCACACGTGTACGGGCCACCGGCGCCGACGACGAGACTCCGGCGCCGGTCGACCCTCAGCAGATCGGCGTCGTGTTCGCGCGCCACGAGGGTCCACAAGCCACCTATAGTTTGCAGGGGGACGAGCTGTATGTGCGCCGTCGTGACAGCCAGTTCTCCGCACCCCAATCCCTCCTACGCGAATCAGCGTCAGCAGGCCTGGACGCAACCGGTCGCCTGGGAACACGCTGTCCGCTGAAGCAGACGGTATATCAGGCACGGGGATGCGCAAATGTGTATCTCACCGCTGGCTCTGGCTGCTCGCCACTACTCGTAGACTTGTTGCCGTGGAGAATTCTCATGCTTTCACAACTATCGCCGTGCATTGCCCGAGTCGTGGCGCTGGCCCTGTTGCTGGACCTGATGCAGCCACGAACGCCGCGGCCTTGCGACCACCAGCGATACCACTAGTGGCCTGCGATCCGTACTTTAGTATCTGGTCGGCCGCTGATGCGCTGAATGAAGCAAATACGGTCCATTGGACTGGAAAACCGCATCGACTGACGGCCATCGTCCGCATCGATGATGTCCCGTACCGTCTGATGGGCGCGGACCCAAACAGTATTCCGCCACTGCACCAAATTCGTGTCAACGTATTGCCGACGCGCACGGTCTACACGTTTCGGGACGCGGGCGTTCAATTGACTTTAACATTTCTGACTCCCGCATTGCCCGACGATTTAGACGTGTTGTCCCGCCCGGTGACCTATGTCACGTTCGCTCTGCAATCGGTCGACGGGCAGACCCATCGGGCCCAACTGTATTTTGATGCCTCAGGCGAACTGACCGTCGATACCCCTAACCAGCAGGTCGAATTCGGTTCAGACGAATTTGGAGATGTGTTGGCGCTGCGAGTCGGTTCGCGCGATCAGGCGGTGTTGGCAAAACGGGGCGACGATATCCGCATCGATTGGGGCTACCTATATCTTGCCGCTCGCAAGTCGGAAGTCACTGACAGCGCATTGGCGGAGCGGCAGTCACTGCAACGCGCTTTTGTAGAGCACGACAAATCGCTCGTTTCGGCAGCCGGTGAAACCGCCGATTCTCTGGCCGCCGCCCTCACCTTTGACCTCCCTCCCATCACGGACCAAGTGGTCTCACGATGGATCCTGTTGGCCTACGACGATTTATACTCCATCCAGTACATGAAGCAGAACTTACGCCCGTATTGGCGTCGCAACGGCTGGCAAGCGAACCAATTGTTGCAGGCTTCCGCCGACGAGTATGACGTGCTCCATCAAAAATGCGCCGCCTTCGATGAGCAACTGATGCGTGATCTGACGGAGGCTGGAGGAGACAATTATGCCGCGTTGGCGTCGTTAGCCTACCGACAGTGCTTCGCTGCCGGAAAATTCGTGGCAGATGATCACGGACAGCCTCTACAGTTCTGCAAGGAAAACCATTCCAACGGATGCATCGGAACATCGGATGTGTTTTATCCGATGGCTCCCACAGTTCTTGCTGTTCGGCCCCACGTTGACCAAGTCCTTTGTCGTACCTTTCATGAATTATGCCGCCTCAGAACGTTGGAAGTTCCCCTTCGCTCCGCACGACCTGGGCCAGTATCCGCACGCCAACGGTCAGCGCTACGGCGGCGGCGAGGCATCTGTAGAAAACCAAATGCCCGTGGAAGAAAGTGGCAATCTGCTGCTGCTGATGGCGGCGATCGCGCAGATGGAGGGACATGCCGACTTTGCAAGCCAGTACTGGCCTCAGTTGCAAAAGTGGGCGGAGTTTCTCAGGGACAAAGGGTTTGATCCCGAAAACCAACTCTGCACAGACGACTTCGCTGGTCATTTGGCGCATAACGTCAACTTGAGTGCGAAGGCAATTTGCGGCCTCGGCGCATTCGCCAAGCTGTGCCAGATGCGCGGCGAGACAGACAAAGCGGCGGAATACCGGCATACGGCTCAACAGTTTGTCGCTCGGTGGCTCCAAGCCGCCGACGATGGGGATCATTATCGCCTCGCCTTTGATCGCCCTGGCACCTGGAGTCAGAAATACAACCTTGTTTGGGACCGGATTCTGGGCCTTCACCTGTTTCCCAGCGAAGCGCTGACGCAAAGAAATGGATTTCTACCGACACGTACAGAACCGCTACGGTCTGCCGTTAGATAATCGAGCGACGTATACCAAGCTGGACTGGATCTTGTGGACGGCAACGCTGACTCAGGACCAGGAAGATTTCCGGGCACTCGTGGATCCGGTGGTCGCATTCCTGAATCAGACGCCTGACCGCGTCCCCATGACCGACTGGTACTACACCGACACGGCCCGGCGACGCGGGTTCACCGCGCCCCGTCGTCGGCGGCGTGTTTCTCCAGTTGCTCTACGATCGCCCCGTTTGGCTCAAGTACGCTGCGCGTGACACGACACGCGCAAGCAACTGGGCCCCTATGCCTATGCCACCTCGTAGCGAGCCGTTAGTGCCCACCAGTCAGACTCAGCCAGTGACCTGGCGGATCTCACTCGAACCACCCGCCCCCTCGTGGTCGCAAGCAGATTTTGATGATCATGCCTGGCAGGAAGGGCAGGGCGGATTCGGAGTGAACGACACCCCCGGCGCGGTTGTCCGTACGCCGTGGATGACGCGCAACATCTGGCTTCGGCAAACATTTGATTTAACAGCACCTCTGCCGTCTCGTGTCGCCTTTCGAGTGCACCATGACGAAGAAGTGCAAATCTACCTCAACGGGAAACTGGCATTTTGCGCGGAGGCTACACTACCGATTACGAAACTGAGGAATTCGACGCGAATCTGTTGCAGCCGGGCCGGAATGTGCTTGCCGTCCACTGCCGTCAGACAACTGGCGGTCAGTATATCGATGTGGGTATCGACCGCCTGATCGTGGTGACTGCCAAAACGCTGGAGTGAGTTACTCAATCGCATTCGCAACACGCCCGGCCGCGGCAAACCGGTGTCGGGTCAACGACCACCGCGCTGAGTCAAGGCAGCCGTTGGCGACGTTAACGGAGCCCGGCGACACTCTGTGCAGGAGCCGAACTGCGGCTACTGGCACTTGATGCGCCGTTGTTCTCTGAATCCCCATGGAAACGCGAATGCAAAGAAGCCCAGTCAATCACCAGGCGTCCTCCGGTCGATTCGTGTTGCTTGGCCCACGTCATTAGCAGTTCGAGGCAAGCGTGATCGATATAGTCCAAATGCTCGAAGTCCACATGCAATTCGGCTTGACGCGGCACGCGCTCAAGTTCCTTAGCCAACTGAGGTAAGCGGACGAATGTGGCCGCACCTCGGAGTTTCAGTCGAGCGTGTCCCGACTCCGTGGCAGGCTGAAGTTCCGCATCGAGGTGAGAAAACTTGTGGAGCAGCTTGAGCGCCGAAAGGATGATGCCCGTCACCACGCCGGTGAGTAGATCGGTACCAACGATCATGCCCACGGTTGCCGCATAGATCGCGACTTCACCCCAGCCGTACGCTTTTAGCTTTTTAAGTGACTTCAGGTCGACCAGCTTGTATCCGGTGTACACCAGAATTGCCGCTAGGCTGGCTGTCGGAATCATTCTTAACAGGAAGGCCAGGGCGGAAACAAACACAATCAACCACACGCCGTGCAAAATCGCCGCCAAACGTGTCCTAGCACCCGCCTGCACGTTCGCCGAACTCCGCACGATCACTCCGGTCATAGGCAACGCCCCCAAGACGCCACAGATTACATTGCCCACGCCCTGCGCTATAAGTTCCCGATCGTACTTCGTTCGTGGTCCTTGGTGCATCTGATCGACTGCGGTGGCACACAGTAACGTCTCGGCACTGGCTACAACGGCCATCAGCAGGGCGGCACTCAATACCGCGGACCAAGGAGAGTGCGAGAGGACTGAGAGCGTAGGAAAATGCACCTCGTCCCGCAGCCTGTCGGGCACCTCTACATACAATACGGGCAAAGTTAACACGGTGGCGGCAATCGTGGCGACGACGACGGCAATCAACGGAGACGGGACAACGCGGAAAATCGTGGGCGCAAACGACTGCCACAGCAGAATGACCCCAATCGTGAGCAGTCCAAGGTAAGCGGCCATGTTGTGGTTTTTCAGCTCGGCCAACATCGTTTCCAGTGATTCGACGGCCTCCTTTTGAACCAGCACAATTTGGTCGATCTGGCCACCGGTGAGTACCTCCTGTGCCTGGCGACTCTCGCTTACCGCGAACGTCGTCGCCGCGAGTAGGACCGTCGACGTCTCGTTCGCGTGCTCCTCCGTGTTCAATTCCTCTTGGAAATCGACGAGCGCGGCAGTGACATCGTGCTGTAGCGGAACGATGCCGCCAGCGCATCTGCCGGATGAGCATCCACGCGCTGCGCAATCTCCGGTCGCTCACCTTCATGCGGTGTATGCTCGCCCACTCGTTCGCGAATGGCGACCTGCCGCCGATGGAGTTCTCCGATGCGGCGCAACGATTCAGCGCGAAGGCGCGCGTCGTTTGGTCCGTCAGGCGAGGCCATTCCAAACTCTTCCAAACGGCGGCGGGAATGGTTGCCAAGTTTTGCAGGCCCGTCCCCTTGGGGTGATCGTCGATCATGACGTGGAACTGACTGGCCAAAATCAATATCCCGATGCCGGCCAACATTCCCTGAATTACGGCCGGAGAAACCGCGGAACCATTGCCCCAACCGCAGACCGCCGGCCGCCAATTGAATCAGTCCCGCCGACAACACCACCAGACCCAACATTTCCAGACCGAATCGTTGTACGACGTCGTACACAATCACGGTTAGCCCGGCCGCTGGACCACTGACCTGAAATGGGCATCCCGAAATCCATCCGACCACCAAGCCTCCCACGATACCCGTGATTAATCCTGAAGCGACGGGCGCCCCGGATGCAATCGCAATACCCATGCACAATGGCAGCGCCACTAGAAATACGACGATCGAGGCTAGAAAGTCTTGTTTGAGCGATGTCGTGGAAAACGGCGGTTCGGCGTTGCGCACTTCCATGGACTGTTTTACCTCACCTGGGTTATTCGACGGCGACGGTCTTACTGTCTCGATTCAGGCATCGTGAATCGCAAATATGCTACGCATGCGTGCTACACATGCATCGTTCGTCCGGCAGCGATGGGCAATGCCTTGCCCCGCCCCGGTGATGCATCAATACCGTCGTTCTTCTCCACAGACAAAAACTCATTCTTGAGCGGATCAAAGGCAAACACTTCGCCCGTTTCAAACTTATACACCCAGCCATGGAGATTCAGTTCACCTCGGGCCACGGCGGCCGCCACACTGGGATGAGTTCGCAGGTTCTCAAGTTGACAGAGCACGTTTTCTTCGACGGTCGCCGTCAACCTTGCATTCGGATCTGTCAAGTGTGTGTAGTTTTCGCGGATGATCCGAGCCGTGGTGTGAGCATTCGTTAACCAGCTTTTTACCGATGGCAACTCGTCCAACGACTCGGGATGCAGTAATCCATTCATAGCACCGCAATGCGAATGACCGCAGAGGATAATGTCGCGTACCTTGAGCACGGCGACGGCGTATTCGATCGTGGCGGCCTCGCCACCATGATGCACACCGTAGGCTGGCACGATGTTGCCGGCGTTTCTCATGATGAAGATCTCGCCTGGCGCCGTCTGGGTCAACAAGCTGGGATCGATGCGGGAATCGGAACAGGTGATGAACAGCGCTAGTGGGGCTTGCCCCTTTACCAGCCTTTGGAATAGATTCCGCTGAGAACTGAAGATGCTTTCCTGAAAATGATGGATGCCTTGGACAAGCTTCTGCATGGCGATTTATCCTCTGTCAAATCGAGGGGCGAATCATCACAAAACAGGGCGAACTCAAGGGCCAGCCGCCGGATCAGGGCGAGCTGGCGCGATGGGCTCTACCGCGAAACCTCGAAGCGTGCTAACTCCAGTCGCCTATTGAATCGACGTTGGTCCGGGCACGCACCATAGGGCCTCGGACGAGATAGATCCGCTGCTTGCCGCGAAGTGAACAGCGGCACGCCCGTCGCGCAAAGCGGCTTAGCAGAGCAGAGGGGCTGTAGTTGCCGGCGCCAGCAGATGTCCGGCGAGGCGAAATGGGACCCGAGCGAGATGAGACCAAGCGATAGCACGCTGCACGTGCGTCGCGTTGACCAGCAGCTGCACTGCCGGCTCGTCGCGTCGCTCGGCGTCGCGCTGCGGCCGATCCGGCGTTGCGACCGGGCTACCGATGGCCTCTTCTTCTTGTTCCGGACTCGATTCGCGATCTTCGCGCGACGATGGCGTCTCGGCAATCAGTATGCCACTAACCAAAGGCCCCGTAAACGAGCCGCAGGACAGACAGAATACCAACAGCAATCCCAACGACTGGCTACAGGCTCTCCACACCCGATCGAGGGCAAGACGGCGGCGGTCTTCAGGTAGGCCAAACCAATACATACTTGGGAACACACTCAAATCGCGGATAGCAATCAGACATCGGGACGCCGTAGCAGACACAACTGGTCCCGCACGCGCCCGACACACGAATCTGCCTTAACTCTATCCTTATCCCCGCCGCAGACATAGAGCGAAGCAGCCATTTCACACGAGATCCACTCTCCAGAGGGGATCATTACTTGGGGGATCTCGTTGATAAATGCTCGTATTCGCCTCGATGCACAACGACGGCGAAACACCCGTCCTCACGGGGACGACACTCGTGTAAAGTGTGGCCCCGGAACGCGCCCCCACTCGGCCTGCGACCACCTTCTTCCCGCGGGAGAAGTGACTCATGCGTCACCTCCCCCTTTGGAAGAAGTCGCCGCGTCAACCGTGGCTAAGGGGTTGAAATGGTTGCGTGGCGTCGAGAGCGACGCGACTAGTTTCGCATCAGACGGACGTCGAAGTCGTCATGAGCCAGCACGTGGTCAATCGCGGGTAACAACTCGGAAAGCCCTCCGATCGGTGGATCGAAGTCGGGTACAGGCGCCAGTTTCGGCAATTGGATCGCAGGCAGATTCAAGATCGGTGCGGCTTCGTATCCACCCGACTGCATGGCCTCAATAATGTCGTTAGAGTCAAAGTCGCCGTCCCGATTCCAATCACCTTCTTCCCACGCAGAATTTCCAGCGATGCCGTCTTCATACTCGCCAGATTGGAACGCCAATACCAAATCCGAAGTATCAAACGCACCGTCGTGATTCGAATCGCCCAATTTCCACATGTTTTCCTGGCTATAGTAGTTCGACCGACCTGAATCGTCGTGGAAAACCGTATACTTTTCGACTACCAAGTCGCCTCCCGAGAGGTGCGTGGTCATGAAGACGGTCGAGAATCCATGATCCCAGTTTGCGGCGGAACGTTCGGGCGTTGCGTCGCCAATCGATGTCCCTAGGGTGTGCATTGGCACAGCGGACCAATCGCAGTCGTTCGGCACGCAGGCGCCCCAGGCATGCGACGTCAGGCCTTCATCGGATGCCGCAACATTCAGGCTCGTGATTCCTGACGTGTTTGGATTCTCGCTGACCCATCCGCCGACAATCACATCGCCGAATCGCTCGTCGCCCAGCACGTACTGCTGAATCAGATCGCCCGAATCGGTCAAGCGATAACGCTGGTGATAGTCGGCTCTCCCCGAATCGTCCTTAAAAACGTTGTACAAATCGGCAACCAAGCCATCTTCGACCACCTGCAGGGCAATCGTCGCATCCTTGAATCCGGGGTCCCAATTTCCCAACGCGTAGTCGGGAGTCGTATCTTGGACGGATGTGCCCAGCAGGTCCAAATCGACTTTGCCCCATTGGCAGTCGTCGGGAACGCAGGCGCCCCAGGCCTCAATGTGGTGTCCCGATTGATCACGCGTGATTTGAATTTTGGTGATGCCGCCCGTACCCGGATCCACGTTGGTCCATGTGCCCACAAAGGGATCGTTCGCGGGCAACAGCGAGCCCAGGTCGTCAAAAATACCCGGATCCACGTGAATTTCGGAAACCTTCTCCAGTCGTGGCAACTGAATGTCGGCGGGTATTGCGTCGGGCGGTGGAAGTGGGGCCATAAAGTCAGCGGCCATCAATTCTCGCCGCTCCAGACTCTCAATTTGCCGTGAACTCCAACGCGAAGAACCATTGTGACGTTGCGTGCGAAATGCCATGGTCTGACCTCCGATCGCTTTGTGAAGAGCGGCGGCCCAGGAACATCCGTGGGCCAAGAGTCAGACAACGACAGATCCGCCCGGAGCGGGCGCGACTTCTTTGTGTTTTTCGTGCGGTCCGTCCACAGTGGCCAAACTGCCCGGTCGCAGGACGGTCAGCACGTCGTCGATGGTCACTCTTGCATCCGCAACGAAAGTTCGTGCCGCTGGCCGTCGCGGAGCACATCGAAGGGGACGATGTCGCCAATTTGCTTGGTTTCTATCAGATACGCAAACAGATCCGTTTCCCGCATCAGATCGTCACGGCCGTCGACCGACACAATCTGATCTCCCTGTTTGAAGCCCGCGTTCTTTGCCATCGCGTGCGGTCCATACTGACCCACGTGTTTAACGGAAAGCGCCATCTTGCCGTCGGCAACACCCGCCTGAGCGCGCTGTTCGGGTGACGCCGCTTCCAGGAGCAGCCCGCCGGTGGTCATGCGGCGCAATGCCCAGGACGTGGCTCGCCACGACAGCGTGTCGCCGCGGCGCCACCCGGAATCCAAATGCCAATTCAGCAGCTGTTCCTGACCGCCTCGTGACAAACGCACGGCCAACGTAGTCTCACTCGGTGCATTGTGGAGCACCCATTGGATGTCGGCAATTGAGACGAGTGGTTGTTCGTCCATCGTCAATAGCACATCGCCGGCCTTAAAACCTGCCAGCTCCGCGGAAGAATTCGGCTCGACGCGTTTCACGGTGGCCATCTCTCGTGGATCCATTATCAGCCCTAGAGCCTTGGGATGCGGATAGGGGAATAGGGCGTGTTCCGTAATGGGCTGCCCTTCGCTGCGCGGATACGCTCGTGTCAATTCACCCACTTGATGGCAATGGATACAGCTCTGCGCCACTTTGTCTTCATAGCGCAACGCAGAACCGTACTTATCTCGCAGCTGAGGATAAAGTTCGGGCGCGGCAAACGGCGGCTCGGTCTGCGGCTGCTTGCCGGACAAGGCAGGCTTGTTCTCGGGATACGCACGGTGCAGCTTGAGACCGGCCTGTAGGGCCTTGGAAAACCCTTCCAGCGAAACATCATTCGACGATTCTGTCTGATGCGAGCACAGTTCCAAAACGACCGTAGATCGTGTTGTCGGCGTTCATCAAGAACGCTGCGAACGATTGATCGTAGTCAAATTGAAACAATGACAAGTCCATGCCGTTGGCATGCACGATCCGTAGGCAAACATAGTCGGCCATCAGTTTGCGCACCTGAGGGTCACGTTCCATGATTTCGCGATCCAGTTGCGCAGGCTTCGCAGGGAATGCAGCGAAAGATGACCAACATCGGCTTTCCCGTACGTGCGGCCTCGGATCGAGCCCGGGGAAGATCGTTGTAGATCCAGAAGCCGTCATCTAACACATTCTTCAAGTCGTCTTGTACCAACTGATCGCGCGTCTTACGTTCCTGAGCGTTCAGCGTGCTCATTGCGATTAATAGGACGCTCAACCACGTAATTCGACGAGTGCGCATGACTTCTCTCCCGCATTCGCAATGTGTTTCCTGTTGGCGACGTACGTATTGGAGTCGCATTGTAAAGACCTGATTCAAGATTTCGAACCTTATTCGCCAGGAATTTGACACTGCCCGTGGCAAATCGGTTAAAATCGTGCGTGGCGGGCGGGCCGCCGAAACTCGTTTGGCCTCGAAGACAAAGGGAACACAATGTCACGATCCACACGACGCCGCTTTCTGCAGGGAACAGCAGCCGCGGGTGCAACGCTCTTGCTTGCAGGGACTCGGGCATCGGGCAAAGTGATCGGCGCCAATGACCGCTTGCGAATTGCGGTCGCGGGCCTGAATGGCCGCGGCAAGAGCCACATCCAGGGATGGCTGGGACAGGACAATGTCGAAATCGCTTATGTGATCGATCCTGATCGCGATGTATTAAACAGCACGCTTCGACGATCTGGAAGGGAAAACCGAGGGGCAGTTCAATTGCCGTGGCCGTGAGTGACGTCCGCGAAGCACTGGAAGACAAGAACCTCGACGCGATCTCGGTGGCCACGCCCAACCATTGGCACTCGCTGATCACGATCTGGGCCGCGCAGGCGGGCAAGCATGTGTACGTCGAAAAGCCGATGAGCCACGACATGCGAGGAAGGCCGCGTCGTCGTCGAGGCACAAAAGAAATACGGCGTGGTCGTCCAGCACGGCACGCAGAGCCGCAGCAAGCGCAGCTCGCCGGTTGCACGAAGCGATCCAGGCCGGCAAGTTCGGCAAGCTGAAGATCTCCTACGGCTACTGCTGCAAGCCGCGCGGCAGCATCGGCTTCAAAGAGCCGTCCACGCCGCCCGGCGATCTGGATTGGAATCTCTGGCGCGGCCCGGCCGAGATTCGACGCAATTCCACGGCAACTTCGTGCACTACAACTGGCACTGGTTCTGGAAGACCGGCAACGGCGACATGAACAACCAGGGGACGCACCAGTTGGACGTCGCCCGCTGGGCGCTCGACACGGACCAGACGCACCCGGTCCGCGCGATGGCCCTGGGCGGCCGGTTCCAGTGGCACGACCAGGGCGAGACGCCCAACACGATGTTCGGCATCGCCGAGTATCCCAACGGCCAATAGGTCTTCTTCAACGTCCGCAACGTCAACTACGAGGGTTACGAGCGGCAGGTCGAGAACGAGTACTACTTCGAGGACGGCGGCAAGATCGTCCGCGGCCTGTACTATCGCCAAGGGCTCGAACGAAGGGCGAAAAGGTTGTCGGTCCCGAAGCGGGCACGTCACGCCCGGCGGCAACTGGGGCGCCTTCATCGCCGCCTGCCGCGCCGGGCGACCCGACGATGGCCAACGGCAACGCGCTCGACGCCCACTACGGCTGCGTGCTGGGCCACCTGATGAACAACTCCTACCGCCTGGACAGAAGGTTCCGTTCAACGCCAAGGCGGGCCGCTTCGGCGACAACACCGACGCCTACGAGCACTTCATGCGGCTGCATGAGATCATGGCAAGGGCGTCGGCGTGCCGGAGGATCGACGCCGAATACACCGTCGGCCCCTGGCTGACCTTCGATCCGCAGACGGAACGCCACACCGGCGATCATGCCGATGCAGCCAACGCCCTGCTCAAAAACTCCAACACGCCCGGGTTTCGAAGTGCCCACACCGGCATTGGTTTAGTCACAGGCCCCTGGGCGATCCCTCAGGCCGGCAGAGCGATTGGCACTGCGGCCCCCCAGCAAGTAAAGCGTCTCGTAATTCTTTTCGCTCCAAGGTGCGAGCGAAAGCGAGCCGTACCTAAAGTGAACTCGCATGGGGGACGCTGACACGGTGCAAAAACGTAGGTCACGCGTCATCCGCCGAACCGTCCAGTTCCAACGTCTCTAAGAAACGCTGTTGGAATCGGTCCTCTTCTCCCAAGTCGCCGCCAATCTCTTGCATGTAGTGCAGCTCAACCGTTCTAATCTTGCCCTCACCCGGATGTGCCCCCTGCCATCGATTGGCGAGGTACTGCAACAGCGGCTCACGACTTACCGCCCAACGTTCGCCGACAAGGTTACGATAGTACTTTCGCCAACGGTGGTTGGGGAAGCGAGCGTAAATGTATTGGGGTTTGCGATAACTTTCCCAGTCCGCTGTGGCGCCATTGCGCAGAAGATCGACCACTCGATCGTCATCTAGCCGAGCCGCGACGACAAACCAGCCATCATCGCGAACGGCGTTTTGAAACAGACTCCAACGCTGTCGACAGGCCAGGAGGTCGGCCACACACGTCCACGATCGGGGCATGATGCCACTCGTCCATGCGTTTGGCAAGTATGTTACATTGAACAGGATCACGTACCCTAGTAAGAGACAGAGGGCGCAGTCGACGATCCACT
The DNA here is from genome assembly GCA_963785495.1 of uncultured Planctomycetales bacterium. GTDB lineage: Bacteria > Planctomycetota > Planctomycetia > Pirellulales > Pirellulaceae > CAWAVP01. The sequence goes on along the minus strand of CAWAVP010000024.1, from coordinate 349,671 downwards.
TCCAGCGCCCGCTTCAAGTGCGCAGGTGAGGCTATCGACCCATCCAGGCTCAAACCGGCCGGCGTCCCGTCTCGCATGGGCACCCATCGATTCCAGATTTCACTGGGAAGAAACAGACTCCAAGCCAGACAACACGCGAAGGCGAATTGCCCCACGGTCAGCGTGAGTTGAATCCCTACGTGAAACAGGCAGAACCAGACGATCGCCAACAGGCGAATCGGAATTGTGCCCCAGGGAGAAAACACGAGTAGGGGCAGTATTAGCTCGCTCCAAAGGGCCGTGCGTGCCAGCCACGCCACAAGTACGGGGTGCTGAATTAGGACGTAGGCCAAGGGACGAGCGTAACTGTCCGTTTTGAGGATCTCCAGCAATCCATCCGGCGAACGCCAGACTCCGTGCAGTTTGTAGTAGCCTGAGATCCAATACATCAAGGCGACTTGAATTAGAATCGCCATCGACGCCACCGATACCGTGCGGTCGCGGGGAAACGATTGTCCGCGTCGCGGTCGGACGGCCCAGCAGCCATCCAATGGCAAAAAGATTCCCCAAAACAGCAGCGAACGTAGCAGCAGATCGCCACCATTGGTGATCATCGGATTGCGGGCATGTAACGAGACCAATAAGACCCAACTGATCACGGCCGCCGTCCGCGTGAACAGACCTATTAGCAAGGCCACAGCGGCAACCGCTGCCACGGTGAAGAGGCCCGCCTGCCCGGCCAACGAGCCGGTAAGCAGGTGAATGGACCACACGCACGTGTGCTGGTAGCGGCCCACCAACAGCTCCCGAGGCAAAACTCCCGCGTCCGTATAGTGAGCCTGCAGGTCGGTCGCTCGCACCGCCAGATCTGCCAGCAACAACAGCGCCAACCCGATCCGCAGCACGGCCAACGATCGGATGTCGACACCGAATATCCGGTTGAACCAGCCCTTCATGATGCTGCTCACTTTTATCGTCTCTGTTGGACTGCTACCCCGAATCCCGGCTCACCAAACACGCGGGGACACCCGCGAGCCCTTGTGCTCCCGCGAGTAGATGGCCACAAGCTGGGCGGGGGCACACCTCTATTTATCTTACTCTTCGGCAAGACGAGTTTTTTTCGCCAGGATACACCGTTTGGCAACGTCCTCCCTGGTCGACACCGGCTACTATTCTCCAAAATGCGGACCCTTGGCGTAGCTCTCGGAAATCGACTGGCGCCGATCGACATCTGGTTGAATTGGCCGATTTTCGTCCGATCGTCCCGTGTCGAAAGGGTGATACGATCGTCGTGCTCGCCCTACTACCCACGACCCGACCTGATACAGGCAATGAGACAGAAGTGCTTGATCAAAGTGGAACCATGCCAGGAATTGAAGCTCCCTGGCATTCCTCTCGACGCACCAGATGCGGATCGCCCGAGAAGTCTCCAGCGGGCACCATGTCGCATGTGACGCAATGGGCCGGCGCGATCACCATTGATCGCAACAAGGCCGCCTCTGGATACGATCTTCGCCGTTCACATGAGCGGCAATATGGCGATGCCTATTCACGAGGCGAAAAGGTGGGGATGACAGGACTTGAACCTGCACTCCGGTTAAGGAACTAGATCCTAAATCTATGCGCGTCTGCCAATTCCGCCACATCCCCACGTGGACTTTGCCGTCACCGCGGCGGAGCTTGCTCCAACCGCTATGCGTAAGACTCGGTGGAAGTTTATATTGCCGGTGCAAGGGCTTCAAGGGCGGTCCGGACCCGAGCCCAGGTTGCCGCGCAGTGCCAAGCGGGTGAGATGCGTCGTGACCGACCTCTGGGTGGGGGCGGACCGGGAATATCGTCGGACATGTTTCCGGCATTGTTGAGTCGTGCACGGCATCGTTCCGACGAACGCCGGACCGGACCATTTCGATATACTGTAGGTACAATCGCCACTTTTCCGGCTTGTGCGCTCCCCGCTCGGCGTCGGCATGTCGAGTTTATCGCCGTTTCCTCGTCACGTCCCATTCATCGCCTTATGGTCATTTCGGTCGAATCTTCCTTTGTCTCCATCGCCGACCTGACCCGCGCTTATCGGGTCGGCGAGAGCGAAATTCAGGCTGTTCAAGACGTTTCGTTAGAAATTGCGCGAGGCGAGTTTCTGGGCATCGTAGGGGTCAGCGGCTCCGGCAAATCGACACTACTGCAACTGCTCGGTGGACTCGATTCTCCCACGTCTGGCTCGATCCGTGTCGCGGGGCACGCGTTGGAGTCGATGAATCGCTACGAGCGTGCGCTGTACCGGCGGCGGACCGTGGGATTCGTATTTCAGGCTTTCTATTTGATTCCCACGCTCTCGGCTGAGGCGAATCTGTGTTACGCGCTGACTTTTCAGGGAACGTATGGTTCGGAACGCAAACGACGTGCGCGAGCGGCACTGGCCCGTGTGGGCCTGGAAGGCCGCATTCAACACCGGCCGAGCCAATTGAGCGGGGGTGAGCAACAGCGTGTGGCGGTGGCTCGGGCGCTCGTGCACGACCCGCCCCTGTTGTTGGCAGACGAGCCGACGGGAAATCTTGATCGAAAAAATGCCGCCGCGCTGTTCGCATTGTTCCGCGCCATCAAGCGGGAAACTCGGACAACCGTCGTCCTGGTGACGCATGACGAAGAACTGAGCGGGGAGTATTGTGACCGCATTGTGAGGATGCGCGATGGACGAATACTTGATGCGGAGGGACAGCCGTGCTGAGGATCTGGGAGTTGATGTCGCTGGCCGTGCAGGGTGTATTCCGCGCTCGGCTCCGATCCGGCCTGACAATCCTGGGGGTGTCGATTGCCAGTGGTTCGCTCGTGTGCATGATCGCGTTTGTACTCGGCTTCCAACAACAGCTCGAAGCCCCCGCGCGACAACTGGGGATGTTCAACAATATCGAAGTCTTCGCCAAATCGGCCGACGATGACGATGACGATGACCATGTTCAGGCCGTCCTGGACGACGCGGCGGTGGAACAATTTGAGGCGATTGAAGGTGTCGAATTCGCCTACCCCGATCTGCGTCTTTCTCAGGTGCGCATCACACACAACGAAGACTCAGCAACGTCTTACGCGATCGGATTGCCCCGCGAAGCGACGTTGATCGGACTTTTCGGTGATTTAATCGTCGAAGGCCAATTCTTTTCGCTGGCAACTCGACCCGAAGCCGTTATCGGCGAGCAACTGGCCAAAGACCTCGGATTTGCGATTCCCGCCGACGCGATCGGTGCTCCGCTTTCCCTCGAATCCAGCGGCCTGGAACAGGCAAGTGACGATGAGTTTCGACTGGAACGCCGTGAACAATCCGTCACGGTCACCGGCATTTTTCGCCCTCCGAGCTTTGCCACCAGCTTCGGCTCCAAGGTCGTGCTGCTGCCGCTGGACGTGATCCGGAAGCTACCCGGCTCAGAACTGGAACGTACCCTGCGTCGACTGCGCACGGCCCGTACGGGCTCGTGGCACGGCTACTCGCAGGTCATCGTGCGAGCGCGACGCTTCTCAAATGTCCCCACTATCGAACAGGCAATCCAGGCTCAGGGATTCACAACACGGACCCTGTCCAGCCAGATGCAGGAAGCGAAGGTGTTTTTTGTGTTCATGGAGGTCCTGCTGGCCGCTGTTGGCACGGTCGCGCTGATTGTCGCCGGACTGGGGATTCTCAATACACTGCTGATGAGCGTGCTGCAGCGGATTCGCGAGATCGGTATCTACAAGGCTGTTGGAGCATCGGACGGAGACCTCCGTCTGCTGTTCCTCACCGAAGCCGGCCTGTTGGGATTCTTTGGTGGAATCGGAGGGTTGATGTTGGCAAGGATAGTCGCCTGGGCAATCCAATGGGGCGTTCAGGAGTATGCCATACGTCAAGGAGTCGAAGGGCCGGTCGATGTGTTCGAGTTTCCTTGGTGGCTGCTCATGAGTTCCGTGGCCTACGCGGTGTTTGTTAGCGTCGTAAGCGGCTTGTATCCAGCCAACCGAGCCGCGCAGGTCGACCCCATCCAGGCATTGCGATACGAGTAGGCAACGGACACCGATCGCGCAGCCGTTGAGCGCATCCATGTCTACGCATTCTACCCAAACAACCTACACGCCAAGTACACGCCTCACACGGCAAGTTTCACTGCGGCAACAAGGCCAACACAAGTCGGCAGTGCTTGCAAACTCTTGATCCAACCGGCACAATGAAGACGAGCGTGGCCCCAAAAGCCGTTGTTCGTTCGGGCGACGGAGGTAAACTGCGGAGCTCCGCACAAGACGTCTCAAAGCCAGTTCTGGATGAACGAAGAGGGGACTGAACCCATGGGGATGCAAGAGCACGTGCGACGCCCTGACCACTGTCGCGGTGGATTGTCGATGCTGCTAAGTGGTCGGCGGCGTCATCGACGTCGACAAACTCCGCGGCGGCGGCGCGGTCAGTCGATGCGGCCGTACAACCAGCGTCGCCTGACGAATTATTCGCGACGTCGAGGTGAATCACGGACGCCGTGATAGCAGCACGTATGCATTAGCACGACGGCGATGTGAGGTCGGACGACGTCACGAAGTCGGCGCCGTGGTCTCGGGCTGCAACGGTTGGTTGCCTCGCAGGTTCGCAACTCCCTCATCCGATTGGTGGCCGCCGCGCGGAGCGCAATTTCATGGGACGCGTCTTCGCGACCTCCTCAGACGGCCAGGAGCGGTCGTCTCGCGAACGGCGAAGAGTATTCGCGGGAGCGGTCATTTTCCATGTCGATAACTCGCCTTGACACTCGCGAGCAAATGCCGACAATTCCGCTCGCATTTGGCGAGAGCACCCGTGGGGACTGACCCAGGTTACCAGCGGAAACGGATCCACTGATAGCACATTGCCCCAAAATCGGAGTGCTTCTTGTAAACAATTTGACCGGGTCTCGCGTACAGCCAGGAAGGTATCGGACGCGAAATACCCATAGCCTGCGGTTCCCGCCGCGCTAGGGCAAGGAGGCCTTAGTAGCATGCCGCTGCACGCATCTACTGCGCGTGGACTATTGCTGTCCACTGCCGTTCCAGACGGACGTTGGTTTTTCGGGAGCGAACCCCGTGTTAGCTCCTGCTGTTCCATCGCTGAACAATGTCTCCCGGGCGATCTGTTCGCCGTGCTGGACGACGAGCAATTGGCGGGACAGGAACAAGTGGACATTGCCGTCGCACGCGGAGCGATCGGCCTATTGTCCGAGCGTCCGTTTCCCAATCCCATTCCTCAGTACATCGTCGACGATAGTCGACAGGCATTCGGTCAGCTCTGTCACGCACTGGCGGGTGCCCCATGTCGGTCCTTGAAGACGATCGGCATCTCCGGCACCTACGGGAAGACGTCCACCGGACGTTTACTCGAAGGCATCTTTTCGGCGGCCAGGCAGGATCACGCTTGCTTGCCTGCCGAACAGGTGGCAGTCGGTGGAGCCATCAGCGTGGCTCGTTGGTTAGCCGAATCGCGGAGCAGCGGCTGCCATTACGCCGTCGTGGAAGCTTCCAGCGAATCGCTGGCCCGTCGTCAACTCAGTGGCCTCGCCCTGGATGCCGCGGTGATGACAAATATTCGTCGAGAACATGCAGACTGGCACGGTTCACTGCGCAACTATCAGCAAGCCAAGATGCGTCTGCTGGAACACCTAAAACCCGCGGGCTTTGCCGTCCTCAACGCCGATGATCCCGTCTGCCAAGCGCTGATCGACGAATGCGACTGTGGCGTGATGACGTTTGGCATGGATTCGCCTGCGGACCTGACGGCAACCGTACTCGAACGCCACACCAGCGAGCAAACGTTTTTGCTGGACGCGGGCGACGAATCGATTGCCATTCGAACTCACATTATTGGCGATGGGCACATCTATAATTGTCTGGCAGCCAGTGCCGTGGCTTTGGCAATGGGCCTTGACCCGGCAACGGTCATCCGTGGCATTGAATCGGTCACGGAAATGCGTGGCCGGCTGCAGCGCATTGAATGCGGCCAGCCATTCGGTGCCTTTGTCGACGCGTGCCATACACCCCATGCGCTGCTGAACGTGCTGCAGACACTGCGGCCGGTCTGTTCCGGCAACCTACATTGCCTGGTCGGCATCGACCATCGGCAGTCGGATCAGGCCCGGGCTCAATTAGGGCGTGCACTGGAGCGGGTAACGGACAAATGCGTCCTTACCGCCACTCGTTTCGACCGCAAGATGTCGCTGCGAACCGCTCATGATGTACTGGATGGCTTCGACCGACCGGCGCAGGCCCACCTGATGCCCGATCGCGCGAAAGCGATCTGCTATTTGTTGTCCCAGGCGCAACCGGGAGACGTGATCCTGCTGGCCGGCGGCCTGGAATCACCGGGTCCGGGCGAAGTGCTACTGGACGACGAGGATGTCATTCGTTTCTGGCTGCAGGATGCGGGCCGCACCGCATCCTGTCCCTGGGTTCCGGCATAAGACCGCCGGTGTATCGCGTCGCCAAGCCGCTGACGTCGTAAAACGCTAGGGAATTGGCGATTGAAGTGGGAGCTCCTGAGCCAGTTGGGTTTATTCAAGAAATTTTACTAAAAAACATGTGATTGCCATTGGCCCGCTGGGGCCAAGTAAGTATAAGCCTCGCACACGTTTGACGCGTGGCAGGGAAGTCACGGATCAATCATAAGGTGGGGAGTCGCGGGCCCAGATGTGACAAGGGAATGTCACTCGGGCGGACTCCCGATTAAGGGAATCAGTAGACCACAAGACGAATCCATTGGGAAAGTTTCACCGTCCGTATTGACTATTGCGGGATGTCGATACGACCCTCCCTCCTGGGTTGAAGCAATGAGCTCATCGAGATTTACGGTTTCTGGGTCAACCGTATCGATGGGTGCTTCGCGGTGAAGCTTTAGACTGGGCACCGGGGTGCGGGGCTGCCCCCGGTGCTCCAGGGATCACCTGAGCGGGACATAGACGTGTCCCGCCTTTTTTTTGCGCACTCGATCAGGCATAACGTAGGAATCACGAACCAACCCGCCAGATTTCGCAGTGTGTCGCACTTGGGACGAGGTTGGTGCACGGTAGAGTGCCAAGGAGCCCGTCGGATGGTGCATACTCAGCCGGTAGCCATAGTAACCGGCGCGTTGCGCGGCATTGGCCGTGCGATCGCCGAACGATTCGCGCGCGATGGCCACGCCGTCGTCGTGAATTACCGTCGGCGTGCTGACGCGGCGGATCACGTTGTTCAGCAGATCGTCGCGGAAGGGGGCCAGGCCTGCAGCGTTCAGGCGGACATCGGCCAGTTAGACGAACACGCGCGACTGTTGGACGCCGCTCTTGACCAATGGGGCCGAGTCGACGTATTGGTGAACAACGCGGGTATTACATCCCCGGGCCGCAAGGACGTCCTGGAGGCCACGCCTGACAATTGGGACCGTGTGTTGGACACCAACCTAAAGGGTCCATTCTTTCTGGCTCAACAAGTCGCCGTACGTATGATTCAGCTCCGGCGTGTGGGAACGATTGCGCGTGCGACGCTGGTCAATATTTCGTCGATCTCCGCCTATGCGGTCTCGCTAAATCGGCCTGACTATTGCATCGCCAAAGCAGGTCAACAAATGATGACGAAATTATTCGCCACGCGCCTGGCGGATGAAGGAATCCGCGTGTACGAAATTTGTCCGGGGGTTATCGCAAGCGACATGACTGCCCCCGTACAAGCAAAATACGACGCGCTAATCGCCGAAGGACTCTCACCCATTCGCCGTTGGGGAACCCCCGACGACGTAGCATTTGCGGTAGCGGCGGTGGTCGGCGGCGATTTCCCTTTTTCCACGGGAGAGCGGATAAACGTGGACGGTGGATATCACATTCGTCGGCTGTAGCAACCAACTCAAGTTCGATTTCATGGTTACCAGCAAAGCGCTATGTGCGCGGCGGTGTGATGGCTTCGATGTGCATCAACACGACGCCCGTATTCCGTCGTGCCTCACGGCCTGCGAATGCCCGCACGTGCGGCTCGCATATAAAGTTTTGATGAATTCCGGAGCAAATTAACCAGATCTCCACAGCACATGCTCATACTGTCCGTACGCTCGCCGGTGTTCTTTGTGACAGCCGTGAGCGGCAAAGGTTACCACTCGCCGAGAAGTCCATTGTGTTCAGGAGGTTGGGTCGACTATGCGTTCTGCTATTTCGTTGCTCGCGATCGCGCTCTGGTGGTTAGCGTTATCGAGGGTCTACGGCGCTGAGGTGATTCTGAATGAGTACAACGCCGTCAGCGCGGGCAGTCGGTTGGACGACGGCCTGGGCATCGATTCCTTTTTTGGGACCATTTACGGGAACGGCGGCAACTGGTTCGAATTGCTGGTGGTCGGCGACCACGTTGATATGCGGGGCTGGAAAATGTCCTGGGCCGAAGATGAGGTGGTTACGGGCGACGTGACCTCGGCGGGAACAATCACCTTGGCCGACGCCACAATTTGGTCCGATTTGCGCTCAGGTTCCCTGATTACGTTTATCGAGACGGCCGATGCGGGGGCCGAAGACATTGATACCAGTACGGACCTCAGCTACGCACCTGAAAGTGGCGACTGGTGGATTAACGTGGCGACGAAACAGGAGTTGACCAAAGATAATGGGGCGGTGGTGTCGTCGGTCACCAACGACGGTCATCCCGGCGATTTCTCTGTCGGAAATCGAGACTGGACGCTGACGATTTACGACGCCTCGGATACGGTCGTGTTTGGCCCAGTGGGTGAAGGCGCAATCTGGGCCGACGGCGTGAACGGATCGGAAGCGGGCAGTCTGGAGGGGCCCCAGGGCGCCGACGGCAGGTTGGCAACGCTCGAAATGTGGCAAAACATCGCGCCCGATAGCTCGCTGTACGATGATACGTCTAGTTCCAGTTTCGGCGCACCCAACGTCGACTACGACGAAGTCAACATGCGCTTCATTCCGCTACAGGATTTGTCACCGCTGCGAAGTCAGGTCGTCTTTCCGTTCGACGACGGCGACTTTGATCAGGACGGCGTACTGACGATCGCCGACCTGGAGAACTTGATGCAGGTCCTGCGGAGCGATCCTGCCAATCGGCAATACGACGTAAATCGCGACGGCTTGGTCACCGATGTCGACCGCACGGTGTGGGTCGAGCTCCTCAAGAAAACGTATTTTGGCGACGCGAACCTGGATGGACAATTCAATTCCGCTGACTTGGTGTTCGTATTGGGAGCCGGCCAATACGAAGACGAGGTCACGGGGAATTCGACGTGGAGCACCGGCGATTGGAACGGCGACGGTGAGTTCACCACCAGTGACTTTGTGCTCGCGTTGCAGGCGGGTGGCTATGAAGCTGGCGTGCGGGCCGCGGTGCCGGAGCCTACCAGTGGAACGCTGTTCGCCGTGGGATTGACGACGCTGCTTTGCCTCGCGCGATTCAGTCGCCAGGCCACCGCCAGCCATCTGGCAGAACAGCGTCTTTCGTCACGATGGTCAATCCATCGCGTACCGTGCACCCGGGCACTTCGGCGAACAGCTGCGGGTCCGCGGGTGGGTCGATCCGCACGTCCCTGCCGATACGTACGTTCTTGTCAACGATTGCGTTAAGAATCACCGATCCCTCGCCAATCCCAATCGGCGGACGGTCAAAACGACGATCGTCGCGCAGCTCCGATCTCGTTTCGTATTCATCCGCACCCATAACGACGGAGTTCCGAATCGTGACGTTCGGACCGACGGTACAGCGCAGGCCAATCACACTGTTCTCGATTGACGCTCCGGGGCTGATGCGACACCCGTCGGCCACGAGACTCGACTTTATCGAGGCCCCAACGATCCGCGTGGGCGGCAGGAAACGGGCACGCGAATAGATGGGAGCTTCGGCCGATGTCAAATCAAACGGCGGGCAGTCGCCGGCCAATTCCAGGTTGGCACGGAAAAACGCCTGAATCGTGCCGATATCCTCCCAATATCCGTCGAACAAGTGGACGACCACTCGCTTCGAATCGATCAACGACGGAAAAACTTCCTTGCCGAAATCTTGATGAATCGACTCGCGCAATACATCGACAAGAACGTCCCGGTTGAACAAATAAATGCCCATGCTGGCCAAACATTCACGCCCGCGACTTTGTACACCGCGCTCGTCGATCCAACTGGGATCCATAATCACCGGCCGCAGCTGCTCGTCCGTCTTCGGCTTCTCCACAAAACCGCGCACGCGGCCCGTTTCGTTGATGCGCATGATCCCCAGACTACTGGCATCCTGGCGATCGACCGGCAGCGTGGCAATGGTTGCATCGGCCTTGGCTTCTATATGCGTGCGCAGCATATCTAAGTAGTTCATGCGGTAGAGCTGATCGCCCGATAGAATCAACACATACTCGATGCCGGGCTGTTCGAGGTACCGAATATTTTTACGGACGGCATCGGCAGTACCCTCGTACCAATCCGTGGTGGCCTCCATCGTCTGTTGCGCGGCCAGGATTTCGACAAAACCGGCGCTGAAGGCATCGAATCGGTACGTTTGCCGAATGTGGCGATGCAAGCTAACCGACATGAACTGAGTCAGCACGTAGATCCGATTCAATCCACTGTTGATGCAGTTGGAAAGTGGGATATCGATCAACCGGTACTTGCCGGCCAAAGGAACGGCGGGCTTGGAACGGTACGTCGTCAGCGGCAACAGTCGAGTACCTCGACCACCGCCCAGCACCAGAGTTACGACATTACGCATCGCTCGCCTCTCGTATTGAGCTACAGTATACCCCTCGATACAACCAACTCGCCGTTTTCAGACGAGTGCCCCCGCGCACAGGCAGGATAGCAGGGACCAGGGGGCATCGACAAGCGGCCCAAGGGCGAAGCGGGGCTTACCGAGCGTGCTTTTTTTGATCGTCGTAGTTGAGGTCGGCCATGCGTTGACGCAAGCGAGGTTGCCGATGCAAGAGGGCGGCAATGCGCTGCCAATCCAGGTCGTCGTCGCCCAGGGCGTCAATAATCTGCTCGGCGTGATCCCAGTCATCGCCATGTCGCAGCGACAACCGCAGATCATCCCGATCCAATTCACTCGGAAGTGACACCAACCGCAAGGCAAATGCCTCGGGATGTGACCAAATGACAGCGGAGAAATCGCGACGCTGATCGGTTCGCGTCAATTCCATATTCAGCTTTCGTAGGACATCAGCGCGAATGTATTCGGCGAATAAACCGAGCTGAGCGTGCAGCAACGACGGCCGCCCCCGTGCGTCGGCACGATCGGCCGAACGGTAGGTGGCGTAGTCAATCGTTTCATCTCGCCCAACTGAGCTTACCAAACGGTCGACTAAGCAGGGATCGAGAAGGGGACAATCCAGTCGCAGGTTGACGACTCCCGCGGCAGGAAAATGCGTCAGACAATCGCAGATCCGGCCGAGTCGATCCGCCTGGTTGCTTTCAAATACCTGCACACCGCTGGGCAACGTCTCGCGAAAGCCTTCCAATCCCGCCCCGCCGGGCAGGATCACAACAATCTCCTGCAACTGTTCGGCTTCCGAAGCTCGCCGCAAAACCCAATCCACGAGGGGCTTTCCCGCTCAGCGTGCGCGTGGCCAGTGGTTTGGCATTCGAATTGGCTGCCGGACCTCGGCCCGACAGTGTCGCGGTTGCCGACGAGGCGTGCCTATCGGACGACAACAGCTGAGGTTCCCTACGGCGTGAAGAAGGGGCGGACGGAGCCTGTCCAACGATGGCTTCGTCGACTTCAACCAATAGACAGCCAAGTGTGTCAAACATCTATCACCATCCTTGTGATCAGAATCCTGCGAGAGCGATTGGCGCGGCTGGGTCACTTCGTTCCCATCGCCACACCGTGGCTACGGGTGTCGCGAGACTCAATTACGTGCGGGACGAGGACACTGGCAACGGCTGATGGGCTATCGAACGACAGTTTCAAACCTGCGGGTCAACGGCACTCGAAAGGAAGCCTTGTCACTCCGTTGCAGTCTCCAGACGATTTTTGTAGCGGCGACGTGCTGCCTCAATGCGCAGCAGTTTAGCAAGATAGCTGGGGCAGCGTCAAGCAAATTTGACTTCAGCCGCGGCCTGCCACGCGATCCATCACCAGCGCATCATTCAGCGCACCGGCGCAGCGCCCGCTGAGGGTACGCGGCCTGAGGATTGTGCGCGCCAGGAATCGCCACCGTGATCGCTCCTGCGGCGACGCCGGCCTGACAGCCGAATTCACTGTCTTCCAACACCAATAGGTACTCAGGGACAATGCCGAAACGTTGCGCGGCACGAAGGTAAATCTCGGGATGGGGTTTACCCTGCTCGACGTCTTCGGCCGTCAAGAAGAACTCGAACCGGGTATTGAGCTGGGCTAAATCCAGTACACGATCCAAGTAACTACGGCGGCTACTGGTGGCGATGGCCTTGGGCAGCTGCAATGTATCAAGCAAATCGAGTAGATCTCGCAGCCCGGGCTGCGGGGCGAGCGCCGTGGGAAGCAGACGATCGAAGATTTCTTGCGTCTCACGTTCCAACGTCGCTACGTCATCGTCCAGGTCATACCACTTGATCATGATCGGCAAGCCTGTTTTGGCCGGACGTCCCATCATTTCATGAATCAGCCGCATGTCCAGCGCGTGGCCCCGGCGCCTCAACATCTGTGCAGCGACCTCAATATAGATTTCTTCGGTATTGAACATCAGGCCGTCCAGATCAAAGGCGACGGCCTGTACGCTGGGTTCCGATTTCGTCATCAGCAGATCAACCTGGTCGAGGGGACAAACGGACACACGAGGCGGACGTGCGACATTCAGCCGCACCGCCACACCCGTCAACTTAGCTCAGCCGCGAAACGCGTGAAAAGGGGGTACCGAAGGTCGCATGACCTCCCTGGGGGCGAACCAAACACCCGGATCTCACCTCCGGTGTCACGCGGCCCCAAGTAATGTTGCCCCACGACAACAGCCGCGTCCGATTCTCGCTCCATCATCGCGCGTCTTGCCCTTTTGCGACACGCCTCAACTCGCTCGGCGAAGCCCCGCTGAGCATCGCGGCCGGGCCCCAGATAACGTGACCAAACCTAAGCTAAAGTTGAAACAATTCCCCAACCGACGGCGTCGGCGGGACCTTCAACTTGTCACGCTTGTGCTCACTTGGCCCTACCGCTTTGATATACAACCCATGAACTGCCAATCTCTTGCCCAACGCATTCAAGTCTTGGAACCGCAGGCGGACGTCCGCGAAGTCGCGCGGACTTGCTTGCTATTGACCAATACGGTGGGGTCGCTGGACGAATTGACTTCGAACGACGCCCTCCTGGAAGCCTGGCGGGAATTAAGCCTCAAACTGCAATTGGCCACGGATCAGCACGCGGCCATGACCGAAGAGCTGGAACAATTGGCCCATTCGAATCCCGAGGACTTCAACAAGGAACAGATTTGGATCTTGATCCGCGCGATTAAGGTGCAAAGCCAGGTCTTACAGCTCTACTTGGGCGAACCGGCGCTCGATATCTAAGCGACCGACAGCGGCCCTCGAGCGAAACGCGGCCGCCCGCGTCGACAGGCCGAATATACCGATTACTCGACCGGTATCGCCGTCCATCGAGGCTCACCCTCCGAAAACTCGCCCGCAGTGCAAGACGAGCCATTCTGCACGTTTCGTTAGGACAGGATCATCGTGGCGACGTTTACGTAAAGGACGATGCCGACGATATCTATCACCCCGGCCACAAACGGGTTGCTCATCAGCGCAGGATCCTGCCCCAAGTGGCGAAAAATCAGCGGCAGTACGGAGCCCACCAGCGTTCCGCAGACGACGACCAAGACCAAGGTGACGGGTACCACGATCAACGTTTGTGGCGCGAACATCCAGCCCACCGGTAGAAACACCAGCCCCAAGAGCCCTCCAAGTAGGAGCCCCATGATCAGTTCGCGCACAACGACTCGCGTCCAATCTTTAAGTGTCACATCACCGTTCGTCAAGGCGGTAATAATCAACGTCGCCGATTGATTGCCCGAGTTCCCTCCGCTGGAAATGATCAACGGCAAGAACCATACCAAGAAGCTCCAGCGACTCAGGTGCTCCTCGTAGTAGTTGATCGCACCGGCGGTCAGCAAGGCAGCAAAGAATAACGGTGCCAACCAGACGCCACGGTTCCAACAGAGCCGCGGCAGGGCGGTCTGCAAATAGCCGTTTTCCAGCGGTTCGACGCCGGCAATTCGGTGCGCATCTTCGGTCGCCTCCTCACGAACAACATCCATTACATCATCATGCGTAATAATGCCAAGCATCTGATGCTGTTCGTCAACGACCGGGATAGCCAATAAATCGTAGTAGGCCACTTTCTGCGCCACTTCTTCCTGATCGTCGTGGACATCTACGGAGATGACGCGTGTGTCCATCAATTCGCGCAGCGGTCTATCCGGAGCCGCCAAGGAAGAAATTAGATCTCGTGTCGATAACACACCTCGCAAGTGATTTGCGTCGTCCACCACGTACAGATAGTAAATCGTTTCCACTTCGCTGGCACGGCGACGCAACTCTTCCAACGCTTCACTGACCGTTAGGTTCTCGGCCAACTTCGCGACTTCCGTGGTCATTACCGCCCCGGCCGTACTCTCGGGGTACGCTTGCAGCCTCAGCGTCTCCCGACGTTCCTCTTTCGGTAATCGCTCCAGCAGCACTTCGGCAAACGACGGCTCGACTTCGTTTAACAAGTCGACGCGATCGTCCGGAGCCATGTCCGATAACAACTCGGCAACTTTGTCCAATTCCTGGGTCTTGAGAATCTCCAGTTGCCGTTCACGATCGAAGTAGTGGAAGATCTCAGGTCGTACGTCATCCGGCGCGTGCTGAAGGACCTGCCAAGCTTCGTCGGATGTCAATCCAGACATAAAGTCGGCAGTGGCTGCCGGGTGCAGCGCCTGACAGAATTCACTCAATTCCAATGAATTCTTCGACAGCAACATCTCACGCAGTTCGGGTAAATAGAGCGTATTAATCATTGCAGGCAACTCTGCCGGAAAGTTCGCGAGCGTGAGTAGCGGTCACCCCGCAGGTTTCAGTCGACTTGCAGACACGGCTGGAAAGGCGCCGTTGTAGCGGAGGCGGAGGACGCCCACAACCTATCCACGGAATTCAGCTCGAGCGTCCCGTCTGTCATTCTAATCAACAAGCCCGACCCGACGACCAAATCGACCGAAGAAGTTGGGGTTGTGACGCGAAATGCAAATGGATTCGGCTGCCGATCACTCCGTGAGTGCCTACGAGACTGAGTGGGCAACTCGAACGAGCGGTGTAGTCGACGCACGCATCGCGCGCTGTCAGCACCCAATAGCGGTTGAGGTATCCCCGCACTCGTTGCCGGCCAATCCACGGATTACCCACCAAGCATAAGTCGACGGGGCGCGTGTCCCCCGGGACGTAACAGGCTTCGGCCGGTAGTAACCCTGCCATGGTATGAGTCCCCGAGTCACAGCGCATCGTTTCACAGATGTAAGCCAGCCCGCCTCCTTCGGCGTACACGCGTCCCCCAGCACGCACGTATGCCTGCAAGGATTGCCGCAAACAGATATTCCGCGACAGGCGTTCCGGACAACGTTCAACGTGACCACATCCCAACCAGACAAGGTCGACAGCCTCCGGTAGGCATTCACTTTTCAATGGCGAAAAGTCAATGAGTTCGGCGCCCATCAATTCCAGACAATCCATGGTGTCGGGAAAATAGCAGTTGAAAACTTCGTCGTAGGCCACCGCCACTCGCAGCGGACGCGTGCGTTTTGGCCAGGTTTGCCAGGGGTCCCGTACGACCAGCGGCGCGGCATTCCGAGCCATCTGCAAAATGCGGCCGTAGGGCACATGTCGCTCGACGTCGTCTCCCAACTTTTGAATTCGCCCCGACTCTGGTGCTGCATTACGAGTTCCATGGCGATCCGCAGGAGGCGGCTCACCTTGATCGCACAGTCCTCCGACGACTGAGACATTACGCAATGTCTCAAGGCGAGTTTGCCACCGCGCTAAGTCTTCACTTCCTTTACAACCCACACACAGTAGTGCCGCGACGCCGGGAGGGAATTGGGGCAGACCACAGGGATCCAGTGTCGCAACGTCTAACACCACGACGGCCGGCACCTGCAAGGTGTCGCAGAGTTGAACTAGCGAACCACCCTCCTCAAGTTCCCGTCCAGTTCGCTCAAATCGGCCCACGATGATAGAGAGGTCACGTTCCTGACCGCCATCGAACAGAAACCAGCGGCTGATTTCCGGGGACATCAGCCAACTATCCAAGTGCCGGAGACGACGATCGTCAATACAGCGAAGGCTGCCGAGATCGTCAAAGCGAGATTGTGAGCTGAAGACTTGCGTTTCCACTCCAGCGCGTCGCAGGCCTTCCAGCAGTCCCCAGAGCAAATCTTGTAGATTCAGGTGTGGTTGCACCGTACCCAATGCGATTCGGGGAAGCTCAATCATCGAGACGGCGTCTCCATCGGCGATACTTCACGCGGGTCTTTTCCTTGCAATAGAAGGCACAGTGCCCGTGGCGGTCGTCCCTACGTGAGCCGGTTCATCCCGTCCGGCCTGATCCTCGTTGTCAGCTCCACATGAGTGCATTGTTCGTCCGCCGGCGGTACGGGTCAAGCCGACTCGAGAAGCCACCAAAAGAGCGGAGTCAAGTCCCGCTATCTCGGCATTCGCTTGCCGCCCCCACGCTTCGGGACTTGCCATCAGGACCGCGCGGGCGGGACGAACATGACTTGATTGACATGTAGAGCACCGCCCGTTAGAGTGGTGAAATTACGTTTTTTGGGCGGCGCTGGAACCCACGGCATGCCGTTTCGTAGCGTGACCGACCTCGAGGCCGTTCGCCAAAAGCGGCCTCGGCGTCAGTCCTTCGCTACTTGCCGATTGGATTTGGTGGAATTGCCAGACACGTCAACCGGGCGTCTGTGTCATGTTGATACGTTTGGGAACCCACGCAGCGGGTTGTACGGAACCTCGCTGACAGCCAATTCCAACTGCGTTCTCGCTTGCCCTTGGTTCCTCACGAAATGCGGCGGGACTTTGCGCATGGAACCTAGTGAAGACATTGCACCCGATCATTCCGCTCGCTTGGAACGGTGCCAGCAGATCATTGGCTATCGGTTTCAGGATACGGACCTATTGCAGTCGGCGCTGACGCATGCCTCGGGTGCACAACATCGGTTGGCGTCCAATGAACGGATGGAATTCCTGGGTGATGCGATTCTGGGAGCCATCGTGTGTGAGCAGCTGTTTGATCAATTCCCCGATCTGCTGGAAGGCCACCTCACCAAGATCAAGTCGGTGGTAGTCAGCCGACAGACGTGTGCTAAGATCAGCGCCGAGCTCGGCCTTGAAGAAATGCTAATCGTGGGCAAGGGGATTTCGTCGGGCAAGCCTGTGCCCAGTTCGTTGCTTGCCGATGTCTTCGAATCACTCGTAGCTGCCATTTATCTGGATGGTGGTCTATCGGCCGCACGACAATTCGTCCGCAGGCACATTCAACCGGAAATCGACTTGGCCGCATCAGGCTCGTCGGATGACAATTTCAAGTCACTGCTACAACAGATTGTACAGCGAGATTTTGGCGATACCCCTACCTATCAGTTGCTTGACGAACGTGGCCCGGATCATGACAAGTGCTTTCAGGTATCCGCCACGTTCGCCGATCGTGACTTCCCGCCCGCCTGGGGTCGTAACAAGAAAGAAGCCGAGCAGCGTGCAGCCTGCAACGCCTTGGCTTTGCTCAATGGCGAAGACCCGCCCTTCACAGGCGAACTCGGTGACATCGGTTAACGTGAGCTGACCGGCTCAACTTCCACATTCGGTGCGGCAGGCATACCACAGAACGAATCCGAGAGTCCCCTATGCCTCAATGCGTCGCCCTCTTGTCCGGTGGCTTAGACAGCATGCTGGCCATACGCCTTATGCAAGAGCAGGATATCGCTGTCGAGGCCGTCACGTTTCGGACTCTGTTTACCTGTTGTCAGGACCAAGCCGGTCGAGCAGCGCAAATCCTGGGGGTCAATCTGACGGCCCTCGTGCCTGAAGAAGACTACCTGCAGGTTGTCCGTCGTCCGCAATTCGGCTACGGACGCGGTGCCAATCCCTGTATTGACTGCCGAATTTACATGTTTCAAAAGGCGAAAGCCTTCATGGCACAGATCGGCGCGGACTTCGTGGTCAGTGGCGAAATTGTCGGACAACGTCCCAAGAGTCAAAAACGCCGCGACTTGGAAATCATCTCACACCATTCGCAACTGGATGATTATCTGCTGCGTCCCCTATGTGCTCGTCGCCTGCCACCCACTTGGCCGGAGCGCGAGGGCCTAGTAGACCGAGAGCGGTTGCATGCCTTCAGCGGTCGCTCTCGCAAGGGACTCATACGCTTGGCGCAAAAATTCGGATTCCATCAAATCCCTGCGCCATCGACCGGTTGTCAACTGACGGAACCTCGTTTTAGCCGGAAAGTGTTCGACCTATTTCGTCACCAGTCGGACAATGACCGATGGTCGTTTGAACTACTGAAGCACGGTCGCCATTATCGCTGGTCGACCCAAACTAAAATCATCGTCGGACGCAACGAAAGCGACAACGTGGCTCTAACGCACATGCATCAAAACGGCAACAAACCGTCCGCGAAACTCTTGCAGCCCACAAACTTTCGTGGCCCCGTCGTGCTAATTGCCGGCGTGGCCGACGAAGCGGCCGTTCAGGTAGGCTGTGGATTAATGCTACGTCATTGCCCGCCACCCGAAGTTCGACCGGCGAAGGTCGAAGTCCACGACGGGGAATCGGTCACCACACGAATCGCGGAACCCCACCCGGCAGCCGACGAGTTAGCGAACATCTGTCAAGTGCGCATCGCGTTGCTGATCGCGCGGTGCTGTGAGCGGAAGCGGTCGCCGTCACCACGTCCGCCCGATGCTCGGCGGGCAACCTCGCCCATCGGCAGAAAGCCACCGCCGATCGGATCAGGACCACCTGGGAACGCGTCCCGGGGAACCCACGATTCACGGGCTTGCGCACATGCCGGAGGACGGACATACGCGGAGGGCGTGGCGAGCCCCAATGACCGGCCACCACGCTCTGGCCTCGCACTTAGTTCACAGGACCCATGGAGACCGCATTTCAGGACGTAGTAGTCCGTTGGCCTCGTCGTCGTCAACAACCACTTCGTTAACCGGGTCCCAATGGACAGCCCGCCCTAGTTTCATCGCGATATTATTGAGGTGGCAAATGGTCGCCGTCCGCTGGCCGACTTCGGCTGGCGCCATTGGCTCCTGGCGTGACTTGACGCAATCCAAGAAATTGCGATGGTGCCCGGGACTGCGTCCCAAATGAATTCCATCCTTGCCGATGACGGATTCCAGAATTCTCGGATCGCTGGCTTCCACAAGCGGTTCATGGACGTGGATGAAGATCCAACCTTCGTCGCCTTCGAACTTCAGCCCCCGCGGTTCTGCGGTGGAGCCGATCATCGTCAGACCATCGTCATAGATATTGATGAAGACATAATCCATGAAGGCATCGAAGATTCCGGAACGATTACGCGAACCCTTGGCGATATACTCCACGGGCCCCGTGTCATCTTTGCCGGCGCCCAACTGCGCCAAATCAATGACGTGTGCACCGCGGTCGGTCATTTCGCCGCCACCGTAGGCCAATATAAATCGCCACCAAAAGTGGCAACGCTTTTCGGTGTAGGGTTCAAACGGGGTGTGGCCCAGCCAACGGTCCCAGTCAAGCTCTTCGGGTACGGGCATTTCCGGTTGCGGGTCCGTCCACTGTTTCACTTGTTGGTGATGCGAATCGGTGTTGGGAAGGTTGATCCGAATTGTGTGTAACTTGCCGATCTTGCCATTCCGCACCAACTCACATGCATGGCGTCGACCGTCAGCCGAACGTTCGTGACTGCCGGTTTGCACAATACGGCCGTTGCGAGCCGCTGCGCGACACATGGTTCGTCCTTCGTAAATGGAATTGGCCAGAGGCTTTTCACAATAAACGTCTTTACCGCCTCGCAGCACCGCAACGGTGGTCAGCGCGTGCCAGTGGTCCGGCGTGGACACGCAGATCGCATCCAGGTCGTCGCGTCCGGCGACCTCGCGAAAATCGGGAGTTACGGCGCAGTCCTGATTGCCATAATGTTGATTTACTTTTTCGCAGGCGGCCTGCATATGGTGTTGGTCGACATCGCACACGCCCAACACTTGGCAGTCGTTGAACTTCAGGAATTCACCAATGTTGTGTTGTCCTTTGCCACCCGTTCCGATGCATCCCATCGCAATTCGATTACTGGGCGCGGTTTGGCCATCCAGCCCGAGGACGGAAGACGGCACAATTGTGGGGATTCCAATCGTCGTCGCAATCAGCGAGGACTGCTTTAAGAAGCTGCGGCGATTCGCCTGCGGACGTGTTGCCATCGATCCGATCTCCGTGAATGTTATATGACTACAGCGTGAATGTCCCTGATTTTAAACTACGACGCTGCCCGCGTGAAACCGTTTCCGCCAGCGCCCCCTGTTGGGCGTACTTCATCGACGGGGCAACCCACAGGGAGAAATCGACTTTCGCGCTAACGCCTCGGAACATCTTTGCCTAACCGAGCGGGTCACGAACGTTAGCGGGCGGCCTCTAAGAATGCCAGCAAATCCGCCAATTCTCCTTCGCTTAACAGTTGATCTAGGCCGCTGGGCATGACCGAAACGCGTCCTGGCGCCGCCAATTCGATGTCGGCACGGGCCACTTCGATGAACTTCCTTTGATCGTTCACCAACAACAGCCGCTCGGTGTTTTCATCCTTCACAACGCCCTGGATCGTCAGTCCCGCCTTGGTCGTGATCGAAAGCGGTTCGTAGCTCCGCACAAAACTGAGGCTGGGGAAGACGATGGCTTCCAGCAGATCGCGACGGGTACGGATACGGCCAATACGGGTCAGGTCAGGACCAATGTCGCCACCTCGATATCCCATCGCATGGCACGTGAAGCAGGCGGCCTTGGAGCTGTGAAATACCTGTTGACCGCGACGAATGTCCCCGTCGGGCAAACGATGTAGCAATTCACCCAAACGCTCGGCCTGATCCGGTTGGTTGGCAAGCCGCTTTTGCAGCAGTGATTCGAGTCCCTGCTTGATCTCGTCGTCAAAATCCGCAAACGCCTCGCGCAACAATGAATCGGGCAGGACAACAACTGCCTCGGATTCTGCCAGTCGCTGCAGTGCCAAGCGAGCCAGAGAAGGATCGCGTGTTTGTTTGAGCACGAGGATCAACTGTCCTAACTCAACCGGCTCGGCCGACGGAAACGCCTCGATAATGACTTGCAGCTGATCGGACGTCAGCTGAGCGCTGCTCAGCGCCTCGGTCGCCAAGCGACGCAATTCGAATTCTTCCTCGTCCAACGCCGTCTCGAGTGTTAATTGGATCAAGGACATCGGCAGTTCGGTGGGTACATTCTGCAGGGCATGAATCGCCTGCAACCGTAATTTGATCGCCACATCTTCTCGCATGGCGACTTCCAAAAGCCGCGCGATCAGCAGTGGATCCTGGAGCTTTCGCGGATGAGCTCCCACGGTCAAGATGTTCTTTGCCAACGTGTCGGCATCCAGAGAAGACAGCTGCTCTGCCAGTACGCGCTGCAGGTCGGACGACAACCATTGACCGGGATAATCCTGCACGCATTGCAACAAAAGTCGCCGCACCGTCGAGTTCTCCGCAGCACCATTCAAACCTTTCGCGATCCGCGATTGCACATCGGCATCGGCCAGAAAAGGCGCGAACAACACAAGAAGCTGATGCGCGACTTCGGGTTGCGACGCCAACTGCGGCAGTTGCCCGAGAACGAAATCACCGAGCGGACGGGCCCATTCGCCGTGCCTGGCCATGATCCACGACGCCGTCTGACGCAAACGCTCATCGGACGAGGCCAGCGAGCCGATTACCCATCCCGATTCTAGGTTTCCACCGGGCATCTGGTCCAATGCCACAAGGATCGCGCGTTGAGCGGTCGGAGTGGATTGTTCCCAAGCCGTGCGGAGCATTGAAGGCTTGTCGAGCTCGATCAGGGCGTAGATCAGGGAATGCTGTAGCACACGACCCTGCGCGTATTGCATTTGCTCTAAGACATCGACAATCGCAGACTCGTCGCCCAACCGCCCGGCCGCTTCCGCTGCCACTCGCCGCACGGCGGCGTCCGGATCGGCCAGACAGCGTCGCACGGCATCACGAGCAGTTTGGTCGCGACGCACACTAATCGCGTGCAAGCCCGTCTGGCGCACCGATGCGTCGTCGTCTTGGAGGGCCAGTTCGAGAACGCCGGCGGCTTCTGACGATTCCATTTGGCACGCGGCCCAAACGGCGAGTCGTCGCACGCGCACCGGATTGGCTTCGCCCAACGCCGCTTGCAGCACCGGCAGCGCCGTGGCTCCCCGTTCGGCCAATGTTTCCACCGCACGACGGCGCACTACATGACGTCGATCATGCAGCCAGGACACCAACTGTTCGTCGGTCGCATGCTGCCAGTCGATTTTCTGGCCTCTGGCGTCCACAACCGAAGAGCCGCCGGCGCGTCGCAAACGATAGATGCCGCCCAGCACGTCGGGCTTATGCAACTGCGACGTGGGACAGCACAGCTTGTACCAGCCTCCCGTATCCAACACCACTAAGCTGCCGTCGGCATCCTGTACGACATCGGTCGGATGAAAATCCAGATCGGGGCTGGCCAAGAGCACAGAGTCGCTACTACGAAAGGTCGCCTCATCGGCCACCAGCACATGACGCGTGAGCTGATGAAGATTGAATGCGCAGGAAACCAGATTGCCGTCGAACTCAGCGCCGAGAAACTCTCCGTCCAGGCAGGTCAAACCGCACGGCGCCGCCGGTCCCAGATGGCTGAGTACCGGCATGAGGTCGCCGGTCCGCGGATGGCCGTCAAGAACACTATGAGATTTGCCGTAGACACCGCCGTAGACCGCATGAATTACGCCGTCGCGTTGCCCGCCCGCGGGATGTTGCAAGAAGGTCGTCGTAAAGAATCTTTCCCCCGTCGGCAAAAACGTTACATCGACGGGATTGTCCATGCCGCCGGTCATCACGGGTTCAATGGGCCCGCCCCGAACCCTTCGCCGAAAGATATGAGCGGCGCGAGTTGTCCACTCACGTCCATCGGGTAACGTATAAGTCTGCTCAGCAAATGCACCTTTGCACCAATAGATCCAACCGTCGCGACCGAGATACGGTCCGTGCAAGTCGTTCGCACAGCCGGTTAATGTTTGACCGTCGAACCAGACTTCACGACGGTCAGCCACGCCGTCACGATCTACGTCTGTCAGCTTCCAGATTTGCGGTGGCGCCGCCACGTAGACTGAGCCTTGATGACAAAGAAGTCCTTCCGGAAACATCATCTGATCGGCAAACACAGTTTGCTCGTCGAAATTACCATCGCCGTCGGTATCGCGCAGCCGTAGAATTCGATGCGGTCGTTCCTGCAACTGAGTCTGCACATCGTCGTTTGTACCGCTGGAGTCGGCGACAAAGAAATCTCCGTGTCGATCAAAATTGCCGACGATGGGTCGGGGCGCAATTCGGTGGGAGCGATCTTTTGCAATGTGAAACCTGTCGGAATCTCGAAATCGCGACCGTCCACCTGGACCGTCTCGCTGCGGCCGGATTGAACCGCCAGTGTCAATATCAGCGCCCCACCCAACACAGCTCGTAACCAATCGCGGTTCGTTTCAATCCCCGATCGTGCCATAACCAGATCTCGCTAATACGATGAACTTTCGGCCTCCGGCGCCCGCTGCTCACAAGCTTCGTGAACTGCGGCGTCCTCCACCATACTCAAGTTTCACGCGTTGCCCCTTCGAGTCGTTGATTCTACCGCGGCAATGCGTCATCATGAGGGCCGTGACTCCTTGCATGCCCGTCCGGTCTGGACCCGCGACAGGAGACATTCACGGCACACATGAGATTAACGGTTGGAGGCGGACCTTACCATGCAATACGTGACTGAGCGGCGAGGATTTTTGCGACAAACGTCTGCCTGGGGTTTAGCCGCCGCAGCGGCACTGGTGTCTCAGCCCGCCTATGGGGATGACGAATCAACGCGACGTGTTGTCATAGGCGTCATGGGACTGAGCCGAGGCCGCGCTCTGGTACAACAGTTTGGACGTCAAGCAAATGTAGAAATCCGCTACGTTTGTGACGCCGATCAACAGCGGATTGATGCGTGCCTGGCAGCCATGCGCGAGGGCAACTTGGCGACCGGTCAGGGGGTCCAGGATTTTCGCCGCATCCTGGATGACGATCAGGTCGATGCCTTGATTTGCGCCGCACCCAATCACTGGCATGCTCCCGCCACCATCCTGGCGTGCCAGGCCGGAAAGCACGTCTATGTGGAAAAGCCGTGCAGTCACAATCCCTGGGAAGGCGAGGCGATGATCCAAGTGGCACGTCAACACGCGAAGGTCGTCCAGTTGGGCACGCAACGTCGCAGCAGCGACGGCACAAGAATTGCCATGGAGCGACTTCATTCCGGTGCAATCGGCCGCACGTATCTTGCACGCGCCTGGTACAACAGCCTGCGAGGGTCCATTGGTCGCGGCAAACCCGCGGCCGTGCCTGCCACTCTGGACTACGACATCTGGCAAGGACCCGCTCCGCGACGCGAATACCTTGACAATGTCGTGCATTACAATTGGCACTGGCGTTGGCATTGGGGAAATGGCGAATTGGGAAACAACGGCATTCACTCGCTTGATCTCTGTCGCTGGGGACTCGATGTCACCTATCCCAAGCGAGTCACGTCCAGTGGTGGTCGGTATGCGTTCGACGACGATCAGGAGACGCCGGACACGCAGACCGTTGCATTTGATTTTAACGGCGAGAAGTCGATCACCTGGGAAGGCCTAAGTTGCAACCGACACGGCGATAGGTTCGTGAATTTCTACGGCACTGAAGGTTCTTTGGAGCTTGATGAAAACGGAGATTTCCGGATCTATGACCGCAACGACAAGCTGCAAGAAGAGCACCTAGGTAGTAGCAGTGGCGAAGCAGAACACGTCGCCAATTTCCTGCAGGCGGTTCGGGCGAATAATTCCGATTTACTGAATGCCGAAATCCTGCAGGGCCATCGTAGTACGCTCTTGTGCCATTTGGGCAACATCGCACAGCGAGTGAACCGCGCCCTAGATTGCGATGATGCGGAGAATGGCAGGATTCTCAACGACGCACAGGCCAGGCAGCTTTGGAAACGCGAATACGCAACGGGTTGGGAACCGACGGTGTGACCGACGACGAGGGAGAGGGCCGGGATTCGTTCGAGGGCGAGCTCGCTCGTTTTCAAAGTGAGCCCGACCGCTGTGCGTATTTGCCAGATCAAACTTCGTCTTTGCTTTATCGCCATTTTTTGACCCTAAGCGCCGCCGATTACGAACGACTG
Source organism: uncultured Planctomycetales bacterium (assembly GCA_963785495.1). GTDB lineage: Bacteria > Planctomycetota > Planctomycetia > Pirellulales > Pirellulaceae > CAWAVP01. The sequence continues at coordinate 324,292 of CAWAVP010000024.1, read as the reverse complement.
CTGGAACGGGGCTGGCGGCGGCACGGCGCATTCTTCTTTCGCCCCGGTTGCCCCTTTTGCTCGCAATGCCGCAGCTTGCGTGTTCCGTTGGCGGCATTTCGCCCCACCAAGAGTCAGCGCCGCTGTTGGCGTCGCAATCGCGATGTGAGTGTTGAAATCGCGCGCCCAAGTATGACAGAGCGACACCTGCAACTTTTCAATCGCTATCACGCCGACATGCAGAGGCGGCGAAACTGGCCGTACCGATACACGGAGGCCGTTGAATATGCCACATCGTTCCTATCGGGGAACTTCGATTTCGCGTACGAGTTCCGCTTTGTTCGAGATCGACAGATAGTCGGCATAGGATTGGTCGATTTGACACCTCGGGTCGCATCCAGCGTGTACTTCTACCACGACCCCGACTGGCGGCCAGCCGGCCCCGGTGTCTATTCAATGCTGGCAGAGCTGCGAGCCGCAGAGGAACGAGGTTGCCGAATACCACTATTTGGGGTATTGGATCTCGTCGTGCGGATCGATGTCCTACAAGTCGAACTACCGACCTCATGAATTGCTGCGTAGCTTCGTGGTCGACGGCCAGCCGCCCGCCTGGGACCAAGTCGAAACGCTCTGAAGGAGCTCATTGGTCCAGATCGGACGCGTACACTCCACAACCAACCTCAGCAATAGTCCGGTCGACAAAATGCAAAGTTGGCAACAATTGAATCGTGCAATTGTCCATTGCGAGGCGTGTCCACGATTGTGCGAGTATTGTCGTATGATTGGCGAGCAAAAACGGCGAGCGTTTCAATCCGACAAATACTGGCGGCGCACCGGTCCCGAACTTTGGAGACCCGAAGGCAGGCCTGTTGGTCGTTGGGCTAGCTCCTGCGGCTCACGGCGCCAACCGAACTGGCCGGATGTTCACGGGAGACCGCAGCGGTGACTGGCTATATCGAGCATTGCACCGAGCTGGATTCGCGAATCAAACCGGGGCGACATCGCGTGACGATGGGCTCCAATTGTTCGACTGCGCAATCACAGCAATTTGTCACTGCGCCGCCCCAGAACAAGCCGACTCGCGAAGAGCAGACGCAATGCCAGCCGTGGCTGAGGGCCACGCTGGAACTCACCCAGGCACATGTCTACCTGGCTCTGGGTCAGATTGCCTGGAACGGATTATGGGATGTCCTTCATCAGGGCATGGTCCCACGATCACCCCGTCCACGGTTTGGCCATGGAGTCGAAATCAAGCTGGCACGTGGTGGTTGGCTGATCGGCAGTTACCATCCCAGCCAGCAAAACACATTCACCGGTCGCCTGACCGAGGCCATGTTGGACGATGTGATGGATCGTGCCAAACGTCATCTGAATAAAGCGAGAGGTTGACCGTCGTAGTTGCGAACCATGCCTTTAACCGTTGCGTCGCACCGCAAGCCGCTATATCCTCGTCTCAACCGTTGGATGACGACCGGAATCACCGCAGGAGGAAGCGGCCGTGAATGCTGCCAGCCAGGTATACGAAAAGCTCGGCGCTTTCTATTTGGGTAAAGAATTCGACTTGGGTCGACAAATTCGATCGGACAACTTTTTGCTGTACGATTCCAAGGACCTATTGACGCATGCCGTGATCGTGGGAATGACGGGCAGCGGCAAAACGGGACTGGGAATCGGAATATTGGAGGAAGCGGCGATCGATGGGATTCCCGCCTTGATCCTCGACCCGAAGGGGGACTTATGTAATCTGCTGCTTCAATTCCCGGAGCTACGAGCCGAAGACTTCGAACCCTGGATCCAAACGGATGATGCGACACGCCGTCAATTGACACCCCATGAGTTCGCGGCCCACGAGGCGGAAAGGTGGCGGATGGGACTGGCCGATTGGGACCAGTCGCCCGATCGCATTGGTCGATTGTCCGCGAGTGGACTACACGATTTATACGCCGGGCAGTGAGGCCGGTGTCCCGCTCTCGATACTCTCCTCGTTCGCCGCGCCTCCAGAATCCGTTCGGCTGGATGGTGATCTGATGCGCGACCGCGTCTCCAGTACGGTCACGGGGCTCTTGATGTTGCTAGGGATCGATGCCGACCCATTGCGGTCGCGGGAACATATTCTGCTCACGAACGTGCTCACGCACCTCTGGAACGAAGGCCAGGACGTCGACTTGGGATCGCTCATTCGCCACGTCCAGAGTCCTCCATTTTCACGAGTCGGTGTAATGGATCTAGAGGCTTTCTTTCCAGCGCGTGATCGTTTTGAGCTGTCATTGACACTTAATAACCTGTTGGCAGCCCCCAGCTTGGCAAGTTGGATGGAGGGCGATTCGCTGGATATTGATAAGTTGCTGTATGCCGAAGGAGGTAGGCCGCGACACTGTATTTTCTCGATAGCGCACCTCACGGACACCGAACGGATGTTTTTCGTCTCGTTGCTCCTCAATCAAACGCTCACTTGGATACGAAGTCAGTCGGGGACAACCAGCCTACGCGCACTGCTGTACATTGATGAGTTATTTGGATATTTGCCACCCGTCGCCGAACCACCTTCCAAGAAACCGCTGCTAACGCTGTTGAAGCAGGCCCGAGCCTTCGGCCTAGGTATCGTTCTTGCCACACAGAACCCCGTGGACCTCGACTACAAGGGCTTATCGAACGCCGGCACGTGGTTCTTGGGACGATTACAGACCGAGCGCGACAAGAATCGAGTCCTGGATGGCCTCGAAGGAGCATCAACCGAGTCTGGTGCGGCGTTCGAGCGAACGACGGTGACGAGTATCCTCTCGAGTTTGGGACAACGCGTCTTCATGATGCACAACGTCCACGAAGATCGACCGGCAATCTTTCAAACGCGGTGGGCACTCTCATACTTGACGGGCCCCATGACCCGCCACCAAATCCGCCGGCTGCGAGAATTAAGAGCCGCTCGGAGCCCCGATCAGCCGCCACCGGACGAACAGTCGTCGGTTGATGTTGCCCCAGGAAGCCATCCTGCCGACGGGACGCTGGCCGAGCGTCCCTTGCTGCCGCCCGAGATTCCCAAGTATTCTTGCCCGTGCAAAAGTTGATGGGCGATGGGCAATTGGTCTACGAATCCTCGATCTTGGGGCTTGCACACGTGCATTTCGCCGATACTCGCAAAGGCCTTTCAGCCGACGAGACATTAATTCTGTTGGGCAGTTTAGACACGGTCAGCCAGCGGGTTGATTGGGCCAACGCTCAGTTGTTGCAAGTTACGTCCGACGAACTGCAAATGGAACCACAACAGCCGTGTCAATTCGCTGAGTTGCCTGCTGCGGTCTCGCAATCGAAGAGCTTCAAAGTGTGGCGAAAATCGTTGTCAGACGAGCTCTATCGCAAACAACGTTTTCCGTTGCTGAAAAGTCGCAACTTGGGCGTATATTCCGAGCCTGGTGAAAACGAACGAGACTTCCGGATTCGTATTGCGCAACAAGCACGAGAGGAACGTGACCGCCGAATCGAACAGTTGCGTCAAAAACTCGCTTCCAAGTTGAGGAAGGTCGAAGAACGTATCCATCGCGCAGAATTGACTGTCGACCGAGAGGAGCAAGAAGCGACCTCGGCCAAAATGGATTCGATCATTTCCGTCGGCACCACGATTCTGCGAACCGTTTTGGGGCGAAAGAAATTGAGTTCTACTAGTTTAGGGCGAGTTGCAACGTCAGCGCGGTATGGGACGCGCCACAAAGCAGGCTGACGATGTCCGTCGGGCCGAGTCGCAGCTGAGGGAATACGAACTGCAATTGCAGGATTTGGAAGACGAGATTGCGGACGAGGCCGACCGCATTCGCGAACAATTCGACCCGCTACGCGAGGAATTCGAAATCGTGCAGCTGAAACCGCGCAAGAGCGATATTGATGTCCGAATGGTGGCACTAGGCTGGGTTCCCGGCGAACTTGACCACAGCGGTGACATCCAACCGCTGATGTAGCGAGGGATGTCGATGACGCCGCTCTAACGATCAGGCAGCTTGGGCAATTGCGCGGAACCGTAAGCGGTCGAGGCGGCTCGCCTGGTAGCAAGGATTGCGAAGCTCAAGCAAAGCGTTCTGCTCTGTTAGCCGCGTCTCGACCGACATCAACAACGGTGCGATGCCACCGCCACACCGCGGAATTGCTTCACGTCTGCTGCTTCCGAATCTGCCGAGAAACCTCTGTCATGGACCACCTGCTGCGCGTCGTGATCCGTCTTGTCGAACGACGCGGCGTCGTGAGCTGGATATTGCTCGTAGCAATTCTAAGAGCTGGCGCACAACGTATGATGGCACAACCACCCTTAACTTCTCCCAGGCGCTGTAGCTCGATATCGCTATGATGACGATCAAGCAGATGAACTCCGCCGCCTAGGTCCCGCGCCCGAAGAGTCCATATTGCCCGAATTGCTGCCTCCTCCTGAAGCAATCTCGCCGCCAGCGCCTGCACAGTCGCCATCGGATCCTACCACCCGCGCGGCCGAACAGGGGATGTCCTGGTGGGAAGCAGGAATCCGCCGGCGCCTGCGGCCTGAAGCGACGGCCGTTCCCATCTCGCTCGACTCCCTATTGTCCGCTACCCTCACCTACTCAGCCTATGTCCAGGTCATCAAAGATATCCCACTAATTCGCGACACTTCGATCGTTGAAGCCGATGCCGCCTTCGACTGGACGTCGTTTGTCGAATCAAAATGGAACGACGTCAGCAATCCTGTGGGAAACGTATTGACGACCGGAAACGGACTGAATGCCAGTGGTAATCCAATTCCTGGCTACAATATTACTCAAGATCGCTATCGCGACAAGGACCTGACGGCACGCGGCGGACTACGTCGCCGCAATGCGTTGGGAGGGCAGTTCGAGCTTGCTCAGGAAGTTGGCCGGCAGCACACGAACTCGCGGTTCTTTGTACCGACCAATCAAGGTACGTCTCGAATCACCGTCAACTATACCCAACCTCTATTGCGGGGTCGGGACAGTGTTACAACCGATCGTTAACGGTACTTGCGGAAATCGATGCCGCGGCAGGCCAAGACGAACTGTCCCGACAATTACAGAATCACCTGGTCGATGTGACGAGTGCTTACTGGCAGCTATACCTAAACCGCGGCCGTCTGCTACAGAAGCAAAGGCTGCTGGCTCAGGCAAAGAACATCCTTGCCCAGCTCGAGGAACGACGCGATATCGACGTACTACGCAGTCAGATAGTGCGTGCTCGTTCGGCGGTTGAATCGCGCACGGCAGAGATTGCTCGCGCCGCCACCGAAATCCGCAATACGGAAAGCAGGATCCGAGCCCTCGTCAACGATCCTGGACTGGGAAATTCCCAAGAGCACGAATTGATTCCCATCGATCATCCGCTGACCGACCCCAGCCAATTCGATCGAGTGGCGGCAGTGGAAACGGCGTTGCAGAATCGCCCCGAAGTGTCGCTGGCTGTCAAACAGATCAAATCCGCCAGCGTGAGGCTCAAGATGTCGAAGAACGAACTGCTCCCGGCGCTAAATGTAATTTTGGAAACCTACGTCAGCGGTTTAAGAGGCAATTATGGAGTTCAGGAGGCGTGGCTGGATCAATTTCGCTTAGGTGAGCCCACATATTCGGCTGGCTTGCAGTACGAATTCCCCTTAGGTAATCGCGCAGCGAAGGCCCGCTACCAACGGCGCCGCTTGGAATTGCGACAGTTGGAATCCGACTTGAAAACGACAATGGAAAAACTGCGTCAGGAAGTCGAAGTTGCGGTGGCGGAAGTTTCGACAACGTTCCAAGAAATGCGAGCCAATCATCGCTCAATGGAAGCGGCCGCTGTCGAAACCGACTACTTTTACGATCGGTGGCAGCTACTACCAGGATCGGACCGCTCCGCCGGGTTCCTGCTTCAAGATCTGCTGACGGCACAAGAACGACTCAATGCAGCAGAATTTGCTTTCCTCCAAGCCGAGGTTAGCTACAACGTCACCCAGATGTTGTACCTGCAAACGGTGGGAACGTTATTGCAATCGGAACGGATCTCGCTTGAGCGATACTGCGAGTCTTACTTGCCGAATTTGCAGTTCCGTCGACTTGAAGCCGATCCACAGCGGCGAATTGACTTGCCGATCAACAACGTACCGGCCTATGAGGATCCGGACCGTCGCGCCCTGAGAACGCGACATTCACAGCGTTAGCCGACGCGACGGCGATCGAACTACTGGATATGCAGCTTTCGACGAATCCAATGTTCGCAGACGCTCCACAAGTGTGCTCCAATCGTTTGTCCAGCTTTCGAAAGACGTATGCGCGCAATTCACCCGCGCGTAGTTGACGTGCCACGTCTGCAGGCAAAGCGATCGTCGCCCGAAAATGAGGTTCGCAGAGCTGTAAGGTATCCCCGTGCACAGCGTGCTCTTCATGCTCACCTCGCACGGCAACTGGCAGTGGTCCACCGTATGCGGCCGCGAGAGCGGGGTGCGGCAGTGATTGCGACGCCCGCGGATCCATCTTGACCAATTGAGCATTTCGAATGCTCAGACCGCGACCACGAATACGAATCTGCGGCCGAGTGCCGAGCTGATTCAGAAAAAACTCAGCGTCCTGTTGCGGAACCGCCACGACAATAGATTTGTGAGCATCACTACCGATCGCCAGCACATCTGCTCCCGATGGCAAGAATTGGTCTTGCATTACCGACAGGTTGCGTCCAATTACGCGCCCGGATATCGGTGCGGTGACTTGCAGACCAACAACTTTGGCTGCCAGCTCTCGACGCTGTTCTTCTAGCGCTACCTGCTGCGTCTTTTCAATTTGATAAGATGCCACGTCGTTATCATCCTGCATCATGCGACCGCGGATCTCCGACTGCTGTATCGCGATATCGATTTCTTGCAGATCGGCTTGAGTTCGAGGATTCTCGATCGTTACCAGTAGATCCCCAACATTTACGACCTGCCCGGAAGTGACGTGCATTGCTCGCAAGAATCCCGCACTGGCCGTGCGAACGTGTCCAATTGGATCGTAGTCAACCACTCCTGTCGTGACCACGTCTCCCGGCCACGGCAAACGTGACACACCGCCAATCACCAACGTCGCCGCCACAACGACCATCGCAAAACGAAGGCGTCGCGGCTGTTCCTGTCCGCGACGATGAAGAACAAAATGCACCAACCGTGCCAACGGCCAAAGAATCCAGAGCGAACCGATGATTAACGAGACTACGATTCCGGCTCCGTGGAACATCGTCGCCGACGTTAATACGACGCCAACGTAAAACAATAAACGCCAGCCCAACGACGCGAGCCCATACATCCGGGTGATCGTGCCCTGGCCGCCTGCGCCCGTGGAATCGCTCGCCGGCATCCCCAAGACATATCGCCTTCCCAGATAGCGAACGTATTGCTGTCCACGTCCATAGAGATTCTGAATGTCAAACAAGTCCGAGAAGATGTAGTATCCATCGAACCGCATCAAAAAGTTGCCGTTGAATAGCAACGTGGAGAGACTGGCCATCACAATGACGTTGTGACACATCTGGCTCAGCAATCCATCGTCGAGACGCACCCATAATAGCGCCGTCAAGCCCGCGATAAACAGTTCGGCATACATACCACCGGCGGCCGTATAGATCCGCTGCCATTTGGACCGAAATTTCCAGGACGACGTAACGTCCACGAAAGCGACGGGCGAGAACAGAATCAGAGCAATACCGCAAACCGGTACTTGGCCTCCGTGCCGTTTGCAAATCAGTCCGTGAAAGAACTCATGGATCCCCTTTAGCGCGGCCCATGCAATCAGCAGGTATAGCCAGTTGTTCGGCGCGAGGATCGTAGCGATCGGAGCAGTGAAACGATCCCATTGGCAGGTGACCTGGTAAGCGGCGGTAGTGCACACGATACTCCACACCACGACGGCAGCAGGAGTTAGCGTCCAACGCATCCAGGGCAGGCACCGCTGAAGCATCCGATCGGGGTTGAAGAGTGGAATCCGCATAAATGCCGGATTCAGCCAGGCTGGCAAAGTGCGAGGACGGGGAGGGCGGTCAAACAGCTTGTGCTGGAACCGACCTTCGACGGTTGCCAATTGTGTTTGAACCAGCCACCGCGCGAGCTGAAGTGTGTCCATGGCACTGAGTGAATTGTCCTCCGTCGCCACCGACGGCCGCAGTTCATCAAGGATCTCACCCAGCATTCTGTTGCCGTCCATGCGCCGTGCAACTTCCCACTCCTTCTGACCCAATCGATAGAATCGCCGAGTGAGCGGATCCTCGACTTGGTAGTAGCTGTTCTCTCCTACGGTCTGCACGCGGCAGTTTAGTTCGGGTCGTAGCCGCAAACGTACCTGCATTACTTCGTGGGCCGTGACGTCAAAGGACATGCTACCACCCCCATTGAAACAACATGTGGTCAACAAACCGATGGAACAGGATCCAGAACAGCGCCCGCCGACCGGCATCAATTTTCGCTCGACCTCGCATCCCCGGACGAAGTCCGTCGACATGTTCGGCGATCTTCGCATCGCCCACGAACACGTTCTTGGCTTCACGTAGTTCGGAGCGAGGATGGATCCTTGTTGTGACCGCGTGGAATAACGTTTGGGGCATGGATTCCAAACGAAAACGCACCTGCGTCCCTTTCTGCACGCGGGCGATTTGGTCATCAGGAATTGCCAATTCCAATACCATTTCACCCAACGGTCCTACTTCGACCAGTGTCTGACCGATTGTGAGCCGAGCTCCTTTCAGTTTCTCCGGATCACCGCTGATGATCACACCGTCCGTGGGACTTCGAATCTCGAGGTTATCCAAGCGTTCTTTGTATAGCTGCATGCTGGTCTGTAGTCGCTGCATTTCCAGCAAAGCGATTTGTGCGGCTGCCGTTTCGCGATTCGCAAGTGCCCTATCGCGTTGCTTGGTAACGCGTTGGAGTTCGGCATCCAAAGCCGACATTTCCAAACGAACCTCACGACCGTCCATAACCGCCAGCACATCTCCAGCGTGGACAAAGTCACCCGGACCCACACGAACTTCCTGCAAGCGTCCTTCGTACGGTGCTGCCACGAATCGTCGCGACACCGGCTGCACTTCGCAGCGGCACCTGACCCGGTAGGGCATGGGGATGGCGAATAGCGCGAGGGCCATGATCCAGGCGAATACGAGCAGCGTCCGGCGGCACGAGGAGTGAGTCGATCGAACGCCAGACGAGTGCGGTACCACCAGGACAATCTCGCTTGTTTTAAACGTGCGAGGTGTGGCCCCATGAATTCGCACGCTTGCCTCAAATTGTCGATGCCGTCCGCGGATAGCGGTTGATCGATGATGAGAATGGCCCCTCCGCTCAGCTCACCAGCGGCATTCCGCAGTTCCATCCGGTAGATGGCCTCGGCTTGCGTGGCCGACCGCAGTTGACGAATCGTCTCCGTTCCACGCTCTACGAGTTCAAGGGCCTCAACAGTGTCGGAGGAAGTTATGGCGAGTCGCTCAGCCAGAGTCGACTCGATCAACTCAACCAACGGAGCACCCGGCGTCACACCATGTTGATGAGAAATCGCCACGAGCCGACACGCTCGGCTGCGACGGCATTCGCCGATACCGAACAACCGTGCCCCGAACAGGTCCGCGATGCTGTTGGCGAATTCCTCTGCAGCTTCGGCAAAACACGTCGCCCCGTTCGCTCTGTCGGCCGCTCGAATCAAAGCCTCCCATGACGCCAAACGGGAGTGTAACTGAACCGATTCAAATCCACCTCGCCATTGTCCTGCGAACGCCGCCAACAATTGGGCGATTTGCAGCACGCCACCAATTTGGCGCCGATCATCCGCCGCACATGCTGTCAAGAGCAGCAGAACCTCAACCTCGCCGTCGCGGCGAAATACAGGAACGGCCAAGGCGAGGACCGGCGGCTGAGCCTGCAGCTGAATCAGTTGGGCCGATGCGGTGTCGTGTGTCCGCTTGGCCGTGAGGTAGAGCTGTTCGGCAGCAATGTCCGGTCGGTCTTGGTAATCTTGAGCACAGGGCTGTGACGAAAGGCGTTCTGAAGGATCACGCCCAAACATCAAAGCTGCGGTTCCGTGCGAAAGCTGGCGTGCTAGGCGAACAAACTTTTCGGTTGCGTCCTGCTCAGTCGCACTGGCTCGCACAATCTGGTCACACTGTTTGCTCAGACTCCGCAAATCCAAGCGTGAGCTACCATCGAGAGGAGATGGGGCTGTCACGGGACTGCATGGGTTCGCGTTGCTGAGAGCCGTCATCTCATCGCCTCCGCTTTCGCACTCGATTCCCTAGTCGGTTGTTCACTCCGATGATCCTATAGGCCGCTGCGATAAATTCGCGGCCTAAGGTTGCTCACGCCGTGCCGCCGACGTGTATCGAGTTGGTTCGGACGTGCCCGCCGCGTCGCCGGACATCAGAAGCCAGCAGCGGGCGCCACTGGAAATCTGCTCGTTGGGGTTGTCAATTGCAACAGTCACTTCGACAGTTCCACTCTTGGCATCCATGACGGGAGCCACCGATTCAACTGTGGCTGTTATCGGAATGGTGTTTACGCCGATTTGAAGTTGCACGGACTGCCCTCCCTGCAAAGCGGCAGACAGCTCAGGCTCAAGGGAAAAACTCGCCGCGTAGACGATCGATTTGAACGACGGTTAGGATTCGCGGGTCATTCACAAAAAAGGATTCACCTTCGTCCCGTAAGACGTCGCTTACAATGCCGTTGATTGGGCTTCGCAACCTACGACGTTCGATTTGAGTTTCAATCCGCCCGCATTCCAGTCGTTGCAGCGCCAACTCTTCTTGAGCCATGGCAACCCGAGCTTCCGCGATCTTTACATCGGTTGCCGCTCGATCGATCTCTCGCTGAGTCGCGTGTCCGCGGTCATGCAGCTGAGTCAATTGCTGCCAGTACTTCGTCCGCAACTCCAACTCTGCCTGAGAAGCACGCAATGAGCCAAGCGATTCTGATCGTTGTCGTGCGATATCGAGCGTCCGCTCCAGTACACTCGTGTCGAGCTGTGCCAGGATCTGGCCCTCCCGGACCCGTGAGCCGGCCTTCACGTGGACCGCTGACAACACTCCGGACTCCCCAACCGCCAATTCAATCTTGCGGTACGGCTCGGTAAATCCCTCAAAGCGTTGTTCTGCGATACCCGTTCGAGAAAGGACACCGAGAATCATATATAGGAAGACCGTTCGAACACTATCTCGACCACATCGGACGTTGAAAAATGTCATCTTCATGCCGTGTCGTGATTACCCCTGGGAAAGCAATGCAGGAAATCCAAAGGTCGCTTCCGTTCGCAGAATGACTCGCAGACCGCTGGCGACCCGTGCGATCCAAGCTTAGCTCACGCCAGGTTGACCTTTTGCAACCTGTTGCATTTTTGAATACTGGCGAGACTTCGACTGCCGGGACCAGACTATCCAGGAATCCTCGAATCGCGGCGTTTCAGTGGCAAGACGTTGTCGACAGACTAATTTTCACTCGGTTTTCCGGACGTTTCGCCATCCACTCATGAGGGGTAACAACGGTAGTCGCGAATATCCACAAGGACTTGTCGGTGAAGCCATTCCCTTGGCTGGCCGTATCACCGCAGTAGCCGACGTCTTCGATGCGCTTAGCAGCCCACGCCCGTACAAACCCGCCTACACGCGGGAACACTGTCTGTTTGTCATGCGGCAGCACATCGGAACACAGTTCGATCCTCGCGTCCTCGCTGCATTCATGGCGGCGCAACCCGCCATCATCAACATCCAACGTCACTTGGTGGATGCCTCCAATCCATGGCACGTGGCAGTGAGGCCCCGATGGCCTGTTAAAAGCGCTCGGACGCGACAGCGTGGCGCCGTCGCAGTCAATGAAGTGAAGCGCTGAGGCAATTCGCGTTCACGAACCTTGACGAAATCTAGGACTGCCAGGACGTAATCCTGGTCTTGGTAACAGCCCCAATTCGAAAAATAGGAATTCTGAGTAGTTTTTCAGTTTAAATGCGGAGAATTCGGTTTATCATCAGAACGTGAAGGGTTTTTCCTTACACGAACTTCCTTGCGCGAATGATCGCTGGAGACGCAACCGATGGAAATCGGCAACCGCATGTTGACCCTCTCGCTCGTTGGTATCGGCATTGTCTGTGGCATTAGCCATCGAGCATGTCAGGCCGCGGTCGTTTTGGGCGGAACGACGCAAGACGATACGATTTACATGATCCAGTTCGACAAAGCGAACGTGATCAACCCGACCGTGACGTTTCCCAATATCCCGAACATCGGCGACCTGACGGTCAGCTTTGGGACCCAATTTGTCGGTCAATCATCGGGTTCAACGAACAACTCGCTCGGCGATACATCACCGACGGCTCCGCTGACCCTCGATCCCAACGGCATGGTCAAGACAATCTTCGACTTGAGCAGTCCATCGGGAATCGTGCTGGGTGGCGTAAAGGGTAACGCCCTATTCACCACGCCGCTCGCAATTCTGTTCTCGCATGCAGTCAACTACGTAGCATTTGACTTGGGGCATCTCGACAAGAACTCGCCAACGACAATCCAAGCATTTGACGCGCAGGGCACAAGCCTAGGCAGCTTTGGTGGCTTGTCGCCCGGATTCAAGAATTACTCCCTGCTCGAAACCACCGGGTCCGATGTGATCTCCGGCGTATCGATCTACGTGCCGTCGGGAGGGATGGACTGGGAAGGCTTCGGTCTCAATAACATCAAATTTGCTTTGGATGGTGACAGTGGCGGCGGCGGAATGGTACCGGAACCCGGCACGTTCCTGATCTGGTCACTGTTGGGTAGCGTGGCCGTCTCCGGGGCTTGGATCAAGCGCCGTCGCGAATCGGTCGCTCGCTAACCGCGTCTGCGCCAGCTGTCCACCTCCCGCTTGAGCCCACTAGCGGTCCAGAGACGAGCAACTCGGGACTACGCCAGCAAGCTCAGCACTCTTCAGGTCCCTACGATCTCTCCGCGGGTCCGTACGTGCAGACCGTGCACGTTAGCACTTCGAATGACATCTGTTAGGTTTTGCGGCTTCTGGCGCCTAAACCGATTGCTCCACATCTGACGGCCCTAGCGAAATTGATTGACGTGCGACTCGCAGCGGTCGATCCAGTTATCATCAGAATTACTTTTCCCACCAGGCCGGCACATGGGGTTGCGGCCCGTCCACTCGGACACCACTTCCGCACCTACCACTTCACCACATCCCACCTTCATGCCGGCCTCTACCATCATCAGGGGACTCGAACGATGAAAAAAGTCGGACGTTTTTTCTTACAGCTTTGTCTATCGCTCGCGTTAGGAAGTCCATTTCTGTCAGCGGCGGAGTTAAATCGCGCCAAGGATTGCGGCTGTGACGCCCCGGCTGCATGTGACGCCCCGGCGGATGTGAGCTGCGCGGCCCCTGGTTGCGACTCGCCCGGCTGTGAAACATGCGATGGCGTGTCGTGCGATATTGCCGCCGATGTTTCGTGCGACGCGGTTTGTGACGCGGTTGCTTGTTGCGACACGGGCTGCTTACAGTGTTGCAATCGCTGGTCGGTCCTTGCCGAAGCGATGTTCCTGCGACGATCGGACTCCGGATCGGTTCCGCTGATTCTCGATCAAAACACGGGCGGGACGTTGTTGAACGCCAACAACCTGCAGTTCAATCACCAGGCGGTCCCACGATTGCAATTGATGCACGAGAATTGCTGCTGCTGGGGCTGGAACGTCGGCTACTTCGGCACGGACAGTTGGTCGACAACGGGAACCGGCGGTGGCGAGGACTCGCCGGCATTGGTCGCACCGGGACTAATCATCGGTTCCACAGCGCCGCACACGTTGTATCAGTTGGGGTACAGTTCGGAACTTCAAAGTTTCGAGTTCAATCTTCGCCGCCGAACGCACGATTGCTGGACCTGGGTGGCGGGGTTCCGCTGGATTGAACTAAGTGATGAATTGACGGCATCGACGATAATGCCGACCGTGACCAACATCTACTCGGTGGATGCCGACAACCACCTATATGGTTTCCAAGTGGGTGCGGACGCGGTACTCCTGCAAGCGACGCCGCGATTCAACATCACGACCAACTTTCGCGTCGGTATCTTGGGCAACAGCGCCGATCAGACGACGCAGGCGCCGTTTTTGGCTAACTTCAACAACTTTGTCGACCAAATCAGCGCCAGCGGTGACGAGACCAGCTTCATGGCCGAACTGGGAGTCCGCGGAGTGTACCAATTGACGAACGGCTGGTCCGTGGTCGGCGGCTATCAGTTGTTGTACCTGGATGGTCTGGCGTTGGCGCCCGAACAGGTTCCCGTCACAAGCGTGTTAGCTCCTGGCGCCGCCAGTCTGAACACTGACGGAGATCTGCTGTTCCACGGAGGCGTCGTCGGCCTCCAATTCACCTTCTAGTGACTTTCCGTCGCGGCTTGCGGGCTCAATGTGACCAAGGCGGTGCGGAGCCCGCGACCCTGAGGATGTCACAGCGGCACCGACACGTCCCATACTGCATCCGATGCGGGACGGATGTGTCTGCTGACAGACGAACGACACCGACATCTCAATTGTCAGCATTGTCGGGAGTATTGCATTCCACGATGCACGAACAATCAAGTCCGCTGGTTAATAACGTCAACCACAGCACGGAACTTTGGTGCGAGCTCCAGCGGCTGCGTTTCGTACTCCATCAGTCCCCACGACCCGGATTTTCCCGGGGTGGAAACAGAATTGAACAAGCACATGAGGCTGTCGTCCGTCTCTTCCCTCCACATTGCCAGATAGTCACGATATAGATCGTACATGGCGGGATGACGGTTGGCCTGTATTAACAGCTTCACGAGTGTTGGGTTCTTCCGCTGCTGGCCGATCGTAACCAAGTGCTGGCCCCCCTCGTACCCCAAGAGCTGCAACCCGTGCTTCGCAGCAAGCTCGCGATGCTGACGGACCTCCTTTCGCCGTTCTTCGATCTCACTTCGGCATTCGTCGACAACGCGTTCGACGCCTTCACTTAAGATGGCTTGCACGGTTTCACGCCGACGACATACGCGGCCACCGAAGTACGGGGCAATCGCCGTGGCATCAATACCTTCGGGCACACCACGAGATAGCGACTTGGATGCGTTCCACATACTGGCCGAGTGTAACCCGAGCACTGATACCACGTCGACACCGGCTTCGCGAAACAGTTTCGCCACCTGCGCCGTTCGCTGCATGTGATATTGCATCCAGTCTTCGTTGTTTTTCTTGGCGAAGTGATGCTGAGAGAACTTGCCATTCCAGACTTCATTGGAATGTTCGAGATAAACCGGAAGCCCGTTGTGCAGATTCGCCTTGATGAATTGAGCGACCTGCCGGACGAATTCGTCATCGGCGCGATGGTGTACACAGTACCACATGGCCGAGGACGTGAGATTGCAGAGTTCGACCATGTACTCAAGGGCAACCTCAATATCCGCCTGAGTATAGTACTTGTCGGTGACCCGTGATTGCCAATTGATTTCGCGGTTATCATTTGTGCTCTGCCAATCCATAAAACGCAGAGTGCGAAATTGGCGGCAGCGATCCACAAAGGGCTGAGCAAAAGTTGTTGCGTAACGAAACCCACGTTCGCGGACGATCACGTCACGGACCGGGTTATTTATTCTCGCAAGGATGCGAGCGTTGGCTGACTTTTTCATGAACAGGTTTCCATTCCCTTGTTGCACGCGCACGGCCGTCGGGGATCCTTGATAAAGAATCTCATAGACGGTATTTGCGTGCCCAGACTGCAAGTCAATGATGAAGGCAGCCGATTGGCCAGGCTGAAAGCGGCGAATCCAGCCGTTGGCGTCGAGGTCGAGCGTCCCGGACTTCCATTTGCCACCAGGTCCCACCGGTATCCAGGGACTGGAGTTGAGGAAAAGATTATTGAACGGGCGTTCGCTGCTCCAATATCGGATCGGCGCCAGATTAATTCCGATGGCGGGACTCGTGCCGTTCCCGGCTGGTGTGGCACCAACGCGCTGGCAGGCCAGGGACACGGCAGTCGCCGCAGTGGCTTTCAAGACATCACGACGATGCGGCAGATAGGACTTTGCGGATCGGTGCTTCTTCATGTTCTAACCTCCTTAACAACGGGCCTAGCGAGCCCCAGTCATACCTAAGGTCGCGCCGGCACCAGGACTCACCGCTCAACTACCAGCACCCGTGCAGAAGTGCGGACGAAACGGTATCGGCGACAACCGATCTCCACTTAGCATAAGCCTCTCCGTCGACGCCGAAGTGAGCCATGCGGAAGAAATGATTCTCGGCTGGACGGAAACCCACCATTTTCAGTCTAATGAAGGGTCTGCCGCCTCCGCAAATCGAAATCGCGCGTTAAGTCGTGGCATTTCAGCCACGCAAGATGAAACTCCCTTCCATTCGCCCCTCTCTGTGTCACCCACATTGCTGGAGTCCCCCATGGTTCGAGATCTTTCACAACAGCATCAGCCGATCAGCGATATCTTTCCCCGAATCAACGTCGCGCGAGATCAACAGGGGTATCGTTTGGCTCCGGAGCAAGTGGAGTTTTTTCAACGTGAAGGGTACCTCAGTGGGGTACGCATCCTGGACGAATTACAAGTCGCAGCCCTGCGTCAGGAACTCGCGTCATGGTTCCAACCAGGTCACGAAGGCCACGAATTGTGGTACGAATACCATGCGAACGAATCATCGTCGTCCGATGCCGTGCTGTTTCACGCACTCGGCGCGTGGCGGATCGGCGTCGCGTTTCACGACTTGTTATGGCATCCCGGTTTCACCGTCCCCGCTAGACAACTTCTCGGCGGCGCCGTTCGATTTTGGCACGATCAATTGTTCTGTAAACCTCCCCGCCACGGAGGCGTCGTCGCCTGGCACCAGGATTATTCCTACTGGACACGGACCAAACCGATGGCTCACTTGACCGCGTGGATCGCATTGGACGACACTGACGAAGCGAACGGTGCTGTGCAATACGTTCCTGGCAGCCATCGCTGGGATCTGCTGCCGATCACGGGACTCGCCGGAAACATGGAAGCCATTCACGAGGTACTGACTCCCGCGCAGAGGACTCAATTCGCTCACCCGGTCGTGACCCGATTGAAGGCCGGCGAAGCCGCGTTTCATCACCCGTTAATGGTGCATGGATCGCAGGCCAACCGAACCGATCGCCCGCGGCGCGCGACTGTGCTGAACGTCGTGCACGACGGCGTGTGTTCACAATCTGCCGAACCGCTATTGGCTGGCATGTCCCCGATCGCCTCAGGTCAACCGCTGGGTGGACAGTTCTTCCCCTTACTCCTTGAGGCGGACTAAACGCCCTTGAGTGCCAGTCGCCCCGTCCTCCGTTCGCCCTAGTACGCTTCGTCCACGTTCATAGCCACGCGGGCCGCCCCATCAATGTCTCACGAAAGCCCAACACGTTGAGTACATCACCTGCGCAACGACCGATCCGCAATCCACTGCCCGATGACACAGGCTGGCGGGCGACAGCCTGCGGCGCGGCCTCGGCCGTCGGCTATACGCTCGCCAATATCTGCTTAAGATCGCTGACGGACCTCGATCCCTTTTGGGTTTCACAACTCAAAGCCGTACCCACGGTGCTGTGCATCTCGCCGCTGGTCGCGCTGCGAGCTTTCCGGGGCCAACCGTTGATTCCGTCCGTGCGCATCCTGTGGCTGATTATCGCCGTCGCCGCTCTGGGACAATTGGGCGGAAATGTAGCGTTTCAGTGGTCGCTGGGAGTGATTGGGATTGCCTTGTGCGTCCCCCTCACGCTGGGCGCGATGATCGTCAGTGGCGCGGTACTCGGCTCGATTTGCCTGGGTGATCGCGTCTCGCGGCTGATGGCCATTTCGTCAACAATACTCCTATTGGCCATTTGCATTTTGAGTCTGGGCGCCCTCAGGCCAATGCTTCCATCCAACGCGTATCATCGGTCGTCGACGAACAGGAAGTGTTGCGCGTGATGGCTGCGGTGACGGCGGCCTGTCTATCGGGAGTCTGCTACAGCTGTCTCGGGGTCGCCATACGATACGCTTCGAATCGAGGAGCTCCCATATCCAGCCTGTTGTTTACGGTGGGCTTGACCGGATTCTTGCTGCTAGGCAGTGTCGTGAGGTCTCGGCACGGCGGTTTTCCTTGGCAAACCCTCCACGGGCAGACGGCCGTATATCTGTTCGCTGCCGGCACGTTCAACCTTGTCGCCTTCGCCGCACTAACGAAGGCTTTACATTTATCCTCGGTCCTCTTCGTTAACGCCCTGAACGCATCGCAAACGGCGATGGCTGCTGTGCTGGGGATCGTGTTGTTCGGCGAGGCCTTCACGTTGCCCATGTTCACGGGGGTCTTGCTGACGATTGCGGGTTTGCTCATCATGAAGGGGCGTCGTAATCCGGAACTCTCGCCTCCCCAAGATTCGCGAGAGCGGCCTGCCAGCTTGCCGATCCACGAAACCTCACGATCCGACTCGCCTTAAGGTTTCAATGACGAATGTTCCTGCGCCTCGTTGCTGCCATCCCGTCGCCTACGCCTCGTTTGTAGCTGCGCTGCCGACGCTTGACTCTAACCAAGGGCTCGTTCGTGCCGCCGTGGCGATTTGCGCCATCGGCTAAAGGACGCTAAGTATGATGAGGTGGAAAAACGGCTTGATGTGTTTGCCGACCGCGTTCGCGCGGCTCCATAGCAACTCGACGCAGGCCATCCTCGCCAATCTGCACGATGTCCTATTCGAAGAAGAAGGATTTCGCGGCAATGCTGCAGACTACTACAATCCTCGCAATAGCTTTTTGCCCTCGGTGCTCGAATCTCGACGGGGCATCCCGATTACGTTGTCGCTGATCTACAAAGCGGTGGGCGACCGACTGGGCCTAGTCGTGCATGGACTGAATTGTCCCGGCCATTTCTTGATCGAGGTCAATGCGCCGGATGAGCAAATGATCGTAGATCCGTTTCACGAAGGGAAGATACTGACTCGCGACGAAGCGCGTGTGCGGCTGCAGCAGGCAGCAGGTTCACCTCTGCCTGAAACGCCCGATTTATTCGGGCGTGCCAGCCACTTGGCGTGGATCGCCCGAATGCTCCACAATCTGCAAGGCATTTTCTCCATGCAACAAAACTCCATCGATCTGCAAGCGATGGTCGAATTAGAACAAAGGCTCATGGTCGATTGAAAGCCGTTCCGTGTCGCTCAACTTGAGCAAGGTTTTTCCGTGCAGATGACCAGTTCTTCAGTATGGCTCAAAAGTAATGCGAGCCGAAAGGCAGTACGATGACGTTGTCCGATCAACGGTGGCAAGTCCACTGCCCTGCCTGTGGTTGGCAGGGTATCTGGGGGCCAGCGCAATTGCTAGACGGTTTACATGAAATACAGATTTTGCGGCGCGAGAAGCAACCCGACGAGGCGTTGGTCGTCCAATTGGCAAAAAACGCCGCGGACCGACTGTTATGTCGCCACTGCCATCATTCCGGACTGCAAATCACCGCTTGGAACGATGACTTCGACGATTCCATTCGACGCGTCTGCGAAATATGTCGCGAAGTTATCCCGGTTGAACGCCTTGAGGTCTTCCCGATGGCAACCCGGTGTGCCGCATGCCAAGATAAACCGACGCAGCCGCGTGATGAAGAAGATTTCTGTCCTCGCTGTGGCGAAGTGCTGCAACTGCGCCTGTCTAATGCAGCCCACGTTTCGCGATACCGAATCACATGTCCGGCATGCGGCTGGAAAGGCTGACGCGTAGGACGACGGCTGCAGCTGTGGCTTGTCGCCTCTACAACGGACCGTTAGCATACGCCCGTTGCACTCGTTCGCGCCCGCGCAGCCGAAGGACGTGCCAATCATTCGCCGTAACGCGCATACCAGCGAGTACACAATGACCTTGCCGACCGACCTGCAGATCAAGGAAGCCCTTTCCCGTACCCGACAAATCGACTACCGCACGGCCATGAAGTTTGGTGGCCGTGTTGTTACGGACGTTACACTGCTTGACGTACGGATCGTGATCGAGACGCGGGACGGACGTCGTGGAGTAGGTTTTGGGTCCATGCCGCTCGGCAATGTCTGGGCGTGGCCCAGCCAAGAACTGAGCAATGACCAGACCCTCCGCGCCATGCAGATGCTTGGTGAGTTGGTGGTACGGCGCGCCGATTCGCATCCAGAGCCGGGGCACCCGCTGCAGATCGCCGATTTTTTCAGGGACGTACGTCGACAAATTGTTGATACGCCCCGGGTGCTCGGTCTACCCGACAGCATCAACATGCCAAGCCTGGCTCAACTGGTCGCGACAAGCCCGCTGGAAGCCGCGCTATTCGATGCGTTTGGAAATGCGTTACAGGCCAACGCCTACAATCTATTGGACGCCCAGTTTGTCAGCCAGGATCTGTCACACTGGCTCGGCGCAACTTTCGCGGCGAGTTCCTTGATCAATACACATTCCGCCAACCTCAAACCCGGATGCCCCTGTATCACCTGGTGGGAGCCCTGGATCCTCTGTCCTCGGACGATGTGCCGACCCGCTTGAACGACGGCCTGCCAGAAACTCTGGCAGAATGGATCGTGGCCGATGGCCTGACACACCTCAAAATCAAGCTTAACGGCGATGACTTAGACTGGGACGTTCATCGAGTCGTCGACGTCGAGAAAGTCAGCCAATGCAGTCAGGCGACGCAAGGCTGCACGAACTGGCACTATTCGCTTGATTTCAATGAAAAATGCCGCGACGTCGATTACGTACTTGAATTCTTGCGACGGCTAAATGTGGAATCGCCCTCAGGGTTTCAGCGTGTGCAATACATCGAACAACCCACTCATCGCGACCTGGAGGCCCATCGCGATAATGACATGCACGCGGCGGCTGACATCAAACCTGTTGTAATCGATGAATCGCTCGTGGATTTGCAGAGCTTGCTGGTCAGCCGACAGTTAGGTTACTCCGGTGTTGCGCTGAAAGCATGTAAAGGTCACGCTGAGGCGCTGCTGATGGGTGCTGCCGCGCAGAAGTATGGCATGTTCCTGTGCGTGCAAGATCTGACGTGTCCCGGGGCTTCGTTTCTTCACTCCGCATCGCTGGCCGCCCGTATCCCGACGGTCGCCGCCATCGAAGGCAACGGACGGCAATACTGCCCGGCCGGTAACGCGTCCTGGATCGACAAGTTTCCTTCGATGTTTCAGATCACCGACGGCACCGTGGGCACCGGCGTGCTGGATGGAATTGGTTTGGGATACCGCTGGCCAGATAGCGAAATCGACTTCCGTGCGCCGCATTGACCTCGGTCGGTCCGAACCTCCTTGCGGCTCACGGTCTTGCGTGCCATGCCTCCGCCCCAGCTCAGCATCGACACCCTGAATCTCCTGATCTCCCGATTCCTGCGTAAACTGACTTGACGAGTAAGCCATCGGCGAGGATGATTCGCCCGCTCGCGCAAATCCGTGTTCTGTTCGTGTTGACGAGTCTGTTTCGAGGTCCTGTCGAAGGAAACGCACCTTGCGATCCGCGTACTTGATTTCAACCTTGTCGCCTGTTCCAGCGATGGCTCAGTTCTTTGCTTGGGTCGGGCGGTCTCACCATCTCCCATCAGCATGCGGTAAGGACCGAACTCATGGCGAAACGCAAACCCGTCGCCCCCTCGTCCGTCGAAGATACCTCGTGCTGCTGACGATCTTACCACTGGCGACAGCCTGTCGGTCCCCTTATTATGCTGACCGAGGCGCCGCATTTGGCGGTCTAACGGGAGCCGGCGTAGGAGCGGCAATCGGTAACGCCAGCGGCAACACGACGACCGGTGCCGTGTTGGGCTCGGCCGTCGGCGCGTTGACCGGTGCCGTCGTTGGCAATGGACTCGATACCGTCCGGGCCGAGAATCAAGCGATGATTGACCAACGCTTGGCCCAGCGCAGCGCCGGAGCGGCAACCACTATGGATGTGGTGAACATGACTCGCGCCGGGCTAAGTGACGAGGTGATCGCCAATCATGTCCGGACGCGTGGTGTCGCCCAGCCGCCGACAACCGGCGACCTCATCGCGTTGAAAAATGCGGGCGTCAGCGACAGCGTCATCCGCTCGATGCAGGAGATGGGCGCAGTGCCTCCGCCGCAAGCCGTCCGCCCGGTGGTCGTCGAAGAACACTACATCGCCCCACCGGTTCCCTACTGGGGACCCCGCTACGTATACTCAGGTTGGCAATGCCCCCCGCGTTATGCCCACCGGCATCGCCCCGGCGTTAGCTGGGGAGTCAGCTTCAGTCATTAACCCTGAACTGGGAGGAACCGATTCATGCCGGCCAAGCGTCACGACGGCAAGCAGACTGCGATCCGTCTGTGGCAGATTCTGCGACGCATTATCGTGATCGCACTGCTTCTGTGTTGGCTCGCCGCGATTGGCTTCGGCGTTTGGGCCAACTTGAACGAACGTTGGGGATCGGGAATGCGTTTGGCCGCGACGATTCTACCAGTGCTATTCTGCTGCTTTCTGTCGCTCGTTTGGTTCGCTCTTCTCGCTCCATTGCGTCCCAAAGTACGTTGGGGAATCACACTCGCGATCGTCGCGGTCTGTGTTGCCCTCGTTGCGACACTCAGACTGGAAGAGGTCACTGGAGGGCTGCGGCCACGGTTCGCCTTTCGCTGGGCACCGCGAGCCGACGAGCGACTCGAGAACTTGCCCGACGCGTTGGCCCAACCACAAGAAAGAATCGACCTCGCATCCGTCACCGACAATGACTATCCGTGTTTTCTCGGAACCGATCGGCTTCAGAGTATCGATGGCGTGGAGTTTGACACGAATTGGTCGGAAACGCCCCCACGCTGTGTCTGGCGACAACCCATCGGCGCAGGCTGGTCAAGCTTCGTAGCGGTCAACGGCTACGCCGTCACACAGGAACAGCGAGGCGATCAGGAATTAGTCACTTGTTACGAAATTGCGACTGGCAAATTGGTCTGGGCGAATCGCATCGCGGCACGGCACGAAACGAAAATGGGAGGCGCCGGTCCTCGCGCGACACCTTGCATTGACGCTGGTCGCGTTTATGCAATGGGGGCGACCGGTGTGTTTCGGTGCCTGGACGGAGCAACCGGCAAAGAATTGTGGCGCCAGAATCTGCTGCTCGAAATGCAAATTGATAACGATGAGGAGGCCATCGCTTGGGGGCGATCTGGCTCGCCACTTATCGTCGATCAATTTGTCATCGTGCCAGTTGGTGGCCCAGAAAATGGCTCCAAAACTTCATTGATGGCTTTTGACAAGATCACCGGTGATCGAGTTTGGAGTGCCGGCGAACATCAGATCAGCTACGCCTCGCCCGCACGAGCTGATTTGTTGGGTACCGAGCAAATCGTGATTGTGCTGCAGGATTATGTTGCAGCATTTCAAACAACGACAGGTGATAAGTTGTGGGAATCCCCATGGCCGGGCCGATCGAATGCTAACGCCAATGTTTCCAATGCTGTCCCCATCGACGACAACCATGTCTTCCTTTCGAAGGGATACGGACAGGGGGCAGAGTTGCTAGAACTGAGCCGCGAGGAATCTGGGAAGTGGAATGTGCGATCGGTGTGGAAGCACCCGACTGTCATGAAAACCAAATTGAGCAACGTCGTCGTATTCGAAGGGAGTATCTTTGGCCTTGATGACGTCATCTTGGAATGCATCGATGCTGAGTCGGGACGCAAGTTATGGAAACGTGGCCGGTTCGGCTACGGGCAGTTGCTCCGCGCCGGGCAAGTTTTGATTGTCGTCGCTGAAGATGGGCAAGTCGCCGCGGTCGAGGCATCGCCCGAACAATTCCTGGAGCACGGCCGTTTTGTTGCGTTGGACGGCAAGTGCTGGAACAATCCCTGCCTCTTTGGACCCTATCTTCTGGTCCGTAATGCAACCGAAGCCGCCTGCTACGAGCTACCGAATTGGCGTCACGACACATCGCCGTCGTTGGATACGAACGCCAGCCGCTAACCAATTCTCCCGGTTAACGGTCTCTCCCCTCAGCAGAATGCCCTCTGATCTGATACTTCTGGGTAAAATACGTCGAGTCAACAGAGGGGACAAACATTTTTGGTTAAGTCATTTGCGTGGTTTCGATAAGAGTTGACATTTGTCAAACAGAAGGCCAAAATCCCGACTTCTTGTGCGGAACGAATCACGTTCATTTTGAGCATTCGCTCACAAATTCAGCCAAGCAGTGGAACAAATGAAGAACTGGTTTACTCTCCTCGGTCAATCTCTCTTTGACAACTTCGTTCGACGATCTACCTCGTCACGACGTGTTCGCCATGCTCGACACCGGCCGAGCCATATCATCGCTTTGCAGCCACTCGAGTCGCGTCGCGTACTGGCGGCTGACATCAGCGGAATTGCATCGGGCCTATCAAGTTGGGTCGTGGATGATGGCGTTACCGGTGCGCTGCGCCGGCGGTTATGGCGGCCACAACAGAAAACTCTTCGTCGGCGACCGTGACGAACATGCCAGGGGGTCTACCTGAGGCACTGAACGTAGAATCGCTTCCGCTGCGCACTCCGGCGTTTGCAGTCAGTGCATTGGCGGGGCCGCGCAATTTGGCAACCGCGACCAAAGTCACAGGGGCCGCAGGCGCCCTTCCGTTTGGTTTACTTGGAACAACGGCCGAGATCACGGTCGCGGCGGGTGAATCAGCACAGGTTGCCGGTGTTGCATTTGCCGACCTCAACAACAACGGCGTCTTTGATGCTCACGATTCCGATGGCTCGCGTGGGATGTCGCTGTTTGGTGATACGGTTTCGACGTATTGGTCGGCCAACAAACTCGCTTCGCTCCTCGACACCGAACAATCCAACACGGTGTTTAATGGCAATCAGGGGATTTCCGTCACGACAACCGAACCTTACCGTGGTGTTCAATTCCGTTATCAGGCCGCGGCACCTCTGTCTGTCAACGGTTGGGACTCCCTGCGGTTTTGGGCCCGCACGTCGGTTCCGACAGATCTACAGGTGTCTATCAAGGATATCGACGGGAAATTCCGGAACGTACCAACGTTTTCGATTGGCACGACAAACTGGACACAGATCGAGATTCCGCTGACCGATTACGCTGGGTTGACGGGCATCGACGAAATTCATTTCTTGAGCTCGACGCCAGGACAATTTTGGCTGGACGAAGTCGCGCTTCTGACCAGCCGCACACCGATGACGCTAACGACCGCTGCCATCAGCGCGGATTTGATACCGACCTCGACGGCCGCCTCGCCATCTGCGAGTCCAATTTCATTTGAAGTCTCATCGCGTCAGATTGCGGAGGACGGATCTGGCTCTCCGGTCAGTATCACAATCGATCGCGCCGGCGATATCAGCCAACCGATCGAAGTGCAGTTTACCGTAAACGACACCACCGAGCTCGCTCCGCCCGCTCCCGTATTAATGGCCGCTGGCCAAGCGACCGCCACGATCCCTTTGCTGGCCGTCGATGACGGGATGATCGACGGCACGAAAGCAGTAAGCCTCCAGGCGGCCGCTCCCGGATATCAGCCAGCGAGTGTGACGCTGATTGTGACTGACGCGGGAGTCGGACAGCCGGAACCCGTTTTGGCCAACGCGACCGTCTTTCTAGACGCAAATCACAACGGCCAGCTCGATGCAGGAGAAGCCGCGACGCGAGCTAATAGCCAAGGTGAATACACAGTGAATGTTGGTACGGCCGGCCAGTACCAAGTTCTCGTTTCATCCACGAATAGTTCTCCGACTACCGACACCGACACCGACACCGACACCGACACCGACACCGACACCGACTCCGACACCGACTCCGACACCGACACCGACACCGACTCCGACTCCGACTCCGACTCCGACTCCGACTCCGACTCCGACTCCGACTCCGACTCCGACTCCGACACCGACTCCGACACCGACTCCGACTCCGACTCCGACTCCGACTCCGACTCCGACTCCGACTCCGACTCCGACTCCGACTCCGACTCCGACTCCGACTCCGACTCCTGCACTCGCCGACTACCAACGCCCGACGCCAAAGCCTGAACCACGCCCTGGCGACATCACCAATTCCAACGCCGACCCGACTCCGACACCGACTCCGACTCCGACACCGACACCGACTCCGACTCCGACTCCGACTCCGACTCCAACTCCGACACCAACACCCGACACCGACACCGACTCCGACACCGACTCCGACACCGACACCGACACCAACACCGACACCGACACCGACACCGACACCGACACCGACTCCGACACCGACTCCGACACCCGACACCGACTCCGACTCCGACTCCGACTCCGACTCCGACTCCGACTTGCCAACGCCCGAGCCGAAGCCTGAACCACGCCCTGACGACATCACCAATTCGAACGCCGACCCGACACCGACACCGACACCGACTCCGACACCGACACCAAAGACACCAACACCGACTCCAACACCAACACCGACTCCGACACCGACTCCGACACCGACTCCGACACCGACTCCGACACCGACTCCGACACCGACAACACCTACGGGATCGCAACAGACGACGTCCTTGTCGCAACCTTCGTGGCTGGACGGAACTCCGGAAGTCTACAAGTATCAAAAGCTGGGTACGGCCTATGACGCGACAACCTATTCCACGGTGTTCGATGAGTCGCGTTACCTTGTCGCGAACAACTCCGCTGAGCTGCAGTCGCATGTGGCAATGGCCAAATCGGATAGTACCATCAACGCCATCTATCTGAATCCTGCGGCGGGCCAATTCAGTTATCCACGGAATCTTTTAGGCGGGATCAACCGTACACCTGACAATCCCTTGGTAATTCGTACGCTGCCAGGTTCTGCTCAGCAGGCGTCGTTGGCGGCGGGACAGGAAGATCAATACTTCCAAGGCGTCGCGTTAGTCGACCTCGATTTGCGCAACGGGCTCGTGGTCCATGGCGGCGGACAGGACATTCTGATCGAGCGTTGTGTGGGCCGGTTTGATCTACAAGGCAAGCGGTCGAATGGAGCGCCGTCGACGCCCATCACGAACTTGCAATTCCGGCTGAATCTAGTGGCCGACGCTTGGACACCCTCAGCGTCATCGATGGTCCATGGACTTTTTGTCTATAACGTCAATGGACTGTTGATTGAAGGAAATATCATCGATCACAACGGATGGAATCCCGCAGGAAATCTGCGCCACGCCGCCGGACCAAGGGGGTGCGACTCTTCGGAATCACAACGTCTACGTCGCGCGTCCAGGTAGCGATAACGTCGTGCGATACAATTACATATCCCGCGCATCGTCGCACGGTATCCAGCTGCGCAATGGGGGACAGCTCTATAACAATTTGTTTGTCCGCAATCCCATCAATTGGCAATATGGCTATGGCGGCGATAGCAATTATGAGAAATATGGCCTCGCCTATCCCGGGATGGTCGAAAAGAACCTGACGCTTGATTCCGACGACGTCAATACCAGCACGGGCGATATTCGTGGACTAAACGGTTGGGTCACGAACGTGGTCGGTGTCACAATCGACGACAACGTTGCGGTCGACAACACGACCAGCAAGGGCAACGACGCCTTCCTGCAACTGGACCGCAAATATGAGATCGGTGGAACGGTATCCAATAATGTGAGCGTCAATTGGCCGGGCGACCTGCGGATGGGCGCGGCTCGGCGCCATTGAGCATCGTACAGATCAACAACAACTTCCTAGCCCAAGGCCTCACGACCACCGCCCAGATCGTGGCCGATACACTCAAGTCGGACGCCTACATTTCCTCACTGAAAACAAGTCGTGTGAGGAAAGGAGTCGATATCGAGCAATTGAAATCGGACATGCAAGCGATTCGTTCGGGGATCCTCCCGTAGGCGGTCCGCCAATTGACTCCGGGGGGAATCCGTGCTCAGATTCCAGGGTCCCCTAAGGCTGGGCCCAGAAATCAACCACACGGACCTTCTCCAGCACCGGTTTGAGGACTTCCACGAAGGCCTGGTGGGCAGCATGAGACAAGTAAGCAGCGCGATCTTCTGTGGAATCGAAGGTCACCATAAAGCAGTGCGTGAAGCCATCCGCAAGGCCTTCGGGACTATTGTTTGTGCCCCACTCGAGTGCTCGGATCGTAGAAATCTTGCTAGGTAACGCTGCGAAAGCTTCCTCCACCGACCGCACGCCCTCGGCCGTGGCGTCGTCACGGAACTTGAAAAACACGGCGTGCTTCAGTTCGCGATCGCGTGGTGGCTCCGGCAGTTCTCCCCAGTAGTCGATCACAAAAACGGCGTCCAGGTACGGCTTCAACACATCACCGAACTCTTTGTGCGCAGGATGGGGCAAGTACGTCGCGCGAGCGTGCTCGTCGGCGAAGGTCAAAAGAAAACAATGCGTGAAGCCCGCGTTGAGACCTTCCGGACTATTGTTGGTCCCCCAGCGGAGGTCCTGAATTTCAGGAATCTTCGCCGGCAATGCGCGGAATGCCGCCACAACGTTGTCGATATCCTTTTGCGTCGCATTGGCTTTGAATTTGAAAAACACGGCATGGCGCAACACACGTTTCCCCTTAGTTTCGGTCGCGGTCAGGCGCGTGCGGTCCGAGTTCTGCAGATGGTCTCGTGGCGCAGCGGACGGAGTCGTAACGACTTGGCCCATGACGTGCCCCGACACGGCAGCCAAAAGCAGAGCCGAACAAGCCAGGCAAATCGGTCGCCAGCGTCGGTGGTCCACGATGGAGCCCCCGTGAAGTTCATCGAGCATGCTAGGGTATCCTTCAAATTGAGCGACGGGGAATCCGCAATACTATACCGTCATTCTTCGGGTGCGGGTGCCGGGGACTGCACTGCGGGTGTCGGACTCCGCTGCTCGGCAGCGTCCTCGGAATCTGCGGCGCGTGGCACCTCTTGTGACTGCTGTCCGTTCCGCCACAAGCTGATCGCCCGTTCGCGTTCCTCATCCGTGGCAAAACCGACCGTCGTCAATTGCAGCAACGTCGTCGCGTTTGACTTGACGTCGCTCAATCCATAATCCCCGTAATTACCGCCATGTCGCTGAACAAGCACGGCGAGGGCGACGTCACGAACTTGCGTCGTAATCCGTTTGTTATTGAGGCGATTGTGGGAGGTCACCACGCTGGAATCATCCAACATGTTTTCGATTAGCTGCTCATCCTGCTGGCCGCCCAGTTTGCCCAAAACTAAGATGGCATACTGCCGTACGTGCGGAATCCCAAGCCGCTCATGGACCACTTGTCGAGCGGGTCCGAGGCCTTCTTTGAGATCGTAGTACAGCGAAAAATGAAAACGCTGCGTTAGGTACGGATCGCTCGAACCGCCCTCCGTGCTGGAAATCATCCGCCCCAGGAGTGCTCTAAGGGCCTCCTTGGACGTGCTTGATCGAATCGCCGCATCAAAGTCAGTTGAGCGATAACAGAGCGACATCAGATTCGCTTGGTTCGTCAACTCGACGTCCTCCCGCGCGGTCACCAGCAACAGCGCGGCGATATTTCCTACGGTGACGGGACGTTTACGGCGAGACGCCACCTCCAAGGCAATCACTCGGCTGGTCACCAAATTGGTCGCAACGTGAGGGTCATTTTGGTAAACGGCATCCAAAAACTCCCATTCATCCTCGAGCATTTGCACGTACAGCTGCCGTGCTTCCTCATCGCCGCCAGCAATTCGCTGGAAATCATGCCAGCCTGGTAGGTCGGCATTCGCGTCGACTTCGACGCCGGCGATAAACGAATTGATCAGGCGCTGACGATCTAGATGACGGACGGTCCGTAATATCTGCCGGTGCGGTACCGCACTTCAGGATCGCGGGCGTCCATCGCCAGCTTTACGCGACCGACCACCTCCAGTCCCATGGACGAGAGTGATTCGGTCGCCAATTGGCGCTCGATGAATTGTGGCGATCCCAATTGTTCGATCAGTTGGGCGACACATTGGTCATCCGGCTCGGCCGACCTCGCTTCGACCGCCAGCATGGTCAAGCCCACGATTCCCGCTCGCACTAAGACGCCGCACTTACGCATGACAGAATTCCCTCCGATCCGTTGTGAGGATCGTCACTCAGTTTCATCGCATGGAGAGTTTCATCGCTTGGAGATTGTGGCCCCTTGATGAAAGATCGACCGCACGGGATTCGGAGCATCCGTGCTGTCGGCGGTGATCAATCACGTTTACGGAAGCACGCCGAACGCGCTGTTCAGATCGCGTACGCTGCGTACATGGTGTGTCCTCATTGTAAAACGACAGCCCGCACCGCGTCCAGGAAGTGCAGGGCATGGTCGGCAAATCGCCGCTGCTTTCGTCGCCGCATCTCGCTGGGACTGACACGACCGGAAATGGCGCCGAAACCCACAGAGGTTCGGAAACTCCGGTTGCCCCAGCCCGGTTCTCGGGGGTTGGGCTGTGGACAACCACCGGAGCACGGCCGGACGGAACTTGAAAGACGCCACCGCCGTGACTACAATGCGGGCGTCAGGGATTTGCGGCCGCTTGCAGCCTATGATCTGCTAAAGAGCCATCGTCGCACGCATGTATCGATGCGCTTTGACGGTTTATCTTGGTGGGCCTCTGGGCGATAGCGGTGCCGCGACGAAAATGAGCGGCCTCTTTCTCCACCGGGTGCGAAGGGGTCTCCTTTGCGTTGCCTCAGGTGAGATGGCACAAAGGGTAGATAGTGAGCACCGCCGGCAAACGGGCACGGCAAATCCCCCATGCGTCGCGCCAGACTTTATGCCCTTAGAGCAAGATCCCGTTCGCTTTTGTCAGGCAGTTATCTATGAGTACCGTGCCTTCCTCTTCGTCTGCGACCTCTCAAAACAGCGGATCACCGCGCCCGCCTCGCCGCCCACGGCTGGGCGAATCGACACTGTCGGTACACGCCGGCGAAGCGAGGCAGAAGCCGGGTGATGCGATCACGGATGCCATTTTCTGCGCATCGACATTTACCTTCCCGGACACGCAGGCAGTGATCGATTACATCGAGCAGGAGCTGCCGCGCGAAGAATACGGCCGCTATGGAAATCCGGGTGAACGCATAGTGGAACGCAAGCTGGCGGCATTGGAGGGCGGTGAAGAAGCCGTCCTGTTTTCCAGTGGTATGTCCGCGATCGTCGGCCTCCTGATGTGCAAACTGAACGCTGGGAATGAAGTGATTTTCTTTAACGAATGTTACCATCGAAGCCGAGAATTCTGCGCGAAACACCTCTCGCGTTTCGGTGTCGTAACCCATCAGGTCGAGGCATGCAATTACGACGCGATGGAGGCGGCGATCAACGAGAACACGAAGTTGTTGATCAGCGAATCGCCGACCAATCCGCATTTGAGCGTGATTGATTTGGAACGGTTCGCAGATCTAGGCAAACGTCGGGGCGTCGAGACGCTCATCGATGCCACCCTCGCCACTCCGTTCAATGTCCGACCGGCGGACTACGGAATCGATTACGTGCTGCACTCGGCTACAAAATACCTGGGAGGACACAACGACTTATTAGCCGGCGTGATTGTCGGTGGCCGCGACAAGATGGACGAGGTCCGCCGGCTACGCGGCATCATGGGCGGTATCAACTCGCCACACAATATCTACCTGCTGGAGCGTGGCCTCAAAACTTTTGCTATCAGGATGCAACGACACAACGAAAACGGACAGGCCGTTGCCGAATTCCTAGAGGGCCATCCACGTGTCGAACGAGTACTCTATCCGGGCTTGTCGTCCCACCCCTATCACGACATCGCGCGTCGCACCATGACCGGATTCGGTGGCCTGATCACATTTCTCGTCAAGAATGCCGATTGGCGGCAGACAGCAGATATTGTCGACGCGACGTTAATCCCGAGAATTGCACCCAGCCTTGGAGGCGTTGAATCGTTGATCGAACAGCCACTGGTCATGAGCTACTATCAAGCAACTCCTGAAGAGCGCACCGCGTGGGGCATCACCGACAACATGATCCGCCTTGCGTGTGGCATCGAAAACGCCGAAGACTTGATCGCCGATCTGGACCAAGCGCTGAATCGCAGCTAGTTCCACCATCCCCTCGCAACGGACCGAGTTCGCGACGAGCCCCTGTGGCCGCGCGTGGATCCCCAATGGAGGCCGCAGCGGCGGCATTGTCGATGAAATTTCGTACTCGAGCCATTCATATTGGAAATCATCGCGATGCCGAAACCGGCGCCGTGGTCCCTCCCATCCATGTGGCCTCTACGTACGTCCAGCCGGCTGCTGGAGAATGGGGGCAGTTCGACTACGGGCGCAGTGGCAATCCAACGCGCAGTCGTTTGCAGGAGACACTGGCCTCACTGGAATCCGGGCAACATGCGTTGGCATTTTCCTCTGGGCTGGCCGCCGTCCACGCGGTTACGATGCTTTTGGAAGCGGGCGACCATATCCTGGCTGGGGCCGATATCTACGGCGGAACGTATCGGCTATTTCACAAGATCATTAACCACGCGAAGATTGACGTCACGCTGGCCAACACCGGTGATGTGGATGCGCTCGCATCTCAATTCACGCCGCGTACGCGACTGCTGTGGATCGAAAGTCCGGGCAACCCTTTAATGTCCTTGACCGACATCGCTGCCTGTGCAGACCTGGCGCGGCAGCATAACGCCTTGCTGGCGGTCGACAATACATTCGCGACCCCCGTGCTAACTCGACCTCTTGAGCTTGGCGCGGACATTGTGATGCATTCCGCCACAAAGTATCTGGGGGGCCACAGCGACTTGATTGGGGGCGCGTTGGTTACCCGTGACGATCAACTGCACCAGCAGTTGTATTTCATTCAGAATGCCACGGGTGCCGTGCTGTCCCCTTTCGACACGTTCTTGTTGGCCCGCGGTGTCAAGACATTGGAACTTCGCGTTCGTGAACACTGCCAATCGGCCATGGAGATCGCCCGACGTTTGGCTGCCGATCCTCGTGTCCGTCGCGTGCTGTATCCCGGCTTACCCCAACACCCCGGCCATCAGCTCGCCTGCCGCCAAATGGACGGAGGATTCGGAGGCATGCTGAGCTTTGAACTGCATGGCAACTACGAGCAGGCCAAGCGAGTCGCGGAGTCAACTCAATTGTTTCAACTCGCCGTAAGCCTGGGCGCGGTCGAGTCGTTGATTGAGCAGCCGGCTTCGATGTCGCATGCCAGCTACGATCCATCCGACAGGCAGGCCCACGGCATCGAGGATTCCCTCATTCGCCTGTCGGTCGGGCTGGAAGATGTGGACGACTTGTGGAATGACCTGCAATTGGCACTCGACCACGCGAAATAGCTCGATGCCTTGCGTCCCCCGTAGCTGCGCTTCATTGACCACAACGGACACCGTGCGGTAGTCGTCGCGGTGATGGCCGTGTGCTCCTCGTTCCCCCCAAAACAAACGGCGCCGGGAGGTCTGGGGCCACCGGCGCCGCGGAACCGAGCGGCTTGGGATGGCCGGGCCCGGTAGGGATGATGGGTCGGGGTTCGGACAAAGCTAGTCGGGCGTACGAAACCGCAAGGCCGGAAGGGTGCCGTTCTGCTGCACCGGTGACAGCCGGAGCGTCTCGCCACGTGCGCTGCGGAGCGATGTCGATCGACGGGGAGCGTACGCCTGCGTCGTCGAGACGGAAGGCCGCAGCGGCTGGGCGACGACTTGCGGCAACGCCGTCGGCTGCTGGGCTACGCCATCCGCCGCTGACACGGGTTGCTCATAAGACACGTTACGAGCCTGGACGGGACGACGACCCGGTGCCGCCGACGTCCTGCCCGGATTCGGCAATAGTGATCGCCGCGCGGACGGACTTGGTACCGGCTGTAGGGCGGGCGTCGGCAGGGGGTCGTCGCGGAAAGGATCCACGTTGTAGTCATTCTCGGCCGGTGACGGTTGCATGGAGGTGGCCGAAGGCATGCCGTTGTCTCCGCACGCACAGTTCGCCGTACGCCCCTTCCGATGCGCCTCCACACGCGCCTCCACCCGCGCTGCCACGCGCCTCCACATGCGGTGCCGCAAGTATCCCACATGGGTTCCCCACAGGTGCCTGCACCTCGGCAACCGTATGGATCACCAAACAGGCAACCAAACACGGTCGAGAGCGTGCCGTCGACCGCGGTTTTGACGTCATAAACGAGTTCACCCAACAGGGTCGTCTGACAGGGGCTCGGACACGGCGGAAACAGACCAGGTCGGACGCTGCAATCAGTACCCCAAACGGTTCCACCATGGACGTGATGGCCGGTGGAAAAACCGTAGAAACCCACATTCGGTTCGGTACAGCTTTGACACGACGCCGGTTGCACCTGCCCTCGGTGAGGCACGCGTCCCAGCGGCAAGACCTGAGCTGAGACCGGCAAGCTGGGGGCTGCAACCAGCAATGCAAGCCCAATCAATGTTCGAGACTTCATCCCTAACGTCTCCTTCGTCCCTTGAATCGTTTGCGTCTTCGTCGTTGACGGCCCCCGTGCCGAGCGGGCGGTCGGGGTCCGCATCGTTCGCTACAACTCATCGAACCGTGGCTTCCCGTACGATCAAAACTTTCAGTTCGAGCGTTACAGCCGTGCCAACCGGTAGCTTCGATACGACCGTCAAGCTTTGCCTCAGTTCGCATCCAGACCAAGTAAATCCCCCAGCGGCGCGACTAACCGCCGAGCGCCTGGCCAGCAGCCCGAGCGGAACGACCGCCGAGCCGCGAAGACAGAGAAGATACGGCAATTCGCTGGAATAGTACGAGCTTCCCGATAATAGCAACTTTGACGAAAGTTCCGCCTTTAACGGTGTCGATACCGCCAGTGACGATCCTAGGATCAACCGACCCAGGGAAGGGAATTGACTCATGCGATCTGGTAACTGGACACTGCATACCGGAGTGTGTTTGACGCTGTTGACCTCCGCCATCGTGGGCTTCGTGTCCCCTTGCGTCGTGGCCCAACAGGCGTCAACCGACTTCAGTCGCCGCTTGCCCTATCGACCTCGCGGACCAATCACCGCGGAAGCCGTCACCGCAGCGTCTGCGACAATCGGCGCGGCCTCCGGAGGGATGCTGGCACCCGCGACCCGGATCCGGTCTGCGGCCGATCCGATGACCAAGGTGACACCGGCGGCGTACTTGACGTCCGATGAGCCACCTGTCGAGGAAAGCGTCGTCCCGGTCCCGATGACCGAAAGCGTCATGGACGGCCAACCGCTTGAGTCGCTCTGGGAACCAGCAGATGGGCCGCCGTACGAAATGGACGGTGTGGCATGCTGCGACGTCCACCCTCAGACCGAGTCGTTTTTGGCCCTGGATCACCTATCCTTTTTCGGAGGTGTCCAAGCATCTAAAAACAACTCGACGCGGGGCCAAGATGCCAGTTTCGGGTTTCACGAAGGATTAAACTTTGGCACCGCGGCACGCAATGTCGTCCTGCCGCCCTCGGTCGGGCTGCAGATCGGCTTTCAGGCCAATCAAGCGAATCTGGAAGGCGCGTCGTTTACCCCGGACGATCGCAAGCAGTATTTCCTGACGGCCGGAGCATTTCGCCGCAGCGACTATGGTCTGCAAGGCGGTTTGGTCTTCGACTACCTCTGGGACAAGTGGAACTACGATCTGGAGGCAGCACAGCTC
Organism: uncultured Planctomycetales bacterium; assembly: GCA_963785495.1. Taxonomy (GTDB): domain Bacteria; phylum Planctomycetota; class Planctomycetia; order Pirellulales; family Pirellulaceae; genus CAWAVP01. The sequence continues at coordinate 288,854 of CAWAVP010000024.1, read as the reverse complement.
CGCGGCGAATTGAGCTTTGCATTGACGAACCGCAATAGTTTCGGCTTTTGGTTTGCCAGCTCGCTCACCGACAACAATGTTGCGTCGGTGGTTTCGGGACAGACGGTCGCCGAATCCTGGAATACCGTCGATTATTATGCCATGTTTTACCGCACCAGTCTGTTTGCTGGTGGTCGCGGCGAAGGGCAACTGATGGCTGGGATGACACAGGACAGTGACGGCATCATCGGTGGCAAGTCGCGGATGCCCTTGATCAATGGGTGGGCCTTGGAAACGGAATTTACGTATCTAGTTCCCAATGAACCCCGTGGAGGGGGTGCGAACGCACACGAATCTTGGAACCTGGGAATCAACTTCGTCTGGTACCCCGGGACTCTGCACTGCGGAGAGTGCTTCCGCTATCATCGCCCGATGTTCGATGTTGCCAACAATGGCTCGATGATCCTCCGCCGTCAGCCATAATGTCGATGTGAGCACGTAAACGGACCGGCCGCGCTGGACTGCGGCTCCGAGAACATCAAATAAGCTGACAACTTTCGCGATTGCCGTGGCCGCACCGAAGGTACCGGCCGGCTGCGGCACGCATCTCGCTACTCCTCTGTCTCCCGTCCTCTGTCTCCTGCTGCGTGGCGTTGCCCCGGGATCGTTGTCGTTGTTCCCCAATCGAGCGCTGCCACACGGTCTTCCGCTTCACGCGTTTGACCTCTGCGAGTATACTGACTCGTTCGGCCACGGCTTCACGGCGAGCCTGCGGGAAGCTGAGGCAGAGGCCATGACGCCGACGTCGATCGCCTGGGCCGAAACGTGTTTGCTGGGCCACACCGTGCAAATCGTGTGCGCCGGCCAAACCTTGGGACACCTTGATGAGTGAATCAGACCAATCGAACCACTGGCAATTCCTGGTAAATATCCTCGGTGCCAAGCCAAAGGAAGGGGTCGAGGCAACGACTCCATCCGAGGACGCGGCGGCCACAGAGAATCCGTCGGAGGCTCCGTCGCAATCGTCTCCGGCACGACCCGTGAAGCCCGCGAAACCGGCTCGCAGGACGGGCGAAACGATTCGTGAAAAGCTCACACACTGGAGCAGCGTGCTCCGATCTGTCGGTGTCGAGCCACCGCCGGATCTGGAGGTGCCTGAGCCGGATGATGTGGAGAGCAAGCCGGATGTCGTGGAGCGTGAGCCGGATGTCGTGGAGCGTAAGCCGGATGTCGTGGAGCGTGAGCCGTTCGCAATCGAAGAACGAGCGATATCGGAACGAGAATCGAGGGAACCGGTCGCGGAGCCCCATTACGAGGTTCCCGCTGCCCAAAAATCAGAAACGCCACTTGCGGAGGGAGCTGACGAACTTACGACTTGGCCCAATAAAGCGAAGCCCGAATCCACGCGTGGGGAACGTGGCCGCCGCGAGCGACGACGTCGGGCCGGATCGAGGTCGTGAGGACGATCGCGATCGCGAAAGAGAGCGTGTGCGGGCGCCACACCGCGAGAGGGCACCGACGGAGGGCGATCGTGATGAGCTGGAACGTGGGGAGATGGAGATAGAGGCGACTCCGCTGGATCCCGATTCCATCCGCTGATCGTCAGGAGGCTGATCGAGGCGCCGGAGACGGGGCCGCCGCCGTCGCCGCGGACACAGAGACGTCATGATCGCAAAGCGCGGCCGCGGATAAGATACAGGTTCCGATGTGGACGACGCCTTGACACGAGTGACCTCGACGGATCGAAGAGGTCCGCGCAACTGAGATTGAAGAACGCGGTCGGACGCCTTTCGAATCGGGCGAAGTCGAATTCGAAGACGGCGACAAAGATCAGGCCCCGCATCGCGTCGACGCCGCGACGGCATTCAGTGGAGACTCGGACGCATCAGACCGAGCCGTCGACTCGTCGCGGCAGGAAACGGCCTACCGGCAGAACTCGACGACGAAGACCTCTCGCCGCGGCATAGGAGAAGACGACGAGGAAGAGGAGCTGGAAGAAGAATTTGAAGAAGAGATTCCGCGACCGCACCGGGGTGCCGAGCCGGCGTGCCTTCGTGGAGCGACGCCGTTGCCGACGTCATCGCTCTCGATCGCCGACGACGAAGTAATCGGGCGGTAGCGGTAGCGGTAGCGGAGGCCGTCGCCGCACCGGCACGGCCGACGACGAGTCCTCGCGATGGCTAAAGGTCGCCGCAAAACCCCGTTTGAAATCGCCCGTCCGGAACTCCGCGATCTCCATGAACTCAGGCTTCAGCTCAAGAAGGCGCGTTTCTCCGGTGGTTCCCGGAAACGCACCTCCTCGGTAGGGCCCTGTCACCAATAGAACTACGGTCTTTGGGGGAGACAGCGGGACCATCACATTCGCGTCCGGAGGCTCGGACTCTGCCCCGAGAAGCTGGACTAGATCGGCTGGATAAGGTCATTCCGGTAGGTCTCCGCCGGAACACGAGTCGCAGCGGAGGGAGCCACATCCCCCGTATCGCGACTCGTTACAATGGCGTTGGTCGCGCGATTACCAGCCCCACGGAGAGCGATTACTCGTTCGCAGCACGTCGGCAATCGCCGGTGGCAACACGACCAGACTGCCGACTAGGGCTGGCGCCAAATCGCGAACGACTTCCCACGGACGAAGCGGGACTCTATCGCTCCATACCGACCAGACCCAGGCTGCTACGGTCGTCGATACCAGGCACAACAGCCAATACTGCACGACGCGTTGAATTAACACACCCTGGACCATTTGGTCGAGCATCAAGTTGCTGACGCGGACGCGATACCCGGGACAACTCCGTCCGCAGGACACGGGATCCGCTGGCTGCGTCGTTGGTGACTTCGCCCTCAGTCGATGGGGACATGGTGAACGGTCTTTGGAGAGGGTAGTGGTATGGTATTTGGCAAATCTAGCCCGCTGTGACGGCCGACAGGTAAGTCCGCAGGATCGCACACTAACCTGGTTGAGCCTGGGCGGCCCGCATGCGTCAGTTATACTGATCAGATTGGGACGGACGGGACCCTGGGCTGTAAATGGGGGTACTTATGCATCCTGTCAGGAGTGAATCGATGGCCTCAAGCCGGAGCAAACACCGTTTTCTGTTTACAAGCCTATGCCTTCTCGTGCTGGTGAGCTGGCTGGGTTGTGGCAAAGGCGAATACGATAGTCGCCTGGAAACTCGCATTCAGCAGCTGCGGACGCAAGCCAGTTCGCCGGAAACGACGGATGAAGCGAGCCAGATCAGGACGCCAGCCAAAACAATGCGGCATCGGCCGATGCCGAAGACGAAGCGTCGGACGACGACGCGTCACTTGACGAAAACGAGACGTTGGACGAAACCGAGTCGGCTGACCCGGGCGGCGACGACGAAACAGCCGAGGGTGACGCTCCGGAAGCCTCCTGATTTCATAGCGAAGATCCCCTTAGTTTCCATTATGGGGATGCGAGAAATGCCGCCGTAGGGACCGACTCCTCCGACGGCGGCTCGGCGTGGGTCGCCTTCGGTCGAATGTCAATGATGACCAATTGCGGCCGACACAGAAAGCGAAGTGATGGTTGCACTAGTCGCTCCATACCAACGCCTCGCGAAACAATAGTGCGCGATACCGAGTCCAATTGCGTCAGTCCGCTGGCCCATGCAGAGGAACCTGAGACAGGGTGATCAAGGGACCAATAAACGGCAGCTGAACCTGGCCTGCCATGGGTGTGTCCGGCCAACAGCAGATCGGCTCGAATGTTACCCAGGCGCGAGAAGTCGGGACCATGTCCACAACGATGTGGAACTGAGGGTCCTGCGGTATCTCGAGACGGGTGTCAAACGAGTCGTTAATCGACAAGCCTGTGACGCGTAGCTCCCCCGCCCGACAACTGCGAGTCTGCACAAAACTAGTGATCGGCATGTCGTCGAAGATCCGCTGCCACCCAAGCGTATCCGTATTGCCGCCGACAGCGTAAGACCCCATAAGGAGCCTGGAAATCGATATCACGAAGGTAGGCATTCGAATTGATCACGGAGTTCCGGAAATTTCTCAGACCGAACTTGTAAATAATCTCCTGCCATCAAGACGAGATCGGGCTTTGCGGCCTTTACCGCGGCAAACGCGCCGTTCGTAGGGACTCAGCCGAATCCGTTTGCAGGTCCGCAATCAACACGGCTCGCCACGGGCACAGTCACCTTGCTGCTCTCGATCTGTACCGTCGTGACTTCCAGCCACTCGGGCTCAATCACCAATGCATCCACGGCGATTGCAACCAACATCAGGCTGGTGACGGCAGCAACAGCGGACCAGCCGCGGGTGGGAGTCCTCCAAGTGGTGCCGGCGGCGAATAGCAATAGTAAGGGCGCATGCAAGAACCAGCCAAAGCAAAGCAAATGCATGGATTCAAAGGGGACACGTCCCACGAGGGCGGCAACCGGCCAGCAACAATCACGGCCGACGCAATGGCGCACGCGGTGGCAATCACCGATCGGCGTGAACCAATCGCCATGGCAAAAATCACGTCCAGGCCGATCAATACGAAGTTGTAGGCCAGTAGTTCGGGCCAAATCTGATCCATTGTATTCGCACGAGTAAGAGGAGTCTGGCAGCGATCCCAAATGAAGCTCAGCTGGCGGCGGATCGAGTGCCTAGGAACAAGCCGTCAACGTCATGAATCAGGGAATCCGGGACGTCCTGAGCGTAAGCCGTTAGCGTCTGGAGACGTCCTAGCTAAGTATTTAGCACCCAGTTTCCTAGTATACGGCAGTCGGCCCTCATCGTTCAGTTCCCTCCAAACTGCTATCACCCCCGCATCGGGTCGAGTCGACGGGGGGGGGGGGGACGCAACTGGTTCCGGCGGGCCGGCGGCTCCCAAGTACCTCTGTTCAAAGACGGCTATTCGTTGTTCGAATACATACAGTTCTCCGCCAACCCTTCGCGTTAAGGTCGCCATGGATCAACCACAAGCCAAGACGATTCCAGAGGGGAAAGGAGAACTGCGACCGACGGAACAGGTCGTTCTGTTCCCGACGTTCGGGCACCTCTCATCCGACGGCCGAATGTGGCATGTTGGCGTGTCTGGCGTCGTCTTTGAACCAGGTGCGCAGAACTTTCGCCGCAAGATGTTCGTCCATGTGTTGCAGCGGCTATTGAAGGTCCCGGTGGACGAATTGCAGAGCGATTTTTTTCAGCGGCGAGTCGACCGCTTTCTGGTCACCACCGAGCGAGGAAGGCAACTGGCGGTTCAGGTCGGTCGTGCCACGCACGTCTTGCAGCGTCCATCGAAACGAAACGGCCATTTCCGAGGCTCGTTTCGACTCAATTTGGACGAAGCCCAGCGTATGGCCCGCGCCAGCGTGTTCGACAATCATTGGCTTGATTTCCACATCCCTGAAGACGATCACGCAAGCCGCACATTTTCGGGATGTGCTCAATTGATTGGCCAAAGTGGCGTGACCGTGATCTCGGATATCGACGACACGATCAAGCGATCCGAAGTTGCTGACCGGCGAAAGTTACTGCAGAACACGTTCTTGCGTGAGTTTGAACCGATCGCCGGCATGGCCGAGGTCTATCAAAACTGGGCGACGCAGGGGGCGGCGTTTCATTACGTGTCGTCCAGCCCATGGCAACTGTACAGCTGCCTAAAGGAATTATTGGACCGAGCGGGCTTTCCGGCGGGTTCGTTTCATTTGCGGGCCATTCGGTTACGCGACCCAAGCGTGCTGCGGTTGTTTGTGGCGAGGCGGGCGACAAAACGACGCGTCATCCGCTCAATTGTCCGTATGTTTCCCTACCGCCAATTCGTACTCGTGGGCGATGCCGGCGAAAAAGATCCGGAGATTTACGGGGCAATTGCGCGACAGTTTCCCCGGCAGATTAAGCGTATTCATATCCGTTTGGTGGAGGGCCGAGCCGCCCAACCCGAACGCTTCCGTCGTGCTTTTCGCGACCTAAATCCCGCCGTTTACCGGATTTTCGATCATCCAGAGCAGCTCTTGCAGTCGCCCTTGATCGATTAGCCGCTCCGTGAGGCGACGACAGCCCCGTTCAGGCGGCGACACCGGACGGGCCGCACGACGGATTCTTAATCCATCCGGCCGGGAATGCATCGTAATACCCCTTTGCGTCGTAATACCCCTTGTCGTACGGAACGTTTTGCGGCACTATAAGGCGTTTACCCGCGGGCCCGCGAGGCGACTGAGGGCTTGGCGGCTGGTGACCGTGTGTTGCGCTGATGGAACAAGGCCTTCGCCACGGTGGTCTGTCCGGAGAAACAAGGAGATTCGCGTTTATGGCTCGCTACAACGGCGCAAAGGCGAGGGTCAATCGCCGTCTGGGTTCGATGGTTTACGAGAGCACGGGGCGGTTCGTGCTTTCGAGCGTCGAGAGCACCCGCCGGGAATGCGAACTCGCGTCCGTCGGCCGTCCAACTACGGACAGGCCTTGATGGAAAAGCAAAAGATCAAGCACCACTATGGCCTGGGGGAGCCAGCTGCGTCGCTACTTCGACAAGGCCGGGCGGATCAAGGGAAACACGGGTGAGCAGCTGCTGATCATGTGCGAGCGTCGATTGGACAACATCGTCCGCCGCGCGGGTTTCACCAAAACGCGTCCTCAGGCACGACAAGGAATCGTGCACGGTCATTTTCAGGTCAACGGCGTGAAAGTCACTAGCCCCTCGTATCAATTGCGACCGGGAGACGTGGTCACGGTTCGACCGCGGGTGAATCTGCAGACGATCTATCGTAGCCAGCTTGAGGAAGGCCAGACGCAGGGCACGGATTGGCTGACCATGGACCGCGAGACGCTGCGAATCACGATCCAGGGATTGCCGGGGCCGAGTGACGTCAGCCTGCCGGTCGACGTGAACACGGTCGTCGAATTCTTGTCGAGGTAAGATGCACACGCAGCTGGCAGTACTCGGCGGTGGGCCGGGCGGTTATGCCGCCGCATTTATCGCTGCCGACGAGGGACTTGAGGTGACGCTCATCGAGCAGGATCCGCGATTGGGCGGGACTTGTTTGCTGCGCGGCTGCATCCCCTCCAAAGCACTGCTACACGTGGCCCGCGTGATCAGCGAAGTCGACGAGCTGCAGCGAGATTGGGGTGTTGGCTTTGGACCGCTCCAATTCGAACTGGATAAGCTTCGCGCCGCAAGAACGCGATCATTGAAAAGATGTCGGCGGGATTGCGTCAGCTGGCGAAAAGACGCAAGGTCAAGGTCATCAACGGGCGCAGCGTGCTATTGAATTCGACCACGCTGAAACTCGCCGGAGAAGACGCGACCATCCCCTCCGACGGCCAATTGACGTTCGATCGCCTGATTCTGGCGACTGGCTCCACGCCGGCCCGTCCTGGCTCGCTGGCAGTTGACAGCCCTCGGATCATCGATTCCACGGGTGCCTTGGACCTGGTCGACATCCCCCCGACGATGTTGGTAGTCGGCGGCGGCTACATCGGCCTGGAAATGGCCACGGTCTACGCCCAATTGGGCTGCCAGGTCAGCATCGTCGAATTGACCGAAGGACTGCTTCCCGGGGTGGACCGTGACTTGGTGCGACCGCTTGAACGACACATGCAGGCGTTGACGGACAACCGGATCTTCCTGGGTACAAAAGTCGGTTCGTTGGGGGAGCGAGGAGACCAGGTGGAGGTGGCGTTTGAAGGCCCTGGAAAATTTGGCGTCGAGCAGTTTGATCGCGTGCTGGTCGCCGTCGGACGCCGCCCCAACAGTCGCGATTTGGGTCTAGAGCAAACACAAGTCGTGGTCGACCGCGCTGGATTTGTGCAGGTGGACGAACGGCAGCAGACCCATGACCCGCAAATCCTGGCGATTGGCGACGTTGTTGGCCAGCCGATGCTGGCACATAAGGCGTCGCACGAAGCCAAGGTGGCGGTGGAAACTGTGCTCGGAAAATCCGCAGCATTCCACCCGGCGGCAATTCCCGCCGTCGTCTTTACCGACCCCGAAATCGCCTGGGCAGGCCTGACGGAGGAAGAAGCGAAAAAGGCAAGCCGTCCCTACGAAGTAGCGTCGTACCCTTGGGCGGCAAGCGGCCGTGCACAAGCTTTGGGTCGCAGCGAAGGGCTGACGAAGTGGTTGGTCGATCCTGAAACCCAGCGAGTGTTGGGATGTGGCATTGTGGGAGCTGGCGCCGGAGAGCTGATCGCTGAGGCAGTGCTGGCTCTAGAAATGGGCTGTGAAGTCCGTGATCTGACCGAATCCATCCACCCCCATCCGACACTCAGCGAAACGCTCATGAACGCCGGCGAAGTGTTTTTCGGGTCGGCCGTGGAAATCTACAAGCCGCGCCGCGACTGAACCGGATTCGCCCAGGGATCGACACCGCTCGAGCCGCTGGTGGTGGCCGATTGGACTACCGCCGCACCAACGCGCGAAAACCACTGCGCAAGTCGCGTGGGCGGGGCAGTAGATCGCCGCGATAGTAGACGCGTCGGACTGTGTTGCCGTACAAATGCAGAGGGCGATAAGGGCGAGCGACCATGGGCGTCGCAGCAATCTGTTCACGCATCTCGCCCCGAGCAATTACCGTCGATTGCCAACTGGGCTCCTCCCCGCCGCATACACTCGTGAAAAGCCATACGAGGAGAATCACCGTTGTCATTGCCGTAAGCCGCAGCATTTGATGTGCCTTTCGTCCCAGCGGTTATCCACTTCGCCCGTCGGCCCGCTGCCGTCGCGGCATTCTAGAAATAACCTAGCCCGTGTTCTCAGCCAATGCTAACCGGCTAATATACGCATGCCACCGCGTAGGGCGCCCGCCGCCGTCGCGCGATAGCTGGCGGCAAAACAGGGATCAAGCGGGCGACTGTTGGGCACCGACAACCAGACGCGCAACAAGAGACGTTTGGAGCCGGGAGCTGGATCGTCTTCGAAGGCCTCACGTCGATGTAGTGTGACAAAGTTATTCAAAAGAACGATATCGCCAGGTCGCTGACGGAAACGCGCTTGCATCGCCGGGCACTCGGCACATTCCGCTAGGTAATCAAGCGCCTCTCGCTGCACCGCGGGCATGGGCCCCACCTGGTGCGACGCGTACGCCCGCTCGATTAGCACCCGCAACAGGTTGGCAGCAAAATGCCCCTGATAGCTGGAGAACACGGGCTGCTGGTAGATTGCGCAGGGTTTCCAGGATCGACATTGTGGCGTTGGTAGTAGTAGGGCTCACAGAGCACCTGCAACAAATCGGGACGCTCCTTCAATAGGCAGTTGTAAAGCGCCATCGAGCTCACGATCTGGTTTGCCCCTCCGGATTGAGCTGCGCCACACAAAGAAAACCGATGACGTCACAGCGATCCGTATGAAAGGATAGCGCTCTCCGAGAACTGGGCCCCCGCTTTGAGGATGATCCCGCGCAAACCCTTCGTCCTGTACACGAAACAATTGCTGCCTGTTCGCGGTTTGGGGAACCGGGGTTCCGATCATGAGCATCAAGCGCCAGAACGCGGCTGCCGCGGCCTGCGGTTCAAGCTCATGAATTGGAAATCCTTGCAACAGAACGGCGCCGGCGCCCTGCTCGAGCGCCTCTTGAATCGCCGCCATTTTTGCCGCCAGTTGCGGCGTGTGCGTCTTAGCCAACGAGAGCTCTTCTATTGGCTGAGTTCGTAGTGGTCCGCAAGGCACTAAGCTCTGCAGTTCAACCAGCTCATCGCGGGTAAACTCCCAACGCCAGTCTGGCCGCTGAAGTAGCTCATCTCCTTGCCAAACGGCTGGATGCTGCCAGGCAGGGTGCATCGATTCTCCCCGTGGATTGGTACCACAAGTGTCCCCAGCGCAACTTAACGGCACCGTGCCTTGGAGCGTTGTGCTGGCGCTAAAGCAACCATATCAAATGGCAGTTTAACAAAAGCTAACCTGGTGCCCGCCCGCGAAGGCCCAAGTAACGTTTCAGTTACTTGGCGCCGATACACGACAGAACAATAAACCGGCAATATAGGACAAAAGGAGAATTGACGGGGCGTAGCGACAATCTTATCCTGAATTCGCTTGAGACTTTTGATCAGCCCGAATCGTGGATCGGTTCGCTTCGAAAAAAGATGGATTGGATGGGAGAGGCTGATGGCTCAATTGCTGGCGGTATGGCTGATTCGTTGAGGTAACGCTACTGAGTTAGAGAAAACGAGAACGTCAATACCTGCTCCGGTTGCCGGGGTACGTATTGGCGTTTTTTTGTGTTGTATGTGGCAATTTCGACGGGATGTGCCGTGGTGGCGGCTGCACGGGAACCGACGAGAATCGCTGCTCCTGGCGTGCAATTTGGAGTTTCCTCTATGATTCGACATCCAATGTCTATACTGGCAATCGTCGCCGCGATGGTTTCACCTGTCATGGCGATTGATTTTTACCCCATCAGTTCTGTTACCGCCTCAACCGCGGCAACGGATCTGTATCCCGCATCGAACTTGATTCAAGGCCCAGGCGTGGGCTTCGATGCCAACTCACCCTGGGAAAAACTACTGACCGGGGCGGAAGGCAACTGGGTCACCGACGCGTGCGGTTTTCCCTGCGACTACATCGAAACCACCGGTCCGGCGACACTGCTATTCGACCTGGGTCAGGACGTTGATTTGGGAGAAATCAGCGTGTGGGGCTACTCCAGCTCGAACGCAAACGGCGTTAGTGAGTACAGCTTGCGTTTTGCCACGGCGGCAGATGGAGCAGCAGGCTTGGGGACGACTATCAGCTATAATCCCACGTTTACCTTGACGAACGCTGACACGGTGCGTCAAAGCAGCCTGTTTAGCGAAACCGTCAGCGCACAGTTCGTGGAGCTGACGACGGTCGACAATTTCTTCGTCGCACCCGGCGACGGCTCAGGTGGGGAAACGGCAGGTGGAGACCGCGTTGGCTTGGGCGAAGTCGCGTTTGCCGTCCCTGAACCGTCGAGCTTGGGTCTTATGGGCATCGGGCTGCTTTTCGCGGCCCTGCGTCGCCGGCGCTCATAAAACCGCCCGCGGGCGACATGTGGTTTAACGCATTTCGGGACAAGCATTGCCTTGTCCCGTTTGCGTTTTGGCCTTGAAGAATCCCCGCCCCATTAGACCAACAGCGCAAGCCGTGGGCGCGCCGTCGGTGACAAGAACACGGAAGTTTGATAAACAACGCTAGTAGGCGAAACCAACCTGGGCGGCCCGTATCCTCTCCGATCCCACCAACGGGACCTGCCGCCGACCAACGAGGACCCAGCATTGAAACGACTCGCACATTTTTTGCAGCGCTCCCCAGCGCGCGTCGCGCATCGTACCGTCCCTGGCTACGTGGCGAGCACTTGGAGCCGCGTGCCCTGCTGGCGGCCGATCCGATCATTACGGAGTTCCTGGCCAGCAACGAGGGCATCCTCGAAGACAACGACCGCGAATCGTCGGACTGGATCGAGATCTACAATCGAGGCGACGAACCGGCTTTGCTGGAAGGCTGGTACCTGACCGACGATGCCAACGATCTGACGAAATGGACGTTCCCCGCAGTGACCGTTCCAGCTGAGCAGTACCTAATCGTGTTTGCCAGCGGTAAGGACCGTCAAGACGACGACGGAGAGCTCCATACGAATTTTCGGCTCGGCGGCGATGGCGAGTATTTGGCCCTGGTACAAGGGGACGGCCAAACGATTGTGTCACAATTCTCGCCAGAATATCCCGAGCAATTCCGTGACGTTTCCTACGGACTGCGGATGGCCGATGTGGAGAAGAAGTTCGTACACGTCGGTTCGGATGCAGAAATCCTCGTTCCGACCGACAATTCACTGGGCACGACTTGGACCCAACCGGACTTCGTACCCGGTCCAAATTGGCTCAAGGAAATCAGCCCAGGCACGCCGGTCCAGGTGGGCGTGGGCTACGAAAACAATTCGGGTTTCGCGAACGATATCCAGACGGACGTGCAGTCGCTTATGCAGGACAAGAATGCCAGCATCTACGTGCGAATGCCATTTCAGGTCGATTCACTGGATGACGTCAGTGAGTTGCTGTTCCGCGTTAAGTTTGACGATGGATATCTGATGTACCTCAATGGTGTCCCATTGGACGTACAAAACGGCCCATTTGCCGGCACGTACAATTCAACAGCCACGAAGGCGCAAACCAACGAAGACGCGGTGGTATTTCAAGAGATCGACCTCAGTTTGTATCTCGACAAGCTGCAGATCGGACAGAACGTGTTAGCAATGCAAGGGCTGAATGTCAGTGCAAGCGACGATGACTTCTTGCTCGTTCCCGAACTCTATACAACGGGACTGGCGGTCCTGGACGATGTCGCGGGCTATTTTACGACACCGACGCCGGGAGAGCTGAACCCCAATGAATTTGCGCTCGGTCCCTCGATCACTTCCGTCGACCATGGCCCGCAGGAACCAGGAATAGGCGAGCCGCTGATCGTCACTGCGGCGGTCACGGAAACCCTGCACCCGCTGCAGCAGGTCAACTTGGTATACCGCGTGATGTACGACAACGAAATCACGGTATCCATGGCAGACGATGGCATTGGTGCCGATCAGCTCGCCGGCGACGGAGTATACACGGGCGTCATTCCCGCCGACGTCGCGACTCCCGGCCAAATGTTGCGCTACTACGTTACCGCAACCGATACGACCGCCGAGGTATCGCGCGAGCCGCAAGTGCTCGATACGACCGGCACCGATCGATCGCCCGAGTATTTTGGCACAGTCGTTACCGATGCCACACTCAGCGACAATCTACCCCTGTTCCAGTGGTTTACCGAAAGTGTGGCCCGCGCTCGCGGGCGGTCGGGCGCACGTGCCTCGGTGTATTACCTAGGTGAGTTCTACGACAACATATTGGTCCGACAGCGCGGTGGCGCAACAAATGGTGCTTCGCAGAAGTTCAACTTCGGCGACGATCACCGATTCTTCGTCAACGACGAATTAGGACGCGTGGGCGAGATCAATATGAATGCCCAGGGCTCGGATCCGTCGTTTCTACGGCAGACTTTGGCCTTCGAAGCATTCGCGTGGGCCGGCAACGAGGCATCGTCATCGTTTTTGATGCAGATGCGAGTCAACGGCGGCGCCGATCGCATTGGCGTATTCATCGAGCAAGTCGACGAGGGTTTTCTAGAACGCCACAATTTGGATCCGGAAGGGGCTCTACAAGTTCGTTCAACGCGGCAACCTGGATCCCGTCTTCGCGGACACCACAACAGGGATCGAGAAAAAACGCGCTGGAGGAAGGTAAGGACGACATCCAGGTAGTCGTCGACGGGCTTACCCAGTCGACTGAAGCAGCGCGCGCAGCATCGGTATTGGATAATTTCAACGTCGCTCAAGTCCTCAACTACCTGGCCGTTCGCTCGGTCAACATGGATGCGGACGACGTGCGGAAGAACTTTTACCTGTATCGAGACACCAACGGCACCGGACAATGGTCCATCTTCCCTTGGGACAAAGACTGGACGTTCGGTGTCACAGGCGACGGTGGACCGTATCTCACTCACCCCTACTTCGGTGATGAGGCGCACCTCAAGACCAACGCGAACCAATGGAACCGGCTGTACGACGCCATTTTCAACGATCCTACGCTGCAGGAAATGTACTTGCGCCGACTGCGTACTGTGATGGACGAACTATTGCAGCCGCCCGCCACGCCTGCGAGCGAGGCAAGGTTCGAACTGCGAGTGGACGAAATGTTGGCCGAAGCCGGCGACTTGCTACCCAATTCCGCGATCAGCCAAGCGGAGGGATCGCTAAAGAATTACTTCCCCGATCGCCGTACGACGTTGTACTTGGATCACAGCATTGACAATCTGGACCAAGGCGAAATCCGCGATATCATTGCCGAATTCGCCAGCGACATTCGATATTTCGTGCCCACCGACGACACGTTGGGGACCAGCTGGACCGGTTTAACGGAACCGGGCAACATTGCCCAATGGAGTACCGGACAGGCCGGATTCGGCTTTAATGATCGCTTCGCCGATTTGACGCGAACTCCCGTCAATCCGGCGGACAGTTGTAGCACCTGCACATCCGTTCTGCTGCGAGTACCGTTTGAGCTGAGCAATGCGGCGTCGATTGAAAAGTTGACGTTACGCATGAAGTACGACGACGGGTTCGTGGCCTATTTGAACGGCACCGAGGTCGCACGGGCCAACGTCACGGGGACTCCCGGCTTTGACACGAAAGCTCGATCCCATGGTAACGCAGCCGCCGTCGAGTTTGAGAACTTCAATATCTCTGCTTTTGCCAACCTGCTTCAAGACGGAACGAACATCCTGGCGATTCACGGCATAAACTCCAGCGCTACGAGTAACGACATGCTGATGATGCCGGTCCTTGTCGAAGGAGTGATTGGTTCGGCAGATGCCGCAGGTATTCCTCACGCCCAGCAAGGCAATCCGCCGATTCAATTCGGCGAAGTCGACCACAATCCTGCCAGTGGTAATCAGGACGAGGAATTCATCGAACTGCGCAATCCGTTGGATACGGCCGCCGACATCTCTGGTTGGCGCCTTACGGGAGGGATCGAACATGAATTTCCGCCAGGGACGGTTATTCCCTCAAACGGCTCACTATTCGTTACGCCCAGCGTGCCGGCCTTCATGGCTCGGACCGCAACTCCGCATGGTGGCGAAGGCCGATTCGTGCAAGGAAACTACGCCGGACATCTATCGAACTTCGGGGAAACGATCCAGCTGATGTCCGCCGATGGCTCGACGATGGCCACCTTAACTACGCCCGTAACACCGACGGATGCCCAGAGTTATTTGCGGATCAGCGAACTGCATTACAATCCGGCCGCAGCGGATGACGCCACGGAGTTCGTCGAGCTCACCAATATTAGTTCCGGTGCCAATGCAACCGTAATCGACCTCTCGGGCGTGTCGCTTAGCGGAGGACCCGCGGACGCCTACGTTTTCGGCGAGGGAACGACTCTGGCGGCTGGACAATTCCTGGTGGTCGCCAAAGACCCCACCGCACTTGCGGCTGCACATCCCGAACTGAATGTGGCTCAAATCTACGGTCCATATCCCGGCGCACTGAGCAACAGTGGCGAAACGATTCGCTTGGATGATGGTCAGGGTAGCACGATTTTGTTGTTCTCGTACACCGACTCTCCGCTTTGGCCGCAGCGTGCCGATGGAGCCGGTGCATCGCTCGAGGTCATCGACCCCGCGAACACGCCAGTCGAACTACTCGACAAACCCACGTCCTGGCGTGGCAGCGTCGATTTCGACGGCTCGCCCGGGCGGGTCGGATCGGCACCGCTAGGTGTCACCATCAACGAGGTGCTGGCCAATTCGGAAGGTCCCAATGCGCTGGATGCCATTGAACTGCTTAACGTCTCTTCGCAGACCGTAGACCTCAGCGGCTGGTATCTCAGTGACGCCGCGAGTGATCTGCTGAAGTACCGATTTGCCGCGGGTACGAACCTGCAGCCCAACCAAACGTTGGTCATTACCGAAGACCAATTCAATTCGCCTCAGGCAGGTGACAAGGCCTTTGCATTGAACGGCGATCGCGGCGACGATGTTTGGCTAGTGACCGCAGATGCGGTTGGAAACGTGCGAGGTTTTGCGGACGACGTGCACTTTGGTGCCATGGCCCCCGGGGAATCGTGGGGGCGCGTCCCCGATGGGATGGGCAGCTTGGCGCACTCTGCAAACCAATAGCTTCGGCAATCTTAATTCCCCGCCACGCGTTGGTCCGCTAGTCATTAGCGAAATCAACTATCATCCTGGTGAACCTTCGGTTGAGGCACGAGCGGTCGACGCGACATTGGATGCGAATGATCTGGAGTTTATCGAGATTCATAATCCGACCGCCGCGGCCGTGGACCTGTTTGGTTGGCGGCTGCGGGGAGGCGTTGATTTTGATTTTCGTGCCGGAACGCAGTTGGGCCCAGGGGGAACGCTGTTGATCGTGCCTTTCAATCCTGAAGGACTGGGCAACGGCACACGCACGAACGCCTTTCGCACTCAATACGGAATTAATGATCAGGTGATTCTCGTCGGCGGATATCAAGGACAACTTAGCGACAGCTACGATCGCGTCGAACTGCAGCGGCCCGGCACGCCACCGGTGGATGATCCCGCCTTCGTGCCACAACTTACGGAAGATGAAGTCCGGTATGATGACCTTGCGCCATGGCCAACGGCAGCGGACGGCAGTGGCGCAACACTGACACGTACGTCCGTAACGGCCTACGGCAATTCGTCCAACAGTTGGTTGGCGACGATGCCCTCACCGGGAGCTGTGTCCAACGTCAGCGGCGACTTAAACAACGATGGTATGGTTGATGCCAGCGACATCGACACGTTATGCCAAGCGATCGAAGCCGGTGAGTCGTCCGCTGATCTCGATGGAGACGGGGTGGTCGACAATCGCGACCTGACCTTTTTTGTTCACAACGTGATCGGGACATCGATCGGAGATGCCAACCTGGACGGCATTTTCAATTCGGCGGATTTTGTGTTCGTGCTGACGGTAGGCGAATACGAAGACGGCGTGCCTAACAACTCCACGTGGGCCGAGGGGGACTGGAACTGCGACGGGGAATTTGACACCAGCGATTTCGTCGCCGCACTACAAGCAGGCGGCTATCAAAGCGAAGCCACGGCAGCAAATGTCCACGCCGGACGCCTCACGGCCCGCCCGGGAAATCTCGTCCGGTCGGCGCTCGACGGAACGAGCCACTTCGCGCGAAGTACAGCCTCGCGCCTGCAGCGGTCGTCGACGATCGTCCCCACCGCGCTGCACTTCTGAGGCCCACCGCGTCGCCCGCTCCTGTTCACGAATTGATCTTTGCGGGAGATCAGCACGAGGTGATCGATCGTGTCCAGTCCGCGCCAGCCGTGGACCGCCTGATGGCAGACGCGCGAACGCAATTACACGATCTGGATGAATGGATGGGCGAGCGCTAAGGCCTGCAAACATTCGCGCCTGAATACACGGGAATGCATGTTCTTGACGACTTGACCGACCGATGCTCCGATTGTCATCATACGGTCACGGGGTTCACGCCACCCTGTTACCGACAGCTGGAGCATTTTTCTGATGATACATCGATCGTGGATTCTGACCATTGTTACGAGCGTGGCGTTCTCGCTTGGAACGGTTGCAAACCGCTCCGTTGCTCAAAATGCCTACTTCTACCCTATTGTCGATATCGAGGCCGTATTGCCTCAAGACGGCAGCTATTTCCCGGTGCAAAACTTGATCCAAGGACCGGACATTGGCTTCGATTCGCTCGACCCATTCGACGCGTTGTTGTTTGGTAGCAGCGGAACTTGGGTCACGGACGCCTGCGGTTTTCCGTGCGATTACCTGGACAGCTTTGATCCACCGGCATTGGTGATCGATTTGGGCGAGGATGTTCCGTTGGACCAAATCGATATCTGGGGGTATGAACAGTCAAACGCCAATGGCGTGGCCGAATTCAGTTTGCGTTTCGCGACCGACGCCGAGGGAACCGATGGATTCGGCACATCGATCGACTACAACCCGACTTTTTTCGGATTTACCCAACGATACGCTGAGCCGCCAGCCATTGCCATTTGACCAAACCGTCACAGCCCGCTACGTCGAGTTCACGGCGCTGGACAACTTCTTTATGGAACCCGGTGACGGCATCGTCGATGCAAAGGACGTCAATACGTGGGTCATCGATCTGTACAACAGCTGGATCGGCGACGCCAATCTGGATGGGGAGTTCAATTCTCAGGATCTGGTGACCGTGCTGGCGTCGGGCACTTACGAAACTGGGACGGACTCCAAATGGTCGACGGGCGACTTCAATGGCGACGGCCAAACGAATTCCGCCGACTTGGTAGCCGCGATGGCTGATGGCGGCTACGAGCTGGGGCCACGCGCCAGTGTTGCGGCGGTCCCCGAGCCATCGAATTTGGTTTTGGCGCTGTTTACGCTCTTGCCATTGCTGCATGGTGGGCGGACCGCGCGAGGGGCCGTTTAGGTCGTCCCGACGTAGTCTCTTCTGGATGACAACCGGGGTCGTCGGTGGCACGCGTGGCGACCGACGATTTCCCGGTGTCACACGCAGGACCGCACCAGACCACCTTTACGATTCGCCCGTTGTCGAGAACAATAACAGCACGTGCGGGGATCGCCCCGGTTGTCCGGACGATCGTCCGGCACAAGGTAGGACCTCATTTTGCCCTGAGACTTGGTGGCCGAGGGAGTATCGTTGGAGGGTTGCGTCCCTTCCCATCCGCTCGGTGCGTGAATAAAGTCTCTAAAGATGGTTCGGCGAAGAATCGGTCTCGGCTAGAGCTCCAGGGCATTCGCCGACCGAGGGGGTCAAGCCGCGGGGAAAAACTGCCGATACCATGGAGTTCGTGCAGCTTGCAAAGGACCGCGGATTGATAGCGTCCACTAACGTATGACAATTGAAGGGATCCGATGGCCGACACCAAAATACTGAGTGATGGCGAACAGCCGGCAGTTAAACCGACACCACCTCAAATTTCGGATGTCGATCCCGCCGAAACGCGGGAGTGGTTGGATTCGTTGCAGTACGTGCTCGACAGCAAAGGCCGCGAACGAGCCCAGTTCTTGCTCTCCGTGCTGCAGAATCGTGCGGTTCAGGAAGGAGTGGAGCTCCCACTGCAACTCACCACACCGTACGTCAATACGATTCCGGCTGAGCGACAGCCACCCTATCCGGGAAACCGTGAGATCGAGCGGCGTATCAAAAGTATCGTTCGCTGGAATGCCATGGCGATGGTGGTGCGGGCCAATAAGCAATTCGAAGGGATCGGCGGACATATCTCGACCTTTGCCTCCGCAGCAACGCTGTATGACGTGGGTTTTAATCATTTCTTCCGAGGGCGTGGCGAGAGCGGATATGACGGCGATCTGATCTACTTTCAGGGCCATGCATCACCCGGCGCTATGCGCGGGCGTACATGGAAGGTCGTTTGTCCGAAGCCAATTTGGACCATTTCCGCCGTGAACTGCAGGAGGAACGGGGCCTTTCATCGTATCCCCATCCCTGGCTGATGCCCGACTTTTGGGAGTATCCCACCGTCTCCATGGGCCTGGCGCCGATTATGGCGATCTATCAGGCCCGTTTTAATCGTTATCTGGAAGACCGCGGAATCAAACGCACGGAGCACCAACATGTGTGGGCGTTTCTGGGTGACGGCGAGTGCGACGAGCCGGAGACGTTGGGGGCAATTACCCTGGCCGCTCGTGAGCAGTTAGACAATCTGATCTTTGTCATTAATTGTAATCTGCAGCGCCTCGATGGCCCCGTCCGCGGCAACGGGAAGATCATTCAGGAGCTCGAAGGAATCTTTCGTGGCGCCGGCTGGAACGTCATCAAGGTGATTTGGGGTGACGACTGGGACAATCTGGTGCAAGCGGACGAATCCGGTTTGCTCATCCGACGCATGGGGGAAGTTGTCGACGGCCAGTATCAAAAATACACAGTGATGCCCGGTTCTTACATTCGGCAACATTTCTTTGGAAAGTACCCGGAGTTACTGGAGTTAGTGCGGAACTACTCAGACGATCGTTTGGAACGCATGCGCCGTGGTGGGCATG
Source organism: uncultured Planctomycetales bacterium (assembly GCA_963785495.1). Lineage (GTDB taxonomy): Bacteria > Planctomycetota > Planctomycetia > Pirellulales > Pirellulaceae > CAWAVP01. The sequence continues at coordinate 269,364 of CAWAVP010000024.1, read as the reverse complement.
ATCCAGAGAAAGTTTACGCGGCCTACAAAGCGGCGGTGGAACACAAGCGACAGCCCACAGTAATCCTGGCTCACACGATAAAAGGCTACGGGCTTGGCGAAGCGGGTGAGGGCCGCAACATTACGCATCAACAAAAGAAATTGAACGAAGAAGAACTGCGCGAGTTTCGCAGCCGGTTCGGCATCCCAATTTCCGACACCGATGTCGTTAAGGCCCCCTTCTATAAGCCGCCCGAGGACAGCATTGAGATGAAGTACCTGCGTGAGCGGCGCAAGGCCTTGGGCGGTCCCGTGCCGTCACGACCGACGCAGCATCCGACCACAACGGTGCCGACGTTGGGTGAGTACGACCGTGCCATGAAGAACATTACGGACGCGGATCTGTCGACGACGATGGCGTTCGTGCGTTTGCTACGAGCGTTGTTGCGCGACAAGACGATTGGCAAATACATCGTGCCCATCGTGCCCGACGAATCTCGCACATTTGGAATGGAAGGCCTCTTTCGAGAAGTCGGCATTTATGCCCATGCCGGACAGTTGTACGAACCGGTCGACTCGGATCAGTTGATGTACTACAAGGAGGCCGAAAACGGCCAGATCTTGGAGGAGGGGATCACCGAAGCCGGCTCGATGGCGTCGTTCAATGCGGCAGGAACCGCTTACAGCCAACACGGCATCAACATGATCCCGTTCTTTATCTATTATTCGATGTTCGGCTTTCAGCGGATCGGCGACCTGATATGGGCGGCCGCCGACATGCGCGCCAAAGGATTCCTGATTGGTGCCACCGCCGGTCGCACCACACTCAACGGCGAGGGACTCCAGCACCAAGACGGCCACAGCCTGTTGAATGCCATCGCCTTTCCCACCGTTCGCTCTTACGATCCCGCGTTCGGTTACGAATTGGCCGTGATTGTCTTCGACGGGCTCCGCCGGTTGTACCAGGAAGGCGAGACGGGGATCTACTACATCACCGTCGAAAACGAGAACTACCACATGCCGACCATGCCGGAAGGTATTGAGGAAGGCATCGTACGGGGTATCTATCGCCTGCAATCGCGTGACACAGAGCAGGCCGCCCCGCGAGTCCAGCTCTTGGGAAGTGGTGCAATTCTGCGGAGCGTCCTGCGGGCTCAAGAGTTGTTGGCGGAAAACTTTGGCATCAGCAGCGATGTCTGGAGTGTCACCAGCTACACGCAGTTGCGCCGCGACGCACAGGACTGCGAGCGGTGGAACATGTTCAATCCCTTGCAGCCTCCTCGCAAATCGTACATCCAGCAGGTTACCGAAGGGGTCGAGGGGCCGTTCATCGCCGCCTCAGACTACGTACGGGCCGTCTCCGAACAAATCGCGATGTGGCTGCCCGGCGGCTTGTTCGCTCTCGGTACCGATGGCCTGGGGCGAAGCGATACCCGCGAGAGCCTGAGGCGCCACTTCGAAGTCGATGCAGAGTCAATCGTCGTGGCTGCCTTGTACCAGTTATCTCGCCAAGGGCAGGTGCCCTCAGAACAAGTTGGACAGGCAATCAAGCAGCTCGGCATTGATCCGGAAAAAGTCAACCCTATGTTCGCCTAACCTGGCGATCACGCGCAATCCCGGTGGCCGATCCGTTGGCGGTCGATCGGACCCAACCAGGACGTTCGAAGACGAAAGCAACTCCATGGCAATCGAAATCAAATTACCCGAACTTGGTGACGGTATCGAATCCGGTGACGTATTGGACGTCTTGGTCCACGAAGGAGACGTGATCGCCAAAGATCAGGCCGTCTGTGAACTGGAAACCGACAAAGCGACCGTCGAAGTGCCCAGTTCGCACGCTGGTAAAGTCGTCAGGATCCACATTAGTTCGGGACAGAGCGTTCCCATTGGGGCCACGCTGTTAACTCTCGAATCGGTCGAAAGTGCGGCTCCCCAGGCTTCAGCCCCCGAAGAACCGTCTGCCTCCGCTGCGGAGCCGCCGGCGGCTGCCGAGGCAACCGCAGAGGCCACTCCTGCAGAGGCCACTCCTGCAGAGGCCGCTCGCGAGTCGCCCGCTCCTGCCGAGGCCACGACGCCGCCCACCGCAGCTCCGGCGCCGGCGGCACGCCCCGCACCGGCAGCCACACCAGCCCCGGTCACGCCGGCAGCCGAAACTCCGACCATCGCGGCCGGCAGTTCCGCCGCCGCGGGCCCCGCAATTCGCCGCTTGGCCCGTGAAGTAGGGATTGATCTGGCGCAGATTACCGGTACTGGCACCGGCGGCCGCATTACTCGCGACGATGTCCTCGCAGCCGTACGTCGCTCCTCGGCCGTACCGGCGCCCCGTCTCCCGCCGCGACCGCCAACGACGATTCGGCGGTTGCCGGCAGCACGGCCGCGAAAACCACCACGACCACCGCCTCCACTTCGGACGAGTGGGGACCAATCCAGGTCGAGCGGATGACCAAAATCCGCAAGACGATCGCGGCGAAAATGCACGAATCCTGGTCGACGGTACCCCGTGTCACCAACTTTGACGACGCCGATGTCACCGAACTGGAGCGCATCCGCAAGGCCAGCAAAGCGGACTATGCCGCGCAAGGCATTAAACTGACCAGCATGCCTTTCGTGATCAAGGCCGTGGCCTTGGCCCTCCGCAACAACCCCACGGTGAATGCGACCATCGACCAAACGAATGATCAAATCATCTTTCGGCACTACGTGAACATTGGGATCGCCGTCGATACGGAACGAGGATTGGTCGTACCGTCGTTGCGACGTCCCGATGAACTGAGTATTCCAGATATCGCTCGCAGTCTCGGCAATATCTCTGATAACGCACGCACTAACAACTTCAAATTGGAAGACCTCCGCGGTAGCACGTTTACGATCAGTAACCTGGGAGCTATTGGCGGTACGTACTCCACGCCGATCATCAATGTGCCCGAAGTTGCCATCCTGCTACTCGGGCGATCTCGAAAACTGCCCGTCGCCGTGGACGACAAGGTCGCACTGCGGATGATGATGCCGCTCAGCTTGTCCTATGACCATCGTTTGGTCGACGGAGCTACGGCAGCGCGCTTCCTGAATGATGTGATTGAATATCTGGAGAATCCCAGCCGCTTGCTAATCGCTCCGTGAGCAAAGCGGGAAGGAGTTTTTTCGAGCTAGTGAGTGGAGTCCGATCCTCGCTCCTACTCTGCGCACCGCGTGCGAGGTTATGGGGACTCCACCGACAACGTCAGTGAGCGAGCCGGATCTCCGCTCTGCATGCCGGTTAATGTCATCTGATTCGGCAACTGCCGCCCGAGCTTGACCGTGTATCGTCCAGCCGCGTACACGGGCAAACGCATCGTGTTCGTCGGCCAACGCACGGTATACAACACTTCGCCCGTTTGTTCGTGGATGACTTGAACTACTGGTCGTTCCGCGCCCTGAACACTGAGTTCTGGCAATTGCGCCATGACTTCCCGACCATCGTTTTCGCGCCAGGCGACGGTGATCGGCCAACCGGGGAATTGCGCCGCATCGCCATCACGCGCATCCGCGAATCGAGGCCAACATTCAAAGGTTATCGTGCATGCGGATTTGTCGAACCGTACGATCCCATAGCCATCCGCTCGTTGCCGCTCATCGCGTCGGTCTTGGGGATTGGCATACGCCATCATCGTGATGCGATTGCCCAGTCCGTCCAGGTAGTCGCCGGTCCAGGGCAAAGGCGTGTTCTGCAGCGGATGTTCACCCGCTTGTTCGTCGGCTGGGTGCCACCAGCGTCCGTAGATCGTGTTGACAATCGCGGGGCTCGTAAACGCGTAGGGTCCGTCGCGAAAAGCGTCGATGCCGTGCTTGACCACGACGGCCAAGTGCTGGTCGCCGCATAGGTGAGGTGCCCATGCCCGGCGAATTCGTTGTAACGCCCTTCGACGCCCATTTTGCGGCCAACCGTTGCAGTCCAAGTCAGCGAGCAGGCGATTGTCCGGCGTTCCGTGCAGGTGAACGGCACCACAAAATGCGGTCTGAGACAAGACGCATTTCATGTCGGCATCCGTCCAATCCTGACTCCATTCGTCCAGGAATCGTAGCTGGCGGTCACCGAGCAGCTGCAGGCCCGGCACGTCGATCGCCTGGCGATCATAGGCCGGGTCGTTGATATGATCCGGCCGCGGTCCCAGACGTGGAATCTTCCCCTCCGGACCACTCTTGAACTTGCGATCTTCCAAAATGGCAAAGTCCAAGCCACCGACACGAAGGCGCGTATAGTACACGCCTATGCCTCGCTCAATCGGTGTCGGATCAAACGCGTCGGGCAAATGCCAAGTCTGGCAGCGTTGTACCATGTTGACGTACTTCGCCGGGTAAAAATAACCACCCGACGAACCCGCCGAGCTCGTGGCCTGTTTGCCGTTCTCGCCCCAGATATTGCCTTGCCCGACGTCATGATCGTCCGGTATCGTAATCACCGGGCGGTCACGCAGGACTTCGCGAAACTGCCGACCGAATTCCAGCCAACCGTAGGTGTGCTGCAAATGGTGATACGACTGGTCACCCGCAAAAAACAGGAGGTCCGGGTCTTGCAGTTTTAGATTCTCAACAATCCTCGCCCGCGGACCGGGGGTTCGACTGGAATTGCACGACAACGTACCTACGACAATCGTTTCTTTGTCAATCGGATCGCGACGAATCCGGCCAGTGAACTCGGCCTTCGCGCCATGACGGACTCGATATGGCACTTCCTGCGTATTGTCCCACGATTCGATGCGGAAATGAGCGCTCCAGCCCAGCGTATGCACCGGCCCCGGGCGACCTCCTGCCACTGATCGTCCAGTTTCAACTCGAGCCGTACTTCACGCGGTTCGTCGGGAAGCAATGGATACAACTGGGCCGTCAGCTTGAGCGTGCCCTGTTCGTGTGTGTAGAGGGCAAAGGCAAGGACATCCTCGCGAGGCACCATCAAACGCGGTTGATCCTGCTGCCACCAGCGTCCGGTCGCATCCGAATCGAGCTTGGGGAATTCCGGACCAAATGGCAACTCCTCGTCACCTCGTGCCGGACAAACCACCGCGGCGATCCCTAGCATCGCCCAAAGAATTGCATACCACACCGCACCGTGACGACTGGGCACCTGTGATTCTCGCATCCCATCCACTCCTTTCATTCGACGCTTCCGCGCATCTCATCTCGTTGTCAGCGAGCCAAGATTATGGGCGTTAGGACGGCTGCGATCAAACGAAAGCGACGCGCAGAACCCAAAGTCGGTACTGCACGTCGTATGTTCGCGGACTCTGTGAACAGGCGGCGATAAGTCGCCTGCCCGTGCAAGGCGACCAGAATAGATCAGTTGGAAGCGGACCGAGCACCCACAACTTGCGGGACAAACCACCAGCGTCGGTAGGTCAGCGGTACGATTCCGAACAGCGTCAACGTTCCTAACCAGATGACGTACGAGGCCGGTTCCGGCACAACATTGTCGGACTGAACCGCGAACGTTTGGTCGATAAACGATGCCGTTGCACCGCCCGAGAGCGAATTCGCGTTGGCCGATAGTTGGACGTTCAACGACGAGAGCACCGATGGCAAGTTCATCGAGTCGAGCAGCTTGGTCGATCCGGGTGCCTGATCAAAAATTGTCAACGTCGTCGGAATCTGGGCGAAGCCCTCGGTAATCGTGAAGCTGCCCGAACCCACCGCCACGGGATTGCCCGCCAATGTCGCGGCCGAGATTCCAGCTCCCAAAATTCCCATGCCGTCAACGGCCGACACGCGATATCCCAGTTGGAACGTCGAAGGATCGCCGCCGGCGATGTCCGTCATGCCGCCGCTCAGACGGATGCCCCAGCGACCGAACGAATCCTGATATGGTTCTACCAGCATGCCTGCCGAAGACGGCATGTAGCCAGTCGCACTGTAAGTGAAGTCTTCGAATTTCAAATTTGCTCCGGCCGTCAACGACGCGCCATTGACCAACAGTTCCGTCAGCTGAATGGCCGCCTGAGCTGGCGTGGACGACGCCAAACCGACCGCAAAAACACTAAAGAGGAACAGTGCCAAGTTTCGAGATCGCTGAGTCCGCATGGATCTAATCCTAACGCTCGTCGAGGGGCCTAACTCAAGGGCAATACGTATGTCAGATCATGGCTTCACGAAAAGCCGACAACTGCTACTATACACAGACCGCCTAAAGCCGCCAAAGCATTTCGCCAGACAAATCCTTTTTTTCTTCAACTTGACGTGCCGTTGCGCAGGGCGCTGCGAACTGAAACAACTCACCGGTCGCGCCACGTCTGGGCGCTGATACGGTAAGCCGTTGCAAGGGAATAATAGCGTTAAGATGTTAATGCAAAACGTCAAGTTGCGACTTCTCGGCACCTTCATTTTCATTGTGGCCGGGATTCCAGCAGTCTCCGACGCGGAAAAAATCAATGTGGATATGGATTCCGCCAACGCGTGGACGGTGGTTCAGGATACGGACGCGTCGGCGGAATTTGGTTTTGACTACAGCATCTATGGCATCCCTGCGGCGCCCCATGGAACGGACACTCGTGGAATCCGCTTGGCCGCGAATCGGGTCGATCCTGCCGAGGCCGCGGCGATTACCGTGTCGCCTAAGGATCTAACGTTCAGCGAACACTATCGCGTGGAAGTCGACGCGTGGCTGAATTACTATGGCGATCCGACGAACAACGGGACCACTGAATTCGCGGGGGTATTTGTTGGTTTTGATCCGAGCGGCGATCCCCTCAATGGTTCGGGGCTGATTGGCGACACCGACGGTGATACCGCGGACGACTACCGACTCGTCGTGAACGGCACGGCCTTGCCCATCGATTCCGGCCAGTACCTCGTTGAATCTCTTAACAACTCGGACCCCATCTTTGCCGACCAGTTTCCTTCCCAGGACGTGCCGTCCCAGCAATTCGACGACTTCGATCCTCCCAACGAGGAACCGCTGCCGGTGGACGGACGTCTGGCTTTCGCCTGGCGGCGATTTGCGGTGACCGTGGACCACAACGTGGCACTCTTCGCAATCGACGATTTAGAAATCGGCTATCTGGAAAGCGAAACGAACGATGTCGATTTCTCCGGCGCCGTGGGCGTCACTCTGTGGGATCTGTTTTCTTCCGTCGCTCCGAATCCGGAATTTGCGTTTACGATTTATGACAACCTGTCGATCGAGCTCTTCGAGGCGCCAGGTCTTGCGGGTGACTTTGACAGTAATGGATTGCTCGAAGCAAATGATCTCAACCTCCTGTCGGCCGAACTGCGTGCCAACGGGCAGGATCCGGCGTTCGACGTGGATGGCAGTGGTAGCGTTGATGACCAGGATCACACCTACTGGATCAAAACGCTCCGCAACACCTGGATCGGCGACACCAATCTGGATGGGGAGTTCAGTAGTACGGATTTCGTAGAGGTGTTGACGCTCGGAAAGTACGAAGACGGCTTACCACTCAACGCCGGCTGGGAAGAGGGCGATTGGAACGGCGATGGCGATTTCGACACCAGTGACTTCGTGGTTGCCTTGACCGACGGCGGCTTTGAAATTGGGCCGCAAGAGGTGGTGGCGGCAGTGCCGGAGCCGACGTCGTTTGTGCTAGTCGGCTGCGTCGTACTGTTGTGGAGCGTCCTGCCGAGGTGTGGGCGGCGACCGAGGCCAGCGGGCGGCCCTACTCGTCGGACGACATCAGAGGGCGCCAGCACGACTGAGTACGGCCGCGAGACGTTCTAGCGGAAGTCCCACGACATTCGATTCGCTCCCTTCAACGATGTGCACCCAATCCAGCCCATCCTGGTAGCCGAACGCGCCGGCCTTGCCGTGCCAGGCCTCTGTTTCCAAGTACGCTTCCAGTTGCGCATCAGAAATCGAGTCCATGATCAGTTCGGTCACGTCCACGTCTCCCCAGGTCTGATCGTCCGGCCGACTCCACAAGCACAGTCCACTGTAGACGCGGTGCGAGCGACCTCGCAACTGCCGCAACATCGTCCGCGCGTGATCACGATCGAGCGGCTTACCCAGAATCTTTCCACAACACTCGGCAATCGTATCGCAACCCAGGATCAGTCCATGCGTACATCGTTGCGCAACATCACGCGCTTTCTGGAAGGCTAAGCGGCAAACAAGTTCCGGCGGTGTTTCGCGGCTGCACACTCCGCATTCGGCTGACTCGCTCGGCGTGATCACTTCGAAATCGTAGCCGGCCTGCTGCAGCAGCAGGCGTCGTCTGGGCGACTGGCTCGCCAGAATCAGACGCGGAAGGCGAAGCGTCGATGAGGTCATGCGACTTCTGCTCGGGTCCTAGAGTCGATATAGTCAAGTCTCAAGACGTTTTCCGGGGCGTTGACGATAACGATGCACATCAAGCTGAGTCGCCCCGTGAAACTGTACGGTTGTCCTTCGGCATTGCTGTCTTGTCATCCATCATCATGCCTCCTCTCGAAATCGTCTACGAAGACAATCACCTCTTGGCAATCAACAAGCCGGCGGGGCTACCGACCATGGGGGCGGCTGCCGGCCACCCATCGCTCTTGATTGCCGCCAAACGCTATCTCAAGCAAAAGTATAACAAGCCGGGGGAAGTCTATCTGGGTGTGGTCAGTCGCTTGGACGCACCCGTGACGGGCGTCGTTTTGTTTGCACGGACGTCTAAGGCGGCCGCCCGCCTGACGACCGCCTTTCGGGAACACCGTGTGGACAAATATTATTGGGCTCTGGTCCCGTGGTCGTCGTTAGGCCCCGTTGGAACCTTGCGTCATTGGCTCAGAAAGGATGAAACGCAACGACGTGTGATCATCTGTCCGCCTCAGCATCCGGCGGCGAAGCAGGCCGAATTACGGTTTCGCCAGCGAGCCGACGGAAATAGTTGGACATGGTTAGAGATCGAATTGGTGACGGGACGTAAGCATCAAATTCGCGTGCAACTTGCCGCCGCCCGTAGTCCCATTCTTGGTGATCTTCGGTACGGCAGCCACCAGCCGTTTCCGCGTGGAATCGCGCTACATGCGTTCCGTCTGGAGCTCCAGCATCCCGTCCGCCAAGAACCCCTGACGTTTGAGGCCTCGTTGCCCAGTTATTGGCCGCCGTTGCCACCGACCGCTGCGGACACGACCGTCCAAGAGTAGTTCGTCAGCCACACAGGTTATCTGTTGAGAAACCTGCTAAACTTGGTGCCATAATGCCTATTTGTTGGGATTCGCGTCTCGTGCCCAACCACGAAGCAGGCCGCCGGCCGGTGTCGTGCCGCGGGGGCCGCTTCCACCCGCCGCGACAACTCTCGCTGCGTCCTGCAACCACCTTCGATTTACCTGGAAACGCGTGAGTACCGCCAAACAATCGACTTTCGTTCGTTCCGCCCTGCACAGTGGCCTGATTACTCAGGATCACGTCGATGAAGCGCGCCAACACTTGAGATCTGCTGGAGGGCTTGATGCGCTGCCGGCCGTGGGCGTCGGTGACGATCGATTGGCCGCGCAGCTGACCGAAATGCAGCTGCTCACACCCTATCAATGCCAGCAATTGAAGGAAGGGCGGACCAAGCTCAATCTGCGGGCCGTACGTCATTACCGATTGGCTGGGGCAGGGGGGCATGGGCCAAGTTTTTGCGGCGGTCCATCAAATCATGCACCGCCAAGTCGCGATTAAAGTGTTGCCACGCGGCAAATCCACACCCGAGGCCATCGCCAGCTTTACCAGAGAAATCCAGACACAAGCCAAGCTCGACCATCGCAATCTGGTGCGGGCGTATGATGCTGGCCACGATGGCAATGTCTACTTTTTAGTCACCGAGTACGTCCCTGGCACGGACCTGCGGCGACTGGTCCGTTCGCAGGGACGACTAACGATGGCCCAAAGTGCTGCCGTGATCAGCCAAGCCGCACTGGGGCTCGGCTATGCACACGAGCAGGGACTGGTCCACCGCGATGTCAAACCTGGCAACTTGCTCGTCACGCCGGATGGGCTAGTCAAGGTCTCTGACTTGGGACTGGCCGGCTTCCTCCATGAAGGGGCCGACGATCCCCGAGCCGGCAAGATTGTGGGGACCGCCGACTACTTGGCACCTGAAATGATTACTGATCCCAAGAGCTGTTTCGGCCGTCAGCGACATCTACGCGCTAGGTTGCACGCTGTACTATGCTGTGACGGGAAAGGTCCCATTTCCCGGCGGCACGACGCGTGATAAGGCCCGCCGACATTGTGAAGAAACACCCTGGCACCCGCGGCAGTTTAGCGCGGAAGTCTCGGATGAATTCGTTGACTTGATTGCGGACATGATGGAAAAGGATGCGAGGCAACGGATTCAGCGGGCGGCGGAAGTCGTCGAACGCCTACAACCATGGGTGGATCAACGGATCGCATTGCCATACCCGACCAGTGCCGAAACGCGGGCAAACGCACCGCCGGTTCCGACCGCACCACGCGACGAAACCGTCGAGGAGTTTGGGGAACTCGCGACCACTCCCCCGAGCGACGCCGCAACGCCCACATCCTATGCATCGGACAATGGACTTGCCGTCCAGACACCGGCGAGTGAATCGCCATCACCGCTGGCACGCGGGCCGAACGAGCCTGCCACATTCGCACCGGAATGGTCGACACAGCATGTTCGAACTGCGCCGTGCCGTGCTCATGGCGTAGTATCGCCATCCCCATCGCGATGGCCACCGGCGGCCTGTTGACCTGGCTCTTCCTGGAGTTTCTCAAGCCCTAGTGCCATCACCTCACCAGGTCGTCCGTCACGAAATCCGGTGAGGTCCTCCCCCGGCGCAACCTCGCACACCGAGCGTGCACGTCAGCGCAAGCCTCGACACTCCGCTGATTGGTACCTACCCCTCCGGCAACTCCATAAAATCTCCACGGTGCCCTGACAGAATCTACCCAACCCTCCCCAAACTCTTCACGACTGACGCCACGAGCAACGACAAATTCACATTTCATCCTCAATTTGTTTACATTTCTTTATCTCAACCTTAACCGAGCCAACATGATCACTTAATCTCGTTACGCACAATCGTGACGGTGGGATCCGAGAAGACGCATCACCGGTTTCTCACTTCACCGTCAGGATTTCAGTGATGTCAATCCGCATCGGAAGCAAACCGTACAAACGTGCGAGCGGGCGTGCAGCATTTACGATTATCGAGTTGTTGGTCGTCACCGCCATGATTGGCGTCTTGGTGACGATGCTGGTTCCCGCAGTCAATCTGGCTCGTGAATCCAGCCGCAAAGCTGCCTGCCAAAACAATCTGCGTCAATTTGGTCTCGGAATGAGTATTTATGCTGAGAATCATCAGGGATTCTATTGCAGCGGGGCCTTCGATTGGCAACACGACGGGGCCGTGACCGAAGTGGGGTGGGTGGCCGATTTGGTGGAGCAAGGCATCCCTGTCGGCAAGATGCTCTGTCCGTCGAATTCGGCAATGGTCGCCGAGACGTTCAACGACCTGCTCACCGAGACGGTGACGCCGAGCCCCTGTGTTGACCGCGTCGGCAAACCTCCCAAGACGCTGCCGGATGGGTCGCAACAGGGAAATCCTTGCCGAGAGATTATTACCAATTCGCTTTCGCCGGGCAGTGAAACGCGGCGACTGCTGGTGCAGGAACAGATCCTGAAGAAGTTCTATAACACCAACTACGCAGCGAGTTGGCTGTTGGTGCGTTCGCGTCCCCTTCTGGACGCCAGCGGCAATGTTATTTCGCGAAGGCCGGCCTGTTCCAATTCGCTGGTGTCGCGCATGGCCACTGCGGGTCCCATGAACCAGGCGGTACTGGATGCGTCGAACGTGCCCGCATCCAACGTGCCGATGTTGGGCTGCGGCGCGACCACCGGTTCGCTTGCGCAGGACCTTGGCGACTTTCCCAACGGCACGTTTCTCTCGCAATCATTCACCACCGGGCCGGTGCTGACATTGTCCGGTCAAAAACCTAGTTTCTCCAACGGTTCGGCTCGACACGGCAACGACGGCTGGTGGACGGTCTGGACTCGCAAGACTTTGCAAGACTATCGCGGATTTGCTCCCGTACATCGAAGTGTCTGCAACGTGTTGATGTCGGACGGCAGCGTGCGGTCGTTTCACGATAGCAATCAAGACGGTTTCTTAAACAACGGCTTTGTGGTGCGCTGGGACGTTCGCCTCCGACGAACTTGAACTGCCTAAGGAAGAGATCTTTAGCGGAGCTGCCTTGCGTGGGCTTTAGAGTTTGTGACTTCGGCTATCTCCGTGCCATCTTACCTGGCGGTATATCGACGAAACGAAAACAACGAGTAACCATTTCGTCCAGCGATGCTGCATAGCCAAAAGGCGTTCCGTTCAGACTGCGGGGATCAACGCGAAAGGGGGTGTCCGAACAAACATCGAATGACTCGGCCAAGTTGAACTAGCTGAGTTCCAACAACATGTAGAACGACAATATCTTGCTATTTGGAGTTAGGAGACAAAGATGAAACGACGTCTACAGGGTTTTACCTTAGTGGAATTGTTGGTGGTAATCGCCATCATCGGGCTGCTGGTCGCGCTCGTGCTGCCGGCCATCTCGCGAGCTCGCGAATCCGCTCGCTCGGCCGCCTGCCAGAACAACCTTCGGCAGTTTGGAATTGGATTGCACATCTTCGCGGACCGCGACCGCCTGGAGCGTTTGTGCACCGGTGCCAGCGACTTCCGTCGCGATGGCTGCATGGATACTTGGGGCTGGGTTGCAGACTTGGTCAACATCAACGCGGCGATGCCCAATGAAATGCTGTGTCCCTCGAACCCGCTGCGCGGTTCGGAAAAACTGAATGACCTGCTGGGCGCGGATACGACCGATGCCAAAGATGGAGCTCCCGCAGATCGTTTGGCGGCGGGGGTCTGTGGCGCGCGACAGTGGTCGGGCATGAGTGGATCGGGCGGAGGTACGTTTGGCGGCACAGCGCCATCAACGTCCGAACGCGCTGCCTTGGTCGCCCGCGCCTTCCTAAACAAGGGATACAACACGAACTACGCCGCCGGTTGGCACTTCGTTCGTAGTGCACCCAAGGTGAATGTGGACGCGTCGACGACACCGGCCACCATCATCTCCATCGGCGACTCATCGAAGCAGGGACTGAAGGGCCTGAGCACGACTCGAGGTGCGTTGACGCGCCGAGTTCTGGAAACCTCGCCGGTTGTTTCTTCCTCCGTCGCACTAATGGGTGATGCCGCCCCTGGCGACGCAGATGAGGCCGTATTGGTTGCGGATATCCAGTTTGGCCCAACGCTGATCGACGGTTCGACGCCAGATCCGTTCGCAAACAACAACTCTGAGCGCAAGGCATTCCTAGGTGCTGGTGAATTGCTGACGGAGGCCTTCAACGACGGTCCCGCCTATTGGGATTCGGGTTCGCAGTCCTTGAACTTAATTCAGCAGGGCGCGAATCTTTCGTTGGAAGCCGCCGCCGAAGCGACCGGCAGCGTGCCGGCGCCAACCGAGTCGAGCAGCACGTATTTGCAGGACACACGTGACTGGTTTGCTGTCCACGGTGGCGGCAAGGCGGCAACGTGCAACATCCTGATGGCCGACGGCAGCGTTAAGGTCTTCAACGACCTGAACGGCGACAAGTACCTGAATCCTGGTTTCCCCGTACCCAACAACCTCTCGCAGGCTCAGTACGGTGGGATTGGTTTCCAGGACAGTACCGTCGAACTGCCGGCTTCGGAAATCTTCAACGGCGTGTTTTTGGTTAGCCCCAGCGGCTACAAAGTTTTTGAATAGGCGGAGCCGCCGCATCGGTCGTCAACTTGACGGCGTCGGAAACGTGAGAGATGGAGCGAATGTCGATCCTACGTAAGACGTTCACGGAGTTCCGTGACGCGTTTCTGCCGAGGCCGCGACTGTCCTTTGCTTCAATCCGCCGCGCCGTCACTCTTGACCCGGCAAGGCAGTCGGATCCAATCCTCCGCCTGCCTTGCCTTTGTATTATCTTGAGGAGGCGATTTTGAATCACCCTGAATCATCCAGTGAACGTGCCAAGTACTATCGATGGCTTGGCGCCGTTGGGTTGACGATAGCCGTCGGCATCGGCGCCCTAACCATCCTAAATAGCCTACACGTCGCCCCGACGCTGGCGCCACCGCGGACGAAGTCGCCCATCGAAAATGCGGATGACGGTCGGTTCACACAAGATTCACCGAGCAATGCGACGGACCGCGACGCGACGGCCCTCGTTGTGCGCTGTTCGGCGCGGCAGGAGCGCCCGAGAAAAAGGGCGCGGCCGCCACGCCACATCTTGTCGCCGAACAGACCACGCACGACTTCGGCCAAATGGACCCGCACGCCATTGGCCAGCACAAATTCGTCGTGAGAAACGACGGCCCCGGGCTGCTCCAGCTGCTCGATCACCGATCGACCTGCAAGTGCACGGTTGGACAGTTTGACCGCGATCCCATTCCGCCCGGCGAAACCACTGCAATCACCGTGCAGTGGCAAACTCAGGGCAACAATGTCCGATTCGATCAATCGACAACGGTGGAAACGAACGATCCAGCCTGCCCTTCGCTCACTTTCCACATTACCGGGGACGTACTCGTGCATGTCGGCGCAAATCCCCCGGAATTCTCCCTGCCGAGTATTCGCCCAGACACCCGCGAAACCGCGACGACGATCGTATCGTCTCAGATTTGGAACCATTTCTCGCTGCGCAATATCCGCACTTCAATGGAAGGCCTTGAGTGGACAGTTGAGCCGGCCAGCGACGAGGAACGTGCTGAGCTGCATGCCACGGCAGCACAGCGGCTGAGCATTCATCTTCCGGCAACGCTGCCGCAAGGACACTTCACCCATTGGGTTCGATTCGAGGTCGTGGCCGACGACCCAACGGTGGAACCGCGCGAATACGAATTGCCACTGCGCGGCAAGGTGCTTCGACGACTGGCCGTCTATGGCCCCGGCATAGATTCCGAGGGCAACGTGCGCCTGGGCGTCGTGCCTTCGCAACAGGGCCTTAAACGCCGGTTGATGGTCAAAGTCTACGACCAGCAGACCGACTTACTTGTCGAAGGAGTGGAAGTGGTTCCCGACTTCGTAGCGGTGAGCGTCAAGCCCTATGACGACCAGTCCGCTGCCAAGGGAATGTATGTATTGGATATCGAAGTTCCGCCGTTATCACCTGCGTGTTCCCATCAGGGACCCGCAGCCGGTGACCTGACGATTCGTTTCGGTCATCCACGCATCCCTGAATTGAAGTTGAAACTTCACCTGGCCGTAGCCCGGCACTTGGCGGACGCCAGATAACTACAAAATAACCGTTGGAAATCGACGAAGTCGAATAAAGAAATGTCAACATCCCATCGAGACAGGGCCGTCGAAGCGCAAGAAGTCATCTGTGGTGCGTGTCAGACATCCAACCCTATTGCCCGACGCTTCTGCGGCCGCTGTGGCCAGCGACTGTGGGAACCATGTAACGACTGTCGTACGCCCAACGCGCGAGACCTCCAATTCTGTGGCCATTGTGGCGTCGATCTGCAGCAGGCGCTCGAGCGACGTTTAAGCGAGATCAAGGCAAAGCTCGCGCGGTTTGAGGCAATGCGTCAGGAAGCACGCTACTTAGAAGCACGGGCCGCGCTGAACGCAATTGAGGACACCGGGGATACGCGACTGGTGCCACTGCTTAACGAAATTCAAGCCAAACTCGAAGGTCTCGCCGATGAGCGCGCGGCCCGTACTGAGCAGTCATTGCGGCAATTCGAAGCGGCACAGCAAGCGTTGGGGGAATCGAACTACTCCCGCGCTTGGCAGCTCCTGCAACAGATCCCCGCAGGACTGAGAGATCAACCCATCAAGGAGGCTTTGGAGACCGCGTCGACCGCGGTTCAGGAAATCAATTCGCTCGCCGAACGCATCAAAGCCTCGCTACGCATCCAGGCACTCGATGGATTGCTGCCACACGTCAATCGACTGTTAGAGCTGCGGCCAGGCGACGAAAAGCTACTGAAACTGGCAAAGCAACTCGAGCAGCGACAACAACAACACAACAATCACACAGCGCATCAGTCTTTGGCAATGGCGCAAAAACTCCTGCAAGAACGCCGTTACCTGCAGGCAGCCAAAGCCCTGACGGCCATTTCCGAAGACGACGTTGCTCCGAATCAGCGCCGGCTCTACGACACGGTCATGGAACTGGACGAGCTGCTCCGTACGCTTAAACAAGAACCCTACCTTCAGCGCCAGCTACTCGGTGTCGCCCAACGATGGCAGAAACTCAGCCCGCAAGATGCTGATGCCAATCGCATCGTCGAGCAACTCCGCAAACGATTGGCCGCAATACCCAACGACGTGCATTTTCCACCGCTCTGGACGAAGCCGCCGGAGCGCACGGCGTAGGGCTCCCCATCGTATGGTGGCGAGGTATTCAGCAAGCCGAACTTCGTGAAGATCTGGAGACGTATCAGCAAGCTCCGGGCCGTTATCTGGTCGCCTATGGTCTGGCCTTGCAAGGGATCGGCGCCGCGCGTTTGCAGCTTAACTTACTCCGCCAGCGCAATGCCGCCTTCATCCAAAAACTGTATGGCCTGCGTAAATCGACAACAAATACCGTGTGGGGCTGCGATTTAGGTGCCAGCGGACTAAAGGCCGTGCAGTTGCAGAAGGATAAGTCGTCTGGTGCGATTGAGATCTGCGAGGTGGTTTGCCTTCCTCATGCCACGCCGCTTAGCGAAGCCGCCAATGACCAGGAATTCAAAGAGACGCTCCTCGGCACGATGACTCGCTTTGCGGAAGAATACGCCGTGGACCAAGCCGCAGTCGTTTTGGGCTTTTCCGGTCCTCGATCGCTCGGACGCAGCTTCGACATACCAAACTTTAAGAGCAAGAAAGCCGAAGAAGCGATCGGTTACGAGGCCAGATTACAGATTCCGATCCCGGCGGACGAGATCGTCTACGACTGGCACACTTGGCCACTCGCAGACAAGCGTGCAAGCTTTCAGCAGATAACTCTATTGGCGGCCCGTAAAGACCATGTCGCCCAACTGGTCGATACCTGCGAGGGTCTGCCGCTGAAGCTGTTGGCCGTTCAGAGTGTATGTTTAGCGCTCTACAATGCGGCGCATGCGGAATTCTTCTTTTCAAATGGCGAACCGAAGGAATCCGCTGAGCCCGTCGACGAAGTCGAAGCGGAAGCGGGCCCCAATCCAATCGCCATTCTGGAAGTGGGCGTGGATAGTTCGTCGCTGATTATCGCCGCGCCAACGTTAGTCCGTCATCGCAGTTTGCCCACGGGCACTGCGAGACTGGATCAAAGCGCTGATGACCAAGTTAAACATAACCCGTGAACAGGCCGAGCAGCTTCGCCACCAACCCCTGTCAGCCCGCTGGATTTACCAAGTCAATCAGGTGTTAAGTCAGGTTGTTGCCGATTTAGCGCGAGACCTACATCGAACACTTCGTGCTTATGAAACGGAGGGAATCCATGTCGACCGCTTATTGGTCACCGGAGGTGGCTCCGAACAATTCGGACTGTTACGACAATTCGTGCAGGGAAACTGACTTAAGTTCGCCGTCTCGGTTCTCCCCGCGCACCATCTTCGCTGTCCGCCGCCGCCCCTTGTTGTATACCCTTGTGGCCACGTTGTTGTTGGTCAGCGGCTGTGGCATGGGCCAGGACGACATGCGAAAATACGCATTGCATCGTCCGTCGGATGAAGAACTTGAAAACGCCGGGCCCCGTCCGGCCGTCGCGCAAAACTCGGCGCAAAATTCGGGACCACCACCTCAAGTCCCCGCCAGCAACGGCAACACTGCAACACCAGCCCCTCCAGGTATCGTCGGCGCGACCGAGCCCGCGCAGACCAATTCGCCTCCTTCGATCGCAGCGAACCACCCGACCGATAGTCCCTCACCTCCCTCGGCAATCGGCGCACCAACGGGGATTTCCGACACGCGCAGTCCCAACCCAAGTCTGAGCCTCCGCGAACGTCGTCAAATATCGATCGATAACATGACTCGAATCCTGCAGGCCCTCGAAGCCTACCTTAGCGCCAATGGCGCCTATCCGGGCTACGCAATCACCAGCACTACGGGCCAACCTTTACTCAGTTGGCGAGTCGCCCTGTTGCCGCAACTGGGTTATCAAGCGCTGTACGAACAGTTTCACTTGGACGAAGCATGGAACAGCCCGCGGAATCAGGCATTGTTGGCAAATATCCCCTCCGTGTATCAATCGCCGGAACGTTTCGACACGAATACAAACTATTTGTTGCCCGTCGGCACCACTGCGTCTTTCTCCGATGCCCGTGCCAATCCCACGCGGCGATGGGAGGATGGTGTCGCGAATATTGCCATCCTCGTGGAGGCCGACAACGATACGGCGGTTCCCTGGACGGCGCCACGCGACTGGCCATTCGATGCCCGCGCCCCAGGGCAATCGCTAGGCGGATTGCGGGAGGATGGGTTCTTCGTTGGCTTGGGCGGGGGCACGTTGGCGCTGGTACCCGCGGACACCGGAGCAACGGACCTGCGGGCCATGTTTACGGTTGACGGCGGCGAGTCATTCCAGGCCAGCGCGATCTGCCAAATGGCCATGGCCGACCCGGCACCTTCCGCGTCGGCGTCCGCCGCTGGAACGCTTCCGGTACCTCAGGTCGGCTCGTCCAATGTCGCGGACGGCCGTACGCCGGTAGCCGCCGGGTTAGCATCGGCACCTCGCAATTCTGCTCTCGCCCCGCCAGCCGGCCGATTCACGGGTGCGGGTTCCGCAGCGACGACCGTCTGGACCGATCTCTCTCGTCAAGCGTTCACAGCGGGTTTGGACGTGGAGGGGGCGCAATTGGCAATGGCTGCGTTCTTGGTTGATGAACCCGCAGCGACGGTCCAATATCGGTGGATTCCGGCACTCCGCCGCCCCGCCACGGCGATTCGCTTCGGTGTGGGTGTCGACTACACCGGTCCGCAGTCGTCAACCGTGCGGCGCCAGCTGGGGAACGTCGAAAACTCACGGGGTCGGCCGCTTGCGAAACTCAATACCGTCGTCGGTGATCTGGCCGATCCAATCCTGGAACGACTGCAAGCCTTTTACGCGATTACTCCCGCCGTCGCCGCACAGCCCGCCGGTTCTCCTACCGGAACATCACCGACGACTCCGGCAACCATGTTGGGAGTGGGCCACGTCAGGACTTTGCTTCGCGCTGCGCAACTGAACGACGTCGACGTCGTGCTGATGTTTGACGTCGAGGAAAAGACGACTCGCAGCGGCACTAGATCGAAATCGGTTCAATTCTCGGTGTTCGACGTTTGGTCTGGACGCGAGGTTTTGAAGACGGCGGGCGTCAACTATTTGCGTCGCAAGAATCAACAGAACGATCCGCTATATCGAGATCCCATCGACTTGACAGCGGAACGGTTCGCTGACTTTTTGGTCGACGACCTCAGCCCCGAAACAATCCCCTCTGAGATACAACCGGAACATGCCGCTCGCCGAGTGGCCGCATTGGCAGCTCAGCGACGTGAGAATCCGCTGGCGTTGCTGAGCGAAATGAAACTTTATCGCCAGCTGGAATTGATCAGCGTCCAGCAATTGATGGACGCCTATCAGCAGTTGCTAGGAACCACCGCGGGCGGCAGAATTGCTGGCAGGAACAGACGATGAAAAACGTGGAGCAATCGCTCAGTGGGTGCCCAACGTTGACCTGGAGCTGGCCGAAGTGACACATCGTTCCAACGCCGTCGATCGAGACCAGTGAGAGCAAACCACAGGGCGCCCTCGACTGAAGGAAGGCGACACCTTGTCGGTCGGTAACACGATGGCTCAACCCTCGTCCTTCGCGGCCAAGTCCCCTGGCGTCTGATCGGCACGTGCAGCTTCGATCGCTCGGCTCAATGCATCCACTTGCTCTTGATTCAGGTATTTTCCTAGCAACGACCTGGTCTGAGCGAATAATTCGTCGATCTTCTGTTGGACTTGTGCATCCCCCGAGGACAGTGTCTGTTTGCGTTGCTGAACTCGCCGTGCAAAATCTTCTTGCGTATCAAGGCGACGAAGTTGTCGCAGCAATTCATCTGCCTTGTCGAGTTCACCGGACTCGATCTCGCGTCGAATTCGTGCGGCCAAGACTTCGCGCTGTGCCACCAGATCGACCAAGCTGTCTTGAACGCCGAGCAGAAAACCTTCGGCCTCCAGTCTTAAATCATCGTTTCGAAGCGGCGCGACCAACAGAGCCTGAGCCCCTGGAACGATAGGCAACTTGCCCAGCACTTGCTGACCGTTGCGCACAAACAGCACCTGGACCGGTTGCGCTGGATCCCGGTCGATCGTAAGTTCGCCATTCCAATCCGTACGACCAATCAGCTTCGTCGCTTGTTCGTCATCCGGTGGGCGACCGTAAACCTCATAACCAACCAGCGGTTCATCGGGAGTGCGACGATTAATCAGCTTCAGCGTCGTCGATTCAAGTTGCGGCTTGACTCGATAGGCCATTTGTTGCAGGCGAGAGCTACGGCGGGTACTGAATGGCTGGCGGTATCCCGAATGAAACTCACACGTTAGCGAGCTGCCGGTTCGCTCAGTAGCGATCAAGACCGTCCATTCAACAAGTTTTACGCCGTCAGGCCCGATGCGCCCGTTGCGGTCGGTCCGTAAGAGCAGAGGTTGTAAGACGTCACCGACCTGCACCTGCGTCGGCAAACGCCATCGCCGCGTGGATTGCTCGGGGCGTTCTAACGCACCACCGCGGACGGCGGCAATCACGGTGGTATCTTCGATTCGCTCTATTCGCACGACCGGTACGAAGACGTCGCACATCAAATCCAGCGCGGCCGATCCGAGCATCTGTCCGTCGGCTACGGTGAGGCTCTGAGGACCGGCTGATTGGCGCGTGTTGAGATCGAACTCACGGACCGTGAGACGATAGCCACGAGAATCGTTCTGCACCACCACCAGCATGAGTTTGTCGACATTTTGCAGTGGTTCCTCGTTGAGTTGTCGAAGTTGTTCCAGGTCCAAGGAGGATCCGCGCAGCACGTCGCCCAAATGCTCCTCCGGCGTGGCACGCGCGTTCAACGTCCAAACCGACCCAATTCGGTTTTCGGCTAGTCGTTGGATTTCGGCCGGCAATTGCTGCTGCCAGGCCGGATCAACCCGGGGGTGAGGTTGCAACGCGACCCAGACTTCAATTCGATACGGCGACACTTCCCAAAGGGATTGGGCCTGAGTAGATGATGTAGCCGTACACCCACACAAGAAAAACACGGTGAATCGCAGGAGTTTGGCGACAGAGCCCTGGATGACTTGCGAAATCTGAAAATTCACGTGATTCATGGTCCCGCCGTCAGTCGCCAGGCTTCGATGTTTTGGTAAGTTGAGACAGGTTCCGGTACCATGCCCTGAATTCCCTTGCGGTACACCAAATGCTCCACCAGCTGCCAAAGTGGAACGACCGTCGTGTCATCGAAGCACAACTGGTGCACGACACGTAGTCGCTCGCCCGCGCGATTCCAGTTGTCGACACGCTCCAGTTGACGCAGCGCGAGGTTCAAGTGAGGACTCGGACTTCCAACCAATCCGTCCGTCGCGAGCAGGCGGCGGGCGTCCACCAGAGGTTCGGGAATCGTCAAATCGAAGTACAGCAGATCCCAATCATCATCGGCCGGCTGACTATATCCCGCCGGCAACTCGCGAAGCGTGCAAGGTAAGCCAATGATTTTCAGATCTTCGACGATTTCCGCGCAAGCGACACGCGCGATTTCGTGCGGAGGATAGGCCAGCGTTAGTCCACTCAACATGGGAGTTGTCACGGCATTCTGTTCGGCGACCGCGGCTAATTCTAGCTGAGCCAACTGAATCAGCGTCCGGGCATGTCGCGGGTCATACGCGCGCGGCTCAATCTGCGCATCGTAGCCGTAGGCCATCGGATCATCGGACGATATCCCGCGCGAGAAAGGTCCACTGATCACTTGGCAACCCGGTAGACTACCGCCGCCAAGGAGATCTCGCTTAAGGATCTTTTCGCGATCAATCGCGTACAAAATGCCCCGCCGAAATAAGCGGTTCCCCACGTGTGGCCGTTGGTAGTTGGGAATGAGCAGGTGAACGGTAGGAACACGGTAGGCCGTCACGTTTAGCTGCGAATCTCGTTTTATCTGAGCAATGTCCGCGGGAAACGCCCGATCGATCAGGTCAATCTCGCCCTTTCGTAATGCCCGCAAGGCACGTTGTGGTGTATCGAACTGCCGTTCAATGATCTCGCGCGGCTGTGTCGCCGTCCCTCGGATGTATTCCGGATTGACTAAATAACTTCGACCGTCCGGCTGTGGTTCCTGTGGCAAATACGGCACCCAAGCCATCGACAAGTCCGCCGCTTTCAGTCCATCGAGCGGCACTTCCAGCAAGGAGGCAGGACGCAGATGCGGGCGTCGAAAACTGGCGGTTGCGGTCATCAGAT
Organism: uncultured Planctomycetales bacterium; assembly: GCA_963785495.1. Lineage (GTDB taxonomy): Bacteria > Planctomycetota > Planctomycetia > Pirellulales > Pirellulaceae > CAWAVP01. The sequence continues at coordinate 247,027 of CAWAVP010000024.1, read as the reverse complement.
CCGGAGCACCAACGCGTTCGACTAAGTACGCCCATGCGGTATCGAACAATGGGTGATGGGAGTCGCCCAGTCCGAGCAATAACTGCGCGACATCTACGGCCGTCAACTTTTGTGAAGTAACGGCGTCGATCTGCACGGTCAGCGCTCGGTTGTTCTCAGCCGTCTGAAGGCTCCCGACACTACACGCATATTCCGCCCCGTCCGGTCCCACACCAACCAGTTCGAACAAATGCCGCATTCGTAGTCGTTCACTTCGTTGCGCCGCCCAATTCCATCGAGTCAACGGCGTGGAATCTAGCGGAACGGCGGCAGCCTGCTGAACACCCACCCGTAGCAACGGATAGCGTTGGGAGACCGTAGCCACCAATTCGGCTGCCCCCGGTGTCGCCGGCCAGACCTCTAACAGCTGACGTCCTAGGACATACGCCTCTCGCAAGTGACCCGCATCGACATCCGCCTGGACCTGCGCCAAGGCTTTGACGCCGATACTCTCCATACGCTGTCGCCAACGTTCCAGCAGACTTGGCAAGGCTTCCGGGTATTTGTTTTCGACCAATTCATATAAGCGACGCAACTGAGTAAAGTCGCGGTCACGCCATTTCGTTTCAAATGAACGTTCAAGAACCCGTTCCAGGGCCGCCGCCAAGCCGCGCCGCGCGGGTGTTCGTTGGAAAACCTCATCCAAAAGCAGCAAGGATCGCTCGAGCTGCCCTTCTTGATATAACGTCGACGCCTCCGAGTACAACAGCTGATCAATCGTTTCATCTAACCCAGCAGTGCCGGGGTATTTGTCATGCACGAAGGTCAGGTATTCAAAGGCCTCATCAAATTTTTTCTCCGCCATTAGGCGGTGCGCGTCGGACAACACCATCTGTTCGAATAGCTGAACTTGGGCAATTCCTCCCCAGCTTACCTCCAGCTCCTCATCGGGATTTGACACCAAACGCACACGCAATGTGTCCGCCGGTCGCGGTTGGCTAGGCAATTCGCGTCCCGGTAGGTCGATGGGAAGGACTTTGAGGACTTTATTTTGATTTTGTTCGTTCAAAACGATGACGTCGAATGGTTCCGAATCGATCAGCCGCCCCGTCTGTGCAAACGTCAACCGACTCCCCATTAAACTCAGCAACACTGCTCAGCCACACGCTCTGCCCAAGCGTCGACCTGGTCGTGCGAAACGACAGGGAATGCCGAGGCAAGCCCGGAGCTGATCCGCATTCTGGATTTCGCTGCTGCAAAAACAACCTTGTCATCTATTCGCCTGTCATTGCCACCACGTGCACCGTTCCATCTCCACCGCAGACGATGAAACGATTTCCCGAAAACGGGACTGCGCCAGTCCCCAATGCTTCGCCGACATCGACGCGCACCGCCACTTGGCCAGAATCTGCGTCCAGTTGCCAAAGCAAGCCGTCCAATGTCACGACGACGATTTGACCCTCGTAGGCGACGGCTGCCCCGACAACCGGCGCCCGCAGCTTGTCCCCTCCAAGTGTTTTGACACCCAGTGTCGACTGAGAGGTGTCAACGGTGAGCAACTTCAACTGATCGGTCATCAGCAGGACCGTTGGCCCAACGACCTGCGGACCCCAAATGACTCGACCCGGCAATTCGACCTGATCTTGCAGCTGTAAATCGGCCAGTGTCAGACGACGCAAAATATCCTGCTGGTTGCCGCGAACGACCGCCAAGGCTACGGTGCCGAGAGCCACCGGCGGCGCGACGGGTGGCGCATCCAGTTGGCGCTGCAGCATCGCTGCCAGGTGCGGCTGAGGAGCGGTCTGCAACTCCAGTAAGAAGACTTGGCCCCGGCTGTCCGAAAGCAACAACCGATCTCCTCCTTCGACGAGTGTAGGCCGTTGCCACTGAACCTCCGTGCCGGCTGCCATCAGTGGTTGAAACGGCGCGACACTCGGCTTTCCCGTAGTGGAATCCAGTAGCGCTACGGCGCCGGTCGTCATCGGAATCGCCAATTGTTCTTTGAACGCGACTGGCGAGGTGCTGGGCTGCTGACCGCCCAGGTCGAATGGGACGCTTTGAAACGTCGGCTGGTTGCCGCTGATGTCAAGGACCACGACACGGTCCGCGCCGCCCGATGGGCAATAAGCGCGCCTTTGATCCGTTAGTTTCACAGACGTCAACAACGGAGGCATGTCCGGATCGAGAATTTCTTCGCGCGCACCTTCCGCAATACCCGTTCGAATCTCTTCCTTACCCACGGCGAACAAAGCGCCATTGCCAGTGACGACGTTAATCTCCTGAGCAGAACGATTGATCAAAGGTTCGCCCGCCGGCGGAACTCCCAGGTCGACCTCCCAAATCATTTCCCCCTCGCGAAGTCCCGCCGTCTCCTCGCCGGCATTCACTGCCGCCACCGTGACGCCGAGTTTCCCTTGACGCCGGCGCACGTGAAAGAGAGCCGAGCCGTGCAGTTGCAGCGGTGCGATAAATCGATCGCCTTTGCTGTTCAGCCACTTGCGCACCAGTTGGCCGCGCGACGTCTGCAATTCGTAGCGCGTGAGCTGCGCGTCGCCAACCCACAGTTTCCCTCCATCTAACAGGAAGTAGCTGCGGGCACCCGCGGGGACCGTGGCGACGGTTTCCGCCGCGGCTCTCCATGGCGATGGCGTTTGACTCGGATCAAACTCGAGCACCTTGATCTTGCCTCGATCGGTCGTCACGATCAATCGACGCCCAATGACTTGCGGCGACACAACAATCTGACCGTCCAATCGCAGCGGATCCGCCATCGGCCGGAGCTGTCCCGCTTGTTCCCCATCGTAAGTGAGGACGTGCAGCAAACTGAAATCAATACCCGGGTTTTCTGCGATCAGTATGGCGCCACTCACTACGAGAGGCGGGACCTCAATCGTGCCCATGGCGTGTCCTAGATAGGAGACACCTAGGCACGTCCAATCCTGCAACGAAAATACATACACACTGGAATGCGCCGCCGGTTGAATCACACGCTGGTTTTCCGTGTCCACAACGGGACTTACGGTAATCGGAACGGGGAGAGCAACACCCCCGACCACCTGCCCATTGGCAGGATCGACGGCGAACAGGTACCCACGATCACTATCCCGACAAGCGACCCACAATCGACCCGCATCAAGACGCGGCGCGGCGAGTTGTCCGGGGCAGGGCAACCGCCAGACGACTTTGCCCGAAGCTCCATCGAGGCGAATCAATTCCTGCCTTTGCTGATCCACGATAATGACGTCGTTACCACCCTGGACGCTGAGGTCAAGCGGCGGGACGTCTGCGGCGAATCCGACATAGTGCCGCCATAGAACGCTCCCATCACTGGCCTTCAATCCATAAATCGCGCCCTGTGCAGCAACAAAAATCGCACGACCCTGCAAATCGGCCGTGCGGTTTCCACGATGCTGTGCCAAGACCACTCGAAATTGTGAAATCGACGACGGTTGATCTGTGATTGGCTGTGGAGTGTCACTGATCGGCTGCACGGCTGCACGTTCCACTTCAGCGACTTCCAACAGCACTTCGGTCAAGCGCGCATCGATTTCCAAACTTGGATAGGACTTGAGCAACTCCTTTCTCAAATCGTAAGCGCGGGCAATCTGTCGCTCCGCTGCGACGGCACGGATCTCTGCCACCGTCTTGGTCAGTTCCCGATCTCGATTGATGAGGCGCTTTGCACTTTCCAGCTTGGCTTCGATCTGTTCAATCCGCGGCTGCTGTCCCTTGCGAACGGACGTGGGCAAGTACTGGCGCTGTTGTTGACTTCGTCGCGTGTCTCGTTGGTGCGCGCCAATAATTGTTCGCAAGACGCAACGTCTTCAGCGGATAGGGCCTGATCGGCAAAGCCCTCCATGATCTCCGGTAACAAGCTCGCAAGTTCCGGACGCGCTTTGGGAAACGCCTCCTCCTGAACGATCCCGGGCAGGTCACGATGCGCGACGTCCAGCGCATCCTGCCAACGCTTGCGTTCCACGTCGCTCCAGATTTCTGCCAAAACGATGCGGACCTTCGCCGAGCTGACCTTGGGGTGGTCGGGATAGTCGTTAACGAACTGCTGAAACAAGCTGATGGCCTGTCCATAAGATTGCTGCCGATAGTTTTCATTCGCCGCGTTGAAGGCCTCATCGCCGGTGCCGCGCAACAAGTAAAAATCAGCGCCACTCCTACGGCCAACATCACCAACAGTGCGCCGCCGCCCACTAGAATCAAGGGCGAGTCCCAGCGATTCGCCGTGTATTTCCGTCGACCTTGCGACGAACGAAATAGGCCCAGCAGTCCGGCTAGTCCGCCTTTCCGAGCCGCAATGGTGCGCCCGAGGTCGCTTCTTCGCCAGCGTCAACCAACAGCTGATCGTGATGATCGCCCTCGCCCACTTCTGTCGTCAAAGCATCGTGATGCCAGGAAGCGTCAGCGTCGTCATCCGAGCCTTCACTCCCGTAGTCGTCATTCAACGGGCTCACGACTTCCACGGGCGCCAGGTCGTCGTCCTCGATGTCCACCAGTTCGCTGTCGACAACCTTGCGATCGTCGTCGTCCGGCGCCAGACCCAATTCGTCGTCGGCCGCGGGAAGAGGTGGGGGAGCAACGGATGTTGCCAACAATCGTTTGGCTTGATCGGCGGTCAACAGTCCGTTTTTCACCAGCAACTTCGCCACGGACTCGGCCGTGACCTCATTGGACGACTGCTCGATCTGCCGACGCAACTTGTCGACGACTTTCTCGGCGACCAAATGTCTCTCCGCCAGCAGCTTGAGGAATTCCAATGCAATCATCTCTGTTCGTTCTTTCAGCCAACAATGGCTAGGTCCATCACTTGCGCACTATCCGTTCGATCCGACAGCGCCAACCGTAGGTCAGAAGGCCTCGTCGTCGATTGTCCGCAGCTTCACTTCGTCCATACCGACTTCAGTCCCGGCGTCCATGGCCATTACCACTTTTCCGTGGGTTGCATCGCCGTGCGCCTCGACAATCAACGTATTGGGAACATTCCCGTGTCCGTCTCCCTCCTTGGCCTCGCGCAGGCGGCGTAGCAATTCCTGCTCACTCGGCGCCTCCTGCTCCTCGTCCCAATAGGAGGAAGACACAAAAAACGTATTGAATTCATCAATCCGCACCGTGATCACTCCGTCTTCGATGGATTCCTGATACTGCGTGCTTGTGCATCCTCATTGGCGCTGGAACTTGAAAGGACTTTTGCATCGTAAAGGCCGCAGTAACCATGAAGAAAATAAGTAACAGAAACGTGACGTCCACCATGGGGGTCATATCGAGTTCTGCTTCGGTATCCGATTCGGGCGCACGGAATTCGATCGCGGCTTCCTCGGCCATCAATAGGTCATCGGGCTGCGCATCGGCCGGCAAAAACGGAACCGATAACATGGTGTCGCAACTGGGACACTCGACGTTGTGTTCGGCGTTGGCAGCACGCGTGACCATGCTGGCTTGGCAAACCGGGCATTGAAAGTGAATTAAACCGTCGGTCATCGTTCCTCCAGTACGGCAACGTAGAGGTCTTTGCCAGCCTTGCCGACGGCGCGCGAAACCCGCGCCACATCGCGATGTCGCACTCCCTTTTCGGCTTTGATCAGCACGTTTTCCTTACCCGCTGCAATCTCCTCCTCGACGTAGTCCGTGATAGCCTCCGATTGAATTTCTAGATCTCCGGCATCCAACAACCGTTCGCTCGCCTTGCCGTCTCCCAGATAGACCTCCGCCGTTTCGCCGTTACCCTGCGCGATGGTCAAAATAGCGGCGCTTTTTACGGCAACAGCCGTGCCATGCCGAGCCGGCGGGAGCTCCACCGGCGCGTTTCATCCAAGCGGGCGGCAACGAGAAAAAATATCAAGAGCAGAAACGTAATGTCGATCATGGGTGTGATGTCCATCTCGCTGTCATCTAGCGGGCGGCGCGCCACCAACGGCCGATCGTCGATCACGTCGACATACTGTTCCTGAACGTCGTCAGCCACGGGATCAAAGGATGAGTTGTCCATGGGAAAGACTCGCAATCAAAACGTACGACCAGGCAATGCCCGAGCCGTGCAATTCAGGAGTACTAAAGTTTTCCTTCAGCTTTAACGTTCGTGGTCGCCTCAGTGATGCAGAGCTTCTTGTCGTGGGGGGGCGGCGAGGGTTACGTCGCGCAGTGTATCCAGGACGCGCCCCGTACCTGCGGCGACGAGATCTTCCATTTTTCGGATCCGAATGTTAATGGAGGCCACAACCAAAACCAACGGGATCGCAATGGCGAGCCCACCGGCCGTGGTAATGAGCGCCACACTAATGTCCTGCGCAGCACATCCGGACTCACATTCGCGGCCCCGGCCAACTTGCCAAACGCTCCCATCATCCCGATGACAGTGCCGAACAAACCAACCATGGGCGCGCTCTTAATCACCGTATTCACCCAGCTCAGACGTTGTTCCAGGTCAGACAGCACGTCGCGCTGAAAGCGATCCATCACCAGATGCTTGACTTTCGCATAACCCAGATCACGGTGGTTGATCGCAACCAAAGCCAATTGCGCCACGGCGCGCGGATCGCCGTCGCAAAGCTGCGCGGCGGCCTCAAAGTCGCCGCGCGCGAGTGGCCCCTCCAATTCATCCAGAAATTGATCCTGCGCCTCCTCGCTACGAAACCGTTGCCGGGCTACGCGCATCCAAACCATGACCACGCAAAAGGCTCCCCACAAGGCAATCGCCACGAGCGCTCCGTAGATCAAATTGCCCAGGAAACTCGTCAAGCCGCTTAAGTCGATTGCGGCCAGCGGCCACGATTCCACGAATTGCATACCGATGTACCTTTCCGCTAATTGGGATCCTGGCACCCATGAATCTGCCCCGACCCTCGCCGCCTCAAGCCTACCCTCGCGCGGCCGCAACGTCGGCTGGCGGAAAGACCGTTATCTCCGCCACTGTATCTCGATGATGTAAAACTCATAGCCACGTCCCGCCGGACGAACTCCAAATATGGTTTTCTTGATGTCGCGACGCGCGGCCGCCACGCTCTCGCTCCTCCAAAACTGCCAATTGATTTTCCACGTCCGGCGGATAGAACTGGCACACTACGCGGCCGGTCGCGTTGATCCCAGCCTGAGCCAGCAACGAACGATCCTGTTCCCGAAATCGTCCACCTTGCCAAATAAAATACAAACGCTCATCGTCCTCGCCCGGCTTGAGCGATCGGGATTCCGGCTTGCCTCTTTGGAATTTGGCGTAGTCGACCGTAGAACGTCCTCCGCCCATAGCGGCCAGTTCGATGCCGAAAAACTCTAACTGTTTGACGTACGCTTCCAGGGTCGTGTTCAAATACCGCACTTCCCAACGTTGCCAGCGGGGAATCTGATCACCGCCGCCTTGTTGGCGATTGTCTCCCGAGCCACTACCGCGCGTCGCCATCGCGCCTTCGATCGCGTCGAGACTCGCCGCCACCGATGACACGGCATCCGTCACGGCAGCCAACGTGTCCTGCACGTCCGGCTCTGCCAGGTCCAATTCTTCGATGCCCGGCTCGTTGATGTCGCGGGCAGCACCTTCAGGGTTGTCGCTCCCCGGCTCTTCTTCAACCAGATACATCTCGGTCGCCGCAGGACGCGAAAACACGCGGGTTGTGATCCAAATCACGGTCAATATGCCCACACTCAGCCCCACCATGATCAACAACGCGACCAACAGGCTGGCCACGCGATCATAGGCGCTCACTTTCAGCAAATCGCCGTGCCGAGGCGAATGCACGGGCGTGTTCGATCGAGTGGAGGAGATGCGTGACACGAGGTGATCGTTGGGGGTCAAAATAGACTGCGGTTAGGATGTACAAAAAGTCAAAGGCATGCCAAATCAATTAAGGAATTGGGCATCCGGGCGAAGGGACAAATACCACTGCTTCCACCGCTCGATGGCTTCCAATTTAGCGCCTCGGTCGGCTCATCGGACAATCCAAAACCCTCGATCTTGCGGCTCAAGACCCGAAGCGCGTCGCGGGCTTTGCGAACGATGCGGACATCCGGATCGCCCAAGGCAAAAATGAAAACCGGCACGTTGTCCAGATCACGAGTATTATTGAGGGCTTTGAGCGCGGCCATACGAACCACGAATTCGTCCGCCGCGACCAGTCGTCGGAGTCGATCGAGTTCGCGTTCACGTTCCTGAGGGTCGTCGCTGAGCGTGACCTGGAAATCGCGATTCAGGGATTCGACGTCCATGTCGTCGACCGACTCTAAGATCGCCAACAAGCTTTCCGCTTTGCCCTGAAACGGTGTCTTAACAATCTGCCCATCCTCTCCGATCGTCACACTGGCGGTATCAGTCGGCAGACCACGCCCTCCACGCATACGACCGTTGAAAGCCTCCGCCTTTTCAATTGATTTCTTCGTCCCGCGAATGAGAAACAAGATGCCGAAGCAGGTATCAATATTGGAACCATTGTCCCGCTCCCAACTTCCCGTATCGCTTTGAGTACTACGAAGATACTCGACTCCCGCGTTGTACCAGTCCGGTTCCTTCTCTTCGCGGCCCGTCGCCAGTTCGCGAAAGCTCTTGTACCGCTCCAACGCGTAAATGTAGTAGTACACCCACTCCGGCGGCGCTATCACGAAGTTGTTCGCGAACCATTGGTCGCCGTCCTGAACGGCAGATCGTAATCGACCCGCATCAACCTTGTCGGTCAGCGGCCCCTGCGATGGACGTCGATCCGATTGACGCACAATCCTGAGCGCTGGCGGTAAACCGCTGTTGCCCGTATCTCGCAATTTGATTCCCGCGGTGAGCCCCAACAGATCGGACAGCACATATACGCTCCCACAGCCCGCTGCGGATAGCGACTGCTGAACGCCCAGTTGGGATACGCGGCGAAACTCACCCGGATCTTTCCCTTGATACCCCCAGCCACCCGACGGATCCTGCGTCCGCAAGAGCCAATTGCAGACCTTCGCGGCCACATCGGGACGTACTTCATATGCACCGCTGCGGTCCGCAGTCCATAAGGCGAGCACCGCGTACTGCGTCATGGATGTGTCACCGGTGACAATGTTGGCACCCTCAAGGTAGCCCCAGCCACCAAATTCCTTCTGCCACTTCATCAAGAGCTCCATTAGCGCCGTGATTTCGCCACGGTACTGCTCGGGATCCAACTCACAGAGAAAAATGATGGAAATCGCTAGATCGTAGATGACGTCTCCGGTGTGTTGAGTTTCCAAGTTTTGCGCCGCCTGCTGGCACGCCGCCACCGCTTGCTGGACCTTCGGGTGATCCTTGGGGCGATTACCCTTGATCAGGGCTAAGCCAATGAGCGCCTTACCACCCAGGCGATTGTGTGGTTCGGAACGATCCAAAAAGGTCAGCGCTTTGGCCAACATGCCCTGCACCTCTTTGCTCTCGGGGGTGTAACCCCAGGCGGGTGCCGTCATCCCGGCCGTCAGACAGAGGGGTGCCAAAAGCAAGACGAGTCGCACCGCTGAGCAATGTGCGCGGCGCGAGCAATAAGCGTCGGCGTAATCGCCACCCGGAGCGCGGGTGGAGCGGTGAGTTAAACACAATTGGTTCACGCTTGAACTGGTGACCATTCCTCTTTGTTCCGATAGTTGATCGTAATCGTCACGGTCGGGAATGTCAAGAAAGTCGAAACGTCGGAACTCTTTGAGTAATCAGAGGTTGTCGCGAATGCAGCACCCGAATTGACAGCCGGCAGAGGAGCCTCTAAATTGCGTTCTTCCAAATTGGTCAGGTAGCTCAGTTGGTAGAGCAGTGGACTGAAAATCCACGTGTCGGCAGTTCGACTCTGCCCCTGACCACTTGCCGCAAAGCCTTACGCATCAGGCGGATGTGGCATCAGTTTGCCCCGTGTGGCGGCGACCCATCCAAAGAGGGGGCAAACGTCACGCCTTCTGGCGTAGTTTTGCCGTCATTTCTGTCGCCGACATCCACGGCACCTTCGCGACGTTACCATGCCCGGGGCGTTTCTCGTCAAATCTTTTGTACCGTGGAAGTTCCTTTAGAGGTCATTTGGAAACAGTAGATGCATACGTTGTGTTGCTCGACGTGTCGAATTTCAAACGCGCCGTCGTCGCCTCGTTGGATAACGGTGAGTTTCAGTTGTCGGGCAAGTATTGCGAACAAGAGCCGCGTCGACACCGGCTATTTGCTGTCCAATGTCGAGTTCCTCGCCTACGACGACAACCGAGGGTCGATGTCGGAAGGCACCGACGCGAGTTTGTGAGAGGTTCACGTGGACACGCTGGCGCGTCGACCTTGCAGCACTTCGCGATCAATGGGCCCGATGACGTTGAACTGTTGGCCAACGTGATCGATGACTTCGACAACTGTGTCTGCCGCAACGTCGCGGACAACGATCGGTTGAGCCGTACACAACGTGAGGCATCAAGGGAATGCCGCTGGCAACCGCGGACAAAATGCGTCCCCTAATACGGCGGCCGGTCGACCGCAACCGATGCGGGCCACAAGGTAATAACTCTTCTACCGCGCATCGATCAGATACCGGCCCACGATGAAGACCGGATTTTGTGGTAGCCCTCCGTGACGCAAGAGTGCCAACGGAGGGACACCTTCTGGAAGCGTTCCAAGAAGGCCCCCCTCTTGCCGGCTTTCGTACCTTCTAGCTGACCATATCTTTGAGGTTCTTCAAAGGTCGAACCTTCACAACGTTACGAGCCGGTTTGGCTTTGAAGACCGTTTCTTCACCAGTAAACGGATTGATGCCTTTGCGCCTTTGTCGCGGGTTTGCGTTGAACGGTGATCTTGCAAAGCCCCGGAATCGAAAACTGCCCGGGACCGCCGCGCTTGGCGATGGATTTCTGGATTTCGGTACCCAGGGCTTCAAAGACGGCAGCCACATCCTTTTTCGGTAAGTCGGTTGCCTGGGCAATGCTGTTCAGAATCTCTGTCTTGGTCGGTGCTTTTTTGGCGGTCGCTTTCGCCATTCGATGACCCTCCTTGTCAGGTCAGAGGAACAATAAACCTCAGTATTTGCAGATCCGCGCGTCGCGGATCGCGATGATTAAATTATGTGCTCAAAAAAAAAGCAACCCACAATTCACTTAAAACTCGGGAAAACCAGCGGAAAATGAAGAGACGGCCGTTCAGCAAGTCGGATGGAGTGAACGTTTTTTTGACGGCAAACCCTACAATTCGGCGGCAAAACACCAACAAATGCCGTGAGCACGGCGATCACTCGGCGCGAGAAGGCGTGAGCCAGGCGGTCGGCCAGCTGCGCTATCTAGGTCAAAAACGTCGGGATTTGCAGCCTTCAGATCTTGCATTGCGGGCCCAGTCCGGTCACAACAACCACAGCCATAGGCAAGATCACAGGGCAATCGCGTGCCGAAGGTGGACGCCGCGCGGACGATCATCTGCTTTAGAATGGAGACAGGGGCCGACAGCCGGTTCCCCCCCGCACCCGAAATTGGGTGCCTGACGCCTCACAGCGAAGGAGTGGACATTGATGATACGCCGATGGCTGGACACTTGGCCAATTTCGTTTCTGCGAGCGGCTGGATGTCGAAATCGGATCACGCGGTTCGTCTTGCCACTCCTGATGGGACTGTGGTTTACCGCCGCCACGCCGGCCCAAGTGCCGTGGCAAGCGACCACCTCGCCCGTGGTCAATCGCATCCTAATGCTCGCCCCTCGGGAGTATCAGCAGCAACTGCGCAAGGCAGAGGACGCGATCGAGCGCGAGCAGTACAGTGAAGCGATTCAGGCGCTGGCCCAATTGCTGGAGCCCTCGCCGATACCCAACGCAGGCCTCGTCGAGGGAGTTCAGGAAGACTTTTTCATTGGCCATCCCGGTGACGCCCAATTGAGTTCCAGTTTGAGGACGGAAGCGCGGCGACTGTTAGGGCGACTGCCGGCCCGCGGCAAAGCACTTTATCGGCTCAACTACGGGGCGGAAGCACAACGTCGGTTTGACGAAGCGTTGCGCGAGCACGATGACCGTTTACTTTCGGAAGTCGCCTGGCGGTACTTTCACACGGACGCAGGCTACCTGGCCAACCTTTTACTGGGCCGCGACCACTTGGATCGTGGACGACCGCTGGCGGCTTCCATGTGTTTCGCCCGGCTTGCTGAGTCCCCGGATGCGCTCGCCAAGTTTGACCCCGAACTTTCCCTGCTATTGGCAACCAGTTGGCATCAATCGGGAAATCCTGATCGAGCGCGGGAAGTCTTGCTGCAATTGAAGGACCGTATGCCAGCGGCAAGTTTCACCTTGGGTGGACAGACCGTTCCGCTATTCACGGCGGCGGAAGACCCTTTAGATTGGCTCGAGCAACACCTACCGGTCAGTGCCGAAAGTTCGACACCGGTGACTTCGGCCTGGCGGATGCATCGCGGTTTGCCGTCGCGCAATCCGGCTACCAACGGCGGACTGCCACTGCTGCGTCATCGCTGGCGAGTCCCTTTGGCCAGCACGCCTGATGACGAGGAACAGATCAACTCGATTCTGAACGAACAGCGCGAACAGGGCACCTCCCCCATTGCATCGGTAACTCCGTTGGTGGTGGATGACGTAATCCTGATGCGTACTCCCGAGAATATGTTGGCCGTCGATTTTCACTCGGGAAAACGGATCTGGGAGTACCCGTGGGCGGATCCTCCGTCCGTCTTGTTGTCAGAAGCGGACGTCCCAGCACGGAATCGTCAACAACGGCGAGCCCAGTTGGAGGAACGGCTCTGGAAAGATGCCGCTTATGGCCAGCTGGCAAGTAACGGAAAATGCGTGTATTTGTTGGACGAATTGAGCTACGTGGGGCCGGGCGCTGTCGATCCGACAACGCAGGTATTCCGCAACATTGCCCTACCGGATCCGAACCAGCCCAAAGAATACAATTCGCTCGTCGCGCTAGAACTGGCGACACAAGGCAAATACCGTTGGCGTGTGGGAGGCGCAAACGGAGAGGACGAGCCCGCCTTGGCACGCGTCTTCTTTCTAGGTGCTCCCTTGGTCCTGGCCGATACGTTGTACGTGCTGGGCGAAGTACGCGGCGATGTCAGTCTATATGTCCTTGACGCAGACACGGGACACCTGCGTTGGTCACAACAACTGGCTCATGTCGGTGTGATGAACGTCGTACAGGACATGGCGCGGCGGTTGGCAGGAGCGACTCCGTCGTACTCCGACGGAGTCCTCGTTTGCCCCACGTCGGCCGGCGCAATCGTCGCGATCGATATCCCCACGCGGTCACTCCTGTGGGGATATCAATATCCTCGTAGCTTTATGCTCACCAACGGTTCGATTCGCTTGAATTTCGCCCGCGCTCGGACGCATCTACAGCGGAACGACCAAGGATCTTGGCTCGATGGTACGGCGGTGATCGCGGAGGGACACGTAATTGTCACACCCGTGGAATCCGACGAATTGATCTGCTTGGACTTGCTGACGGGCAAACCCGCGTGGACGGTGTCACGGGACGACAACCTGTTGCTGACGGCCTGTGTCTATGACGGTCAAGTAATTGTGATCGGCGATACGAAGATCGTCAGCCTCGGACTGGACGATGGCGGCATTCGATGGACGTTACCGATCGGCGACACCGCCGACCCCTCCGCTCCGACCGAGCGTCCGGCAGGCAGGGGCTTTCTGACAGGCAATCATTATTTCTTACCGACGACGGCATGTCTGTTGGCCATTGATCTGGACCGTGGCGAAGTTACTCAGGCGGTCGAACTGTCGGAAACGCTGGGAAACCTTGTGCCGTATGGAGATCAGATCGTCTCGTTGTCGGCGGAATCGCTGACGACGTTCTACCAGGTTGATCGACTAAACGAAGAGGTACAGCAACAATTGGCCCTCGCTCCTCACGATCCCTGGTCACTGGAACACCGCGGTATGCTGCAGTTGAACGCCGGACAGCGAGTGGACGCCTTACAATCATTGCGAGAGGCATATAACAGCTATGCGGCGGACGACGATCGACGGGAAGGTACTCGGTTGCTGTTGGTGGAAACGCTGCTGGCGGTGCTTGAGGAAGATGACCAAGCCCCCGATGACGTAATCCGTGAGGTCGACGCCCTGATCGAACGCCCGTTGCAGCGTGATCGGTTTCTGCGTCTGATCGGTCAACGAATGTTGCGCGAACGCCGGGCCCTGGATGCATTCAAATCCTTCCTGGAACTCGCGCGGCAACAAGACATGCCGACACAATTGGCTGCCTTCGAAGATGCTCGGCTGCCTTTAGTGGAAACCGGTGATCGGAATCACGTCGTAAGACGGGACCGGTTTGTCCGCAGCGGACTTATCCAGGCGCTGCAAATGGCCAATGACGGCGAACGAGCGCAACTTGAAGAACTAATACGCCAACAGCGTGATCAGGCCTTGGCAGCGGCCCGCATCAGTCGTTTGCATGATTTCTTACGCGTTTTCGGTGAGCACCCGCTGGCCGACCCGGTGCGACTGGAGCTGGCTCGCAGATACATTGAGGTGGGTGAGCTGTTGCAGGTTGAGCAGCTGATTTCGCCGATTCTTAAAAAAGCCCCGTCGCCCCTGGCCGGCGACGCTTGGGTGCTAATGGCCCGCATCTACGTCAATTCCGACCGGGACCAACAATTCGATGCATGCCTCGAGCAACTATCAACGCATTGGTCCAGTGAACCGCTGTCGGACGGACGGACCGGGCAGGAATGGGCTGACGAACTGGCGGGCAAACGGGACGCGACGACGATTTCACCCAGCATCGCCGCTTGGCCCTATGGTCGCGTCCACGTCGAGCGACTCCGTAGTACGCCCGCAAATCTTCCCAGTGGTTTCCAGCCGTATTCCAACTATCGCCCGATCCACCTGCGAGGTAGTGACGGCGTACTGCCCGCTCGATTGAGAATCGCATACGACAATACGGGGACGAACAATATTGTTATCACCGACAGCCTGGGCCGCGAGCGAGTGCACATTCCTGGCACGAATGGCCGCATCAAACGATTTGTCGATGGAACATTGACCAGTAAGTCGCTGGGCCACTTGGTTCTGATCAATTTCGGGCACGGAGTGCTCGGCGTTAATGCGCTGGAAAGCCGGCAGCCAAATGACCAGCTGGTTCTTTGGCCGAAGAACTACGCGGAACTGCTCGACGGCGTCAACCCTCGGCAGCCTCGCATGCAGTCCGTCTCAAGCAGTAACAAATGGGGACAATCGCAGCTCGAAGTAAGCGGGCGGCGAGTCCATACGATGGGACCCGTCGACTTCGACGGAGTCATTTATCTGCAAGGCAATAGTCTTCACTGTGTCGATCCGCTACAAGGGCAGCCTCTGTGGATCCGCCACGATGTCCCGGCCGGCGTGCAGGTTTGGGGCGACGACCAATTTGTGTTTGTCACGCCCAGCGGTAGTCCAGCTGCGCAGGCGGCACGCGTCTTCCGATTTCTGGACGGCGAGGAACTGGAATCGCGTTCTGTTCCAGGGCCCCAAGAGATTTGGTCAACCATCGGTCGCACAATGCTGGTGTGGAATGAAGTCCGCCAGGGCGATGAGAAGCGTGGAGGGTGCGGCTTTTCGATCCGTGGACTCAGCAAAACATCTGGCAACGCGATTTCGAACCTGAATCGCGGGGCGAGCTCACGCCGGACGGTGAATTGGCGGTCGTCAGCCCCAACGATCATTTTATGCTGCTCAATGCCCGCTCGGGTGAGGTGCTGATCGAGCAATCGCTGGAAGCCAGCGATCGACCGTTGCTTAGTGTTATCTGGCGAACTTCGCCCGACCAAGGCCTGCTGATCCGCAAATTCGAGCCCCGCGCGATTCCGGCGCACACGGTAGAGAGTTTTCCGGATGAGGCCAATTGTCCGTTGATCGACGGGGATGTGTACGCCTTCCACCGCCCTAGCGGCCGTCCGCAGTGGTCCGTTCCTGCGGTCGTCGAAGGATACGGTTTGCCGCTCGATCAACCCGACGATGTGCCCGTGTTGGCCTTTGTGCCGCAGATTTCGCGCAATAGCGGCCGCTCACGCCGTCCCACCCTGTCGATGCTCTGTCTGGACAAACGCGACGGTCGGTTGTTGCTGGAGGCCGAGAACCTGAACTTTTCCTACGGTTCGTTTTTCATGTCCGGAGATCCACAGCAGCGGACCGTGTCCCTGCGTCTCCTGAATGTCCACAACTACCTGCTGACATTTACGGACGAACCACAGCCTCCGGAACCGCCCGCGCAAGTCGGCCGGGCGACAAATCGCCGGAAGGGCATGTTGGGCATCATGGGCGCCGTATTCGACGCCGTAGGACGGCAGTTGGAAGGGCTCAATCCCAAGCCAGACGATGAAGAAGATCCCGAACCGGAGCCATAACACGAGCGGCGTGTCGTTGGTGGATTCGTTTTGCACGCTAAATTCGCGTAAGCCGAACGGTTGCGGAGCTTCATCTCTGCGAAAACGGAGGCACGAACGGCCGCTTCAAAAACCAGAGCCCGCGGGGTTTCACCTAGGCATAAGGTGATTTCGCGCCTATCTTTAAGCAGGCAATTGGGCCCGAAATCCGAACAATTCGTATAATCAATGTCACCGGCACCGCAACCTTGGGACATGGAACCCCGTGGTGCGCGCCGCATGTGGCGACCGAGCCCTGGAACGCAACCTGCCGCCCTATCGGGGATGGTTCACCGATTGATCGGCGCGTAATGACTTTGGAGGTTCAAGAAAGGCAGCTTTGATGAGCAGCATTCACGAGGACGCGATTCACCGCTTGGCGGAAGCCCGCGAAAAGATCCTTGGCCAATTGTCGCAAATCATCGTCGGCCAGCAGGCCGTCATCGACGAGCTACTAATTACGCTGTTTAGCCGTGGCCATTGCCTGCTGGAAGGGGTGCCCGGCCTGGCCAAGACGCTGATGATCAGCACCCTGGCGCGGACCTTGAATTTGTCGTTCAGCCGCGTTCAGTTCACACCCGACCTGATGCCCGCCGACATCACGGGTACCGAGGTGATCGAGGAGAATCGTTCGACAGGGCGCGGGAACGCCGCTTCATGGAAGGTCCATTATTCGCCAATGTCATTTTGGCCGACGAGATCAATCGAACGCCTCCCAAGACCCAAGCGGCTCTCCTAGAGGCCATGCAGGAACGTCAGGTGACGGTGGGCCGCGAGCGTCGTGGACTGCCAGACCCGTTCTTCGTGTTGGCAACCCAAAACCCCATCGAACAGGAAGGGACGTATCCCCTGCCGGAAGCACAACAAGACCGCTTCATGTTCAAAGTGTTCGTCGACTATCCCAGTTTCGACGAAGAATTCGAAATCGCTCGAAGGACAACCGCTGCGACATTTGCCGAAGTGCAACCGGTCTTAAGTGCCGAAGACATTCTCAATCTCCAGCACTTGGTGAGGGAAGTAGCAGCCAGCAACCACATTATTCGCTACACCTTGTCGCTGGTCCGTCAGACGCGTGTGCGGTCGGCGGGAACGCCTGAATTCGTGCGCGACATGGCCGCGTGGGGCGCAGGCCCGCGCGCCGTGCAGTTTCTGATCTTGGGTGCCAAAGCCCGCGCCTTGCTCAACGGCCGCACGCACGTCACAACCGACGACATTCAGGCCCTTGCCAAGCCGGCTCTAAGGCATCGAATCGTCGTCAACTTCGCAGCGGAAAGTGAAGGTGTGACGGCCGACGACCTGATTGACCGCCTGCTGAGAGAAACCCCCACCAAGGAAGATGAATTGACAAGTGATGCCCGATTCCAAACGATTTTTGCATCCTGAAGCCGTCAAGCGGATTTCGCGGCTGGAGCTTCGAGCACGTCACATTGTGGAAGGCTTCCTCGCCGGCATGCACCGCAGCCCGTATTTCGGGCAATCGGTCGAATTTCGTCAACACCGCGAATACACGGCGGGGGATGACCTGCGCCACGTCGATTGGAAAGTCTGGGCCCGCCAGGACCGTCTGTATGTGAAACAGTTTGAAGAGGACACGAATCTCCGCTGCACGTTGCTGGTCGACGTTTCCAAGAGCATGCAATACGGTCGAGGCCCATTGAACAAGTACGAGTACGGCTGCACGATCGCCGCCAGCCTGGCTTACTTGGTATTAAAACAAAACGACGCCATCGGCTGTGTCGCGTTCGATCAGCAAATCCGCCGCAGCGTCCCTTCCCGCACGCGGCGGACGCACCTGACCTCGATCGTGGAAACCCTAGCAGCGAACGAACCGGCCGAAAAGACGGAAATCTACAGTGTCCTGCGGGGCGTCGCGGAGAATTATCCGCGGCGTGGCATGATCGTATTAATCTCGGATCTATTAGCCGATCCGACCGGCACCTTGCGCGGACTCCGCCTACTTCGCCAACGAGGACACGATGTACTCGTTTTTCACATTTTGGACGACGATGAACTTGATTTTCCCTTTGATGGGGCAACGCGTTTTGAAGGCCTGGAGACATCTGCGGCACTGACCTGCAATCCCCGTGCACTGCGACAGGGCTATCTGGAGGCGCTACAAGCGTTTTTAGACGAAACGCGCCGCGCTTGTGCACAAAATACCGTCGACTACGCCGTACTACGGACTAGTGCCCCCTTGGATGCCGCGCTCGCCACGTTCCTTTCCAGCCGACTACACATGCAGCGTTCCTAGGAGACGAATCGCAGAGATCGGTGCTATCCCCTAGCTGTTGTTTTTTCCGGTGACTTAACCCCCCATTTAATCTATGCAATTCCTCTATCATCCATTGATCTGGGGCTTCTTGCTCGTGCTCCTGCCCTTGTTGATCCATCTGATCAACATGATGCGGCACCGCCGTGTCCAATGGGCGGCAATGGACTTTTTGTTGGCCAGCTATCGTAAACATCGACGCTGGGTCTGGCTCAAGCAATTCCTATTACTGCTCCTACGCATGATGGCCATTGCCGCAGCCGTCGCCATGCTCGCTCATCTCGTCTTCCAAGGAGCTTGGAATAATCCCATTGGGAAACGAAAGACGCATCACTTCGTGCTTTTGGACGATAGCCTATCCATGTCCGACAGATCCGGCTCAGGCACGGCATTCGACCGCGGTCGGCGGGCAATATCGCAGTTGGCTTCAACCGCTGCCACTGGCGATCAGCAACAGTTGATCACGCTCATTCGCTACTCACAGGCTGCGCGTGTCCTAGCACAAAACGAAGTCGAAGGGACGATCGCAGACTTGAACGCTGTCACGATCGCGGGACCCTTGGAAACATTGCTGGAACAACAAGATAAAACCTTGGAGGTTTCACAGCTGGCGGTGGACGTTCAACCCGCACTTTCACTGGCCGAGCGACTGATTCGCGGGACGAAGAATCAGAGTTGTCGCCTACATCTGGTGTCCGATTTCCGCAAAGCGGACTGGCAGGAACCCGCGGAAGTGCGCGAGACGCTCAGTCGAATTGCCAAGCTGGATACGTCGATCGACTTGATCCGCTGCACGGAGGACGAGGCGAACAACCTGGCGGTGCAGGCTTTAACTCCCGAAGTGGGAACTCAGGCCGCCGGCGTCCCGTTGTTCATGAAGGTCGTCGTGAAGAACTTAGGCAATTCGCCGGCTGAGCGGGTCCGCGTGCGGACGCGCACCGTGTTCTATCCGACGTCGCCCGTCGGCAGCGAATCGGCACCTCAAGAGGCCGAATTGCCAGACATTTTGATCGACCGCATTGAAGCGGGTGCGACCACGACGCGTACATTCCAGGTGTTTTTCGCAACACCCGGACACCATGTCGTGAGCGTGGAACTGCCGGCAGACGCCTTGACCGCAGATAACCGCAGATCGTGCGTCCTCAGTCTGGAAGAGGGCGAATCGGCACTCATTGTCGACGGCGATCCTGAGGAACGCTCTGCGTATTACTTGGAATCGATCTTTCGCCCCGGTAGCAAAGCCAAGACCGGAGTCACGCCGACTGTTCAACCGCTGACTTATCTTCGAGATGCCTCGCCTGACGAACTCAGTCGTCATCGGGCGATCTATCTTCTGGACGTACCTCCCTTGAATGAACGGGCCTTGACGAACTTGCGGACCTACGTCGAACGCGGCGGTGGGCTGGCGTGTTTCTTAGGCCCCAATACCAACGCGGCATTCTATTGTGATTGGTATGAAGCGGGCCTATTTCCGTTGCCCGTTGGTCTGCCTCAACCGTATGTAGCAACAAACGATCTGCCGACCGCCGATCTGCAGTTTGAAGATCATCCGGTTTTCCGCGCACTCGCAGGGCAGCGGAACCCGTTCGCGTCGGCCATTCGCATCCGCGAGGCCGTACCCGTTCAGTCCCGCTGGACGCCACCGCCCGATTCCGGCATTCAGATTCTGGCCCGCCTCCCCGATGGACAACCACTGGTCGTCGAGCGCCTGACCGGAGCCGGTCGAACCGTCGCATTTCTGACGACCCTGGCACCGGATTGGAACAACTGGTCGCTCGAACCCAGTTTCATTGTGGTCGCCTTACAGCTCCATGCGTATCTGGCTCAACCTCAACGTCCCCGCGCCGATCGGCTGGTCGGCGATGCGCTGAAGGTTCAGGTAGACAGCCGAGAATTTCAGCCGGAATTGACGTTCCTCACACCGACCAACAAGGACGGCGTCACGCGTGAGTTCACGAAAGTAGCCGAGTCGGGAGGACGACCGGACTCCACTTTGCTAACCGCCGAACTGAGCGACGTCGTCGATGGTGGACAATATCGCGAGACGGATTTTTGCGGTATCTACGACGTCCAGCGCAAGACGCTTGACGGACAAGTTCAGCACCAGCGATTCGCATTGAATGTGGATACGAGAGAAAGTGCATTGGCGTCGCTGGATGCCGTGCAGATTCGTCAGGCGCTAGAACCGCTGAGCGTTATGGTTTTTCAAGCCGATCAGAGGATTACGACCGCCAACGATGCCGGACGGAGTTCGTGGAGCGAGATTCTATTGGCGCTGCTGCTGCTAATCTTGCTGCTCGAACAATGGCTCGCGTATCGTTTCAGCTACCACCCCTATGCCGTGCAGACTCCTGCCATGCAGACACCGGGAGGGGCAGCGTGATGGCATCTGACAATCGCAGCATGTTGTGGGCTGCGTCCACGGTCCGGACGTTCTACGAGTGGGCACGCATACATCAACTAACACAGTGGTGGCACTGGCTGCTGTTGCTCAGCTGTCTGTTTGACCGTCCTAACCTATAGTGTTCGGTTGTATCGACGCGATACGCGCGAACTACCGCGCGGCGCCCGCTGGGGCCTCGTGATACTGCGAGTCGCGACCTTCGTGGGTTTGCTCGTTTTTTTCTTCAATTTGCAGAAGCGAACGGAACTCGAAGAAGTGCGAACTTCACGAGTGGCCGTCCTGATCGACACTAGCCAGAGCATGGGCCTGTCGGATGCCAAGGGCCCTCAGCGCGAGACCCGCTTGGACAGGGTCGTCGACGCGCTGTCGCAAGGTCAACTTCTGAGAGCGTTGCTGAAGAAACACGATGTCACCGTCTATCGATTCGACCAAACCGCGGCGCCGACACCGATCGCGGCTTTCCACAAACGCGCCGACTTGGTTTCCGACACGGCGGCTTCAGACGCCATGCCGCGCCTCGACCTGCTCCGCGCACAGCAAGTCTACGCAATTGCAATGATGTTAGCCCTGATTGCGCTGGGCTGTCTGGTGGGACAAGTACTCTTTGGTCGACGCATCCGTGGTGCGGAGGGTGAAGCCTACTTGCTTTTGGCCGGCACGACGCTGTTGATTGCTAGTCTGATTCTGGCAGGTACGACAAACTTACGGTATCCACAGTTCAGCATGGCGCAGGTACTTGGTGGTGCGCCGGTCAAAGCTTCAGGAGGTGTGCAGAAGGACGTGGAGATCACACAAGCGACTGAGGAGACGTCCCCTGACGCCATTGATTGGGAAACGGAGTTAGCACCACGCGGCATCGAGACGCGATTGGGCGAGGCCCTGCGTTGGACGCTGGATAAAGAACGGGACGGGCCCTTGGCGGGAATCATTGTCGTCACCGATGGCTGCCACAACGCCGGGGTAACTCCCGAATCCGTCGTCGCGGCTGCCCAGGCGGCCAACGTCCCTCTGTTCCCCGTAGGGATGGGCTCGGAGAAAAGTCCTCGTAGTGTTCGAGTTGTCGACTTGGAGTTGCCGCCTCGTGTTTATCCGGGCGATCGATTTACGGTCATCGGATATTTACAGGCCAACGGCCTATCGGGGAGAACAATGGATTTGTCACTGGAACAGCGGACCATGGACGATCAGCCCACATCCCTCAAGCTCGATCGACGCGTGACTTTGGGCTCTGACGGAGAGATCTTGCCCGTACAATTCGAGGTCACACCCGATTCCGTAGGTCGTTTCAAGTGGGTGCTGCAGGCGATTGCAAACGAGAATGATGACTTAGATGCCCGAGACAATATCAAGCAAGGGACGGTTCAGGTTGTCGAACGCAAGAGTCGGGTCTTAATCCTTGCCGGTGGTCCGACCCGCGAGTACCGTTTCCTGCGGAACCTGTTATTCCGCGACCCGACGACGGAAGTCGATGTCTTACTGCAGTCCGCATCGGCCGGTGCAGCGCAGGAGGCCAATCAGGTTCTGCTGGAATTCCCTCGCGATCGCGACGCGATGTTTCAATACGATTGCGTCGTTGCCTTTGACCCGGACTGGGCCGAATTAACCCGCGAACAAATCCAACTGCTGGACGAGTGGGTAGCGGAAAAGGCGGGCGGACTCGTCGTCGTCGCAGGTCCGGTCTACACCAATAGCTGGTCACGTGGTAGCGTCCGTAGTGGTGACGAAGCGAAATTGCGGATCGTCAAGGACTTGTACCCGGTTACGTTCATTGGTCAAGCGGCGGCGTCGATTCAGTTTGGGCGAGTCGGGTCGGATACGCCCTGGCCACTCCAGTTTACCGACGAAGGGAGACGTGCGCAGTTTCTGTGGCTGGAGAATTCGCCGACGGGAAGCGAGCAGGCATGGGATCAATTCGAAGGTATCTATGGCTACCAAGCATTGCGCGGCGTCAAGCCGGGAGCACAGGTGTACGCTCGCTTTTCCGATCCCCAGGCGGCCACACAAAATGAACAACCCGTCTACATGGCCGGGCAATTCTATGGCGCCGGACGCGTCTTTTACCTTGGCAGCGGTGAGATGTGGCGATTGAATGCCCTGGATCCACGTTATTTTGAAACGTTTTACACCAAACTAATTCGACACGTTTCGCAGGGCCGACTGTTGCGGGATTCCAGCCGAGGCGTGTTGCTGGTGGATAACGAACGTTGCAGTCTCGGTGATACGATTACTGTAAGGGCCGCTTTAGCCGACGAACAATACCGTCCGTTGACGTTGGAATCCGTGGAAGCCATCGTGGTCTACCAAGACGGCTCGCGTGAGCCACTGCGGCTGCGGCGACTGGCGAATTCCGAGCGTCCAGGCATGTACACGGCACAATTGACAGCAACCCGCGAAGGAGACCTGCGCATTGACCTAGCCGTACCGGCGCGCAGAAAACGAGTTGCTTTCGCGGGACGTCAAAGTCCGATTACCCGCCCTAGAAATCGAAACTCCTGAGCGGAATGACGCCTTGTTGTCGACATTGGCGAAACAAACACGTGGTGCCTATTCGGTGGGAATGGAAACGGCGCTAGGTGAGCGAGGTGGCATCCCAATCGCTAACCGCATTCCCGCGAAAGACCAAGTTACTTATCTGCCGGGCACACCTGATCGGCAATTCGAGCAACAGCTCATGGCTTGGCTGATGGCACTGATCTGCGGCACACTTTCCTTCGAATGGCTTATCCGCCGCCTATACAAATTGGCTTAGAGACTTTTTGGACAATTCGCGAAAATTATGTCACAGCAACGTCGCCAATTGCCGCCACAAATCGCTGCCACCGTGCGACGCCTGCGCCGCCAAATCCGCTGGTATATTTGGCTGGAGGGATTGGCGGTCGTTTTGAGCTGGATCGGGATTGCGTTTTGGGTAGGTCTGGCATTCGATTATCTTCCCGTGCTCGCCGGCGCCAACGAATTGCCGAGGGCGGCGCGACTGCTGATGCTGATCGCATTCTCGCTGATTTTGTCATATCTTGTCTATCGCTATGTTATTCGACGGGCATTCGTACGATTGGCGGACGGCAGTTTGGCACTGCTGCTAGAGCGACGATTTCCCGCCTTCGACGACACACTCGTCACCGCTGTCGACACCACGGTCACGGCGGAAGATGAGCAGGAAGCGACGTTGCAGCAAGCGATGCTTGGTCATGCGATCGATTTGGCCGTTGCGCACACACAGCAAATTGATACTGCGGAGGCACTACGCTACCGGCCATTGCTCAGCAAAACCTTCGTGGCCACGCTCGCCCTCATCTCGATTGGACTGTTCGGCTGGCTGGCCCGGGACGCATTCGGCATTTGGACGTCGCGCATGCTCCTAATATCGGACAATCCTTGGCCCCGGCGCTCATATTGAGGTGCTGGACTTCCCGGGGGGAATGCAAAAAGTCGCCGAAGGTTCCGATCTCACCGTTCGCGTTCGCGCCGTTGCGAATCGTCCGACGCCGCCGCCCGAGTTCTGCACGATCGACTTCAGGTTGACGAGTGGGGATCAAGGACGTGTCAACATGAGTCGTGATGGTGAACCACGCGACGGGTTCCAGTATTACCGATATCAAGGTCCCCCATTCCAGGGCATGTTTGAGGCCCTTCAGTTCGACGTCGTAGGCTACGATCACCGAGTGGACGACCTGCGCGTCGACGTCGTCTCACGCCCAAGCATTGTCGACATCCAGCTCGACTGCCAGTTGCCTGCGTATATGAATCAGCCTTCCCGGCAACTCACGTGGCGTCCTGGTACCAGCTTACCGACCGGAACTCGTATTCAACTCACAGCGCAAGTCACAAAGCCCCTTCAGCAGATCTCCGTTCAAACCCTTGAAACGGGAGAGACGCAATCGCTGGATGTCGATTCATCACAACAGCCATTGTCGTTTTCTTACGACCTCGGCCCCCTGCAAGCAACCACATCGCTGGAGTTTGAACTAGTTGACCACGACGGTATCGAAAGTCAACAGCCCTATCGACTCTCGATCAACGCCTTGGATGACTTGCCGCCTCAAGTCAACATCGACCTGCTGGGAATCGGCATGGCCATTACCCCACAGGCCCGCCTACCTATCGTCGGTGAAATTCAAGACGACTATCAGGTAAAGGACGCGTGGTTCGAAATCGATCGCGCCGATGGTTCGGTGGGGCACCGGGTTGCATTCTCGCTTGTGCCGGAGGGGAAGTCGCACAGACTTTGGATTTGCGCGAACAACGCAACGACGCACAACTCC
Organism: uncultured Planctomycetales bacterium; assembly: GCA_963785495.1. Classification (GTDB taxonomy): domain Bacteria; phylum Planctomycetota; class Planctomycetia; order Pirellulales; family Pirellulaceae; genus CAWAVP01. The sequence continues at coordinate 221,807 of CAWAVP010000024.1, read as the reverse complement.
CGTGGCCCCTGGCGGCCGGTGACAAAATCGTTTTTAGCGTCCAGGCCGTCGACTACTATGACCTGGGGGAACAACCAAATCTGGGCCAAAGCGATCAATTTGCGCTGGACATTGTCACACCGCAAGAATTGCTGGTGCGCCTGGAAGCTCGTGAGTTGAATCTGAAGCGAAGGTTCGAACAGACAATTAGCGAGTTGTCCGATTCGCGCGACTCACTGCTGCGATTGCAGGCCAGTTTGATCGATCCGAACTCCACGCACGACAGCGACCAGAAATCGGCAGCGGATGCCGCGACCTCGGATACGACATCGCGAGATAGCTCACTACGTCGCCTGCGGGTTCAGCGAGCGCAACAAGACGGAGCCAAGGCACAACAAGAAGTTCAGGGAGTGGCCGCTTCGTTTGCCGATATTCGCGATGAACTCGTTAATAATCGCGTGGACACACCAGAACGTCGGAGCCGGCTACAAGACCAAATCATCACTCCCCTAGAGGTGATTGTTGCCGACGACTTTACACGGTGGCTCGATCAACTCACCCAATTAGAACAGCGCGTCGATACCGTAGGGCCGCAGTCCGTTCAAGATATCGAACTTGTCGTACGGCAAACGAACGAATTGATTCTTGCATTGCAACAAGTCCTAGAAAACATGCTCGAACTAGAGACCTTCAACGAACTACTGGATCTGGTACGTTCCATACTTAACGATCAAGACGCCCTGCTGGAAGAAACGAAAGAGGAGCGAAAGCGCCAGGAACGGGCTCTACTGGAAGAATAGCCGGACCAATCGCCAACCGTCCGGACCGAATCTTCGGAGAATTGGACGCACCGCGAATTAATGGAGACGACGAAGCGGCACGGCAGGGCCCCGCCCGACCCAAGTCCAACGAAAAACAACGGCAATCGGTGGGCATTGGCCGGGCCCAACCGAGCAAAAAGACTCGGTTTCATGAAAAACAGCGAAATCGGGTAAACTACTGAAGAGGCGGGCCTCATCCCACTAGGAGCTGAACCATGCCACAACTGAAGCATTGGCGACCGGCCATGCTGCCGACGATGGTCATCGTCTGTCTGTCGGTAGGTCAGTGGGCCGCCGCACAGGATACCGCCCCCGAAGACGATCGTGCCGCCGACGCTTCACCTGCCACCCAATTAGCAAATCAGCAACAACAGTTGGCCGAAAAATACCAACGGCTGGAGATGCTATTGCTCAAAATGGCCGAGTTTGATGCGGCGTCTCAACCCCAACGCTCCACGTTGCTCAAGCAGGCCCTGACGCGCAGCAAAGATAATCAAATCTCGCAGCAAATGCTCGACCTGGTGGAATTGCTGCGCGACAAACGACTCGCGAAGGCCGCGGACGATCAAGCGATTGTCCGTGAACAGCTGGTGCAGATTTTGGAATTGCTGTTGAGCGAAAACCGCGCGGATCGGCTGCGGGAGGAACAGGATCGCGTCCAGAATTACATTAAGGAAGTCGAGCGAATACTAAGGCAGCAACGGGGCGTCCAGGGTCGGACGGAAGGAGGCGACGACTCCAATCGGTTGGCCCAAGATCAGGGAAACGTCGCAGATCGCACGGAGCGGCTGGCTGACGAAATTGAACAGAATGAGCGCGCTGCCGGCGAAGATGCAAAACCGCAACCCGCCGAACCGGAATCGAGCCCTTCCGATGACGTTCCGTTGCAGCCACGCCAAGCGAGTCCTCCCAGTCCGCAACCCGGAAACCGTGCTCGGATCACCACGCGTTCTGGCGAACAAATCGAGGGTAAGGTAACGGAGAGCGATGACGCAAAAGTCGTATTGGAGGATGGCGACGGAAAACGCCACGAAATCCCGCGCGACCAAATCGCACAGGAGGAAAACCTAGAGGAAACTCAATCCGAGTCTCCTGAGGAATCTCCGGGAAATGAATCCGGTCAGCCATCGCCGGGTCAGCCATCGCCGGGTCAGCCATCGCCGGGTCAGCCATCGCCGGGTCAGCCATCGCCGGGTCAGCCATCGCCACGAACAGGAACCGGGTGCACCGCAGGAGCCTCCCCGCGAGGCCTTTCCGGGTCAAAACCAGATTCAGCAGGCGTTGGAGCGGATGCGGGATGCGCAGCAGCGTCTGGAGGAAGCACAACGTCAGGAGGCCATCCCGGCACAGCAAGATGCACGTCGACTTCTGGAACAAGCCAAGGCCCGACTCGAAGAAATCCTGCGTCAAATGCGAGAAGAAGAGATCGAGCGAGCGCTCGCACAACTCGAATCGCGTTTTCGCAAAATGCTGGAGATGCAGATCAAAGTCTATGAAGACACACAGCAGCTCAGCGAAATCGAAGGGGACGATCGTATCGGACAAGTGATTGTTCAGTCTGGCAGGTTGAGCGTGGAAGAACGTCGAATCCTCCAGGAAGCCGACAAGGCACTATTGCTGCTCCGCGAAGAAGGTTCGTCGGTGGCCTTTCCGGAGGCCGTCGAGCAGATGCGAGAGGACATGCTGTTGGTGGTCGATCGACTGGGACAAGCCAAAATCGATCTGCTTACGCTCGGTTTGGAAGAGGACATTGTCGCTGCCTTGGAGGAGATTGTGGAAGCCTTACAAAAGGCTCAGCAAGACGCCGAACAGCGCCGCCAGCAACCTCCTCAACAAATGCAGCCGATGTCCCCGGAAGATATGCCACTGGTCGATGCGATCGCGGAACTCAAAATGATCCGTACGCTACAAGTGCGAGTGAACCATCGTACGGAAACGTACTCAAAACTGCTCGCTGATCCGGACCACGACATTGGTCAGGCGACAGATCGGGACTTGATCGAATCGCTGGAACAACTATCCGAGCGCGAACAGCGGATCCATCAGATCACGCGCGATTTGCTTCTGGAGAAGAACAAATGAGTGCGAGTTTCCCACTATGCCGCTGGAGTCGGCTCTTACAGATCACCCTCGTCAGCTGTTGTTTCGGCCACAGCCTATACGCCGCCAGCGGTGACGACCTGGCCCGTCGTGCCACCTGGACTTCTCCCTTGCCCAGCGAGACTCGTGACAAACTCTTTAGTTGGTTGGACACACAAGATCTGGACGATGCGACCAAGCAACAACTCCAGCAGTCCTGGGCGGGAGCGGAAACATGGCGCCCCGATCAAGTCCTGGAGCAACTCGTGACGAGCGTGGCGGCGGTGGATCCACGGGCTCGCCAACTACATGAATTGTGTCAGCAAGCTCGTCCGGCTTACGAAGTACCGCCGACAACTTTTCAGAATGACGACAGTTTGGCACCCTGGCTTACAGCCAACCTGCACTTGTACTTCGGACTGTGGCTCGCCAACCAGCAGCTATTTGATGAAAGCTGGGAGCAGTTAAACGGATTACAAGCCACGGACATCGTTGATCCGGCTGCGCTGTTGTTTTACCAAGGTGTGACCGCGCACCGACGCTTAGAGAAAGATCAGTGCCTGTCGACTCTCGTGACGCTACTGGAAAACGAAGCTTCCTTACCGCAGCGGTACTTGGTCGTGGCGCGGTTAATGCAAGCCGATTTGGAGCCGCTAAAACCGGATTCACTCGACGAGATATCTCGGCTAATGGACAACATCCATGTGCGGCTGGGCCACGGACGCGCCGGCAAGCGAGTACGTGAGGAAGAAGAAAATGTCATTGCGAAACTGGACAAACTGATTGAGCAACTCGAAGAACAGGCAAATGCGGCAGCGGCGAGCGCAGCGGCTGGTGGGTCCAACTGCGCCATCGAGTCCAATGGAAGATAGTATGCCGGCTGGCGGAACGGGGCCCGGCGACGTCGCCCCCAAGCAATTGGGCACAGAAACGGATTGGGGAAATCTGCCTCCCAAGCAGCGTGAAGAGGCATTGCAACAATTGAGCAAGGATTTGCCATCGCATTATCGCGATGTGATCGAAGAATACTTCCGCAAACTCGCCCGCGACGGCGAACAACGCTGAATCTTATCGCGGCGCGGCCCTATGCGAAGGTCGCCAGCGGACGAGCGGTAGCAGTGTGAATTGACACATAATTAAAGACAAGGATTTCGAGCGTGATGATTGTGCTGGGATTGGTCTTGGCATTGACCGGACAAATCGATGTCGAATTGTCGTTGACCGACGGTTCGACGGTATCTGGACAGCTTGAGGACTTTGCGTCCAGTCAGGTATCGATAGACAACAACGGGCAACGCCGGGCATATGCACTCCGCCAACTTCGACGAGTCCGCTTTCCCAGCACTGAAGAGGTGCCGCTTTCGCCACAGGAAGTCACGCTAACAGATGGCAGCCGCCTTGCGATCGACAATTTCCACTGCCGTGGTGACGCTGTCACGGCAAGACGTCAAAACGGCACCGTACCTCTCAGCTTGACGCGACGTGCCGTCCGCGCGGTCAAATTGGGAAGCCTCGACGCGGAACAGCTGCAATCCTGGGCGACGATTTCGCAAAACGCACCTCGGTCGGATGTCGTCGTCGTTCGGCGCAAGGAAGGCCCGCTGCAACCCATCGAAGGAATTCTGGGCGACATCGACGACGCTGTTATCAAGTTCCAATACTCCGGTGACTGGATCGATGTCCGACGCGAGCGAGTTGCCGGTGTGTTGTTTGCCACAATCCAGGGAGAGACTCAGGGAATCCCGCGGGCGGAGCTTGCGCTCAACGACGGTAGTCAATTGCAGGTCCTCAGCTTGCAGCGTGAAGGGAACGACGTGGTCGTTGTGACACCTAGCCAAGTCCGCTTGAACATCCCTTTTCAACAGCTGCGGTTCGTCGATTTCGCTGCTCTCAGCATGGTCGCGTTAAGCGATATGGAACCCGAGCTCAGCGAGTTCACACCGTACATTCAGGTACCGACGTTGGCTGAAGCAGAGCAGCAGTGGTTCGCGCCGCAACACGACCGTCGGATAACGCGCGAGCCCTTGGTTGCCTCAGTCGGTGACAAGGAACAGCAATTCGACAAAGGTCTCGGACTCCACAGCCGCACAAGGTTGATTTATCGTTTAGCAGGAAAGTACCGCCGATTCCTAGCGACAGCGGCCGTCGACGAAACGGGCGGTGCAGGTCAGCTGACGCTACTTATCGTTGCGGACAACCGTGAATTGTTCCGTCAAGAGATGTCGCGTGGTGAGTCTGCCCGGGAAATTGACGTTGATATAAGCGGTGCAAATCGATTGCAGATTGTGGTCGATTACGGCAATCACGGTGACCAAGGTGACCAGATGAGTTTGTGCGACGCAAGGTTGATTAAATGACACGACCTATTTCTAACTGGCGATTCCAATGGCAATCGTTTCGCGCGATTGTGATCGCGTCTTCTCTTGCCGCGGCAACCGCCCGGCTGCCTGCATCTCCAAATCTGCCGGCTCAGTTACTCGAAGCAGAAGCGGCTCGTGTCGCCGCGATCGAAAAGGCTTCCCGTGCTACGCTTGCGGTCTTTGCTGCCGAAAAATCCGGTGGCGGGGGCTCGGGGGTCGTTATAACTCGGGATGGATTCTGCGCTGACAAACTTTCACGTCGCACAGCCGTGCGGCAAGCACATGAAATGTGGCCTGAATGATGGGCAGTTGTACGACGCGGTCGTCGTCGGTCTTGATCCCACCGGTGATGTGGCGCTAATAAAGCTGGTCGGGCGCGATGACTTTCCTGCGGCCGAGATGGCCGACAGTGATCAGATTCGGGTGGGCGACGAATGCTTTGCCGTGGGCAACCCTTTTCTGTTGGCTACCGACCTACAGCCCACTGTGACCTTCGGCGTGGTGTCGGGTGTAGGCCGCTATCAGCCACCCGCGGCCGGGGAAATCCTGGAGTACACGGATTGCATCCAGACTGATGCCGCGATTAACCCGGGGAACTCAGGTGGTCCTCTATTCAATGCACAGGGCCAATTGATCGGCATCAACGGTCGCGGATCGTTCGAGAAGCGAGGCCGAGTCAACGTGGGCGTTGGTTACGCAATCTCGATCAATCAAATCAAGAATTTCCTGGGCGTGCTCCATAGCGGCCGCATAGTCGACCATGCGACCTTGGGCGCAACAGCCGCCACCGATGAAGGCTCGCACGTCATTGTAACGAACATTCTGGAGTCCTCCGATGCCTATCGTCGTGGTCTGAGATATGGCGATGAACTGATCTCGCTCGCGGGTCGGCCCCTCGACAGCGCTAACACATTGAAAAACGTCCTTGGGATTCTGCCCAAAGGATGGCGTGTCCCGCTGAGCTATCGGCACGATGACCAGGTTTTCCAGACGCACGTGCGTCTGCCGGGCGTGCATTCGGAAGAGCGTCTCTTGCAGCTGACTCAACAAGAGTTGGCACCGGAAAAACCACCCGAACCGCCTCAGCCTCGCGAAAAAGGCCCCGACGGAAAAGAGACCCCGCCGAAGAAAGAAGGGCCTCCGTCGGACCCTCACCCTTCTCAAGCTCACGCCACGGACAAACCCGTGAAGCTACCAGACGCCATTGCGGACGTGTACGCATCGCGACGAGGATACGCGAATTATCATTTCAACCAAGTCGAACGTGACCGAGTCTGGCAGAGCCTATGTCGCCCAGAAACGTCTACCTTTCCGGGGGGACGCTGGACGTTAAACGGTCAACTGAACGGACAGGGCATGGCGAGAATTAGCTTGGATGCGCAGCAAGTGTTTGCCGACATATCGTCCGCCGGTCAAAACCAAGAACTGATAATCGACATGACACAGGATTTGGCCGAGCAACGCGAACCCCGCGGTAGTGGTGGCCTCTACTTGGCGCTGCATCAATGGCGCCGATTCCTCACACGTGGCCCCGACCATTTCGGTGAAGTGTTTTATTGGGGCACGGCTCCTCTGCCAAATCGGGAAGGCATGTACGACGTCCTCGTCGGAATCCACGACGTCGTCGAGACTCGATTCTACTTTGACGCCAATAGCGGTCAGCTTATCGCTCTGGAAATGTTTCCGGATGCCGACGTCGATCCCTGCGAATTGTTCTTCGATGATTTCAGAATGGTCAACGGACGAAATCTGCCTCACGAAATCCAGATCCGGTATGGCGATAGCGTATTCGGCACGCTGAAACTGGATGGCATCCAAATCGCTCCTTTGTCTGAAGAGGACGCCTCGTAATGTCGCCGCTCCACAGTTTCGCTCAACCACCTCGGCAACCTCGCAGCTGCTACCACGACACCTGCCGGTCGCTCGCTACGTTGATATTGTGCCTGGGCTGTTGTCTTGTCGGTACGCACGTCGCCCGAGGGCAATCGCTGTCGTTGATCAATCTTCGCGTTCAGGACAAGGTCGTCAAAATCTACGGAGCGGGGGGAAGTCGAGGACTGGAGGCGTACCAAAGTGCATTTCTGATCAGCGAGGAAGGACATTTGTTGACAGTTTGGAGTTACGTCCTAGATACGGATTACGTAACCGCCGTACTGGCGGATGGCCGACGACTTCAAGCCGAACTGGTCGGTGCCGACCCACGTCTGGAGATTGCCGTCCTGAAGATTGACGTAACGGGCCTACCCCATTTCAATTTGAATGATGCATTGGAGTTACAGGTGGGCGACCGCGTGCTCGCTTTCAGTAACTTATACGGCATCGCCTCGGGAAGTGAACAAGCAAGTCTGCTGCAGGGATTCGTGTCCGCCGTCGCTCCTTTGGCAGCTCGGCGTGGTGTCTATGAAACGCCTTACGACGGCACCGTCTATGTTGTGGACGCAATGACGAACAACGCGGGTGCCGCAGGGGGTGCGCTGACCGATCGTGAAGGCCGATTGGCGGGCATGTTAGGTAAGGAACTGCGCAGCTCACTGACCAATGTCTGGTTGAATTATGCCATTCCAATTGGTGAATTGCGTGAGTCCGTTCAGGACATCCTGGACGGCAAAACGCGTAGTCGAGCCGAATCGCAGGCGAGGCGTCCTGACGACCCCGTCACGCTGATGGGATTGGGTCTCGTGATGTTGCCGCCGGTCTTGCCCAAGACACCCGCGTACGTCGAACGGACCCCGGCGGGATTTGCCGCCCAAGAGGCGGGAATCCAACCCGACGATCTGATCGTTATGGTAGGCGACGTGGTCATCCAATCGCGTGACGATTTAATTGACGAACTATCCTACATCGACCGCCTGGATCCAGTGCAATTGACCATCATGCGCGGCCAAGAACTACTTGTATTCGAGCTCTTGATGCAGCCGTAACTGACCGTCGCCATGCCCCTCCGGTGACAGGATCATCCTCCCACCAGTCGATTTCGGCACAAGGAGTGCCCTCAAGAATGAAGAATATCAGATTGCTGACAGCCGCCTGCATCAGTCTCGTTTTGTACACGACGGCTGCGGCCGATTCGAACGAACTGATTCGTATGGAGCAAGAGGCCATACGGTCCGCGGCAAGTAGCGTTGCTGCATTCGTCGTGCAAGTTGAAACGCTGGGAGGTCTGGAACGCGTGGGGCGCATGCTGATTGGAACGGGCCCCACCACCGGCTTGATTGTCTCCGAGGATGGCTACATCATTTCCAGCGCATTCAACTTCATTCAGCAGCCGTCATCCATCCTCGTGACACTACCCGACGGGCAACGCCGGCCCGCAACCATCGTCGCACGTGATCGCAGCCGCATGCTCGTGCTACTGAAAGTCAAGGTCGACCAACCGCTGCCGGTTCCCGCAGCTGCCGCGCGAAGCGAACTTCGTGTGGGTCAGACAGTGGTCGCGATTGGCAAAACTTTCGACTCGGAGCAAGTCAATTTATCGGTCGGTATTATTCGCGCTCTGCATCGCATCTGGGGAAAAGCCATTCAGACGGATGCTAATATTTCTCCCGCGAATTACGGAGGTCCGCTGATCGATCTTTATGGTCGGGTGGTCGGCGTGTTAGTACCTCTGTCACCTCAGTCGGATGAAGAGGTCGCGGGCGCTGAATGGTACGATTCCGGTATTGGCTTCGCCGTTCCTCTGGAAGATATCCATCGGCAGCTTGATCGTCTGAAAACTGGACAAGATCTGCTACCGGGAAAACTTGGGATCGCCTTTGAAGACGCCGATCAGTTGGACCCCGAGACAAAGATTGCTGTCGTCAAACTGAACTCGCCAGCCGCCCAAGCAGGACTGCAGCCAGGCGACCGCATCCTGGCGATGAATGGACAGCCGGTCGAACGGCACTCGCAGGTGCGACATCAGCTCGGGCCCCTCTACGCGGGTGATCCCGTGCAGCTGACGATCTCGCGTGATGGTCAGACACTCGAACTAAAAAGCATACTGACCGATACGATTCCGCCCTACGAACATGCCTTTCTGGGAATCCTACCGGCACGTAGCGAGCAGCCGTCAGGCGTTGTCGTGCGTTTTGTGTATGCAGATAGTCCAGCGGCAAACGCGGGCCTATTAGTCGACGATCGCCTTACGCAAATCGACGATCATGTCATTGAGAACGCGGCACAATTACGAACGAAGCTCGCCACCTATCAACCGGATCAGCTCGCTCGACTATCTTGGCAGCGTGGCAGCGAACAACTTACCGGCGAAATTGTACTGGGACGTCTTCCTGAGTCCGTTCCCGAGCAACTGCCTGAGCTCCCCATGACTCCCGTCGTCGGCGCCCTGCAAACCGGGCAAGTGCCAATTGAGATTCCCGAGGATCCCAATCGTTGCACGGCCTTTGTGCCCGAATCGCTCAACCGCGGACATCAAGGGGGCTTGTTGGTCGTGCTGCTCGATCCAGGTGAAATCAAGGTGGATGACGTCGTTGAGCGTTGGAAGGCCGTTTGCGAAGCCCACGATTTGGTATTGCTGGTCCCAGAACCAAGCGATTCTTCGCGTTGGCAACCAACCGAAGTGGGCTACATTCGCAAAGTCATCGATCAAGCGATCAATCGGTTTGCGTTGCATGATCAGCGCATTGCCGTGTTCGGCGAATCGGCCGGAGGAGCCATGGCTTATTTAGTCGGCTTTCGAAACCGCGATGTGGTCCGAGGAATCGCCGCCATCAATGCACCACCGCCAAGTCGTCTGGTAGGTATCGACAACGAACCACTTCAACGATTGGCCATCCTCGCTTCCGTGACGGACTCTTCGCCGCTGAAAGAACGGGTCGAAACGGGAATTCGCACACTGCGCGAGTTGAAGTTTCCAGTCACAAAGCTGATTCGCAATGAGGCCGACCGCCCGTTGACGGAAGATGAGCGTTCGGAGGTTGGTCGTTGGGTCGATAGCCTGGATCGGCTATAATCGGGGGTTCTATTCCTTACCCGCGAATCGCCAATGACCAATGCCCCGCACACATCGTTTCGACGCAACTTGTTGGGCGTGATGGGTTTGACGTGTCTATCTGTGGGAGTGTACTTTTACCTCTGGCCCCCGAGCCTCGCGTCAGCAGAGTTTCTGCAAGGCTCGTGCGTCAAATCCGGGCTCGTCCTCATCGCAGCCTGGCTGGCCTACCCGCAGATCGACCGCATGCCCGGTTGGGTGTTTGTGGGCATGGTCGGTTTTCTGCTGAGCTGTGGCGATCCGACCGCGAGTCGTTCTGGCTGTCCTGCGGCAAGGATTCTTTCTGCTGCCAATCTTCGTCTTGATTTGGTTGCTGCGACCCAAGAGGCGTCGACGCATGATGCGTTAATCGCCAATACGCAAGGTCACATTGCGAACAGCATTTGTCGGCCGTGAAACATCAAACCCGCGTCGCGCTCCATCGTCCGCTCCAAAAATAGGCGGCGATCAGGGATCCGCGCACGCGCATTCTCCAAACAGACGGCCAGCCAAATTCCTGCAATTCCGCCAGCGAGATATACGCCGGCGACGTACGCTGCCGGCAACCGCACTAAAAACGTCGAGGCGATCACTAACACTGCGACCGGTCGAGTATCACCCGCCCCGCGGACCGCCTGTTCCAACACGATCGCAGTACCCAGAAAGATCTGCGCCGGACCACAAATCCGGAGCAAGGGCGGCGCCAAGTCCAGAAGTCGCGGTTCAGCGGTGACACAACGAACTAAGGGTTCCGCCCATATCAAGAACATCGTTCCCATCGCGCTCATGATGATGGCCGCCAGCGCCCAACAGTATTTGACGGCCGTCCGAGCCCGACGAGAATCACCCAATCCTAAATACTGGCCCATCAGCGTCGCCGCCGCCTGTGCCAGGGCCCATCCTGGCAGGTAGCTTATTGCTTCAATGCGAATCACCACAATGTGCGCCGCGAGTGCACCAGGCTGCACGGTACTACCGAGGTAGCCTACGAGGGCCGCCAACAGGAAGTTGCCGGACCACATTGCCGAACCATCAAGGAATTGCGGACCACTGATTCGCAGGATGCGACGTAACAACGTCGACTGCGGGCGCAGCCGGTGCAAGTATAGGCGTATTGTCGCGCGTCGCCCACACAGCACCATCGTCATCGCCATGGCACCCACGATCCAGGCCACCGCCGTTCCCAAAGCAACACCGCGAACGCCGTGTCCGCCCCAGGGCGCCGGTCCAAACACGAATAGTACACTGCACACAACATTAACAGCATTGACGACAGCCAGTACGTAAAATGGTGTGCGAGTGTCACCGGCACTTCGCAGACAAGCAGCGCTGACAAACAAGATACCCAATGCCGGAATGGACCACGCGAGGATGCTGCAGGTAGGCAATCCCCATCGGCTCCGCAGCCCCGACGACATTCATGATTTGGCAGAGCAGGGGAGTCAACAACCAGACGACGCATGCCAGCGTTCCTCCCAAGGCAGCCGTAGCGACGAAAGCTTGTCCTACGACAGCGTTCACGAATCGGCGATCGCGTCCACCGACACCTCGCGCGACAAGCGCACCCACGCCGATCCCCAACGCCGCGAACATCAGATTAATCAACCACCCCACGTACGCTCCCACCGCAATCGCTTCGGTGGCCGCAACACTCAGCCTGCCAGCAATCGCGGTGTCGACGAAGCCAACGGCAAAACCCAACATTTGTTCAAAGAAAGGCCAAACCGCGAGCGCGACGACCTGTCGTGGCACACTCAATCCTGCCAGGCGCCCGGTAACTCGCGGCGATTATCCACTGGCGCGCCCTCGGATGGCATCACTTCGTGCACCGTTAATGGTGCGTCAGGTTCAGGGTAATGCGGACCACTCAATACCGTTTGCTTTCCGAAAAATCAGGGCGTCCGCAACGACTTGTCACGACCGCCATCTGGCCTTACATTGCGGGTTTCCAGAATGACGGAGGACGAACGAATGAGCAAGTGGCCGATCGGAGTGTTCGCAAGTATTGATGCGGGATTGGGCGTCAAACTCGAAGTTGCTAAAGACTTGCACGTGCCCAGCATTCAGCTGCACGCGCGGCGCAAGTGACGCGAACCGAGCAAAATGCCGCCCACTTCTTAGAGCGTCTTAACGAGCTGGGAATCGAGCTGACGGCAGTCTTCGGTGGCTTTGAAGGTGAGAGCTACGCCGATATCCCAACGACGCAACGGACGGTGGGCCTCGTGCCGCTAGATACTCGGGCGGCGCGCACCGCTGAAATGAAGGCCATCGCGGATTTCGCACACCAACTCAACTGTTCGGTTGTGGCACTCCATCTGGGCTTCATTCCCCATGCCTCCATCGGCGATCCCGCGTATGACAGTATTCTGGAGGTGACGCGCGAAGTCTGTGACCATTGTCGGTCGCTGGGACAAAACTTGCATTTGGAGACCGGCCAGGAAACGGCCGAGGGCCTGTTGACGTTTCTTGCTGACGTACAACGTGACAATCTATTCGTCAACTTTGATCCGGCCAATATGATTCTGTATGGCACGGGAGAACCGATCGAGGCGTTGCGCCGCATCGGTGCCTACGTACGCAGCGTGCACTGTAAGGACGCCCTTTGGTCCGATCGGCCCGGCGAATCCTGGGGGCAAGAAGTTCCATTGGGGCAGGGACAAGTCAACATTGAGTCATACCTGCAGACGCTGTTGGAAATCGGTTACGACGGCCCGCTGACCATCGAGCGTGAAATCCCGCAAGACCCCGCGCGACAAAAGTCCGAGATTGGTGGGGCCGTCGAATTGCTCGAGGGACTAAAACGGAAGATCCTGGACTAATCTGTTTCGATCGCGCACGCGGCACAAACGTCCATCACCCGCTGCGGACTTGGACCAATGTCCAGGCGTTCGGCCCAGGCACCTTTCGTTCAAAAATCGTGTGCCGAACAGGTTTGGGCCGTTTTTGCGAAGAATTGCCCCCTGAGGTGGAGATCGTCCTAGGCTTGAACTAGTGACCGCACATCGCGTCGCGGATTCGCCCCACTCCGTTATCCTCGCCGCCGGGAGTCCCCACCGTGCCCCGACCTGCCACCCTAATACTTGCCGCATTGGCCTTCTTGCTGCCGGTGGCAATTGTTGCCTACCAGCACCGCGATGCCCTTGAACAGATGGGGCAAATTGACCCTCAGCAAGGTCATTTACTGTTCTTTACGTCTCCTGGCTGAAGCGCCTGCCGGCCGGCACACTCAGTGGTCACTGAGTTACGTAGTGAAGGGTTTGAGATCAGCACCATTAACGTTCATCGGCACCCGTCCAAGGCCCAATACTACCGTGTACGCTCCGTACCCACCTTCATCCTTGTGAAGAACGGGCAGGAAATCCGCCGCCGGCGCGGACTCACGTCCAAAGCAGCGCTGCGGCGGATGTGGGCCAAAGGATGGTCCTTCCTGTAAGCACGTTTGACGTGCGAACGCGTCAGACGCGGTGCTAAACTTGTCGAGGCACGGATCCGTCCGGCGTTTCATCACTATCGACGTCAAACCATTCCTCGCGGAACTGGACATATCCTCCATTGCCCGAAGCAGCGTTCCGCATCGCGACATTGCACGTCAGTGCGATGACGGCATCGCCCAGTGCCACCTCGGGGCGGCAGCGTGGCTGATTCTCTTGGTCCTGATTACGGATGCACCACGCCCAGTGCTCGATCTCCTCGGTATACCCACGACTAACGGGGCCGGTATCCGCGGCCTTGGCGACGCCGGCGCCGGAGTCTCCACTGTAGGATGTGTCCATCGTCGGACCACCTTTGTCGTCCTTTACGCTCACGCGGCTGGACGTGTCCGAATCCTTGTAGAGCATGACTTCCTTTTCTCGCTCTAACACCAGCGTGCCTTTGGTGCCCAAGACGATTTCACCGTAACCACCATAGCCGTTGCCATTGATCGAGGAATACGTGACGACGATGCGTTTATTGGGATCCTCGGAATAGGGTGGAATCCCCTTGGTGGCGTCGTAGCCGGTGTAGGGATCCTTGAAGCCGTAGTAATAAGGATCTTCTTTTGGTTCGTACGCCGGCCCCGGGAATTCGAACGTGCAGTAGACATGGTCAAAACAATCCCGGTCAACGGGAAAGATATGTCGTCCACCGACCGCATGCACGCTCAAGGGATGCGCCTTCTTACCATCTTGACGCAAGGAACTGATAAAGATCGACGCGGCATCCAGTTGGTGGCTGCCGAGTTCCGCCATCAATCCGCCACCCGTACGATCCCAGAGCCGCCAGCGACACAATTCCTCCATCGCGGAGCGTGTCCGTCCGTCGGACAGCGTCATTGTCTGGTAGCCGTAATCTTCGGCGTTGAGCTCACGATCGGCATTCCATGCGGTCCACTGGGCAAGTTGGTTTTCGAGCGTAGCCAGTTCGCTGGGAGACACGTTTGGACTCTTGACCTGTTCCTGCAGCTTCTTCAGTCGATCGGCAATGGGATCCCGCAGTTTGCCGTCTGCCGCCATTTCGCCACCCGGCAGGCTTTGTTTCCAACTGTCGCGTCCCGGCAAGTTTCCCCGATGCCACTGCGCTCGAATGTGGTGGATCTGGCCGAGCAGCCCCCATTTGATCAGATGCACCGCGTTGTCGTAGAGCACGCTATAGTGGCGCTGGTGTCCCGTCGCCAGATAGCGGTCTGTGGCGCGAGCGACGCGAGCCATCTCCTTGCAAGAAGCAATGTCGTAGGCCATCAACTTTTCCGTCAAGACGTGCTTGCCCGCCTGCATGGCGGCCATCGCAACGGGTGCGTGCATATGCAGGGGCAATGCAATAATGACCGCCTCTATATCCGGATCTTTCAACAGATCCTGATAGTCCTTGAATACTTGCACGTGGCGACGCGCTTCATCCTCGGTCTTCCAGCCGTAAACATTCATCAGCCCCGGGCGGACCGTAATCGTGTTGTCCGTCGACCAGTCTCCATGAAATGCCCGGTGGACACTGTAGGGACGTATGTCGCAGACGGCCTTCACGTCAACATAGCTCGGGTTCAGCGAGCCAATCAGCACGCTCCCCTCATCACCGGTACCAATCACACCAATGCGAACCGGATCCGCGACTCGGTCGCCGTAGCCGAAGTACATGGCACCTAAGCCGGCGCCAGAAGTGACCCCAGCTAACGCAACTCCTTTCAGGAAGTCGCGGCGAGAGATCCCCAACGCCTCGTAATAGTTGTCAGCGCCGATTTGTTTTTGTTCTGGAGTCAGGCTCATGAATGCCTCCTAAAGCGGATGTGTTTTCGGTGGGCAACAGCGACGATACAGGCCGTGAATCAAATAGTCCAATCCGCCAAACCGACCCGCTGCAAAGACGAAAAGGACGAACAGAGCCAGGACCTCAACCAGTTGATAATAAAAGAATTGGGTGTTGGCGCTTTCGACCCAAGGGGGCTGCGTCGAAATCACAGAACAGAGGAACAAGATCCCACCCGCGGCGGCCAACCGGGTGAACAATCCCAAAATTAACAGGATTCCTACGATTAAAACCAGAAACTTGATCGTGGTATCAATCAAAACCGGCTTGGATCGATCTGGTATCGGCAATGGTCCGCGCGATCGTTGGGCCTCCGTGGCCACGGCTTGCAGATCATTTTCCAGATGGACACTCAACGTACGCACTCCAGTCAGCCATGGTTGTGCCTTGCCCCACAATTCGTCGGCCTTTTCGGCAATCCGCGACCGTTGAAACGGCACACTGCGCGTCCGATCTTGTCGGGCCTCTTGGAGACGCTGGACTTCAAGGAAATACTCCTGGACGTCCGGGTCAATCGACTTGAGGTAGTTATCGAGCCGAGATGCGTACCGCGACACAATGTCGTCGGCCTTCTTGGTCTGCTCGCCATCAAAACCGTAGTGACGCGCCACACGGTCCTTGTATTGGTTCCAAAAACGGGTCGTCGATGACGCCGACAATCGCTCTTGCCCGTATCGGTCCGGAATAAATGACTTATACATGTCACTCAAGGGACCCTTTGCAGAGCGTAAGAAAGCGACGCTCGGCACGCCAACATCCGTGAATTTCTTGGCACCCTCCTTGAAAAAGTGCCAACCCACTCCTAACCGCAACGCCATCAGTGCGATAACGCCCCAGGTGCCGATTTGTTGCATGGAAATAGACAGGGCAAACTCCTCCGCTCGAGTCCTCGTGAACCACCCTTACCAATGGGAGCACAGCCTCGGTGGGAAGGGCCACGGCTGCATTAGGTGAGACGGTCGTGGGCCGCCCGTGGGGGCGAGACCGCAGGCCTTCATCTTACGATAGGCAAGGGGGTTAAGTCCAGACAGAGCCTCGAACGGGCCAAACAATCCCCGAGTTTAGGGCGTCTCCACATCGACGGCAGCAACCACGGAGGGGGTGTGAATTCCCCCAGTCAAATCGATCTCAATTACGCGCATGGATCGCCAGGGCCCGCGACGAAACCGGATGTAGAACACCACCGCGAGTACGGAAATCCAACCCGTGATTACACACCACAACGAGACCAGACCCCAGCCCCAATGCGCCGAACCCCACCACCCCAGAACCGCGGGCAACGGAGCGATCAACGTCGATAGGCCCAGTACAAAACGGGTATCGCCAGCTCCCTTAACCGCACTCGAAAAGACAATCTGGCCATGTCCAACACGCAATAGGCGGCGACAAACCGGAGCAACGTGCGGCAAACCACAGCAATCTGGGCGAATTCGTCGGTGTCGACCCGCGGCGTGAGCCGCCAAGAACCAGTCGGGCACGGCCAGGTACAGGATGGACATCAACGCGGAATAGACAAGCCCCAGTTGAAACGCGGTCCACGTCGCCCGCTCTGCCAAATCGGCGCGGTTTGCCCCCAGTTGCTGACCGACCATAGCCGACACGGCAATTCCAAGTCCCAACATGGGGACGAAGGCGATCGAATTGACACTAAATGCGACAGTCGTGGCCGCTAATGCAATTTCGCCCATCCGCCCCATCAGAAATGTGAGCAGGGTGAATGCAGCGATCTCGACAAACATCTGCAGACCGCTGGGTCCACCAAAACGGAGCAGTCGAAAGGTTAGTTGCGGGTCCCAGCGGCAGCCCCGACGCAATCCATACGGTTGGCGAAACTCCCGTCGGGCAAGGATCACGGCAAACACGAACACTTTGGCCCACAGGGCCAGCGATGTCGCAATCCCCGTGCCGAGGATGCCCATTTCGGGGCGCCGCCCCGACCGAAAATCAACAGGTAGTCCAGCAAGATATTGACGGCGGCCGCTGCAACATCCACGAACATCACGATCCGCGTGGCGCCCAACCCAGTAAAGAACGAGGCCAATGCCGCGGCCACAACAGCCGCACCGCCTCCCAGAGCCAGGGCCTGAAAGTAACGAATTTCCTCCACGACCACCGCCGCAGGATGCCCTGTGTGGTGAAACAGCGGAGGCGTCAACGGCACTAGCAGCAACAAAAGGGGGATGGTAATCACCCCTAGGAAGATGCCTTGCCACAAGATGTGTCCGATGCGGCTCGGCTGCTGGGCTCCCAAATACTGGGCAACAAACGTGGTCACGTAGCTGGCAATTCCCAGTGGCAAACAGATGATCGCAAAGTGTAAGATACCGGCCGGCATGGCGGCGGCGACTGCGTCGGTCGAATACCGCGCGTAAGAACACCCGATCCACAAAGTGCATGATCGTCCAGGAGGCCGTGGACATCACCAAGGGCAAGGCAAGCGTCACCACGGCTCGGCCACCGCAGGGACGTTCCCACCAGCCGTTCTCGGATACCTCGCCGCGCATCATCAATCATCCACCTTAACCGAGTCGTTCGATATTCGATACGAATATGAAACAGACGTCCTTTGATGTCCAGGGTTCACGCAAGCCTCTCCGCGGTTCGTCTAGAAGGGCGTGGCGAGCGGCGTTATCATAGCTGCCATGTCGCGACTTCGGGGCCAACGAATCGTCCTCTGCTATCCGGCTGAACCCCATCACCTCGCCCAGATCCGCGCCGCGGCGCCGGAGGCCGAGATTGTGAACGCCGGGCAGGAGCATATTGCGCAAGAGCTGCTGCAGGCTGACATCTTTTTCGGACATGCGAAGGTCCCGGTTCCCTGGACCGATGTCGTGCAACGAGGCCGGCTACGCTGGATACAGTCGTCCGCTGCCGGTATGGATCATTGTCTCGTACCCTCGGTCATCGATTCGTCCATTGCCGTCAGCAGTTCGTCCGGATTGTTCGCGAACCAGGTGGCTGAACAGACGTTGTGTCTACTCTTGGCACTTCTTCGAAACTTGGCGACGTTTTTTAGGGCACAGCAGCGTCACGTATTTGAACGATGCCCCACGGACGACCTGCACGGTAAAACGATCGGCATCGTTGGATTCGGAGGAAACGGCCGGCGTATCGCCGAAGTCCTGTCACCTTTCCGCGTACGTCTGTTGGCCACCGACATATTCCCCATCAAAAAACCGACATACGTGGCACAACTCTGGTCGGCTGATCAGCTACCTCGATTGCTGACCGAATCCGACGTGGTGATCTTGTGTGTGCCGCTGAACTCACAAACAGCCGGTTGGTTCGATGCCGGCGTGCTGCAGCAGATGCGGCGGGGCGGTTACTTGGTCAACGTGTGCGGGGGCCGGTGGTTGTGGAACGCGATCTCGTGGCCATGCTGCGTTCCGGACACCTGGCGGGCGCGGCCCTGGACGTAACAGAGATCGAACCATTGCCGCGCGAAAGTGAACTCTGGGAGTTACCCCAAGTCATCATTACGCCCCACGTTGGCGCACAAGCCGCCGATCGAGTGGATGTGTCGACAAGGTTTTTTTGCATGAATCTTCGTCGGTACGAGGTAGGCCAACGTCTGATCAATCAAGTTGACAAACAACTCGGTTTTCCCCGGCCGGAAGACCATGCGGGCTTGCGCTCGACCGTGCGTCGATTGATCGGCTGCGCATCGATCGTAGCAAGTAGCTCACGTGTGCCCCTCTGCGATACGCCCTCCACTAGCGGGCACCGGGTCGGGCGAGGGCCCAACGCAGCCGTGGGTTATCGCAACTTCTCTGGACGTCAACTTGAACCGGACGTAAGATGAGGTCTCCCAGAGGCGAGGCCTATCTATGTCCACGACGACTTTGCACGATGTTAACGCGACGATTGCCTTTGTCGAGCAACCGACCGCCGAGCAGTGTAACGAGCTGACGGAGCGTTACACGTCGGTAATTCAGGAACAGCGACTCAGTTGGACGACACATCAACGACTCATCCGTCTGCTGGGTGCGGTGGTCAAGGATTGGTTTTTCTGAGCGAACGTCGCGGAGCTGACAACTTCACGTTACCGGTCGCCGTGAAGATATTCTCGCCCAATCGCTATGAATCCAGTTCGGCGTATGAACAGGCGATGGAGCGAATTGCTCACATCGCCGCTCAAGTCGCACAGATCCAGCAGGACAACTTACTGGACGTCCATAACTTTGTAGATCGGCGGCGAATCCGCATGATGGTTATGGAATGGATCGACGGTTACGATCTGCGCCGGCTGCTAAGCAACGACCTGGTTCGCCAAATCCGCCAGCGCTGAGTGAAAAAGCGCTGGAGCCATATCTCGCAAGTCATTGTCGCTCCAGCAGATATGCAGCCTCGCATCAAACCCGGCGTGGCCGTCGCAATTGTGCGAGAATGCCTGGCCGCCCTGGCCGCCTTGCACCGCGAAGGCATCGTACACGGCGACATCAAGCCAGCCAACATCATGCTCAAATGCACTGGCAATGCCAAGATCGTTGACATTGGCTCAGCCTTTCATGTCGATGATCCTCCGGCCATCCGCACCTGCACACCTACATACGCAGCCCCGGAAGTGCTGGAAGGCAGCGAGTGCACACCGCGCAGTGACCTAGCCAGCCTAGGTTACGTGCTTATCGAAATGCTGGCGGGGCGACCGTTGTTTCCCGCCGAAGCATCTTACAAAGAGCTGCTGACGGCGAAATTAACGTTGTCCAAACACCTGGATGGCATTCTGCCCATGGAAGTCAGCTGCAACGAACTACTAATGAACTTCTGTCGCGGTCTGATCGCTCCCGACCCGATGCGCCGCTTCCCCAGTGCCGAGGCCGCGAATTTGCTCCGCGAAGGTGCTGCCGCATTCTTACGCCAACTGATCATGATGAACCTAGCGGCGGAATACGACAACGAAATCCGTTTGCTACTGGGCGAGATCAAGGAACTGGAAGAAGCCGAGTCGAAATCATAAACGGACGCAGTACCCAATCTCGCTCTTGCTGGCCTGCTTCGTGTCAATAGCGGCCGGACCAGTTAGTTGGCCGACTTCCCGGTTGAGGAACGGATGCCGGAGGACTCGCATACGGTGCGGCCGCTGGACTCGTTGAAAAAGGTGGTGACGACGGGGCCACATTGGGTTGAGCCGTCGTGGGGATACCGGAGTAAGGTGCGGCCGCGGGGGCAGTATTCCATCCTGGGTTCGCACCGCCGCTACCCGCTGTCGTCGAGGTGTATCCGGGGGCTGATCGGCGACTTGAGGTGCTGCCGTACCGTCCTGCGATGTGAAGCGCGCGTACTGAGCTGGCAAAGGCGCTGCGCGATAGGCTCCCGTGGCGCCCGGTACGGGCGTCGTCGTCGAGGGCCGATAATAGGGGTCGGGCCGTCCCGCGCTGCCCGTGCCAGGCGGGGGCATCAAGGCTGGCCCCGACGTCGAGAACGGATCAAAGTTCATTTGATTGTTCTGACAACCAACGGCAGCCAGCAGTCCGATCCAAACCCATCGATATCGCATCCGCAGTCTCCTTCCTGCCACGAGAACCTCTTGCGGAGAGTACTCACAACCTTGCGATCGTCCAAGACCAAATCAACCGGCGACGACGTGCCGACCCGATGGCATTGCTTTCACACGCGGATGCTCCCCAACGCCCGCTCGACGCGACCGTCAAAAGGTCCATCACCCGCCACAAGAGGACTCGAAGTCACCGATTTGCATATCGCTCTCACCCCCCAAAAAAAATCCCAGATCCAAGCGGATTCCGGGATGAGGTGCGAGTCATGGCCAGCCTGGTACTAGCGATCGCCATGGATGGCCGCGAACCGTTGCGGCTGCTGCGTCTTCAGTTCAGCCCGAACGTACGGATTGTCAATGACTTGAAAGCGAACAACCTTGACGCTCGATGCTTCTTCTTCTTCGGCCGGTTGGCTGACGTGCGGATTCTCGATGATCTCCGGTTCCACAATCTCCGGTGTCTGCATGGTGCCGGGATAGGCAAAGGGGCTATAACCGTAAGTTCGCGGAACCGGTTGGCTATAGTAAACCGGCGGATGAATGGAAAAATACGGCGGCGTTGGAATTTGGCCGAGCGAATAGGGCGATCCGGCGTAGCCGAAGTACCCGGGATGTGCAAATCCGTACGTCCCATAGCAACCCAATGTCTGAGCTTGGGCATCGTCTTGTAGACTTCCCCAGGTCAACGCGGCACAAGCGAGCAAAGCAATAAGTCGAGCGACATTCATGGTACGACCTCTCCCGGGCGGTAATTGTACACAGCGAGACGTTTCACTTATTCACCCTAATCACGCCCCATCGCAACTTCAAGAGATGCGAGACGATCCAAATCAGATTTCCAATTACCAAGGGGCACATGTGTCATGACGTTGACACAGGAGCTCAAGCAGGAAGCACAACGGTTGGGTTTCGACCTGGTCGGAGCGTGCCCCGCGGTGACTCCTAGCGGAATCCATCGTTTCCACGAATGGCTGCAGAATGGCTATGCGGGTCAGATGCACTATCTGGAAGAGCGAGTTCACGCTTATGAACATCCCAAGCACGTTCTGACAGGTGCGCAGAAGTCTGCTGATGCTGGGAATGAACTATCGAGCAGAGGACCGCGTCGAAGCGACCCAAGGCTATGGCACCGTTTCTCGTTACGCCTGGGGACAGCGAGACTATCATGACCTAATCCATCCGCGCCTCAAACGCCTGACAGATTTGATTCAGCAGCGAGTCCCCGGCAGCCATGCCCGGGGTGTCGTTGATACGGCGCCGCTACATGAACGAGAATTCGCCCAGCTCGCCGGACTCGGGTGGATCGGTAAGCACACGTTGCTGATCCATCCGGGGCAGGGGGAGTTGGTTTTTCCTCGCCGCAATCCTGACGGACTTAACTTTGGCTTACGACGAGCCTTTCCACACCGACCATTGCGGTCGTTGCCAAGCCTGTCTGGACGCATGCCCGACGAATGCGTTTCCACAGCCGTACGTCTTGGATGCCCGGCGCTGCATCAGTTACCTGACGATTGAGCTACGCGAGATGCTGCCACGAGAACTGCGACGGGACGTCGGCGATTGGGTTTTTGGTTGCGACATCTGCCAGGAAGTCTGCCCCTGGAATCGGCGAAGTCCGGAAGCTCGCGAACCAGGTTTCGGGGCCGTCGATCGACTGCGTCCCCTGAAACTGCCGGAATTGTTCACATTAGACGATGAGGCTTTTCGCGAGTTGTTTCGCCGTACTCCGCTTTGGAGAGCCAAACGTCGTGGCCTGCTTCGAAACGCAGCTATTGTCCTGGGGAATCAGCGGGACGCGAGTGCCCGGCCGGCATTAGAACATGGCCTCCGCGATACGGAGCCTTGGGTGCGAGCCGCATGTGTTTGGGCACTACAGCAACTTGACGACCCCACCGTCAGCGGGCTGCTCGAGCAACATCGCTCTCAGGAGTGTGACCCGTTGGTCATCACGGAACTGAATGCGCCGTTCGACTAAACCCCAACGGTGCGGGTCGTGTCACGCCACGAGTCCGGAAAAATACCACCGCTGCAACACCCGTTCCCATTCCTGGCGCGAGCTGATTTTGACAAAATCTTCACGGACCTGATTCGACTCAGGGTGCAGAGCTGCGTATTTAATACCGAACTTGCGCATTTGAGGCCCACGACGCGGTCCGTAGACCGTTTCGGCCAATCGATAGTGCTCCCGCATGCATTCGCCCTGCTCCTGAACCGACGGGGGTGCGGGCAACGGCTGACCGTTGGCCAAGGCGCACACCTGCCGATAAATCCAGGGGTTACCGATGGAACCGCGGGCCACTGTGACACCATCGACTCCGGTTTGCGAAATCATGTCCAGACAGTCCTGAGCGGTGAACAAATCTCCGCTACCCAATATCACACGATCGCCTACGTGTCGCTTGACTTCGCGTAAGAATTCCCAACGACTTGGTCCATCGTATCGCTGTTTTACGGTGCGCCCATGGACCGTCACCGCACTGATGCCTCGTTGGAAAGCACCGTCGAGGATCCGAAAGAAATTGTCACGGCTTGCCTGCGTATCGTCCATGCCGCGACGCATCTTCAGTGTCACGGGAAGCGACTCTGGCACTGCTTCGCGCGTGCGACGGATGATCTCCAATGCCACGTCCGGTTGGCTTAAATGGTAGCCACCACGGCAGCGACCCAGAACCTTTTTCACGGGGCAGCCAAAATTGATATCGATGACATCAAACCCGGCGTTGACCAGCCGCCGAGCACCTGCGGCAAACTGCTCCGGCTCGGCCCCCATCAATTGTCCACCGACCGGGCGTTCTTCGTCCATGATGTACAGAAAATGTTGCGTCCTGCGCCGCTCCTTCACCGCGATGAGGAATTGGTCGAGCATCACCTCGCACACGCCATACGACGCGCCATAGCGCCGCGAAATCACGCGCATCGGTGCGTCACTGTACCCCGATCGCGCAGCTTGAACGACCGGAAACCCGACGTGCACGTCGCCGATCCAGAGCTCGCGGAGTTGAGGGGTAGTGGTCGACGACATGGGAAACGACTCTTAGAGGGCGATGCTCTTTGGACGAAGTGACGCGATTTTGTCGAGGCAACAAGGCTCAGTGCAATACGGGACAAACGTCAAACCATTGGCGACCTTGCTGCTGCATCCATTCGAGGGCACGTCCGGGGCCCCAGCCGCCGGGGAGATACCGTTCCAACGGCGGCGCTGCCGGACTCTTCCAAGCCTCAAGGATCGGATCGACGATACCCCACGCCAGTTCCACTTCATCACTTCGGGCAAACAAACTCGCGTCACCCGATGCGGCGTCCAGCAAAAGGCGTTGATACGCATCGGGCAAGCGATCGGAGTATTCACGGTTGAATCGGAAATCCAAGTCCGTCATGCGCATCTTCATTCCGGCATCCGGAACCTTCGATTGCAGCTGCAATTGAATTCCCTCGGCAGGCTGAATCTGAATCACTAAGCGATTGCCCTCCATCGACTTACCTCGCGCTGCGTAAACAAGCTATGTGGCGGCTCCCGAAACTGAACGACGATCTGCGTCGACGGCACGACATGAGCTTGCCGCTCCGCAGATAGAAGGGGACGCCCTGCCAACGCCAGTTGTCGATAGCCAATTTGATCGCGG
Source organism: uncultured Planctomycetales bacterium (assembly GCA_963785495.1). Taxonomy (GTDB): domain Bacteria; phylum Planctomycetota; class Planctomycetia; order Pirellulales; family Pirellulaceae; genus CAWAVP01. The sequence continues at coordinate 197,205 of CAWAVP010000024.1, read as the reverse complement.
CAAAGGTGGCCGTTTGGCTTTCATCCGACACGCCCGATTCCTGCAGATAGCCTTCGTATTGCCCGCGAAGCGTGTCCTGTGCGAAGTCCGCACCGCGCAAGGGTCTGACGGATTGTAGGACTTTGACTTTTCGTCGCGACCAGATCCGCCGTGTAACGTACAGGAGCGTCCATGGCAGTAATGGTCATCAATTGCAGCAGATGATTCTGAAACATGTCCCGCAGGACTCCGGCGCGATCGTAGTACTCGCCACTCGTCCGACCGAGACCTCTTCCGCGACCGTGATCTGAACATGGTCGATGTAATTGCGATTCCAAATGGGCTCAAAGATCCCATTGGCAAATCGTAACACGAGCAGATTCTGGACGGTTTCCTTGCCGAGGTAGTGGTCGATGCGGTACACCTGACGTTCGTCGAACACGAGGTGGATTGCCGCGTTCAATTCGCGAGCACTTTGCAGGTCAACACCAAAGGGCTTTTCGACGACAATTCGCCGTGGCCCCTGGTCCTCCTTGGCCAAATCGACCGCGCCCAAGTGTGCTACCGCAGTGGCATACAGACTAGGAGCCGTCGCCAAGTAGTAAATCCGCGTCACCGGAGCATCAGCGGGTTCCACGTGGCTAAGGTGCTGAGACAGATTGCGAAAATCTTCCAGCTCGCTGATATCCAGGGGACAGTAACTGATTCCCTTGGAGAAGTCAGACCACGCGTTCTTATCAAACGCTTCTGCAGCAAACTGCTGAGTCGACTGCGCCAGTTCGGTGCGCCAGGCCGAGTCGCTGAAGTCGGAGCGCAGAAACCCACGATGCGCATGTTGGCAGGCAATCGCTGTTGTAAGTAGAGACGATACAGTGCCGGAATGAGTTTACGGCCAGTCAGGTCGCCCGAGGCCCCGAAGATCACAAACGTAGTGCTCATTGACGAACCCCTCGTGCCCCTTTCTCTTGCTAGACGCCCGCGAAGGCAGAAAATCCACCGTCGACGGGCACGACAATCCCGGTCACAAAGGCCGCGGCTTGCGATAACAGCCATTGCGTCGTGCCAAGTAATTCGTCCGGTTCACCAAAGCGTCCCATGGGCGTGTGCGCAATGATTTGACGGCCGCGAGCGGTCAGCTCCCCCGACTCACGGTCGGTTAATAGAAACCGATTTTGGTCGGTGAGGAAGAAACCAGGGGCGATGGCATTCACGCGGACACGGGGCCCCACGGTTTGACACATGTAGACACTCAGCCATTGAGTGAAATTCGTCACGGCGGCTTTGGCGGCGGAATAGCCGACCACCCGGGTCAAAGGACGGAGCGCCGCCATCGATGAAATGTTGACGATGGCACCAGCGTGTTGCTGCGCGAAATGCCGTCCGAAAGCTTGGCAGGGAAGCATCGTGCCCAAACCATTAAGCTGCATCACATATTGCAGCGCCTGGGGATCGAGATCGAAAAACGAGACCTCGGGAGTGGCCGTGGCATCAGGATGATTCCCACCCGCTGCATTGATTAACGCATCAACCGCGCCCCAATGTTCCAGCACCTCATCGGCAGCACGGCGACAATGTTCCGCGGAAGTCACATCGGCACTAACGAACTGCGTTCGCCGCCGGCCTGCTGGATCTCCTGCACCACCTGATTTCCCCGTTCCGCATTGCGACCCAACACCGACAGTCGCATGCCTTGGCAGCACCAAACCTCGAGCCATGGCCGCTCCCAGCACGCCCGTACCTCCAGTTACCACCGCGACTTGACCGCGGAGATCGAACAGGGATTGAGACATTGGGCGACTCCTTGAGCTTCGTTCCGTGCAGCACTTTCCATTCAGGCCTCGCGAGGCTGACGGCGCATGCAACCAGTCGGTGTGAAATGAACCGGGTCGATCGAGACGTTCGTACGTATGGGCACCGAAATAATCACGCTGTGCCTGGAGGAGATTGGCCGGCAGGCGGGTGCTGCGATAGCCGTCGTAATACGCCAGCGCGGCCCGAACGCCGCGAGTGGCAGACCAAGCTGCGTCGCGACAATCACAACGCGCCGCCACGCTTGCTGTGCGGCATCGACGGCATTCTCGAAATACGAGTGCAACAGCAGGTTCTCGAGATTCGGATCGGCATCGAATGCCTCCTTGATCCGATCGAGGAACTGTGCACGAATAATGCACCCACCGCGCCACAGTTGCGAGCACTGCCGTAATCCAGAGTCCAGCCATATTCCTTGGCCGCATGCTGCATCTGCACAAAGCCCTGTGCGTAGCTAGCAGATTTTTGAGGCATAGAGGCCGCTCGGACTTCCTCGATGAACTGATCGCGATCGCCAATCAACTGGCGCATTTGGCGTCATCGACAATCCGGCCCGCCCAACTGACTGCTGGCTCGAACCCGTGCTTCTTTCTCGCCGACAAGCAACGCGCGTAAACGGCCATCGTCACGAGCGTGCTTGGCACACCAAATCCAAAGCCAATCCTGGCTCATCCATCTTCCCGGTCCCCTTGGCACCGGCAACATCGAGGATCTTGTCGACCAAATAGCCGTCCCCGTGCGGATCTCTTCACGCTGAAAATATCACGTGTGATTTCGATCAAGTAGCTTTGCAGATCACCCCGATTCCACTGGTCGAATACGTCATACAACTGGTCATTATTCAGCCCCGCGGCTTCTTTCAGGAGAAGATATGCTTCGCAAATCAGCTGCATGTCGCCGTACTCGATCCCGTTGTGGACCATTTTGACGTAGTGTCCCGCGCCGTCGGCACCGATCCAATCACAACACGGCACATCCTGGTTCGGCCCGACTTTGGCCGCAATCGCACGAAAGATGGGCTCGACCAGCGGCCACGCTGCCCCGCTACCTCCGGGCATCATGCTGGGCCCCTTCAACGCCCCCTCCTCGCCGCCGGAGACACCCGTACCAACGTACAGCAGCCCTTTGCTCTCGACGAACTCCGTCCGCCGCCGCGTATCCTGAAAATGCGAATTACCACCGTCGATGATCACGTCCCCCGGTGACAATAGTGGCAAGTGCGTTCGATCAACCATCGACCGCGCCGCCCGCTTTAACCATCATCATGACTTTGCGCGGCGTCTTGAGCTTGGACAAGTCCGCATGGAATGGTCATCCCTCAATTTGCTTGCCTTCGCACGGTCATCAACAAATTCCTCCATCTTCTTGGTGTTCGATTGTAAACCGCGACCCGATACCCGCGGCTCTCGATGTTCAGGACGAGGTTCTGACCCATCACTTTGAGGCCCAACAGGCCAAAATCACATGTTCGCTGTTCTATGACTTTGTTTAGTGCTTTCCGGCCACGGCGGCTTTTCTGGCAGGTACTGCTCGAACTCGTCGAGCAAACGCTGCTGGTACTCGCCGGCAAACTCGCCGGCCAAGAAACGTTCGATGCCCTCGTCATAGAAACGTTTCCAACTCGCTTCTTCGTTACCGGGATTTATCGGAAAGAACAAGCACTGGTTGGCGCTGGCCGCTTTGAAGTCCCCCGGCGCATCGCCGATCATCAGGGCGCTGTCGCCCCGTATTTGGCCGCGTTGACCAGGATCTCTTTCTTGCTACCCGACTCCTGGCCGCAAATGGCGTTACGTACTGGGCAATATCATGTTCGCTCCATTCCTTTTCCAAGGCCTCGTTGGGTGTAGCCGAAACGACCAACAAGTCCGCATGCGATTCAGCCTCTGCAAGCTTTCGCGAACGTATGGGAATGGCGGCACGCCACGCACCATTCTAGCAATTGTCGATTAACCGCTTTGGACCATTGCAATGCGTGCTGCAGCTCTGCATCACCGGTCTCCAACACCTTGGCTCCAAGGCGGGATTGCCCAGCTTGGTTTCGTTGGCAATCCATTCCATCAGCGACCGGGGAATGTCGACATCGTTACGCCGCATTCGCCACCTCAGGCCGTTTTTGCAGCCACTGCAGTGTCTCGATCAGAGCCGGAAACCGGTTGATCCCTCGACTTTTCGAGTACAGATTGACGAATTCGGCCGCTTCGCGGGCATATTTGCTGATCGCCTGAACTCGTAATAGTTGATGATATTGGGAATGAAACACTCTTTGTGCTTCAGCTCCATCGTGTCGAATGCACAGCCATCGGAATCAATGCCAATCAAAAATTCATGTTGCGGAGTTATTTCGTACATCACGTGATGCATTTCTCGCTATCGGAAGTGAGGTAACAGACTCACCGCGCTCCACCACTCGTCCCCGTCGGCTTTCCTGTGCGAAATTAGCCTTGTTTGTTGGCACGGTCCGCCTCAGGCACGTAAACGGGCAGTTTCTGTTCAGCATACAGGGGGGCAAAGCGAGTCAGCCGTTGACGACCGCTGATCATCGGTAACGATAACATCCCCTCGCCGACCAAGGGCTTGGCGTACTGCACAAATTCATCCGTAACGTCCATGCCATTGCTGGCAATCCAGCTTAGCGGAAACTTGCGTTCGCTGTTGGCCACCTCGGCCAGCGGCACGCGATCATAGTGCACGCAATAAATGTCACCCGGATGCCGCAGAATTGTAGCCATGTAACCACTTTCCCCTTTGGCGGCAAGCGTCGCGGCCATTTCGCCGGCACGATACGCTTCCTCCAGATCGACAGTCGACGCGTACGCCATCGAATGCCGTTGATCGGTACCGGCAACATTTCCCCGTGCCGCGCCCTTGGCCGCCAACCCAACCTCGTTTAAGTAATTGACCACGGTCTGGCCGACTGTGGTCTTACTGGCACTGAATTGGGCATGTCCAAATGAGTCGCGCAGTAGCCCTAATTCCCCCACATCGAAACCTTCGCTGATGACGACAATGCAGCGTCCGTCGCGTCGCAGCTGATCATTGACGTTGTCGGCCAACTGCGGCAGCGAGCACGGGCTTTCGGCCAGATAGATCTGCAGTGGCATCTCGCGGTCGGGATCAGCCAACCTCGCCGCTGCCGGAATGAAGCCAATCTTGCGTCCCATCGCCTGCATCACGAGTACCGGATCCGCCGGACACGAACCCTCGTTTTCCTGATTGGCATACTGAACCGCATGCATCCAGTACTTAGCCGTCGACCCATAGCCGGGCGTATGATCGATCAATCGGAACTCGCTATCGCCCAAATCGTTGTCGATGGTCTTGGGTCCACCCACACCGATCAAATCCAGCCCCCGTTGCTGAGCCAACTGAGCGATCTTGTTGGCAGTATCCATCGAGTCATTACCGCCGATGTAGATGAAGTACCCGACGTCGTGCGCGCGAAACACGTCCAGCACCCGGTCAAAGTCCTCACGCTGGTGCGCTTTGAGCTTATAGCGGCAGGTGCCGATTGAACCAGCAGCCGGCGTGTACCGCAATAACGCGACCTCGTCCGGAGTCTGATCCGACAGATTCAGCAATTCCTCTTTGAGGACACCTTCGATCCCGTGCCGGGCCCCGTAAACCGTTCCGATCTCGGGAAGCTCCCGCGCCCGTTCAATAATTCCCCGCAGCGTGTTATTGATGACGGGACTGGGACCGCCACTTTGCGCGACGACCAGATTCCTTGCAGATGCCATTGTGCAGATGCCATTGTGCATTGACCCATGATCGAATTGAGTACCCATTGGGGTCAGGGTGCCAGCACCCTTCCGCTCCCCAAAATAGGGGCTCGGAACTCAGTGAAATCACGGATTTTATCGCACAGTAGGCGTGGTATCAATGACGCGGAAACCTCTCCGCGATCAGGCGGCCCTGCGCCGGTGTACGTACCGGGTGTCCTGGCGACGCAAGTTTTCCAGCAGCAATCGGCGAACGACACGATGTCGCACCGATCGGAAAATCAGCTCGCGATGCTCCGGCTGAAGTGTCGGTTCGTCCGCCATGACTAGTACCATTTCGCGGTCGATTACGATGGCCGCCCGAGCCCGAATATAGCCGCGGCGCTTCATGCACCCCCATTGCCGGCACTCGATCACGCACCCGATGCCACACCGAGTTTTGGACCCGCGCGGACATGCGTTCGACGAGGCTCAACAGGCGGTTTCGGTTCCAGTAGGGCAACAGACCCGGAAACAATGCCATGAGCGAATCCTTTCACAGTGGGGGGCAGGAGATCGACAGCCGCTCGGTTGCCGTCTAATCAAATCGATCGTCCGGCATCTCGTTCTTCAACCCGTGCTGTGACTTTTTCCCGTTTCCTCGCCAGACGCGGCAAACTGGGCGACGTAGCTAATCCCGTCCGTTGACAGCAGAGGCCCGCACCGTCCGTCCAAGCCGAAGCCATCGTGTCCACCGGGGACAGTCCTCCGGGCGCATCGTTGCCAGACAACACTTCCACGCCACGCAGACCACCAACTTGTCGCAAGCGGCCACGCCAACACCGCCCGCAGGCCCCCGAGTTACGTCGAGTAATGCGCGAAGCCAGGTAACATCAGCTGACCTTGCGGGATCGGAGGGGAATCGTTAATGTGCTGAATGTTTGAGTGACGATGGTTCGTTGTCAGCTCTAAGATGAGGAACGTCCCAACCGCGTCGAGTGGCAGGTCGCACGACGCGCCCCTTGGGTCAACCCTGAACCGTCGCGTCGCAGGTCTCGGTTTCGACGTGGTCAGTACATCACATCATCAAGGCGCCGTAGCCAAGCGGCTAAGGCAGCGGATTGCAAATCCGCCATCCCCGGTTCGAATCCGGGCGGCGCTCTTCGAAATCCCCGGGGTTTAACGGGGTTTCTCACGAGCCTCTTTTCGATGGTCACCCAGTAAATCTTTGGCAATCGCCTGCCAGAGAATCGCCGCCGTTGTCGTTGCTTGGCGACCCACGTAGTACCGCATCGTGCTGTTGACCGACTCATGCCGCATCAACTCTTCAGTAGTGCGACGCACGACGGCTCTGGCACTGCAATAACCGCTGGGCGCCGTGGACCCTGCTCATAGTCGCCGTCGGCGAGGGCGACGACAAGGTCGGCGCTAGTGAACTTACCGTCGGCGTTCCAGTCGCCTTCGGACCAGCTGGTGCGATTGTAATTGTAATTGTAATTTGCACCGTTTCGTACTTGCCGGCGGCCAATACCTGAACGAGGTCACCGCTGTTGAATTCGCCGTCCAAGTTGGCGTCACCGAACCAGGTGTGCTTTATTGTTGTGACCCAATCGGACAAGTCCAGCTCATCGACTATTCCATCCTGATTCACGTCAAACATCGCGCCAATAGTCTCCCTGCAATTCGGACTCGCAAATGGTCGTATGGCGAACCATCCCGACACCGTATCAGGCGAACGCCCGCTCACGTCATATAAAGCACCGACCCAAACAGCGAATGGCCACGCGCAGCCCGCAATCAATCCCCATTTCAGCCCTGTGGCGAGTCTGTTTCGAATTGGCGTCCTCTTCTGCCTTGGTTCACCTCGTCCGCACGTCCTTTGAGAACCTGTTTCGATCGATGTAGCCTGACCAACTACATGCCAGCCCCCGGGTGGTCGGAATTTGGGTGTCTTGTCGAGTTCTGATTACCATACGCCGGGAATCATGCGGTGGCGAACCGTCGCTGCGTACTCGAGGTACCCCGGTAGCTCGGCTTGTAGCGTGCGGTCCTCGAGTGCCGTCCGTATCACAAGCAGCACGATTGCGATTAATATCGGAAGGAACGTCTCGGTTGACGCCAGCAGCAGCGGCGTCGACAACAAAACGGCACTGAGACCGACGTAGCCGGGATGCCGAATGTAAGCGTACGGTCCGCGGTCGATTACGCGATGACCGTGGTCGATCTGGATGCGCACCATCTTTTCGAAGTAGGGGTTCGCAACCATCGCCCAGATCCATAGCACCCATCCTAGGCTGAATGTCGTCAGTCCGAATAGCCAAGGAATCCCCGGCGGCGGGCCCAGCTTTCGGCCGTTGAGATCCTGCACCGCGACAAGAACGACGCTCACGAGGACTGCCAGAAACACTAACATCCAAATACGGTCCCAAGCCTTCGTTCCCCGATGGAGTACCATGCGTCGCGCAAGCACCACCGGATTCCAAATCAATAGGCACAGCACGTTGGCCAAAAACCCTGCTGCGAGCAGGCCTTGGTAAATTGATCCTCGCGACCAGCCAGATTGGCGCACCAGCATCAATAGCAGCATCGCCAAAATGCTGCAGCTGGTTACGGTCGTGAAGATAACAACCGTGGCCAGTCTTGACGTCGGATCACCGTGTGCGGGGTCGGCCATTTCATCTACTGTACACGCAACGGCATCTGGCCGGTCCATTAGTTCTGTCCGCCAAATCTCTAAGCCCTCCGTCGGGTCATGGGACTATATCACAGACGGTGCGGCGTGTTGAAAAAGTCCACTTACGCCACAAAACGTTGACGCACCCGAACTGCTCACCACCCACATCTTGTGGCCAGATTGGTGTTTTTCAACAGCCCCGGTGATTTTTCAACACTGATAACCGGAAACAACCACATGCGTCTCTTCATTCCCAAAACCACACAGTGACCACAGACTCATTTTTGCCTTCGGAATGCGAGATCGACATCACGCGGTCCGAGCGAGCTCACGGATGGCAAAGCACTTGTATGTTGATGCTAAGGAGCAGGTTCAGTCCAGCTGGGGCGTGCGTCGGCGAAAGATACTTGCGGCAACCGACGACCATCTTGACTGATCCAGCGTCCGGTAAGGTGAATCGTCCGGTAGGTTTTGCGTAAGATGATGATGCGTCGCTGAGAGGTTGTGATACGGTAGCGATGGAAACAAGTGGTGCAGGGCATGGTAGCGAATCGCAAATGGAAAGAACAACCACGTTAGAACATCTCGTCCCGTGTAGTTGCACGAGTCAAGTATGTGTTCTTCATAGCTAAGTTTTGCCCCATTTGCGTTGAAATGGTGATCGGCCAGCAGTCGCATCTGGTTAAGCAACAAAACACTGACGCCCAAGCAATATAATAACGGCACCCGGGTCCACGGCGTTAACCCGATCACAACCGCCATCGGAATCATGGTTGCGCGGATCCAGCAAAGTAGCTCCATTGCCGTGATGGTCTTGCGGTCGAGGGAAGTCACCCTACGCTCGTAGTGCCAGTTCATCGTCAGCGACGAAGCCCGAGTTAGCGTCCACTCGCGGATTTTGGGATGCACAAAAGTCAGCGGGGCAAGCAGAAACCGCAGAAAGACGACGAGCGGAAAAAGGACAATCTTTCCGACATAGGCAATGATACTGAGCCCGTTGCCCGGCTCGCAGATATTAGCGACATACTCCGGATCCTTGGGCGTGCCATAGATACGCTGTGAGTGGTGATCGCGGTGATGGGCCGAAAAAAACGGCGACGGAGTCAGCGTAGGGACCCCCACAATGAGATTCCACGCAGTTTTGAATACCCGCATCTGGTCCTGAGGAAGGTGGGCAACTTCATGCACCAATGAACCGAGGCGGTACAGCCAAAATATGGCGAGAGGAAACGCGATGATCTGGGGCCATGACAAAATGGGCGAGAGCAGAAATGTCGTCGCCGCCGTGTACGCGATGACCACACTGACCAGAAAGTCCGTCCAGTAGATCAGCGGCTTGTGTTGGAAGAAGTCCGTCGTTGAGTCTCGCAGTACCTTTCGCACGTCATGTATCCATTCCGCCTGCACTGCAGTCATGGCAAGTCCCTTTGTTGAGCCAGAACCGTCCCAAAACCTTTCGCCTTGCTACCAAAGCATCTCATTCTGTCAACACGTACCAGATATCCACCACAGCATTTGCCAGAATCACAACCGTACTTACGAATTCCGACCCCTATCAGATCGCTCAGTTCCGAACGCCGCAGCACTCAGAAAACGTGTCCGAGACTGCCGTGACGACCAGCCCACCAACGCCTGCGAGCCGTTCCAAAAACCGCCCATTGTGGGAACAGTAAGGCTCGACGATCTACAAAAGAATAGCAACCAATACCGACGAATCCTCAGCGGCTCGCAGCGCATGACGGTCGCCGCCAGATAAAAAGAGCATCTGTCCCGCCCCCAATTCTTGAGTCTTTCCGCGAGCGGTGAACATGACGCGACCCTTGAGGCACTGCACGGTAATCTCCCCTTCAACTTTGTGCTCGGCTATCTCTTTTCCCGCCGGCAACATGAGTCGAATCACTTCCAGCCTATCGGATTTTATCAACGTTTGCGTCACGCTGTCGGCCGTTGGTCCTGAAGGAAGAAGATCGATGATTTGCCCTGGGTCCGCATGTGAAATCGCCATCCGTTTTCTCCCTGTGTTTCCAACCCGCCGAATCCAGGTCGTTTCAAATAGGCACTGCCGAAGCAAGTGAATTTGTCAAACTCGCCAATGGATCGCCCCGTTATGGTGATTGATTATCAGTGGAGAGGAACTCAGCCGCAACCGTTTCAATCTGCCTCTGTGAAAACAGCCAGAGTTCTCGCGGTCCGGCAGCTTAAACAGAAAGGGCGGCCGTGCCCATGGCCGTTCCAAAACGGGTCCATTTTCCGGCGTGCACCACGATGTTCTTTTACTGGTCTTTTTCGCCGACGAACAGGATTTTTTTGCCGTCGCGTGACCAGGACATGTCAAGGCATTGTAGTGCCGGATGCTGATTGGGCGGTGTGTACGACTCCTTCTTGTCAAGATCAAACAGTCGAAAATGATAGGGCTCGCCATCTTGCTCTCGAACCGAGAAGAGAATCGTGTTCTTGCTCGGATGCCAGGCGACAACGCGATAGATGTCGCCAGAGGCTATCGCCAGAAGTGGCTGAACATCGCGATTAATCGACAGGATGACCAATTCGGTAGATCCATCGACGAGACTAACCGCAACAATACGACCCTCGTCAGCTGGATATGTGTGAATCAGCAGCATCGAATGATTGGGAGTCCATTCAGGCATCGCCCCAGGCCCACGATCGCGCTCGTCGGAACCATCAAGCGCACGACGTAAACACGTGACTCGTCCAAAACGGACTGCCCGACGCCCACGCGTCATACGCGATTGACTTACCGTCGGGTGACCACACCGGAGAACCGAAGAACCGCTTTTCATCAACCGTAATGGCTTGCAGATTGGAACCGTCCGCGTCCATCGAATAAAGCTGACGCTCCAGCACATAAGGACCGTCGGCCCTCCCCCCCTGCACGAACGAAACCATGGCGGTTGAAATTGCGACGAACACAATCCGCCATTGCGGACCTACCATCCGCTGTCTCTGGGAACGAATCCGAAACATAATTCGATTCTCCTTCAGGAACTCAAACGTGGCAGCATCGCACTTCGTTCGGGTTTCGGCAAATCCGATCAAGCGCCCCCGAGCCGTCTCCCCGGAATGCTTTCTCAATAAGACAACTTGGCAAACAAATCGAACTGTGGCGTCGATTGCTCCCCCAAAGCGGCGTGCGTCACTGGCCGACACGCCGCATCTCAATGGGTGGTTTGATGACGCGTACTGCGACTCCCGGAGACGCGGCCGACACAGGCAACGGGGATCAGCGAGTTCGATGTGCAATGATGATTCCCATCCGATCACCTACCCGAGCATACAACTCCCTTTTCTGCTCGGAATTAGCCAGCAAGTCGTCGTCAAACTGCACACGCCCAGGCTCGAAGATCGTGATAGTCGACGAGCCCCCAAAGCGGAAGTACCCTTTCTCTTCTCCCTTTGCCACAGCCGATCCTTCTTGATAGGTCTGGCAGATCCCGCCGACGCATGTCGCGCCGATCTCCAAAAGCAGAACGCGGCCCATCGAGTCCGTCTCGAGTATCGACAATGCACGCCGATTTGTCGCCAGGATGTGGATGTTCTGAAAAATCGCAATCGGGTTCACCGAATACAGCGGACCATTGATGAATCGCGCCGGTCCGGCCCGCCCCGCCACCGGAAAGTGATAGCGGTGGTAATCCACCGGACAAAGGCGGGACAGCAGCAGGGATCCGCTGGCGTACTGCCTCGCCAGTGTCGAGTCTGCCAACAGAGTCTCCAGGTCGAACATCTCGCCCTTCACCAGCAATCCATCGCCTCGGGAGAGGTCAGGAATGCAAAGATGGCGTCCGTCCGCCGGAAAAACGACCGAGGAGGGATCTGGATCCACCGGCCGTGCCCCGGGTTTCAGCGAACGGAAGAAGAACTCGTTGAAGCTCTCGAACTCATCTGGTCGGCGGGCAAATTCGCCGGTGGCAAGTGCGTACTGCTCAATGAAGGGGGCGATCTTCCGGCGGGATCCCGGCCGGTCCATTCGCCATCCGTACCAGCGCGAAAACCAGGCGCACTTCACGATAGCGGCCAGTGCAAGCTTCCCTCCGACCGTGCCGTACGTCCAACGAAGGTACTTGTCGCCGTACACCTTCTCAATGCAGAGCTTCTCCTGATAGCGATCAAAATAGACGATTTGATTCACAGCCGTGAAGCGATCATGTGGAAAGTCGAATCAATATTAATGAGTTATTGACCTGCCTGCTGGTGAGTCACTCCAGAGGCATCGGACCGCTAGCCCGGAAATTTCATCCGCCGATGGAGCGTTTGAGATAGCTAGCGAGCCTTGGATCTTGTATGACAGTGTTTGTAAGAACATTTCCATACAACCCCAAGGACTCGTTAGGATGACAGAGTGTAACACGAAGCAACTCGACTTTACACCGCACGGGCGCCGGCAGATCGTCGCCGATTTTCTGGGTGGCCGGCTGACAACGGACGGTGGAGCCTTGTTGTTGCGAGAGGTGGATCGCCGCCTTGGCATAATCGATGGGATCAACGAATGTATCCCCGATCCGCGGGATCCTCGTTTTACGATCCATGATCAGCGGGCCATGTTGGCGCAGCGGATTATTTCACTCGCGTTGGGGTATGAAGACCTCAATGATCAGCAGACGATGCGGGTGGATCCTGCACTGCAGCTTGCCGCCGGTTGTTCTCCTGAAGCCGATCAGCCGATGGCGTCACCTTCCACGCTGTGCCGCCTGGAGAATCGGATCACCCACAAAACGCTGGTGAGGATCTCTTCCGTCGCCTTGCCGCATCCTTGCACCTGACACCCGGCTGAGTTCGAGCAATTCGAACCGCGCCGTACCCGTGGGGGAAAGGGGGCCGTCTGCCGCAATCCGGTCACGGCCGGCCAGATCCCATCGATCGAAGCCCGACCGCCCCATCTTATTCATCTGCCATCGACGGATGAAATATCCGGGCTAGATCTCAGCCGGGTCGTCAACCCCACACCCGCCCCCACGCCGTTCGACGTCTGTCGTACGGACAGGTACTTGACGCTGACCTCGCCCAATCAGGTGGACAGCTTTGACATCGGCCCGCCCATGCCGGCCGACCTGACGGCGGACGAGGTAGTTGCCGACATCGAGATCATGGGCAGTACCTTCTTGGGCACTTTCAACAACTTTCCCGGCGGAGGGCCTTATCTGTATTGGGTGCCAGAACCCGCGGGCTTGGCCCTGGCCTCGTGCGGCCTGCTGGGTTTGCTGAGACTGCGTCGCGAGCGCGGCTAAAAACGAGGTGAGCATGCTGAGACACATATTGAGCGAACGCTTGAACAGCGTCTTGCTTCGGTAGGCCGCCGCTGTATTTACCTAGGTGGAGCTCGCGATTTACGGTGGCACGCAAAAAGGCACCCATCACTATTCTCCCGATGAAGACTGGGACACGTACGCCCCATAGCCTCCTAAGGGGTTTCGACGCCGGTTCAGTTGCGTCCAAAGCCGCGCTGCCATTTCCCCCAACCATCCCCAACCGGGTCCAATATGCAGCGGCCGCGGTAGATGGCCGTCCCGCGGCCGGAGGCGGAGCGCGATGCCGGCTCGTTCCCATGCTCGCAATGGGCTGGCCAAATCGTGCCGGATGCCACGCCCCGGATCGGTAACGACGATCGCACCGCGAATGTCTTTCCCCTGAAGAAAAGCAGCGGACGGAAAATCGGTTTTGAAGACTATGGACCGGTTGTCATGACACCAGGTTTGCATCGGCGCACGTGCAAAAAGGGCACCTAGCTCCTTGAATGAGGCAATGAGGTAGGCCGTCGGCTTGTGAATCGTCCGGCGAAAACACGATACATAGGACTGTCGTGACCGCCTCCTCTGTGGCGAGTTCCCTTGAGGCGCGTGAGCGCCCACCTCGAACGGCCCCGGCCTGTTTCTCTCGGAAGGTTAACGGGATCGACGCTGCATACGACACGACCGTCGGGACGACACACTCCCGGCTGAGGACGGCCAGGTGGATCATTGGCGGCGCAGTACGATCGCGAGCTAAGTTCTCAATTAGAACTTGCCGCATTACGCATCTTGTTGTGGCGACCAACGTCCTTGGAAGTGACGGCACGACTACGGCAATCACTACAATCCCAACGTCCCTGTGTTCGGATTTCGATCCGATCACACATCCCATGATGAGTCGCTGAATGACCGACGTCTCGACCTCTCACGATCAGCGACGCACTCCGCGATTTCCCGTGCTCAATCACCAGGCTTGTCGTGTTCAGATCGAGCGTGGAGGTGACGGAACGGCAGTGGAGATTATTGAGGGGGAACTCATTGATTTGTCACAAGGCGGCGCCAAACTGCGTCTGGCGGCCTTTTTGCAATTCGCCGAAACGGTCCGCGTGCGGATCAGCATCGCAGAACTCGACTTGGCGATTAATGTGACATCGGACGTCTGTTGGACACGTCGCGACGATGTCAATGCGTGGTTGGTCGGCTGCGCGTTTAGCCCGCCGATCTCGGATGAAACGCTGCAGGCCTTGGCCGTTCATTCCTTGATAGAACGCCGCCAAGCACCTCGTTCCTCGGTAACAACCGAAGCGATCTTGTCTCTACAAAACAGCGATCAACAGCTGCGTGTCCGATTGCGAGACATCTCCGCCGGCGGTTTCTGTTTGGTCACTTCCGTCGCCATTCCCGTCGGTGACAAACTACAACTAGCGATGACGAATTCGGACGGATCCGACCTGACAATTACCGGCAAAGTGCGTTGGTCGATGCAGTCAGACAACGAGTATTTGGTGGGATGCATGGCCGTTCCCACTGCTGCCTATCATAGGTTTCGGGCAACAATCTCCGAACCGTCAGCCAATATAAGGGCTGCAGCCATGCGTCCCAAATATCAGCGTTGGATTGCCGTTGGGCTGGTCATTGTGGTGACGGCCAGTCTGGCAGGGACGCTCATCCTACAGTCCATTTCCTCGCGCGGCGGGGCCCCGTCGCGAGTCGCTATTGAGCTCGACAAATCGCCATCGACGTTAGCGTCTTCGGCGCCATCTCCGGCCCCGATACTACCGGATTCGGCCCACTATCCGTCGAACCGCCCCAGCGCCGAAGATGTGGGAGCACATCGCGACCATCCGAAAGCGCAACGTTCGGCACATGTGTCAGTACCCTACGCGGAACCACAAATCGATGCGTTGAAACCAACAACCCAGCTTTCGCGACAAATCCGCAAACAACCTCCGGCGGACACCGCACGTCAGCCATCATCCGATCCGCTACCCACCACGGCCACACTTCCTGCTCACAAGGAAGTTCGTTCGCCATCGCCACCGAATCCTGTATTGGTCCAGGAGTCAACGCGAGCGATCAAGTCGGGACAACCGAGCCTACGACGAAAAACGAGGGAACCGTTACCGGCGGAGGAGCTTTCCGTGACGCCTAGCAAAAGTCCCACGCGTGGTGATCGGCCCTTAGAGCGGCGACCAACAACGCTCTCGAATCGCGTTCCCACACCCGAGTCGAATACGCACGGCGCGGAACACCGTTCACCGAGGCGGGCATCGGACAATCGCGGACCGTCCCCGTCGACCGAACGTTCATTCGAAACAATTACCACGTCGGACAACCACAATGCGCCACTGGTAATCGAAACGCATGCGCATGCACTGCCAACCTCTACCGAATCGTTGGCGGCGAAGCTCTCAACGCGTTTCGGTTGGGAGAACAAGCTTATCGCGTAGGCAACTTCGTCGCGGCGGTCGAGTCGTTTCAGGCAGCCGCTCGCATCGAGCGTCACAATCCCCTCTACGCGTACCTTCTTGTGCTTAGCACTACGGCAGACTGGCCAACAAGCAATGGCGGAACAGGAAGTCGCCCGGGGCGCCTCGCTAGAGCGTCTTCTTCCGATTGAAAACCGTGGGCGAATGCTGATCCGCTACCAAGGAGAGGCGCGTGTCTGGCTAGAAGAGCAGCGTTCCCGAGCAATGGCCGCTGGGCGTTAGCACAAGCGAGTCGAAGGGCGGTCGCCTTTCCTGAACACCACCGCTGCAGAAACACGATGTGCGGTCTACGGCTGCCGTTTTCCGTGGAAGCGGTGATTCACGTACGACACTTCTCACCGCGTGTCGCGCTCTTCCATGTAGTGAAGTGTCGCGATTTCGACAACAAGTTTTGTCGCGTTTACGCTTGCAGTGGACGGTAGATTCGCCAGAATGATGGCCTCGTATCCATGCGAAGGCGCTTGATGACATTGCTGGACTGGCTGATCGTAGTTTTACTTAATGGAACCGTGATCGGCTACGGAATCTATCTCGCTCGCGGGACCTATTCCAGCAGCCAATGGTTTTTGAGCGGACGGACGCTTCCCTGGTGGGGGATTGGCATGTCAATGTTCGCCACGAACGTAGATAACGCAGATCTAGTCGGCGTCACGGGCAATACGTTTAAAGAAGGCCTGCACATTATATCGGTGTATGCGTTGGGCAGTGCCGTTGGAGGTATCCTGGCGGCATTCTATATCGTGCCGTCCATGTACCGGTTGGGGTTCTATACAAACGCGGAATACTTGGAAGCAAGGTTCGGGCCGGCCACTCGCATATTGAGTGCCGTCATTCAACTGCAGTATCGCTCCAGTATGCTGGGTCTGATGATTTGGTCCGTGTTTCTCCTCCTGACAACACTTGTGCGTCTTGACGCGGCCGTTGCCTGGATGTTGATTGTATCGGCCGTGGTGCTGGCGGGCTACTATTCGGCCTGGGGAGGACTCAATGCCGTCGTGTGGACCGACGCGATCCAAGGCTTGATCGTTATGGCCGGTGGACTGGTGATTTTTGTAGCCGTATGGAACGCCGTAGGGGGATGGACAGGGATGAACGTCGCGCTGAAGGAAGCCGGCACGGTCGACGGCATCCGACTGGCGGATCTAGTTCACATCAGTGCGTATCGGGGTGATACAGGTCGCGTTTCGCCGTATCTGGTCGCGACGGGATGGACGATCGTCGGTTGCGGCTACTGGACGGTAAATCACACGCAAACAATGCGGTTAATGGGTGCACGTAGCGTCTGGGACATGCGGATGGCGGCGGTTTTTGGCGTGGCAGTCAGCATGCCGATCATGATCAGCTGCGCGTTCTTGGGAGTTTTTGGCCGGGCGTTGCCCGAATTTCGCCACATCAGCGACCCGGACACACTATATCCACGTCTGGCCGACCGCTACTTGGGTTGGGGGCTCAAGGGGCTAGTCGTGGCCGGTATCCTTTCGGCAGCTGTCAGCACCTTCGATTCCATGGGGTCGTCGTTGTCGGCAGTTTTTACACGCGACATCTATGCCCGTCTTTGGGTGCGTGATCGAGAGGACCGGCATTATGTCGTCGTCGGCCGCTGGGCAACCATCGCCATCCTGGCGTCCGGATTCGCATATCTGCCTTTCATTTGGCGATACGAAAACATGTTGAAGGCATTCACGACACTTATCCCCGTCTTCGTGACTCCTTTGTTTACTCTCTATCTGATCGGCGCGCTGACGCGTGCCCCGCGTCGCAGTGGACTGCCGGCTCTCCTGCTCGGATCGGCCTATGGGTTCTTGGCGTTGGTGGATCGCGAGTTTTTCGATCTGCCGATCGTACCCGCGTGGTTCAGTAGCCGATGGACCGCCTTTTCGATATCTCTGGCCATCACGGCCATCGCCATGCTCACGGCTACGATTTTCTGCGGACCTGAACCTTCCACGGATTGGCAATTGTTTCGTGAGTCCGGCTGGTTAGAACGGAGTCGCGAGAGTCTGCCACTGCTGCGTGAACATCCGTTCCAAGGCCGCATTCCAACGTGGCTCAACACAAACTACTGGGCGATGGGTCTGTTGCTGGTGTCCGCCTGGGTGGTGTTTGGTTTGCTATGGTAGCACTCCAATTGCGGACGTTTTGCGCAAAAGATCAGCAAGCCTCTGAAAGGGATTATGATGACGGAACGTGCACGCAGCGAATATCGATACGAAAAGCTTACTTGGCCGGAAATTAACGACGCCGTGGAACTGAAAAAAATCTGTGTCGTTCCCTGCGGTGCGGTCGAGCAACATGGACCTCACTTGCCCTTGGATGTCGACTTGGTTTGTCCCGTGGGAATCGCCAACGGCGCAGGACAGCAGATTCCTGACAAAATGCTGGTACTGCCCGTTGTGGCCTATGGCTATACCGGTCATGTCATGGATTTTCCTGGAACAATTAACAGTCATTTTACGCATTTCATTAACTACGTCTTAGACATCACCAAGTCACTCGCTTATCACGGCTTCAAAAAAATCATCTTGCTCAATGGGCATGGGTCGAACATGCCCAACCTCGATCTTGTCGCCCGTCGAACCTGTCTGGAAACAGACGCCGAGTGCGTGCGAACAGGTTGGTGGCAATTGTTGACGGTCGACAAGCAGTTCATGCCCAGCTGGCGTGAAAGCCAATTCCCTGGAGGCTGTGCCCATGCAGGCGAATTGGAGACCTCGCTGTATATGTATCTAGACGGGCCAATGTTCGTTCGGACAAGATCAAGAATGGAGTGATTTCTTTCAACGAGGAAGACAGTCCCTTCCACTATGTTGACTTGCTAGAACAGGGGCCGGCAACAGTCGTTTCCTGGACCAGTAGTTATAGCGAAACGGGCGTCTTGGGCGAGGCAGAATTGGCGTCGGTGGAAAAGGGCGAGCGTGCATATCGCGAAGCAGTCCAACAGCTGGTCAACTTTATTTCATGGTTCAAGGACCGACCCAAAGACGAGCGCCGCGACTTTCATCGCCACAAACCCACAATTCCCACACCCTGGGGTCAAACGGAGAGTTGACGTGAGCGTAATCCTCGAGAGCCGGTGCATCTGTTATAATCACCCTACGATCATGATACGGCTCGTGCGGCGTCCGCTCACGCCTGAGTCGGAGCGATACGGCACGACACGATAGTCCACAGAACGCTCCGTCGATCTCCTCGTGCCGTGCCACTGGTTGCCGACGGCGTTACTCTCAGAGCCCGATTCACGTCAAATGGATGGGGGATCGATCGATGAACTATCATATCGCCACGACGATCGCGGTAGTAATGGTGTGGGCAAACTGCTGCCAACCCAACACGCACGCAGCTCAACCCGACAATGATCAGGTTTTGCTCACTCTCGATCCGGACTTCGACGTCACGACACTCGAGCCGAAAGATGCGAAGCTTGCACTCGAACGTTTGCGTGACCAGTACGCGTTACGCATCGTCACAGGACACCAGGCGACGTGGCCGGGAATCACTATCGCAGCACCAGACGGTGGCTGGGATTTGTCGGCGTTTGGCGAGCTATCGGTGGATGTTGTGAATTTGGCGGACGCACCAGTCACGATCAATTGTCGTGTGGACGGCGCGGAGGGAGACGGAAGCCATGACAGCCTCACCGAAAGTCTCTCGCTCGCAGCACTTGAACAGTGCACGTTGAACGTTCAGCTAACCAGAAAACTGCCGCCGCAGCTAACCGAGCAACTCTTTGGCATGCGAGGATTTCCCGGTGGCGCCAAAGAAAATGGGATCGATCCTCGACACATCTCCCGGCTCATCATCTTTCTTAACGAGCCTCGCCGAGAGCACGCCTTTCTGCTGCGTGATATTCGAGCGCGGGGCCGGCATCAAGCCGACCAATGGACCGCCTGGTCGCCGTCAGAGTTTTTTCCGATGATCGACGACTTGGGGCAATTCATCCACGCGCAGTGGCCGGGGAAGTCGGCTTCCGTCGCGCAGCTCCGGCAAGACGCAGTTGATGAAGCCACCGATCTTGCGGCGCACTCAGGCCCAAAGGATTGGACTCAGTATGGAGGCTGGCAGAAGGGGCCGCTGATGGAGGCAACGGGATTCTTCTACCCCACGAAGTATGATAACCAGTGGTGGCTTGTCGATCCCACGGGACATCTCTTTTGGTCACACGGAGTTGACTGCGTGAGTTTTTCCAGTGGGACCACACCCATAACGGATCGCAAATTCTATTTCGCCAGTCTGCCGAGCGAAGAGTCGCCACTGGCAAGATTCTACGGTCGCGGCCGATGGGCACCACATGGCTACTATCACGACAAAGAATCGTATCGCACCTTCAACTTTACCGGCGCGAACTTGTGGCGGAAATACGGCGAGAACTGGTATGAAACGGCTGCGGACCGAGTCCATCAGCGTTTGCGTAGTTGGTCGCTCAACACGATCGCCAATTGGTCCGATGGAGAAATCTACCTGCGCCGGCGCACGCCTTACGTCGTTGCCATTGATAGTGGCCGAGCCCAACGAATCGAAGGTAGCGAAGGCTACTGGGGTAAATTCCCGGATCCGTTTGACCCCTCATTTCGCTCGTCGCTCGGGCGACGGCTACAATCCGAACAACACCGCTCGATCGGAGATCCTTGGTGTATTGGCTATTTTGTCGACAACGAATTGGCTTGGGGAGACGAGTGGTCATTGGCCCGAGCGGCGTTGGCATCGCCCGCTCAACAGCCCGCCAAACAGGCGTTCATCAAAGACCTGCGGCAGAAGTACTCCACGATCGAATTACTCAACGCCGCCTGGAACTCCTCGTTCGCGTCGTGGCAGGCTCTGGGCGATAGCCGAACGCCTCCTGCAGTGGCGGAAGCGAAAGAAGATCTTGGTGCATTTTATAGTCACCTTGCAGAAGAGTACTTCCACGAAGCTCGCGCCGCTATCAAGGACGTTGCACCCCATCAACTCTATCTGGGATGCCGATTCGCGTGGGTCAATCAACGCGGCGCCCAAGCAGCTGCGAAGTACTGCGATGTGATGAGTTACAACCTCTATCGATATGATGTCGCGGATTTTTCCCTGCCCGAACGCTTGGACGTGCCTGTGGTGATTGGCGAGTTTCATTTCGGTGCACTCGACCGCGGCATGTTCCACACGGGGCTACGCCCTACATCAAGCCAGAAGGAGCGTGCAGAGGCATATCGCAAGTACGTGACCGGTGCCTTGAATAATCCGCTTATCGTCGGAACCCATTGGTTTCAATATGGTGACCAAGCAACGACGGGACGAGGCGACGGTGAAAACTATCAGATCGGCCTGGTCGATATCTGCGACAGCCCGTACCCAGAGACAGTCGAAGCCGTCCGACAGATCGGGCTGGATATGTACCCTACCCGCATGCAAGCTAGTCCGCCCGCAGGCACCCAGTCTAGCCCGAGGTGAAACCTGAGTCCGCCTCGAGAGATGGTGGTCACAGATCGGATGAGGCCCGTCGTGAAGTCGCATCCTTGGGGAAAGCGCACGACGTGACTTGGCGGTAGATCGGCCCCCGAGGCCGGACACGCGTTGGACCGCAGAGTGCAGCGGCTAACTCCGGCCGCGATCGGCGCCGAGATGCCCGGATTATGGACACCCTCTGCCGCTCAAGGAGGCAGTGCATTCCACCGCTTGGCTGAAGGGCTCGTAAACTCACGTGATGGTATACCATTTGCTTGAGGTGCGATCCCTAGATGAAGGAACTCATCTGTGAGCTGTCTGTCGGATCTGCCCATTTTGCGATGAAAGCCCCATGTGACTGGTCCGTTTCAGCGCATCCTAACCGGCGTTGCCTCGTTCGTAGTCGTCTGCGCCTTCGCAGTCTCCGGGTATATCTGGGCAGGTTGGGAGCCCATGGATGCGCTGTACATGGTCGTGATCACCATCTTTGGGGTCGGCTACGGTGAAGTTCAGCCCGTACAATCCGCCAGTCTACGGGCTCTGACCATCAGCACGATCATCGCGGGATCCGCGGCCGTGATCTACACCGTCGGCGGCTTCGTGCAAATGATTATCGACGGGGAAATCAACCGGGCACTGGGAGTACGGCGCATGACCAAAGAGATTGAGCGGCTGGACCGACACACCATCGTCTGCGGATTTGGCCGCATTGGTCGTGAGCTGTCACATCATCTTTCAAAATCCTCGGTGCCTTTCCTGATCATCGATCGCGATGCGGATCGCGTTCGCGAGGCACAGGAGTGCCAGTATCTGGTGCTAGTCGGCAACGCTGCCGATGAGCATGTCCTTCAAAAGGCGGGCATCGACCGGGCCATCTTTTTGGCAGCCGTACTTCCCGACGATGCCGCCAATTTGTACGTGACCATTACCGCGCGCGAATTGAACGATCATGTTGAAATCCTGGCGCGTGGAGAAAACCCATCGACCGAACGAAAGCTGCTGCGCTGCGGCGCCAACCAAGTCGTCATGCCGACAGCCATTGGAGCAGCTCGAATGGCTCAGTTGATTACCCGTCCCAGTGCCGAATCGCTGCTTAAGAGCTCTGAAGTGCAAAATGATTTGAACGATGAGCTTTTACGAATCGGTCTACATCTCGACGAGCTCCAACTCGCGGCCGACTCGCCACTCGTCGGTCGCACACTCGGCGACATCGAGGTCGGGGGCCTGAACGGGTTTCTCATTGTCGCGCTCAGATCTGGTGACGGTTCGATCGCTGTGCATCCCTCGGTCGAAACTCAGCTGAAGGGAGGTGACACCATCATCCTGGTTGGCCACCACGACGATATCCCTCGCCTAAAAGAACGTTACGTGATGAAGCGTGAGATGATGTATCGGGGCGTAAAAATCAACAGCGCGATTTCTTGAACGGATCAACCACCGACCCTCATCTGCAACACCTTGCAGCATCTGCAAGAACCGGCTGCCATCCCAGGCGTCCAACATCTTGGATTGTCCAGCCCAATACAGCATTCGTTCCCGTTTGTCGCCCTCCCACGCGAAACGCCGCGAGATTTCACGTGATTAGTGCCTCTCTCCGCCCCATTCACGGGCTCGGAAACCGCGGTTCGCCCAACATTTTACTTGGCGAGCCGCACGTCACGTCATAACATGATCTTCATGATCTCAGGAACGGAGAATCATGCGCGGACGGCCAGCGAGTCTGTTGGAATCCGGCGGAGCCACAAACTATGGCGACATTGATGCCGTGGCGTCAGGTCGCCGACGGGCATCAAGCCTCTGATAAATGACGCCCAATTTTGGGCTCAGCAGATAACCGCAGATCCCGTGTGCGTCGTCATTCGGCGAAGACGACCTTCCGCGCGTAGCGAGATTTCTTAGTTAGTCCTGGCCTCGTTGCGACCTGAAGAAGGACGTTGAGGCTTGCCGTAATGGGTACGGGACGAGAGATAAAGCGAGGCGAATGACAATGGGCGAGCGAGACTGGGCTGAGGAAAGCCGTGCGGCAGGGAAGCGAAACTGGGGCTCCGTTGGGCGATGGCTCGCTGCGGGGCGGAATTCCCGAAAAGTACCTGGCCGTCGTCGCGCTAACCGGCACGCAACGGGGATCGAAGCCCTCGAGGCGCGGCAACTGTTGGCCGTGGTCATCAGCGAATTCATGGCAGCGAATTCGACCACGTTGGTTGACGATGCGGGCGAGTATTCCGACTGGCTAGAGTTGCACAACACGTCGGCTGAGGCCGTCAATCTCCAGGGCTGGCATTTGACAGACAGCCCATCGAACCTGGCGCAATGGGAGTTCCCGGAGGTCACCCTTCAGCCAGATCAGTATCTGGTAGTCTTTGCGTCGGGCAACGACCAAGCGGACCCAAATAAGCCGCTGCATACTAACTTCAAACTTGCCGCCAGCGGCGAATACCTAGCCGTCGTGCAACCGGACGCAACAACGGTCGAGTTCGCCTACTGCGCCGCAATTCCCCGAACAGTCGGCCGACATCTCCTACGGCATTTCGACCGATGGAACGGAGCGCGGCTTCTTTGTTGCGCCGACGCCAGGGGCTGTCAACGGAAATCCGATTCCCGATTCGGCTCGAGCCGTTGTGATCAGCGAATTGATGTACAGCGTGCCTCGCTCATCGATGCAGGATGCCGAGGACACGTCGCGCGAATTCATCGAACTCTACAATCGCGGACTTGCGCCCATTGATGTGACGGGCTGGCAGCTGACCAAGGGAGTCGACTTTACGTTTCCCTCGGTCTCGATACCCGCCGGAGAAACATTGGTCGTGGCTGCGGATCTGGCAGCGTTTACTGCGACCCACGGGAACGTACCCAACGTGGTTGGTGGCTGGGTCGGACGGCTCAGCAATAGCGGTGAGACAGTCGAGTTAGTTGACGCCGACGGTACGTTGGTGGACCGCGTTCAGTATGCGACCGAAGGCGACTGGTCCACGCGCACGCTGGGCCCGCTGGACAATCGTTGGCGGGGTTGGATCTGGGCGGCGGGCCACGACGGCGGTGGCAAGTCGCTGGAGCTGATCAACGTCAACATGTCGAACGACAACGGCCAAAATTGGACCTCCAGTGTGCCCGACGGAGGCACGCCGGGGGCAATTAATTCCGTAGACGCGAGCAATATTGCGCCGATCATCAGCGACGTGTCCCATGCTCCCTTGTTGCCTCACTCCGATGAAACGGTAACTGTCACGGCAACGATCGCTGACGATACATCGGCGGCCACGTCGGCGATGTTATTCTGGCGGGCCAATGCGGTCGGCAATTTCGCTCAAGTCACCATGCTGGACGATGGCGAACATGGTGATGGATTGGCGGGCGATGGACAATTCGGCGCTTTCCTGCCGCCACAAGCCGACCGTACGGTAGTTGAATTTTACGTGAGGTCGCAAGACGCAACGGGTCTGCAAAGAACGTGGCCCGCACCGACAACGGAAGGCCAGGTGGCAAACGCACTCTACCAGGTGTACGACGCCTACGACGCCACCGAAGCATGGCAGCCAGGCAGTCCGGCCATTTACCACGTGATCATGACTCCGGCCGATCGCACGGAGTTCGACAGCCCGGGTCCGGGCGACAATCGACGCCAAAGCGATGCTCAATTTAATGCGACTTTCATTGCCCTAACCCCCTCTGAATCGGCACTTCGTTACACGACGGGTGTCCGCTTCCGAGGAAGTGGCAGCCGAGACGACCCAGCTCCCAACAATCGGATCAATTTCCCCAACGATAACGCATGGCAAGGCCGCACTGCCATCAACTTGAACCAACACAACCCGACCGATCAGATTGTGGGCATGCTCTATTTCGCTTGGCCGGACTTCCTGCCGTCGATGCACATGCAGTTCACCTGCTGGGCAACGGCATCGACCGCAAGAACGGCGGTATCTATGTCCATGCGGAAATGATGGACAGCGATTTCGCCGACAATCATTTTCCCACGGATCCCAACGGCAACGTCTATCGCGGTCGTCGCCCCGACGAGTCGCCACCCGGCGGTAAAGGCGCTGGACTGGCATACTTTGGCGAAGATCCGGCACCGTACGTCAGTTATGTGAAGAACACGAACGCTAGCGAGGCGGACTGGTCGGACGTGGTCAATTTGACGCGCGTGCTCAACCTTACGCCCGACGCAGAATACGTTGACGCGGTCGACGCCGTAGCGGACGTGGACCAGTGGTTCCGTGCCTTCGCGATGAACCAACTGATGGACAACCAAGAAAATGGGCTGTTCACGGGAGATCCTCTAGGAGACGACTACGGCATGTACCGCGGCCTCAACGAGACGCGGTTCCTAATGATCCCTTATGATCAAGATAGCCTGTTCAACCGCACGAATAATTCCATCTTCGCCCCTTCGGGCAACCCCGCACTCAACCGGTTGATCACGTTCCCTGAGTTCATGCCAAGGTACTACGCGGCCTTCACGGACCTAATCGACAATGTACTGATGACAGACGCCGCCAACCAAACGATCGATGAAGCGTTGAAGTACGTGACGTCGGAGGCGGAGATCGATTCGATCAAGAACTTCATCTCAGCCCGCGCCGATTTTGTACGCAATCAAATCCAGTCTCAATTGACGGTCGACTCCAATCTTTCCACTCAGGGTGGAGTTCCGCGTTCGACCGTTTCTTCGATAGTTGTAAACGGGCAGTTCCCGGCGGCAGAAACGTTTGCGGTCCGTGTCGGCGACGACCTCGCCACGCTCAATGTGCGCCAGGGAACTTGGCGCGATTCTTCCACCGAGCAGGCTGCGGACCCGTTGGTTCCAATGGGATCGACATGGCGTTATTTGGACGACGGTTCCAACCAGGGTACGAATTGGCGTCAGGCCGGCTTTGACGATTCCGGTTGGCAATCGGGGCGAGCTCAGTTGGGCTATGGGGATGGCGACGAACTCACCCAGGTTGGATACGGAAACAATCCCAATAACCGATATGTCACGACGTATTTCCGCACGACTTTCGACGTGCCTGACAAGGATCAGATCGCATCATTAGCGCTGCGAATGCTCTACGACGACGGAGCGGCCGTCTACTTAAATGGAACCGAGATTGCCCGCGCCAACTTGGTGGCCGACGCCACCTATTCACGTCTTGCGAATTCTTCGCGGGGCCAGGACACGGAAAACCTGATCGAAAACTTCACTTTGTCACCCTCCGCGCTCGATGCGTTGGTTACCGGCCAGAACGTACTCGCCGTGGAGATCCACCAAGCGGCCGTTGACAGCCCCGACATTGGATTGGACTTGGAACTGGGTGCCGTTCATGTCGCGTCAGACCAGTTCCAATTGACGCCCGGCATGAACCGATTGCCAGTTACGACCTACGACAATCCGGCTGGCACCGGTGAGCCACTGCAGAGCACCAATTACGATGTTTGGTACGACGACGGTGATGAGGTCCTCGTCAGCGGGCAGCTGAATGGCAATCTGAATTGGACAGCCGACCAGGGTCCGTACCGAGTGCAGGGAGACGTGGTGCTGGCGGCAGGTGCGACACTCACGATTGGCCCTGGGACGACGGTGTTCTTCGATCAAGCCGCAAGCCTAACGATCCATGGGCAGCTGACCGCGGAGGGCGCCGAGGCCGAACCAATTTGGTTTACTCGCCGTCCTGGCGCCACATCCTGGAACGGACTGCAGTTTGTCAACACATCCGAAGACAACCGGCTAGACCACGTCATTTTGGAGTACGGTATTACTGACGACGGCTTGGTGGGATTGACCAATGCTTCGCTGACCGTGGACAACTCTTGGTTCGACCACACGGATCGGCGCCGCATTCGTTCGCAAGATTCATCATTGATCGTTCGCAATTCGACATTCACCGCACTATTCGATTTCGGGCAGCGGCCGAGTACCGACAATCGGAGCGAACATATCTGGGGCGGAGGTATTCCCACCGGCGGACAATGGATCATCGATGGCAACACGTTCGGAACACTCACTGGCCATAACGACGCCATCGACTTCGACGCCCCGCGTGGCACGGGTCAGTTCGCACAGATTCTCAACAACGAGTTCCTGGGCGGCGGAGACGACGCACTGGACATGACCGGTGACATCTATATTGAGGGCAATGTCTTTCACCATTTCATCAAAGACCAGTTCAATGTCGATCCAGGCAATTCCAATACGATTTCTGCCTCGGGCGGCGATTTCTGGGTGATTCGCAACGTATTCGACAACATTCAACATGCGTCGTTGGTAAAGGAAACGGCGTACATGTATTTCCTGAACAATACCGTCGTATCTTCACAATTCGCGCCCTTGTATTTCGATCTGCCCGGTCAAACATCCGGTCCCGGTAAAGGCGCACTAGTTCAAGGGAGTCTGTTCGCCGACTCCGACACGACTTTCGGTCAGGTGCTACCCTCCACGGATTTGCAGGTGAGTTACTCCTATCTGTCGGCGGCGGATGCGGACACCATCACGGGAGTAGGAAATCGGTTTGGCGATCCCCATGTCGCCGGAGCCGCCGGCAACTTCGAGCTGCTGCCGGGCTCCCTGGCCGAAGGTAGCGGACCCAATGGGGCCGACATGGGCGCGCGGATCTCGGCAGGAGTCACGTTGTCGGGGATTCCCCACGGCACGACAAACGGGACGACGGCGACCATCGGAGTGGGTGGGCCCGGCTTCACGCAGTATCGTTACCAATTGGACGGCGGCCCTCTGACCTCACCAACCGCCGTGGATCAGCCGATTCAGCTCGATAACCTCTCTGCCGGCACACATCAAGTCGCAGTAATTGGCCAGAATGCTCTCGGGGAATGGCAGACCATCCCCACAGTGTCGGCAGCGTGGACCGTTGACCCCAGTTTGCCGAACACCATCAGAATTAACGAAGTCCTAGCAAACAACTCAGGGGCATTTCGTCTGAATGGCGACTTCACCGACGTCATCGAACTTTACAATTTTGGCGTTCAACCGGTGAACTTGAACGGTTACGGACTGACTGACGACCTGAATCAACCGTACCGCTTCGTGTTTCCCGTCGGAGCGGTGATTCCGCCCGGCGAATACTTGTTGGTCGCAGCCGACTCGCAGCTGACAACCCCCGGATTGCACGCAGGATTTGGACTCGATCAACAAGGTGACGAGGTCTATCTGTTCAGCCCAACCAATCAGATGCTGGACTCAGTTGAATTCGGGCAGCAGTTGGCGGATTTGTCGATCGGTCGTGTCGGCGCAGAAGGTCAATGGCAGTTGACCTCACCCACGTTGGGCAGTGCGAACCTCGCGCACCCGGTCGGTGATCCCCAGCGGGCACAGATCAACGAGTGGTTTGCCGCTGGTAACATTCGCCTGAGTTACGATTTCATTGAGCTATACAATCCGGATTCGTATCCCATCAATGTCGGGGGCTTGTCCGTTAGCGACGAACCTTTTGCCATACCGCAGAAGTCGACTCTGTCGCCCCTGTCGTTTGTCGACAGCGACGGCTTTCTCGTATTGCTGGCCGACAGCCGCCCCCAGGACGGGAAAAACCATCTCGCGTTTCAGCTCGACGCCACTCACGAACACCTGGGATTAATGGACAGTTCCGGGCAGTTCATCGATCAAGTGTTTTACTATCCGCAGACCAGCGAGTACTCACAGGGACGGCAACCGGACGGATCGACGGAATTCGCTTTCAGCGATTTGCCCACTCCCGGCGTCAGCAACGGTGGCGAAACGTTTGACTCAACGGTGCTATTGTCACTGGATTGGAATGCGGATTGGAAATATGACGCATCAGGTCAGAACCTAGGGACGGCGTGGCGCCAGGCGAACTACGACGACTCCTCCTGGAGATCCGGCGAGGGTTTGCTCGGTAACGAGAGAGGCGCACTTCCCGAGCCGCTGCGTACGAGCTTCCCGATCGGCGACATCACGTACTATTTCCGCAAGACCGTCACATTGGATTCAGTTCCCGACAATATGGTGACTGTGTTTTCGACGATCGTGGACGACGGTTTCGTAGTGTACGTGAATGGCACAGAGATCCAACGTGTGGGCATGCCTGACAACACGATCACGGCCTCCACGACGGCGAATCGTACGGTCGGGCAAGCGTCCGTCGAAGGCCCATTCACCGTTCCCAATTCGGCATGGGTAACCGGTGACAATGTGATTGCCGTGGAAGTGCATCAGACAAACGCCAACAGCTCGGACGTCGTGTTTGGACTGCAGCTCACATCCTCGGCAACCGTCGTGATTCCTGAAGACAACATGCCCGAGCAACTTCTGCACGGACTGCGAATTACCGAATTGATGTATCACCCGTCGATTTCCGATGGTCCGGAATACGTTGAACTACAGAATACCGGCGACGTCGACTTGGACCTGACTGGCGTGCGATTAGCTGGGGGCATCGACTTTACATTCCCTGCCGGGACCACGCTGTCGGCACACGAGTTCATCGTGGTGACGGAGGACGTGAATGCATTTCGCACAACTTACGGCGCCGCTCCGCGGCTGGCCGGTGAATATTCCGGCAGACTCAGCAACGGCGGTGAGCAAATCGTGCTGCAATTCGCCTCGCCGCTCGACACTGCCATTCTCAACTTCGCCTACCATGCGGACTGGTATCCGGCGACGGACGGTGGCGGTTCGTCACTCAGCGTCGTCGACAGCGCATTGGATTTTCGCCGCTGGAGCGAGGCTGCCAGCTGGAATGTCACTCCGCCCTCGCCAGGTCGCGAAACCGGCGCACCCATAATCGGTGACATCAACAACGACGGCATTGTCGACGCGACCGACATCGATTTGCTCTGTGTCGCTATCAACACCAACCAGACGGATATGGATCTCAATGGCGATGGCCTCATCAACCAAGCCGACATGTCCTACTTGGTTCACGATATCTTGGGAACCACTGTCGGTGACGCCAATTTGGATCGCGTCTTCAATTCAAGCGATTTGGTAGAAATCTTTATCCTTGGTGAGTACGAAGACAACATCGCGGGAAACTCGGGATGGGCCGACGGCGATTGGGATTGCGACGGCGACTTCACCACGTCGGACATGGTGGCGGCGTTCCAGGAAGGAGGCTACGTGGCAGCCGCACTGCCGGTCAGTTCGGGCGGCGCGATACCCGCCGCAGTGGCAGCGACCCCGATGGACTCCACGGCCGCACTTGCTGATATCGCCGCGATCGACCACTCCTTGATCGAATGGAGCGACGGCTCGGACGATACCACAACCGACGTGGGAAAGGTACCATCCGTCTCGAATACCGCTCCGACCCTTTTGACCGAGCGAATTCGTCGCGTCGATACGGCGGCGTGTGATCAAGTCTGGGAAACGGAATCCTACCAACCGCGCCGTTGGCGGACTGACGCCGCCCAAATCGACGATATCGCGGATCAGCCCTCCTGGATCTCAATGCCGTAGACTTGGTTCGCTCGTTTCCGCACGAATGGATGGTGATTTTCGGACCTCGCACCATTATCTCGCGATTTCGTAGAGCGTCGGCGCCGCTGCATGGTGCGATTGACCTATCTGGCACATCGTGGTCCTGGCGCCGCTACGGTAGAATGGCACGTGCGGGTGTCCGCCATGAACCCACCGGTTTCTCGCCATTTGGAGGCCCAGCCATGCGTCGCCTTGCATTCACGCTCACCTTGATCGCCGTTTGCGCCACGCTGCCATGTGCAGTGATGGCTCAGTCCCCCCAGTCCGTTGCGCAATACGCACCGTCGCCCGAAAACTTGGCCGCTCGCCAATGGTTCCGTAAAGCTCGCTTTGGCATCTTCATCCACTGGGGAGTCTACAGCGTGTTGGGGCGCGGCGAATGGGTGATGAACATCGAGAAGATGCCCGTTGATCGAGTACGAAAAGCCGCCGCCGACAATTTGATCCCGACGAAATTCGACGCGGCCCAGTGGGTGGCGATCTTTCAAGCGGCAGGTGCTGAAGTACATCACGATCACATCCAAGCATCACGACGGCTTCGCCATGTGGGATTCCAAGGTCAGCGATTGGGACATCGTCGATCGCACGCCGTACGGAACGGATGTGCTCAAGCAACTGGCCGACGAATGCGAGAAGCAAGGCATGAAGCTGTTCTTCTACCATTCGCATCTCGATTGGCATCATCCGGACTATTATCCCCGCGGCATGACTGGCCTTACCGCCGGCCGGCCGGAAGCCGGCGATTTCGAACAGTACCTCGACTACATGGACGCCCAACTGACCGAGCTGCTTGAGCGGCCAGTACGGCCAGGTCGGCGGCATCTGGTTTGACGGCTGGTGGGATCAACAGTCTAAGCGGATTCGAGCCACCAAGACGCCGACCCGCTCGACACCAATCGTCGATTG
This sequence comes from uncultured Planctomycetales bacterium, assembly GCA_963785495.1. GTDB lineage: Bacteria > Planctomycetota > Planctomycetia > Pirellulales > Pirellulaceae > CAWAVP01. The sequence continues at coordinate 165,556 of CAWAVP010000024.1, read as the reverse complement.
GCACCTCGTCGCACGTACGACCTGATCCACTCGCCTGCAACCGGCCTGCCTGATCGGCAGCAACCATCACGTCGCCCCATTCCCGGGCGAAGATTTTCAAATGTTCGAGCGCGATCTGCCCGGGCGAAAACAAGGGCGGGCACAGCCCGGATGCCAAGATCGGCAACCTGCCGCTGGAGTCGTGCGACACGATCAACGGCTCCTGGGGCTACAATGCGAGCGATAAGAAGTTCAAATCGGTCCCGATGCTGGTCCACTACCTGGTGCGCGCGGCCGGTCGTGACGCGAACTTTCTGTTGAATGTCGGACCGCGGCCCGATGGCACGATCGACCCGAAGTCGGCCGAGCGACTGGAGAGAGTCGGTGACTGGTTGCGAGATTACGCAGCCACGGTCAAGGGCACACGAGAAGGTCCCGTTGCTCCACAACCGTGGGGCGTATCCACACGGTCAGCAGACATCGTGTTTCTGCACCTGCTCGAACCTCCCCAAGCCGATGCAGAGGGCTGGATCACGTTAACGGGGACCAACAAGCTAAACGCGGAACGCATCAAACGGTTCGCGTCGGATGCTCAGGTCGCTGCACGCCGCAACGACCAAGGACAGCTTGTCGTTCGAGTTGACGAGCTCGCCGATATCGATACCGTTCTAGTGGTGGAACTCCCGTAGGCGAGTCGGCCGAGTGGTTCGTTAGCGTTACGCCAGATCCTAGGGACCCACAATGCGTGGTGCGACTCTGCCCTCTGGGCGAGACAACCGATTGTTGACCCTCGCCCTCGTCAGAGCGACCCCCTCATCGCTCCACCCTGTCTAAGGCGGCGTTTCGCTTAGCGACGGCGCCGCTTCGCTGCGATACCGCAGAGCCCAAGACAGACCAGCAACAGCGTCGAGGGCTCAGGGACCGCCGCCACGGCAGCCCGGGGGCCCACTTCGTAACCACCGTCGGAAAGGGCGGCAACCAGGTCGCTGGTCGTCGTCTTGCCGTCCCCATTGAAGTCCCCTGTCGACCAGACGGAATCGGCGCCGGATTCGTAGGTACCGGAGGACAAGACGACGACGAGGTCGCCCGAGTTGAATTCGCCGTCCAAGTTCGCATCGCCGATCCAGCTGTTGTACAGTTCGTCGACCCACACGCTAACGTCATCCGAATCAACTCTTCCGTCGCTGTTCAGGTCATACGCTGCGGGATCCAGGCCACTTGCGGAACGAGTGGTCAGATCGTCAATGTCCGCGGCATCCAGGACGCCATCCGCATTGAAATCGCCCTTGATCGTGCTCGCGCCCAGTAGCCAATTGATCGCCGCGTCAAACAGCTTCAAACCGTCGTCCGTTAAGCTCGCGAAGCCGACATCTTGAATCGGAAAATTGACGATCCTTTGCGATGCCGCGGTTCCATCGGTCAATTCGCCACCGATATCGACAGCGGTAATCCCAAATAGGTCGTCGGTATTGCTCACATCCAGTACACCGTCGACAAAAACGCTGCCTTGGCTTCCATCCCAGGTAATGATGACATTGTGCCACTGGTCTGATGACAGAGCATCCACAGACGTTTCGATGGGCGTCGCCAGATCACCATCCGCGTTGACGTACAATCCAATGGGACGAGCGTTGCGGTTGGCCGAGAGGTGGGGGCGTACCGTACCGCCATCACTTCCGTCGCCATAAAAGAAATCGACGCGGGGGTCAGACGTGTCGAAGTCTGGACCGTAAACGCCGTCATCCGCTTTGAACCAGAACGAATAGGCAAGTTCGCCGCCGGGACGCTCTATATCCGGTACATCGACCAGACCGGCACCGTCGAGCAATAGCGCGCCGACGCCTCCCACGGGCGCGTGATCGTCGTCCACTTTGTAGGCACCGCCGTCCAACACGGCATCATTTCCCGTGCCGCTCGCATCGATGGCAACAAAGGGATCGTCGGCTTCATCGAACGACCAGTAGCCAATCATGCCGTTGTTGTTGGCACCCAGCGCTGGAATTCCTTGTGTGTAAATCGTGTGCACATCGCCGCCGACCACCTGATTGTTCGCACCCAATTGGAACGAGAGCGATCGGTCCCAGATCGCCACTTCATCCATCAACCCGGTGAAGGGATTGCCACCGGTTTGATTCGAACCGATGTGCATTCCCAGTCCCGAGGGGGAAAGCTCTGCTTGCTGCAAATCGTCCATGGGCAGACTCGCAACGGAGACAACGCCCGGTGCGACGGGGCCCACAACATAGGGACGTGGAATGGGATCGGTGGCAATTTCGATGACCCCCGACAGGCCGGCAGCCAGAGGATGCGAGGGGTTGATGATCCTCAAGTCGGTGCCGGGATTGGCGGTTCCGTTTTCGGACCCCGCTCCCATTGCAAAATTGCCGTCGATCGTGGCACCGTCCATGATGGCTTCTTCCCAGTTGAGGACGGGCGTCTCTAAGCCGATGAATTTTCCGCGTACCGTCCCCGATCCCAACGTGGAAGAAATAATCACCAGATCGACATCGGCACCGTCAGCCGTCGTCGCGTCACCGCCGGCTAGATACGTGACATCATGTCCCAACACATCGGTCAGATAATCGAACACCGGCCCATCGTCGCCGAACGTCGGATCAGGGTCGGCCCCCACCATCAAGATTTCTGCTCCGTGGGCAGCAGTCAGCAGCCCCATGCATACTACGGCACTCGTGAGCGCCCACCAAAATCGCTTGTGGAATGTCATTTCACACACCCTTCTACTGCGGATGACACTGTCAGGTACCGCCTCGACCGCAGAGCTGTACTCACCGTTGGCACGGCGTGTGTCAATTGCTCAAAACACCTGAAAAACTCCGAGCAAACTACCAGTCCTGAGTTTACTCGCGGACTCCGATGCTTAAAACCAATAAAATCCGCAATACATTACCAATCCACGACTGAACCATCCTGACGATCGAAGTAGCGAGCGTTTTCCCAGTTGTGCTCCAGGTGCTCCTGCAGTGCATCTTCGTCGACCTCAATCCCCAATCCTGGGCGCAAAGGGACATCAACGTAACCGTCACGGACAACAAACGGCTGCTTCAAGTAGCCCTCGCCCAAACTCACCTGCTCCTGGCAGAGGAAGTTGGGAATCGAGGCGGCGATCTGCACGCCGGCCGCCAGCGAGATCGGTCCCAGCGGATTGTGCGGGGCGATCGCCGCGTAGTACGCCTCGGCCATGCCGGCGATCAGCCGCACTTCGGTGATGCCGCCGGCAGTGGCACAGGTCGGGCTGGAGGATGACGGCGGCGCCGTTTTTCCAGAATCTCGCGGAAGCCCCACTTCGTGAAGATCCGCTCGCCGGTGGCGATCGGCAGGGACGTGCCCCGGGCGATCTCCGCCATCACTTCGACGTTCTGGCACTGCACCGGCTCCTCGATGAACATCGGCTGGTACGGTTCGAAGGCCTTGATCAGCAGCTTGGCCGTTCTGCGGGCTGACGGCGCCGTGGAAGTCGATGCCGATGTCGACGTCGTCCCCGCCGCCTCGCGAAGGGCGGCGAACGCATCGGCGGCCTGGTCGACGAACTGAGGCGCGGTTCGACGATGCCGGATGCTGTGGCGGTCGACGACGGCCCGTCTTGAACGCGGTGAAGCCCTTGCCTTACGCTCGCTCGGACGCCTCGGGATGTCGAGGCGTGCGCGTAGACGCGGACGCGGCTGCGCGTCGGTCCGCCGAGCAGTTCGTAGACCGGCACGCCGAGCGCCTTGCCCTTGATGTCCCACAGCGCCTGGTCGATGCCGCTGAGGGCGCTGGTCAGCACCGGGCCGCCGCGATAGAAGGCGTGGCGATAAATCGCCTGCCAGTGATGGACGACGTGCCGGGGGTCTTTGCCGACCAGGTAGGGTTCGATCTCCTCGATCGGCCTTCGGCACGGTCCTGGCCCGGCCTTCGACGATCGGCTCGCCCAGCCCGACGATGCCGGCGTCGGTGTGGACCTTCAGGAACAGCCAGCGCGGCTTGACGAGGATCGTTTCCAGTTTGGTGATGCGCACCTTCTCGCCTGAAGGGACCATCTCGTCGACGGGAGAAGTCATGGTCACCGAGGGGCGGAGTCCATAGCGATCAAGTGGCCGTTGCTCGTCTTCGTCTTCAGCACCGAGCGAGATCGGCGACGTCAACCTCCAGGCCGTCCCCATTCCAGCTGCGCCCCATACGGCCGATTTCATGAATTTGCGTCGCTCGTTTCTCTGTCTGTCTACCGACATCGTCAGTGCCTCCTAGAACCCAGTTTCGTGCGGGCCCCAGCTTAGCACACATCAACGACTACTGACTAGTTTTCACACCAATCCGAAGCATTCCGCGAACGAAGCGTGCTCTAGATCACGATGCCGTCGCAGAGAACAGCGAACGGGCAACGCGTTCAGCAACCTGATCCATGCGTCACATCGTCGTGCGCAGCGACTAGCCCGTCATTCAGCGACAAGGCCGGACGGTCAAGGCCAGCTAACGGTCGGCCCCATCGGCATGAACCGGTAGAATGGAAGCAGCTTCCAGCTGCGAATGAATCTCTTTCGCCAATTCGGACAGACGATAGCAGGCCCCCGTGGGCTCGTTAAAATTTCGGCCGTCCAGCGAATTCGACAGCCGTTCACCCAGAATCTTGCCACGACGCGTCGTCGTCATCGCCTCAATCCACTCCGCCCCATTTGGAATCTTGTGGATCAGATCGCTGACACTCATTTCTCCTTGCGGCAGTCGCGAAAGACGGTCCACGCGATCAATACCTTCAGGCAAGTTTTCGATCTTACGCAAGAATTCGCGACCTTTCTCGTCATTGAATTGCCGAACGAGAAAGTCGTCGTCTTTCAAAACGCGTTTGAGCAGTGCCGCCTTGTCGTGCACTTTCCAACCCTTCGCTTCCAACGCGGTCAACAGTTTGACTGTGCCCCGTTGCGTTACCAAGTCTCCGGGCTGATATCCGGCCTGTTGGGCGAAAATGCGTTCGGCAAACGTTTCCACATCCTGCAACGAAGGCTTGTCGACGACTTCTGTCTCATCGGCAGGCAGCGACGAAACGCCAGATATCACGACCGCCACAATCAATACATGTCGCAAGAACGAGGTGCGAATTGACAAGGAGGCCAATCGGAATGGGATGTGGCGTGCAGGTGAGAGAGAATTCATCGTGGACACCTCTACTAACGGACCAGGACGGACGCCAGCCCGACGCCAAGTGCGGCGGCGCGTCGTCGCTTCCAAAAGTATCGGGTCCAGACCGCTGCGGTGGTTGCCGAGGCTGATCAAATCTTCGGCAATCGGGCAGCTCGACGTTGAACCTATGCCAATCCGACAGTTTAGTCCGCCTCAAATGGCAGACCGACTAACCCAAGCACCGCGTGGCACGGCACGCGCCATGCGTAGAACGACCTCATGCAAGCCAACGCAAGGCGTTTCAAAAAAACACGTTAGGGCAAGCCTGCGGCGAGCGGGACTCGTTTTGGCATGCGTTTTGCCTCTTCCTAAATCACGTGGGCGTTAAGGCCTGCCAAAGCGACAGCCGCGTCCCGCGGTGTTGCTGGATGATCCTAAATGGCAAGTTTATTCATGTGCCCTTAGCACACGAAGGAGGTTTGATATGACTCGCAGTCTGAGACCTTGGCGGGGTACGGGTATCCGTCCCCTAGACGACCTTTATCGAGAAATGGATGGCTTGGTACAGCACTTCTTCCCCGAGGAAAACGGCATCAACGGGAGACGCAGCTTTTTGCCAACGCTGAACGTGTCAGAGAACGAAGGCGGTTACGAAGTGACCGTCGACTTGCCCGGCTTGAAGCCGGAAGATGTGTCTGTGGAATTACACGAAAACGAATTGACCCTTTCTGGCAAACGCGAACAGGAAGAAGAGCAGAAAGGCAAGACGTTTCATCGTGTCGAGCGTAGCTATGGCGAATTTCGCCGCGTGATCACGCTGCCCGCCCCCGTCGACGAGACGAAGATCAAGGCAGATTACCGCAACGGCGTCCTCACCGTGCAGCTGCCCAAGAGCGAAAAGGTCAAGCCGACGTGCATTAGGGTGTCGTCGTCGAGTGACGAATAAGAAGGGCAGGGAAGTGAGAAGAGATATCGGTGGCGGTCAGTAGACCAGCTGCCCCATCGATTGCATCCACCGCGTGGAGTCGGTAACCCGGCGCCACGCGTTTTTCATGCTAGCGTGGCATGTACTCGGTGGTGGCGGATGCGCAGAGGAGCCACGTCGATCACGCTTTCCTTCTTCAAGGGATTGCAAAATTTTCTCCTTCGACGGCCCACCTCCGGACGTTCACGCACCGTACTGCTGTTATCAATCCGACTCTCTGACGGATCAAACCGCGACAACTGAGCAACGTTTACCTCAAGAAGATCGCGCCGAGCCGGAGGAAGAAAGCGAAAACCCACGACGAAACGTTGGCCGGCGGCCGAGATGCATAATTTCCAATGATTGGCATCGCGTGTGCTTGGTTAGAAGAGTCATGCAAACGTCGTGATTGGGGCGACGGCGAATGCGCGACCAGCTGCCCCTTGAATTGACCCTGGTGAAGAGGAGATTTGGGATGAGAAACTTAGTTGCTGGGCTTATTGCCGCAGGGATGATTTGGGGTCTGACGACCGATGCGCGGGCCGACGCGATTCAAACTGGCGCCCGCGTCGGTTCGTTTGTGATTCAGACAGATTATGTATCGAGTCCTTCGCACAACCCCACGATTCAGTTAGCCCGCCACTGCGGTCCGCCGCGCGGCTACTACCGAGGTGGCTGGGGGCACCACCACGCGCGACCCTACGGGTCATATTATCGGGCGCCTATGGTCGCCAACCATATTACGCGGCGCCGGCCTACCCCATGCCGTACGGTGGGCCCTACGGTGGCTCAGGCTTTGGGCTCTATTTCGGCTTCTAACTTGATGACCTTCCCCGCGCCGACGGCGGAGACTCGCATCCCTGGCGAACTCCGCCGTCGCGGGCCGATTGTGCCACGGAGGCGGCCATGGGATGTCGCACATGTGGCGCCGCAAGACTCGCGTCTGATCAATTCAATTCGTTGGCTTCTTCCCAGTGTTCGTACAGGGGTTTCAGTTCTTCCTGTACCGCTTCAATCTGGCGCTGAATCTCTTTGACCTGATCCCCGTCACGCAAGACATCGGGAGTTCCAAGTCGCTCGTGCAGGGTTTCCACCTCGCTTTCCTTGGCAAAGATTTCGGACTCTAAGTCTTCTACTTTACGGTAGGGAAAGCGACGTTTTCGTCGCGGTTTACCGCTCCCGGCATTCTTCGCGTCACGGCTGTTCGTCGACGGACACTCTGGGCTGGTTCGCGACGAATCCGTTGCAACGGAATCCTTTGTCTGAACCGCTTTCGAAGCCACATTCCCCTGGAGGTATGCTTCGAAGTTCCCCCTCACAATCTGATGATGTCCGGGCCGTAGTATAATCAAATGGTCAACCACCTGATTTAAAAAGAAACGGTCATGCGAGACGCAAAGTAGGGTGCCGTTGAAGTTGCACAATGCCTGTTCCAGCGAATCTCTAGCCCAGAGATCGAGGTGGTTGGTGGGTTCGTCGAGTATCAAAAAGTTCACGTCGCTCGCGGCCAGGCGAGCCAGCGCAACGCGATTGCGTTCACCGCCGCTTAGTTGCTTGATCGGCTGAAACACCATATCGCCGCGGATGCCAAAACGCGCAAGCATTTCGCGCCGCTGCTGCTCGTTAAACTCCTTGCCCGCCGGCCGGACGGCTTCAATGGCGGGTAGGTCGTCGGTCAGAGACGTAAGCATTTGATCGAAATAGCCGACAATTACACCGGAGCCCAGTGTGATCGTTCCGCCGTCCAGAGATTCTCGGCCCAAAACGCACCGCAGCATTGTGGTTTTGCCTGTACCATTGCTGCCGAGGATCCCCCATCTTTCGCCTCGTAAGATATCGAAACTCAGGTCCTGAAAGAGTGGCTGCTCGAACGATTTGCTCGATTTCTCCACTCGCAGCACGATGTCACCGCTGCGTGCAGCATCTGGAAACTTCATCGGAGGAGACTCGATAACACGCGGCGGTGGTACACGCTCGATGCGTTCGAGTTTCTTGCGACGGTCCTCAGCCTGTGCGTGTTTCTGGCCGTGATGGTGGCGCCGCACGAAATCCTCTAGCTTGGCGATGTCTGCCTGCTGGTTTTCGTAGGTCCGCCGCTGCAATTCGAGGCGTCGCTCTTTTGGCGCCGATACGCGGAGAAATTCCCTCGATACACATCGACGGTACCACGAAACAATTCAAACGTCTGGTCAGTTACACGGTCCAAGAAATAGCGGTCGTGACTGACGAGGATCAGTGTTTGACGGCTTTGCACCAAGAACTCTTCCAGCCACTGCGTGCCTTCGATGTCCAGGTGGTTGGACGGTTCGTCCAGCAGCAGGACATCGGGTGCCGACAGGAGCAGCTTCGCCAGCAGCAATCGATTCTGCTGCCCGCCGCTCAGTTGCTCAAGGGGCTGTCGAAACGTGCTGGCGTCGAACCCTAATCCCTGCAGAACCCGTTCGATCTTATGGTCCAGGTGGTAGGCATCCCGCTGATCCAATTCTTCCTGGACCATATCGAAGCGGGCTTCCAACTCGTGGCGTTCCTCCGCATCGCGAGTCTCGGCAATCATCCTCGCAAGGCGTTCAGATTGTCGCGACAAATCCAATTGATCGGCCAGGGCCTCCTGCGCCTCTTCCCAAACGGTCCGGCCGACCACAAACTCAGTCTGTTGGCGGACATAGCCGACGTTCACGTGGGGCGCCCACTGTACGTGCCCGCCGTCGATTTCGACGTGACCGCAAAGAATATTCAGGAGTGTCGTTTTGCCGGTGCCATTAGGTCCCACCAAACCAATCCGCTGTCCGGCGCGAACGTCGAACGAGACCCCATCCAGAATCGGATCAGGCCCAAAGTGTTTGGTCAGCGAGTCAGCAACCAGGACGATCATGCCGGGGGAAGATGGAATTAAGCGTTAGTTCGAGTAAGGGTGGAACGCAGACGGTGCTGCACTGTCCGGAAGTTCGCCATCGTAGCTGGCTCGCCCTGGGTTCGAGAAGAGGGGCCACTGGCCTCCTGTGAAATCCACCGCACGGCATGTGTTTCCCGAATTGTCTTCGAGCGATCGCTGCCCTAACATAGCTCGTTTGGTGCCCGATCCGTTGCGAAGTTGATAACGGTGGGAAATACGGTTTCCACGCTCGCAGAACGCGTGGAAACGCGACGAGCTGACCGCGGCCGCCGTTCTTCGGATTTCATCATGTTGAGCCTGCAATCAGAAACGTCGACGCGCTGGCTGGAGCAGCTAGATTTCGGCCTGGAAGAGATCCTGATTGACCACGCCCACTGCGAGAAAAAGGCGGCGGGTACCGCGATGAATCTGATCTTTGCCTACGTCGAGAATCAGACATTGTGCCGTCAAATGGCGGAAATTGTCAGTGAAGAGCTGGACCACTTCCAACAGGTACTGGACTTATTGCAGAATCGCGGTATCAAGTTCCGCCGTTTGACGCCCAGTCGCTACGGTCGATGCCTAAACGATCTGGTACGAAAGCTAGAGCCCCAGCGGGCCGTTGACCGGCTGCTGATCGCCGGTCTGATCGAAGCCCGCTCATGCGAACGTTTCGACCTGCTACGCAAGCATGTCAAGGACCAACAGCTCGCAGCGTTTTACGATAGCCTGTTCGAATCCGAGGCGCGTCATCATTCGACCTACGTCCGATTGGCCAAAGATTACGCCGACGAGGCGACGGTTAACCAGCGGTTGCAGGAACTGGCGGCCAGTGAGGCAGTGATCATTTTGGAGGGAGATCCCATGCCTCGAATGCATAGCTAACGGAATCGCGGAGACCGGGCGCCCGTCACATCGCCCGCGGCGCCGTAGACGTGGACAGCCGACCGACGTCGGGACCGACGGTCGTTGTCTGATCCTGCGGTTTTGTTACATTGAAAGGCCCGTTTACGCGAGTTTAGCCAGATGCGGCCTTGGCTCGGGGGCGTCTGTGGCGGCGTCTTTCCCCCAGCCGAAACGCCGCCTGCGCCGCGGGTCACCAATCGAGTTTGCTTGCGGCGTTGGGGGTTGGGGCGTTGGGGCGTTGGGGCGTCACCTCGACAAGGAGAGTGCATGAATCCGTTGATTGTACCCGGAGTCTCGACGCCATCTTCAGCCGCCTTGCCCGCACCACTTGCCAATTGCCGGGCGGAAGTTGACGAATTGCGCGAAATTGGTCGCATGTTTCACGCCCGCGGCTGGTCGGTGGGAACGAGTAGCAACTACAGCGTTGTTCAGTCGCGACGCCCCCTGCGATTAGTCATTACCGCTAGTGGCATGGATAAAGGCAATTTGCAGTCGCACGATTTTGTCCTTGTGGACGGGCACGGGCAACCGGTTGGCGAAGACCAACCCAAGTCGTCTGCGGAGACGTTACTGCACTGCTTGCTCGCCGAAGACGACGAGGTGGGAGCGGTTCTGCATACGCACTCGGTGTGGGCGACCATCCTCTCCGACTTATTCTCCAACCAAGGCGGATTGGTAATCGAAGACTATGAAATGCTGAAAGGCCTGGAAGGGATAACTACGCATCAACATCGCGCCTGGGTGCATATTATTGACAACTCCCAAGACATTCCCTCGCTGACGAACGACGTGCGTCTGCGTCTGCAAGCGCACACTCCGGGACAGGTCCACGGCTTTCTGCTGAGGCAGCATGGTCTGTACACGTGGGGACGCGACTTGTTTGCAGCTCGACGACATGTCGAAATCTTCGAGTTTCTCTTCGAATGCGTCGGGCGAAAATTGATGATTCAGGGCCCCACAGCAGCCGCAGCTGCCGACGGCAATGATCCAAGGTAGGGAGGGCGACCAGGGCTCGGTCGTCAACCGCTGCGTAGCGCGACAATTCAACTTCCCTAGATTTTATGGAGTACGAGAACGATGGCTCGCATCACAATCCCCGACGAAAACCGTCGTCTGGAAGACGTCGAAGAAATCCGTCGATTTCTAAAGCCTTTCGGCATCTGGTACGAACACTGGGATGTCGCTGGACGCATCGGTGCGGACGCGAGCAATGAGGCTATTCTGGACGCCTATGCGCCGGAAATCGATCGCCTAAAGGACTTCGGCGGCTATGTGACGGCCGACGTGATCAACGTGACGCCCGATACGCCTGGCCTGGATGCCATGCTGGCAAAATTCAGCAAGGAACACACGCACACCGAAGACGAAGTGCGGTTTACCGTCAAGGGAGGCGGTATCTTTCACATTCATCCTGACCAGGGGCCCGTCTTCGCGGTGCAGGTGGAGAGCGGAGATCTGATCAATGTGCCGGCCGGCACGCGACACTGGTTCGACCTGTGCCATGACCACACGATCCGCTGTATCCGTCTGTTTCTGGACCCCGCCGGATGGGCGCCTCACTACGTCACCGATGGCGTGGACGCAGACTATACTCCCGTGTGCTGGGGCCCCAATTACCTGCCGCACGACTCGGGCGACCAAGACGATCGCGGCGATTCGGTGGTAAAGCTGTGAGTGAACCGAGCGATCCGGGGACCACCAACGACGGCGGGTCACAGCTGCCTCGGGGTATTCTGTTGGACATCGAAGGGACGACTTCATCCATTTCGTTTGTCTACGATCAGATGTTTCCCTTTGTGCGCCGTGAGTTGCACCGCTTCCTTCGCGATCAATGGGCACGGGCCGACGTCCAAGCGGCTTGCCACCAGATGGCCCACGATGCCGGCTTCGCGTCGGTGAGGCAATGGTGCCACGAATGTCCCCCTTCCCGTGCCGTCGACCAGGTCGCCCGTCACGTCTTGGGCCTAATGGACGACGATGTCAAATCGCCTGGACTGAAACAACTGCAAGGTTTGATTTGGGAACAAGGCTTTGCCAGCGAAGAGTTGCAGGCACACGTCTTCGACGATGTCCCGCCGAGTCTGACACGGTGGCAGCAGGCCGGTCATGATCTACGCATTTATTCTTCGGGAAGTGTCCATGCACAAAGGCTGTTCTTTGGGCATACCACCGCAGGGAATCTGCTCGGTCGGTTCCGTGGACATTACGACACGACCCTTGGTAGTAAGCGGGACGCAGCTAGCTACGCGAAGATTGCGCACGACTTCGGGCTGGCGCCCGGCGAAGTCGTTTTTCTAAGTGATGTCCTCGCAGAATTGGATGCTGCCCGCTTGGCCGGACTGCAAACTTGCTTGGTACGGCGGCCGGGCAATGCGGCAATTGACCCGGATCACACGCACAATCAAATTCACTCTTTTGCCGAATTGGCATAATCAACACGCGGGCCCGCCCGCGATGGCGTTGGCACATCGGGCGTTAGCGCTTGACCATCGTGGGGCCATGTCTACGATTGCATCATCAGGAGTCGACGTGCGGTCGCCGATGGATGGCAGCTGACCAGTGACCCGTAACTGATTGCGTGAGGGAATTCGCAAGCCGAGTCGTGAACCTTGGATACCGAGTGGTTACCCGTAGGCCCGCGACTTTGCACGTCCTCAATCGTCTTGGATTGATCAAGGAGGTTGACGCATGCATTTCCCACGTCATTGCAACACAGGGCGTTCCCTAAGTCTCGCCGCATGTCTTTGGGGATATCTTCCCGTGATGTTCACGAGCTTGATGTTCACCAGCACGGCCTGGGCCGCAGGCTCTAGCTGCGTCCATTTTGATGTGCCCCAGATGGTGACCTGTCGACCGGTGAATTCGTGCGAAGTGGCGGTGAACGATCACGAGCAGGCGGTGGAAGCCATATTTGACGTCTCGACACTTTTACGTTTTGGACAAGAAGCCGAAGTGCGACAATTGTTGTTCGTAGTGGAAAGCCCAGCAGGCACGCTCCGCGTGGTCGATTTCGCGAAAACCGAACTGACGTCGCTGTATGTTGGCCAGATCGAACGCAGTCGTCAGCAGGAAGAATCGAACAACGTGGGGCTCAGCGCCACCGTCTCGCCCGCGGAGTTCCTGAATGCCCAGGGCAATACCTCGCGTGCCGTAAAAGCCAACGAAACCATCCGTTTTCAAACCTTGCCACCCATGCAATTGCTGGCGGCCAGCGGTACCGTTTCCCGAGGCGCCGCGGTCTATTTCAAGTTCAAAGCCACGCCACAGACCACACTGGACGGCAGCCGTCCGTTGCGTGTTCTTTTCCGTGTGCCATCCGGTTGGCGAGGCGACTACGTTTACTTGCGCTGCGTCGCGTATGCGGAAGCAACCTCGGATCAGCAGAGCCCAATCTGCGGATCGACCGACTTCTTGGTGCCGCTGTACCTTGAAGGCGACGACGTAGCGAGGCAGGCTTCGCTGCAATTGGCACAACGCGAATACGCGCTGCGACAACTCGCCCAACAATGGCAACTCGACTCGCATCAAGCGCACGGCGCCTCGCTCAGTGACAAACTGACGGCACTGTTTCGCGACGAGAAGTCGCGGGTACCTGAGCTCTGGCTGACGACGGTGCTTACGAGTCCGCCCAGCCGTCGCGACTTTTCCTTTCAGACTCGATTGCCTCAGGACCTACGCCGCGCAGGTCAGCGCCTTCACGGACGCCCGCTGGCAACTAGCGGAGCTCAATCAATAAACACAAAACGTCGATGGACCGCGGCGGAGCACGGTGCCGCAACAGCTGACATTGACAACTTTGGCACGCCGCCCATTGAGTAGCAAACTTGATTCGCCGCACGGGCGGCGTGCCATTTCTCCACGCGTCAATTGAATTCTTAGGGGCCAAAAATCCATCCTCCCGTGGCCCGCCGCGAGGACGACTCACACAATTACCACCTAGGACGCTTCACTTACCGCCGCCACGACGCAGTCCCCCATGGCGGCCGTACCGATCGCGTAACCGCCGGCGGCAATATCCGCGGTACGCGCGCCCGTATCCAGTACCCGCGTCACGGCCGCCTCGACGGCGGCAGCTTCTGGCGACAACCCCAGCGAATGCCGTAACAGCATCGCGGAAGCCAGAATCGTTGCCAGGGGATTCGCAGTGTCTTTGCCCGCCAAATCGGGTGCCGAGCCATGGATCGGTTCGTACAACCCCGGCCCCGAACTCCCAAGTGAGGCCGACGGTAGCATACCGAGCGAACCGGGCAACATGCTCGCCTCATCCGTGAGGATATCCCCGAACATGTTTCCTGTAACGACGACATCAAAATCCGCCGGGCGCGAAATCAGATGCATGGCCATCGCATCGACCAGGACGACGTCGTACCCAACATCCGGAAACTCCTGTTGCATGACGCGTGCCGCCACCTCGCGCCACAATCGCGACACTTCCAATACGTTTGCCTTGTCCACCGAGGTGACCTTGGCGCGACGTTGACGAGCGGTTTCCGCGGCCAACCTCACCACACGTTCTACCTCGCCCACACTATAGACCATTTCGTTGTACGCCTGCTCTTCGCCGTCCACCTGCCGTCGGCCGGATTCGCCGAAGTAGATACCACCGGTCAATTCCCGCACAAAAAGGATGTCCACGCCTTCGATGATGTGACGTTTGAGGGGTGACGCGTCGATCAGTTGCGCATGGGGCTGGATCGGACGGAGATTGGCGAACAAACCAAGCTGTTTACGAATCTGCAACAATCCGACCTCGGGACGCGTGGCCGCCCGGGGGTCGTCCCATTTGGGCCCGCCTACGGCACCTAACAACACCGCATCGGATGCGCGGCATGCCGCCACCGTTTCCGGCGGTAATGGGACGCCCGTCTGATCGATGGCACATCCTCCGATCAAATGGGACGAGAACTCGAACTGATGTTCAAATCGGTCCGCCACGGCCTGCAAGACTCGCTGGGCCTGAGTGACTATTTCCGGTCCGATGCCGTCACCGGGCAGTAAAACCAAGGAGGCGCGCACTTCAATACCTTCTGCTTCAGGGACTCCCGGCACATCAATCAACCGCGGTGGCCTAATCGGCCGGTCGCCAACGCCCCCAATCCTCGTGGTTCACACGGAAGGAAAAGGAGCGGAAAACTGCCGAACGTTTGCGGAGCGAAACGTCAATTGTTGCTGAAGTCGAGCTGCTTTGCGCTGTCTTTGCCGACGGGAGTCCGCACGAACTTCCGATGACATTCACAGCACAGGTCGAAACGCTGACGCTGATAGACGTCGTCACCGATCAGAGGATCGGCCGCGGCCTCGCTCCGCTCGATGATCTCGTGAAGTTCCAATAAGTGGTCCCGATCCTCATCCTCAACCACTTCACCATCAATTGGCTCCATCACGGCCTCAATCTCAATGCGGACGACGTAGCGGAGTTCATTCTGGGGATCAATCGGCCGACCGCACCGGTCACATGAGTAGTGAATCATGAATGCCCTTCCTTCTGGGACCAGAGGACTCGAGGGATGGCATGCAGCGGCTCCCATCCGGCTGTAGGCGTAAGGGGACATGCGTGCGGCCCCTGTTTGCAGACAGGCGCCGCCTGTCACCATTTTAAACGCCCTGCCGCCGTGACCCCTCTACATCCTGTTGCCGAGGAACAAATCACTTTGTTCCACGTCGGTCAAGGTCTCCGGTTACCGCTGCCAGCCGTATCCTTTCATCGTAATCTCATCTAGTGAGGCCTGGCAAGTCGAAGTCCAGCAACGTTAGGGCGTTGAGACGTCGTCGGTTTCGTCAAAACATCGACCTCCCCCCAGTCATGCCGAAACATCAAGTTTTCCCAAGGGGGCTTTTTCGCTACAATTCTCCCAGAGGCTTGACCATGGCAACCGTTCGGTGGATGGGAATCCGAAGCCGGGTAAATGGATCGCAGCCACAAGTTCGCGGTCCCGGACAATTCCCTGCCGGTTGGTGTCGCTAGTGTGATGAGACTGCTTTGATCAAGGGTAGCGGACTTGAGAACCGAGACTTCCTTGGCTTACGCTCTGGGCGCCAGTGTCCTCGTTCTGAACCGCTACTACCTTGCCGTTCATGTGATCAACGTCCGCCGTGCCTTCGCACTGCTCTACCGCGAAATGGCGGAAGTGCTCGACGTCGAGGACGGACAGTACGCCAATTACGACTTCACGGCATGGCTCGAAATTAGCGAGCTACGAGCTGAAGAAAAGCAACCCCATGACGATTGGGTCCGTAGCGTCGCATTCGAAATCCAAGTCCCGCGTGTCATTCGATTACTTCGTTATGATCGTGTGCCCCGTACCAGTCTGCGATTCAATCGGCGGAATCTCTTCGCGCGCGATGGCCATCGCTGCCAGTATTGCGGTAACGCACCACCCAGCCAGCAACTGAGTCTTGATCATGTGATTCCGCAGCCGCGGCGGCGATACATCCTGGGAAAACGTCGTATGTTGCTGCGTGCGCTGTAATACCCGGAAGGGAGGTCGGACGCCACAAGAGGCCCGCATGAATCTGCTGCGACCGCCATCCAAGCCGACACAAAGCCCGCTGCTGGCGTTAAAATTGAACAACCCCAAATACGCCACATGGCGGGCCTTCCTAACGCATGCCTCCAGCGCGTTAGAAACGGCCTAGCGTCCTACCTTGGTCGCCTCAAACCAGCGGACGCACGTCGTCGCCACCAATTTGCGATCACCTTACCGGGTCGCTATCGTATAGGCCACCGTCGCATTGGCGGTTGTCTTCTGACGACTCGTGGTTCGTCCTTTCGCTCACTAACACCAGTCGAGGTCTGCACACATGAAACGCCGCACATTCCTGCAATCGACACTGGCTGCCTCCTGCTTACCGTTGGTGACCCCGCGCCGCGGTTCCGCAGCCGATGATGTTTCCGATCGCCAACTATTGGATTGGCGACAATACCGGATCAACAACGATACCCAACACGAAATGGTTTCCACGTTCTTGCGAACGGCCCTCGTGCCGGCCCTGCAGCGACTCGAAGTCGGCCCGGTCGGAGTGTTTACCGAGATGGGCGACGATGCGTCCAAATCCATCTACCTGCTTGCACCCTTCGACTCGTTCGGCCAGCGGCTCGATGTCGACGAAGCATTGGCTGCCGATCAGACATTCCTCGGCGCCGCGACCGATTACCTGTCGACTGACAAAGCAACTCCAGCGTACGAGCGGATCGACAGTCAATTGATGTGGGCCTTTCGCGGCTATCCTCGTGTCAAGACGCCGCGCAGCGGTCCAGGGATTTTCGAATTGCGGACCTACGAAAGCCACAGTGAACTAAAGGCGAAACAAAAAATCGAAATGTTCAACGAAGCCGAATTGGACATCTTCCGTAAGGTGGGACTCGACGGCGTCTTCTTCGGGGAAACACTTGTGGGAACCAACCTCCCCAAGCTGACTTACATGCTGGCCTACAAAGACATGGACGAGCACGACCGCGCCTGGGATGCCTTTCGAGATCATCCTGACTGGCACGCGTTGCGGGACCGCGAACAGTACCAGGACACGGTATCTAAAATCATTAACCGATTTCTCGAACCCACCGAATACTCGCAAATCTGACGTTCAAACATGAACAACAACCGGCCGCTGGACCGTGTGATAAATACGAGTCACTCGCTGGCGACCATGGGATTTCGAAAGAATTGTGTGTACAGGGCGATTTGAATGATTATCATAGCGAGCGGCTATTTTTCCGCCTGCGGGGGGAGGGAAACAACGGGCTTCTAGGCATTTGGAGGGGGAAGTATTCAATGCGTTGTTTGTTACATCGAATTCTGCTGTTGCAACTCATGTTTGGTTGCGTGCTGATGTCGGCACCAGTGGGCGCGGCTACGATCGCCGATTCCTACGATGGTTGGTCAGTCGATGGGACTCAGGGCGAGAACGGTTGGTACAACGGCTACTACAACTACACCAACGACGATGACCAAACGTATTCGGTCGACGAGTTTCAACCATTTCTGAACGACGGGTCTGACTTCGTCGACTACGACAATCTGAACCAATGGAATGGCACTCAATGGATTATGTACCGAGACACAGCGGCCACGGCAGGGGCTGAGACGGGCCCTTGGACGCGCATCAGTCAGGATGGCGGCCATCCCAACGGCGAAAACGGCGCTGCCGCGATTTCGGTCGATGAACCGGAAATCGCGGAGCACTGGGCGATCCGACGCTGGGTCTCGGATTACGCTGGCAACGCTTATGTGACTCCCTATTTGGCCGCGAAAAACGTCGGCTGCGGTACGGGCACCACGGTCAACTTGTATCAAAACGGCGAATTGCTCGATTCGCTTTCAACTGCGATCGAAGACGGGGTCCGAAGCTCGATCCTGCGCTCGATTGCGGTCGGCGACGTGTTTGACCTGGCCCTAACTCCGGTCGGCATCGATGGCGATCGCAGCGATCCCTGTGACGGTTCGCTGTATCAACTGACCGTTTCCGATGACCCAATCGTTCCCCCCACGCCCAGTAAATTTGCTGACTCGTCGGACGACTGGTCCTTTACGGGCACACAAGGCGAAAACAACTGGTACAACGGCTACTACAACCTGACGCAGGATGCCGATGGCGTGTACCAAACAGCAGATTTCACTCCGTTCACCAATGATGCCGGTCCGGCAGGTGGTCCCGTAGAAGTCGACGGGAACCACTGGGATGGCCAGAAATGGGATCTGGATTCCGCGGGAGCTCCGGGGCCGTGGACCGAATTAGGGCAGCAGAACACGCATCCTAACGGAACCAACAGTTTTCCCAATGACGAGCACTGGACGATCCGCCGCTTTGTCGCAGACGACCTCACGAAAACGACTCCCATGCAGTTGACCTGGGAAATGGCCAAGACGAACGTCAACGGCGGCACCGGAGTGACGGGGATCTTGATGGTCAATGGCCAGGCCATCGACACCGCGACGATTAGCGGTACCGACGGCACCGGTGTGACGCGTGAGTTCTACATCAACGCCAATCCGGGTGACGTGATCGATTTGGCTTTGACACCCAATGGTGCCGACGGCTCGGACGGTTCGCGTAATCGTTTGACGTTCCGCACCGAGCTGCCGGATGGCCCCCTTTACAATCCAGGGCCGAAAGTCGCTGACTCACAGAATGAGTTCTCGGGCGAACAAGGCCAGGATGGCTGGTTTTATGGCTATTATGACGAGCGAGCTGACGCCGAGGACGGAGACGGCGTTTACGAAGCTTCCGAGTTCATTCCCTTCTTGAACGACGGCAGCGGCATCACGTGGGATGACGAGTCGTTCGACAGCTGGATGGACAGCGAGAACCATTGGGACGGCACGAAATGGGACCTGTTGGTGAACACCGCCAACGGCCCCTGGACGGAGGTAACGGCGACCGGTGGACATCCCGCTGCCAACGCTCAGGGCGACCTGTCGGTCCACTGGGCGATCCGCCGCTGGGTTAGCGACGAAGACGGGGATTTTGTCATCAACGGCCTCGTCAATAACGGCAGCGCAAGCGGCGATGGAACCGTCGGCCGTATCCTGTTGGATGGCGAAGAGATCTGGTCAGCCGTGACCAACGGCGACACGATCGATATTGATGTTCCCGTGACGCTGTCGGCAGGCAGCATCTTGGATTTCGTGATCGATCCAGACGGGTCAGGGGTCTACGATCCGGCCGATCCCACCACCGTCGATTTGATCGCGGACGGCAACGACGGAACGACATTCTGGGTCACAATCAATGGTGCTCCGACGCTGTTCATTCCCGGTGGCGGGATGCAGGGCGATTTCAACAACGACGGAGTGCTTGACGCCCAGGACATCGACGACCTGACTCAGCAGTCGGCCCTCGGGACGAACCCCGCGAGCCATGACCTGAATGGGGATAGCCTAGTCAATGAAGCAGACGTGAAAGTCTGGATTAGCGATCTGTTCAATAGTTGGGTTGGCGACGCCAACTTGGACGGCGAGTTCAATTCGGGCGACCTAGTGGCAGTTCTTTCGTCCGGAACGTATGAAGCTGACGTGGATTCGGTTTGGTCCACGGGTGACTTCAACGGTGATGGTCGCACGAATACATCCGACCTGGTTACGGCTTTGGCCGATGGCGGTTACGAAGTCGGTCCCAAGGCCGCGGTCAGCGCGGTACCAGAACCCGGCAGCCTGCTTCTCCTGTCGAGCGCGTTGCTACTGCTGGTGACGCGCCGCCGCCGCTAGGAGCCGCGTCACAGCCGCAGTTTGTTTGAGGTGGTGGCCGTCCTTTGCTGGGCGCCATCGCCGATCGAAGTTTTAACTAAGAAAACGCACTTCACGGCCCGTCGGTGCCTCACATCGACGGGCCGTTTTGCGTATTTGCAACTCCACCGTGATGACAGATAATGCGGGGCGTATGTTGACCAGACGACCGCAAGGCAGGTAGGGGAGCCGCAAGCAATGGATGAAAAGATCGACGTGTTTGGTGTCGGCAACGCCATGGTCGATATTTTGGCGATGGTTGACGACGATTTTGTGCGCGAACACGCCCTCTCGAAGGGTTCCATGACGCTCGTCGACGCGGAAAAGCAGGGGGCGTTGCTACAGGACTTGGAACACCGATCTCTGGAGATGCAGTCGGGAGGCTCGGCGGCCAACACGATTATCGGGGTGGCGCAGGTGGCGGCAGCGGGTTTTATACGGGCAAGGTGGCGCGAGATCCCAACGGAGAGTTTTACCGGCAGGACCTATTGGAGGCCGGCGTGCATTTTGACGTCCATCCTGCGCCGGAAACCGGACCACCCACCGGTTCTTGCCTGGTTCTCACCACGCCGGATGCAGAGCGTACAATGTGCACGCACTTGGGCGTCTCAACCCAACTCGCGCCGCACGACGTCGACCTCGACCGGCTGAAACGTTGCCGTTACGCGTACATCGAAGGTTATTTGTGGGATCCCCCCGCGCCGCGGGCAGCGAGTTTGGAGGTGATGCAACAGGCCAAACGTCATGGCGTCAAAGTCTCGCTCACTTTTTCCGATCCGTTTTTGATGGAAAGATTTGGGGATGATTTTCGACGCATTACGCGCGAATATTGCGATGTGGTGTTTTGCAATGCCGAGGAAGTCCGTCACTTCACCCACACGGACGATTTGGAGGCCGCCGCGCGGATGATCGGCGAATTGGTGGAGTTGGCGTTTGTCACGGACAGTGCCGCGGGCTGTCTGGTGGTCCAGGATGGTGAATTGGAGCGAATCCCAGGATTTCGGGTCAATGCGATCGATACGGTAGGCGCCGGCGATGCGTTTGCCGGCGGAGTGCTGTTCGGACTGACCCACGGTTATTCCTCGGCCCAAGCCGCCCGCTGGGGTAATTACCTAGCGTCTCGTGTCGTCACCCACCATGGCGGCGTTTGCCGCATGCCGTGCACGAGCAGATCAGTGAAATCTTGGGGTGACGGCAGGTGATGCCAAGAGGATTTTCAGGGATTGGGTTGGGGCCGACGGTGGCGAGCAAGGACAGCGGCCCGCCTTGGCGTAGCATGATGGGCCAGGTTTGGGGGAGATCTGATGTCGCGCATCCGCACGTTTGTCGCCGTCGACATCGAGGCTGCAGTGCGGCGCCGAGCACGAGAATTGATTCAGACACTCGGAGGAACGACCACGGCCGTTCGCTGGGTCGATTCCAATGACCTGCATCTGACGCTAAAGTTCTTGGGAGATGTCGAGGACAAAGATATCTACAGCGTCTGTCAGGCCGTGGGCAGTGCGGTATGCGACCTAAAGCCGTTTCACGCGTTCTGCCGAGGGGTAAGTGCCTTTCCCAGCCTGCAACGTCCGCGCACGATCTGGCTGGGCCTGGAAGATCCTGCCGCACAGCTGACCACCCTACAGGGCCGAGTGGAAGAGGCGCTCGCAAACCTTGGATTCCCGCGCAAACACCGGAAATTCTGTCCGCATGTAACGATCGGCCGTGTTGATATTCGTCACCGGCGCGTGTCGGCGCCTGATTGACGAGCTGACGACGTACACGAGTACGGAATTGGGACCAGTAAGGATTGAGGAGTGCGTGATTTACGCCAGTGAGCTCAAACCTGAGGGCCCGGTCTATACCGCCATGGGCCGGATGCCCGTCGGCGGCGGCTGAGTCCTTGAGATCGATCTGTGGATTTTCCAGCGTCGCGGTGCTGAGGACTCGTTTTTTTCACTGTCTGCGACCAGACGTGTCCGCCCACCGGCGAAGAATAGGAACACCGACGACATTGCAGTACATCCGCCCAAGTTGACAAGGCTCCAGTCTCAATTGCCCTTGTCTTGGGGGACGAACCCCGTCATGATGTTCATATGTTCAGTACTGCTGCCAGCTGGGCGGTCGCCGGACGGCTTGCAAAGCCGACGAACCTGGAAGATAAAAGCGGGAGATTACGCGGATGATCACAGCAGAAAAACAAAAACGGAGCGCATCGCGGCTGGCATCAGAAACCTCGGCAGCGCGAACAGACACGGAGCGGGGCATGGCCAAAAAAAATTCGACAGGGACGACGTCCGGTGGCGGCAAGGCGGGTGCCAGCGGCAAAGGGAATGCAGGCGGCAAGGCAGGTTCGAGTGACGATGTGGGGCCCCGTGGCAACGGGGCGTCTACAGACGAAGGCCAGAAGAAGGGTGCCCAGCACCAAGCTGCCGGAACCAAAGCTGCCAACGAAGTTAAGCAGACGGGTGGTTCCTTGCCGGCCAAGCAGGTCAAAGCGGCCGTGAAATCGGTCCTGGAACAGAACACCGTCCTCAAGACAACCCTCCAGCAAATCGAACGGCAGTTCGGCGAGGCGCAGATTCATGCCCCTCGGTACGGACAAACAAGGGGCCATTCAGGGGATTCCCACCGGCAGCCTGTCCCTGGACCTTGCCTTAGGGGGCCAGGGAATTCCTCGTGGTCGCATCATCGAAGTGTTTGGTCCCGAGTCCAGTGGGAAGACGACATTGGCCTTACATGTGATCGCAGAATCGCAGCGATTGGGGGGCATTGCCGCCTTTATCGATGCCGAACACGCCTTGGATCCCAGTTGGGCCAAGAAGTTGGGAGTCGAATTGGAGACCTTGTTGGTCAGCCAGCCGACCAGTGGCGAGGAGGCGATGCACATCACCGAGATGCTCATCAAGTCGAACGCGGTCGACGTGATTGTGATTGATTCGGTGGCCGCATTGATCCCCCGACAAGAACTCGAAGGAGATATTGGGGATACGCACGTCGGTCTGCAGGCAAGGCTGATGAGTCAATCGATGCGGAAATTGACGGGAGCGATCGCCAAGGCCAAAACGTCGGTGATCTTCATTAATCAGATTCGCGAGAAGATTGGGGTGATGTTTGGCAGCCCCGAGACGACGCCGGGAGGGCGTGCGTTGAAGTTTTACAGCTCCTGTCGTATTGATGTCCGCAAGATCGGGATGCTCAAAGACGGGGAAGTAGCGGTCGGCCAGCGAGTCCGCGCGAAGGTCGTCAAGAACAAGGTAGCTCCCCCGTTTCGCGTCGCCGAATTCGACATGATGCATAGCAACGGCATCAGCTACGAAGGGGACGTACTGGACTTGGCGGTGGAAAAGAAAGTGGTGGTTCGGAGTGGGGCGTGGTTTCGGTACGGCGACGTCCAACTCGGTCAAGGAAAAGAAAAGGCCCGCGTGTTTTTGCTCGAAAACCCCGAAATCACCGAGGAGATCAAGCAGAAAGTCCTCGTGGCTCAAGGTCTCGGTCCCGCAGCCACCAACACCAAAAGTGACAGCGACAGTCACAGCGACGCATCCTAGGCGAGCCCGTTGACGCGTCCCAGGCCCCTTTCCTACCCCCATGGCCACGCACCACGCGCGCTGCCTCCCGACAACGCCGTGGTGTACGCCTCGCAACCTCAGTTCCGGACCGCCGCTCACCGCGACGACCTCTCGCCCCACACGGAAAGAAAAGGGGTGATTGGCGCACGGCCCCTGGCTCCCGGCGGGAGGAGGTGGCCAAATGGACGGCGCGGAATCACCTCCCCGGGGAACGCGCTCGGGGCGAAACGCCGCAGACCGGATGGGCGACATGTCAGCCCGACGGTTGACGTGCCGGCGTATAATTTGAGCGTCTTTGCCGACGGCGTGCCGGAGACGGAAGCCGACCAGCGCACAGACCTAGTACGCCCTGGGGTGAACGGCTATCATTTGGCGAAATACCCCCTCGATTCCAATCTGCCGCCAATTTGGTCCGCAACCTCGCGCGTTGCCAAGCACTGCCCATGAAAACCGACGAACTACGCGAAAAGTACTTGAGCTTTTTCGAATCTAAAGGCCACACACGCTGCCACAGCGACGTCCTCGTTCCCACCTGGGACCCGTCGGTCCTCTTCACGCCGGCCGGCATGAATCAATTCAAGCCGCACTTCTTGGGCAAGGTAAAATTGGAGTTCACGCGCGCTACGACTTGCCAAAAGTGCCTTCGCACGGGCGATATCGACAACGTCGGCCGCACCGCCTATCACCACACATTCTTCGAGATGTTGGGGAATTTTAGCTTTGGCGACTATTTCAAGCGTGATGCCATTAACTGGGCTTGGGAGTTTTTGACCGCCAAGAAGTGGCTAGGCATCGATCCCCAGCGCCTCAGCGCCACTGTCTATCTGGATGACAACGAGGCCGCGAAAATCTGGTTGGAAGACGTTGGCTTGCCAAGCAACCGCGTCGAACGAATGGGAGAAGGGGATAACTTTTGGCCGGCTAGTGCCCCAAGCCAGGGCCCTGACGGTGTCTGCGGACCTTGTAGTGAAATCTTCTACCACGACGATTCCGGCACATCCGTTGAGATCTGGAACCTGGTCTTCACGCAGTTTAACCGAGTTGGCGAGCCGCCCGACAACTTGCGTCCTTTACCAAGCAAAAACATCGACACGGGCATGGGTTTGGAACGAACGGCCTCCGTGCTGCAAGGCCAGACCACCAATTTCCATATCGATATCCTGCTACCCATTGTGAAGGCAGCCGCCGAGGTCTGCGGGATCAAGTACGACGCGCGCGATGATAACGGTCGCCGATTGCGGCGGATTACCGACCACGTCCGAGCTTGCACCTTTGCGATCCACGAGAACGTCTATCCGGGGCCGAACAAGGAGAAGTATGTCATCCGTCGACTGCTCCGCCGCGCAGTCCTGGATGGTCATCAAATTGGCCGTCGAGAACCGTTTCTCTACAAGCTCGTTCCGGTCGTGGCCGAGATGATGCAGCAGCCCTATCCGGAGCTACAAGAGACCGCGGAGCGTGTTGCGGGCGTCATTGAGCAGGAGGAAAAGACGTTCTTTGCCACCATTGACGACGGCCTGCAGAGGATTGAGCGGCTTTTCGAGAATCTACAGCGGCAGGATCGAACGATTGTGGACGGATCCGAGGCCGCTGAACTGTATCAGACGTACGGCGTTCCGGCCGAGTTATTTGAGTCGATTGCCGCCGAGCACGGCTTTACCTTCGATTGGAACGGCTATCGAGCGGCCATGGCGGCGCATGGTGAAGCTTCGGGTAAAGTTGTGCACACGGTGATGGGCAGCGCCGGTCCCATCGACGCGCTGAAGAAGTCGGTCAAAGAGACAAGATTCCTAGGTTACGAGACGACCGAATGCTCTGCTGAAATCAAGGGCATCGTACTGAACAACCAGTTGCTCGACGCGTTAGACACATTGCCTCCGGGTGAAACGGCAATCCTGGTGTTGGATCAAACACCGTTTTACGGTGAGTCCGGCGGGCAAGTCGGCGATAGTGGTGAGATTCGCGGGGAGAGTGGTCAATTGCGTGTTGACGACACGCAGAAAGACGGGGACCTGATTCTGCACCATTGCAGCCACTTGACGGGGCACATGGCAGTTGGGATGTCAGTGAACGCCTGTGTCAATGTCCAGCGTCGCACTGCCATCCGTCGCGCTCACTCGGCCACTCATATCCTCCATCATGCACTGCAGAAGACACTCGGCCAACATGCTCAACAGCAAGGTTCCAAGGTCACCGACGACTGGTTGCGGTTCGATTTTTCCAACCTCGAACCGGTCAGTTCAGCACAGATCGACGAAATCACGCAAAAGGTCCGCGCTCGCGTGGCATCCGACGATCCGGTGAAATGGGAAATTGTCCCCTTGGAACAGGCACGAGCGGCCGGCGCGATGATGCTCTTCGGCGAAAAATACCCCGACCCTGTCCGCATGGTCTCGATGGGTACGTTCAGCCGAGAACTCTGCGGCGGAACCCATCTAAGCACGACGAGTGAAGTGGGGACCTTCGAGATTATCAGCGAAGAAGGCGTCTCGGCAGGGACACGACGGATCATCGCCCTGACCGGCGCTAAGGCTCAAGACTACATCGATCAGTGCCGCAGCTCGCTGCAGGCGGCGGCCGATCACTTGCAGGTTCACCCTTCACAGGTCGCCTTGGCAGCGCGCAGCTCGCTCAAAACTTGCGGGAACTCAAAAAGGCGTTAAGCGGTTCAGGCAAGGCAAGCCCCAATAGTTTGAAGTTCCCCGCCACCGGCACGCCTTTGGGCGACACCGCAATTCGCCAGACGCTGCGCGAAACCGCACGACTGCTGAACGTGCCGTTGTTTGAAGTTCCTGAACGTATCAGCGCGATGTTAGTTGAGCAGATGTCGCTGCAAAACCAATTACAGCAGCGAGAGCAACAGGGGACAACGTCCGTGGAGGATTTGTTGGCCGCGGCCGATGACTACGACGGCATCAAGGTCGTGGTTGCCGAGATACCTTTGGCCAACGGTAACTTACTACGACAGTTAATCGACCGCATCCGCCAGGCCTGCTCCCCATGTGCCGTTCTCCTAGGCACCGTGGAAGGAGACACCAAGGTGACGCTGGTGGCCGGAGTCAGTCGCGAGATCCAAAACAAGCTGCAGGCCGGCAGTTGGGTCAAGGACGTAGCACCGCGCGTCGGGGGTGGAGGTGGTGGCAAGCCGGATATGGCGCAGGCCGGGGGCAAGTCCCCGGACGAGCTTCCCGCCGCGCTCCAACACGCGCGGCAATACGCACGTCGGCACCTCGGGTAATCATCGCTTGACGCAGCTGCGGGTTCTCGCCTGGCACCTGGCCCCCTTCGCGATCCGCCAGGAGGCCCTGCGGTCGCCGTCATTGTTCCCAAATACGTATGAGGCGCTCGAGCACCGGGGTGATTATCCAGGCCAGCGGAATTCTCGCCTTGGCTGGCGGAGATCGGCCTGCTGGTTCTTGTCGAACTCTTCATCTTCTACCACAATGCCAACAGTCCGATGGTGGGCACCGCCTACACCTCAATGGTGTCACATCGCCAGCCTTTGGTTGCTATCGCGACGCCTCCCTGGGGCGGAACCGCGGGGGTAACATGAACGAACGGGGCAACATCGCAGACGTGGGACTGGGAAAGGAGACGTGACATGCGTTGGCGTGGTCGCGAGCAAAGCAGTAATGTAGAAGACCGTCGGGGGATGGGTCCCCGCATGGCGGTTGGCGGCGGCGGTTGCGGGCTGTTAGTTATTGCCCTCATCGCCATGTTTATGGGCGCCGATGGCGGGATGATCGCACGTATCTTAGGTCAGGCAGTTCAGCAGCAGGCCGCGCAGCCCGCTGGACCGGCCCCAGGTGAAGACGATGAAGTGCGTGAGTTTATCTCCGTGGTTCTCCGCGATACCGAGCGTGTCTGGACGCGTTTGTTCCAAGAGAACGTCAACGGCGCGTATCGCGAACCGAAGTTGGTGATCTTCTCGGGTCAGGTTCCCACCGCCTGCGGCACCGCGAGTGCCGCCGTAGGCCCCTTTTACTGCCCCGGAGATCAGCAAGTCTATATCGACCCACAGTTTTTTGACCAATTGCGGCAACGCCACAACGCTCCCGGCGACTTCGCTCAGGCCTACGTGATCGCTCACGAAGTCGGGCATCACGTCCAGTATCTGTTGGGGATAAGCGACGCGGTCAATCGGGTTCAGCAGCAGCAGGGGTCCCGTGCCAACGAGGCTTCCGTTCGACTTGAATTGCAGGCCGATTACTTGGCAGGCGTCTGGGCTCATCACGCCCACCGCGATTACGATATCTTAGAAGATGGCGATATTGCCGAGGCCGTCAACGCCGCGAACCAAATTGGTGACGATACCCTGATGCGCGAATCGACAGGATTCGTTATCCCCGGCCGCTTTAGGCACGGGACGTCGGCGCAGGCGCGTGCGCTGGTTCAAAAAAGGCCTCGTGAGTGGTGACATGGCTGGGTGTCAGGAGCTGATGGAATTGGAGTATTCCCAACTGTAGACTCGCGGCCCCAATGGGCGACACGACTCACGACTCGCTGGCGTCAGGCAATTCCCGGAGGCCTGACGCCGTCATTCCTCTCGACCGGTCTTAGCTCGTATGCTCAGCTAGTGAATTGCAGCAACTCATCGTCGATGGCTGCCAGCTGTTCCACGTCGAACTCTTTGCCGCGTGCCATATCGTCGATTGCCTGATCGACACTCGATGACGAAAAGTCACTCGCCCCGTCAGCTCGCCAATCGCGGAGTTTTCGACGAGCTGACCGGACTAGCGGAATCGTGATCCTGCTTTCCGTCGACACCGCATTTTCACCCTCGGCGTCCGGATTTTCGTTGGCACTGGTAGCTTTTTCAGAACCTGCGGCAAGCATTCTCTGAGCGTCCGTGATGGCGACTCCGCTAACAAACGGTTGGAGCAGGAAATCATCGAATTGACTGAACGCATTCCAGGTCGCCGCGCCGATCGGTCCGTCAGTCAATGGACCGCCGAATGTGTGACTGACGGCCGCGTTACCGTCGACATACAACGTAACCTGACTGTCAGCCCGAATCACAACTCGGACGACGTAATCCGTATTAGCGCTGATAGTCGTAGAATACGACGCATCCGTTACCCAGGTCGATCCACTGCGATGTCCAATCACCCACTTTCCGGCGCCGAGCGACGCACCAGCAAACTTGAAGTCCGTCGGACTTTGGAAATCAAACACCAGATATGCGTTGCTGTAAAAGCTGCCGGAAACTGGATTGGCGCTCACGACAGCTTGGAAATCTAAATCGGTCGGTAGCGCCCCAGCCACTCGAATCGTGGTGATCGCATCCCCACTGGGCGTCGCCGCGTATCTACCCGCCGCTACGTCCCATACGCCCGTTCGCGCATCAAAGAAATCGGCCACACCATCTTCAAAATCCTCCCACATCGGTAGAGTGGCGGCAGGTGGTGGCGGAGGAGGCTGGTACGCGGATACGGTCACATTGTCGAAATGGCTTATCGCTTTCCAAGTTGCCAAGCCCACATCTCCGTCCGTCAGTGAAGATCCAAAACTATAGCTAACCTGCTCCACGCCGTTGACGACCAGCGTCGCAGTCGCATCGTTTTCGATCTGTAGACCGATCGCGTAGTTGGTGTTGGCGCTCACGGCACCCGGTACCGCCGCATCGGTTATCCAACTGTTGCCTGACCGGTGACCGATCACCCATTTTCCGGATCCGATCGATGCTCCCGCGAACTTGAAGTTCGTGGGGTTTTGATAGTCGAAAATGACATAGGCGTTGCTGTACAAGCTACCACTGGCGGGTTGCGAACTCACCTGTGCCAATATCTCCAAATCCGTCGGCAGCGACTCGTCCAAACGCAATGTCGTGATCGCGTCTCCATTGGGTATCGCAAGATACTCTCCGTTATTCACCTGCCAACTGCCCGTTTGTGTTTCGAAGAAATCGGCGACTCCATCGTCGAAGTCTTCAGTCAGCGGCAAAGTCGCCGCGGGCGGTGGTGGAGGGGGAGTGTATGCTTGCACGCCAAAGTCGTCGAATTGACTGTCGGCATTCCACGTCGCGAATCCCACCGATCCATCGGTCAATGAGTCGGCAAACACGTACGATACCTTGTAAACGCCATCAACCGAGAGAGCCACGGTACTATCAGCCTCGATTACCACCTGTACGGCGTAATCCGAACCCGTTGCGATGGATTGTGAGTAGTCGGCGTCGACGATCCAACTCGATCCGCTACGGTGTCCAATGGCCCATTCGCCGGATCCCACCAGGGCCCCCGCAAACTTGAAGTCGGTATCGTCCTGATAATCAAAGACAACGAAGGCGTTACTGTACAGTCCGCCACTAACGGGATTCGCGTTGACCGTGGCCTCAATCTCAAGATCGCTCGGCAATGGATCTCCTATCCGTACCGTAGCAATCGCGTTACCAGCACCGTCTGCCTGCAACCGCTCGCTGGCCACCGTCCAAGTCCCCGTATGCACGTCGAAATAGTCGGCCACGCCATCGCTGAAATCTTCTT
Organism: uncultured Planctomycetales bacterium; assembly: GCA_963785495.1. Classification (GTDB taxonomy): domain Bacteria; phylum Planctomycetota; class Planctomycetia; order Pirellulales; family Pirellulaceae; genus CAWAVP01. The sequence goes on along the minus strand of CAWAVP010000024.1, from coordinate 135,458 downwards.
GCAGCGGCAAGGTCGCAAGCGAAAGAGGCGGCGGCGAATAGGCTTCGACAACCACATTGTCGAATTCGGCAAATGCGTTCCAAGTGCCCAGCCCTAATTCTCCATCAACGACGGATGAACCATACGAATATGTCACTTTGCTCACCCCGTCTGCCATCAGGGTAACATCCCGTCCATTCTCGATGGTCAGCTGCACTTGGTAGTCCGTATCCGCCGCGATGGAGTCTCCGGCTTCTACGTCCTTAACCCAGGTAATGTTTGAACGGTGTCCGATCGTCCATTTTCCCGCAGACACAAGAAAGCCCGCGAACTTGAAGTCGGTGGGACTCACATAATCGAAAATCACGAACGCGTTTCCGTAGAATCCCGTGGGCGGAGCTTGACCGTAAACGGTAGGCGCAATTCCAATTCCGAGGGAAGGGAATCGGAGATCTGCAGCAGACTGATGGCATCGCCGTCGGGTGTCGCTCGATAACGCCCCGTACTCGCCGACCAACTACCCGACTCGACCCGGAAAAAGTCTGCCACGTGATCTTCAAAATCTTCATCGATGGGCAAACTGCCGAAAGCCGGTGGCGGTGGAGGCGTATAGGATTGGACGACAATGTTGTCGAAATACGACTCGGCATTCCACGTCCCTACGCCAACACTACCGTCGCTGAGAGAAGCACTAAACGTGTAGCTCGTTTTGGCCACTCCGTCGGCCAATAGCGTCACTTGCGAATCATTTTGGATGACGACTTCCAGGTTGTAGTCAGTCGCTGCCTGCAGCGGATCGACAATCGACGCATCGACCGTCCAACTGGTACCGTTGCGATGACCAATGACCCATTCGCTGGAGCCGAACTTGGTGCCGGCGAATTTGAACTCATTCTCGTTTTGATAATCAAAGATGACAAACGCATTACTGTACAGACTTCCCTGGACGGCATTGCCGTTGATCGTGGCCTGCAGTGAGAGGTCGCTTGGCAGTGGATCGGCGATCCGTATAGTCGCCAGCGCGTTACCGTTGGGAACGGCCCGATAACGCCCGTTCGTTACACTCCATCCGCCGATCCTTACTTGAAAGTATTCGGCTTCGTCGTCTTCAAAGTCTTCTAGTATTGGCAAGTTTCCCGACGGAGGCGGGGGAGGCGGGGGGACAGGATTCCCCAGCGCGGAGGCGGCATTGAGACGTCCTCCCGTCACCGAGATGCCATTCATAGCAGCGACCGGATCGACCGTACCAAAAATCTGAGTAATGACTTGGGAATACGTCCAGTCGGGATGTTGGTCCAAAATCAAAGCGGCAACACCTGCGACGTGGGGCGTCGCCATCGATGTTCCACTTAAGCGTTCATACGTGTTGTTGGGACGCGTGCTGAGGATATCGACGCCGGGCGCCGCCAAATCGACCGTGCTTGCCCCATAGTTGGAAAAGATGGCCTTTTCCTCTTGATGGTCCGTCGCGGCTACCGAGATGATGTTATCCAAATCGTAGCTGGCCGGATAAAAAGGGTTTTGGTCGTTGTTTTGCCCCCACCCAATAAAGTTGCCATTGCCGGCTCCCGCGACAAATACCTGCCCGGCCTGTCGCGCGTTGTCGATCGCGTCATACAATGCCTGAGAAAATGGTTCGTTTCCGCCCCAGCTACTGTTCGAAACCCGGGCTCCCATTTGTGTCGCGTAGTTAATCGCTCGAACCGCATCCGCGTTGGTACCTGACCCGCTGGCGTCCAAGAATTTGACGGCCATAATATTCGCGTTCCAGTTGACACCCACGACTCCGATGCCGTTGTCACCGACCGCACCAATCGTGCCCGCGACGTGCGTCCCATGACCTTGATCGTCCATTGGATCGCCGTCGTCGTTGACGAAATCGTAGCCGTGAACGTCGTCGATAAATCCATTGTGGTCGTTATCCACACCATCGCCTGGCACTTCGCCCTCGTTGACCCACATGTTCGCGGCCAGATCCTCGTGGTTATAGTCAACGCCCGTGTCGATCACAGCCACCAATGTGCTGCCGCCCAACGTCACATCCCACGCCTCGGGTGCATCGATATCGGCGTCAATCAAGCCGCCCGTCTGTCCCAGGTTGTCAAGGCCCCATAGCTCCGAAAGCCGGGGATCATTCGGCAACTGCGTTGCATGCAAACGATAGTTGGGTTCGGCGTAGAGGACACTCGGATGATTGCGGTACAGCGTCAGAGCCTCTTCGAGATCTAAGTCACTTCTTAATTTGATCTCGCAGTCCCTCCACCGAGACCAATCCCTTGGCACTCCATTTCCCCGGCAGCTCGGCACTCAACCTCAGCGGTTGGCATGGATTCGCGCCCGTTCGCAAAACGCGTCATCTCGGAATCGAACGAGCAGTCCATCCACGTCGTCCGATTGCGAACCGACCGACAGTTCGTTGCCCAAGAGTTCAATGGTCGGGGCCACCGATTGGATCGCTAACATTCGACGGTCTTCTAATGCCTCGTGGCCGGCGTGGTGTCGGTATGGGCCTTGAGACGAACGCTGAGGCCGAAGCCGGCTTTTTGGCGTTTGCATTTCGCGTGCAATCCTCAAACTGCGGGATGTAATTCTTTCCTGATCAACACAGATTCCATGATGCATAGGATTCCCACTTCAAGGCGAGCGTCAACACACCAAAAGCAGGGAAATGACGAATTCAACAAAAGATCGGTCGATACAATCGTTACGACTAAACACGATGCTGCAGATTGTCTAAATACAAGCCAAAACAATGGCACTTTGAGAGACGCACGAACATTACGCGGGCACTGAAGCCACCGCGCGGAGATCAAAGAGGTCGGTGACGGGACGGCAATCATCGCGTTTTGCGCGTGCCTTCGCCGATCGTCAGCACCGATCGACGAATGCCTTAGTCGAGAGAAACTGCCAACGGGCAGCATGATCCTCAAAGAACGTCAGACCTCATCAACGTGTGATTCAGCTGACTTTGCCTTTTAGCGCGCTTAGCGCTGCCTCGTAGTCAGGTTCTTGCGTCACTTCCGGAACGAGTTCGGCGTAAACGATCGTGCCATTCGCGTCCAGGACAAACACGCCACGAGCCAGGATCTTTAGCTCTTCAATAAGCATCCCCCAGTCCCGACCAAAATGACGTTCCTGATAGTCACTTAACGTCGTCATATTTGTAATATTCTCAGCGCCGCAAAAACGATTCTGGGCGAACGGCAAATCAAGACTTACCGTCACGGCATTGACCTGATCGCCTAACGCGGCCAGCTGTTCATTGAACTTCTTCGTCTGCGTTTGGCAAACGCCAGTGTCAAGAGACGGGACAACACTGATAATGGTCGGTTTGCCGGCTAAGTCCTTGAGTGCCACGGCCTGCATCTTGCCGTCCGCAAAGCGATGCAAGCAAAAGTCCGGGGCCGGTTGTCCTACCTGCAAAGCCTCACCAGCCAACGTCAACGGAGTCCCTTTAAACGTAACTGCTGCTTGTCTCGACATGGATTACCTCATTATTCGCGTTGTGCCAGTTACACCACTCATCCGCATTTGGAATACCCGGCAGTATCTCGGCGCCATCGGACGGGTGCAAGGGGGCAGAGGGACTGCCGTCAGCAGCGCGGGTCCAGAAATGGTACCGCCACGACATGAGAAAGGAGCTAGTAAGACGGATTGTGCCGGTAGCAAACTCGGCGCGTCGCCCGCGACTTTACTGAAGCTCGGTCAGATAGAGCCCGGAGAATTCAACTTCTGGCGGGCCACCGCTGCTGCACATACAGTGAACGTTAGTCGATGGCGGCCCAGGTGACTTCGAGCTGATTGTCGATTTTGTCCACGCCCCGCAGCTTTCGCAGTGCTTCGGTCGCCATCTGCTTCTGGAAAAACGTGCGGACTTCGCCACGGATAGTTACACGGCCGTTTTCCGCCTCACAACGAACTCCGCGACTCCGCGTCATGTACGGGCTCAACTCGAGGGCTTCGTGGACTTGATCTTCTAGACACACTACGTCTTCACGAATCGTCATAGTGAATTCCAACCTTCTTGGGGGACAAGCGACTCGAATGGTCTCGTGGGGACCGCCTGGGGCAACAAATGCGAGTTGTACTTTGCTGACTTCGCCAAGTTTCGGGCTCTGTTGATATCGTCTTGGCGCAGACGGCTGGCAAACTTTAACCATTGCCGATCTCAGGCGAGCAGCAATGGCAGTTCACCTGCTAACAGTCGTGCGGATTGTCCGCCACGCGGAAACCGGAGGTGGGAGTCGGTGGTAGCGGAACGAACCGCGGCGAAGCCACTTAATCATTGCATGCGACTAACAACGTCGCGGCTGCAACCCCAAAAAACTGCGAGGAAACCGGCTTGGCAAGGAGTCCGCAACGGTGACCGCTTGCGCACTCGACGCCCCGATGCTCAGACGACGTACAGCCATGTGGCGGCGAGCAAGCCGATCGTCAGCCATTGTCCCCGCGAGATGAGTCGAAGACGACGTTCGAATCCTCGTTCCGCCTCGGGGTGCGCAGCGAACTGGTGAAGTAACGCGACTCGAACCGCCGGAGAAGGATGCAGCCAGTCGCCGGCAGGTCCCGCCCCCGTTGATCGCAATGCCTGAGCAAAGGCCTCGACAGCCTCCGGACACAGCGTGGAACGCTCGCCCGACAGCAGTCGACAGGCGGCCACATCCGCCTGGTGCTCCAGAAGTCTCGCCCAACGTCCGTGCCATACCGACCAGATGCCCAGCACGGCCAAGACGAACACGGGAGTGCGAAACAAATCCACGGCATCTTGTGCTGACAAAAGCGATCCCCCGAGCAGCAGAGCCAAAAATGGAATCGCTAGTGAGGCCGTAAGACGCGGCAAGTGTCCAAAACGGCAGTGCGCTGCTTCATGCGCTGTGATGGCTTGCAAATCGCGGTCGGTCATCCGCCGCAAGAGTTCGTCTGTAACAAAGAGGTACCGTATTCGCGGCAACAAACCGGCCATCGCCGCGTTGGCCAATTGGCCGCGCGTATCCCAATATAGGATTTGTCCGACACTCACACCCGCAGCTGCCAATGTGCTCTCGATCAACGACCGAGCTGGACCGGCCTCCAAGGGATGAGTCGGCCAGCACCAACGCAGCAACCACGGCAATGCGATGACAATGGCCAGTACGGCAAACATGCTGACCAGTTGGCGAGCAACGTCGCTGGCGGGGAAGGAATAAATCCGTTGCAGATCGGCCATTGCCATCAAGAACAAGATCACCACCATCGGCAATAGAATCAAATGCCGCGCACGAAGCCAAGTATCCGCAAGGCGCTCAGCAACGGCGTTACCGTGCCCAGTGTGATTTGGGGCCAACAAGAACCAAGAGCACACAAGGGGCATGGTCAACGGAACAAGAATCGCGACGTCGTCGGCTAAGAAAAATCGGTCGAGTCGCCAGTTCCCCAGCACAATTTCCGCGAAATCGAACGCCCGGAATACGAGCAACATCGCCACGAGGTATACCACGCCATGCAACCGCTCAGCCCATTCGATTCCGGCATACCAGCGCTGCAATTGGGCTTGCGCCAGTTGATGCTTCAATTGGCCAATCCACCAGGCAAATGCAACGACCGACGCGCAGGTCAGCATACTCCAAGTCAACTTGAGATCGGCCTCTGCTGGGGTGGGAGTGCCCGCGGGATTGAGTAAACTCGCGAAGCCAATCACCAGAGATAGAAGAAAGATGAGCTGCATCACACAACGGACTGAAAGCCACGGTCGGGAAACCGATGCGCTGTCCAAAGTAATAGGGGCAGCGAATTTCGCCTTCCAGGGAAACGCCGGTCAACTTGGCAATGGCATGTCGCAGACAGATACGACAGTACGGTGAGATACCGAGCGCGATCGCCTTACAGCTCTACGGTAATTGGGGTCGGCGGTTCTTGCAAGAAAGTCGACCCACACCGTAACACCTGTGATGGCTCACTCCGGGTTGTCTCGACACGGGACGCGTCGATTCGGTCAGAGCCAATCGGGTAACTCCCCCGCAGCCGGCAACTGCACCACAGTCGCTCGCTGAATATGCGGATGAGCGAGAACTTCGGCCAACGCGTCTTCCGAAGGGGGGGCATCGAGGTTTAGGATCCCGATCGCATCGCTGCCCGGCGCGGTTCGCCCAACCGCCATTTGGGCGATGTTCACCTGGTGCTTGCCGAAAATACTGCCGACGGCACCAATGATCCCGGGGACGTCATGATGGGTAAAAACGAACAGAACGCCATCCAAGTAAGCTTCCAGCCGATAGTTCTCCAACAGAATCAGCCGCGGCATTTCCGTGCCAAACAACGTGCCTCCCGCCTGAAACGTTCCCGTCGTCGTGGTAACTTCGGCCACAATCGCGGCGTTGAAGGCACCTCGCTCACCACGGCTCTCGGAAACCACGTCGATACCCCGTTCCTGTAGCAGGATCTTGGCATTAACGATATTGACCGCCTCGTCCATCGCGTCTTCCACCAAGCCGGCGCAGAAGGCTGAATTGAGGAGATTCGTGTCCTTGCCGACAACCTCACCACGATACGACAAACGGCATTCTGTGATTTGACCGTCGCTCCATTGAGCCAGAAAACGTCCTAGCCGGTAACTTACGTCCAAGAAGCCACGAAGTGCCTCTAAAGTCTTGGGGTCCACGGCAGCCATGTTCACCGCGTGACGAATCTCGCCGCTCGTCAAATAGTTGACGACTAACTGGACGGCCTCCACCGCAACCTGAGTCTGAGCTTCTTCGGTACTCGCTCCCAGGTGAGGCGTGCATAATACGCCTGGCATGCCGAACAACGGGTGTTTCGTACAGGGCTCATTCTCGAAAACGTCCAGGGCAATTCCTGCCAACTTCCCGGCTTTCAGGGCCTGCACCAGCGCCTGCTCGTTGTAGATGCCTCCGCGAGCGCAATTGATCAACCGGGCACCCGGTCGCATTTTGTCGATCTGGACAGTATCGATCAGATTGCGGGTTTCCGGCGTGAGCGGAGTGTGTACCGTCAAATAGTCAATCCGCGGCAACATCTCTTCCACGCTGGCCACCGGCTCGATGCCCAACTCCAACGCGCGTTCAGCTGACAAAAAGGGGTCGTAACCACAGACGCGCATGCCGAACGCAATGGCGCGCGAGGCCACTTCTTGCCCGATGCGTCCGAGTCCCACGACGCCCAAGGTCTTGTCCGCCAGTTGGCGCTCCTGTGTAGGACGAACGGTCCCAGCGACCTTCTACGAGACTTTGGTAGGCGGGGCGGATATTCCGCGAAAGGGCGAGCATCAACGCAAAAGCGTGCTCCGCCGTACTCAGGGTGTTACCGGTGGGCGTATTCATCACGATGATTCCAAGACGCGTGGCGGCGGTCTTGTCGATGTTGTCGGTACCCACACCGGCGCGAGCGATCGCTTTCAAGCGGCGGTTACCTTCCAACACGTCGGCCGTAATCTTCACACCGCTGCGGCAAATGGCCCCGTCGGCATTTGCCAAGGCCGAGCGCAGTTCCTCGCCCTTGAGCCCCGTACGGACCTCATATTCCATCCCTTTGGCAGCTGCCAGTAGATCGAGCCCTTCCTGGGCAAGTTTGTCGAGCACGATGATTTTTGGCATGGCCGTCCGCTTACCTTCCAACTGGATTCTGATCGAGGAATTCCTGCATGAAATCGCGCAAGGCGACGACGCCTTCCCAGGGCATCGCATTGTAGATCGACGCCCGGATCCCGCCGACACTGCGATGTCCCTTCAAATTGTAAAGGTTTCGCTTGGCTGCCTGAGCGACGAATTGCTCCTGAAGCTGATCGTTGGGGAGGCGAAATGTCACATTCATCACGGAACGACCATCGGGCTGCGCGTGGCCCCGATAAAAGCCATTGCTGCGATCCATCACCTGATACAACAAGTCTGCTTTCTTGCGATTCAACTCGTACATCGCGGACAGTCCCCCAATGTCATGGAGCAGCCATTGGGCCACGAGGTCCACCAGGTAGATCGCAAATGTAGGAGGCGTATTGTATGTCGAGTCCTTTTCGACGTGCGTGCGAAAATTCAAGTAGCCGGGCAAGGACGGAGTGCTGCGTTCCAACAAGTCGTCGCGAATGATTACGATCGTGACTCCCGCCGGGCCCGCGTTTTTTTGTGCGCACGCGTAGATTAGGCCGTACCGTTGGAGATCCAGTGGGCGATGCAGGAAGTCAGACGACGCGTCACACACCAACGGCACATCGCCGACCACTGGCTCCTGACTGAATTGAACTCCCTCGATTGTCTCGTTCGAGGTGAAGTAGGCGAAGGCTGCCTTGGACGGTATGCGCAACTCGTCAGTGGACGGCAAGCGGCAATACCCCTCGGACTTGCCATCCCAAGCCACATGGACCTGCCCCTCCTTCACCGCCTCCTTGTGGGCTGCTTCTCCCCAAGAACCCGTCACGATGTATTCGGCGGGAGCCACTTGGCCACGCAGCAGATTCATCGGAATCATCGAGAATTGGAGACGCGACCCGCCCTGCAAAAACACGGTGCTGTAACCTTCGGGAATCGATAGAAGTTGCTGCAAATGGTGCTTGGCTGACTCCAGAATGGCCAGAAAAGGCTTGCTACGGTGGCTGATCTCCAGGATGGACTGCGCCCGCCCCGGGTAAACACAGTAGTTCATCCTGAGCCCGTTGCAAGACCGGCAGCGGCAACACAGCCGGTCCCGCTGAGAAGTTAAACATGCGCCTGTTGAAGTCGTGGTGACGCTGGTCATCGATTTGTGCCTCGGTAAGGGGGCTCCAGGGCGTCCAATCCACCCCGCGGAAAAGCCCATCGTCCGAATAAACCCCAGATTCTATTCGCTGACGACGGTCATTAGAAGGACTGATTCCCGCGGGAATTCAGCCAAAGTCAGCGACTCGTCCAGCCCCGTGGCACTTCCGCCATCGTGCGATTGCTTGCGTTTGGCGAACCGCCCATCGCCATCCGCTGCTGCAAATAGTTGATCTGCTGTGCAAGTCCCGGCTGATAGTTATTCAAGTAGTACGACTGCTGATAATTACTTAGCGCCTGGGCGTATTGCCCCTGACCTTCGGCAATTGCGCCAGCTGCGGCCCAGGCCCGAGCGTTTGATGGATCGACATCGATCGCTTCGCCAAGGTATCGACTCGCAACGTCCGCCTCGCCAAATTCCTCATGCAATCTCGCCAGTTCGATCCGCGGGTCCGACAACTGGGGACTACGTGTCGACCAGCGTTCCAGCAGCGTGAAGGCACTCTGAGGCCGGTTGGTATCTACCAGCAGGACCGCCAACGCGCGATGGCACGCAACGTGATCTGGGTTTAGATCAAGGCACTGATGATAGAGATTCTCCGACTGCTCGAGCAACGCCGTGTCGCCGTTCTGCTTGCCCAGATAATGGTACGCGGCAGCAAGATTATAGTAGGCATCGGGGTTCGTGGGATTCGCCGCGTACCGCCGTTGGAATTCGTAAACTGCCGCCTGCGACTGGCCTTCCTGGAAATAGCGCACCCCATCCGCATTCTGACTTGTTCCGGGTGCCTGACAGCCGGCCGCCAACACCACCAGTGCCACCAAAACACAGCGTCGGTACGACCTGATTCCGAAGCGTTCTCTCATCACGTCAGGGGAACGTCGTCTGGCGTTCACACGCGAACTCCTTTTCCTGCATCATCCCTGGTCCGCCGCGACCGGTACGATTGGGCCGACCATCCGAGACGCCCGCGGGACACGTTCACAACACGTGAAATCGTCACGCCCGCCGTCGTCTGACGGGCCAGTTTCCGCAACGCCGTGTGCCACGTCACCGTTGCTGAGCCCTAAGCGGGGCGAAGATTAACCAGTTGTGGTCGCGGCAACAAGACAGGTCCCGAAAAAACCCTCGCCCGTCCTTGCCCGGGTTGGCCGCTCGGACCCCCACGTAGGCGGCCCGCGAACGCAATAGAGTATTGCCAGAAATACGACTCCACGGCCCCGGCGCGATCCTTCGCGCCCAGCCGCTGCGTAACTCAAAGTAGATTACGAGGTTTGGTCGGCTCCTGCCTCCACCAATTCAGCGGATTCGGACTCCATTGCCGGTTCCTTCGCTGTATCCTCGCCGCCTGCACCGACTCTCTCATATCCCAGGCCGCGGACAACCTCGAGAATCTCACTACAAGTCGGGAACATGCGGCCACTTGAGCGTTTGTACGCGTCCAATGCATGCATGAATTCAATTTCGTCGTCCGTGTAGTCACGCTCACAGGTCGTCGGATCGATCTGCCGACGCCGCTGGACCTTGCGACGCTCTACGGGTGCGGGAACGACCAATTCCGTCTCGGTCGCCATTTCCTGAACTTCGGTTTCTTTAGCGTCTGAATTCGTCGTCTTGGCGGTCTTGGCCTCGGCCTGGCGACGTCCGCCCCTTCGCCGACACACCGTGACTTCAATATCTCCAGCGGGCTTTTGCTTGGGTCTTATCGTCTGCTTGGTCGTTTTGGTCTTTGCCACGTTGAGACACCCCTTGTTGACGGTACTGAATCGCAAGCCTGACGAGTGAGATGATCGGCGTGCACATTGAAAAAATACACCATTTAGAGAAAGTGTCCGGACATAGCAAACCTGAACAGACAAGCAATTAGTACGAATTGGGCAAAATAGACAGATAAGCCGGCGTCGCGGATTGTAAAGGGCATCCGGCGTCCGACGTCGGCGGCCTTCCGCACTCCAGGTGACGCTAGAAATGGTCAAATCCTGCTTCGCGCGGTGCAAACGCCACGCGAACTAACCGTCGAGCGACAGATCGGTGCGCAGACGGGCTGCATCTGCGCTCCCACGATTCGGCGCAACCGGCCATGTGGACCTAAGGACGTGCAAGGTACTGACGAGCGAATGGGCCAGAGGAGCCAATCCCTGTTCGACGGGTAGTAGCCAAGTTTCCTTGCCGACAATGGACGCGGACAGCAAATAGGCCCATCCGACATCAGCATGACTGACCGCAACCCCCCATTGGATTGGCGTCGCAAGTGGCCAACGGGCTGACGGTCGAGAAAGAGCGGCGAGCTGTACCGTGGAATCGTTGGACGGCGCCACCGTATTCGCATGAACGTCCGAATCACGGTGCCACGGTGCACTTCCGGCGGCAACCGGAACGTAATCCCTGCGTTCCCAAACGGCTACTAGGGCTGCGGTGAGTGCGAGGGACAGACTGATCCACGCCCCCCATCGCCGCCGAAGAGGTCGCGGCGGGGTGCCACGTGCGGGGCGGACGCGACCAGCGGCGTCGTCAACCGATTGGAGCGGATAAAGCTGGAAGACTTCGAGCTGCAGTTGCAGCAATGTTCGACACGCCAAACAACGTTCAGCATGTAACCGAAGCTGCCCGTCCTGTTCCGGTGGCATGCGCGAATCGAGTACGCGCATTCATTCGCTGCTTGAACTCGGAACAGGTCATGCCGTTACTCCACCAAGGCGCCCCGCCGCTGAAGTTGGTCCAAAATCGCCAGGCGGGCACGATGAACCCAGGTTTTTACCGTGCCGACAGGTCGGCCTAATTGCAGGGCGACCGTCTGATAATCAAGACCTTCGCGATGAAAAAGACAGAATGCCTCCGACCAGGCGGAAGGTAGGCTCTGCAGCGCACGGTCAACTTCCTCGGCCAGGCACTCAGCGCGTAAGCGGTGCGAGGAAGGTGCCTCGTCGACATCGCCATTAGACAGAGGCTGGGCAATAACTTGCTTATTTCGGCGGGCGCGGAACGTGCGACAGCGATTGGCGGCAATGGCGAGCAACCAGGGCTCAAATTCACGTCGCGAATCCCAACTCCGCAGGCTGCGTGACACGCGCAGAAAGGTTTCTTGAGCCACGTCCTCGGCGTCTTGCCATTGCCCCAGCATATGAAAGCAAAGCCTCAGGACGCGGCCATGAAAGCGGCTGACAAGCAGCCCCATCGCCTCCGGACGTTCGGCAAGACAGTCAGCTACCAGCTGCCGGATCTCAGCGGACACGGTTGTCTCCCATTCCGTGTGTGATTCAGTGCGCGCAAATCCAGGGCCACTCGCGCGCTCCGTTGAGGCGCCATCTGGGGACCTAGATTTTGGCATCCGGCCCCGTGGAACTCGCCAAGATATACAGCGGGCGGCGTCTAACCACCCCGATTAAAAAATTTCCGTAGCGCTTGAGCTGCCGCTTCTTGTGTGTCCTTTGGCGGCACTTCTTCTCGGCACGGCGCCCCGCCATGGGCTCAGTTCGCTGTGGCTCTTCTGTCGGCGGCGATTCCTTGGGACGGTCGGACTTGGAACTCGCCACAACATCCGATTTCGGCGGCTTTTGGGATTCCCCATTCGCCTTGGCCGGTACATCAATCCGATTCGTTTCATCCATGCGAAACTCGCGAGTCTCGCCGGCGGATCGGTGCGACCGCTTATCCGAATCGTTGGGCTCGCTGAGCCAGTCGTCGATCAGTCCCGCCATCTCATCGTCCGACAGCACCGAGGAATCGGTCGTCTTGGTGGGCGCCTTCGCAGACTTCAGGAAGGTGACGAGGAACTCAAGTGGGCCAACTCGCAGCTGGTCCCCCATTTGAATTACGTGTTCACTATCAATTCGGGCCCCGTTAACGAACGTTCCATTGCGGCTACCTAAGTCCCTTATTTTGACTCCATCATCGTTCACGGTAATCGCGCAATGGCGGCGACTAATCGCATCACTATTGACGCGCAGATGACACTCTTCAGAGCGTCCAATGAAGAAACGCGGGCCTTTGACGGCGACTTCCTTTCCGGCACTGGCGCCACGCAAAACCTTCAACTTGACATGCATTTTCGGACTTCCTCGTGCAGTCTAGCTCCCGCCTCACCCGGCCACCAAGCCGTTGAGTATTCGTCTGTAACTCCTTCTCTCAATCAACGATCGAGCATTTCCGGGCGCGAGACAAGCAATTCCCCGAAACGGGCCGTCAAACCAGTTTGTGTTGCTGTCGTCTCTCTATCGAGTTTTAGCTTAGACCGGGACGTGCTCGATCGCTACAGAATAAATCAAGAAAAGGCCGGCAGGATGTGTTGAAGCTGGGATCCTGAGAAGTCGCGATCACGATCGAGTGACTACCGTGGCAGCACCACCGGAAAGAACAAGATTAAAGGATAATCGGCGGCACCTTCACTCCGCGCATGATACCAGAAGCCCAGCACGGCGTCAAAATCGCTTAGCTGGGAATTCGTACTCAATGAGCGGTGGGGGGACGGCGGAGAACGCCGCTGGCGTACCCAATCTCGACCACCGCCAAGCGGCTGTGCTAAGTCTTCGAATGGGACGGAGCGAGCCCACGCGTGGCACATCGTAATCCACCGAGTGGCATGTTCGGGGCAGGGCCGCCGCCAGCAGCTACTGTCACCAATGAAGCCTTGGAACTCGCTCGGTGGCCCGCCCCCCCCGATTAACGCCTTTCAACCCAGCTGGAGTGACCAAACTTTGTCGCAACCTTCCTTTCTGCTCGTCGCGTCTCCTCAGCGGTTAATCCCCCGACCTGCCACTGAACCGGCCACGCGTTATTCAGTAGGTCCAGCCAAACCCTGCGGAGTTCGTCGGCCGCCAGACGCACCGACGTTAATTGGGCAATGCCCGGCAGTTCGGGAGCCCAGTGACTGACTCAGCAGGACACTGCCATGTTGCAGTACGGCATGCCCCGAACGCCGCTGGCGCTGCCGGCGATTTTATTGTCACCCAGCATCACGTCGCCTACCGTGTGCCGCTGAAAACAGAGAAACGGTGCAGGAGCGAGAGGGGTGAGGGAGGGTGTGCAGGAGTGGGCGGGGACGCCAAACCTCGCCAGCGCCTGGATGAGAGACAAATGGAAGCGGTCGTAGAGCTCCCGATGGTGCTTCCGCGCAAGTCGCGGACTCGGAACTGCGACGCTGTAGGTCAGTTCATGTTGCGCGTCGTCATGCACAATCGCCCCTCCACCAGAGGCTCGCCGAACCAGGGGACAGTCACGACTTGCGTGGTGCGCATCGCGGTGGGCCACGTGCTGGAAATATCCTAGCGATAGCGTGATCGGACACCAGGCATAGAATCGCAAACTGAGTTGGCCCTGGTCGGCGTCCTCTAAGAGCACTTCATCGACCGCCATGTTCCACGGCCCGAAGGACGCGGTATCGATCAATAGGCGACCGGTGGTCAAGGCGGGAGTTGCCACGACAGGGACCTCTAAGCCCGGGCCGATGTCGGCTGCCATCGCAATGCGGGCTGCCGTGCAGCGCACTTCATCCGGACGACTTGTGAGCGTGGTGTGCGGGGCCTCATGTAACAATTCAGCTGACTCCTCGGTCACTCGGAACAAAGTCTCGGCGAATGCATCCAGCGTTTCACGACTCTCGGTTTCGGTCGGCTCCACCATCAAGCATTCGGGAACCGTTAGGGGGAAGTATACGGTAGGAGCGTGAAAGCCGTAGTCGAGCAATCGCTTCGCCAGGTCCATTGCCGTCACGCCGCGTCTCTTTTCAGGGCCGCAGCACTCGCCACGAACTCGTGCATACAGCGATCCCCATGGGGCACGGGCAGAATGTGTTTGACGCGGCTGAGCAAATAATTCGCGTTGAGCACGGCATTTTCGGAAACGGCTCGCAGTCCATCTGGTCCATGCGAGCGGATATAGGCAGTAGGCGCGATCAGCACACCGACGTTGCCGAAAAAACTGCGCACTCGACCGATGGTTTGGGGTCGGTCGTAATCCAAGCGTAGAGATCGGACCGTCTTTGACCACCAACGGCGCAGGGGAGATAGGGTTCCAGTTCCGCCGATACACAAATCGGGCCCGCTCCCGGCCCGCCGCCACCATGCGGACCACTAAACGTCTTGTGCGGGTTGAAATGCATCATGTCGGCACCAAAATCGCCAGGGCGAGTGATACCCAGAATGGCGTTCATATTTGCACCATCCAGATAAATCAGGCCGCCCACGTTCGATGCACCAGCTCAGCGATCGTCCGCGACCTGCCGATCGAATAGGCCTAGCGTATTCGGATTGGTGATCATAAACACGGCCGTTTGGCATCCAGTTTGCTGCTCGAAGTCTTCCAAATCGACGCAGCCATCTGTCGGCACTTCGGATCGTGACCGTTTGAAAACCAGCCATCGTGGCACTGGCCGGATTCGTACCGTGCGCAGCTATCGGGGGCGAGGACTTTGGTGCGTCGTCTGGCCGTTGTGGCTCGGAAGTACGCGGCCGCCACCATCAAAGCGGTCAACTCCCCATGGGCACCCGCCGCCGGCTGCAAAGAGACGGCCGGAAGTCCCGAGATCTCCGCCAAGTCCTGCTGCAGTTCGAACAACAGTTGCAGCAGCCCTTGGACGGTTCGATCGGGCTGATAGGGATGCAACTGGCGAAGCCGGCAGCCCGGCCAATCGTTCGTTTCGCTTGGGGTTGTACTTCATCGTGCACGACCCCAACGGATAGAAGTGCGTATCCACGGACATGTTCAATGTCGACAGGTTCGTGAAGTGTCGGACCACGTCAGGCTCTGCCAATTCCGGCAGAGGCGGTGGCGAGTCGGCGAGTAAATCGGCCGGCAGTCCGCAGTCGACGACGTCAACCGGCACATCACATACAGGCAATTCCGCGGCCTGACGACCAGGTTTGGAAAGTTCGAACAGTAACTGAGTCGCTTGTCGATTACGCATGCGGCGCGACTTCCAATGCCGTGACGCCACCAAGCAGTTTGACCCAGCCGTCGATTTCTGCCGCGAACGTTTTTCGGTGACGGCCACCAAGAAGCAGTCGTCCAGCTTGGGATACCAGCGTCCCAGCGCGACACCCGCCAAGATACCGCTCGCGGTTGCATCTTCCAACAGCGCAGCAACCTGCCCGCTGCGATCACGGACTACAAATTCCTTGAAGAACGGCGCTGCGAAGCGACGTCCGAATCGTGCTTGCGCGTCAGTTGATCGGCTGCATAGTGGGCTTTTCGTAGGCACAACTGGCGACCGCGTGCAGTCCGTGAGGCCCCATCGCGGACAGGTAGATCGCTGGCCCGCAGGGCCAACAGACCTTGGTTCGTACAGATGTTGCTGGTCGCCTTGTCACGACGAATATGTTGTTCGCGCGTCTGCAGCGTCAGCACCCAGCATCGGCCGACCCGCGATCGACCGTCTCGCCAGCGATCCGGCCCGGCAGCTTGCGCACGAACTGCTCTCGGCACGCCATGATACCGAGATACGGCCCGCCAAACTGCAGCGGGTTCCCCAGGCATTGACCTTCGGCAACAACAATATCGGCCCCCAGGTCACCCGGGCGATTCAGCACGCCCAAGCTGATCGGATCAACAGCCATCACCAGCAATGCGCCCTGGCCGCATGAGCCGCATCAGCCGATTGCTGCACTTGCTCCAAGCTTCCGAAGAAATTGGGATGCTGCAGAATAGCAGGCACGCGGTCTGTCCATCGACCGCTGCCACTATTGCTGGACACGTCCGCGACGCCTTGCGGACGACGGAATTACCTGCAATTCGCATCCGCTATGCAGAGTACGTCTCCAAGATTTGTCGGTACTCGGGATGCACGCTCTCCGGTACAATCACTTTACCATCACGGCGCGTCACGCTCATGCTCATCAATGCCGCTTCGGCGACCGCGCTTCCTCCGTCGTACAAGCTGGCATTCGAAACATCCATGCCGGTGAGCTGGCAAATCAATGTCTGGTACTCAAACATCACCTGCAGATTGCCCTGGCTGACCTCCGGCTTGATACGGCGTATACGACGTGTAGAATTCGCCGCGCGCCGCAAGTGCATCCACGACGGCGGGAACGAAATGGTCGTAGCTGCCCGCTCCCAAGAAACAGGGTGCGTCGTCACACGATCGATTGTTCGCCGCCAATTGGGACATGTGCTGCGTCAATTCCAATTCACCCATCCGCGGCGGCAAATCCAAATCGCGTTGCAGACGAATCGAGTTGGGAATCGAGTCAAACAACTCCGTCAGGCTGTTGAGCCCGATGGCACGCAGCATTTCCGTTTGATCTTCAGACGTGTTGAATAGATAGGTCATCCGCGTCGTCCACTCGAAGAGTTTTGCCGATCGAGACTCGCAAACGGCTTGTGCGACGTGACATCCTGCCTAGCCGCGTCGCATCAGGCCTCGTTACAGTTTGATTTACTGTCGCGATTACGCTTCATCCGCACATTGTTTTTGATACGCGGATGCGTCCATCAGATCGCGCAAGCCGCCGGAGTCGGTGACCCGAATCTTGGCAATCCAACCGGCGCCATACGGATCCTGACTGAAGACTTCCAGGGAATCCTTCAGGGCCTGGTTCACATCTACGATCTCGCCTGTCACCGGACTGTACAGATCGCTGACCGCCTTGACCGATTCGATTTCGCCCAAAGGTTGTCCGGCGGTGACCTGCTGTCCCACCTGAGGCAGATCGATGTAGACCAGATCCGTAAGCTGTTGAAGAGCAAACTCTGAGATTCCGACCGTTGCGACTTGCCCTCCGTCAACATCTTCTATGCGCACCCATTCGTGCGTCTTCGCGTAAAGCAATTCCTCGGAGTTCACGAGTTGATCCTTTCGGCAGCAGCAAAACAAAACGATGATTTGAAGGCACCACTCGTCGACGACTCAGGCGGGCGAACGCTGGTAGAACGGTAATCGCACTACCTCCGCTTTTTCTTCCCGACCACGGACGTCAACGTGCAATTGCGTTCCCGCGGACGCATATTCAGGACGCACATAGGCCATCGCGATCGATTGTTGCAGCGTGGGTGAAAACGTGCCACTGGTCACATGGCCGACAGACAGACCTTCGAGCGTGAGCACCTCAGCGTCTTGCCGCGCCACACGTTTTCCTTCCAGCCGCAGCCCAACGCGGCTGGGCAGGGACTTCGCGTCCAGGTTTGCCAGCGCGTCGCGTCCCGGAAACTGGCGATCGACCAGATCCACCGCGAAGCCCAACCCCGCCTGTAGTGGCGTGATGTGCTCGGTAAGCTCATGTCCGTATAACGGCATTGCGGCCTCCAATCGCAAAGTATCGCGTGCCCCCAATCCCGCCGGTTGAACTCCCCGCGATCGTCCGGCGGTCAGAAGTCGATCCCAGATCGGCGTTGCGATCTCGGCAGGCACGACGAGTTCCACGCCATCTTCACCCGTATATCCCGTCCGGCTAAATACGATTGCCTTCCCCTCGATTTCACCGCGGCAGCCGGAGAAGAATTTCATGGTATTCAGGGCTTCCAGCCCCAACTCCAGTCGCACCAACTCGCGGGCCAGTGGCCCCTGCACGGCAATCATGGCCGTCGCCAACGTATCATCCGTCATCTGCACGGATGCGACGGCAGGCGGGTGGGCCAGGAGCCAGTTCCAGATCTTTTCCCGGTTGCTCGCGTTGACAACCAGATAGTACGTATCCGGCTGGTCCGCTGCCGGCATGTGATAGACCAACACATCGTCCAGCACGCCGCCATCATCCGCGGTGACCACGGAGTAACGGATCTGCCCGCCCGCTAAATCGGTCACGTGCCGGCTGAGGAGCGAGTCGAGCCAAGTCACGGTCCCGGGCCCCTGAAAGCGAAAGCGTCCCATGTGTGAAACATCAAACAACGTCGCCGCCTGGCACGTCGCCAGATGTTCGGCAGAAATCGACGTATATTGCACGGGCATCGACCAACCGGCAAAATCGACCAGCCTTCCGCCGTGTTCTCGATGCCACGTGTACAGGGGTGTCGATGCCAAAGATGCGTCCATTCGCGAGATCCCCCCGGCGATCACCCTGCAACTCGATGTTCCGTCCGATGCTCCCGTCACTTGGAAGTAGATCGTTTGGGTGCCGTACCCGGGTCGACCCGCCACTCGGAAGCCAAGACTTTCGTGTCGATTGATTGTAGCGGATCGGACAAAGGTCGCCAGGGGCGGCGCTACGCGGCAACCCAGCTCGTCAGCCTACTTTTTCCCCCGCTTCCGCGCGGAAGCGATTTGGATTTTCGCCCCTTGCCACGGCCTCCCGACCGCGACGATTTGTCGGCTCGCGACCGTCCTTGTGTCCCTTCACTCTTGCGACTGGTGTCCTTCAGTTGGAAGGGATCGCCCAACACAGCATCGGGGCTAAGTCGCTGGCGAATCACAAAGTCCAATTCGCGACGATCCAGATCGACGGCGGCAATCTCCACTTGTAGCAAATCGCCCAGCCGATAGGTGTGATCCGGTCGATGTCCGATTAGAGCATGCGTCTGGGCGTCATAGTGATAGTGGTCGTCGTCCAAATCCGTCACGTGGATGAGACCCTCGGCCGGCAGTTGAATCCCTTGGGCAAACAGGCCAAATTCCTCGACGCCCGTGATCACGACGTCAAGCGGCTGGCCAATTTTGTCCTCCAGAAAGTGCAGCAGCTTCAACTTGACCAATTCACGTTCCGCAGCCTCCGCTCGTTGTTCGCGCTGCGAACAATGGTCACCCAGATTGGCGAGGTGGTCCGGATTGGCGGCCGGCGTTTCGCCACGGAAAATGGCGTCCATAAGTCGATGAATGGTCAGATCGGGATAGCGACGGATTGGCGAGGTGAAATGACAATAGTTGGTTGTGGCCAGCGCATAGTGCCCCACGTCTTCCGGACTGTAAACCGCCTTTTGCATCGCTCGAAGCACTGCGTAGTTGACCGCGGGCTCAATCGGCGTCCCCTCGACCAAATGCAGCACACGCTTCGTCTCAAAGCGACTTTCCAGGCTCTCACAATCGATCCCTAACTCACGCACAAATCCTGTCAAAGTGTCCACTTTTAGCGGATCGGGAGACTCGTGAATCCGGCGAAGAACAACACGTCGTCGTCGCGCAGCGCTCGGCGACTGCCTCATTCGCCGCCAGCATGAACTCTTCTATCACCTGATGACTCTCGGTGCGTTCGACACGATGTGCCCCACAGACGCGACCGTCGCGGTCGAGCTCAATCTTTATCTCCGGCAAGTTCAATTCGATGCTGCCGCGGGCCAAACGCCGCTCGCGCAAGAGCATGGCCAGACGATGCATATCGTCCAGCAGCCGATAGAGCTCGACGCCCAACTTGATTCGCCAGGTGGGGCGATCCGTTAGGAATTGGTCGACGTCCTCGTAGCTGAACCGGCGGCGACTGAGGATAGCCGCCGTGCAAAAGTCCGTGGCCACCCGTGCGCCATCGGCGGTGTATTCAATGAAAGCCGTCTTGGTAAACCGAATCTGATCGGGCTGCAGGCTTGCCAGATGATTCGAGATTACCTCGGGCAGCATCGGGATAACTCGATCTGGCAAATAAACGCTCGTCGCCCGCTCCCGCGCCTCGCGATCCAGCGGCGTTTTCGGACGGACAAAATGAGAAACGTCGGCAATGTGAACACCGAGGCGCCAATGTCCGTTGTCGAGCCTTTCCAGTGAGATGGCGTCATCGAAGTCGCGCGCGTCGGCTGGGTCGATCGTAATCACCGCCAATTCCGTTAGATCGCGTCGACCGTCATCCCATGTGCCATCAAACTGCTCAGCTTCGTCGCGGGCAGCCTGCAACACGTCTTCCGGAAAACGCTCAGGCAGTGCGAATTCGCGGAGCACCGTGAGGGTATCGACACCCGGTTGGCCGCGTTGACCCAACACCTCCGTCACGACGCCTTCACCGTCATGTGTGGCGGACGGGTAACGGATCATTTCCAACACGACCTTGTCACCCGGCCGCACGTTCTTCGCGCAGGATCGCCGACGATCACCGGGTGTCCGAAATCCGTCCCGTCGATGCGGACCAAACCGACGCCGTTTACCTCTTCGTAGGTCCCCACGAACTGGGTTGTCGCTCGCTCGACGATCTCGATTATCTCCCCGCTAATCCGCGGAGCCGCCCTCACGTGACCGACGGCTACGAGTTCGCACGCGCACCCAATCGCCCGTAGCGGCGTCGCGCGTCTTGGCGGCGGGAATGAATACGTCCTCAGCTCGGCCCACCGACTTACGTACTCCTGCGGGACGCACAAACCCGTAACCCGACATCGCGCGGCGAAATCGCCCAAGGATTTCGTTGGCGTCGCGCTGCGTGGCACCCGTCACCAAATGATTCGAACCGTACGACAGCTTGCCCTGCTTGACTAATCGCTTGATCTCGCGTTTAAGCTGCGAATACAATTCCTGAGGAAGTTTCAACTGCTTGGCAATAACGCGTGGCTTAACAGGCCGATAATTGGCACGGTTGACGTGCTGCAGCAGACGACGCGAAAGGTCGGAATCATTCATCGTTCAAATCACGTCGCCCTTTCCGACTTGAAAAGTTTGCGACCTAATTGCGGATGATAGACGGTCCACGCGCTGTCGACGTTCGCATCCTCACGCATCAGTTGCTCGAAGCTATGCAACTTGGCATCCATATCATCCAAATAGTGCAATGCCGTGGCTTCCAACGTCATCGGGACCTTAGGACTGCCAAACTCGAGCCTCCCATGGTGACTGACTATCATATGCTTCAGTTGCATCGCGAGCGCCACCGGAAACGTGCGACCAAATTGCTGTTCGAATTCGACCAGCTTGCGATCCAGAATCGTGACTCCTTGCACTAAATGTCCGACTAATTGCCCTTCGTCGGAATAGCCCAATCCCCGGTCGTAGATCAATTCCTCTGTCTTCCCGATGTCGTGCAAGAATCCGCCCATCAACAACAGGTCTTGATTCAGCTGAGGATAATGCGGTGCGACCGAGCGGATGAGTTCCAGCAGCTGCACAACATGTTCTAACAGCCCACCTGGATACGCGTGGTGGTTCTTGATACCGGCCGGCGCCGTGGCGAACCGCAACATTAGCGTCTGATCCGCGAAGAAGCAGGTCGACAGATCCTGCATGTCGCCGTCTTGCATCGAACCCAGAATCTCGCGCAGTCGTCGCATCAGCGTGTCGCGCCGCGCCTCACTCATATGTACAAAATCATCCGCGTTAATGTCCCGCAGCTCGGCCGTGTCGATTTGATTGACAATAATCTGCAGATTTCCGTTGTAGACCTGGGCGGTTCCCTGGACGCGGACGAAATCTCCATTTTCGAATGCCTGGTAGATTCCCTCGTTCGCGTTCCACATCATCGCGTTGACGGTCCCGGTGCGATCCGAGAGCCTCAGCTGCAGATACAGATTGCCATTACGGTTTGGCCTAAGTTGTTTCTCGGAAGCCAGAAATACTTCATCCACTTCTTCTCGTTCACCTAACTGATTGATGAACCGGCGCGGCATACTCCACGTCCTTTCAATTCATTCGCTTCCGGTGCGTGAGACCCAGCAATTCGCAGAGAGGGGGTCCCGTCAAAACGGTAGCTCGTTCGGCGGCACGAGCCCGGAGGCCGCCTAAACCGGCCCGTCCGCGTTACTTGGTCCCAGAGACGCGATTCTAGGGGGGCTGTGTCACACCTTCAAGGTCACGTACCGCGCCGCACTCGACTGTGAGCCAGTTTTCCCGGGCCTCGGTCCGTCTTGCCGTTGAACTCCCGACTACCCTAGAATCGGACCCACACCGAACGTACGCTGATATTGCCAGCCGCGGTCCATCCTTGTCCCCAATCACTTCGTTGTAAATGACTCAGAATCTATGGCCAAACAACCTTCACACGCAATTCAACCATCGCGCGCGGACGACTATCCCCAATGGTACCAGGAGGTCGTCAAGGCGGCAGACTTGGCCGAAGCGTCCGACGTGCGGGGCTGCATGGTGATCAAGCCCTGGGGCTACAGCATTTGGGAAAACATGCAACAGGTGCTCGATGGGATGTTCAAAGCCACGGGGCATGATAACGCCTACTTTCCCCTTTTCATCCCCATGCGGTTCCTAGAGAAGGAGGCGCAGCACGTGGAGGGTTTCGCCAAGGAATGCGCCGTCGTCACCCACCATCGCCTTGAGCCAGGGCCCGACGGCCACCTCGTACCCGCCGGGCCCCTGGAAGAACCGTTAATCGTCAGGCCCACCAGCGAAACAATCATCGGTGCCACCTACGCCCGCTGGGTTCAGTCGTATCGCGACCTGCCTATCTTGATCAATCAATGGGCAAATGTCGTCCGCTGGGAAATGCGAACCAGGTTGTTCCTGCGGACTGCCGAATTCCTCTGGCAGGAGGGCCATACCGCTCATGCCACGCGCGAAGAAGCCATCGACGAAACGATGCTGATGCTGCGAGTCTACGCCGACTTTGCGGAAAACTTCATGGCGATGCCCGTTATCCAGGGCGAAAAGACGGCCGGGGAACGTTTTCCGGGAGCCGTCGCAACGTACAGCATCGAGGCCATGATGCAGGACCGCAAGGCACTCCAGGCCGGCACGTCACACTTCCTGGGTCAGAATTTTTCGCGGGCGCAAGAGATCCGATTTCAGGACCAGCAGGGCCAGGAAGTCTACGCCTGGACGACCTCTTGGGGCGTCTCCACGCGACTGGTCGGTGGCTTGGTGATGACGCACGCCGACGACGATGGCATGGTAATTCCCCCGCGGCTGGCCCCCAGGCATGCGGTCATCCTGCCCATCTATCGTAGCGACGAGGAACGTTCCCTGGTGCTCGACTATTGCCAACGAGTCAAAGCGGAATTAGAGACCCAACAATACTCCGACCGACCGCTCCGCGTGCTGCTCGATGATCGCGATCTCCGCGGTGGGGAGAAGAACTGGCAACATATCAAACGAGGCGTACCGCTCCGACTGGAGATCGGCCCTCGCGATGTCGCCGCCGACGGGGTATTTTTGGGACGCCGCGACCGAGGCGTTAAGGATAAGCAGTCGGTACCGCGCGGCCAATTGTTGAAAACCGTCGTGTCCCTGCTGGATGACATGCAATCCGGCTTACTCGCCAAGGCCCGCACCATGCAGCTCGAACATACGCGGCCCATCGACTCGCTGGACGATTTTCGTGCGTTCTTTACGCCACAGAATCCAGAAAAACCGGAAATCCATGGAGGTTTTGCGCTCTGTCACTGGCACGAGTGCGAGGAAACGGAGCAGATTCTGAAGGACTTCAAAGTTACCATCCGCTGCGTCCCGATCGACGCCGCCAACGAACCAGGGGTCTGCTTGTTTACCGGGCGGCCTAGTCCTCGACGAGCGGTTTTCGCCAAGGCCTATTACAGCGCACTCCCCATGGGATTGATTACACCACCGACACCGGTCTTGCCTCTGGTAGCCGTTACCAGTCGTCATCAACAGGCCTTCGCCTGGGCCGCCGCGCACGTCACCGACGAATTCGGTCCTCTTGAGCTTACGAGCCCTCAGTTCATCTTTGATCAGACCGAATATTACGCGGAGACAATGGGGCGTGATTTGCGAAAGCAGTTTCTGGCACCCGCCCAGCTGCAGGACCCAGGTAAGTTAAGCCAGTGGAAAACCCTCACAAACGAATGGGAAGTGACCTTCCAGCAGACGTCGGACTTCACCGAATCCCGCCCGCTAAATCTCGATCCAGGATATATCAGTGAGGATAAGCTGGCCCTGGCGTCCACCAAAAATCACGCACACCGGCTCTATTTGGCAGATGGCATTTATGCCGAGGTGACCCTCCAGTTCCGAGCCCGCCATTGGCAGCCCTGCCCATGGACCTACCCCGACTACCGCCAGCCCGAGTTTCACGCGTTCTTTCTGGCTTGTCGAGACTATCTCCGAAAATGCTTGCGGGACCGCGGCTGACGTCGAACGTCCAATTCGCCGGGCGTCCCATGCCCCAGTCCAGTGACTCCCGTTTCAGCTTTTCAGCAGCGAGTGAAAACCGTTACGATATATGTAGAGCTGGCCAACTTTACGTGCAACTGGGACTTGGGGTTTCCACCATGAATGCAAACGTGGCTCGCGGCACTCTTCTTTGCGGACTCTCGGCAATCGTGCTGGGCGCGCTAGTGGGTGTTGCATCGTCATTCTATCGCCAGGCGGGAGATGACCGCGTCTATGCCTTCAGCAAACCCACGGCTACCGACTTGCCCCCCGTACTCGCACCCGCCGGACGTACGCGCGAACCGTTGCGGCCCCGGCTCGCGATTGACCAAGGAACCAGCTACGACTTCGGCATCATGTCACGCAATGAACAAAGGAGTCACACGTTTGCCGTTCGGAATGTGGGAAACGCCCCCTTGTCGATTCGCTTTGTCGACAAAAGCTGCATGTGTACCGAGGTTACGATGACTCGGACCGAAGTGCCAGCCGGCGAAACAACCGAGATTACACTCACCTGGCAACCGTCAACCTTTAAACTCGATTTTCAGCAGACGGCGCGTTTCGAAACAAACGACCCTAGTCGCATCGAACTGGACCTGACCGTCCAAGGAAAAGTCCAGCAGGTCGTCCAGACGACTCCGCGGTCACTCAACTTCGACGGTGTTGCCGTGGGGCAGGAAAGGGAACAGGACGTCTTTGTCTTCGCCTACCGCGATCCGGATCTGGTGGTTGATCAAGTCGAATTGCTCGATCCGGAGACGGCGCCGTTTTTCGAGACCGAGATTCGCCCTGCCGATGACGCCGCTCTGGCCGCAGAAACTGGCGCCGTCGCAGGTCAACAAATCATCGTCCGGCTCAAGCCCGGACTCCCCCTCGGCCGATCGTACCAGCGGCTGAGGCTGCATCTGAACAAACCCAATCTGGGCCCGCTGGAAGTCCCAGTGATCGCGACGCTTGTGGGCAACGTGACGGTCTGGGGACCAGGCTACGATGCTGGCGCTGGATTTTGGAACCTGGGCAAACTATCCGGGGATCACGAGCATACCAAGACCCTGTGGATTTTTGTCCGGGGAGAACACGCGGACCAGGTCCAGCTTTCCGTGGCGAGTCTGGATCCATCGGATGTCATGCAAGCCGAATTGACATCGAATGGAAGCACGAACGGAATCGCAAAACATGCGCTCAAGTTGACAATTCGTCCTGAGGGGCGCGTGATTAACCAGTTGGGAAGCGAGCAAGGCGATCTGGCGGAAATAGTCATTGCGACGACCGATCCGGAAGCACCCGAAATTCGTATCCCCGTGGCATTCGCGGTCGAGACCCAACCGTAAATGGCTTTGCCGTCGCCCCCCGTTTCTATATCACGCAGCGAGGATGGAATACAATGAAGCGGCTGGTCTTTTTTCTGGCGACCGCATTTGCCTGCATCATCAGCGGACTCGTCTGGGTCGCCTGGCCCGCCGTCTCGGACGAAAAGTCGCCGACCGCGTCTCAGTCGCAGCCCGAATTCCGCGATTGGCCGAAACCCGACGTCGTGTTGGTCATTTCCGGACAGCAGCACGGCTATGTAGAACCGTGTGGTTGCACGGGGTTGGCAAACCAAAAGGGAGGCCTGATGCGTCGAGACACGTTGCTGCGGACACTCGCGCAGCAGCGTGGCTGGAACGTCGTCCCTCTGGACGCCGGCAATCAAGTACGACGAATCGGTGTGCAGGCCGGTATCAAGTTCCAATTCACGATCAATGCCCTGCGCAAAATGGAGTACCGCGCCGTGGGCCTCGGTCCCGACGACTTGCGACTCCCCGTGGGCGAATTGTTGGCCGCGGTTACGGCCTCCATGGACGCCGATGGCAAGTCCGATCTGTTCGTCTGTGCGAACGCCGACCCGCTAGGGTTCGTCGCATCACAGCGAGTCATCGAGGCGGGCGGTGTGCGGATTGGCATTACTAGCGTGTTGGGAAAAGACGAGCTGAAACGGGTCACGCAAAGCGAAATCGAGACGCGTCCCGCTGAACAGGGACTCCGCGAAGCTGTCGAGCAACTCAAGTCGCAAGCCTGTCAATACATCGTCTGCATGGCGCAGGCTCCCGAAGAGGAATGTCGTCAATTGGCGCAGCGAGTGCCGGGCGTCGACCTGATGGTGGCAGCTAATGGCGTCGGAGAACCACGCTTTCGACCGGACGTCGTCCCAGACACGCGGACCGCCTTGATTCAGGTGGGTGTCAAGGGAATGTATGTCGGGGCAATTGGTCTGTTCAGGGAAGGCCAAGTCCGAATGCGCTATCAACGGATTCCGCTAGACGCCCGTTTCACAGACTCCCCCCGGATGCTGGAGGCGTTTGCAGGCTATCAGAACGTGCTAAAAACGCAAGGGCTGAGCGGCCTGGGCCTCAAACCGGCGCCCCATTTCGAGGGCAAATTCGTCGGCTCCGAGACCTGCGGCGACTGCCATTCACGCGCCTACCAGAAATGGCTCACAACACCGCACCACGACGCCACCGCGTCGATCGCGCAGCCCACCGAGCGTTCGAACATTCCTCGACATCACGATCCGGAGTGTCTCAGCTGCCACGTCACTGGCTGGAATCCGCAGGGATATTTCCCCTATGCCACCGGTTACGTGGATCTGACCGCCAGTTCCACGATGCACGGCAGTGGATGCGAAAACTGCCATGGACCGGGCCAGGCCCACGTGGCGGCCGAGAATGGTGACGGCGATTTCAGCGATGCAGAGATCGACCAATTGCGTCGTCAAATGCGATTGGAGTTAAGTCAGGCGGAACAACGTTGCATGGAATGCCACGACCTAGACAACAGCCCCGACTTTCATTTGCCCGGAGCGTTCGAGAAATATTGGAAGGCCGTGGAGCATCCCTGGAGTGATTGACACGGGGCCGAGGTGCCGTTTCCTGCCCGAGAGCTACAAGAGTCCAGCGGGGGCACGGACGCGAGCAGGCTGAAGGGGGCCCGGCCGCGGCGTGGGGCGCTCTGATCTGCACAATGACGCTCGCAATGACGCTCGCGTCACTCGGCGCCGGTTTGGTCCATGATTTCCTCTGGGATGTTGAAGTTCGCCGATACGCTTTGCACGTCATCGTGGTCATCTAGCGCTTCCATCAACTTCAGAATTTTTTGGCCGCCTTCGGCATCCAAGTCGATCGAATTGCTGGGAATTCGTGTCACTTCTTTGACGGACGGTTCTATCTGAGCCACCTCCAGGGCATTGAGCAAATCCGCGTAGACGTCCGGATCGCATGTAATCTCAAAGTTGTCACCGTCGCGTCGCACGTCGTCTGCACCCGCTTCCAGGGCGATCTCCATTACCGACTCTTCATCCGTCGCATCGCTGGGAACAACCACCAGCCCCTTGCGTTCAAACAGATAAGCGACACATCCGGTCGCGCCGAATTTTCCACCGTGGACTTCAAACAGCTTTCGGAGTTCCGGAGCTGTTCGATTTCGGTTGTCGGTCATGATGTCGCACATGACCGCCACGCCGAAGGGGCCGTAGCCTTCATACAGGATCTCTTCGACATCGCCTCCGTCCAGCTCACCTGTCCCTTTTTTAATCGCGCGTTCGATGTTGTCTTTGGGCATGCGAGCTGCGCGAGCGTCGGCCAAGGGTACCCGTAATCGCGGATTCGTATCGGGGTCTCCGCCCCCTATCTTCGCCGCAACCATCAAGGCTTTGGCGATCTTGCTCCAGATTTTGCCCCGCTTGTTATCGATCAAGGCCTTCTTGTGCTTAATTCCTGCCCAATGGGAATGACCTGCCATCAGCACTAACTCCGTAAATCTCTCTCCGCACGTAGAGGTGGGGATTCGCCTTATTCGGACGAAACTTCTCGTATCTTCCGTTGAATCGCCTCGCGCCGCTCGGGTTCCGAGTCGCCCAGTGCGTCTAAGGCACGTCGCCATGTCTGGACGGCAGCTGCAGAGTCTGCGCGTCTGCAGCAGGGCATCGCCCAGGTGCTCAAGAATCACACCGTCCGGTTCTTCCACATCGGCAGCTTGGCGCAGCTGGGTGACCGCCTCGGCGTATTTTCCTACGCGATACAGCGCCCAGCCCAGACTATCGCGATACGCCACATTGTCGGGTTCGGCCGCGCTCGCTTGTCGCGTCATCCGCAGTGCGGCGCTGCAGGTGCACTTCACGGTCTGCCCAGAGGTAACCTAAGTCGTTCTGCGCTCCCGGATCGTTAGGAAACTCGTCCAGCACTTGTTCGAGCCACTCTTCCGCATCGCTGAATTGGCCCAAAAACACGCAGACACTTGAGAGCGACGATTTCGCCTCGCGGACTGCATCACGGACGCCGGCGGTACCATATTGATCATCGTACCGACGGAGAAACGTCTGATACGCCTCGGCGGCTTCCGGCCATCGTTTCGCCAGGAAGAGGACCCAAGCGGGACGCAGTTGGATGGTCGGAAGGTTCGGAACGTGCTCCGCCGCGGGCGTGCTGCCACCAACGCCTCATCAAATCGATGGTCCAGCGCGAGGGCGGCGGCCAGGTAAAAATCAATCGGACCATGTTGTTTTGAATCCTGCGTTAGGTCCAAGATGCCTTGCAGCACTTCCGCGGCCGCTGCGGGGCGATCATCGGCCAGCGCTGCATACCCCAGGCGAGCCAAATGGCAGCATCTGCCGTTTCGCCGCGACCAGCCGCGCCATAATATCGGTCGGCACCCTGAGGGTCGTTCGCCAGTGCCAGCACTTCGGCCAGAGCCAACGCGACGGCACGCTGTGTGGGCTGAGGCTGAGGAGATCCATTAGCCAACACGTCCTGCTGGGCCGTTTCCACAACGCGTCGCAGCAACGGCGGCGATGCCACCAGCTCGTCCAATGCCCCCGTCAGGGCATCCAATCCGCCCAATTGGTTGATACTTTCGGCAAACAGTCGGACAATCGCCGCAGCATCCTGTTGCTGCACGCGTGCGCGGAGCAGTCCGCGATAGCCATCAACAAATGGCCGCACTTGTATTAGTTGTTCGAACGTGCGAACTGCTGCGGCGGGATCGTGACGCTGCAAATATTGCTCGGCCAGAAAATATAGTAAGAAAACGTTCCGATCCTGCTGCTTGGCTAACGTTTCGAGCTCCGCCAATGCCTGATCCGCTTCGTTTTGTCGCCCACGCAATTCGGTCAGTAGTTGGTAGGGAGCCGTGCCTGCAGCGGTGTCGCCCGACTGCAGGTACTTGTCGAGTCGCTCCAATGCCAATTGATCATCTTTGGCGAGCGCGGCAACTCGTGCCAAATGAAAGTTCAGGATGACCGCTTCCGGCTGCTCCTGATAGGCCAAACGAAATGATGTACTGGCTTGCTCCGCTCGCCCCGCACTCAAATCGTTTTCCGCCATCAGCGAATAGGTCACTTGGCGCTCTGCGAGGAGTGCATCCACGGCGGGCTTCTCGGCAGGTGGTGGATCGGTTTGCTGCAACGTTTTCCGCACTTCGTCAAACCGCGGCACCGCCTCGGCGAAACGGTCGGTCAGATACAACAGCCGCCCGATTTCGAATTGCGTAATCACCGTCGGCACTGTGACGTCGTCGTCATTCCGGGGAAGCTCGATTTCGTAGAGCTTCAGTGCCGCGGCAAAATCCTCCTGTTCGGTCAAATAGAGTGCCAAGCGTTGCGCCACGAATGGATCGAATTTCGCCAAATCCGTAGCGTGTTTGGCATAACGCACGGCTTCTTCCAATTGCCCCAACCGAAAAGCCAGAGGGACAATTTCATCGAGAATCGTGGAGGATCCGTTGGAATAGCGATAAGCTCTCTCGTATTTCGCCAACGCCCGATCATATTGCTCGCGGCGAAACAACAATCGACCTTCGGCAAACAAGGCCGACGCATGAATCTGGTCCTCCGTCGCCTCGTTACGATCGTCGCGTGGTACGAATGGAAACGGTTCCAATAGGGCGCCATCGATCGCCGGACTGACACTCGGTTCCTGCGGCAGGTCGGATGGCCGAGGCGTCCTGTCGGCTTGTGCAATAACCCCACCCTGCGACGCGTACTGAGCGTATCCCCAACGGGACTCTCCCCACCCGAACACGACCAGGCCTATGAGCAGGATGGGCAAGTGTTTTGATGGTTGGCAGGCTGTTGTCTTCACGGCATCCTCGTTTTCCGGTTTCCGAACTCACCGGCGTGAATGTGTGGTGTCCGCGGATTGATGTCGGCGTGATGCCTCAATGAGGCAGCGTCTGACGACGCCACCGACTCAGCGAGGCTTGCGTCGCGCGAGTTGCTTCGAGGTGGATTTCTTCGCGCTCGGCCCCGCCTTTTTCGCGATCGACTTGTCACCTTTCGCGCCACTTGATTTCTTTTTGGGCTTGGCTTCGGGAGCGGCCGTTTTCTTCTTGACGGTCTTCTTTTTCGCCGTCGGCTTGGCCGTTGGCTTCGCGCCTCCCTTTGTCGCCTTCTTCTTGGTACTTTTTTTCGACGGCTTATCGCTCTCGACATCACCGGCCGCCGTCTTGCGGCCACCTCGTTTGGGTAGGCGATCTTTCGCGTCCGGATCGATCTCTAATACAATCGCGCGAATATTCGTGCCGAATGGAGACGCGGCATAATCGGCGGCGAATTGCTGCAGCAGCGAAGCGAATTCAAGCCCCTTATTCTTCGAAATGGCTCGCTCCAATCCAGTCACCGCCCCCTCTGCCACTTGCTTGTCAGTGACCATTGCCAGGACGCGACATGATTTCCATCCCGGCTCGACTTACAGGAATCGAGTGGCCTCCAAGCTCCGCCTGCACAACATAGCTGACGCTAAAGGGAGTCGTGCCGCGATACGACTGCAACTGTTTCACGGCTGCTCCCAGGTTTTGTTTTCGGAGGATCTCGAGATCAAAATCGTAGATTGCTTCAAATACGCTGTGCAGCGTATGCTTGATCAAGTTGGCGGCCAGTTTCGGGTCCTGTAGCCCTCGTAGCACCTCGGCCAATTCACCCACCGTCGTGACGCGAACTTCGTTCCAATCGAAAAACGATTCCTGCAAACGAGCAAAGCACTCATCCGCTGCCTCGGGACGCGAATCTTCCAGGCAGCTGGCATAAAGCAGTTGCTCCAACACAGGCCGCTCCACCGGCTTGATGGGCTTATAGTGCTTTGCCAACACTTTGTGAGCGTTGACAAGGACATCAGCGCGTTTCGATGCAGACATACGATCTCTCAGTTCTCTGGGGGAAATCCTGGGTTCTGCGAGGCCCGTCAACGAAATCGGGCTCACGGGCCATCTTGTCTTGTTGTTTCCGAATCGATCTCCGCTGCCGGTGAGTCAGCCTCGGCGGTGTCCGCCGAGGCTGCTTCCACCCAATCCTCGTCCGCCGGCTCGAGCGTGGACTCGTCTCGCTCAGGCGGCAACACTTCCTTGAGGATTTCGGCGACTTTAAAGGCGTTTTTGATACCCTTGTCCAGCACAAACTGCAGACGGGGGGTATACCGCGTTTCGATCCGGTCATTCACGCGTTTCTGCAAATAGCCCGCTGCACGATTCAGGCCCTGCAGGCACAATTGCTGTTGCTTTGGCTCCCCCATGATCGACACATGGACCTTGGCATACCGCATGTCAGCCGAGATTTCGACGAATGTCACCGTGACGTTCTGGATCCGCGGATCGCGCAGCTCCGTCAAAATCGCCATACTGACGACTTCGCGGATCGCCGAAGCGGCTTTGAGGGTACGACGTGAACTCATACAAGCGTGGTTCCAGTGGACGCCGTCGTCGCCGGTGAGCAACCCAGCGATCGGGCGATCCGAATTGAGGGATGAGCGGTGGGAGCGATGATGGGCAGGATCCCGGAGCGAACCAGGTCAGCGGTGGGACCCGGCCTTGCACCGCCGTGACTACCGTTCATCATCCAGCATCCACCGATGTCTGTTGTCGCACAGGTTACAGGGTACGGGCCACTTCCTCGATCTTGTAGGCTTCCAGAACGTCCCCTTCCTTGAGGTCATTAAAGCCCGACAACTTAATGCCGCATTCGAAGCCTTCACGGGCTTCCTTGACGTCATCTTTTTCTCGCTTGAGGGAATCCAGCGGATAATCGCCGATCCCCCGTCCATTGCGGTTCACACGAATCCGACATCCGCGTTCGATAGTGCCGCCGATTACGCGGCAGCCAGCCACGGTCCCCACGCGACTGATGGTAAACGTCTGTTGAACCAGCGCCCGTCCCAATTCCGCCACACGTTCTTCCGGTTTTAGTTTGCCTTCCAGCAATGCCCGGATATCTTCTGTCACCTTGTAGATGATGTCGTAGCGACGGATTTCCACTCCGCGTTCGTCGGCCAGAGAGCGTGCTCCTTCGTCGGGAATCACGTTGAAGCCGACAATCACCGCATTGGATGCATCGGCCAAGGTCACGTCTGCGGTCGTCACGCCGCCAACGGTGGCTTGCAGGATGCGGACCTGCACTTCCGGATGATGCAGCTTTTCCAACTCCTTCAAAATGGCCTCGATCGAGCCCCGCACATCGGCGCGGATGATCAGGTTCAGAATCGTGGCTTCGCCGCCCATCTCGGCCAATCGGCCTTCTTCCATCCGCCGCTGGAATTCTTCAAAAGAGACGCGGACGGTGCGTCCAGACAGCGAGCGGGAGCGCGATTTCGATTGCCGCTGCTCGGCAATCTCACGCGCTTCGGCGATGTCATCGAGTTGGTAAAAGATTTCGCCGGCTTGTGGAGCGATATCCAAGCCAACGACGTTCACGGGCGTCGAGGGGCCGGCCGAACTCAGTTTCTTGCGTGGATTGAGCGTATCGTAGAGCGCTTTGACGCGTCCGTGCCCACCGCCGCAGACAATCACGTCGCCTACCGAGAGCGTGCCGTTCTGCACAATCATCTTGGCCACGACGCCTTGATTCCCTTGCTGCTCGGCCTCCAAACAGGTGCCGGTCGCAGGGCGCCGAGGATTGGCTTTATACTCCCGCAAATCCGCCGTCAGCAGCAGAGTCTCCAACAGATCATCGATGCCGTCGCCGGTCGTCGCGCTCGTCTTGACGACCTCCACTTCGCCACCCCATTCGGCAGGCAACAGGTCGTGCGCCGAAAGCTGCTGCAGGACACGGTTGGCATCGGCGCCGGGCAAATCGCATTTATTCATCGCTACCACGATCGGCACTTCCGCAGCTCGAGCATGACTAATCGCCTCCTCGGTTTGCGGCATCACTCCGTCGTCGGCGGCAACCACCAGCACGGCAATGTCGGTGACGTTCGCCCCTCGGGCGCGCATTTCGGTGAAGGCCTCGTGACCAGGCGTATCCACAAAGGCAATCTGACGTCCTTCTTTGTTGAGGCGATAAGCGCGGATGTGCTGCGTAATGCCACCGGCCTCTCCCGAGACCACGTCCAGCCCCATGATGCGGTCCAACAACGACGTCTTACCGTGATCAACGTGCCCCAGGAAGGTAATTACAGGGGGACGAGTTACGAGCTCGGCAGGATCATCCCTCAGTTCGTCGAAACGCGCGACAAGCTGATCTTCCAGCGTTTCGGCTGGACGGAATTCGACTTCCATATCCAAATCGGCCGCCAACAATTCGGCGGTCTCCTCGTCCAACGCTTGATTAATCGTGACCATCGAGCCCATCTGAAGCAGCGCCCGCTGAATGGCCGCCGTGGGCACTCCTGTGGCTTCCGAAAGACTGCGGACAGTGCAGGGCACGACGACTGTCACCTTGCCTTTGCGCAGGCGCGGCCGTGTTTGTCCCGCCTTTTCGCTGCAAGCGGCGCCGACGCCGACGGACCTCGGACTGCTCCTCCTCCTCTCCGCCGGATGCGACTTGAGTACGACGACGTTTTTGCTGACGCGTGGCGCGACTGCTGGCCATGGCCGCCAGTTTTTTATCGCGATCCCCCTCGAACTTCTCGCCTTCCTCCTCCTTGCCACGTCGGCGATGATCGCGCGGTGGAACGCGTGCAGGAGTTTCTTCGGACGGAGTCCCACGCGCCGCCTCGCGTTCCGGTGCTGCCTGTCGCTCGCGTTTCTTATCCTGCTGCTTCGTGAATTGCTCCAGCGGTGCCCGCTTGCCCTCCTTGCGTTTACGGATCGCGTCGGCTGGCAAAGTCATAATCGGTTTTTGAGGAGCCGGCTCGTCCTTTTCCACCGAAGGAGCGGCGCGGGGAGGTTCCGGGATCGCGGCCACACGCACCACGGGTTCCTTTTTCTGCCCTTGTTTAGCACCCTCCTTGACCACGTCCTTCTTCTTATCCGACGGGCGATCTCCCATGGCACCGATGACCCGGGGCTTACCTCCTGGAGCCCTCCCGGGGCAATGTAATCATCGCGAGTGAAGCCCGACACGGGTGCCGTGGAGGGAGTGAGCGTTGAGGCCGGCGGGGCGGGCGCGACGGGAGCAGTCGGAGGCGCGGGAGGAGGAGTCGGCGCGGGGGGGATCGGCGCTCTGTCCGATTTCCGGGCCCCTCCCGACTGGAGGAAGGACTTGACGCGATCCAGTTCGTCGTCCGTTAGGCTGGCCAAAGCCGAGCCCTTGCCGGTGATCCCTGCTTTTGCGCAGAGGTCGACGAGCTCCTTGCTGTCGATCTTAAGTTCTTTCGCGAGTGCGTAAATCCGAATGGGCACGTCTGCCCTCCTTCACAAATCCTGCGGCGGCGTCACTCTCCGGAGCGTGATCCGCCGTCCGTATGTCTTAGTACTAAACCATGGTCCGTTCTCCCGCGGGTGTGGATGACGACCTGAGCCGCTGGGCGGACCGCTCCGCAACTCAAGCCCGACCGGAAACCAACCGTGGACGTCGAAGATCCGTCCTGGCCGACGCCGCACAGTGACGGACTACCCGTCTCCTGCCTGCCGTCGATTCGCTCCCAATTTGAGCTCAAATTCGACGGGCGACACAGGCCCACGACCCAAAGCCCTGCCAACCGCCGCAGCACTTCCGGGCCAAGTGCGCGAGCCAGCTACGACTCGCGTTTTAGCGAGTCATCGGGCTCCTCCTGGGTCGCGTCGGGGGAGGCCTCGCCAACCGAGCCGTCCGCGTCTGCCGCAGCAACGTCCGGTGAGCTGTTCAGTGTATCAGCCGATTGGGCCTCGGCTACTCCACCTGCGTCAGATTTTGCCTCTTCCGAAGGCGTTTCCCGCTCGCCCCCTTCAATGGCTTCCAACTCGGCAGTCGCTCGCTCAATCCGCTCTTGTTCTTTCAATCGCCGGCGCTCGGCAGCGGCCGCCTGCTCGGCCTCTTCCGCCTTGGCCTCTGCCTGTTCAATAATCCGATCCACAACTTCCTCAGACAATCCCCCCATCTCCATCAGGTCGTCCGGCTCGATCACCGACAGGTCGTCATACGAAAGAAACCCTTCACCGACCAGCCGCTCCGCCACTTCATCCGTGACCCCTTCGATCGAGGCGAATCCGGCCACCGCGCTCTCGATCTGCTCCTGCAGTTCCTCCTGAGTCATAATCTCAATATCCCAGCCGCAGAGCTTGCTGGCCAGACGGACATTCTGCCCGCGTCGACCGATGGCCAGCGACAATTGATCCTCACGGACCAGCACAATGGCGCGGCCCATCATCTTACACAGAATCACCTCGTCAACCTCGGCCGGTTGCAATGCGTTAGGAATCAGAACCTGCATATCGTCGTTCCAACGCACGATATCGATTCGCTCGCCCGCCAGCTCGTCCACAATGTTCTTGATCCGATTTCCCCTCACACCAACACAGGCGCCCACACAGTCGACGCGCTGATCCGCACTGCTGACCGCCACCTTGCTGCGGTAACCCGGCTCACGTGCCATCGCCCGAACCTCAATCACGCCGTCGGCAATTTCGGGGATCTCCTGCTCGAACAACCGCTGCACCAACTGAGGCCGCGTGCGACTGAGGATCACCTTGACACGACTCCCCTCTTTGCGAACGTCAAAGACCGTTGCCCGTACGCGTTCATTGGCGTGGTGCGTTTCGCCAGGGATCTGTTCACCGCGGGGCAGTATCGCCTCCATATTGCCCAACGACACCGTTGTCGCGCGTCCTTCGTTTCGCTGTACCACGCCACCGACCATTTGGCCCAATTGCTCGTGGTACTCCTCGTACAGCGCATCGCGCTCGGCCTCGCGAATTTTCTGGATGATCACCTGCTTGGCGGTCTGAGCCCCGATCCGTCCTACCGTCTCTTCGGGGTCGAGCGCTTCGCCGTTGTGTGTCCCCTCGATCGAGCCGTCCGCGCGGTCGATGTGGATCACGATCTCCGCCTCATCGCCGTAGTTCTTGCGTGCCGCCGAGACCAGCGCAGACTCGATCGCCTGAAAGACGATCTCCTTGTCGATATTTTTGTCACGGTGGATCGCATCGACGATCCGCAGGATTTCACTGGGATTCATGTCACCTATCGGCCAGAGGCCTGTGTATTCGAGTCGCGCAATCTGCACCGCTCGGGCCCAAACTGCTTTGTTCACGTGTTGAATCAGCGAGCAACGACGGTTCCAACCGTCCCTTCGCTCGAAAATCCTTCTACACCATAGCTTTACTTCCACGCAGAATCTCGCCAGCATATCGGGCGCACGCACCGATGTCAACCTGGCACAGCACGTCCTACGGTGGCAACTTTGCCACCAGCATGCGGGTAAATCGGGTCCCATCGAGCGAATCAGGCCGAGAAGCGGCGGACGACGGTCGCGGCGGCTTGTCCCTGCGGCGTGACGTTGATATTCAGCACCGTCTGGCCGCTCGAGGTCGCTGGATCCGTGACCACCGCGACGGCGCATTCGGGGTCTGGCGACTCGTAATTTAGTGTGGCGAAGAGGTGCCCCGCCTCCATGGCCGAGAGACTGGCCATCAACTCCACCATGCCGCTGGCCGCTCCCAGGTTACCGAAATAACTCTTGGCCGCCACGACGGGCGGCGCACCCTGAGGAGGACCAAAAACTTGCTGTAGAGCTTCTGCCTCAGCGATGTCGCCACTCCGAGTACTCACACCATGGGCGTGAATGTGGCCCACGTCCGATGGGCGTAGCTCGGCCATCTGCAGCGCTTGGTACATCACATTGACCAAGGCCTTGTCACGGTGGGCTTGACCACGCGCTCATCACGCAGGAAGAACCAAAACCCACGATTTCACCTAGAATCGTCGCCCCGCGCCGCGTGGCGGACTCGAGTTCCTCGAGAATCATGGTAGCGGCTCCCTCTGCCACAACCATCCCCGTGCGATCACGATCGAACGGACGCGCCAGCGTGGTGGGATCCGCGTCGCCAACGGCCAACTCCTCCTGCAACAGCGTATGCACGGTCCGCAAGGGATGCACACGACAGCCGGATGCGCCGGTGAGGATCACGTCGGCCGCGCCACGCTGAATCGTCGTATACGCTTCGGCGATCGCCAAATTTGACGAGGCCTCGCGGACGGTCAATGAATCATTGGGGCCGCGCAGATCGTTGTAAATCGCGACATGACAGGCAGGCATGTTCGGCAAGTATTTGAGTAGCCACAGGGGCGTGACCTGAGGCATCCCCTTGCCAGGCCACCATTCCATGTGAAACTGCTGCTCGTCGTCGGCGCACGCTTGAACACCCGCCGCAAACTCTTCGGGCAAGGTCATAATATAGTCCGAACCGAATATCACCCCGATCCGGTCCCGGTCAGACTGCCCCAAGTCCAGACCTGCGTCCACAATCGCCAGTTGCGCCGCCGCGACCCCCATCTGGATCTCGCGACACATCACCTTCAGTCCCTTGCGGATCGTCTTCTTGACGGCCGGATCCAACGGGCCGAAGTCATCGATATGGCCCGTGAAACCGCGCACCTCACCGCCCGCCTTGATGGGCAACGTATCCGTGGGCATCGATTCGATCTTCGCCACACCACTGCGGCGCTCGCGCAAAGATTCCCACACGGCCTCTTTGGAACAGCCGACAGGACTTATTACACCGCACCCGGTGATCACGACACGTCGCTTCATCAGTCAATCCAAGCCGAAAAACGCTCCCAGCGGCGGTCTCTGTGCAGATCGCGTCGTGGCCGACTCCCACCGCCCTACACGTCTGAATTCTAGTGCTCAAGCTAGTCGACGTCGAGATAGACTCCAGCACACCGCCTCGCACTAATATCGGCCGTGATAATTCACACGGCCCACACGTGCCCCGTCCCCACCGCTGACGGCGCCACCGGCCGCCTCCTTGCAATCCAGGATCAGCAGCACATCCGCGCGTGCCGGTGCCGTGTTGAGCATGGAGGTGAGCGGATTGGTCGTCTCAGCGCGGAGGCCAGGCATGGCCACCATCCCACGGCTGATCAGTAGGACTTGATCGGTCGGCCACCGAAATCGCTCGTGCAGTCGCCAACTCGATACTTGGGGCACTTGAATTTGAACGCCCCCCAGCAAGGTATTGCCCCCGGGGACGTTGAGCGTCACGGGGGTCATTTTTTCAATTTGGTCGGCCGTGCACTTGATCACAACCTCCATCGACTGCCCATCCTGTGTCGCCAACGGACTCAGTTCCAGCATGTATCCCTCTTGAAGTTGTCCCATGAGGATTTGGTAGCCCGGGTAATTGGTCGGAGTGAGCTGCAGCCGTTCAGGGTAGGTGCGTGGCTGCCAGCGTTCGATCGCATGGGTCTGGCCATGGCCAATTTGCACGTTCGTGGAGTTGTGCACGCGATAGTCGACCAGGCTACGTAGTTGAGCGCAAGCGCGCAGGCGTTTTCTCGCGTCATCACCCACGCCTGCAAACCCGGAGTCTCCACTCGCACCGGTTCCATCAATGGCAGCGCTAGGGCCCGCCAACCCACATTCTCGATTGTGATCAGTCGGACCGAGACCGAAAACCGACTCAGCTCGGGATTGACGAACCGATCAATCACGCTCTCCACCGTCTGTTGGACCTCTGGCACGTGATACACGCGCAGTCGGTCCCCCTCAAAACTGACCATCCCAGGCGTATCGCCAATCCAGCGATCGGTGCCAGTTTCGCGCAGAATCCAATCGATCACAGCTCGCTGCGGATTTTCCATCCCGCGCACCCTCGTCAGGTGCGGGCGTAAATCGTATTCGCGCCACACCTGCCCTTGAGACGGAGGTGGATCGGCCTGATCGACAACTTGTACGTATCGAGGAGGAGCGGCGGGCGTTGCCGGCGCGGTGGCCGGAGGCCCTTCCGCAGGGGCGGATGGCCCGACACCTTGCGTAGGAAAGGCGGGCGGAAGCTCCTGTGCCCACAGAACGGGCGCGACGACGTCCATCGCTACCCAGAGTCCGACCCCCAAGATCACCGATCGGCTCCATCCGCTACGCATCCTGCAACTCCTTTCCGATTTTCATTGAGGCGGCGGAGTATAGGTGGCGCGGTAAGGGCCTGCAAGGCGAGATAACGACAGCAATGCCGTCAATCGCGGTCGCACGGCTGCCCCTGGACGCCCCCGCGGTGCCTCCTGCAGCCGACGGACGGCCCGACGGATGTTGCCACGTTCGGTTCAGCTCGACATACTGAATTATGGGGAGACTCCAAGCACTCCCGCCGACGAGCCGCGGTCACGAGCGGACGACAACTTCCAAGGATCCCTTCCCACGATGAGTGCCCCCCTCCCGTCCGATTCTTCGCCAATCGACTTAGCCGGCCAAACGTTGGGCAATTATCGCTTGCTCCATCGACTGGGCCGTGGAGGCATGGCGGAGGTGTATCTGGCGGAACAGTCGTCGCTGCAACGGCAGGTGGCCGTTAAAACCCTGCGTCGAGACCTGGCGAAACAGGACGACTACGTTAAGCGATTTCACAACGAAGCACGCGCGGTTGCCTCATTGGTCCATGCCAACATCGTGCAGATTTACGAGGTCGGATGCGAGCAGGGCGTGCACTTTATCGCGCAGGAGTACGTCCCGGGGCCAAATGTCAAACAACTTGTCACACGAAGTGGTCCCTTGGACGCAGCGCGGGTCGTATCGATTCTGCGGCAAATGGCCGCCGCGCTCAACAAGGCGTCGCAGCGGAATATTGTGCATCGCGACATCAAACCGGAAAACATCCTGATCTCGCCGACCGGTGAGGTCAAAGTGGCCGATTTTGGGCTGGCACGGGTCATGGATCCGCAAAACGTCGACCTGACGCAAGCTGGTTTGACGATGGGGACGCCGCTGTACATGAGCCCTGAACAGGTCGAAGGCAAGTCGCTCGATCATCGAAGCGATCTCTATGCCTGTGGCGCCACGGCCTTCTTTATGCTGGTAGGTCGCCCACCGTTCCAGGGTGACACGCCCCTGAGTGTCGCCGTCCAGCACCTCCAAAACCCACCGCCGGATATCGCCGAACTACGGCCGGACGTACCGACCGAGCTGTCGGACATTGTGCATCGATTACTGGCCAAAAAACCCCAGGACCGTTACGCATCCGCCGCCGATTTGCTGCGAGATCTCCGCGCACTCCCTGTCTCGAGCTGGGATCACGAACTCCCGGTCGATGACAACGTGTTTCCCCTGGGTGGCGCAGGAGAAACCGGACTGGATGCAACCCGCCAACTGCAAACGCTCATGGAAACTCAGGCTCTCGTTCAGGCCAAGCCGCAACGGCACTGGACTTTGCCCGCGTTGATTGCGCTGTCCGGACTGGTGGGAGCGGTGTTTGCCGGTGTCAGCTGGTCGGGCTCACTGCTTCAGGTTTCGCCGGCCGATGCCAATTCCGTCGAACAACTCCCGACTGCCAGTGAGCAATACTGGCGGGCACTGGCTTTGAATACCGAAGAGGCGTTTTTGAGCGTCGCGAAGTTTCATCCCATCGAAGCGAGTAGCCTGAACCGCTACTATGCCCATCGTGCTCAACAGCAGCTGGCTGCCTACTATCTCAATCGCAACGAGTTGGATCGCGCTCTGAAGGTCTACCGGCAACTTGCCGCTTTAGGTGAGACCGAACGAGAATTCCGTGCCATCGGATTTGCCGGCCAGGTGATCGTCCACGATCGCCGGGGCGACATCGCCCAAGCACCAGATGCTGCACGAAGCAATGGAGAACCGAAGCCTCCTGGATCGTCAACAGGGCGAAGCCCTTGATCGCATCGCCGCGAAAATCCAACAACCGAACGGCTAAGTCGCGGTAGGGCGGGGCACGGTGCGAACAGCCAATACCGCCACCACGTGGATCGCGTATAACGGTTTTTGTAAGGCCGTTTTCGTATGGCGGTTACTGCGAGGCCGAGCGTGATCCTGAGGGCGACCCGGTGATCGGCTGCCCGTCGGGCAAGGGGCGTGCCGCCGTGGCAAACCCGCGATCGAAGAGCCATTTCTTCAGGTCGCGAAAAAGGCCGAAGCTGTCCGGGTAGGTCCAAACCGTGATCACGGTCGCACCGGGACGCATCGTCTCGACTAATTGTCGAAACTGCGATCCCGGCTGTAGCGCGTCAGCCACGGGCTCACCCATGTTCTCCGACATTGGGACTAAAATAAACTGTTTCAGCTCGGCAACCTGCCGGACAATGGGACCGGCAGCTGTACCCGTTTCGACCGTGCGGCGGTGCATCGTATAGCGGAGGTGAAAGCCCTGCACCGGTCCGATCGTCTCAGTAATCTGCGGCACTTCGCGCAGCCGATACGCCTTTTGAGGTGCTTCCTGGCGCAGCATTTCTGTTAGTTCGTTCAATGGAA
Source organism: uncultured Planctomycetales bacterium (assembly GCA_963785495.1). GTDB lineage: Bacteria > Planctomycetota > Planctomycetia > Pirellulales > Pirellulaceae > CAWAVP01. The sequence continues at coordinate 93,284 of CAWAVP010000024.1, read as the reverse complement.
CGTACACGAGCCGTCCCGCCTTGAGACGAAAGTGTTCTTCATTGCCGAAGACGGTGCGAGCCAAGGGAGTCGGTAGATGCTCCAACTCGATCGGTCGCGCGGCTTCCGTTTCAAGTGACCTCCGTTGTCCCTCGATTCGCGTCAATTCGTCTTCCAGTTCCCGCGCCTCGGCCGACATTGCGACCTGTTCCTGTTCTCCCCCATTCAGTTCCGTTCGCCGCTCGTCCAGTTCCATCCGAGCGGCCGTCATTCAGGACCTGCAGTTGATGCCGTTCGCGCCGTCGGGCGGTGAGCAGCGCGGCCAATTCGTCGACTTTGTGTTGAATCTCGTACACATTGATTGCCAGCTTGTCGTGTTCGGTTTGCGCCTGGTCACGCTGCGTTAGCATTTCCGCCGACCGCTGCGGGGACTCGTCCGTTTGTTCTTCCCACGCATCCTCGGCGCACACGCCGATTACGGTGATCAGGATGACCAGGATCCCGACAAGATTGGCGACGATATCAAGAAACGAATCTTCGCCCCCGGATTGCGTTTCTTCTCGTCTGCGGCGTCGGAATCGCATGCCCTTACTTCCTTTTTACCACGATGCCGCTGTCTTCCAGCAACTGCACTAACTCGGCATATCTTGCATCGGCGCCGGACTGCACTTGCACCTGAAGAATCGGCTTCCAATACATTCGGCTACCGGCGATACCCCATGATTCCATCCGTTGCCAAATGGTCGAGATCAATGCATCGATATCGTTGCGTAAGGGACCATCGATGAGAAGAACTTTGGGACGGCCGACGCGAGTGTCTTCTGGAAACACCACCACGCGATCCGCGTAGCAGGCCACATTGATCGGTCGCGTGATGCCTGTGGCCCCTTCCGCTCGCCCCGGCAACCCCCAGTCCTCGCCACGGCCGTGGTTCGCGTCATCCGGTCCGCCAGAAAATGTGTTGGCACCCAAAGTCGTCGCAGCACCAATGGAGCTGGATCCGCCCGTGGCGGCCGACGCGTTAGCACTGTTGGCACGCGCCGCATTGGCGGAATTCCCATTACTTGAGCCGTTTTGGCTGGCGGCAGCGCCGCCGCGCAAGCCGTCCTGCGACGTCGAGCGTACAGTGCCGTCGGCAGACCGCCGGTCCAATGCTCGATCACCGGAAGCGCCGGCCGACGCAGCTCGATCCCGCCCGCCGGCGTGTTCGGTCGACGAGTGATTTTGACCGGCCACGGTCGCATCGCCTGCCTTGGTGCCGCCTTCGGTTGCACCCGCTATCCCGTCGAATCCGTTCAAACCGGTCGCCTGCGATTCCCAACCCTTTGTCGCCGCATCCGAATTCAAGGTGCCGCGCGACGTATCGAAGCTGCCCGCGACGGATCGATCGGTACCAGTCCCCGCTCCTCCGCTGCCCGCTCCTCCGCTGCCGCGTTGCGACCCGCCCAGTCCCGTGTCGGACTGCGGACCACTAAGCATTTCACCGGTTTCCGCTGCGCAATTCGAGCCGAATTCGCCGCCGCCCGTGTTCGTGTTCGACCGAGGTGGAGGACCGTACGCGGAATTCCCTTCAGAGCCACCACCGCGAGCGACAAATCCACCGCCGCGCGAGGCCGTCAGCAAGGGCTGTCGACGGCCGAAACGCGCGGGAGCGATGGATTGCAACATCCGGCGACGCATCGCGCTCTTCAACAGCTTCACGAATTACGTCGACCAACGAGGCATCGACGGGCGGAAACGCCAAACGCATGTCCTCGTCCACCAGTTCATATCCAAATTCGGCATCCCACGATTCCATCGCGGCGCCGCCGCCGCATACGCGTGTGCACCATCGGGCCGGACAATGATCAGAGGGTAGGGTGGATCATCCCGATTTCGCGTGGCGTCGGCAAAGTATTCGCGCTGCGCTCGCAGAGCGGAAGCCAGCACATTATCGTCGGTCAACGGTTCACGAAAGTCCTCGCCGAACAATTCGACGCCCTCAGGTTGCAAAATGACTCGATCCGACGTGCATTCAATATAAATCGGCCGCCGCCGCGTACCGCTGTTGCCGTGATACGGAACGAGCGCGTACGAATGTTGGCCATCCTTGAATTGCCGCCGCGCCTGCGCTAAGGCTTCCCGCGCGTAGTCCAATTGCTCTCGAAGCCGATCTCGCTGTTCGCGTGCCGAGACTTGGTCGTCGGATTCCCGCTCGGCAAGCTGTGCGATCTGCTCGGCTTCCTGGGCAGCGCGGTCCAGCCGCCCTCGTAGCTGGCGAATTTCATCTTCCAGATAACTCAGCTCCGTCTCGCGCGTCCGCAAGTCGTCTGCAGTTTTTTGCCGCGACACCTGCATGACTTCGATCCGCCAGCGCAGATCTTCCACCTGTACCTGGATCTCACCCGCTTCGTCCGCCACTACCTGTTGCCGTTGAGCACGTTCGCGAGTGCGATTGGCTGCCGTCGCCTTGGCCTGTTGCACCATGACCACTAGCAACACGATCAACGAACCCATGGTGCAGATCAGGACGGCGAGAAAGGGAAACAAAGTGACTTCATCTCCCGTACTCGATCGTCGACGTCTCATGCGGCACGCTCCTCCGATGCAGCTTCTAGTCTCACATGGGCGTCGCGCGGTAAGGGTTTGCTAAGGCGCAAGCTCAGAAGATGAATTGCCGCTGACAAGCTCATCACCGTGTCTTCGAAGTTCTTCGCGCCGGCCAATGCCCTGAGGTTCTGGTTGAGAGCTTTCTCCAGGCTGATAACCTCACCGGTCGCCTGAAGAGCCTGAGTAAGGATCTCGCCGTGCCGCACCAGTTGCGTTTGTTGTCGCTGCAACTCGCGGAGAGTCTCCGAAGAGCTGAGGTGCCATTGTTGCCAATGGCGACTTGCCACCTGGCCGGCGGCTTCTTCCAGACGGATCAGGTTGTCTGTGTGGTCGTTAAGGCTGTCCCGCAATGCTTCCGCCAAGGAGTGACGCACCGCCTCACCGGCGTCCTGCAGCGTGTGAGCCCACTGCTGCTGAGCCTGATCGATCGCCTGCTGCCAGGTTTCCGTCTGGTGCCGATTGCTGGCCTCCATCGTCGTGAGGACCGTCTGGGCCATTTGTTGCACGGCCGCCACCTGCGGATCGCGCGACACACGATCCTGGCAAAAATAGGGAGTGAGGTCTTCCGTGACTCGGCGATCCACCGTGGACAACAACAGCGCATCGATTTGCTGGGTCAGGAATTGAGCAAACATCAGCACAATCGAGAGTGTCAGGGCCAGGGCGGTGGTGTCGAACGCGACGCTCAACCCCGAAAGCAAGCCTTCCATCGCATCTTTGGGCGAATTCACCAAGGCTTCAGGTGATAAATCGCCTAACGCTAACGTGATGCCAATAACTGTTCCCAGGAACCCCAACATGGGCGTGGCCCAGATGATAATACGCACCAGCGCGTATCCCTCGTGGGTCCGCTCGGCGTCCATGTCGGAAAGGTACTTGAGTTCGTCATCTAGTTGGTGAGGTGAATCGTGCCGCTGGACGTGTTCCAGCGCGGCGGTGAGTCGCTGTGCGTACAGAGTCTGCCGTACCTTGTGCGGGAATTCGGCAAGTTGCTCGAGCAATGACGACACCTGATGCGCCAATGTGCCGGATGCAGCCTGCGGCATCTCCACATTACGGACACTCAGTACTTGCCCCACCGCCTGCCGACCGCGCCGAGCTATCGCCAACAGGCCCACAAAGAACAGCCCCACCTCGACGTATTCCACTGGGTGCCCGGCTGTATACCTGACGAGCAGATCATGCCGTAGGATGCCGTGAGTGACGGCGAAGTAATACACGAATGTCGTGATCAGGCCCCAGAGCAAGGGGCCACCGAATGTTTCCAGGAATAAATGGAAAAACCGATTCGAACTCTGCTGTTTGGCCACGAATGCACCTCATTTTCATTAGCCGCGCGCAAATCCAAGGGCGGACCTGGCCGCTTGTCCTCAAAATCGGCGCAATCGTCAAAGTCAATTGAATCGAATCTGACGATTTTCTCGGTACAGCCAGCAGCATCGCTAGCGGCGCCACACAGTGGTCCAACACCTAGGGCGGCACCTATTACCGAGGCAAGCCCGGCAAACTCCGAGAGACGGATTGGCCCACAGACAAGGCCCTCCTCAGTAGCCGTCCGTAACGTCGCGCAGGGCCAAGCGACCGGCACCCCCAGCGGATTGACGCGCTCCCGAAGCCGATTGACGACTGCCGCGAGGACTTGGTAACCTTGTGGCTTGGCTGACGCCCTGTGGTCGCCAGCTACCAGGCCCCCTTCGTCTAGTGGCCTAGGACTCCGGGTTCTCAGTCCGGCAACAGGGGTTCGACTCCCCTAGGGGGTACTGAGCTGAGTTATGAAACCCCGAGGAAGCCAAGCATTCCCGGGGTTTCGTGCGTTTAATGCGGGCGGATTTCACTCGAGATCAATCCTGATGGATCCGTGATTGGATTCTCCGGGAGTGGAAGTCCTCGATTGGAACGGCGATACGGAAGATCAAACCTGATCAATTCCCATCTGCGACTGCGGCGGCGGTGACATCCCGTCGCGAGTTTCAACTGATGCTCTAGCGTTCCCACTGCAAGTGCTACGTTGGCGGCGAATTCCGCATGACTTCGCACGACGGACTGCATGTAGATGGCCAGCGCGATCTACCGACGATTTTACCCAGAGACGAACGGTCTAAGTACAACGCTCAACCCAAATCGGACGGGTCAGACCGCGGGCCAAAGTACGAACCACCCCGACGCTAGGGCCCTCTCCGTCCACTTGGTTGGGGCTTCAGAAGGCGGCGCGGTCTCGCCAAGGAATCTGCACCAGGTACCAACACCCGGTATTCCCGCTGCATGCTGTTCGCGACTGGCGCACAACGCCCTGTGTTGGCTTTTCGATCAAATCTCCAAGTCGTTCCAAGACGCTTTGCATACCCGGTTTGTCGGCAAGATTGATGGCTTCGCGGGAATCAGTGGGCCACGCGTACAGTTGAGGATCACGGCCGTCCTGTTCGATGTAATGCCACGACTCATTCACAAGCGAACGCATGGAACCATACTGGATTGGCGCATCCTGTTGCTTGGCCCAGGGCATGTGCTTCAGTTCTGCCATCGGGGGCGGAAAGTCCGTGCGCGATCCCCTCCCAGAGCGGCTCTAAGGACGGTACTGGGAAAAGGTCAGAGTCGCGTTCCAGCAGTCCCATGACCGTCGCAGGAATCGAGGCGTTCGACACCGGCTGGCTCAAGCGTTTGCCTCGCGGTACGTGGCCCGGTTCCCAAACGATCAAGGGTACCTGGATAAGCTCACGGTAAAGGTGCCGCTGATGGAGAAAACCGCCGTGTTCGCCAAACTCTTCTCCGTGATCCGACGTGAATATGACCAGCAATTCCCGATCCGGTGTCATCTTTTGTACAGCAGAAACGAGTCGCGAGACCTGACTGTCAATATACGCGATTGCACCGTCGTAGGCATCGATTTCACTTTGCAGTTGCTCGTCCGTCAGTGATTTCGGAATGTGCAACTTCGAGTTTATGAGCCCACCGGGGTTCTTGATCGTCGAAAACTTGCTCCGAAACGGCTGGGGCGGCAAGTAGGGATCGTGACAATCGATGTAGTTCGCAATGACAAAAATCGGCCGCTCCGTATCGCGGCGGATCCATCGCTCCGCTTCGGCGGTGACGTCGACAGCGTACTTTCGTCCCGGCAGATCCTCGAGACCAATACGAGGCCGGACGTATCGTGTGACAATCCCACCATAGGCGGTGCGCCACGCCATGTCCGACAACGAATGAAAGAAATCTTCGAAGTGCAAAAAGCCTCTGCCAAAGCCGTGCTCGCGCGTGAAGAAGAACGTGTTCGCCGAAAACGCGCCGGTTCGGTAGCCGATGGACTGAAGCTCCTGCGGCAAATTCGGCACGGCACGCTTCGGCGGACGGTGTGATGTGTCCCATTCAACGTGGTGATCGCGCGGATACCGTCCGGTTAGAAGCGAAGCATGGGAGGGCAGCGTGTAACTGGAAGTAGAAAAACTGTTCTCAAAGAGCACGCCTTCGGCCGCCAAGGCGTCTATCGCTGGAGTCGTTTGACGCGAGTACCCATAGCTCGCCAGATGATCGGACCTCAGCGTATCCGCAACAATCAGCAGCACGTTCGGCGACGACGGACTGGCCGGCGGCAGTTGATTGATCGCGAACCGCTCTCGCAGGCGCGACCCTCCTTCGATGAAAATAAATGCCAACAGCACGATGGCCGTTGCCCCACACAGCGCCGGCCACGTAGCGTGCCGCGCCCACGCCTCGTGGCGAAAATACCACCGAGTGAGCGAAGTCGTTCGCGCCGGCTACCAGCAGCAGGATCGCGTAGGGATAGATCCACTCTTTCATCATCAACGCGAACACCGGGACGACGGACAACAGGAACAGGCTGAACACTGCCATCACGCGCAATCGCCGGCTGTCAGGTCGCACGGCGAGGACGGCAGCCGCCAATACGCCGGCGCCCCTGAGAGCAGCCCATTGAAGACGGCAGCGATCCAGATGATCGGATACCAGGAATTGTCCAACACTTCGAGGTGCTGAAGCACCATGTGCCCGACACCTTCCAGTAGGCCAGCCACCAGTCCCAGGACCGCGCCCAGGACGGGCAGATTACGGCGGAAGCTGCGTGCAGAATCACTCGCAACAACGGTTCCGGCCGATACTGGATGGCCCGAAGCACCCCCCCGTCAGGGACGACGCTTTGAATATACTGGACGTCGTTTGGCGTATATATCAGCGAACTTCGTCGTTTCCTAAGAAACAGCGACGAAACGATTTGCAGTGGCCTAAACACGATAATATTGGCGAACGCGGATATCACAAGCCGCGGCCGAAAGGGTCCTTTATGGCTCATCCACATGAAAGACGTCGTCACGACCATGGAATCGCAATGCGCTGAGGATGCTGTTGTTTATCAACAATCGTCCCGTATTCTTCAACCCCCCCAATACACATAGGCTCACTTGTTATTGTTTTCGAAAACCATAACACTTGCCGTGAATACGCAAACCGGCTGCCCTTGTGGATGGTCTTCCCGACACCAACGTTCACATGGATCCGCGACGTTATGCTGAAACAGTCTCGATCCATCGCGTCGATGAGGATCAAGTCGATGGAGTTGCGTTTGATATCGATTCTGCGACGCTGACTTCTTTGCCAATCTATTGAAAGGCCGGAATGTTGACGACCAACGAAACCGTCCTGATTACGGGGGCATCGGCGGGAATTGGCCGCGAATTGGCTCACGTGTTCGCCGCGCACAACGCGAACCTCGTGCTCGTGGCTCGCCGACACGGCCAACTGGAGTCGCTTGCTCGAACGCTGCGCGAGCAGTACGGCGTTGAGGTAACGGTACTAAGCTGCGACTTGACAGAAATGGGAAAGACCCGATGGCTAGAAAACGAAGTGCACGATCGAGGCATTACGATTGACGTGCTGGTCAATAATGCGGGATTTGGTGCGGTCGGTAAGTTTGCAAGCTTATCGATGGACCAACAACTGGACATGATCGGCCTGAATGTCGTCGTACTTACCGATCTCACGCGGAGGTTTCTACCGAAAATGCTAGGTCGTGATCGCGGTGCGATCCTCAATGTCGCCTCCACAGCGGCCTTTCAGCCAGGTCCAAACATGGCGGTCTATTTCGCCAGCAAGGCGTTTGTGCTGTCTCTAACGGAAGCGATCGCACACGAGGTCCGAGACTCTCACGTGAGGGTTACCTGCTTGTGTCCAGGCGCCACCGAAACAGAATTCGGAGCACGCGTGGCGCCACCGATACACTGCTCTTTCGCCTAGGTCCCATGTCAGCCAACCGCGTTGCAGAATTTGCATATAGGGCCGTGCGACGCGGAAGCAGACTTGCCGTGCCCGGCATTGGCAATTGGCTCGTGACCTTCCTCGTACGATTTACACCTCGGACGATCGCCTGTCGAATTGCGGAGCGACTTGTAGCGCACGACAACTCCAAGGAATGACAAAAAAAAAGCCGCGTCATTCTTTCGGCATTTGTCGGAACGGGACACCTTGAATCTTGCTTGCGTTGTGTCTCGCCGTGGGTGGAGACGGTATCGGACGGCACGGTGACGTCTTGTGTGATGTTGGCGGCACGAGGGTGACAATGTTCCAGTCAGTGGCAAAACCAGATTCGATTCCATACGCGTATCTGGTGATCTAAGCGTTCCCTGGGCGCGGAGGATGCGACGATCACGTGAGTCATTCGGTAGATTCTGCATTTTTTTGCGTCGCGTTAATGCTCGTCACGCAGCATCTGGCCGTCGATCATGCCAACGGGCCATTGGTAACGGGAGCCATTTATCTTGATGTCGATGTCAACGATTTCTACTCTCCCGGTGAGGGTCTGGGAGGATTCGAAATCGAATTGCAGCCGGTCGCTCTGGGGAATCCCGCCCTGGCATCGCAGACGTACGCAAGTGGCGGTTATCGCTCGAACCTGTCGAGGGTGCCGACGGGGTCCTACCGCGTGGAGTTGGGGGCTCGACTCCGGTCTATTGGTCGTCCGTGCTCGAGATTACGAACACGGTTGAGTATTTGGGCTTGGACATTCATAATCCGCAGTACGATATCGATTCCATGTCCCGAGTGCTTCGGGAGCAGCGAAGTTGGAGTGCATTCGACCTGAATGGTGACAGCGAATTCAATTCGGCCGAATTAATATCCGTACTTGGGGCAGGCGAATACGAAGACGATGTGCTCGGAAACTCGGTATGGCGTACCGGCACTTGGAACGGCGGAGTGGGTTAGTTCTCCCAGCCGGCTGATCGGATTTCATCACCCGTGACATCCTGAAGTGCATCGCCGAGAGAATGGCGTAGGGGCTTGGCCAGTTGTGTGAGCCGTTCGACAACGTCAGGGTGGTCGGTGGCGACGTTCTGCGATTCACCTGGGTCGCGTGACAGGTCGAACAGTGAGAGTTGCAAGTATTCGATACGTCCGCCATGGCGACTGGCAATGCCTTCAATGCCGCTGTGTGTGATGGACTCCGCCTTAGATTTTCCCCAATTCGACGGTTTGCCTCCTCGCCCTGGCTCGCCTGCGGTCGTAATGTACGGGTGGGCGAAGTGCAGCTTCCAACGTCCACTTCGAACGCATTGCAATTCGCGTCCCGCATAGAAAAACAAGGCTTCATGTGGAGACCTGGCATCGGGTCTGCCCAGTAGTAGCGGCTTGATGCTCAAGCCATCGATCTTTCTTTGTGGTGGCTGGCCTCCCACGAGTTCAACGAGAGTGGGTAGCCAGTCGATCGACATGATTGGCTCGTCGCTGACTCGCTGAGCCGGCACATTACCAGGCCAACGGACCAGGCACGGCACACGGACGCCTCCTTCAAATGTCGTGAGCTTGCCTTCCCGCAGCGGCGCTGATGAGCCGGCATGCTCGCCATAACTGAGCCACGGTCCATTGTCGGAAAAGAAAATAACGAGTGTGTTGTCATCGAGGCCGAAACGCTTGAGTGTGGCAAACACCGTTCCCACCGACCAATCCAGTTCTTGTATCACGTCACCGTACAAGCCGCGAGGCGATTTGCCGAGAAAGTCCTGCGATGCGAAAATAGGAACGTGGGGCATCACGTGGGGCATATAAAGGAAAAATGGGCGGTCGGCATGACGTTCGATGAATGACACGGCACGTTCGGTAAAGCGTCGGGTGAACTGGCTTTGGTCCGGGTCGAATTCGACAATACGATCACCGTCGTAGAAGGGAAGGGGCGGCATCTCCGCAGCCAAAACAGGGTGGTATTTTGAATTGTCGTTCGAGTACGGAATGCCAAGCCATTCGTCAAAGCCATTGCGTGTCGGACCAAAACTGTCCCGCGTACCTAGATGCCACTTGCCGACTCCGCAGGTGGCGTAGCCTCGCGCCCGAAGCATTTCGGGCAACAGCCATTCATCTGGGTGGATGCCATTTCGGCTTGTGTGATTCAGGGCTCCTTGCAAACTGACACGATTCGGATAGCAGCCGCTTAGAAATGCCGCGCGACTGGCCGTGCACACAGCCTGTGCAACGTAGAAACTGGTAAAACGAGTGCCCTCCGCTGCCATACGGTCGAGATGGGGCGTCTTTATGGATGTCGCTCCCTGACAACTCAAATCGGCATAGCCCATGTCATCGGTCACAATCAACACGATGTTGGGTGGCCGACCGGCAGCCGCCTGAAGAGATTGTACGAGACCGAGAGACAGCGTGGCGAGCAATGCAGCTCCAAGCAGCGCAAGAGTGGATTGTGGGCGTACCGGCACGCAATTCACCCAATTACGATCAACGCGGATAGCGTTCATGAAATCCCCTCAGCTGTGTCAATCATCTGACCATCATCCAGAGACAGGTGGATACGGAACGTCACGATAATACCAGAAACTGACAGCCTAAAGGTGGAGGAATAATTTGAGTCCGCGATCGATCAGTTCACTCCGTGTCACGATCAAATACAGACAAGAGATGTCGACTACTCGAGTTACGACTCCGCGCGGTTTCATCAAGGGCCGACCATCGCACCTCACCGGGCGCCTCGCGCATGCCGCGCGTGCTGTCCGTCACAACGGCTCGCACACTGGAGTTTCCCAAGTGCGAGTGGACTACCGCCAACACGGAACGATGTGCGTCGAGCTGGCACTCGAGTGCCGCGTCGATGGGTGGCAAGCCTTGGTCAGTCACCTGGGTCCAGTTCATCAGAAACCTTAGTCGACGTTGCGTCCGGCTTGACGGTCAAGACGGGACAACTTGCTCGCCGTACAACCTCCTCGGCAACACTTCCTAGCAAGGCATGCGTTACTCCTCGCCGTCCGTGCGTGCCGATGACAATTAAATCCATCGCGTGCGACGTCGCATACGCCGCGACCTCGCGCGGGACCGGTCCTAGGCGCGTTGCAAGTAAGATGCGCGATGACATGGCGGTGTCCAAACCGACCACGGATCGAAGTGCGGTCAATTCGGACACGCTACTTCAACGACATCTCCGGGTCCGGGAAACCCCACATGCGGTTCTGGAATCTTTCCCATCGCATCTTCAATTACGTACAGCAGATGCAGTTCCGCCCCATAGAATCGGGCAAACCGCACGGCATACCTTGCCGCCGCCGCAGAACACTTGGAAAAGTCCGTCGGATGCAGTATTCGCTTGATATCAGGCATGGGTCACACACGTCTTTGCCGCAAATGATAAACTCCGCAGCGGATTGCTTGTCGTCGATCTCGCGAATTCCCCTGCTAGGAACTCGCGGTGATGCCGGCCCTACTTCTAAGTTGTCGGCACCTATCAACCGGCGCTGAGTCGTGAATGTCGCGCGGCCGTGGCGAAGAATTGCTTGCAACTCGCGTACCGTCCCAGCGGGACTTTTATCGATCTCGGTGCCCACCTGTGACCCGTTGTCCGCTTTCGCTGCAGCACGTTTTGTCTAAACTGAAGCAATCATGAGCGACCACGACGTAACACCGGAACTCACCATCCGGTGATCGTTTTCCCTTCGATTGACCCACCGGGCTCGGCCGAAAGCGTACGCACTGGCACAATTTGTGCGTACTTGGTTTGTGCTCGATTTGAGTGCATCTCAATAGGGTTTGCGGGGAACGCCGGGAACGCGGTCGTCCAGAGCTAATGCGTTGACGCGAGGGGAGGGTGAACCGAGCGGCGACAATCGCAAAGAAATAGAGGGGAAAGTAGGAGATGTCGGAGCAACCTGTTTCGTCCGATCAGCTGAGCGAATTTCGTGGAGCAGCTTGCCAGCAGTGATCCCGTCGTCCGCGAGAACTCTCGGCAAAAACTGATCGAGAATGCGGGGGTGGATGTTACGCGCGCGTTGGTGGCCGCCTTGATCGATACCCGTTCCCACGTGCGTTGGGAAGCGGCGAAGGCGCTGCAAGCGATTGCCGATCCCATCACCGCCGCGGCACTCATGAACGCTTTGGATGACGAAGATGAGGATGTTCGCTGGGTCGCCGCCGAAGCGCTCATCGCCTTGCGCGCCCCCGGCCTAATGGAAGTCTTAAGCGGCCTGATTAAACGGGCTCGGTCGACGGCCTTCTGCACCAGCGCACATCACGTGCTACATGGTTTTCGGGACGGGCGCCATGCGGCCATCGTCGCCCCCGTACTTGAGGCCCTAGAGCATTCCGAGCCTGGCGTGACCGCACCAACGGCGGCGTACCGAGCACTGGTGACACTAACCGGTACCGACTGACAATCGTCGTGCCTATTCGGGCAACCAAGTAGGAAAAACTGTGCGGCCGCGCTGAACCGCACGTTTCCGTCTCGACCTTCTGTTCACCCGGTGAGTCGTTCTGTGCAGCTCGCTCGCCCACGGATGGCACGTTACCGATTTCGATTCCGGTCACGGCACAAGACTTGCTAGAACCCGATCCGGTGGTACGCGTCATGTATGGTTCACAACGAATCAAGGTCTCAATTTTAGTAACCAGTTGTGCGCTGGCATGGAACGCGTCGCATGCCGACGAAGCACAACGACTGACGGGACATGACGACGCGGTGTACTCCGTGGCGTTCAGTCCTGACAATCGCTTCTTGGCATCGGGCAGCTATGATCAAACAATCCGCGTTTGGGATCCACAAACCGGTTGCGTGACAGCCACACTTGCGGGTCACGAGGACCAGGTGTATCGACTGGTATTCTCGGCCTCCGGACAACGGCTCGCTTCTTGCAGTGCGGACGGCACGATTCGTGTTTGGGATGTTGCCGATGGTACACAACTCCACTGCATGAGAGGTCACGGGGCGCCCGTATTGTCCGTGGATTTTTCCGCCGACGAAACACGAATCGCAAGTGCTGGCTACGATTCCACCGTACGTCTTTGGGATGCGGCACTTGGTCGACAACTCGAAGTATTGAGCCACACCAATGCCGTGACGGCTGTGGCGTTCGCTCCGGATGGCAAGACGCTCACCACGGGCGGCGTCGACGGTGCGGTTCGTGAATGGAGTATTCGCGATGGTCGCGTCCTGCGTGAACTGCCGGGACCGTCCTCCATCGTCTATCATCTGGACTTTTCCCCTGACGGGCATCGGCTGGCAGCAGCGACCGGCGATGGCACCCTTTGTCTATGGGACCTTCGCTCGGAGAAACTGCCCGCAGTGCCGCCGCCTTACGGCCGATGCAAGCGCCTTATTCACCGTAGCGTTCTCGCCCACGAAGAATCAGTTGGCGACGGGAGGACGTGATCGCGTTGTTCGGATTTGGAGTTTGCCGGATTTGGAGACGGCACACGAACTGCCAGGGCCGAAGGAAACCGTACTATCCGTTGCATTCTCGCCCAACGGTCGATACTTAGCCGCCGGCTGTTACGATGCGATCATCCACGTCTGGGAATTGCCGACGACGCACGATTCGCGATAGCGTTTGGAAAATCGGCAATTGCCTCCCTCTCGATTTCGCTTTCGAAGTCGAAACGGACCAGTGAATTGCCGCCAGGCAATCATCAGACCGATCGGGGTGGATCAACAGGCCGCTTGGTTCGGGGCACGGTCGTGACGGCGGCTCGAGGCCCCTGATGGTATCCTCCGTCGCCCAAGGCTGCGATCAGGTCCGATAAATTGTCCCTCCGGGTTCACATCGTCGACTTCGAGGCGATACCGAAAATAGGTCGTGACGAACCGGTTTGTGTTACTGCCTCCATCATCGACTACCGTCGCCTCATCATTGTCACCGTAGCCCAAGTGGGCCAAGCCAATTTTCCACACCTCATCGTCAGAATCGTCTGTGCTGAGTTAGGATCTGCCACACTTGGATCGTCGCTTACCTGATACCGCCTACATTGGTTCGACGACTGCTGTCCGTATAATTCAACCAGAAAGATCCGTTGGTGGCGTACTCCGGTCGAACGCCAGGCCTAGCAAACCCTGTTCATTGCCGGTGCTGAGACCAGAAAAGTTCCAGGAACGGCGTTGCTACCGGTTGACCGTTGTCACGTTCCAAGATTCGGATGCGTCCTGTATGCTGCTCCAAGACAAACAACCGTTGGTCATCCCCGGCGCTACCGTAAGGAAAACGGGCGGTCCAACCCCGAGGCTATTCGCGTGAGACAGATAACTCGATCCGCGCGTAATGGCAACGCGCTGGCAGCGACAATCATCACAACGTTTAATAGACGATCGGCAATCGAGTTCATGAGTCAACCCATGGAAGCGACAGATCTTTGCCCAAGTCAACGCCCCTTGGCACGGACAGGTTCCCCAAGGCCAACGGGACGGATCCTTTCGCGGTGCGCTGTGATCCCCCTAGTGCAGCCGTTCTCCGCGGTCTCAGCATCAACACGCCCCTGTAAAGCGAGACATACACCACGCTCCTAGCAAATATCACCTATGGACTCTGACGAATTCACGTTGGTGTTACTAACGCATCGCGGCGTCTCACCACCGCTGGCCGCGGCATTTGCGCGCATCACAAGCGGGCAGATTTCCCCAGATGACGACGTGAGCACCGCCAGTCAATTACGCACAACGATTCTGGCCGCCGGACTATCACTCGCCGACGCCGCCTTGGACCAGTTTGAGCTCGCCTGTGCCGATGCAGTTGCTGTATTCCTGCGAGACAAAGTCGTGTTCGAAAGTCAACTCGACTACTTGCACCAATTGTTTCGCGAATTACTCGGCAGCGCGGAATTCCATTGGGTCCAGGTTCATGTCGCGTCCATACCGAACAACGACGATGGTTTACGATTCGCCAGACAGTTTCTTAATTTGGACGCCACTGGGCACGACCTGCAGTTGCCGTGGCAACAGCCAGCCATGATCAAAAAGGCAAGGGCCATGCGTGCTTGGGGCGAGAAGATTGGAGCCGATGTGAGCATCGTCGACGGTGAGCGTGTTCCGTAGCTTGCGATGCATCTCGGCTGTCAGCTATTCTGATGTGAAAAGAATTCGACCGGGATTGGTACCGACTCCATGACCGCGGCGACGCATGATTCCCAGGGCACGCCGATTCCATGTCTCTCTGCCTGGTTTTCAATGCGAGACGGGTCACCGCTTTAGCTGGCATTTCTTCATGGTCCTATTGAGCCTCGCGCACGAACTTCCTCTTGGCGGAATCCTCATGGGTCTGTTCGGGGGACTCGCGCTGTTTCTCTATGGCCTGGACCAGATGGCCGACGCACTAAAGTTAATCGCTGGCGACCGCATGAAGACGATACTAGCAAAACTCACCACAAATCGCTTTACGGGAGCGTTGGCGGGGCGCTAGTCACTGCAATCATTCAGTCGTCATCCGTCACGACGGTCCTGGTAGTGGGCTTCATTTCTGCGGGCATCATGTCGTTGCCCCAGTCCATTGGTGTCATTATGGGCGCGAATGTCGGTACCACAATCACGGCGCAGATCGTCGCTCTTAAGGTCACGCAGTATGCCCTACTAGTGGTTGCTGTAGGTTTCGCTTTCATGTTCTTCGCGCGTGACGATAAGCTACGTCACTTCGGGCATATGATCTTGGGTTTGGGTTTGATCTTGTTCGGCATGCAGTTGATGAGTGACGGCACGCGCCCTCTACGGACGTATGATCCCTTTCTCAGTGCGTTGCGCGAAATCGATCAACCACTCTCCGCAATTGCACTCGGTGCCGGATTGACGGCGATTCTCCAAAGTTCATCGGCAACTACCGGGATGATCATCGCCTTGGCGAGCAATGGCTATATCTCACTTGAGTCCGGAATCTCAGTTGTGTTAGGCAGTAATATTGGCACGTGTATCACGGCCTTATTGGCATCCTGGGGGAAATCTCGCGAGGCAATTCGTGCGGCGGTCGTGCATGTGATCTTCAATGTTGTCGGCGTGGCCATCTGGTTCGGAGCAATCGGTCAATTGGCAGATTTCGTGCGATTTGTGTCGCCGGCGGCAAATGAGCAGGCGGTTGCCGCGGCCGCTGAAGAGTTGCGGCAACAGGTCGCCGACGTGGATTCACTGACCACGGTTCGGTTTTCTCAAGCCGCTCGACGAGCCGCCGAGACTCCACGACAAATCGCCAATGCCCATACGATTTTCAACTTGGCCAATCTGGTGATAATGATCTGGTTTGCGGGACCTCTGGCATGGTTGGCAACAAAACTCGTGCCGGATCTTCTCCAGCAGCCCTCACATATCGATAAACCGCGTTACCTCGATGACCTACTTCTGCAGACACCGGCTATGGCCATGGACATTGTGCGCATGGAATTGGGCCGATTGGGTACTGCGGCAGTACGTATGGTGCGACGTTCGCTGCGAGTCGTCTTGGACGGCAGCCGCGATGACTTGCTTAGTCTGGCACGACTGGATGCAGACGTCGATCGTTTGCACGCTGCTATTGTAGCCTATCTGGGCCGATTGTCGCGCAAAGACCTAAGTGCCTCGCAAGCCACTCAGTTACGTACTTATCTTGCCGCAGCAAACTATATCGAGAGTATTGCAGACGTTGTCGAAACCAATTTGGTGGAGACCGGTCAGGCGCGCCTGCGAAATAATCTCAAAGTCAGTCCATCCACTCGCGATGTATTGGCGCAGTTTCACGAACAAGTTCAGATCAACGTCGAAAATGCAATCCACGGATTAGTCGAGCACGATCGCGAGTCAGCCAATCACGTTATTGCGGCCAAGCCGCAGGTCACACGTTTGGCAGTTGTTGCCGAAACCCATCTGTCTCGCCGACTCACGGCAAACGAACCCAATCGAGTCGCCGCGTTTCGGTTAGAGTCGGATATCATCGAGTATTTTAAACGCGTCTATTACTTTTCTAAGCGGATCGCTAAGCTGCTCGTGGAACAGGATACTCAGCTGTCTTCCATACAGTACACACAACTCGGGACGTCCGACCGACCGCCTTTGGAAGAAAGGCTTCCGGGATAAACTTGCAAGGTCCAAGCCGCCAAGCGCGCCCCACTCCTGAAAAGTCGCATTTCGCCAAACTCGGTTGAAATCACGGCCGGATCGTACTCCGACGGGATTAGCATGTATCCAGACGCCGACGATTCACTTTGCCAATATGGATTGTTTGCGTAAGATACTTTTGCCTTGGATTCATGGCACAGCTCGTCGCGATCGTCCACAGTTTTCACAGCATCGAGTTCCACTCATGACAACGTCCGATTACGAGATGATTAGCGAGCTTTTTGAGCGTGAGGTGCCGGAAGTCTCGGCGGGAATCGTACAGATCCGGGCGATCGCGCGAGGTAGGATTGCTGACTAAGGTGGCGGTGGCCAGCTTGGACGGCAAAACGGATGCCGTCGCCGTGTGCGTAGGAGTTCGAGGTTGTCGAATCCGTCCAATTGTTCAAGCTCTTGAGGGTGAACGAATTGACTTGATCCGATGGAGTGACGAAACGGAACGCCTACTGCGTAGCGCATTACATCCGGCGGACCTAACGGCCGTCGTGGTAGACAGTTTGCAGCGCCGCGCGACCGTTTTCGTCGAGAAGGACCAGTATCCACTTTTGGTCGGTCGCCAAGGCATCAATCAACGTTTGGCAGAGCAGCTCAGCGGTCATGATATTATCGTTGAAACGATTTGACGCAATAATCTAGTCGACATGACCAGGATCTCATTGTGAAGGCGATTGTTGCCACCCGTCCGTTACAATCTTGTCGCGATGTGAGGGTTCCGAGGTTTTCTTCCGCCGCGTGGAACTTCGACGCCTGAAACCTGATGGGGGTACCACGGCACGGTGCAATTCGACTTCGCCGCACGAGGAGGGCGGGAGCTAGTGGACGTAAATCCATATCAATCGCCGGAGCCGCCAGTGGCGGAACTACGAGACGGCGAGGTGATCGCGCCGGCCCACATCGTCCTTTCCGGGATATTGTCGGTAGCCGATGTCATGCACGCACAACGACTGGCCATCCGTGCTTTCCGCGTTCGCACAATCCTTTTATTCGTCCTGCCCGTTTTGCTACTGACATCGCTGCTGTTGACTGGGTTCGAAATGCGACCCCGCTCGCCATTTCTGGTCGCTCAGATTCTGCTTTTCCTCTACTGCATCGCGACGCCGCTTGCAGTGGTAATCGGTTATGTGCGTAGGTACCTTTATTACCGTCGCCAGTCGCACCTGCAGCAGGGCGTATTCGCACCCACTACGACGGTGATCGCACCAGACGGAATGACGACCAAGTCGGAACATGCCGAGTCTCGTATCCGATGGACGCTTTTTCGTGGTTTTCGCGAGTCTGACCGCGTCATCGTGTTATACCTCCAATTCCCCAACCAGTTTCTGATCGTCTCCCGCGGCAAACTGGAAGACCAGAACCAGTGGCATAGCTTGACCGCCTTGGTCGAACATCAGTTGCCACGAATCTGATCCGGACCATCCTCCCCATGCCTCGATTCAAGCGGCAAATCTTCGAGGAGTGTTCGATGCGACAGCATTACGATACGCAACGTCGGTTCGATTGTACAC
The DNA here is from genome assembly GCA_963785495.1 of uncultured Planctomycetales bacterium. GTDB lineage: Bacteria > Planctomycetota > Planctomycetia > Pirellulales > Pirellulaceae > CAWAVP01. The sequence continues at coordinate 74,885 of CAWAVP010000024.1, read as the reverse complement.
CGATTGGTGAATTGATGCTCAACTACGATTGTCGTGACGAAGTGATTCCCGTATTGGCGGGGCTGCAGCATGTTTATTCGTGCGGTGAACTTCGACGGAAGATCGTGAAACTCGTCGCCGCGGACATCAATGAGGAAACACGCCGCGACGTGGGGCGCCCCGGTCTGGACGACTGGCAAATCTTGGTTCTGGCGGCAGTTCGCTTGGGGTGCAACTACGACTACGATAAACTCCAGGATCAAGCAGAAAACCATCGATCACTGCGCACCATGCTCGGTCTTGGCGAATGGGACGAAGGACCGAGCTTTGGTTGCAGACGGATTCGCGATACGCTCTGTCAAATCAAACCCAGCACGCTCGAAGCCATCAACCAAGCGATCGTCAGTCATGGCCAACAGCTTCACGGGACAGCTGCCGAAAGCGTACGTGCGGATTCATTCGTCGTTGAAACGGACATTCACTACCCAACGGAAAGCGCGTTAATCGGTGACGGAATGCGTAAAATCATTCCCCTCTGCATTGACTTGGCCACCGTGATCGGAGAACCAGGTTGGCGACAAGGCAAGCATCTGCAGAAGCGAATCAAAGAACGTGTGAGAGCAGTCGCGAAGATTAGCGCGAGCAAAAGCCCACAAGTGAAGAAAGGTCTATCGGCGGCCTATGGTCGTCTCCTCGACCGGGCGGCGACGATCCTTGACCGGGCAAAAACTCTGCAGAAACAGGCTGAATCACTGCTCGAACCGTGCTGGCTCGTTGAGCAGTTGAAGCATTGGATCAAGTTGACCGAACAGGTTTGTGATACCGCGCACCGCACGTCATCTTGCAAGAGCAAGTCCCCAACAACGAAAAACTATTCAGCTTGTTCGAGACTCATACACAACTCTACCGACGTGGCAAGGCGGGAACACCGAATCAGTTCGGCAGACAAGTGTTGCTATTTGAAGATGGAGCGGGCTTCATCAGCCACTACCACTTGATGGATCGTGAACTTGGCGACGCCGATGTCATCGTCGATCAAACTCGAGAAGCTCAAAAGAAACACCAAGGTATGATTCAGACGGCCTCGTTCGATCGAGGTTTCTATTCTGCCGAAAACGAGCAGCAACTCGCAGCCATTGTTGACGATCTATGTGTTCCTCCGCGTCATCCAAAGCTCTATACCAAACGCTTAGTCAACGGATCGGTCGAGTTTCATCGGTTACGCCAACGACACCCTGGCATCGAATCGGCCATCGGCGCATTACAATCTGGAAACGGGTTGAAGCGCTGTCGAGATCACACCGAGATCGGGTTTGAACGCTATCTCGGACTCGCCATCCTGGGAAGAAATATCCATATCCTTGGCAAACTGCTGATCGCGCGTCGCAACCAGCAATCAGCGGCAGCCTTAAGTAAGCGAGAGGCCGCCTGACGATTGAACGATCGTTCATTGAAGCACCAATAGTCCGTCGTGATCGCGGTGCGTAATGACTTACCCAACATCGCCAAATCACAACGAAAACGCAGCCTAACGCGTCGAAGATCGACGCGTTGATGTCCATCTTCGAACCATAAAAACTACGAAAGTTCACGCTGCCCGAAGCGTCGAGACGGTTTCCGGGCAGACACTAGCTAGGGAGTGTGGGCCAGAAAGCCATCGAAGTGGCGGATCGTCGTGCCCAGCGGCGTGCGAGGCCTGGATTCCGTAAGTGGCCCCGTGGCGATTTGTCAACAGACGGATGCTCCTTGCCATTCAACGTTCGCTAGGCGGCGAGTGCTATACTTGGGTGGTGTAGACGCAATTCGGGAATTCCCGCAGCCCATCCGGCGTTTTTTCCACCTCACATCTTGGTTACTGAGGATGCATCGTGACGACGCAGCTTTTGGAATCAACCGGCCAGTCTGCTGATGCAGATGTATCACGCTCTCCATGGCAAGTCGAATTCGATTTGGAACCGAACGACTTGTTGAATTTTATCAACTATCACTACGTCGATTCGCGAAACGTCCGCCGTCAACGGCTGCTACTCGGCGCCCTCGGCTTCGGGACCTTGGCCGCATTTCCGGTAATGGTCGCGCTGGCATCCGACAAACCCACTGCCGACCTACTGCGAAGTCTTTGGCCGTTGTTCTTGAGTCCGTTCGCGTTCCTCTTTTGTTTTCCGCTGTTCTACCGATGGGGGCTCAGGCGGACATGCCGAAGGCTATTAAATGAAGGCGATGAACGTGGCTACTTTGGACCGCGAATAATGTCTCTGGAACCCTTTGGCGTCCGGGAAGTCACGGTGCGTGGCGAAACAATCCGATCTTGGCCGGCGGTACGAAAGATCGTCCGCGTGCGGCAGTACGGCTTGATCTATACGTCCACGACCGAAGCCTTCGTGCTGCCGGAACGGGCCTTTCCGGACGATGAAGCGTGCCAAGCATTTCTCAAGCAAGCGGCCGAGCGGGCGCGCGTTCAACTCGAAACGGCCTGACTCGCGAGAAGGATTGGCCAGCTTCATCTCTGCATGGCGCGTGACACACGACGCGTCCCACACCGCGGGCCTCGTCGCGGTTGTCCTAGCGTTCACAGACTACTGGCCTCGTCGGCTACGAATGTTTACCCGCGCACTAACTGGGTTATCCTACGAGCTATCGACGTCAGTGGACCTGCAACGCCGCACCGACAACACGTTTCTGGAGATTCTGGTGCGATTCAGTGCACGAACGGTTTCTGCAAACCCGAGCCCCGCCCCTTCGGATCGTTTCAACCTATGCCCCACTCTATACGGACTCATCGCACTACCCGTCCCATTTACGCTGTGCTAATCGCATCGAGTGTCACGGTGGGTGCATTGGCGACGTGGACAGCGCACGGTCGTGGCGAAGAGGTCTCCACGTCGGTGCAAAGAGCGGCAACCTATGAAGCGTACGGTCTCACTCACGCCGGCGATGCCCAACGCGGACGTGCCTTATTCCGCGACACTGCGCGGCTCAAATGCGCAGCGTGCCACCGAGTACATGGCAGGGGTGGCGAAATAGGTCCCGATCTCTCGGCCATCAGCGGCAAGTTTGATCGTCCTCATTTGATCGAATCGCTGCTCGAGCCGTCGCGACAGATTGTCGAAGGCTACCGCGCAAGCATGGTGATCACAGACGACGGTCGCACGGTGAGCGGAATTATCAAGCAGCAGTCCGAGACCGAGCTCTGGTTGGCCGATGTCAATGCGGAGCAGATTAAACTGGCGCGATCGAAGATCGAGGAGATTACGCCGTCGAGTTTGTCGCTTATGCCCAGCAATCTTGCGGACCAGACGACAGTCGACGAATTCGTGGACTTGATTGCCTATCTTGAGACGCTCCGCCCCGGCGGCAAACTCACGCCTGGTGAAGATATTGCCGGTGCCGTGAAGCTTCCACCGGGGTTTCGAATCCGCACGGTCGCGACGGGCCTATCGGGCAGCACGGCCATGGAAGTAGCCCCCGACGGACGTGTGTTTCTCTGCGAACAGGCGGGCGCCTTGCGGATTGTCGAAAACGACCGGCTAATGGCTCAGCCCTTTTTGACGATCGACGTGGATGACTTTTGGGAACGAGGCTTGATCGGCGTCACGCTTGACCCTCAGTTCCCCAAAGAACCCTACGTATACGTCTGTTACGTGGCGAAAACACCCTATCCTCATCACCGCATCAGTCGCTTTCGCGCCGAAGGAAATCGCGCGGCCGAAGGGAGTGAGAGAATCCTGCTGACGGGAGACGATCAACGGAGGCTGGGGGGCTCGGTTCCGGCCGGTCATCAGGGCGGGGCGATCCATTTTGGTTCGGACGGCATGCTCTATATTGGCATCGGAGAACAAACCGCCGAGTTACCTTCGCAACGACTTGACACATTTCAAGGAAAGATACTGCGAATCGCCCGTGACGGCTCGGTGCCTCAGGACAATCCGTTCTGTCAACAGGCAGATGGCAAATACCAGGCGATTTGGTGTCGTGGGCTGCGAAATCCATTCACCTTCGCCTTTGATCCTGTAACTCACGTGCTTCTGGCAAATGACGTGGGCGGCAAGTACGAGGAAATCAACCGAATTGAACCTGGACAGAACTACGGCTGGCCAATCGTAGATCACGGTCCCACCGAAGACTCCCGTTTCATGGGCCCCATCCATTTCTACCCACAGGCCTCCATCGCGGGCGGTGATTTTTCTTCGCCACAAGCGTCCTGGCCGGAGCGCTACCGGAACCGCTACTACTTTGCCGATTTCGTACTGGGTTGGATCCGATACCTGGACCCTGCCCAACCCTCCGAAGCCATTCCCTTTGTGGAAGGATTGACGCGCCTGTCGATTTGCGATTTGCTCCGGACGGCAGTTTATACGTATATCTGCGAAACGCTTGGGTGCGCGACGACCGTTTTCACGGGCAAACGGGTAGTTTGCTCAAGATCTGGTATGACAACTAGGCGACCACTTTGTGTTTCTCAATCAAGCAAGTTCGTCGTTTCCCGGCGCACCCATGTTGCGAGTTGAAGGCCTGGTTTCACGGTTGGGCCAACTCATGGCCCCACTCGGTCATCGAAACGTTCCTGGTTGGATGAGATGCTAGGGACTTCCATGGCACGGGTCCCTCGTGCGATTCGTTGGGCGCTTACCAGTAACCAGACAATTGCCTCCGCCATCAGCAGCAGCACGACGGTGGTGATTACCATCATCACGATCGCGAATGCCGCCGACACAATCCAGATTGCCACGCCGGTGGGCCGCTGACGCATCAAACGCAATGCGAACAACCGGGCGGCCGCCAGGTAGATCGCCAACGGAACGACGAACAACAGCAGAGTTGAAATCGAAAAGCGAATCCCCTCGGCCCGCTGCCGTAGTGAGCGTTCCCCAAAGACGACCAGTACCATCATGATGGCACCGGCAGCCCCGAAGGTCATCAATTGACAAATCAGCGGAGACGATTCGGTTACGAGACTCAAAACAAAACTGAATCCGGTCAGGTACCCCCCCCCGAACAGAATCGCGACCACTCGCTTGAAAAACCGGAAGACACCTCGCAAAGTCACTGCCAATTCGTCCTTAAAACAAGATATTGCGTCGGCGCATCCTCGGCCTTCTTCTGACCACATAAAATCTCGTGCGATGGTGCCCGTAGGGTCCTGACGTTGGCAATTACGTCGGAGGTTCGCTGACATTGACTCGCCGGCGATCCCACCATCTCCAAAGCGTTCCCAAACGTCTTCCACATGCCTGTAGTGAGCGGCGAAAAACAATCAGTACGGGAATTGTCACGACCATCACGAGAAACAAATAGCCGGAGAGTTGCAGAAGATAGGCAACAGCTAGTGCGGACAGGAGCATCGTTTGTAAGCTGAGCAACCAAGTCAGGTTGTCGACTTTGCGTTCGAGCCGTTGCAGGCGATTCTGGTCCGAATCCGGGTTCATCTCGAAAGCAACCTTCATTCTTTTTGAGTCGCAACTCTTCTTCGCTGCATGCGTTTGGCGCGACGTCCTGACAGTGATCCCGTCAACGCACTGGGCAGTGTACCAAGCCGTGTAATAAATGCCAAAACCTCATTCGAGCATCAGCTTTTGTTTGACGATCTCGCTCAATAACGACCAGCAGCCGGCATAGAAGTGATTCGCTTGCGGAACCACGGAAGTCGTACAATCTGATGACCAATTCGCCACGCCGATGTCCGCAACGATACCATCAAATGCGGAGTTATTTGCGTCGAGCTCCATTTGGCCGAACACAAAATCAACGGGCGAGCAAAGTTGTGGAGCACACTTGAGGAAATTGTAGCGTTCGCTCGCACCATACTTATCGCAGAACGTGGCAGCCGAAAGCACGAGTGGGAAGGGAAACGTTGCCCGAAAAAGCGATTCGGGCCGTCCTGCTGCCACCAGGTCTTCGGCCTGTGCCAATGACGTCCGGAAGTCCTGAGCATTCGCTCCGAGCATAAACCGTGAATAGGAAAGTCGGGGGGGAGAGATGGCAATTACGCGTGCGACGGACAAGTGGGGCGGCGTCGATTGCGCGTATAGTGCCTTAAGCCGCAAGACTATGACCTAGGAGTGCCACCCGTTGATAGCCTCGCTGCTGCAGAAAACTCACCCATGCCAGCACATCGTGGCGGCATTCATCGACGATTTCGTAGGCTGCCCCCTGCAGCCGTCCGCCGCGTTCCGTCGCCGCGGTAGATACCCCATCATGTCCCCGTGTGTTCACACGAAGGACCGGCAACCCACAGTTGCTCAATGCGGTTGCCAGATGTTGCATCATGTTCGAGCCGTAGAAGTTGCTTCCCACACCGTGTAGACAAACGACGCCATCAACAATTGCCGTTGCGCGGGGCTCCTGGTTCGACGGCAGCAATGCTCCATCCAAACGCAGGCCGTCGGAGGTCCTGACTTGTACCAGTTCGACCCACATCTTCACTCCTCCATCCGACGAACGTGATTCGATCACCCGCATTTGCGGAGCCCAGGCGATTCATCGCAGCATAGCGGACCTACGGAGTTCCACAACGCCTTGACACACTGCGGTGACGAGTTCTTCGCTGTGAACCGACACCACACAATCCTCAACACCGCTTGCACGCCAGGTTGTGGGAGTGCGTGCGCTTCGGTTTAATGGCGCTGGGTTCGCTGGGCATTTGCCATTCAGACGATCGCCAGGCGGCCACAAGGCATCGGCCGTTTGACAATCGTTGGGTCGGTAGGCGCCGATCGACCTAGGAGCAGGCGACCCATACGATCTCTGGGTCATGACGGGAGTTGCATACTTGACGTTGGCCATCCACCCACTTGACACCTCCGTCCTCTGCCTTTATTTGCTGGCCGTGGCTGCTTTCGGAATTTGGCTGGGACGCGGCACCCACGACCTCAACGGATATCTATTGGGCGACCGGCATCTTCCCTGGTGGGCGATCCTGGGATCGATTGTGGCTACGGAAACCAGTACAGCGACTTTTCTTAGCGTCCCGGGAATTGCGTATGCAAAGCAGGGAGACATGCGGTTTCTGCAACTGGCGATGGGGTATTTTATCGGGCGTTGGCTGATCCGACTCGTGCTGTTGCCGTTTTTTTTTCGAGGACGGATCTTTACCGCATACGAAGTACTTAATGAGCGTTTCGGGGGTGCGACCAAACGCGTCGCCGCCGTGATCTTCCTGGTGACGCGAAACTTAGGCGACGGTCTCCGACTATTCCTGACCGCCATCGTCCTGGAAAAAATCATTCAGATTCCTTTGCCCACCTGTGTGATGCTCATCGGCACAGTCACGATTCTGTATACGTTGTTGGGGGGGAATGAAAGCTGTCGTCTGGAATGATTGTGCACAGTTCGTCGTCTACATGTTGGGCGGTCTGATCGCGGGCGCCGTGATCCTACAGGCGTTGCCGGAGGGCTGGACAAGTCTAATGGAATTTGGCCGCCGAGAAGACAAGTTTCGCATTCTTGATCTACGCTGGGACATTGCGGACCCGTATACGTTTTGGGCGGCGGTGATCGGTGGCATGTTCCTGACACTAGGAACGCACGGCACGGACCAAATGATGGTACAGCGTTACTTGTGTGCCAAGTCCCAGGTGGACGCCGGGCGAGCGCTCGTGTGGAGCGGTATCGTCGTTGCCCTACAATTCGCCGTTTTCTTGCTATTGGGTGTTGGACTCGCGGCCTTCTATCATTTGCACCCGCCGCAAGAACCATTCGGCAGCAATGATCAAGTATTTGCCACGTTTATTGTTGAAGAGCTGCCGGCAGGGCGAGGTCTAATTGGCATTGTGTTGGCCGCGGTGTTTGCGGCCGCGATGTCGACGCTGTCTAGTTCGATAAACTCCTCGGCTGCCTCTGCCGTCAAAGACCTGTATTTGCCGCTGTGGGGTACACGAGGGTCGAGCGAATCACACCAATTGTTTCTGAGTCGACTATTTACCGTAGTGTTTGGTCTGTTACAGATCGTTGTCGGCATCCTTGCGAAAGACCTGACGCAAAGCGTCGTGAGCGATGTGCTCGCGATCGCAAGCTTCTCGGCCGGCCTTCTACTCGGCATCTTCGCCCTGGGCGTTCTCACGCGACGTGTCCGACAACCGGCAGCCGCGTTCGGATTGCTCGTCGGCCTAGCTGGCCTGCTATTCGCGAAATTTGGTCTACCACAACTCGACGCCGGATGGGATGTTGCGTGGCCTTGGTATCCGGTGATCGGTACGGTCACGACATTCGTGGCTGGTTACCTCGCACAGATCGTTGGTGATTTTTCTTCGTTTGATCAAACGGCAAACTCCCAGCCGTAACGTCGGCTCATCGCTCCGCCAATTAGAGGCAACGTACACAATGATGGCTACTCCCGCTCGACCTCGAGTCGTGACAGGTTTAGAGCACTTGCTCGATAGCCCTAGGTCTACATCAACTCCCGTCCGTTGTGGACTGTTAATGAACCAGGCATCGATCGATCACCATTGGCAATATGCCAGTCATCGCTTAGCGGAATCCGAGACCTATGTGCACGTCGTCAAACTGTTTTCTCCCCAGCACGGCCTTTGGGGAGTCCAACAAGCGAATATGTGTGAGACGCCCGACGGGCACGAACCGTTGTTGGGAATTCCCGTTGTCAGCCTGTACCATACGGCGCGACGCCCCACAACGGAAATGCTTGAAGACATCGACATGCTGTTGATTGATCTTCAGGATGTGGGGACACGCGTGTACACGTTTGCCTGGACCTTGGTCAACTGCCTACAGGCGTGTGCGGAGGCAGGCGTTGCGGTACGTGTGCTTGATCGTCCCAATCCATTAGGCGGCGTCATCGTTGAAGGACCTTGCCTACAACCGGACTATACAAGTTTTGTGGGGATGATACCCATCCCCATGCGCCACGGCCTCACAATAGGAGAGCTGGCATGCTGAGCAACGATTGGTTGGGAATTGGTGCGGATTTGGAAGTGATTGCGATGCGGGGCTGGAAGCGTGAGATGATGTTTCCCGATACCGGTTTGCCCTGGGTCGCCCCCTCGCCGAATATGCCGCGATTCGAAACGTCGGTTGCATATCCGGGACAAGTCCTTTTGGAAGGGACCAATGTTTCGGAAGGAAGAGGAACAACGCTGCCGTTCGAGCTGCTCGGCTCGCCATATATTGATCCCGCCGAACTGCGCCAGGCATGGACTTCATCCGAGGCCTGCGGACTCGTGGTACGTGAGGTCTATTTCACGCCGACCTTTGACAAGTGGCAAGGCCTTGTCTGCGGCGGGTTGGCCTGGCACTGGCGACACGCCCGCGAGGTCCGCTCCTACACCGCCACGGTCACGCTGCTGGCAACAATTCGGGCACTTTGGCCCGCGCATTTCGACTGGTCGTGTCCACCCTACGAATACGAATTTGAGAAACCACCGATTGACATCCTCAGCGGGAGTTCCCAGTTGCGACGCACGCTCATGCAGGCTATCGAAACTCCGATGGCCCAACTGCACAACCTCATCGCCGTTGATGCGGCGGCTTGGTGGCAAGCCGCAGATCCCTATCTGCTGTATGAATGACCGGAATGGAGCGTTGGGTCAAGAATTTCGGCGCCCCCCCGTGAAGCCTCAGTGATGGCGGTGGCACTCATGCCCGTCATCACGAATCTGATCAGCCGAGTGGCAACCCAACCTAGGTGGGCAGGCAGAGAAGGCCGACAGTAAATCGGCCATCCTCACGCCGCGAAATATGGCGGACCTGAGCTCGATATTCGGCACCGGCGTAGGTGATCTCGAGGATCTGTTCGATAAAAAACTGGCTGCGATCGTCGACCACCAGGCCCATGCCGCCAAGAGACTCGTCAGCGACCTCCACTCCACCTGCCAGCGACTCTGGGGCAAGAATCGCAGCATAGTCGGTTCCCGGCTCCCGCACAAAGCGCGTCGATCGTCGCCGTTCGTCAAGGTACGAGTGTACTGGTGGAATCGAATTTTGCGTCGAATCGCTCGAGTCGGACTGGGCAGTCATGCTTGGCTCCTCCACCCAACTATAGCGCACGAATCCTGTCCCGATTGAGGCGCGGCACTAAAACCGAGCATCCTCCTGAATCCTCGCACCATCCGTTCGTGAATCCCCCCGTAGGCCGCTCACTCCACTAGGGGTCCTCGTCGAGCACCGCGTCAATCAAGCGATTTAACGCGTCGGATTCGACCCCCAACACCGTGCTGGCTACCGCAAAGAGGCGTTTTTCGGCTTCGGTCATCCGGCCGTCGGCGGCCATCATCCGCAGCAAGTCTTTCAGCAACTCCGTTCGCTCCTGCGGGTCGGGTGGAAGAACGAGAGAGCCACGGCCGTGTATGGCATCCTGAAGCGCGTCTTCGAATTGGTCGTCCGTAATTCCCCATTCAGCCCGCGATGGGAAAGCAGCCGCAATTCAGCTTCTGCCATCTGGCCGTCAGACGCAGCCATCAGGAATAAATTCCGGAAATTGTCGGCGGGATCCATACGTTAAATCCTTGGTATAGGCAACGAGACCACTAACAAGACGAGATGCCAGGCTCTGGTCCGGCATGCTCGTGCTGCCTCCCACTCTACCATGAGCTCATCCGCTCGGCATCTGCCGGCGGCCCGTGCGTGCGTTCGCAATATTGAACGAACCGAACGCCCCGCGATTCCGTAACGAGGTAGCAACAGGGACCTGAAATCGTCGGTGGTGACAGGGAATCGACCTATCAGAGTTGGGGCACTGGGAAATGCGAGGATCATGGCGAATCGCCCGGATAGCAGGTATCGATCTGTCCCTACATTGGACGTTCGGTCTGCTGGTAGCATGGGTTCTGCTGACCGCGGTAACAGGTTACGGTGTAAGTCAGGGCCTATTGGAGGTGGGTTTTGTCCTCTCGCTTTTCGGATGCGTTGTGTTGCATGAATTGGGCCACGCGATGGCTGCACGCATTTATGGCATCCCGACGCACGGCATCACTTTGCTGCCGATTGGGGGCGTGGCTCAGTTGGAGAGAATTCCGCGGAATCCGTGGCAAGAATTTGTGATTGCCTTAGCGGGCCCCGCCGTGAACGTGTTCATTGTGGGAGTCTTGTTCCCGCTGGTGGCACTGCTGCAGGGAGCTGGTGGCTGGTTGTCGCCACTGACGGTCGGAGGGAGTTTCTTGGCCCGATTGATGTGGGTCAATGTGATGCTAGTCTGTTTTAACCTCTTGCCTGCGTTTCCCATGGATGGCGGTCGCGTACTACGCTCGCTGATGGCAACGCAGTCTGACTACGTGACGGCGACCCGCCGTGCCAAACGGATCGGCCAAGGCGTAGCTCTAATATTCGTGCTGCTGAGCTTTTGGATAAATCCCATGTTGCTCTTTATTGCAGTGTTCGTCGTCATGGCTGCCGAATCGGAGTATCAATCCGTTCTCGATGAATTCCGCTGGACCGGCACAGCGCCACCGGTGGCCGGTCCACCGAAGCCGGCGCTCCCTGCCTTACCGGAAGCCGTCCCGTGGACGGTACCTCATAGAACCAATGCGACTTCGGTGGTGGGCTATCTACACGGGATTCCCAACGGCGTCGTACTCATCCACACCTATCCCAGACACGCCAACCGCCGTCCGACCTAGTTCCGCCAATTCAGCCAAACGGTCTGCCGCACATCAGCTTCTCCTTCCTCGCCGAAACGACGCGAAGCCCCTCTCAAGGGCTGTTTTGCGTCGTTTTTTTTGAGACATTCGAGACCGTGCGGACGGGAGCTCACAACACGGCTCAATGGACGGTGTCACAGGTTACAGCGGTGTTTACCGCCACCGGACCGCTCGACCGGATGTCGGCAGCTGGCACAGATATGCTGCGTCTTAGTGCTACGTCAATTCGCGCCGCAGTTTTTCTGTAATGATTTTCGCCTAGCGGCAACCAACCCTGCATGGAGAATGAATGCCCTGGGCAGCGGTTCAGGACGAGAGGCACGCGTCAGCAAGGGGAATCACGTGAATGTAACCCTCACTAAGTTGGCCTTCGCTAGTCTCGTATGGGCGGTAGGCATTTCGCCCTGCTTGGCAGAAAAAGCGAGATATCGGTCAACGTTCGATGTCGTGTGGAGTGCCGACACGCACCCGATTCAGACGCCGGCAACCCCGCATTTTTCCGGCCCTATCGGAGCAACTCACAATAACGATGTCGTTTTCTGGGAAACCGGGAAGCTGGCAAGTCAAGGCATACAGGACATGGCGGAGCGAGGCTCGCGCACGGTTCTGACCGAAGAGGTTCAGACGGCGATTTCCGCGGGTACCGCCGATGCGGTGGTGGCTTTTTGCTGCACACTTGATTCTCCTGGATCAGAAAAACTGGAATTCAGCGTCGACGACGCGTTCCCACTGATTTCGTTAGTTACGATGATCGCACCCAGTCCGGATTGGTTTGTCGGCGTGTCGAGCTTAAGCCTCCGTGACGATGATGGTTGGATCGGCAAGACCGTGATCGACCTGCTTCCCTTTGATGCTGGTACCGATAGCGGCGTCACCTTTGTCTCCGCAAATCAGCCGACGGAACCGCACGTACCCATTGGTCAGATCACCACGAATCCCTTTCCCGACGCCGTCCCCCTGGGAACGTTGACATTCCTGCGGATTCTGCATGGAGATTTGACGGACAATGGTGTGTTGGACGTAAGCGACCTCGATCGACTCAGTCTCGCGATTCGCGACCGCGAAACGGTCACGACTTTTGACATGGACGGAGATGGAACGGTAAGTGACACTGATCGTCTCTACTGGATCCACGAGCTGAAGCGGTCCTATTTGGGCGACGCAAATCTTGACGGTCGATTCACGTCCGACGATTTCGTCGAAGTGATCGCGGTCGGAGAATACGAGGACGCGACCAGGGGCAATTCCGGCTGGGCTGATGGGGACTGGGATGGCGACGGCGATTTCACATCTAGCGACTTAATTGTCGCGCTGGCGGACGGCGGTTATGAACAAGGCCCGCAGTCCGCGGCCAGCGCGATTCCCGAGCCCACCAGCATCCGCCCCTGGCGTTGGTCGGCCTAGGTCTCCTCCTGACCCGACGCGTCGGTCTCTCGTCTGCTGACACCACCCTCGACCGCGACCTTGCTCCGAGCGAATAACCGCTGGTGTGAGGGAGTCGCCGAACATCGCAGACAGGCTCGGTTTTCCAGCCAACCCACGACCATGTATCGTCGTTTTCTCATGGGCCGACGCCCAACGGATTGTACTATAGCCCTACGGTTGGCGTCCGCGAACGAGGGGCAGCGCCGACTGAGGATTACTGAAGAACCGGCCCTTCGCCCTCCGTTCAGCCAATTCTGCGTTGTCGTAGAACTCGATCGTTGCTGTGATTACTACGTGCATTTATCATATTCTATGGGTCTCACGCACGCCTCGATTGAGATACTCCAATGGGCCTAAGACCTCTCCACGCCGTTCGCGCATCGTCTAACCGTGCGCCGATTCACCGCACGATTCAGTTTGAAACATTGGAGCCGCGTGAGTTACTGACGGCGGCGGCGATCGTGGATGGGTACACGGACAAGTGGAGCTACGTCAACGGAGAATCCATCGAGCTCTATTGAAATGGAGAGACTCCTCAACAGGACGTTTCGGTCACCATTTATGATGCGGCAATCGAGCCCGTCCAGGATGTTGTGATCGAACATCTGAACCCTCAGCAACCCATCGATGAACCGTGGAAGAATGGCTTCGGCTACACGGCGGACGCGAGCCTGACGATTCCTGAGGAATGGCCCAGCGGCGTTTATTTCGTGAACCGCCCTCAGGGCTTATTGAATTATCGCGGTGGAAACCAGATCCCTTTCATTGTAAAACGCGCCAGCAAGCAATCCGACGTTGTGCTGCTACTGGGCACGAACACCGCTAACGCGTACAACGAAAAAGGAGGCGAGAGCCTCTACACACTCAGCGCCAAAGGCAGTCAGGACAACACGGTCTCCTTCCAGCGGCCCAAAAACATCCACTTTCGCACCGCGCCCTTGCTCGGTTGGATGACGCAGCAGAATTATGACTACCGCGTGATTGCCGATTCCGACATGGATGATTACACGGAGCTCTCCGGCTCGCGGTTGTTGATTGTGGCTGGCCACAACGAGTTTTGGACGCCGCAGGCGCGCGAAAATTTCGACCGGTTTGTCGAAGAAGGCGGGTCTGTACTGATTCTTGGGGGGAACCTCATGTACAAGGAAGTGAGCTATCCCGATGACCAAAGCCTGCGGTTCGCCAACGACTTTTATTCGCCTCAGTCCATTCTCGATAGTATCGGACTGAACTACTACTGGGGCGGTCGCGGGCACATGTGCCCTGCCTGCGACGTGAGTCTGGGATTTGACGGCTATAAGATTGTCGACACCTCAGCTCCCTATTTTGACCATCTCGACGTCACGCGGGGCGACATCCTGCGGATGCCCTTCACCAGCGAATACGATGGCTTCCCCAACTTGGGACTCGACGCCGACGACGCGACTGGATTTCCGATCGTGGACCCGAAATACTCTAGCCAATTCTATTACTTCGACCTCATTGGCTTCGAATTCGCTCAACTGTTTAAACAGCGACTACCGAGCCGCACTTTGGGCGGATGGATCGAGTTCCAACACACACCGGCATCGGGTCGCGTCATCAATGTGGGCACAGTGATTGGGGAAATTACGGCTTCACTGGCCAAGATGCAGACACACTGAAAGCACTCACGGCTAACATGATCGACTACCTGTTGGCCCAAGACTATCGGGAGCCACCCCCTGGCGACTTTGACTTCAACGGCCGGCTGATGGCCGCCGACATCAATCTGCTGACGGCAGCCGTCCGATTCCAGGATCTCCTTGCCAACGTGGCATAGGAACGTTGCGGAATTCCAAATTTGACGAAGGCGACTGGGCAATTTCTCCAGCAGCGACCTAATCCTCGCACTGCAATCCGGCATCTACGAAGCTTAGACGGCGGCTATGCCGAAACACATCGCGCGCTGATCTGACGTCGGCGGGCGAAAATGCTCTGTAAAGGCGCCAAGGCCCCCGTCCGCCTCGCTCCTTCGATTGTGCCAAGTCAACAACTCACGCGGCTCCGGCGTCGTTCGGCGCGACACAGCCCAAACGCAACCGGCTAAATCATTCGTCATCGCCAGCGAGAGGGCGGTTTACGGACGTTGAAGGTAAGCAAAGCAGAAACGGAGGGATGTCGGCCACAGCGCTCGCGACTCAAAGTAGGCAAACCGAGTCATCCCCCCGTCTCCACTGGAAGCAACTATCCGATGTTTGCAGGCCGAAGAAAAAACGGGGGCCCTCGACGTGCCAATCTCAATTGGCCTCCACGGGACAGTCAGGGGCAAGGCAACCATCCAGCAAACCATTCCGTCGAGAGGCCCCCCGGGCCAGCTGCGACCGGCCCCACGGCCGATCGCGGTGGATTTGAAAAGCAGCTAGAATGCCAAATCCCACATTGAGACGATGGTTTCCAAGTGGCATCAAATAACCTGCTAGTGTGACAGGAGTTGCGTTGATTGCGCGGCGCGGATTTCTCCATTCGAGACGTGTCGGTGCGACTCCTTAGGAAAATATCGAGGCATCCAGATGAGCTGTTGCTTTATCCTGAGACAGCAGAACGCGTCGCCGCCCTGGCGTCATCAAATTTCACGCCCAACGGGACGTCTCAAATTGAGATTAACGGCTGAGCAGGCGTGTGATCTGAGAGGAATGTTCAGGATGATGTCTCCCTCTGCGAACAACGTCGAGTATCTTTCCACGTCGGCAGACCGCGTTTTACTGCTGCGAAATCCGCGCCGGTGCGGGGGTGACCGGTGCCCTCCTTGACCAGCTCCTTGCGGAATTGGAATTACGAGGTTTTGAGACCGAGGTCATTACCGAGCTGTCGAGGCTACCGGCCGCCGTCGATATGTATGCCGCGCAGGGACGACTCCGCACGGTGGTAGCGGCTGGCGGTGACGGCACGGCCGAAACGGTGGCCAACCTGACGCCCGCCGACACGCCCTTGACCCTATTCCCCCTGGGCACGGAGAACCTGTTGGCAAAATACTTGGGCATGTTCGCCGATCCAGAGCACGTTGCCGGGGCGATTGAAGCGGGGCGGTTCATTCGCATGGATACCGGGCAGATCCGAGTAGGGGACGACGCCCCTCGTCTGTTCTTATTGATGACAGGTTGCGGATTTGACGCCGAAGTCATCCATCGCCTGCACCAGGCACGCGTGGGAAACATCACGCATCTGTCCTATGCCAAACCCATCCTGGAGGCGATACGTACGTATGACTATCCGATTGTCAAAGTCACATGCCATGAGACCCCTGGAGGACCGGCGGTTCGGACCATTATGGCCCATTGGGTGTTTGTGTTTAATATCCCCTCCTACGCGGTGGGGTTGGAGATTTGTGCGGATGCCGACCCTTTCGACGGCAGGCTGGATCTAATCACCTTTCATGGCGGTTCGTTTCTTCGCGGACTCTTGCACTTGGGGAGCATCATCCTCCGTCGACACCGGCAGCGACGCAGCGTGCAGACGGCAAGAATCGAATGTGTGAGGA
Organism: uncultured Planctomycetales bacterium; assembly: GCA_963785495.1. Taxonomy (GTDB): domain Bacteria; phylum Planctomycetota; class Planctomycetia; order Pirellulales; family Pirellulaceae; genus CAWAVP01. The sequence goes on along the minus strand of CAWAVP010000024.1, from coordinate 58,394 downwards.
TCTCGTCCGAACGTTACGTTCCCATTCAAATGGACGGCGACCCCGGGGGTGCTTTACCGATCGAGGTCCGAGTCGAACCCAAACGGCTCACCGCAGTTGTCCCTGAGGAATGGACGAACCTGTCGTCGATGCGATAACCTGAGCAATAAGATGTCATTTTGTTCGTGTCTGGCGAGACGATGCGGGCCGCACCGATCTTCGAATTCATAACCGACTTGTCGGGAAAGGCGAAACGTTTTGGTCAAAGATCCTGTTTCGATCGGTCCCCATTGTGTTGGCCGGGGACAACCGCTGCTGATCATTGCCGGACCCTGTGTGATTGAGAACGAGGAGCTCACACTGAGGATTGCGGACACACTGCAGAACATTGTGGAAAAACTGCCCGCACAGTTAATCTTTAAGGCATCGTTCGATAAAGCGAATCGAACCAGCATCGCTTCCTATCGAGGGCCGGGCCTGGACAAGGGGTTGGCGATCCTGGACCGCGTGCGAACCATTACGGGATTGCCCATCACGACCGACATCCATGAAAGTCACCAAGCGGCGCCGGTAGGGCAGGTGTGTGAATTGCTGCAGATCCCCGCATTCCTCGCTCGCCAAACCGATCTCTTGACGGCCGCCGCAAAAACGAACCGTGCAGTCCACGTGAAAAAAGGACAATTCATGTCGCCTAGCGATATGCAGTATGTGGTGAACAAACTAAACGAGGCTGGTTGCCGTGATGTACTGCTGTGTGAGCGGGGAACGTTTTTCGGCTATGGCCAACTGGTCAACGATATGCGTGGGTTACTGCAGATGAAAGCGTTAGGAGTACCCGTTATCTTCGATGCGACGCACAGCGTCCAACAGCCGGGCGGGCTGGGTGGCCGTACCGGAGGAAATCGCGAGATGGTGTTGCCGCTGGCACGAGCCGCGGCAGCGGTCGGTATTGATGGGGTGTTCTTGGAGACTCACCCGGATCCCGACCGTTCCCCCAGTGACGGCCCAAACATGCTGCCACTGAGCGCCGTAACGGGGTTCCTCACACAAGTGTTGAGAATCCATTCTACGCGACTGGAGTTAGGCGAAATCATTACCGCGGAATCGCGGTTGCAAGAAGGCACATGACTATGAGACGAGTCCTGTACCATGACATTCTACGGCAGCACGTCGCGAGTGGAGATGCCCGTCGACCCCGGTCAGGGCCTTGGCTCCTAATGGCCGGCATCGGCGTCGTTCTGACGCTGTTCACTTTGCAGCTAGGTTGTCACCCGACCGACCCGGAGAGCTCGCTGCCCGACCCGATGTCCACGCATCGCGCCCAGGACAACACCCAGTTGCAGCAGGCGCTCGGTTTTCTCAACCGACTCGACGAATTCGACCAGATGACCGCCCAAGCAGAAATCCTCAGAAGCCTTCAGGATTGGCTCGGTCGACAGACATTCGATCCCGATTGGTCACCCGATCCTTTGCGGGAGCAATTGCCCGATTCGTACCTCGCGTTGGTCGCGCCCGAGCTCCTTGCGCAACAACAGCTAGAACCGTATGACGCGATGGCTTTGCAGGAAGCGACTTGGTTACGAGATATCGCATACTCGGTCGTCCAGCGCGAGCAACTCTCGCCTGGAATCGCGACGCTGCTGAGCGAAATCAATGATACCGTGGTTCCGCAACATGCCCGTGACATCGGCCGCGCCGTCCGATTGTTCGATTGGACGGTCAGGAATCTGCAACTTGATCGCGACGTCCACCCCGGAGACACACATCGGTTCAATTCCGACGTAATTCTCTACGCCTGGGAATGCTTACTTTTCGGACGTGGAACGTCTGCGGAAAAATCCCGCGTCTTCCTGCTGCTCTGTCGCCAGCTGAACTTGCCGGTCGTGATGTTGGCGATTGACCGCAGCGGCCAAGCGCCGGACTAGCCGTCTGGTTACCGGCATTGATACTGGATGACCAACTGTATCTATTCGATATGCGTTTGGGACTTCCCGTGCCAGGTCCTGGAAATCGGGGCGTGGCCACATTGGCCCAGGTGTTGACGGACCCGCAACGGCTGGAAACGCTGGAACTGTTTCCCGACGAACTCTATCCAGTCAAAGCAGATGACTTAAGTAATGTAGTCGCATTGATCGACGCCACACCGCCCGAACTATCGCAGCGAATGGCCGTCTTGGAGCAGTCCTTGGTGGGCGATCAGAAACTGGTGCTAACCACCTCGCCCTCGACCCTCACCGACGCCTTGGCTAAGGTCGAGGGCATTCAGGGTGTGGGAATCTGGACGTTACCTTACGATGGCTTTGTCGTTCGCAATCGATTGCAGCAAGACGACATGGCGGTCGTCAGTTTGGCCCTCGAGCACGGTCTCTTCGATCGACAGACGCCCTTGGCTGCGGCCCGCATCATGCACTTTCGTGGGCAATACGATTCGAACGACGATCGTCTGGGGGCCAGCGCGCTGTACCTGGAATGTTGCGCGGCCGAACGACAGATTCTTTCCGTGGCCGACACGCCGTTCCGAAATCCGGCGGCGGGACAGACGGACGCAACACCCACGTCCGAACAATTGGCCGCGCACCAGCGTCGATTGGCCAATGTTCAATATCTGATGCGGCGGACCAAGGAAAACGCCAGCTACTGGTTGGGACTGATGAACTTTGATCGAGCGGAATATGGGGTCTCGATTGACTTCCTGGAGAAACGCCTACTGCAAATCGCACCCGATACGCAATGGAAGCCAGGCGCGATCTACAATTTGGGACGGGCTTATGAGGCGCGGGGCCGCGCAACGGACAGCCGTGCAGATCTTGAACACGCTCAGCAGGTTTACAAGTCGCTGCAGAACGACCCCATGGTCGCTGCCTGCCATCTGCGTGCCCGATCGCTGCAGCAAGAATTGCAACCGACCGCCAACGATACATCGGCGAACAATTCCTCCGGTGCCGAAGCCCCCAACGAGTCCGCACTTCAAGCCATCGACCAAGGCCTCGAGCCGCCGGCATCCGACGAGGAACCTTAAGATTTCCCTCACTTCCAGGCAAACGACGTCCCGGTAAGCTGTTCGAATGCCTCGATGTACTTGTCGCGCGTCCTGGTTACGATCTCCTGAGGCAACGGCGGCGGCGGACTGTTCTTATCCCAGTCCGTACTCTCGAGCCAATCGCGGACGAATTGCTTGTCGAATGACGGCTGTCCCTTGCCGGGCTGGTACAGATCGGCAGGCCAAAATCGCGAACTGTCGGGGGTGAGGACTTCGTCAATCAAAATCAGCTGTTCGCCGTCCCATCCCCATTCGAATTTCGTATCTGCGATGATGATGCCCTTTTCGAGCGCTGCGGTTGCTCCTGCCTCATAGATCGCCAAGCTCTTGATCCGCAGCTCCTCGGCGACATCGTGTCCGACGATTTCGGCCATGCGGGCAAAGGAGATGTTCTCGTCGTGTCCGCTCTCGGCTTTTGTGGCGGGTGTAAAAATCGGTGTTTCGAACCGGTCCGACTGGGTCAAGCCCGCGGGAAGTGCGACGCCGCACACGGAGCCCGACCGCTGATACTCCTTCCAGCCAGAGCCTGCCAGGTAGCCGCGGACCACGCATTCGATCGGAACAACTTCCGTCTTACGCACCAGCATGGTACGGCCTTCCAATTGAGCAACATCGGCGTCAGCCGGAAGTGCCATCTGGCTCAAATCGGTGGTTATCAGATGGTGCGTCTGCCCGAGTTGACCGAACCAAAACTGCGCTAATCTGCGTCAGTACACGTCCCTTGTCCGGAATCCCGGTCGGCAACACAAAATCGAATGCGCTAATCCGATCGGTCGCGACCATGAGCATCCGATCACCGAGGTCGTACATGTCACGTACTTTGCCACGTTTTACCGGCAGATTTGCCAACGAGGATTCCAGCAGGACCGATCCACTCATGCCACCATTCTCCTTTTTCGTCCAGCATCGCTTCGCGTTGATCTCAGCCAACACCTGCCCGTCGCCGCGAGTATATCAAAACGGCCCATGGGCTGCCTATCAGGGAGCGAATTTACCGGCCGAGTTGAAGCAGAGCGGCTGGTGGTTTAGACTCGCCAGTTGTCGTGCGCCACGGGGCGGGGGTCCATTACATTCCTTGTGAGACAGCGGTCCGACATGGGATCGACGCAGTTCCTGCTGCCCCGCCGCGAAGGCCAAAACGAATTGGCCGTTAAATGCGCCTACATGGTCGGCAACGATGGGACGCCGTGGGAAAGTCGTGTTACCTGCGCCGACGACCGCCTGACAGTGACACGTGCAGCTCGGGAATCGGGTCGGTTAATCACGCCCTGGACGGTTCCCGGTTTTGGATCGGTGGCCCTAACCACCGCGACACTGATTCCACGTGAGCGTCCCTATCACTTGGTGCTCGAATTATGCCGCGGAACCCTGTCACGAATTCACAGCCAACTAGACGCCGCCCTGCTGGATGAGTCACGGATCAAACCGACACTCCAAGCAGCGCAGGAGCACTTCATCCGCGCATTGCTTCTGCAGAAGGATATCCGTCAGTGGCGCAAGAAGCAGAAACGTCGCTCGCGATTTGTTTGGAACTGATTCATCAATGCTTGGGATACTCCGTAAACGGGACGGATTCGCCACCTATCTTTTCGTCCCGATTGACGGGCTTTCAATTGCGTGGACCGGCCGACCTGTCCGCTTTGGAGCGAGTCAAGAAGTGGCCTGGTAACGCCGTGTTCTATCAGGGCACTTGGCGAGAGGCAGAAAGCAATCCGGGAGATTGGGACTGGCGGACCTGGCAAGTGGGCTTGGAGCGTGCCAAGAAAGCGCGGTGCCGGATCGTTTGTGGTCCGCTGTTTCGCCTGGAACGCGAGGATCTGCCGGACTGGTTGTACCTGTGGGATGACGACTACGACACGTTGCAGTCGTATCTCATCAGCTATATCCGGACGGCGGTCGAGCAGTTGCAGCGGTGGGTGAACGTCTGGTACGTGACGGCGGGTACCAATGTCGACTGCGAGTTGCACCTGGACGAGGAACAACGGCTGCGATTAACCTTGGCCGCCTTGGAAACGCTTCGCCAGGTCGATGGACAAACACCCACCATTGTGGGCATCAAACAGCCGTGGGGAGAGTATTTGGGCCGCTCCACCATCGACCTTTCGCCCCTTCAGTTCGCCGACATCATCGTGCGATCCGGCCTCGGCGTTTCCGGTTTTGCTCTGGAAATGAACTGGGATTGCGATGCCGGGCGGACGCTTCCCCGCGACCTGCTGGAACTCACCCGGCTCGTCGAAAAATGGTCTCATTTCGGCTTGCCTCTGGTGATCGTACTTTCGACGCCGACCCCCCTGAAGCTCGACGACTCGACCTCGCTGTGGCAGCGCAATCTGCTCGACGTCCTGGGAATACTGCAGCAGAAACCGGCAATTCAGGGCATCATCTGGAACGAGCTACGGGACCGGCCTAATTGGCACGCCGGCTTATTGCAAGCGCAGGGACAAGCCAAGGACGTCTGGAAGCTGCTGCATCAGACTTGGAATCGTCCCGAAGAAGGGTAGGGCAGGGCGCGGCATCGGTTTGCCGCGGTTTGCGCCGAAGCCTGTGCGCCGCATCTTCGGGCGATCAAATCCCGTAGCGAGTTCCGCCCCACACGGGAAATCGACGCTGCTCAGCGCGTTGCAGGCGATTCGAGCGAAAGTCCTCCCTGAGCCGTCGCCGGTTCGAGGCCATCGGCGTAGAGGGCATGCTTGTTGAGCAACAGTCCGGTTGTGTACCAGCCGTCTTGTTCGGACCGCATGAAGAGTCCCGCCGGGCCCAGGTATCGCCGCACCGCCTGAAAATCGGGCAATTGTCTGCCGTCGATTGTCTGCTTTCGCAAGACATCCTCTTCGTCCGGTCCCAACAGTCGGTTCAAGAATCTTCCCAACATCGACTCCGACTCCGGCATCTTGCCCTCCCGAATCAGCTCGTATGTCGGTCGATACTCCTCGTCCGTGCGCGAAAACGATCGCAGACTGTCCTCACCCGCGCCAAGGCGACCGAGGTGAGCATCGACGGTCTGCAAGTCTTCCGCCAGCACCAAATGGTCCTGATCGGGCCGTTGTGACAAAATCCGCCGCAACATGTCGACGTGCGTCGCGACAAAAAACTGTCCTTTCGCTACCGTGATTGCGGAATTGCGTAGGATCCGCTCTTCCTCATCCCTGGCAGCCGGTGCGTCGCCGATCGGATCAATCCCGTCCAAGCTCAAGTCCAAGTCCGGATTGCCCGCGTCGTGCTGGTCCAGGATCTCCCAAACCGTATACCCTTCGACTTCCAATCGTCGTGCGTCCGGATCGGAGACGAGGGCTTTGTGCAACGTCTCACGGACGGCGTCCTCGTCGTTGACGGAAACGGCAACCAACAATCGTTCGCTCTGAGGCGTAATTGGGAAGACAAAATCAGAGACGACCGTAATACGATCGCCCAAATGCGAGACAAAGTCGGCGCGAACATCGATCTGCGGACCGTTGGGATCATTCTTGATACTGGCCAGTAAGTCTTCAAAGAAGTTGTCGTCGCCCGCAATCGCATCAACCAAGGTGGAAGAATACTCGAACGCATCCTGAGTCTTGATACGGAAACTTGTGGCCGATGCCAACTCGCGGGGTATCCATTCCGGCCACGTCCAGTCACTGGAATTGGGGAAGTCCATCATTCGCGCCGCCAACTGGAAACGCGACTCGCCACCGGGTTGTCCTGGGGCATAGACGAAGGTGCGATGGAGCATTTCGTGCTCGTCAGTAGTCGCCAAATGGATCCAGCCGCCGGCGCCTTGAATTGCGTCAAAGCCTTGGGACTTAAGGATCGCCAGCATGTCCTTCCGCCGTTTGCGCGGCCCGCCCCGGGCGGCGCGGACGACGTCGGCATATCCAAAGGGCTCGATGAACCAGCGGACCTGCGGCGCCATGCCCCCGGCCTCACTCTGCACACGATCCATGATACGCCGGTAGGTCACCAGACTAGCGAGGTTGTCTTCGCTGCTGCCGACCAAATAGCGCTGCAGAATCTGTTCGCAAATCAACTCATGATTGCCGAGCACCAGAAGATCATCGACCATGAAGCGAACCACCTGATCGGCCAGCGCCTCGCCCCGCTGCCTCGGCAAATCGTAGATCGTTATCTCGTGCCCATCTACCGTGCGCAGGCGGCGTTTGGCCCCTTTCGCTTCCAATTGACGGGCCGCCTCGTCCAGTACGCGTTGCGCGGCCGCCTGGCGCCCCGTGACATCGACGATCATCACGGCTGCAAACGGCTGACTGTCGCCGTCGCCGTCAGGTTGAATTGTCGCCAAACTCAATTCACCCCCACACGCCTCGGCGATATCCTGCCAACTCAGCGACACGTTGAAACGGTTCTTGATGAATTTGTCACGAACTTGCCGCTGCAAATCTTCCGCAAACGGCTTCATGATCGGATCCGTCGCCAACTTGCCCAACTGCGTCTGTCGCCAACGCTGGCGAAAGTCGTCGACGTTGGGCAGGGAAACGAAACCTTTGGTCGTCGCCGGCAGCAATTGGTCCGCCTGAGGGGCACTCCACGCCGGCACAATGCTCGTCCAAGCCCATACAATCCAGACACTCGCGAACAACCGCTTCACGACAAGGCTCCTTACGCCTATGTGCTTTGTTGGGAAATCCTAACCGGCGCCGATAACTAGCCGCGGACAGACCCGCGATTCGATAGGATCTCAGGTGTTATCGGCGCCTCGTGTCCCGCGAGACGAATCTCTCGCATCTGATCGCCAAGATCGACGCCCGCCGCGATGGCCGCAGACACTACAAAGGTCAAACCGAAAGGTTAACGCCCGACGAGCTTGCGGTCTAGGAAGGATAGATAAAAACCGTTCGATATGAGACGCCCTAGACGACTTCCCCACGGCCTCCCATAATTCCGCCCATGACCCGATTCCATCGCGAAAGCCTCAGCCACGACCCTATCCACGGATACATCCCGTTCTGCTCACGGAACTCGGGAGATGCCGTCAACGAGCGTGATATCATCGATCATCCCTGGGTCCAACGCCTCCGCCAGATTCACCAACTCCAAACCGCTTGGTGGGTCTTCCCGTCGGCGGAACATACCCGTTTTCAGCATGTCCTGGGGGCCATGCACCTCGCCAGCCGAGTGGTGCAGGCGACCTACGACAGCTTGGTTGACGCCTGCCAAACATCGACCGAGCCGGTCCCCAGCCGTGGCTATTGCGAAACCTTGATGAGAATGGCGGGGCTCTTGCATGATGTCGGACACGGGCCGTTTGGCCATTTTTTCGACGAACATTTCTTGACACACTTCGGGCTCAATCACGAGCGGCTCGGTGCCGTCATTATCGAGCAGGAATTGGCCCCTTTGTTGCGACAACTGCGAGGCAACCCGTACAGTCGCTTGCATAACGGCGAAGAACTCGACCCGGCACAGGTCGCCTGGCTGATTCAGCGCCCGCGGGAACAGGGGTCGGCCGCACCAACAGCACGGTGGCTGCAATTCCTGCGGAGTCTTCTGAGCGGGATTTACACGATCGACAACATGGATTTCGTCCTGCGCGACGCATACATGTCGGGCTACAGCCAGCGGGCCTTCGATTTGGATCGCCTGCTGCACTACACGCAGTTCACCTCCGCCGGCCTCACCATTCATGATCGTGGCATTGAGGCCTTAATTCGATTCATGGCGACGCGCGCTGAATTATTCCGCACACTCTATTTTCACCGGACGGTGCGAGCGATCGATCTCACTTTGGCCGACTTGTTTGCCGAGAGTCGCGACGACTTACTGCCCTGTTCGCCGCAGGACAACCTGGATGCGTACCGTCAGTTGACCGAGTTCTCGCTGTTGGTCGACGTGAATCGATGGGCTACCGCATCGGACGAACGGCTGCAGAGCTTGGGACGGCGTTGGCAGGCGGTCACGCAACGTCGGATCCCCTGGGTCATGGCTTGCCAGCGCAACTTGATCTTTCAGGAAGGTGATGCGGAGCGAGCCAGCATTTTTAGTCAACCGGAGTTGGTGGAACAGAGCTTGGCTCGGGAGTTGGGTGCGGAGCTGCCGGCGGGAAGCCTCCGCGTGGACATTGCACGACACATTTATCGGCCGCACACGCAGGGGCCGGCAAAGCACCAGAATTTCTTGTACGATTCGGCGCAGGACCGTGTACGTCCCTTGTCGGACCACCAATTGTTTCGACAGTTGCCGGTCAGCCACCGGATTTGTCGTATCTACACATCTTCGTCCGCCATCGCGCCGCGAGTAGCTGACGCACTGGACGCGTTGCTGGGAACGCGAGGATCGGACGACCTGACAAATATGTAATTCCATACATTCAAGCGACCGGCCGATGGAGGTCCGGGCCTACGCCGGTTGCGGACCGACTGTTAAGATAGTCGTGGAATATCCGCTCTGCGGAATTCGTTCACCGCTTTGAATTCTTCTCGGTTTTGGTCACACACTATGTCTCACAATGAATACGAGAACCCCTTGGTAACGCGCTATGCGTCGCGGGCGATGAGTCACATTTGGAGCGCACAACGGAAGTTTGAAACGTGGCGCAAGTTGTGGCTGGCGCTGGCCGAGGCGGAAGCGGAACTGGGATTAGACATTTCGCCAAAACAGTTGCAGCAACTACGAGATCACATCCACGATATTGACTTTGCCGCAGCAGCGTCGTACGAGCAAAAACTGCGACACGACGTGATGGCCCACGTTCATGCGTACGGCGATGTGTGCCCTGACGCCCGACCCATCATCCACTTGGGTGCTACCAGTTGTTACGTGACCGACAACACCGATTTGATTCTGTTGCGTGAATCGCTCCAATTGGTCCGCAACCGACTCGTGGCGGTGATCGCAGCCTTGAGCGATTTCGCCCATGCTTACCGCGATTTGCCGTGCCTGGCATTCACGCATTTGCAGCCCGCACAACCGACCACATTGGGCAAGCGGGCCACCCTGTGGATCCAGGACTTGTTAATCGACCTCGAAGAACTAGAACACCGTCTTCTCACCCTACGTGCTCGCAGCGTAAAGGGCACGACGGGAACGCAAGCCAGCTTTCTGCAGTTGTTTGGAGGTGACACCCAAAAAGTAATTCAATTGGAACGGCGAGTTGCCGAAAAACTGGGTTTCGATCAAGTCTATGCCGTCACCGGACAAACGTATCCACGAAAAATCGATAGCCAGACGCTCGATGCACTTTCCGGTATTGCCCAAAGCGTACACAAGGCGGCTACAGATCTGCGTTTGCTGGCGCATCGCAAAGAAGTGGAAGAGCCGTTCGAAAAGCACCAAATCGGCTCGTCGGCGATGGCCTATAAGCGGAATCCGATGCGCAGCGAGCGGATGTGCGGACTCGCGCGTTTCGTGATCAGCCTGCAGACGAGCCCGCCTCAGACGGCCGCGACCCAGTGGATGGAACGCACGCTCGATGACAGCGCTAACCGTCGATTGGTAATCCCGCAGGCGTTTTTGGCTGTCGATGCCATTTTGCTGATTTACCAGAACGTGGCTGAAGGTCTGGTCGTTTATCCCGAGGTGATCGCCAAGAATCTGCGCGAGGAGTTGCCGTTCATGGCCACCGAAAACATCATGATGGCCGCGGCCGTGGCAGGTGGCGATCGACAGGATTTACACGAGCGTATCCGCCAACATAGCCAAGCTGCGGCAGAACAAGTCAAGAAACATGGACATGCTAACGACCTGTTGGACCGCCTGGCTCGGGACGAGGCGTTCGCGGCTGTGGACTTTCAACAATTGCTCGATCCGCATGACTTCGTGGGCCGCGCGCGGAACAGGTCGACCAGTTTCTTCGGGAATGCGTGCAGGGCGTCCTTGATCGGTATTCGTCAGCCGACGCCACGACGGAAGACTTGCGCGTCTAGTGACTCGCTGGCCCAAACGCCGTTTCCCTGGCGTGCACTACTTCCCTGGCGTGCACTACGCCTGCGCTCGTTTTCGATGCCGCCAAGGTTTTTATGCGCCGGCAAGCCAGCAAAGAAGGCCAATGGCCAATAAAGACACCCGAGATTTCGCGTTTGGGGTGGCGACCTGCTAGAATTGGGCCCGGTCTTCTAACCCATCGTTGGACGGCGTTGTCGTGGTGGCGGAATGAGGGCGTAAGGACATAAGGGGAAGCATCATGCGGTACAGCATTCAGCCGCGCGGGCGTTTTTTGCTGCGGGCTACGAGCCTCTGTTGTTGGTTGGCCATGTTGGTCGGTTCGTCAGCAGGGCAGGACCCTCCTGTCACCGACGGAATACTGTTGTGGTTAGATGCGACCGATCCGGCGACGTTGTTTCAGGACGAAGGCTTGACGATTCCAGCTAAAGGAGGCGACTTGATTGGCGGCTGGATGGATAAGAGCGGCAACGAGTTTCATGCCGTCCAGCCCGATGACTTCAAGCAACCCGAATACAACTTGACGGCGATGAACGGACACCCGGCGGTGCGATTTACGGGTACGAATGACACGGATGGTATGATCATCAGTGACGACCTGGTGCTCTATCGACCCTACACGGCATTCATCGTGAATCAATACTGGGGGGACGCGCGAGGGCGAACGCTGCAGAGCCGCGATTTGAATTGGTTGCATGGGCTCTGGTCGGGCAACCCCGCTTCCTATGCCGAAGGATGGGTCAGCATCAACCGAACGGCCGAACCGAATTTTGTCTACGTGGAAGACACCGTCGGAGACATCGGTGGAGGCAGCCAGTTTTTCGTCAACGGCATCGATCGCACCATCTCCGATTTGCCGGCCGCCGATCCCGGTCGATTGGGTCTTGTTTCGGAGGGCAGTTTTCCGGGCGAAGTCAGCGACGCGGACATCTCTGAGATTCTGCTTTACGATCGTATCTTGGACGACAATGAACTGACCGCTATGCGTACCTACCTGTACGACAAATACGGTGCCACGTCCCTCGAACCCGAAGTACCCCCGAATCCAACCAACACAGTCTTAAAAGGGGAAATCGGCGAGCTTCACGGGGGGCGATCCCGGCGAAGGCCTCGATCTGGAAGGGGTATTTGTGTACGGAGTCGACGTGGGCGGACTCGGAGGCGTAGCGGTTGGCGACGTTGAATTCACCGACGGCAGTGAGTTAGGCATCGAGGGGGGCGAAAGCCCCGGAGTCAGATCACCGTCGCCAACGAAATCCCCGACTGGCATGCCCCAGACTACGGCGATAGTGGCAACGACGACGAACTGGAAATTGTCATGCAGTCGATCCGTTGGAATACACCGCCCGGCGTGAACGTTGATCTGGAAGTAGAACCCGGTGAATATCAATTGCAGTTATTGTTTGCCGAAAACTGCTGCAATCGCGGATTCGATATCTTCGTGGAAAGCGATGAAATGTCCGTGGACAACTTCAACGTGCAGGAGGTGCAGGAGGGCATCGGCAATACGACTCAGGGCGTGTTTTTTCGACAGACCGTTTCGGTCACCGACGGCGAACTAAACATTCTGCTGGGTGGAGACAATCCACTGGCATCGGACAACAACCCGATCCTCAGCGCGATTACGTTGGAATTGCTAGGACCGGCCGTTGATGGAGATTTCAACGGTGACGGTGTACTTGACGCGGCCGACATCAACCAGTTGACCGCACAGGTGCGTGCGGGAACGACCGACACTCGCTATGACCTCAATGGCGGACTCGGTAATCGACGATAAGGATCGTCAAATGTGGGTTGACGACCTCCGGAAAACGTATTTTGGTGATGCCAATCTGGACGGAGAATTCAATTCGACTGACTTCGTCGACGTATTAGGACGCGGACAATACGAAGACAACATAGCCGACAATTCCCAGTGGGAAGACGGCGACTGGAGCGGTGACGGAGAGTTCGACAGTACCGATTTCGTGGTCGCCTTGACCGCTGGCGGTTACGAAGTCGGACCGCGAGCGGCAGTGGCCAGCGTCCCAGAACCAACGGGTCTCATCCTGTTGGCGAGCCGGCCTGGTGCTGGCAGGTCGACGCCGTCGAAATGTGGCCTGATTTCGGATGGATTCGCGAGCATCGCGCTGTGATCGCCTCGCTGGCAAAGTCCGCATCCCGCGGTTTCCAGTGCGAAGCCGCGGAGCCAAACCAGATACCACTGGCGCGGCTGCTCGCATATCGATCGGTCGATCGGGACGTCAAAGCCAGTTGCGCGACACTTCCCGCAACGCGCCTGGCGCGTCCAGAAGGGCGGAGCCTACGAAGAGGGCTGTCGCGGGACAATCCTCAGCGATTCTGGATCGAATGCGATATTGCATTGAACCTTGTCGCCGAGTCTCGCGGGCAGAAACTCAATAACGCTGACCAACGATTGTTGGTCGCAGATTTCCCAGGTCATTTTCCCCAAGGATTGCTCGTTCACTGTGACTAATGCCGCCACTGATCCTCCGCGAGTCCACGCGGCGGCCATTCCTCGCTTGTCGATTGAAATCGAATTAATCTCATCGTACATCGCTACGAGACTGCCCTTGTGGTCCCGGCCCTTTGCCTTCTCGATCAACTCATCGTCAGAAAGCATCGAGTAATTGTTGTCGGCCATCCCAAGCGGCGTTTCACAGGCCTTTTCGAGGGCATTGCCAAACAACCTTCCGAACCTACCGCCAAGCAATCCGCCGACTCGCCCCATCGTGCCGTCGAATTGGCCCGCCGATGCGACAGTCGATCCGATGTTCAATAGCAGCAAACCCTGCTGCAAACCAACAACGTGGTATTTCTGCAACCCGCCCCAGCCTCGACGCATCCTGATTTGGAATTCAGAACGGCCAGAACTGGCATCGAGCAAACGGCTGGACTGAAGTTCGATGGTTGCGGACATGAACTTACCTCTATTTATGACAGCTGAGCACTCCAGAGCTGAATGAATAGCTTGCCTATGCAAGTTGTCAACTCCATCAATTTGCGCTGCATTCGGCCGACAGGGTTCATAACCCAACACACGCGGCACGGTCAGCCCGCACCCTATTTCAGACGTCGCGCGTCGCCTCAAATACCAACCGACTCTGCCTCCCTGTTTTTAAGGCCTGGATATGTTCCAACCTTTCCCCAAAATCTAGAGAGCTCGCCAGTAAGCACGTAGGCAGGTGTTTTTGCCGACTTCTTAATGCCTTAAGGGATTCCAGCTCACACAGAAGTCCTAACATTTCCCGGGAATAGCCACCGAAAAAAAAACAGGCAAACCCCCGGGCACTGCTGTGGTTGTCGATCGAGGACTCCCTCACGACCCTCCGAGTTACGGAGGATGCGAAAAACGAAGATCAGCATGTCTGATCGACACGTTACAACCACTATCAATTGATCGACGCGGCCGCTGGCTTTACGGCCGTGTAGGAGATTATCTAAAACGAATTTGCGAAGACGTTACTTATCACGTTCGCAAACGAATAAACGATATGAGTCCATTTTTCGAAAGGAACAGCAGTTTGATTCGTCGAAACTTTCACTTGGCCCTCCTGGTCTGCATCGGTCTGTTGGTCGGATTTCCAAGCGTTGCGTCCGCACAACAGGAGAAGCCAAACATTCTCGTGATCTGGGGTGACGATATTGGCACCTGGAACATCAGCCACAACAGTCGCGGTATGATGGGTTAAAAGACGCCGAATATCGACCGTATCGCTAGCGAGAGATTGTCCTTCACCGCTTAGTACGGACGGACTAAGGCGCCGAGCCACTAAGGCCGTCACCAGCCCCGTGGTCAACATCTTGAACATGGCTTGTGAAATTGGGCGAGCTCCCGTCGGCAATCATCTACCCTTTCGAACGCTCACGACCGAGATGCCCATGGGACCGCGACCGGATATGCGTATTGTGCCGGACGGATCTCGCTAACCGTGCTTATGAATTAGGGCAAATTGGATTAGCCGTCACGAGTCGTTCCCCGATACAATGGTGGTTGGCGGGAAAGAACTGCACGGGCGTCACGGCCCGCGTGAGCTCGTTTTTGGGAGAGTAACGTCGACGACGTTATTGTAAATCATGACCGAAATCTACGAAGGGTTGTCACGCACCGAACTCCCTCCGCCGGAGCAGGAAATCCAGGCCTTACTGCATTTTCTTTCGAGGCAACAGGGATCGGACCTGCACTTGAAGTCCGGTTTCGCCCCATGCGTCCGCATCGGAGGTCACTTGCGTCGCGTCCAAGGCCCCCCCTTACCGGAAACGGATTATATTGAGCGAATGTTGATGCCCATGGTACCTCCTGGTCGCGGCCAGGAGATCGAGCGGACGGGTGGCGTCGACTTTTCGATCAAGATCGAGACAGGAGATCGCTTTCGCGTCAATTTGTTTCGAGCGTCGGGGCACACTCATGCCGCGATTCGTCGAGTGCAGAATCGAATCCCGAGTTTTCAGGATCTGCACTTACCGCCGGTATATGAGCAGACGATTACTCATGCGCATGAAGGGCTCGTTTTGGTCAGCGGCGTCACGGGCAGTGGCAAAAGTTCCACGCTGGCGGCGATGCTGGAATTCATTAACCAGACCCGTGCTCTGCATGTTGTCACGATCGAGGACCCAATTGAGTATGTATTTACGCCGAAGAAATGCATCATATCCCAACGTGAAATCAATCTGGATGTGATCGATTTCCCCACCGCGATCCGCCATGTTGTGCGGCAAGATCCCGACTGCATCTTGATTGGGGAGCTACGCGATCGCGAAACCATGATGGCCGCGATTCAAGCCGCCGAAACTGGTCACTTGGTCTTGGGCACGCTACACTGCAGCGATGCGCAACAAACGTTTTCGCGGATTCTGGAGTTCTTTCCTCAGAACGAGCATGCGTTCATCCGGTCGTCGCTGGCCAATAGTCTGCGTTCCATCATGGTCCAGCGTCTCATCCCAGGCATTCAGGAAGGATCACGATACCCGGCGACGGAAGTCTTGCTGAATAACTCGGTCGTCCGTGACAAGATTTTGCACGAAGAAGACGAGGATATGCCTGCGATCATCCAACAATGCTACGAGGAAGGAATGCGGAACTTCACGCGTTCGCTATGCGACTTGGTATTGGAGGAAAAAATCGATCGGCACACCGCACTTGACTACGCTCCGAATCGCGAACGCCTGATTGCCGAACTGAAAGGCATCAAGACGGCGACGGATAGCTTGGTTGGACGCCTGCGCGGCTGATCGCGCATGCTGGGCCGCGTCGATCTACATCCCGCGCCAACCGCGAATCATGAAGTGCACTTGAATAGGGCGATGCTAATTGGGTGCGGAGGACGCGCTCGGAATGAAGACTCTACTGCTTCCCACCGGTTTTTCTCAACTGGCACTTGAAGCCGATGCGGCAGCCGTGTTCATGGCGCGATCCTATCGTGCGACAATACGGCTAGTGCACGAGGTCAAAACCTTGCCACTGGGTTCTTTTTTCGCAAAGAGGTGCACCTCACCTATCGACGTTTGCAGGACATCCACGTCACACGCAATATCCTTGAGCGATGGATGGGCTTGGCCAAGCTCCCGATTCAAACGGCTTCGGGGACGAGTGGCGCGACAATGACGATCGAGGGAATATCCGATCCAGAACCTATGCGAGACTTTCTATATGCGCAGATGCGCGGTGCGCGGCTGGAGGATCAAGCGGCCCATGAGACAACGAACGATGAGAATGCGATTCAATTCTTCGAGACATTCGAGACGAACTGAGGCGAATACGCTCGTCAAAAGCAGGGGACCGTTCATGACTGGTCGCGTTGAGCGGTCCGCGGAATGGTTGTACCGCGGAATCTGGCTCGTTCTGGCCGATTTTTTTCGAGTGCCGCAACAACCTCCGTCAATGCCTGTCACTCCCAAAGCGTTTTGCCGTACTTTCCATCCTTCGCGGCGCTACCTGGCATATCTCAAGCTGTATTTTTGGATCGGATTGGTCGCTATCGATTTTGCCATACTATTGAGCTGAACCTTGCTGTTGCTGTGGAGCCCAGTGATTGCCTGTATTGTAGCGATCCCAGTCTTCGCGTTGGCGGTTGTTCCAGATATCGTGGCATACATCGCGATCCATCTACGTTATGACACGATGTGGTATGTGATGACCGAACGCAGTCTTCGCATCCGCCGAGGCATTTGGGTAGTCCTGGAACACACCATAACTTTTGAAAACGTTCAGAACGTAGACGTTCGGTGCGGTCCGGTCCAGCAGATGTTCGGAATTTCTTCTCTCGTCGTGGAGACTGCGGGATCATCGGAAGGCAAGTCGGAAAACCCATTTGCTGTGGGGAATAAGGCAATCATGGAGGGTATCGAAAACCCTGATGAAATTCGGGATCTTATCATGGAACGGGTTCGGGCGACGCAGTCCACGGGTCTTGGCGACGAAGGGTACTCAAGTACGAAGAATGCCTTTTCGCCGCAACATCTAGAGCTCTTGGAAGAGATCCGTGATGAAGTGCGTGCCCTATCGTGACGCTACTACCGAAAGACCAGCCTAGTGTTTCGGGAGTGGATTGCTACACAGTGGGCACTTCAGCACGGCTGAGTATGTGCGAGGATAAAATGGTCAAACGAATTCATGGCTTCGGATTGCCTGAGACACGCGGTACTCCGCGGCGCATCGTAAACCCATATGTTTCGGTTGGTGCGGCGGCCGTTGCGCTCGATGATATACAGGGATTGGCAGTGGGCGACACTGTCACGATAACGCGCCCTTCAACCCAAGAATGGATTGCCGCAATCGGTTGTGACACAGAAAGCATTGGTTAGCGACTTGGATCCCGAGATATCCGCTGGTGCCGAGCTATTCGACAAATCGACGGAAACACCATTCATCTCGACGCGCCGCTGACCACCGCAATTGAGGAACGCTACGGTGGAGAAACTGAAAGTGCCTATATATCGCCCGGCCGGATCGAACGTGTCGGCGTAGAAGACGACCGACTCGTGTCGAACTACGTCCCAGACCATCTACAAGACGAAGAGTATGCCTGATTTGGAGTGACGATGGACGCAGTGTCGAACGCTTGGATTCGACGCGTCAGTTTCCGCCACTTTGCCTGGTGGTGCCGTCCTATTGGCCTTAAGAAACGTCCCAGCGTGCGGTGCTGCATGATTTGCGAGAACTGGTCGCGGGCCATGTATCGCAGTAAAATGCGAGTCATTCCATCACTGTGACATCCGCACAAGGGCAGCAAATGATTGAATTGGCCGCTCCATCCCGTGTTGGTACTCCGCAGCCCCCGGCGGGCATTCCAGCCCGCTGTCAACGACATCTGTTCGTTGGGTGGGTTCTGATCGTGTCGGGTGTCGTAGCACCAAGCTTTGGCCAGTATCCTCGATTTCCAACGGCAGTTGCGCGTACCGCTGCCGCAAGAACAGCGGCAATGCGACGACGATCTGATGAAGCCTGGCAATGAACTTTGCCAATTGTCAGTGTATGAGAGACGAAAGGAAAACCCTATATTCCGTCTGCAGCAAAGCCGGTTGATTTGCCCGCTGCTGATATCCCCGCGTTTCCCGGAGCACAGGGAGGAGGAATGTACAGTCATGGTGGTCGAGGAGGCCGAGTACTCGTTGTTACCAACTTAAACGATCACGGCCCGGGAAGTTTCCGCGAGGTATGCGAGACGGGCGGTCCAAGAATCATTGTTTTCAACGTCGCGGGTATCATCCGACTCGATGAGCGACTAATTGTCCGCGCTCCTTACATTACGATCGATGCCAGTCGCGCACCGGGCGACGGGGTTTGCATCGCGGGCGATACCGTCGAACTCGCAACGCACGACGTAGTCATTCGTCACATGCGATTTCGCCGCGGATCGACTTGGGTGGGGGATCGCAACTATTTCAAACCCGGTCCGGCCACGAATCGCCGCCAGCCCGTCAGCTATCGTTTTCTCAAACCAGAGGCACGTCGCAGCAAGGAATTCAATACGGATTTTGGTCGCGTCTACGTGACTGGCAATATCGCGGAAGGTCATGAGCGAGTGACGAAAAACAATTGGGATGGCGGAATTCAAGTTGACGAATACGAAGGATACGATCCAACCGTTATTCTGCCGAAACTACGGTCTGAGGATCCGTACCCACATGCGTACCTGGAAATCGAATCCGCAGAAGCGGCATTCGCACATGAACTGGAAGATGCCGGAGCCACTCTGCCAAAACGTGATCCCGTCGACTTGCACGTCGTGGAAATGGTACGTACCGGGAAGGTTCCGCACAACGAAGGTAATGGGATCATAAAAGACATCTCCGAAGTCGGTGGTTATCCAGACTACCGCGGTATGCCCTACATTGATTCCGATGGCGACGGCATGTCCGACGCATGGGAGCGACAGTGCGGTCTGAATGCAAATGATGCTAATGATGCAAAGGAAGTCGAGGATGGTGGAAGCTATACCAACATTGAGTGCTTCCTCTACCGACTGGATCCACATCATCAGCCCGACCTGCAGACACCAAGGAAGTTCCGAGACCTTTTCAACCAACGTGCGGAGTAATTGCGTTGTCACGTCCTAAAGCGATTCCATCACAGCCGTTTGTCAATCGTAATCTCATCGCGTTAGGGAGCGTCAATGCGTCGTGAATCGCCAAGTTCGATAGCACGCAGACCGATTTGAACTCTCTGCCCAAAACGTACTCCCCTTCAACGTACCACGACGCGCCCACGAGCCGCACACATCCATTCGCCAGACACACAACCCATAACGAGTCCTCTCATGACGCGTCTTACGCTGTTTTTCCTGCTCGTCGTTTCAGGCCTGGATATAACAGGCAAGTGTTCCGAAGGTCGTATCCACACGATGACGTATGAGTCGATGTGTGACGGGGCAATGCAGGTACGAATGTTGCCTGGTCGCGGCGGTTTTACGTTCACTATGTACGGTTGTCCCAGTCAGCTGGAGACCTTCACACAGCTCGTGGAGGTGATGAAACGCGAGCATTTGGGGAATGGCTTCGACCCCGGTCCGGGCGTGACACCAGCGAATCGCGCCCTATATGAATACTTGCGTGAGATACGTTGGCCCGTGATCGGCTACGCTCAGACGGCTGACCATCAAGTGAAGGAAGGGACGTGCCGACTCTCCGCCGATCAAGACGAGATCCTGCACATGCTGGAGGAGTCCGGCGTATTTGCCGCTACTCAACTGGGCGAATGGGGCTACTACTTTCACAACCTTTCGCATCGTGAAGGCTGGTGGCGAGCGGTTTACGGTGACGACTTCGACAAATACAAATCCATGATGAAGCCACATGGATTGGCCGGCTACGATCACATGCCTACGAGCCGTCGTGAGTGTCACGACATCTTGAAAGACTATTTCCAAACCCGGCAACGCTACATGCGGGGATGGAACCTGAGCGTCACGGGGCACTCCCATTACGAGGCTTACATCGGCCAATGGGGTGCAAAGGTGATTGGCTTGGAACTGGGCGAGAACATCGCATTTACTCAATCAAAAATCGCCTTTGCCCGCGGAGCCGCGCGACGCAATGCGCTGCCGTGGTCGGCTCAGGTGAGCCCGTGGTTCTCCGGATCGACTACGAGCAAAGGTCCGCTGACGGTTGATGACAATGGGACGGCGCGTGGTCTGGATGCAGGACACTCACTTAGCTTCTACGAGCGAATGTGGTTGCACGCATGGTTCGCTGGCGCTGCGATGGTAACTCCGGAAGCCAGTAGCGCGATCTTCTTCGAACGGGAAACGCCTCCCTACCGATTGACTTCCCATGGACACAAGGCGGCCGAAGTCTTTCGGTTCATGCAGAGCAGAGACCGCGGTGTTCCCTTCATGCCGGTGGCAATTGTCCTGGATCAATACTGCGGTTACAACGCATACATGGGCAAGCCCTGGGGAATCCTGGAACCCACGGCAGGAGATCTAGAGGTGAGAGATTTGTTCCAGGAACAGCTGTTTCCCGGTTCCGACCACATCCACCAAAAGCCTTTTCCAGACAATCCCGAAGCTTCGTTTCTACGTCCGACCCCGTACGGAGAATTCGTTGACGTTCAATTGTCGGATGCGCCGGCCGAGGTCTTGTCGTCCTATCCTGTGCTTCTGTTGGCAGGTGATCATTACTTTGACAAGCCATTTGTCGAGTCACTAGCGAACGCCGTACGACAAGGCTGTCGACTGCTGTTACGACGATGTCACATCGACTCGCTAGGTCCCGACCGCATGCAGCAATTGACGACAGCCGGCCATGTCGAAATACTCGAAGAGACAACACGTCCCACAACCGCTCGATCTGCCGCGATTTCACCAGCACGTTTATCGGAACTCAGCCGGACATACTTGCCCATCGTGGTTACAGGAGATCCCGTACTCTTTCAATGTAACCGGACTCGCGACGGTTGGGTTATTGAGTTGGTCAACAATCAAGGCGTAGTGAAATTCCCCGCGAAACCAACCGTCGTCGACGAAAACGCAGCAGCAAATGTCCGGCTCTTTCCCCAATCGGCCGACCAGGAGTTAACGGATTGGGTTACCGGTCAGGCTCTCCCGCAAACGGAAGGCATTGCCGCCATTAGGATCGCACCTGGCTCCACGCGATTCGTTGAAATACGACCTCGCGAATCAAAATGAGCCTTTGGCGCAGCAGCTATCTGGATATAGCGGAATACATCTCGCCAAACAATCACCGTCACATCCATGCCACCCACTTGCCGCAAGGATTTCGTGCCGTCGCAAGCTCTCGTCTGGTCCAAATAAGACGCCCGCTGCAAAGCGGACTTCATTTGGCGCACGGTAGTGAGTAACACTTGTCCATTGTGCCCTGCGGCAGGTTCATTTCGGTCCATTGCGAACACTCGTTCGTCGCGATTAGCGCCTCCGGCGAACGAAAATCCACGGCAAAAACCCCAGCATCGCTAGTAGAGCCGATGAAGGTTCCGGTACCATTTCGCCACTAAACGATGAGTCAATCGCCACATAATCAAAGGCTTGGATCTCCGGCACAAGGTCGCTGTCGGCGAAGTGTAGGTAGGTGAACCGCTCACCCGGAAGAAGGCTTCCGCCAGAGAAATGAATCGCCTTGCCATCCTCAGTGATTTCGATGTTGGGAAAAATGTCAGAGGCGATCGAATGGCCTTCAACATCCCCAAATCGGGCGTCAACGTTCTCGTCCAGGACGATCGTGCTGGGATTCTGAGTGTCCGTGCCCGTGCCAACAAGTTGCAGAGAAAACCCGGCGATTCTGTAGGGGCTGTCATTCCAAAAGAAAACCTCGTCCAAATCGGGGTCTCGAGGATCCCCCGCGACGTAAGCGAAATGATCACCCGGTGCTGTCAGTGGTGTGTAACCTATCAGCCCGAGATCAAAGTCTTCCGTCGGGCCGGTGCCTTCCACTCGATAATGGATGGGAACCACGATACTCGTCAAGGTTTTCCTTCGGCAGTGGTCGGCGAACGACCGGTATCCTGCAACCGGATCTGGGTGGCCAACATCCTCATTTACGTCCTTCGACCTCCGCCCCGACTTCAGGTGGGGGATGACAACGCTCGACGAGTTCCTCATGATTTAGTGCGAAAAACAGCGTCGGAATCACCTCAACATTTCTGCGAGAAAACGATAAAAAAGCCCGTCTCCGCAAATCGATGGTGGAACAAGCGGCTATTGGTACTCTGTCTGTCACATCATGGTGGACTCGCGACAACGATTCGGGGATTTTGTGACATGATCGACCAATATATCACCATTCCGGGGCTACCCTGCTGCCGCGAATGGCGGTCCCTCTCTTCACCGGGTAAGTTAAGGTCAACGTCGCGGGCCGAATGGGCGGCGATTGTAACCGATCTTATTCACTTCTGGGCTGCTAATGGTCCTCGGCGAGCAGCGCGAAGCCGAGATTTCGCGGACTCCCGTTGGTCGTCCTGGCCCTTTGGCCGCGCAGACATCAATAGAAAGGGACTCATTCATGCAAAGACTGCTTTCCACGATCAGTTTGATCGGTCTACTGTGTCGCCGCAGGTTGCGGGCGAAATGGTACCAGCAATTCACGCGTCAAGGACGAGACGGACAAAGCGGATGCCGTACAACGCGCTGCGGACGTGCAACTATCCACCGAGTCAGATTCGTTGACTGCTACCGACGAAGATTCCACGTTGGCTTTCTCACCGGGACTGGCAGTTGGCTCGGTGGCGCCGCCATTCGCGCTGTTGGACCAGGAAGGTCAGACACGGCGACTTGCCGACATTGTGCAAAACGGGCTCACTGCCTTGGTCTTCTACCGCTCGGCCGATTGGTGACCGTACTGCAAGCGGCAGTTGGTCCAGCTGCGAGATGACCTCCCCACACTCACTGACGCGGGTGTGCAAATCGTAGGAATCAGCTACGATTCCCCAGAAATCCTGAAAACGTTTAGCGATTCAGCCGAGATCCCCTACCTTTTGCTTTCCGACCCCGACAGCGAAGTCATCAAAGCCTATGGAATCCATAACGAAAAAGGCCTCCCACACCCGGGCACGATTCTGGTTGACCGCCAGGGAGTGATTCGCGGGAAGATTTTTCTCGAGGGCTATCGCGAACGCCACGACACGGCAGCACTGATACGCCTCGTCAAACAACTGAACGCAGATTGAAGGACGAGGGGGAGGCGTCTGGCAGCCGACAATTGCAGGGGCCTCGTCGATCAACGCGTCGTTTGTAAGGGCCTCGACCATAAACAAGGCAAAGTCTACGCGGCGCGTGCGATTGCTTTTACGGATTGGATCGCCAACATGTCGACTGATAGCTCAGGCGGTGTCGCTGAAGCACCGAAGCATCCTCAAACGGGCCGATGGATAGCCTTTGGGCTGTTGGCCGGAATCCTTTCTGGATTGCTGTTCGGCGAGTACTGTGGATTGCTGGCACCAATCGGAAATGCATATGTCGGCTTGTTGCAGATGACGGTGCTTCCCTATCTGACGATTTCGTTGATCGCCAAGACAGGACGCCTCAGTATGCCACAGGCAAAGAGGCTCGGCGTCGCCGCGCTTGCTGTGTTGCTGCTCCTCTGGATGATGGGAATCGTCCTGGTCGTGCTGATGTCGACGGTCCTTCCTCCTGCCGAGGGCGCGGCGTTCTTCAGCCCGACGACCGAAAGCACGAGTACGAGCGACGCCGATGTCCTATCTCGATTTATTCCGGCCAACGTCTTTCGATCGCTGTCGGACGAGGTCGTGCCAGCCGTCGTTGTGTTCTGTCTGTTTTTCGGCGTCGCCCTCATCTCAATACCCGGCAAGGAAGCCTTGCTTGATTTTTTGGACCTTTGTGCAAGTGGCATCGGTCAAATCAACATGTTTCTGATTCGATTGGCGCCGTTCGGGCTGTTTGCGCTGAGTGCGGCCGCGGCAGGAACGCTGCGATTAGAGGAGCTCGCGCGGTTGCAGGCGTATCTGATCATGTTCGCGTTGGCGTGCGCGACCGCCATGTTTGGGATGATTCCGGTTTTGTTGACAGCCACAACGAGAATAGGTTATCGGAGTTTTTTGCAAGCCTCTCGAGAACCGCTCTTGACGGCAATCGCAACGGGCAAGTTGTTCGTCGTGTTGCCGCAAATCGTCGTCGCATGTGAACGTTTGCTGGAAGACACGGAAGGATCTCCCTCGGTCGCGCAGGAGTCGACTGCCAGCGTTGTGGTGCCATTGGCGTATCCATTTCCGCACCTCGGGAAGATCTTGGCGTTTGTTTTTGTCACGTTCGTAGCCTGGTATGTGGGGCGTCCGCTCACGTTGAGCCAGAACGTCGCCATGGCGTCAACGGGTGCAGTCTCGAGCTTTGCCAGCCCTTTGGTCACCATCCCCTATTTATTAGACCAATATCGACTACCCCAGGATCTAATGCCTTTGTTCATTCTACCTGGCTTCATCACCACGCGACTGGCTGACGTCGTGGGAGTTTTGCACTTGATGGCGTTGTCGCTGATCGTGAGCGAAGCCCTACATGGACGACTCCGTATTCAATGGCGGCGATTGGCTGGAGCCGCATGCATAGTATCCGTTTCTGTGGGACTGCTGATCGCTGCCAATCGTGAGTACCTTTCAACTACAGCACTCGAATACGACCTTGACGATCGCCTCTTGTCACTTGAAATCAATTCGCCATATGAAAATGTTGTGGTCTACCATTCGAAAGCAGATGTACCGCATCGAGAAGCTGAGCAGCGATTCGGCGATCGATCGCGTCAAGTTAGAACGAGTCCTACGAGTGGGATATCAACCAAATCACATGCCATACTGTTACCTTAATCGTCAGCAGCAGCTGGTGGGTCTCGACGTCGAACTGATGCACAAGCTTGCGGCGCGACTGCAAGTACGTTTGGAGTTTGTTCCATATGAATACGACTCGTTAGATGACCAATTGGAGCATGGAGACATTGATCTCGCCCTCGGCGGCCTCTTAATGAATCCGGAGCGATCCATTCGAGTCGGTTTCACGCAGCCCTACGCCACAGCGACGGCCGCTGTTGTCTTGCCAGATCATCGGCGCGGGGAATTCGAATCGTGGGATGACTCGGATATGCCATCTGACATGAAGCTCAGCCGTCGTATACGAAGACTTGGCTCGGGCTGCGCAGCCTCAGTTACCCAACGTGAAGCTTATCGTTATCGATTCGTACGAAAAATTCTTCACCGAGGGGCGAGACCAGAACATGGGTTTGCTGATCGCAGCCGAGGAGGGGGCCGCGTGGAACATTCTGTATCCTGAATATTCCGTCGTGGTTCCCAAACCCGTGATTCAACGTCCTGTATGCATGGCGGCACGCACGAATGATGCGGAATGGCTGCGTTTCCTCGACCGCTGGCTGGATTTCGCTCGGCTGGACGGATCTCTCGATCGCCTCCGTGTCTACTGGATCGAGGGAGGCGGCGGGCAAAATCGGTCTCCTCGTTGGTGCATACTCCGCAATGTACTGCACTGGATTCGTTAACATTATCCGTCCCTTACGAATGGCACGGGACGTTGCCGTTGGCAGTTTGGGGCTTTCCGTGGACCGCGTCTTCACGCGGCGGAACAGGCGTCAATGGAATTATACGGATACAAGTTGCGATGTTGCTTGTCGAGCCTGTACTTAGGCTCTAAAGTGAGGATCGTGGGAATATTGCCTGAAAATCTATAAACGTGAGGCTCAATGTCATGACGAGGAAATGCTTCCGAATTGCGTTGTTTGTTCTCGTAGGATTGACGATCGCATCGCCTCTTTGCGCCGAGGCCTATTCGCCCACGCTGGCGCAGGTTTTGGGCGTGACGGACGTTACTCGCAACTGGATACCGGGAGCGACGAGCGTACTACATCGGTACTATGAGGATGACGGGGGAGTGACGTATGACGTGACCTGGGATGCTGCCGGCGAGGGCTTCAGTCGCGTTGTCGTGCAGCGAACCAACTTTCAGACGGAGTTCCGCGGAGACGGTATCGGTTTTGACCTGACACCGTACGATAGTTTGGAATTCCAGGTCGAAGCCGTCACAGGGGATGTGAGTATCAAGCCCTTCTTTGCAACGGGTGATGATTATGGATTCTCGGAACCGACCTGGGATCCGATTCTGGTCCCGGAAGGCACCCGCACAGTAATCAATGTCGACTTTGCCGACCTGACAGGTACACCCGTACTGGATGACACGCGGCAGCTGGGCTTTCAGGCATTTGGGCCCGCCACGGGCGATGGGGTGTTTCACGTCTCGCCGGTCAACCCGGTATCGATCACCGAGACGCCGATCTTTTCCTGGGAAGATGATTTCGAGGGGTGGCAGGCAAACGACTGGACGCAGCCGGTGGCGTTATACGATCTGGCCGTCGATCGCGGAGTGACCGATGGGACTTCCAGCCTCTATTTTGAGAAGGAAGTACCGGGGTTCGCGTGGGTGGGTGAAGTAACGATCACACCAGACTCTCACCCTGAAGTGTACGAGGCCTTAACTGACGCGATCACCAACGGCGGAGCACTGAAGTACGACGTGTTGGGCGAGTTTGACGACGGCCAATCGGTTCCTGGCTGGAATCTGCTGCACTGGTACATCTATGACGATCAGGGTGAGCATCCGCTGCAGGCCGGTGCCCCCGGTCTTTCGCCCACCGGTGCCGAGGGAACACACTTGCTCGATTTCTCCTACTTTGACTCGGAGACCGTCGGTCCATTGATGGAAGATTCGTCGTCCTATGTGATTCGCTTCGCCACGAATGGGCCGGCCGACGACTACGCCTTGGTCGCGCTTTGGCTGGACAATATGTCTGTTGTGAAATACTCCGCCGTGGTGCCGCTTCCGGGAGACTACAACGGGGACGATGTCGTGGACGTGTACGACATCGACCTGCAGGCCGAAGCCATGGCGGATCCTCAACCAGACCTCAAGACATTTGACGAAAACAATGACGGAGTCGTTGACAAGACCGACCGACTGATCTGGGTCCACGACCATGCAGCTACATGGGTGGGCGATGCCAACTTCGACGGTCAATTCAATAGTGGCGACCTCGTCGTTGCGTTGGCCGCAGGGACCTACGAGGCGGATATATTTGCAAGTTGGGGAACAGGTGACTTCGACGGAAACCGTCGCTTCGATTCAAGTGATTTGGTTGAGGCCCTCGCCGACGGTGGCTACGAGCAAGGTCCTCGTCCGGCGGTGTCCGCCGTGCCGGAACCCCTATCGTGGGTAACGCTGACACTTGGCTTGGCAGGATTCTCGTTCTACCGACGCCATGTCGTGTCGAGTTTCGCGACCCGTTACGGTAGGATCAAACCCTAGCCGTGACGCGCGAGCACAACGACCAAACACCTACGTCTTGGATATAGAACTCATTGCGCCTCAAGACGGGTAATTTTCTCATGCTTGTCCTTTTCGACAAGACGACGGATTTCTACGAGGATTCACATGCTTAGTCGTCGCTTGGTACCGCTTGTTTTGATCCTAGCCACAATGTGTCTAACTCTGGGATCTCGATCGTTCTTAAAGGCGGCCGACGATGTCGCGCTGACGGCTATCCGTCAGCGGGCAGCAGCCTACGTCAAAGCATTGAACGAAGGTGACAAAGCGACGCTTGAGGCCATCTGGGCGAACGATGGTACGTTTGTCGACGCCGGCGGGGCGCAAAACGCTCGTGAATTGATCGCTCAGAAGTTTACTAAGGAATTGAGCAGCCAACGTCATTCGTTTCGCAACATCGAAAGCCGCCTCCGTTTGATCACACAGGATGTCGCAATCCAGGAAGGATCAACGGAGTTTGCCGACGAACAAGCTTTTGGCACGCGAAGTTATTTTACGGCGACGTGGGTAAAGCGAGACGGAAACTGGATGTTGGAATGCTTACACGAATCAATTCCAACACGTCCGCCACAAAACACGCGATTCAATGACCTTGCGTGGCTGCTGGGCGAATTCTCTGGCCAAGCCGACGATGGAACCAACGTCGTCGTTGTGGCTGCTATCAGCCCAGATGGCAACTTTATCTTGAGAGATTTTCTCGTGACCCGAGCTAACGGAGACATCCACACTCTGCATCAGCGAATCGCGTGGGACACAATTGGGGATTCATTCAAATCATGGATCTTCGATAGCGATGGATCGTATGGCGAAGGCGCCTGGCGGAGTCACGGGAAGAATTGGATCGTCACCAACACCGGTGCCACCACTGCTGGTCAGCCAAAATCGGCAGTCAATCTTTATACTCACATCGAGCCCGACGGTTTTTTCGTAGAAGCTGTCGGTGTGATGCTGGGCGACGAGTCTCGGCCAAACGTCAAAGTGCGGTTGACCCGCGAACCGCTTTTGAAGTGATCTGCCTGCGTCGTCAACGCCGCCAGAACCGGTGATCACGACTCACAAAGGAGTGCCTCATGTTTTCCGCAAGTGCAGTTCAACGAATCTTCGTTATGATATGCATCGTTACGACGATCGCCTCGTCTACGCAAAAATCGTGTGAAGCAGATGAACCGCCGCTGAACGCCGTTCCGGCTGAAGCAAAGCAGCAAATCCTCCAAAGCGATTCGTGGCGCAAAGTAATTCAAGACCTCGACAACTGGCTCGACGTTCAGCTTATCTACAATAAGGAACAGGTCACCGAGTTGCGAAACGAATTTCGGACTAAGGTCAATGAAATGACGGCACCTGAGTTAGACGCATTCCAGAAGGAACTCCAGCAGAAGCTCAGCGATACTCAACGGTCCCGATGCGGCTGAAACGCGAGCGTGGGCGGCAGCGTATCTTGAAGCGGCCAGCGCCAGCAGAGCGGCAGAGTTTCGGCGGAAGTTGCCGGACGTGGCACGAATGTCAGCGGCGCAAATCGAGCTGGCGCTACAAGAAAACCAGCGAGAACGAGCTGCGGCTACTGCCAGCCGTCAAGCATTCGATCGTGTACGGAATCAACAAGTTGCCTCGATTCGTGACATGCAACAACAGCAGGCAGATGCTGCCGCTCGGGCACGCGAGGCAGCCAGCTACTCGTTGACTCCCGCGCAAACCGTACCCGCCGGTCAGCTGCCACCACGACGCTACGAGCCCTATCCTGGCATGTTAGGCGGATATCGTGGATGGTACGGTCCAGGCTGGGGCTTTGGGGTTGGTAATCTTGTTGAACTTGGACACCCTTAGGTGGCATCCACGACTCGCTACTTGCCGCATACGCCAACTCGCCTCAAAGCGCTGCGTGCAATGGAATTGTCGTTCGGTCGATCCTCACATGCTTGTGCCGCTTTAAACGCTTGCCCAGAATGCGATAAACCTTAAGAATCCGCGTGACGTGCCACCTCCGTAGAGAGCCACGGCGCGAACAGCGCTGAAGTGCCTCACGTTTCTGGCCGACTCTGCTCGAATGAAATTTGATAGGAAAGGCATTTAATGGCCCGCTTTGGGATTGTCCTCCTGGCCATTCATCTCTTCGCGACAGCACGGCTGCGGGCTGCGGACTGCGCCGGTGAACGTATTTATCCTCGCCGGTCAATCGAACATGGAGGGAAAAGCACCCAATGCGTTGCTTGATCATCAGGCGAACGATCCGAACATGCGCGATCTCTTTCGCCATTTGCGTAGGAACGACCAATGGATAGTGCGTCGTGACGTGTATATCAAATTCCTGGATCGCAAGGGGCCGCTTACCTATGGTTACGGCTCGCCCGGGCGCACGGGAGTCGAGCTGGAATTCGGCACAGTCATGGGTGATCATTTTGATGTCCCAGTTCTCCTGATCAAGACGGCCTGGGGCGGGCACTCGCTTTACAAACTCTTCCGTTCCCCTTCGGCCGGTTTTCCGGCTCCTGAAATCGTGCAGAAGGAACTTGACGAGGCGCAGCAGCGCGTCACGCAAAACAACCAGAAGAATCAGCGAACCGACCCGTTACCGACAATGGACGATATCCGGAAGGATTATGGATCCTCGTATCGCAGCATGATCACCGAAGCCACTGACGCGATCGCCAACCACGCTGTTTTATTCCCGGAGTTGAAGGATTACCGCCCGCAGCTTGCCGGGTTCGTCTGGTTCCAGGGCTGGAACGATCAGTATGGAGCAGAAGAGGAATACGCGGCGAATCTTACGCACTTCATTCGTGATGTGCGGAAGGATCTCCACGCGCCCAACCTTCCGATTGTGATCGCTGCGATGGGACAAAACGGCTCCCGGCCGGCGGAGGGAGCAATGCGAATTATCCGCGACGCTCAGCTATCGATGAACGACGTGCCCGAATTCAAGGGCAATGTGAAGGCCATCCGCACGGATGTGCTTGTGGACAAGGATGCTGAAGCACTCTATCCGACCTGGCGAGAACACTTCGAGCAATGGCACCAGACCGGCGGCGATCATCCTTACCACTATCTCGGCAGTGCAATCTGGTTCCGCCGCATCGGCAAGGCCATGGGCGAAGCCATGCTGGAATTGCTGCCCCAGCAGAATTGAACGGTATCTTGCTGATTGATTAGCCACGTGTCCGCCACCTGCGGACTTCCGAGATAACTCGATTCAGCGCCGGCAACGATATACGAATGCCGGGGGCACGTTCGGCCACACCGTACCGCTCGTGGAGACCTCAGAGAAGTATTGTCTTAACATCCGCCGAAACCGTTGGCCCGCGGGAAGGCACAGCCCCTGGAGGTACGCAAAGGTGACGAACTGTCCTCCTGGCCTGAGGACTGTCATCATCGCGTCCATGAACGCGACTTGCTGCGACTCAGGAAACGCCGCCCAAGGCAGTCCGCTGACGATCGCGTCCACTTTGTCGACGCCTTCTTTCGTGCAAATCGCCCGGACGTTTGCGACGCTGTTGTGATGCACGGCCACATCCGGAAAACGACGCTGCATGGTCTCCACGAGTGCTGCTTCCAATTCGATGGCGAAGTATCGGGCATTTGATCTTTTCGCCACGAGGATTTCATTGGTAAAGGAACCAGTGCCGGGGCCATATTCCACGACGGTCTCCACGGTCTCCCATTCAACCCATTCGATCATTTTGCGCGCTAGGGCCGCCGAACTGGGCGCTACCGCGCCGATAACATGCGGCCGGCTAAAGAACGCAGACAGAAATGTAAGCTTGTCTTCCAATGACATCGGATGTAAGAGAATTCAATTAGAAGGAGACGGTTCTGCTGACGAAATAAACGTCGCGTTGGAATTGTTCGATCCTCTGGCTAACTCCACGTATGGGACGTTCCTCCCCCACATTCTATCTCACCAGCGTTCGCACATCATCCCCACAGACTGCTCGATCTGCTGTCACGTGAGTCATTGGGCACCACTTCCTCAATGATATGGTGTCATTTTCTGGCGTATGACATAGTGGGCGCCAAACTCATCACGCTCAGCCACACCGCCGCATTGCGCTCAAGCTTGACGCCCGCGACTATGCATCGGGAGCGGAGTTCCGGAAGTCATACATACCCTCACAACCGGTCTGCCTCGTACTCGACGTCAAGATGCCCGTCCAAAGTGGACTCGAGTTGTACGAGACGTTGTCGAATGAAGGCGAGCGGCTTCCGGCGATTTTCATTACGGCTCACGCCGGGGTAACAACCGCTGTGGCGGCGATGAAGACCGGAGCGATCGAATTCCTAGACAAGCCCTTCGGCCGTCACATGTTGATCGAACTTTCGAAAAAAAACTGCGCCTCGATATACAATGGCGAGTTTGCGAGCGCCATTTCACGCGACTAGAAGTACAAATCGCCCGTCTCATCCGGCGCGAACGTGAAACCGTGGAGTCAATCATTGCCGGTAAGCCCAATGAGGCAATCGCCAGTCGATTTGAGATTTCAGAGCGGGCTGTGGAAATGCGGGGTGCTGGAATCATGCAAACGCTCGGTGTCCCCAGCGTTGCTGAATTGTTGGATATCGCGATCACACATCGCGTGTTGTCAGATCTTCGCCCCGCTTCGCGGGACACGACCTTCGGCTAACTCATGTCAGGCCGAACGAGTTTTGACTAAATGGCACTGCTTGGCGGAACTACCGCGCAACCTCCTGGAAAAGACGTGGCGCGAAATTGCGCAGCGAACGCCGCCATGTCTGCCATTCGTGCGATGTTTCTTCCGATTCAAACGAAACATGTTCGATTCCAGCGTCTGTCAGCTGTTTATCGATCTCTCGAATTGCCAACACAAATCGCTGTTCGGCTGTGCCAGCTCCGAGCCACAAAAGACGGACTTTCCGATTGAAGGTCGGCGCATCTCGGAATACGCCGTCATACGAAGTTTTCACGTCGAACTCGTCGATCGGCGGTAGACTGAAGACACCGATGTTCGAAAACGTATCGAGGTGACTGAGGCCGATTTGAAAGGTCTGCATGGCGCCCATCGATAGCCCCGCCATCGCTCGGTGCTCAGGATCGGCGAACGTACGAAAGTGACGATCAATCGCGGGTATCAGCTCGCCAACGAGTACATCCTCGAAGGCGCGGTAATCAAACCGGCCCCGTCTCGATGCGAGATCACTTGCGCCGCCCACAGCCAGTATTCTTTCAGCGTAGCCTCGATCCATCACGACGATCATTGGCTGGGCTTTTTTCGCAGCGATGAGGTTGTCCAGGATAAAGTTCAGCCGTCCCTGATTGGACCAACCTCGTTCGTCTTCGCCGGCGCCGTGCTGGAGATAGAGCACGGGATAACGTATTTGCCCCACGTCGTAGCCTGGTGGAGTGTATACCATAGCTCGCCGAAGCTTGCCGGTCGTCCCCGAGTGATAGAAGAACGACCGAACCGTCCCGTGCGGTACTTCTTTGGCATCGTAGAAAGTTACGTTCTCTTCTGGGACCTCCACGCCGCTAGTCTGCCGGCCGTATCCGAAATACGTTTCACTTCCGGGGTCATTTACGGCAACGCCATCCACGACCAACCAATAGTAGTGAAACCCCGGAACAGTCGGCGGTGTCGTTGCCATCCAGTTGCCTTCCGCATCACGTCGCATCGCGTATGGGCCCTTGCCGAGTCCACTGTCCGAGCCGCCCGGCTGTACCAAAACCGTTGAAGCGGTTGGCGCATGCAAACGAAACGTGACGCGACGATCGCGATGCACACGAGGATATTCTGCGCCCGACACATTGGACGAAGCGGGAGTTCCACCGTCGGCAGTGTCAGCTTGATCAGGATTGATTGCCACGGACTCCTGGGTTGGACCAACCGTCACGGATGGGTCGTTCGCACCGTCGCTGGCGCCGCGCGTCACGGCCTCCTTGCGACGCCACGCATAATACACGTCCAGCGTTTCGAGCTGTCTAAGATTCGGCACCTGTTGGACAACAGGCTTCTTGTTCAGAAGCATGATCTGTTGCTTTCCGACCGTGAACTCCGGCCACGTCGGAAGCCCCGCTCCATTTGGGTCCCCGTTGCGAGCGAAGTTGACCCAGAACGTGCTGATCTGGTCCGACATTTCAACGTCTTCGGCACGCGGCGAATCGCCAGGCCTTCCAAGATTGCGGAACACATACCCCAGCTCTGCCGCATGATTGGCTCCGCCCGGCGAATTCGGTTCCCGGTAATCAAAGTAGTAGACGAAAGCCTTACCCGCACCTTTGCTACTTTGTAGCTTTGCCCATGTCCAGGTATGCCAAGCGAATGCTGAGTCCCGAAAAACGTCTTTGCTCGCCTCGAATGCCTCGGCCCCTGTCGAGTGCGGATAGGCAGCTAAAATGTTGTCGGCATGCTTGCCGAATCTATGACGAATCATTTCGATGAAGTTATCCGGATTGACACCGGGACGTACGAACATCGCGCCCTCATCCGAGTTCGTGCCGATCAAAATCGGAGTATCGTTAAATGCACCGGATTCGTACAAATGGTACTGATCGCCGGGCAGTACGTCGCCGTCAAATGTCGGCCAAAACTCCATGCCGGCCACAAACTGTTCGGCGGGAAGTTTTCGCGCTGCTACGATATCCTTGACTCCGAGTCGCGCGAGATACCGCTCCCCAATCGTCTCGGCCACTTCCAGAGGCGGTACGTTCTGCCCGCCTTCATCTGCAAACTTTGGTGGGGCAAACGATCCGCCGCTCTGTGAGATCGTGCGCTGGAACAGACCTTTAGCCCCGGGTGATGCTGCCAACATGCTGACAGAGATGCCGCCAGCTGATTCACCAAAGATAGTAACCCGATTTGGATCCCCGCCGAGTGCACCGATGTTCCGTTGCACCCACTCGAGTCCGGCAATCTGGTCGCGGAGACCGTAGTTGCCCGATCCTTTGCCGCTCTCTCGGCTTAGCTCCGGATCGCCAAGAAACCGAGCGGCCCCACACGGTAGGCGACGGAAACAACAACGACACCCTTCTGCGCAAGATGCGTTCCGTCGTAGCCCAAGCAACTCGTCGCCCCGCCGGCGAAGCCACCGCCGTAGATCCACACCATCACGGGCAATCGCTCCTCTGCCGTTTCGGCCGGCGTCCACACATTAAGGTAAAGGCAGTCTTCGCTGAAATCAGGCGAAATTCCCATCTTCGCGGCCAGGGAATGATCCTGGATTGGGGCAGGACCAAACCCATCCAGTTTTTTGATGCCTACCCATGGCTTAACCGGCTGAGGCGGCTTCCAGCGGAGTTCGCCGGTTGGTGGTGCGGCATAGGGAATACCCTTGAAGGCGGCTATGTCGTCAACAACGGCGCCTTCGATCTTCCCGCCGGAAACGGTAGCCGACGAGATGGCTGCGGACGTCACGTTGAAGCAGCCAAGTGTCAATCCAATCGACGTTATGAAAAGGGACGGCTTCATTGTCTGCTCCTTCGCCAACTAGAATCGCTTACCTTTTATCATATCGCAGTCGCCTTAAGATTATCTAGTAGACGCTTGCCCACAGTGCTTCACCATTGTTTCCCACAAATTCAACTGCGTTCTTCACGCCCTCTTCGACTCGAATTTATCGACCGACCTCGGCACCTCTCCTGTGCATTTCGACATCCGCGAGTGTTCGCCAAATCGAAATAGACAGGTGTTTGGTGGTCGGTTTTCTTTGAGGAATCGATGGAGGACCGGCGCCGAGTTCACGAATCATTTAGACCAAAACGATCGACCGCCAAAGTAAGGGCACAAAATTGTCGGACGACCCGCTCGTAAACTGATTGCTGTCGTCCCGCAACCGCCATGATGTACCGCGGCGGCAACGCGCGGAAAGAGCCATTCGTGCGGTGTGAATTCGATGGCCAGAATCGAATCCGGAAGCTCGAAGCCATCTATATCCAGACCTCTCCATCCCCGGCTAGGTACCGCTTTCACATCTGTGCCTCGGACCACCTCGACGACAATGGCCGTTGTGCGCTCCCTATGGTGGCCAGAGATGCTACCCAACCCAACGTAGACTGGCGCCGGCACCGAGGACAGAAACCTCGCAGGCTTTTTTGTAAGGTAAATAGGTGTCGGGCTAGTCAAGGCCTCAACCTTCATTGTATGACGTCCCTCCGCACAACACATGATCGTTTTGGGTTTGCGCGGAGTGACACAATTCGTCCAGTGCCATCTCCAATGATTGTGGTCAAGTCGCTGGTGTCATAAGATATGCGTGGCTGCTGTCCATACGTAGAGCCTGAAAGTCACTTACAAGCAGCAAATTCACAGATCCCAATGACCACGTTTCGTTCACGGCATTCGCAGCAAGTCACTGCCTTTCTTCCCAAACGAAAGGAATATTCACATGCCACGCAGTTCGTCACGTCGGGAATTCCTGGTAAACGTCGGACGGGGAACTTTGCTGGCAACACTCGGGCCAACCGCCATTGACCTGGGACTGATGCCAAGAGCGTTCGCTCAGGAACTTGAATCACCATTGTTGTTTGGCGACCTCGAACCACTCGTCTGCGAATTGCAGGAGACTCCCGTCGACAAGCTTCAATCATTATTGGTTCGCAAGTTGAAGGACGGAGAGTCATTGAGGACATTAGTCGGTGCTGGCGCTTTGGCAAATGCACGCACGTTTGGTGGAGAGGACTATATCGGATTTCATACGTTTATGGCGCTGGCGCCGGCACTAAAGATGTCTCAGCTTTTGCCCACGCATTCCGCGCCGCTGCCGGTATTAAAAGTGCTGTATCGAAACACGGACCGAATTCAGAGTTTTGGCGGACGAGTTGCTGAGGTGTTGCATCCAGTGCCAACCAGTAATTCCAGCGTTGTTGTCGACGACGCATTGTTGCATCAGGCTGTCGAAGCGAGAGATGCGGTGCGAGCTGAGCAGCTTTTGGCGAAGTTGGTGGCCGACGACCGTCACCGAGCCCTCCGGGCATTGCTTCCACTGGTACAGGAGAACCCGGAAGTTCATCGTACCGTGCTACCGTTTCGAGCGTGGGACATGCAAGGAATTGTTGGCACGGAACACGCGCTCACGTTGCTCCGGCAGTCACTGCGGTATTGTCTCCAGTCCGAGGTCTACCGTCGTGACAGCTGGAATGAACCCGCCACGATGTTAACTCGCCTGTTGGATGAATTTCAGCTGAACGCCAAGCCAAAAGGTACAAAGCAAGCCGACGACGAATTCGTGCGACGATTGAGCGAAGACTTTGCTCAGTGTACGCCAGACGATGCCGCGCGGGCTGCCGCGACGACGCTCGCGGAGGGTTTTCCGCGCCTTGCGTCGTCGGTGAAGCCATGTCACTCGCGGCCAGCCGACTGGTGTTGCGTGACGGCGGACGTCTGCCTCAGTACGAATCGCCAGTCAAGCCAGCGGGTTGCGTCCACGGCGACTCGGTCGGAGTTCATGCCAGCGACGCCGCAAATGCGTGGCGCAATCTCGCATCCGTGAATATGGGAGTCAGCGCCGCGTCGTGCTTAGTCATCGGCGCCTGGCAGGTAGCGCGCGATAGGATCGCTGCGCAAAACCTGCTGGATCACCCCTTGCCGGTAGAACGTCACGTCAACGAAATATCCGCCACAGATGCGGACACACTACTGGCTCAACTGGACGAATCGATTCGTTACAACCAGCAGGCGCACGCCACCGCGATCGCTCATCGCTACGGCACATTGTCATTACCCGCTGGCCCTATGTTCGATACGCTGCTGAAATACGCTGTCAGTGAAGACGGCGCGTTACATGCCGAAAAGTATTTCCAGACCGTACGAGACGACTTTCAATCGTCACGGCCGTCGCTGCGTTGGCAGCATGTGTCCGCTTTGGCTCGTGTCACGGCGAGCGAATATGGACGTTCGGCTGCCGGTCAGGCGGAAGCACGAGGCCTTCTGGGGCTTTGCAGTTGAACGACAGGCACGGTTACACAGCCGTGATTCAGAATTCGTTGAAAACCATCGCCAAAGTGCCCTCCGGCTACGACAATGCGACAGAGGTGATTGCCACGGATCACAACATGCCGGCCAACACTTTGGTTAATGTGTCTACCATCCGTTTCCCACTGGTATCGACTTGGATAACGTCTTTGGCTCCATCACCAGCGAGGCGTTGCAATGGGAACTGACGTTGTGGGAAACAAGATTGCCATCGCTCTGTCACACGTTGAATATTGCGTGATGTCGAGCATTTATGAAGCATGGGCTTCGCGCCGCTACGGGGCAGACGTCAATCTGACAAGGCATCCCCTAGCAGCAAATCACGTGTCTCTCGACTACAATCGAATCATCATCCGTTGGATAACGTAATCCGCACAAAAGGGAGCCGCGAGATGACACAAGTTGCGTACACGCACACCGCCGTGTCGACGGGCGTTTCAATGGGAACCGCATTGGCGATGATTCTGAGCTATTCGGCAAATCATTCGATCCTGTGGGCGATCATACACGGTATTTTATCGTGGATTTATGTGCTCTATTTTGCGATTTTCAAATGATTGCAGTGAAAAAGCGGGTGTAGCTCAACGAATCCTCGTGCGCCAGGGCGTCAGTCGAGATCTGGGAAGCTTGTTGGCAGGTGACACCAAGGCGCAATTGACTAATGCTGGATTCAAAGCAGGGCGAGGCTCCGAGCCGCCCGTGCACAATTCGGCTGAAAATCATGGCTCAGCAGGAGCTTCGCCCTACTGCTCGAGCTTCGACCTCCCAAAGTCAAGTTTTGAAATGCGTTCTACTCCAAAAACACCCCATTCAGAAACCGATCACGGCAGCCGAGGCGTCCGGCTTCCATCGCCGGTGCTGATTTCACTGGGCCAGGAGTGGACGACGCGGCCCTCGTTGTCAAATAGGTAAGTGGGTGCTGTCGTTCGGAGTGATCAGGTTGTAACCGGGGAACGCCCGTGACTCATGCATTAATATTCCAAGCAGGAGACTTGATCGCGCTATTTGAGGCTGGGAAGTACAACGCCGACATCGTGATGAATTCCACCTGGACTACCGGCGATTGGAACGGGGACGCTGAATTCGATAGCAGCGATCTCGTTGCAGCCTTGGGGGACTGTGCGCACTGCCTCTCCTTAAAGCCAAGCGATTCTGGCCGCTCTAGTCCTTGATCAAGCGAAGGCCGTGCGGCCTTCGCTTGAATAAAAACGAAAAAACTCGAAAACTCTCGGTGTTCTTGCGGGTTTTGATGGGGTGAATCACAATCCCAACACCGCAAGACACGGAGGGCTTTCGAGTGAACGCCAAGATACGACGACAATTGGTGGCACGCAAGCGTCGCATCCAAAAGCGTTTGGATAAGACACGATTTGGTGAGCGACTGTCCGATGATTTCCGCCTCGAACATCCATTATGAGATTGCGGATCGGACACAGGCCATCGCCGCAGGTGGGATCGGATGGATTCATCAGATGGTGAAACGACTGGATTTGGATCGGCGGATCAACCAGTGGTCGGTGATTTTTCAAGATCTATCTTGCCGTACACCGAATCGGACCACGTGCTGAACATCGCCTACAACTTGCTGGCCGGCGGAACGTGCCTTGGATCATTTGGAACTCCGCCGCCACGAAGAATCGTACCTGAATGCCTTGGGAGCAGCGCGATTCCCGGACCCGACCACGGCGGGTGACTTCTGCCGTCGCTTCTACCACGGCTGCAGATTGATCGTCTGATGGACGCTGTTCAACGAGACGCGGCTGAAGGTCTGGCAGCAGCAGCCGCCGAGTTTTTCGAGGAAGCCGATGATCGACGCCGATGGCACGATGGTGGAAACCACCGGCCAATGCAAAGAAGGCATGGACATCAATCACAAAGGACAGTGGGGCTATCATCCGTTGGTGGTCTCGCTGGCCAACACGGGCGAACCGTTGTTCATCGTCAATCGTCCCGGCAATCGTCCCAGCCATGAGGGCGCGGCCGAGTATCTGGATCGGGCGGTCGCGCTTTGCCGCCGGGCAGGCTTCCGCAAGATCACGTCTGCGCGGCGACACGGACTTCACGCAGACGGAGCATTTGGATCGCTGGGACGCGGAGGGAGTGCAGTTCGTCTTTGGCATCGACGCCATGCCCAATCTCTACGAAATCGCGGAAAACCTGCCGCAAAACGCCTGGCGACGGCTCCGCCGTCGTCCGAAATATGAAGTCCAGACCCAGCCCCGCTAGCGTCCGGAAAACGTCAAAGAACGCATCGTCGAGGCAGCGCGAGTTCGAGAACATTCGCTTGGTCAAGGAATACGTGGCGGAGTTTCGCTACTCGCCCACCCGCTGTGCGAAAAGACCTATCGGCTGGTCGTCGTCTGGAAAGATCTGGAAGTCCGCAAGGGGCAGACGCAAACTCTTCGACACCGAGCGCTGCTTCTTCTACATCACCAACGATTGGGAGACGTCGGCCGACGGAAATCGTCGTTCGACGCCAATGGCCGCTGTAATCAAGAGAACACGATTGAGCAACACAAGAATGATGTGCGCGCATTGACCGCGCCGCTGGATAACCTCTTCAGCAACTGGGCCTACATGGTCATCGCCTCGCTGGCCTGGAGCCTGAAGGCCTGGTCGGCGCTGCTGCTTCCCGAACAGGGACGCTGGAAAGAAAAGCACCGGGAAGAAAAACGGCGCCTGCTGCGGATGGACTTCTCCACCTTTCGCAACGCGCTGGATCAAGATCCCGGCACAGATCGTCTCGCCAGGGCCGACGACTCGTCTACCGGTTCTTGTCCTGGAATCCCTGGCAAGCGTGCTTTCTTCCGTCTGCTGGAGATGCTTGAACCGGCCGCTGCGTTGTTGACCACCACCCTGAAGCCGGAGTCCGGATGCTCCGGTCCGCCGCCACGCCTCGGCCCATAAGGAACATCCCCATGACCGAAAAACAACTCGTTCAATTCGAACCGGCACTGCCGGTACGGCCCCCCGTGCGCCGTCGCCGAGAGGCTACAATCGCGACTCGGCCTTCGCTTGATTAAGGTCTAGTTGACACGTAAGCATAGTCTTACGCATATTGGCCGTATGGTTATGACTCCCAACCGCGAGCCCAACGTCTTTGGAGCGATCAGTCATCCGGCGCGTCGCGGGATGCTGAATCTGCACGTCGAGGCCGACTGCCCGGTCAACGTGATTGCGGGACATTTCGAGATGAGCCGGCCGGCCGTCTCCCAGCACCGCCGCGTTCTGCTCGATGCCGGACTTGTGACCGAACAGCGGTTCGCCGCGAGCGCCGCTATCGCCTCGTCCCCGCGCTGCTCGGCACTGTGCGGGACTGGATCGCTCACTATGAGCGGTTCTGGAATGACCGCCTTCAGCGGATTCAGAAGCATCTGATGTACGGCAAGGAACAATGACCGTGAGTATCCGAAGAGAACTGCTGATCCCGCAACCGCGAGAGCAGGTCTGGCGAGCGATTACCGAGAGTGCTGCCGTCGCCGAGTGGATGTATCCCAACGACTTCGAGCCGTGCGTCGATCAGGCACTCCGGGGTGCAGAATTCGGGTGGGCGAAGATGCTCAAGCAGCTTTCCGCCGCAGTTGCGGGCTTGGCGGCCGTCTCCAAATAGGAGCCACATCATGAACCAAGGCGTCAAACGTTCGCTATTTCCCTCTGGATTCACATCGTCATTTGCATTCCG
Organism: uncultured Planctomycetales bacterium; assembly: GCA_963785495.1. Taxonomy (GTDB): domain Bacteria; phylum Planctomycetota; class Planctomycetia; order Pirellulales; family Pirellulaceae; genus CAWAVP01. The sequence continues at coordinate 17,117 of CAWAVP010000024.1, read as the reverse complement.
ATTCTCGGCCATGTTTATAGTCCGTTTGAAGGACTTCCAAAGTATGCCCCCGCCGTTCGGTATGTCATCCTTCCTCCAATTGTGCTTTCGGGATTTTGGATGTGGAAAGGCCATGTCCTTCGACGAATCATTTCGAAAAGATCGCGGAGTGCCCCAGAAGAGGTCCGGATTCCTGGAGTGAACAAAATGCCCAACAAGACGTCCAAGAAGACGGCGAACGTCGCAAAGAAGACGGCCGCGCGCCGACCGGAGCGCGAGCAAGGTGGACGGCGAAGGCACCGCGCTCGCGAAAAAAGCCGGTGATCGACATGAGAAATCACCTTCGGAGCTTATCAGCGAGCGAATTGCCGAACTCGACGACTGGCGCGGAGACATGCTTCGCCGCGTACGCAAGCTAATCAAAGAAGCAGATCCAGAAATCATAGAAGAATGGAAATGGAGAGGAACTCCAGTTTGGTCTCACAACGGGATCATCTGCACGGGCGAATCTTACAAGAACCATGTGAAGCTCACTTTCTTCAAGGGCGCCTCCCTTAAAGATCCCGCGGGTTTATTCAACGCCAGCATGGATGGGAATACCCGTCGCGCCATAGATATCCATCAAGGCGAAAAGATAAACGAAAGGGCACTCAAGGATCTCATCCGCACCGCCGTCGCTCTCAACTCGTCCGGAAAGAAGAAGAGCACCACCAAGAAAGCGGCGAAGCCAACCCTTCTCGCAGGCGGCAACCCTCAGATTGCGAAGGCCGACGGCGACGCCCCCGTGCAGGCGTACATCGCGGCCATGCCGGGGTGGAAACGCGACGTCGGGCGCCGCCTTGACGCGCTCATCGTGCGCACGTTCCCCGGCGTGCACAAGGCAGTCAAATGGAACTCGCCGTTGTACGGAGTCGAGGGCCAGGGCTGGTTCCTAGGCATCCATTGCTTCACAAAATACGTCAAAGTGACTTTCTTCCGCGGCACGTCGCTGTGTCCTCTTCCCCCCGGCGAGTCCAAGACCAAGGACACACGCTACCTAGTCATCCACAAGGACGACCAGGTCGACGAAGCGCAGCTCGCCGCTTGGGTGAAGCAAGCCAGCCAATTGCCCGGATGGGGCAAGACCTGACCACGGTGAACTTCGACTCACCTACCCGTCCGAGTGCGTGCCCCCAAAACGACGCGCGTACGGATGGTGATACGCTCAAGCGACGTCGATGCCGACGATGATTTGGACGTTGGGGACGTTAATACGTTTGCGAAAAGAATTCGCGAGAATTTCCGTTGAAGAGGGCAGGGCAGTGCATGTGCCGCCCCCATTCATCACACCTATGAGTCCTGCGATTGCGTGAATTTGCTACGCCGCCGGTCCTTCCCGCTGACGCTTTTCCGATCATTGACCGACGCCTTCAATTCGCCCAACACACACCGCCTGCATTCACCATAAGCTGTTAACTCACAAGACCTTATACTCCGGAACCAACGACTTATTCGTTGCGGCGACAGCCAGTGAATTGAAACCCGGCAAATGTCGCGCTGAGTTGTTGGGGCTACGAGGAATCGGCAGACGACTTCCGTGATTCGTAAAACCACTGCGGTTAGAATCGTGTGACGACAGCTCAACCTGAATTCTGAGACGATTCAATCGAGAACCACCAAAATTTCAAATAGTACCTCGCTCATCCGAGTGGCCAGAGGCGGCGATCAAAGCACCGCGAATGCACTACTTTATCGACACGAGGATCGATTGAAGGCGATGATCACTTACCGCATGGACCCTCGCATGGCGCATTGCATCGCCCCTTCAGATTCTGAAAACCAACGAACGCGCATTCAAGGCGCGGCAATTGCGAGCGCTCAGCCGCCTATAGGACTTGCTGGGTGGTGACTCCGGGAGTTCCGCACGATGATTAGCGATTCCAATGATCGGGAATTCAATAACCTCGCGCCGGACGCGGCGGAGGCGGTCGAGGAGCTAACCTCAAAGTTGGCAATCGGAGAAGAGATCGACTTGGAGGCGATCTGCGAAAGATACCCGGCAGCGGCTCAGCCAACTACGCCGACTCTTCCCGGCCGTCGCGGCTATGGCTTCTCTGGGAAAATCCGCTGCGCAGACGAACGTGCACGACAACCAGCAGGCTCCCGCGACGTTGACGGGAACACTCGGAGATTTTCGCATTGTCTGCGAGCTGGGGCGCGGGGGCATGGGGGTCGTCTACGAGGCAGAACAGCTATCACTCGGCCGGCGCGTTGCGATCAAGGTGTTACCGTTTGCCGCGTTGCTCGACCCGCGTCAGCTGCAGCGATTCAAGAATGAAAGCCAGGCTGCGGCGATGCTCAAGCATCCCAACATCGTCGGAGTGCATGCTGTGGGATTTGATCGTGGCATGCACTTCTACGCGATGGAGCTTGTGCGAGGTCAAAGTCTGGCCGAAGTGATTGCTGAGCTGGACCGACGCCAGACAGACGGTACCCAGGAGGTCAAGGGTTCGAAATCGGCTGGTCCACAGGGCCGATCGGCGCACTCACAACGTGTTGAGACGCGACGGAATAGGGATCATGACACTTCGCCAGTCGACGCGATATCCTCCGGTGCCGGGTTCGGATCGAAAAACTACTACCGAAATGTCGCACAGTTGGGGATCACGCTGTCAGAGGCGCTGCAGTACGCTCATGAGCACGGCGTGATTCATCGCGATATCAAGCCCTCGAATTTGCTCCTCAACGATCGGGGCGAAGTCTGTATTGCCGACTTCGGACTCGCGCGGTTTCAAGAAAACCACGAGCTGACGATGACCGGTGAATTGCTGGGCACGTTGCGGTACATGAGTCCAGAACAAGCCAGTGGCCACCGCGTCTTGGACCACCGCACCGACATCTATTCACTCGGGCTGGTGCTTTACGAGTTGATGACGCTAAGGCCGGCGTTTGGCGAGAAGAACCGCAAGCTGTTGCTGCAAAGAATCGTCGAGAATTCCCCGCAACCTCCTCAGCGTTTGCAGCCTAACGTGCCTCGTGATTTTGAAACGGTAATCCTGAAAGCCGTTTCCAAAGATCCGGATGCGCGATACGCTTCCGCATGTGAAATGGCCGACGACCTCCGCAGGTTTACGACACACCGACCGGTTCTTGCGAGGCGCGCCAGCCGATTTGAGCACGTGCGACGTTGGGTATTTCACAACCCTTGGCTTGCGACGACGACGGCCGCAACCATTGTCCTATTGATCGCGTTGGGAATTGGCGGCCCCATCTCGGCCATTCAGCAGCGCGAGCGGCGCGCGCTGAAGTGGCACGGAACTATGCCGCGAGTCTCCACGCGGCTTATGACGCCTGGCAAAGCGGTGATTCGAGAGGCGCGGTCGAGCAAATGAAACGGTTCGCCTCAACCGACTACGCGGAGCGGTTCGAGTTTCAGCACTTGTGGAACAGGAAGGACGTGTATGACACCGTACCGGCACTAATTCACAAAGATTTCATCTGGAGTATGGACGTTTCGCCTGACGGCAAGTCAGTTGCCACAGCCAGCGAAGACGGGCGAATTCGATTGTGGGATGCCAACTCACTCAAGTTAATCAATTGGACGATTTTCGACGAGTACACATATCCGAGGTGGATCACGTTTTCACCCGACGGGCAACGGATTGCCTGTGCCAACGACAATGGAGACGTTGGGATTTGGCAAGTCAAGGGATTGCGGCCGTTGTTCCCCGGCAAGCTCCATCACGGGCATGCGGGTGTAATGGCATTTTCAATTAACGGCGATCGGCTATACCTACCTGGGCCGGACAACTCCGTTTCTGTGGTTGACTTCGGCACAGAATCTTCCCCCATCTCCAGTACATTACATCAACACCATCAAGCCTCTGTATCTTCGGTTGTCTGCTCACCCGATGGTCGGCTACTTGCGTCAACCGATCAACACGGAAATGTCGTCGTGTGGAATCTGGAGTCGCAGCGAGTCGAGACAACACTTCCCGGACGAGGACAAAACATCTATTGGATGCCGACCGTGTTTTCACGCGATGGATCGCGGCTCATCGTCTGTGGTCACAACGTAAAAGTCTGGTCGACTCGCCATTGGGAACTGATAGGACGATTGGAAGTCGAGCGCCAGGCCATCTTTGCTGCCGCATGCTCCGGCGAAGACCGATTGCTTGCGCTCGGTATGCGTGGCACGATTCGTGTGTTTGACCTAAACACGCTAGAAGAAGTTTATGTCACGGCAACGCACGCGGGAGTGATCGGAATCGAATTCGTCGGCGACACACAGACGCTTGCCACGACCAGCTCTCACACGGGCAACAACCGGGTTCGCTTCTGGAATTTGGAGGAACTTGCACCTCATTTGTTCGAGCCACGATCGAATGGAACGAGCTACCGGACGCTTGCGTTTCGAAGTCCTGGCGGACATTCGTCGCTCGTAGTCGCTGGCCCCATTATCGAATCGGAGCCAATGTTTCCCGGTGTGTTTGAGATCGCGGTCACGGAGAACCGGGTAGCTCGATTACTGCATGATGGCGACGGGACAACCAGCATTGCGTTCGTTCCGACTGATGACCACCTTTTTATTGCGGCTGAGCGAGCTGAGTCCCAATCATATATCGCGGTATGGGACCTCCGGACGACCACGCGTCTGAAGAGGGTACCGATCGGCGACCGCTTTGCCTTGCGCATGACGAACCTGCCGAGCAGGAACCAGGTGTTTGCATTGACCTACTCCAAGCACGCGCCCATTTGCGAACTTGCCAAATGGGACCTCCAAAGCGGAAATGAAACGTCATTCGCCAGTGGTCCTATGATCTCAGGTTATGACATTTCTCCCGACGAGAGACGAGTTGCGTTCACCTACGGGACTTGGCGTGACGGAATCGTACGCGTGGCTGATCTGGACGTTCCAAATCGATGCTTTGAACTGCACGCGGATGCCGATCTGCTGGGAGCTGAACCGGTAGCGTTCAGCCCCGCAGGCGATCATTTGGCGGTCGGATATCACCAAGGTGAAACACTCCTTTGGAACCTTAGCAAACGGAAGCCCACCAGATCATGGCGTTGCTGGTCGGGACCTGTCATCGCAATTGCCTATTCGCCCGATGGGCGTTTAATTGCAGCTGGCTATGAAGACGACTCCTTACGTTTCTTGGACACACAGACCGGCATGATATTGGCTGCAATCCAGTTGCACTCGAAGCCGACCGAACTTGCCTTCTCTCCGGACAGTGAAGCCCTCGCCATCGGTTTTGACGACGGGAGCGTGGTGGTCTGGGATCGACAGGGAAAAGAGATGCGATTTTCTCGTCACCGTATCGAGGGCAAGGCGATCCTCCCCGGCGAATAGACTTTTCAGGAATTCGCAGAATCGTCTGTAGCGACCGACCGTGGTTTGCGTCATTAGTCATAGTGACGCTCAACAGCGTAGTCGATCTGTCAGCCGGCTTGAGGGAACGTCGACGATGGAAACATTCAAGTTCTCCACACTGAACAAGTCCCAATTGCTCAATACAGTGGTGGCTTTTCAATGGACGCGTCGCTCTTTGGGTTGTTCACAAAGCCAACCTCTGCGCGAATTAAATTCCGCGAGCCGAGTCTTTCGTCGGATCGACTGACGCACGATTTCGGTCTCCGCCCGCTAATCTTATGGAACGTCGCGACGCGAATACTCTAGAGCTGGTTTCAAAACAGGGAGGCGATCCTGCCGAGCCACCCGTGCACAATTCGGCTGAAAAACATGGCTCAGCTGGAGCTTCGCCCTACCAAAGTCAAGTTTTGAAATGCGTTCTAGTCAAATACTGGTTTTCCATTACCGACGAGGAACAACGATTTCGCTTCTATTGCCGAATCCATAATCCGCTTAAGCAGTGGAAACTCAGTCCCATGGACCTCGAATCACGCCGTCGCTGGGAAGAGTATACGATCGCCAAAGAAACGATGTTTCGACGTACCCATATTTCGGAGGCTCCAGGGTGGATCATCGAAGCCGACGATAAGAAACGAGCACGATTAAACTTCATGCATCAGTTGTTGGAGCAAATACGGTATCGAGGGATTTTGGCCTGGAATTGCCGCCGTCACAGATGATCCAAGCGATTCTAGTCCGTTTCCAGTGCATCGCTCCTCCGGCTCTTTCGATTGGTCGAGAGCCGTCCAAATCCGAGCAACAGAGGCATAAGCGTTGACGGCTCAGGGATTGCGCGGGCGGCCGCTCGAAGCCCTTGCTCGTAGCCACCGTCAGTCAACGCGGTCACGAGGTCGCTGGAATTCGTGCGGCCATCCCCATTGAAATCACCGGTAGACCAACCTGATGTCATGTCGGCTTCATAAGTCCCCGAGGCAAACATCTCAATGAGATCCGTCGATGTAAACACGCGATCAAGATTTGCATCTCCAAACCAAGTTCGTTGCAGACGTTTGACCTAGAAATCACGATCAAGGTCATCCACAAGCTCATTTCCGTTGAGGTCGAAATCTGCGGGGTTATTTCCCTCACGCACGTGCAGCGAAAGCAGGTCGATATCGTTTAGGTGCGCCCCAAAGGAAGAAATCGACGTCTTGCAACACGTCGTCGCTCAAAGTGCGAGCGCCAGGCTTAACCGTGTGACCCTCCGTATCGATCATCAACGAGAGTCCATGGTAGCCGCTGGCACCGCTCAGGCCTTGCGACAGGTCGCCTCCCGCTTGGCGGTCTCCACTCCAACTTTGAAACGTAGCTGCCGGCAGTCTGTCGAGCAGGGAGAGCCAGACTAGCGTCGCTGCGATAAGAAACCCATCAAACGTGCGGTGTGCCTGCAACAGCGTCTCCTGGACCATGTCCGACGCATCGGCCTTCACAACCTGTTGGCCAGTAGTCGGTTAACCGGAACGAAGGGGACCCTACTTGCGGCGATTCTGGGTCGCGACGATGGGACGGCGCTCGAGTTTGTCGAGAATGTCCATGAACCGAGGTCGGTTGCGGTACTTTTCCCGAATATCTTTGACGAGTTCGATCCAGACGTCGTCGCGATCGAGCGACTGTATGATCGGCCGCATCTTGCGGAGACAGGCGGCCGCGGATTCGTAGGCGCCTTGGTTAGCATGCGGGAGGTGCGCTTCGAGCTCACGTCGGTAGACCTCTAACGCTCGCTCCGGATAAGACTTGGCCACAGCGGCTGCGACGCGAGTGGCGAGTGACGCGGCGGAGTTCCAGGCCATCGCGCGGAGAACGCCGCCTGACTTCGACTTTTCTTGGGCAACAATCGCGTCGTACCGTCGGAGCACTTCGTCTGGTCGATTCTCCGCGATGGCGAGGTCGACAAGAACGTCGTGGTGAATTCGCTGGCGATCGTTAGGACTAGGCGGGCGAAGGAAGGCGGCGGCTAGGTAGTCGGGCAGCGGTAACGGCCAGCCGTCTTCGCAGATGAACCTGAGAGTCGGCGACGTTGAAGGCGCCGCTGCAGCGGACCTCTGCTTCGTGGATCTTGCTCCCTTCTTCTTCAAGACAGACTTCACCGCTTTCGCAGGCGCGGTATCACAGCGGATGGGGGCAATTCCCGTTTCAAGGAATTGTTCGGCGCGGCAGCGAACTGCGGAACCGCATTTGGCCTTCTCGGCGGCGCGCACTAAATCCTGGAATGACTTGACATTGGGATGGCGAAAGAACTCGCACGCGGCTCGTGCAGCGACAACGTCCCATTGTTTGCGGCTGCGGGCCAGATCGACAAGCTTATCGGCCAAATTGGAAGCGATGCCCGGGAGTTTCTCGCAGGTCTGCTCAATCCCCTCCCGGGCCCAGCGCTCGGCGTCCTCGAAACGCTTGAGCTGTATCAAGTGATTGACCAGCCGTTCGTAACTGCCGGTGCGTCGGACCTCCGCTTCGTAAAGCAGGAGGACTTCGTCGTCTCGGCCCGCCTGTTCGAGGGCGTGAACGAGCCAACCGCTGAGCGAGTCGCGGCGATAATTGCGGATCCAGCGATCAGGACCTTCGTCCACATCCCTGCTGAATTCAGCGTTCTTACGCTCCTTCGACGAGGGATTAAGTCGGGCGGCCAGCGCGTCGGCGACCGTGGACCAGTCGGTGCTCGACCATCGCGCGTCAAGAATTACTGCGGCCGGCTCGCCAACGTAATCCCACTGGTCGAGCTCGCAAGCGTCGATCGCGTAGAGAATCTTCTCGGCCGGCGCCAGCGACGAGGCTGCGACGGCGGCGAAAACGACGGGGAAGCATTCAGCCAAGGCGATGCCAGTCTCGCCTTCGTCATGCGCCTGCTCGACTTGGCTCATGCCACGCTCGAAGAGTTCCCGGCCCAATTCGACGACCGCATCGGCATGGCCGAGTTCGGCCAGGCGTTCGAAGCGGTGTTTGAGCCGGCTATAATCTGGCGTGTGGCCGTCGTGCTGCCAATGGTTCTGCCAGCCAATTTCGGACGTGACCGATCGGAGTTCCTTGTGAGCCTCGCCAATCAGCCGGGGAGCGTCTCCTTCGCCGAGGAGGATGCGTTCCTGGAACTCCTGGCGGAGTTCGGGAAAGCGATTGACGAGCGCAACAACGCATTTCGCCAATTCGGCGGCGGACTTCTTCTCAATGTCGGCCTGGATGAGGGCGTCCCATTCGGCGCGCGTGCGACGGGGCGTTTTGGCCGTGGACTTGGCGCCCTTGGATTTCCTGTAGGCGACTAGCGTGCGCCTCGGTGAGAAGTCCCCATGGATGCGCTCCGGGCAGAACGCGACGAGTCGTCATCATCGTCGTCCCATTCGTCGTCGGTCTCGCCGTCGTCTTCTTCGTCGTCTTCGTACTCGTCAGCCGAGGACTCAGTGAGACGAGCCCAACGGGGATCGTCGGCCGCGGCCGCAATCGGCGACTTGCCGTCGGCAATTTGCGCCAGATACTCGGCGATCACGGCAACCGCATGCTTACACTGACTGCCAACCGGGCAAGTACAGATTCCTACGATCCGGGTGCGAGACTTATTCTTCGCGTCGAGCTGCGCCGAAGTGACGTAACGGTGCGTCCCCTGCACTGCGGCAAGCAGCCGACCATCGTTGGAAACGGCCAAGTTCCTTACTTGGCCGCCCCGCTGGTACGAGCGACCGCGTTGAACGCTGCGGCTGCCGAAGTCCTGGTCGAGGTCGTCCCACGTGAGCTTCGCCCAGGCGGACGCATTGGGAATTACTGCAACGGCGTGCGGTTGGTCGAGGCGTGAAGTGGACGTTTTCTTACGCGGCATAAGATTAAGTCTGCGTGATGAGCGGGGCTGTTCGAAGAGGATATTATAAAGGTGTTTGCGCTGAGCGCCGATCCAAGAACTGCTCGATATTTCGCTGTTGGTACTCCAGCGTCACCTCCGCCTAGCCACGATTGCGGCGCAGGTGCTCGAGGTAACGATGGACTTCTGCTTGGGCCGGAATCAACTGCGGCACCAGAGCGTATCGGGCACGTATTAGCGTCAATACAAAACGAGTTGCCGCAAGGGCTTGCCTTCTCTTGTTTGTCGACGTCTCCGGTGACGATGGCACGAACCAGTTCAGAAAGCCATCCAAGTGCTCGTCAGTAATTCGGTCGAGCGGTATTCGGTCAGCCCGCAGCCATTCGCCAAAAGTGGCCGCAGATCCCAAGGCACCTTGGGCATACTTTTGAACGCACCCTTCCGTTCGATAGTGGGCCGCCGCCTGCTCCAGAAACGGCACCAATGGATACCATTTTTTCTCGACAAGTCTCTTACGACGTCGAAAGTAGTGCTCCAACATCCAACTTCCTCCAGCTCGAGCACGTCAATACTCCCGCAAGGTGACGCGGCACTGGAAGTATGTTTTCTTTCAGTTGGGCGAGGTGGCGATCCAGGTTAATCTTGTTGGATGGCGCAAGCGTTGCTTGCTGATGAGTTTTCTGTTGGAGATCATGGAAATGGATGTCTGGGTCGAACAAGAGATTGCGGAATGTGCGTTTCCTGATCAGCGATTGAAAACACGTTTGGGACAACTTCTCAGTAGGCTGGGTCAAAAGATTGGCGCGACGTTGCCGACTGCATGTCAGGATTGGGCGGCGACGAAGGCCGGCTATCGATTTCTCAGCCATCCGCGCGTCGATGAAAGCATCATCCTGGCTGGGCACTTTGCAGCGACAAGATCGCGCATGGCAGCGGCTAAAGGCCCGCTGTTGATCCTTCACGATACGACGGAATTCACCTTCCAGCGCGATAAACCCGAAACCATTGGCAAGACCAAGGTGCTTGCCAGTCGCTCGCGACGGACCTCCATCACCCTTTGCGCCCTTGGACGCAAGACCGAATCGGTGGCTACGCAGCTTGTGATATTGATTCTTCGGCAATTGTCGCTGCCAACTCGGCTGCTGTTGGTCATCGACGATTCGCCGACCCGGCGCTATGGACCTCACGTGGAAGGCGCGGATATTCACCGCAACCCTACGCCCGGCCCTTCCGATCGGATGTACCTTTATGGTCACATTTGGGTGACGCTTTCGTTGGCTCTGCGACACCCTCAGTGGGGCGCGATGGGGTTGCGGACGCCGACGGCGTGTACGATCCGGCCGACTACAATGACCGACTACTACTCGGGTTCACGGGCATCATGAGCGAGGCGGAACTACATGTGCTCAAGAGTCGCTTGCACCGCGGCAGATGGAACAAAGCCGAGCGCGGCGAAGTAGTGACGCTTGCTCCTATCGGTTATCTACGGACTCAAGCGGGCGATTTTGTGATCGATCCGGACGCACAAGTACAGTCCGTGGTGCGATTGATATTCGAACAGTTCACGCGGCGCGGCAGCGTCAGCGGGTTGACCAAGTGGCTCGTTCGTCACGACATAAAGTTGCCGGTCAGACCGCACTTCGGCGCCAATCGAGGCGAGCTAGAATGGCGTCGTCCAAGCCGCGCTACACTGCGTAACCTGCTGCATCACCCAATTTATGCCGGTGCGTATCGATGGGGCCATCGTCCGGTCGATCAGCGCAAAAAAATCGCGGGTCGGCCTGGAACGGGCGCAGCTGCGCGTCCATACGATGCCTGCCCAATCCTGATTCAGGACCGCTTTCCGGCATACATCACCTGGGAGCAGTTCGAAAACAACCAGCGTAGGCTGGCCGACAATTCGACGCGCGGCCGATACTTCGCAGCGCCGCGTAATGGCCCTAGCGTCCTGGCCGGACTCGTCGTATGTGGTCGTTGCAATCAACAGATGTTGGTGGGGTACGGCGGAATCAACGATCTACGTTACAGTTGTCGCCGCGCGGCGATCGATTACGGTGGAGACCCTTGCCAAAGCCTCTCGGGTTCCGTGCTCGACGAGTTAGTATCGGAACGCATACTGCAGGCTGTTGCACCGGCATCGGTGGAGTTAAGTCTTACTGCGGCAGACGATCTTGAGCACGAACGAACACGACTCGATGCGCATTGGATGCAACGCGTCGAGCGCGCTGCATATGACGCCGAACTCGCACGGAAGCAATATGGCGTGGTTGATCCAGAAACCCGCCTTGTTGCCCGTGAACTAGAATCTCGTTGGGAAGCGTCACTTCGCAAGTACGAACAATTGCAAACCGATTATGCACCGTTTAAACGCGAATGTCCGATGCAGCTGTCCGACCAACAGCGCGAACAGATCCTCTCCCTGGCGTGTGATCTGCCGGCGCTCTGGCACGCCAATACGACGACTCCGGAAGATCGTCAGACGATTGCTCGCTCCCTGTTGGAGCGCGTTGTCGTGTCGATAGAAGGCGACACCAATCATGTGGACGTCGAACTCCACTGGACCGGTGGATTCACCAGCCAACATGTGCTACAGCGACCGATTCGTACGTACGAGCAGTTGTCTAACTACAAGGAACTCGTCGAACGGATCGACGCCTTACGCACAGATGGTCGCTCGCTTGGCGACGTGGCCACGACGCTCAATGACGAAGGATTCCGCCCGCCAAAGCGTGCGAATCGGTTCACTGCAGGAATTCTTGGCCGCTTCCTGCGCAACCGCAATAAACCAAGCGGACCGCACCGCTAACTTCGACGACGGCTGAGCTGTTGAATACCGGTGAATGTTGGCTGCCTGACTTGGCCCGGGAACTCAATATGCCGACCGCGACGCTACGCGGATGGCAAAGGAGGGGTTGGGTACGCTCCCGTAAAGTTAATGAGGCCGGCGGGCGACGCGCTCTGTTCGCCGACGCGGACGAACTCAATCGGCTCCATCAATTGCGAAAGGCGCCTCGCGGATGGCCCGACACGCCGTATCCTCGCGACCTCATCACACCTCAATCCACTATCAAGTAAACTACATCTTCATGTACCGCGGCTAGCACTAACTCTGCCAGCTCGAAACGAGCATTCTTGCTTAGGAGGCACTATGGCGCAACGATCGAGCAGGATTTTCACGACGTGAAAGAAATTTGGGGCGACGGTCAACAACAGGTGCGCAACATCTGGACCAACGTCGCGGTCTACAACTTGAATCTTTGGATGCATACCTTGGTCGAATTATGGGCTTGGAATCAAAAACACAAACAACTTTGCGATCGAAGCGATTCGCCATGGGACGATGCCGAACGACGTCCTTCTCATGCGAATCGACGCAAAGCATTACGCCAACGGATCATGCAAAACGAATTATCAACGCTCAAGGCCGCCTGGTGGTTGCCTCGAAAATTCATCGACTTGGCCCAACGCATCATGACGTTGGCCGCTTGAAAATCAGTCTTCACGAACTTTTGTTTCTTATTTCCGAGAAGACGGCCGAAGGACGTTTTCTCAGAAAGTGCAGTAAGGAGACCGACAAGCAACAATATTACTGCACTTGGCTCAGGTACAGCCACCGGTCGTGGCCCGGCTTCGTAGCCGCCGTCCGCTAACGCATAGATCAAGTCGCCGGAGTCAAACCTACCGTTGCCGTCGAAGTCGCCCGAGGCCCAGCCGGCGTCAGTTTCCTTTTCGTAGGTTCCTGCAGCTAAAGCTTCGACGAGGTCACCACTGTTGAACTCACCATCGAGGTTGGCATCGCCGAAGTAGGTTCGCTTAATCTCATGAATCCAGAATATGCTGTCTTCCGGGCTTACCGTTGTGTCCTGATTAACGTCAAAGGCTTCATCAGGCAGCCACCATTCACGTGGATCGCCAGACAGTCTTTTCGCTAACATGTCGATATCGCGCGCGTCCAGGGAGTCGCCCGCGTCAAAATCGCCGAACAATGACTCTGCATATCTCAGTCCGAATTCTTCAGCGTCGAACGCCCTCTGGGAATTTGGTCCATTGATTGTATGTCGTCGATGAATCAAATTTAGCTGATACGCAATGTGCCGAGAGACAAATGCGCATTCCGCAAGTCTGCGTTTGACAGGTCGGCGTCGAAAAACGTTGAGAAAAGAAAAACGACATTTCGTAGGTCAGCATGCGAAAAGTCAGTACCCTTAAAGGCCATGACAGTCATGTCTGCCGAATTCAGATTCGTGTAGCTCAGGTTCGCGTCCGTTAGGTTTGCCTCGCTCATCTGTGCACCGGCTAGGTTCTGTCCAGAAAAGCTCCAGCCGTTCATGCTCAGATCGGACAGTCCAATTGGACCCAAGTTTCGACTCTTATAGCTTGCGGTCGAATAAAGTTGTGCTGACGACAATCCCACTCGATCCCGGTGTCTGCCGGAAAAGTCGGCCCCAATTGATCGCTCCGCTCAGCGTGGCCCCATCCAGATTCGCATATCGCAGATCCGCGAAATAATCTCGCTTCCGTGAGCGTTGCCACGCTGAGATCTGCATCGATTAGATTCTGACCGCCAAAATTCCAGCCGCTCAGGTTCTGCCCGGAGAGCCCGATTCCATGCAAATCACCCTCTCGATAACTTGCGGTGGAGTAGACCTGGGCCGACGTCAGGCCGCGGCCATGTCGCCCTCGACCAAAATCCGAATCGTGAATAATCGCACCGTCGAGATTTGCGTCACTAAGCATGGCCGAGTGCACGAACGCTCCGGCAAGGTTTGCTCCGGCAAGATTTGCATTGCTTAGATTTGTGATGGCGAGATCAGCGTTTGAGAGATTTGCATCCTTGAAGTCTATATTGATCAGCGTAACGCCCCAGAGCCGTGCTCCGCTAAGGTCACTGGATACAAATTCTGCACTGGTTAAGTCTGTGCCTACAAGATTGACGGATTCCAACGATGCCCCACTCAATGACACGCTTGGTCCCGGCTCAATCCCCTCCGTACCCGGAATCACCTCACCTGTATCCCAACGGTAGATGTCGGCGTTCGCTGTCGCCGCGCAGATCCCAACCAGTAATAGAATCCGAATCGCCATCGTGCAGTCTCCTTTGACTGCGTATTCCCATTTGTGGAACCGCCGAATCAATGCAGATGGGCTGCGGTATGCCACGCTTCACCCAGTGAGCACGTCCCGTTATCCCTTCGGTTGTTGGAGCAAATCTGCCGCAAGTCACAGGTTAAGCGATCTGAGCGTCCCACGCGACCGGAATTCGGGACGGCGATTCGCCAACCACATGATTTCCTGCGGCTCCGGCTAATCCGATTGGAAGTCGGCACATAACCAAGCCTTGGAATCGAGTCGGACGCCACATTCAAGGCCATAGACACGCATCCAACCGAATGGACTAAATTGTCAAAAGACTTCGGAATATTTGTTTTTTTTCGAATGCTGGTCCGTCCTTAAAGGTAGCGACACGTGGAATGTCGCGCAAACTAGTTTTGATGACCAGACAACTCGACCAAGCCGACGCTACCGATTCGGACCTGCTTGTCCAATTCGAGGAGGGACCAGACCAGCACCTTTGCTGAACTCGTACGCCGGCACGGCGCTATGGTGACCGCGACGGCGGGCCGGATGCTCAGAAGCAGCGAAGACGTTGACGAAGTTTTTCAAGCAACGTTCTTCGCGCTGGCAAAGTCGTCTGAAAGACTGCGCAGCAAGGCTGCCATTGCAGGATGGTTACACAAAACAGCCGTGAGCTGCGCCATCGAGGTTCAGCGGTCGAACGTGCGATGGAACAAGAAAAAAGAGCAGTCACAAGACCGCGCTGACGAACTAGGGCTGACCGTGAATGTTTCGCACAGGACGGACCCATCACTGAAAGTTGCTAATGAAGAACTCGAGCAGATTCTCGATGAAGAACTGACCACGTTGCCCACCAAATTCCGCATCCCAATCGTGTTGTGCGATCTGGAAGGAATCCCTCAAAAGCAAGCGGCAACAGAACTGAATTTGCCGACTACGACAGTCCGGAATCGCTTGCTCAAGGGACGACGACTGTTGCGGGCACGTCTGGTTCGCCGCGGGGCCTCGTTGTCCGTGGCCGGCCTGGGAGCTTTCCTTACTTCATCGAGCAAGACCTCATCTGCAATGGCCACTGAGATGGTCGCAGATGTTACGGCAAAGACCATGCTCTACGTCGCGGGAAAGACCGCTGCAGAAATCGGCGTGGCCTCCTCAGTTATTCAGACAGCAAATAAAGTGATACTAGCCATGAAGAACGCAAAACTCGCCACGATCTTGCTAACTGCTCTGGCCCTAACAGTGATTGTGGGGCCGATGTCGACAATCTTGGGCATCCCACTTGTTCGCACGACTAATGCCGTGACGGTGGTATCTCCGGCGATCTATGCAAATAGCCATGCACCGGATAACTCTGGAGCTTGGCCGCCATCATCGCGATCGCAGCTCATCTTTGACAAATCGCTCTTTGCGGAACTACCGACTGGTGCAAGCCTCACTGAAGTCAGTCTGCGACCAGACGAAAGCGATCGCATCGGCCAATTCGGCTTTGGAAGGCTTAACATTACTATCGCGACGACTGAGACTAGACCTGACGACATCTCCCAGTTGTTCACCGAAAACACCGCCAGTGCGGGTCCATCCACGGTGGTTTACGAGGGCGCATGGACGGGTTCGGCTGAGAACGGAGAGCTATCATTTGACTATCGGATCCCACTCCAAAAGCACTTTGCCTATTCACCAGCTGATGGTAACCTGCTGGTCGACCTGATTTTTGAGGACCCATTGGGCACTCAGGGATCGGTCGAGAACGACTTTGGTGCACTGCCCTTGGATGCCGATCAGCGCACATCTGGGCAAACGACGCCAACGCTCAAGCAGCGACCTTGGCACCTTACAGTGTGGTCTTCGAGTTGACGTTCGTTCCGGAACCTTCTGGTGCCGCGTTTGCGTTTACCCCTTTTGCGTTTACCCCTTTTGCGGTTTTGTGTCTTATGCTGCGCAGGCGATATCGCCGTACGTGAGAGATTGGACGACCCAAGGGATAGGAATGGAAACCAATAGAGGGCTCAGGCCCAATCTCGGACTGCTGTCCCAGAACCCTTGGACTAAGCCGCTGCGCCAGCAAGCGGTAGGATCTCCAAGTTTCGCTGAGCCCGGTTTTCGCTGGAGACCGGGCTCATGTCTGCCCTAAATGGGAGCCAGAGGGGTCTTCTTTGGGGGACACTTAAGGGTGTGTACAAATCCTAGGTCCCTATTTGAAAGGAGCGACCCTCATGAGGCTTCCGTTACGCAGCCGTATGATTCGCGAGCTGGAGCTGCGGCACATGGCGCCCAGCACGGTAAGCAACTATGTCAAGTCGGTGGAAGAACTCGCCCGCTATTATGGCCGATCTCCGGCGAAGATTTCCAAGAGAATCCGCAGCTATTTGCACTACCTGATCACCAAGAGGAAGCTGGGCTTCAGCACCTGCAACGGCAAGATTGCGGCGTTCAACTTCTTCTACCGCGTTGTGCTTCGCCAGGATTTCCAGCTTAACGTCCCGATGAAGAAGGAGGCGCGACTGCCGGACCCCTTGAGCCGGGAGGAAGTGACGCGGCTGATCAGCGTGGCTGGTAACCTGAAGCACCGCGTGCTGATGATGACCGCCTACAGTGCGGGCTTGCGCGTCGGCGAGCTGGTGCGAATCAGGCCCCGTCAGATCAAGTCCGACCGTCTGTTGCTCCACGTTGAGCAAGGCAAGCGTCGCAAGGATCGTTACACGTTGCTCTCGGAGCGACTGCTCCGAGAGTTGCGGAACTACTGGCGAGAATATCGCCCGCAGGGCGAGTGGCTCTTTCCCAACGCGGCCGGCACCGACCACCTGTCCGTCTATGCCCCGGCCCGCGCCTTTTACCGCTTGAAGAAGCGAGCGCAGATTGTTCACGGTCACGGTATCCATACGCTCC
>CAWAVP010000023.1:0-35833 GCA_963785495.1 uncultured Planctomycetales bacterium | reverse complement strand
TCCTTGGTCGCGAACGCTGCTACTTACAGGCGACCGAGCATTCCACATAGGCGCGCAAGTGACGGCGCTCTGTCTTTCGCTGGCACGAATGCTAATCTAGCTCCCCTCTCACCAAACAATGGCCAAACAATAGGGAGAGGGAAGCCAGAATCGACGGGCTTGCGACCCACAGTGGCTAGAGAAGATGCTATAGCCTAAAGATCTGCTGCACGTCCATACGTCCAGACCAGCCAAATGGTGCCTCGCTCAATTCTGCGTCGTCCGTTGGACGAAATCCAATGCCACGCTCCATCGGTTGCGATATCTAGGGTTGATACCTGCGAACATAGCGGACGCGGGAAGACTGTGACGAACAACTTTTTCAAGAATCTAAAGCTTTACGCGGCGCGGTCGCTTTCAACTTTACGTCTACGTACCTAGGAAGCTGCGATATGCACAATGTTCAACAACTCTTACAACAAACCAAAAGTGGAGATAACCGTGCGTGGGTCAATTGCTGGACCTGTATCGAAACTACTTGACCATGCTTGCCAGAATTCAGATCAGTCCCACCTTGCAGAGCAAACTTTCGGCCTCGGACCTAGTACAGGAAACGTTTCTCCGAGCGAAACAGGGTATTCGCGGATTCCACGGAGACACCGAGACGGAATTGATCGCCTGGCTACGCCGCATTATGGCGAATCGCTTGGCGGATGCTTTTCGATCATTTACGGCGAAGCAACGTGATGTTCGGATCGAGCAAACCCTGGCCGATCGATTGGATGAATCGTCGCGACAGCTTCAGCGACTGTTGCCCAGCCACGATCCATCGCCGAGCGAACAATTCATGCTTCACGAGCAGGTCGTTCAATTAGCAGATGCTTTAGAGCAACTTCCTGACAACTATCGGCAGGTCATCATTTTGCGTCATCTTGAAGGGCTTAGCTTCCCGCGTGTTGCCGTCGAAATGGGACGATCGCTCGACAGCGTAAAAAATCTGGCTCTTCAGAGGAATTAGTGGGTCAAATCCTAGCTCTGTGGAGAGTACTGAGTGAGCCCCTCAGGAATCTGAACAACAAAGCCTGTGGCGAATTGAACGTTGGATGTTGGTCCGGCTTCGACGTCCTGTCATCCGTCGGGTCCATTCGCTTCGCCCGGGGGTGAGCCCCGACGGATGACAGGACGACGAAGCCTACTCGAAACAAGCAGTCAAGATGGGATGCATCCTGTGGGAGTTCCGTTAAAGATGAGTTTGCGAACACCATCAAAACGGAACCGGAATCCACAGGATGCAACTGAAGACTATCCTCAATCGAGTCACGAATTACAAGTCGTTCGTGTTTGGAAAGGTAACTTGGTTGGAAGACGCCACGTTTCCGGCGATCGAGGTGGAGGTTGTGCCTCGACGCAACGGCCTTCGCGTCTGCTCGGGTTGTGACCGGGTGCGTCCCGGTTACGACACGATGCCGGAACCGCGCCGATTCGAATTCGTTCCGTTATGGGGAATTACGGTGTATTTCGTCTACCAGATGCGACGTGTCCAGTGCCCGGCATGCGGCATCAAGGTGGAACGTATTCCGTGGGCGGAAGGCAAGAGCACGATGACCAACGAGTTGAAATGGTTTCTTGCCAGATGGGCCCGGCGGATGTCGTGGAAAGAAGTTTCCCTTTCCTTCCGGGTGAGTTGGGATCGGGTTTACGAGGCAGTAAAACACGCTGTTTCCTGGGGGTTGGAGCATCGAAACCTCGATGGGATCGAGGCCATTGGAGTTGATGAGGTTCAGTGGCATCGCGGTCACAAGTATCAAACCGTGGTTTACCAACTCGATGAACACAACAAACGACTGCTGTGGCTGGGACCAGACCGTAGGGCCAAGACGCTGTTGCGATTCTTTCGGTTTCTCGGGAAGCGTCGGACGCGCGAATTGCAGTTCATCTGCAGCGACATGTGGCAAGGTTATCTGAAGGTGATTCGCAAGAAAGCTCCCCATGCCGTTCACATCCTGGACCGCTTTCACGTGATGCAACGGATCGGCAAAGCGATCAACGATGTTCGTGCCGCCGAGGCCAAACAACTTAAGCAGGATGGCTACGAACCGATCCTCAAAGGATGCCGTTGGCTGCTGCTAAAACGCCCAGAGAATCTCACGGACAAGCAAGCCGTCAAGCTGAAGGACCTTCTTCAGTACAACCTCAAGTCGGTGCGAAGCCATCTGATGAAGGAAGACTTCCAGCGACTGTGGCAGTACTGGAGTCCCACCTGGGCCGGCAAATTCCTCGACGAATGGTGTGCCCGGGCGATGCGCAGCAAGATCGATCCGATGAAGAAGGTTGCTCGCGCCTTCAGAGACAAAAGAGAGCTGATTCTCAACTGGTTTCGAGCCGAAGGAATGATCTCAGCCGGAGTCGTCGAGGGATTCAACAACAAACTAAAACTGATCACCAGAAAATCGTATGGCTTTCGCACCCAGAACGCCTACGAAATTGCCTTGTATCACAATCTTGGAGCTTTGCCAGAGCCAGAATTCACCCACGAATTCCTCTGACGAGGCAAAAATCTCTGGGTGCGCCGCCATCGCCAATCTGAGAACGTGTATCGGAGAACGCGATTGATGATTCATAGCCGGCTGAAAACCGAGGTGCCCTCCCAGCTTGTCGAGGCCTTGGAAAGGTACTTGGAAGTGTTGGAATCGGGCGCCGCACCGACCACGTCGGAATTTCTTCAAGAGTATCCCGACATCGCCGACGATTTGGGTCTGCTGATCTCAAATTTGGAATTCATCCACGCATCGAGTGAGATGGCCAAACGTGATCGGCTAACGGACGACAGCCACCACCTTCGAATAGGGGCTAACGACGGTGAAAACAGGCTTGGTGACTTCCGCCTCGTGCGTGAAATTGGCCGCGGCGGCATGGGAGTCGTCTACGAAGCGGAGCAGATCTCCCTGAAACGACGCGTCGCATTGAAGGTGTTACCTTTCGCCGGGCTTCTCGATGAAAATCGATTACAGCGTTTCAAGAACGAAGCGATCGCCGCCGCATCGATCCATCATCCGCACATCGTAAACGCTTTCTTTGTCGGCCAGGAACGCGGTGTTCACTACTACGCGATGCGGCTGATCGAGGGGCAGAGTCTCGCCGATCTGTTGGAGGACCTGCGGAACGCGGACGCGGAGGCGAACTCGCCACCGACCGGCGATCGACAGGCCAATGTTTCGACCGTCGCGGTGGCGCTGGATTCGACACTCGTAACGCGTTTCTCGAAAGACTACTTTAGGTCGATCGCCTCGCTCGTCAAACAGGCAGCCTGGGCGTTGCACCACGCCCACTCGATGGGAGTCGTCCATCGCGACATCAAACCGTCCAACCTTCTGATTGACCCCAACGGTCACTTGTGGATTACGGACTTCGGACTCGCCGCGACTCAATCGGACATGAACGTCACGCTCACCGGTGAACTACTGGGGACGTTGCGATACATGAGTCCCGAACAGGCCGAAGGTCACGAGATCGTCGACCATCGTACGGACGTCTATTCTTTGGGATTGGTGTTGTATGAATTAGCGACGCTCAATCGCGCCTACTCCGAAGCAAATCACGCCGCGCTGCTCAAGCAGGTGCTCGAAACGCAACCACCAGCACCTCGAAAGGTTCGAAGAGATATCCCAGTTGTTCTGGAAACGATCATCCTCAATGCAACCGCGAAGGATGCAAGTCATCGATATCGCACGGCGGAGGAGCTGGCAAAGGATCTGGAACGCTATCTGGCGAATCAACCGATTGTCAAGTGTCGCCCCAGCCGACATTTGATGCTGACGACATGGATCGACAAGAATCGCCTGCTTGC
The DNA here is from genome assembly GCA_963785495.1 of uncultured Planctomycetales bacterium. Classification (GTDB taxonomy): domain Bacteria; phylum Planctomycetota; class Planctomycetia; order Pirellulales; family Pirellulaceae; genus CAWAVP01. Next base: position 32,007 of record CAWAVP010000023.1, on the reverse strand, counting down.
CATCGGGATCGCATTGTCGGGGGTTCTACTTGCTGCTGCGGCCGTCGGGGGCACAATGCTTGCCGTCAGTTATCGGCGCATGGCACACCGAGAAACGGCGGCATTAGCCGAATCAATGAGAACTCGTCGCCACGTGAAGGGCATTTTCCATGAAGTGTGGTCGGAGTGGGCTTATGCAGTTGTTGGCTACCCTGGACTTGAGGAAGTTAACGAAACGCTATGGAGTGAGCTCATTCGACGCAACGAGGCGATGCTTCGTGAGCATCCAGATGACGATGAGGTGCGTCTGGAAGTCGGGAGCATGTATCGCATCTTGGCGCTGGTCCGATCGCAGACCAAGCAACGCGCGGAGTGCATCGAAGCGATCCACAAGTCGCGCGATATGCTGCAAGCTCTGGTCGACGACGAACGACGGATGCCGGAATCGCTACGCGAGTTGGCGGAGACGTATTATGGTCTGGCCTATCTCGAAAACGATCATTCAAGCAAGCTCGTATCCGCGGGAGGGCGCGAGATCTTTCGCGTAAACTTGTACGGCTGGATCCGACGCCGGAATCCCGTAACGGGCTTGTTAAGCATCGCGCGATGTTCGGAAGGCAACTGGCAAAAGACGGCCAATACCTCGCCGCTGAACTCGAGTTGCAAACGGCGATTCGCGAAGGCAAGGAACTGCTTCAATCTCGCCCATCAAGCGGGGTCCGATGGAACCTGGCCGAGGCCGGGCGCATCTTGGCCGACCGGGTATCGCGTCAGCAACGCTATGCCGAGGCCGAGCAGTATTATCGGGATGCCCTGGCGACCATCTCGGAGTCGGGCCGGTTCAATCGATTGCCAGGTGTGAGACGCGAGCAACTGGCAGGCATCCGATCCGGTTTCGCTGCAACCCTGAATCGACTCCGAGCCACCGACCAAGCCGTGAAGATCATTCGCACTGGCCTTGAGGATCTAGCGAAAAACCGAGGGCCGACGACACGTCGACACACCAACACGTGGCTGGCAGCCTTCAATTATGAGTTGGGGATTTCTCATCTCTTGAATGGTCAACTCGATGAAGCCGTGAAGGCAATCACAATCAGCCATGAATTGCTCATCCAACTTGAGGGTGGACGTTCAATTCGCACGGCCCAGACCCTTGCCTACGTTCTCTGGAGGATTGGCAAATTCGACGAGGCGGTAACTTTATTCCAGCAATCCGTCGACGAGTACGAACAACTGCCCGCAACATATTCTAGGAGCCGAATCGCATCACGGCTCTACACGTCGTTACTCCTGCTGACGCCCAGCGAACGCTTTCAAGATCCGGAGCGAGGCTTGCAAATGGCAGGGTCGCTTCTGCGGGAGGAATCGGTGCGCCGATTGGCAGTTGCTGGCAATCGCGCAGATTGCCAATCAACGGTGGAATGCGGCCCGCGTGTCACTAAACCAGGCGATGGAACGACGCGATGGGGGCGACCTGTTCGATTGGTACCTGATGGCGACTGCCGAGGGAGAAACCGGAGACCAAGAATCGGCTCAAGCCTGGTGGAACCGCGCTGAAAGTGAGTTCGCTACGCGACCGATCGACCTGACGAATTTTGTTGTGCCACAGCATCTCGACCAGGTGCGTGAACAAGCCCGCCGCGTGATTCAGGGCGCGCAGATCCATCAACGAAACCGTCGCCGGGGGACCTACCTTAAGCCGTTTTGCCTCGAATACAAACGCCGCACGGCCAGACACCCGCTGACGCGTGACCTCAACGGTCGCACGCGTCTTTAACGCTCGAAACGAGCTCAAATTGAGAACCTGATTTTACCAGAGGAGTCATGTTATATGTTTCAACGATCTTTCTATCGCTCCATCTCACTGCTCATGCTCGTTCTACCGTCGACCGCATTCGGCGAAGTGCCTGTCGGTGCTATTACGAATATCCAACCCGTGTCGACACTCGACCAAGGAAATGCCCGAGACTGTTGTCCAGCGGTGATGTCGAATGGTTTGGAAATATGGTTCAGTAGCCGAAATCGTTTCGATGGAAGTAGCTGGGATATCTACCAGGCAACACGAGAATCGATCGATCAACCGTTCGGCGATCCCGTTCAAATCGAGACGGACATCAATAATTCATTCTTCACTGATGCAGCATCCTACATGACCCCTGACGGGTTGACGATGCTCATGTACAGCAATCGACCGGGAACATTGGGCGGCAACGATCTCTATGTCGCGAGTCGCGAATCGACGAGTGAACCTTTTTCAGGCGTCTCGTCACTGGGTGACGTTTTAATTCCGCAGCTCACGATCAATCGGGCGTGTTATCCCATGACCGCCTATCGCTTTACTCGCATCCGAACGAGGATCTCAGTCGGATCTCTGGATGGCAAGTCGACCCGAGACCAATATGCCTTTCGGCGAAGCGGAACTGGTGGCCAACGTCAACTCGGAGGCGTATGAAGACGGCCCTGCCGTTTGGGCGATGGCTTGCTATTATTCTTTACCACCTTTCGCGGTGGTGAGCACGCTGAAATATTCGTCGCCAGTCGCAACAGCCTGCAGGATGACTTTGGAGAGCCCATCAATATCAATGATTTCAGCTTAGGATCCGACATCAACGCTGACGGAATCGATGTTTTGAATCCCCACCTTTCACCCGATTGGCCGGCAGTCGGATCGAAGCTCTATTTCCCACGTGCGAAAACCCAGGGCAGGTGGATCTTTCGCTGGACGACTGGGATCTATATGAGGCGACGTGGGCACCGGAGCCAGCGGGCAGCATCATGTTGGCGATCCGGCGTGATGACCTTGTTAGCGGCCTCAAGAACCCGACGTCGTCGCCAACCTAGGCGTTCCTGAACATCTTTAGAACGACCATAGAAGCCAGGCCACCTCACGTAGGGCCGCCGAGACGCAGGTGACCCGAAGAACGCCTATCCTCCCTCCTATGATGTCATACAGGCAGCTAAGCCCTTTTTCGAAAACCCGGTTCGCGCGTACCGTGGCGTCTCCTGTTTGCGCGTGGAGCCATGGCGTGGCAGCTATGGAGGTCGGGATCACCGCAGGTAGACAAACCGCTTCATTGGGATTCACATCAACTGCAAGAAGTGACGACGACCTCGGAAGAAGCGTCGTCAAACGACGGCACTTCAAGGTGTGACGTTTCGCTGGTCGCGAGAGCGAGATTTCGTGACACAGGTGGGCGTGTCATGTGCGCACGGCAGCTGCTGAGGTCGGAATCACCGCAGCGAGTTTGGCCTGCCAAACTCGCTGAAGCTGGACCAACTTCAGCGGCTCAGCTTTTGCGCAACTGCAGGCGGTGGCGACCACCTCTGAGGAAGCGTCATCAAACCGATGGCACTTTAAGTCGTGCCGTTTGGTCGGCTGCCAGAGCGCAATTTCGCGCCACAGGCGGGCGTGTCCTTGGTGAGATTGCGGATCCCGGTCTGTGTATCCGTCCGTCGCACCAAACGTATTTCACGCGTATCGAGGCGGCGCAGTGACAACACAACCTCTGGTGGTGTTGCGCCGGGGCGGCGGGATTCACCGAAGGCAGTTCCGGCCGATGCACAGCGTCGTGCTTCCCGCGTCGTTGTTCAAGTCGCTGAGTGACATCCGGATTCGGTTAGCCGACAAACTAGAATAGGTCGGGTTCACCGTAACCGGGACACGATCGAAGCCGGAGCTGGCGGAGGCATTTCTGACGATACTGTACTTGCGTGATCGGATCTCCACACCGTCAAGCATCGTCGCGATGACCGCTCTCGGTGCAGCCAGATCGGGCCGCCATTCGACGCGGCCTACGTCATCCCGTCCCACTAGGAAAGGATTTGCTTGCCGACGGTTTTGTTTGCTCGGTCACATGCTTCCGCTCGTCTTTTGCGCAAAAACGAAAAAAGCCAACTCATTGCCTGACGGACGACGTCCTACAATGAGCTGGCGGTGGATCGAGAAAACAGAGATGCGACGGATCGCCGTTACGGGATACTCACAACAATGTTCAATCCCGGATCGGGGTTCGCATGCGTGTCCGCGCCAGGACCTCCATCCAGATAGTCATCACCTGCGTCACCGTTGAGCGAATCGTTATCCTGTTCGCCGTAGATATAGTCGTTGCCATTTCCACCTCGCAGGTAATCATTGCCGAGACCGCCATACAGGTAGTCCTGATCATCTCCGCCAAAGATGGAGTCGTGGCCGGCGTCGCCGCGGAGGACATCACTGCCGGCGCCACCTAACAAATAATCACGGCCATCACCGCCGTACATCCGATCGTTGCCCTCTTCGCCACTCATGATGTCATTCCCATCGTCGCCAAACATGTAGTCGTTTTGGGTCCCACCGTACATGTAGTCGGTACCCATCCCTCCGCGTAGCGTATCGTAGCCGGCCTGGCCGTACATCCGATCATTGCCCGTGTCGCCGTAGAGTAAGTCATTGCCGTCGCCGCCGTAGAGCCAGTCATCACCGGCACCGCCATACACTTTGTCGGCGCCATCTTGACCGTCAAGCCGATCGTTATCGCCACCACCTCGGATGAAGTCATTTCCACGACCCCCGAAGATTTGGTCCTGTCCGTAGTCGCCGTCCAGAAAATCATCACCGTCGCCGCCATAGACCGTGTCGTTGCCGTAGCTGGCCTGAATAATGTCGTTCCCGTTGCCGCCATCCACATAGTCGTTGTCGTAGCCGGCATCGATCTTGTCATTACCGTCATTGCCGTAGAGACGATCGTTGCCGAAAGCTCCGCTGATCAAATCGTCCCCTTCCTGTCCTGCCACATAGTCATTGCCAGACCCGGCGTACACGCGATCGTTACCGGTTCCGCCGAAGACAGTATCGTTGCCGTCGTTCGCCGAGATCGTATCGTCGCCATCCTGACCAAAGATGACTTCTCGCGTCTGGCCACCCGTAATCGTGTCATTACCCGTGCCGCCGTAGATGTAAATGGATCGCCCCAGCCCAACGGGCCCATTCGCATCGTTGATTCGGAATGAATCGTGTCCGCTGTTCAATTCGGCTCGGATACTTTTTACCGACGCCGCAGCAAACGTGCTGACCGTACCGTTCACCAGATTCGCCACCTCAATACGTGACGGATCATTCTGGCGTAGACGCACTTCCAACTTGTCGTTGCAGTTGGATCCTTCAATTTGCAGCGTTCCGTTGGCCTGCAAAGTCGCCGTCGCTTGCGAGCAGAGCGTAAGTCCTTGACCGAAATGGTCCGTGACGAGGCCCGCTTGGACTGGCTGAAGCGACAAATCCACATTCGCCGCCAGGTCGGCCGCCATCAGCCGGGGCTGCTCCATGTTTTCGATTCCAAGATTTCGCTTGTGCACCTTTCGATGGGCGGAAGACGTTGCCATGATTGAACTCCTTAGGCTGTGAGGTGGTGTCTGGCGTTGCGAGTTGCCCGCCATTGAGTTCAACAACGACAATCTTGGCTGCGGCGGTGCGCGCGTTGGCGAATGAAATCCTTCCCGATCACAAACGTCCCGTTGTGAACATCGTTTGCTCGTCGATGCTCGGCTGGAAGAAGCCACGTCGATCAAGAACTCGACGCGGCGGATTGGTCGCATTCAGCGACACAATTTGCTCGTTTTTTAGTAGACACGAGCCAAATAATGAAGCAATTTCTGAACGAGATACTCAATCAGCACGAGCAGGCCATATGGCATCACTGTCGGCGAGAAGCAATCACTTGAGTGCCTGGCAGCGATTGCTCCAGTTCCTGAATCGCTTCGTCGGTCAATTTCGTATTCGAGACATGCAGCGTCCGCACTTGCTTTAATTGTTGTAGTGCCGGCAGGCCCGCATCGGTGATTTGCGTCTTGTCTAACCACAGAACTTCGAGATCCGCGAGTTCGGCAATGCGAGGTAAACAGGCATCCGTCACGGAAGTTCCATCGAGCCCTAATGTCTTGAGCGTCCGGAGCAAGACCACGTGCTCGACAATCGTGTCGTCCAATTTCGATCCCTGAAAGGAAAGGTAGTGGATTGGTGATTGGCGCAAGTATTTCAGTCCGCTCCCTTGGACCTGGCTACCGCCGAAATAGAGGACCTCCAGTTTTTTCAACGCTTGCAGTTGAGCCAGCCCTGCGTCCGTCACAGCAGTCCGTTCCAGCGAAAGTGTACGCAAGTTGGTCAGATTCTTCAGCTGCAGCAGCCCTTGATCGGTGACGGCGGTGCCCTGCAGGTTGAGCACTTCGAGTTGAACGTGACCCCGCAGATGCTCTAGGCCGACATCGGTGATGGCGGTAAATCGCAGATCAACTTCACTAGGCCGCAATTCGATTAGCGGACCCAAGTCGTCATCGCCGATTTTACGCTGCGCGAAATTGACCGTCCGAACCTGCCCTTGCTCATCCCACTCAAGGCGTGCTCCCCGACTCTCCAATTGACGAGCCGCCTGATCGGCGAATTGTCGCAGTGCGCAGTGCTGTGCGTCCGCCCGGCCTGTCAGGCGATGAAGCTAACTTCTCCAGCGCCCGACGCGCCGCCAGGCGAGTCGCCTGATCAGGGAATTGGGCTAGCTGCTGGAGGACCACCACCGACCGGGTGCGTATCTCCGGATCGCGATGGCCCACGGCATCGACCACATCGGGAATCGCCGGGCGACCGACCTCGACTAGCCGTCGCGTCGCCAGCTCTCGTTCCGTGAATCGATCGCTTCCCAGTTGTTCAATCCACGCTTGACGGTTTTCGGCGCCGACGCCTCGGACACCGGGCACCATGCCCCACAGAACGCAAGGGATGCGTTCGACAGCAAGCAAAAGTTGAGAAGAGCCCGGCACGTAATCACGAGAACACCTGGGCAGGTCGTGGAATCGACAGCGCGCGTGCGTTCCGCCTTTCTACTCCGAATGCTGCATCGCCTCAAGTCGATCGATCACCGAACTGCCCCGGCGTCCGGGTTGTCGTCGATCGGAACGGCACGTACATTTGAGGCCGAGACGACACCCGGCCCTCCACTCCCGAGGCTCAATATGTCGAAATCGAATGCTGACTCACGCGTCTGTATCGTGACAGGTGGCGGATCGGGCATTGGCCGTGCTGCCGCGATCGCGTTAGCCCAAGAAGGACACCGAGTCATCGTGCTGGGGCGACGCCTCGAAAAGCTTCGCGAAACGATCGACCTGGCAGGCACCACGGACGTGCCGATGCAACTCGTGGCGGCCGATGTTTCGCGAGTCGACGACGTACGGACCGAATTCGCGCGGGTGTTTCAGGAATTCGGCAGACTCGACGTCCTGTTTAACAATGCTGGTATCAACGTCCCCGCCACTCCCTTGGACGAAATGGCCATCGAACAATGGCAACAGGTAGTCGACGTCAATTTGACGGGAGTTTTTTTATGCACTCAAGCGGCGTTTCGGATCATGAAACACCAGGTGCCCCAAGGGGGACGGATCATCAATAATGGCTCAATTTCGGCATATGTCCCTCGCCCCGGTGCGGTCGCCTATACCGCCACCAAACATGCCATCACCGGACTGACAAAAACGACGTCCCTGGAAGGCCGCGCTTTCAACATCGCCTGCAGTCAGATCGACATCGGCAATGCCCAAACGGAATTGGCCGCGGCAACCTTGGGATCTGGGGCGTTACAAGCCAACGGATCGTACTTGGTCGAACCGCAATTCGACGTGCAGCACGTCGCGCGAGCCATTGTCTACATGGCCAGTTTGCCCCTCGATGTGAACGTCCAGTTCATGACGCTGATGGCGACCAACATGCCCTACATCGGTCGCGGCTGATGGGCCCGGACGGCGGAATCATTTGGCCTTGATTTTTTTGGGCTTACACAGGCGTTTCTTCTTGTCGGACACCGCGCCACATTTCTTGCAGCGAAAATCGCCCGGCTTTGGCTCTCGTTTCAGCTCGGGTCGCTGACACCCCATAGTCAAAAATCCCCTTCCTCGGTAACTCGGCGGCTCAATCACGTTACCGTTCATTATAACACGAGCCACACCAAGTTTTGAGGCTTGACTGCCGGCGGTACGGGTAGCAAATTCCTCTGGGAAACGTACCAGAGGCCTGCGGCAGCGGCGGGTGAGGTCGTGGTCGTAGCGCAAGGGGTTATCCTCACTTGCCCGCAAAGCAGGCTTTGAGGATGCCCCAACCGGCATTGCCCAGTTGGCGAAACAGCAAATCAAACTGCCCACGACTCAGGTCGTCATGCAGAGTCCTCAGGAACGCGCAGGCACGGGCATCGTCCAACAATACCAGCATCGCGGGCAGCAGCCACTCATGGACGCCATACGCACGTTGTCGCTGCACATCGGTACAGACCGGCACGGTCGCCGACAGCCGCCCCGAGAATTCCGGCTGAACCGCCTCAACGGCCGCGGCCATCGACGATTCCTTGTCGCGAGTCGGGCGCATCCAGTCGTACGGTGGTTTCCATTCCAGCACGGGCGATAGTCCGTCGATGTGCGTCAAGACGGCAATGATGGCAGGACACTTCAGCTGTAGCTGCTGTGCGCACCAATCTTCCAACTCGCGCACCGCCTTCAGGTCGGCCTGACGCGCCGGATTAGTCACATTCATCACCAACAGCACGAGATCCGCTTGTTGGATGGCGGCGTGCGTCTGCTGGCGTTGGACTTCGGTCGTTCCGGTCGAACCGTAGCCGGGCGTATCCAGTAGCGTGAGCGACTCTTTCGCATCGGACAAGTTCAGCACGTAGCGTGTTACTTCCGCCGTCTCTGGCAAGACATCGACGGCCGCCTGGTGGTCGCCCAAAAGGATGTTGATCAAACTGGATTTACCCGCGTTGACTTGGCCCACTAGCGCGATTGTCACATCCGTCGATGTGGTGGCAGAGGAATCGTCCGTCGGCGTCTTCACGTTTTGGTCGCGCAGAGTACGATCGTCAGTCGCGCTAGTACGCCGTCGTTCGTACTGCCGCATGGCATCGCGATAGCGTGTCGCGCCGGCCTGTAGCCGGCCACTGTTCATTTCGATCAAGTAGAAGCCGAGGTAGCGGACAAACGCCAAGTAAAACCAGGCCAGTACGTTTTCGCGGACCTGGCTGGTGGCCGACTGTGTGGCCCAGCGAGTCGTCAGGTATTGCCCCAGATATCCGGGCTGAAGCACGATCCGCACAGCCCAGGCGGCATTACTGATGGCGCGGAGCCACGACGGGACACGCGAGAGTCGCTTCCAATGGCCGACCGTAAGCAAATGACTGCCAGGAACGTACTGATCGGCCCACTGCGCGGAGTCCTCGAGGACCAGTTGTGCCGCGGCGAGGATTTCCGCAATCGTCAAGCTGTTGATCGGATGCTTGGTGCGAGGATGATAGTGAAGCGCCAGTTGCAGGCTCAGCTGTTGCGCCGTTTCCAAGTACAGCGCAGCGTCGCCCAGCTGTTCCGGAGTCAGTTGGGAAACGGTTTCCTGTTGAGCCTCCACCAGCCGCCATGCCGCCTGATCGCGGTCGGTCCAATGGGGCGCCGCTTCGGAAGCTGTCAATGGGCGCAGGACCAAGGAACGGCGCCAGCGCGGGCCAACAGATAGGCGAGTGACCAACAGATCGGAAACAGCCACCACACCCACAACAGCGACTCGCTTCGCCAAATCGCCCACATCCCCAGCAGCACGCAGGCCAGCACCGGCAGCCCCAGCAGAACCAGGATCGTCGCGATCCGCCACCTCATTGCCGTTCTCCATTTCCCCAGTCCATCGCCTGATCACGCGGTCCATGCCCCGACGGCCAACGCGCGAACGCTCGCCTTCCTGGTACCCGACGGTTGCTCCACGCGGCATCCGTTCCACACCGACCAATGGATGCGCAGACATCTAGGGAGCTGTCGGAGTGGACATCTTCCACAATTTCACCGCCCGTGCCATCTGTTCGCTCCAAACCTGCTGCAATTCTTCGGCACTGGGAACGTGACCTTGCCGGATTTGACTGAAGTACCAGCAACACGCCTTGCCCAGTCCGTACGTGGAGGCGTACGACATGGCTGCGTTCGCCGCCATGCCAAAATAGGGCACAAACTTCCAGGTACTCTTTAGCAGCAATCGTGTCGCCAGCCGGGTGCCCATCGGTCCTGGCAAACCGGCCAAGACCTTGGCGCCGACCGGTTGGCCGTAGAGTGCCGCGAGCTTGGCAACTAGGTGTCCCTGCAGCGCGAACACGACAGGGACATCGACCCAAGGAATCGGCACTGCGCCGGCGGTCGCCGCCAGCGTGCTATAGCTGAGGATATACGGCGTGGCGCGTTTTTCCGTCAGATCTTGCAGTGATCCCAAGGCATCTTCAAGTGACAGCAAAGTCTGGCGGTATGCGGCCGGTAGCAGCTCGATAATCGCCGCCTTCAATCGGTCGCTACCAAAGTCGGGCGGCACGAACCCTTCCGCGACCTGCGTAAAATCGATGGGAACAATGCGGTCAACCAACCCCTGAAACTGTTCCGCATGACGTTGCAGGCTTCTCTGCAAGTCGGCCGGCACCGAGTCGGGGACAGGCTCCGCGACAAACGGGTCCGGCAACGGGTGCGGCTGCCCCGGATAGGCCTCGTGCAGGCAAGTGAGTGCCAGCAGCACAGGACGCTGAGGCGCAGCGCGACGAATCTTCCGCAACGGTTCGATCACGGTCTCGAGCGCGTGGTCCATGACTTTGGCCGTCACAATCATTAAATCGGCCGAATCGGCAAAGGAACGGATGTCTTCGTTGGGATCGTACGCGCTTTCCCCCAACCCACGCGTGTCCAGGAACCGCAGCAACGGTGTCTCACCGCAGGGAAAGTCGTATCGCTCGGACTGACGTGTCTGCGGCTTGAATCCGGTGCCAATTTCGGCGCGTTCCGCACCGGTCAACAATCGCGTCACGGACGTCTTGCCACTGCCGGTTTTACCGAACAACCAAAACATGGGTACGGGGGCATTGCGAGAATCGCTGCCCGCTCCGCCCGATATTGCGGTTCCGTCATTTGACGCGCAGCCAGAAATCGCTTGATAAAGCCAAACATATTCCACAGTGTACTCGAAACTCATCTGATCAAAGTGGCACGGCGACTAGTCACCCGTGCCGACGTTCGCCTAGACTGCCGGCCGTTCGACAAGGCGTCTGCCGTCTCGCAGCGGGCGAAGGTGAACGCCGGCCGGGTGAGGGACCGGGTCGCATCGTTTCCCTGTTCAACTGGGCGACGCTACGGGCGACACTGTTCTACGGGGCACACTGTTCTACGGGCACACTGTCCGGATGACCATTCGCGTTTGCGGTAGGCAGCTTGTCGAGGGGACGATGTGATTCTTGAATCGCCTCTATCGGGTGCATTAATAACAGCGACATATTATGGCGTGTTCGAGTGTAACTTGTTCACAACGCCAGCGAGTTGGCCACGACCGTGATCCTGATTGACGTTACTGTTCGAGGAGACCCCCAAAAAATGACCGCGGAGACCATTGTCTCAATACCCGACCCGGTTCAGCGCTGCCTGGAATCTGCAGGGCTGAACCATCGTCCCATGCGGCTGAGCACCTACACTGATATCTCACTCGCTGGGAGCCCTATGCGGCAGTGGCTGATCGCCACCGACGATCACATTTCGATTGTCGGTGAAACCGATGGTTCAGCAGCGACGCGGTATTTCGCCTGGCCGGAGATTACGGGAATCCGGACGGTCATGGGCGTCGGTTCCGGGCTGCTCCAGGCGCGGGTGAATGAAGAGTGGATTGATCTGCTGCGTTACTCGAATACTTTCGCGCATCGTTTTCACAAAGTCGCGCACCAACTCGACCTGTGGGCCAAAGAGGAACATCGGTATGAGGACGCGTCGCCACTGGACCAATTGGACCCGCCCAAGTGTCCCACGTGCGACTTGCGGTTGGCCACAAGGGACGACAGTTGCCCGCGCTGCTTGCCGCGGCGTCAAATCCTCCAGCGGGCGTGGGAAATCATGTCGCCCTATTGGCGTGGTTCGTTGGGCCTCTGCGTGCTGACCATCGTAGGAGTCACCGCCGAGCTGATTCCGCCGAAGCTACAGCAATACATGGTCGATCACTTGCTGACCCAGCCGGACGGCGGCAGTGCGGCCATGCTGGACATGCGAAATGCGTTGCTGGTGGTTGTCCTCGCCCTGGCCATCTCGCGGTTCGCACTTTCCCTTGTGGGCGCAATCAAAGGCCAGTTGGCCACCGCCATTGGATCGGGATTGACCTGCCGCCTACGCAAGGAAATGGTCAGCAAGCTACAGCGGCTGAGCGGTCGCCTACTATGACCGTCATCAGGTGGGCTCCATGATCAGCCGCGTGGCTCACGACAGTGAAGTATTGCACGGCCTGATGCATCAGTTGACGGGTGGGTTTCTGTTACAGACCGTCCAGTTATTCGGCGTCGGCGCGATGTTGGTGTGGCTGAATCCCAAGCTCAGCCCTGTTCACTTTGATCCCCATCCCCCTCGTATTCCTGGGCACGTGGGTGTTTTGGCGGAGTGTCTATCCGCGCTACTATCGGCTCTGGGATGCGTCATCCAAACAAATGTCGGTGCTCAGCGGCATGCTGTCCGGCATTCGCATCGTCAAAGCATTCGCTCAGGAGGACCGAGAATACCGGCGGTTCGAAACGGCTGCCGAGCGGTTGCGGGATTGGCGTCTGTGGGTGGAACAGGCGAGCTCTTGGTATGGAGCCTCCATGCAGTTGGTCTTCAGCCTGGGCGGGTTGATCGTCTGGTACGTCGGTGGCCGGGACGTCATTGGTCAGCAAATGACACTAGGCCAGTTGATCGCCTTCCTTGCCTATTTGTCGATGTTCTACGCCCCCTTCGGCGCGCTGTCGAACTTCACCGCCTGGCTAACCAGTTTTCTCTCCGGCAGCAAACGCGTGTTCGAACTACTCGACACGCCCATCGCCGTCCAGGAGCCCGAAGCCCCCGTCGGCTGGCCATCCCCGCGGGGCGAAATCCGCTTTGAACAAGTAACCTTTGGCTACGATCAACATCAACCGGTGCTCAAGGATGTCTCCTTCACGGTCCGCCCTGGCGAAATGGTGGGCATCGTCGGTCGCAGCGGCTCGGGTAAAAGCACGATGGTCAATCTGCTAAGTCGCCTATACGACGTGCAAGATGGATGCATTACGATCGATGGCATTGACGTCCGTTCGTTGTCAACGCACGAGCTGCGCGAGCACCTCGGCGTCGTATTCCAAGATTCGTTCTTGTTTCGCGGCACCATCTGGAACAACCTGGCCTACGGGCGTCCACAGACGTCACTCGAACAAGGTTTGGCCGCGGCAAAAGCCGCCGGCGCCCACGACTTCATTTGTCGGACTCAGCTTGGATACGAAACTCAGTTGGGTGAACATGGCGCGGGGTTGTCGGGGGGAGAAAAACAACGGCTCTCGATCGCTCGTACTTTGCTCTACGACCCCAAGATCCTGGTGCTGGACGAGGCAACCAGCAATATTGACGCGGAAGCAGAGAAGAGCATTCAAGAAGCTCTGGACGCTCTGATCCAAGGCCGAACGACCATCGCAATCGCTCACCGCTTGTCGACACTGCGAAACGCCGATCGCATCCTGGTCTTCGACCGCGGCCGATTGGTCGAACAAGGCAGTCACGCAAAGCTGCTGCGACAAGACGGAGTCTATGCGCGATTGGTACGAATTCAAACACAAGTTTCCAAAGATCCCAGCGTCGATCGACTATTGGTGCGAACTGACACGGGTGATGCGGCAACTGAGGCCGCGGCCGATGGGGTCAATCAAGTATCGCAGTCGCAAGACCCAATCGGCGCGACGTCCGAAGCGACAACCACGGCGCCCGCATCCTGCTCCGGCCAGCTAAACTGGCTGCGACCGGACGCCTACACATTCACGCGTGATGCACACGAAAAAATCCGCTTGCAGCCGCACGATCTGGCCGAGCAAGCTCACGTCGTGTTCATCGTCGGCACGTTCCCCGCCACACACCCCGAACGGTATTTGAGCGTGCGTCGTTGGCTTGAAAATGGCGACGATGTCGAAGTTGGTCTGATTCGTGATCTGCGTGAGTGGCCCGACGATTGTCGCGACATCGTCCGCCAGTCGTTGCAGCGACATTACCTACTGCGTCGCATCCAGCAAGTCCACAACGCAAAACTGGCAGCAGGCTATCTGCAGTTGGATGTCCAAACCGACACAGGACCAACTCAGTTCGTGATGCGATGGACACAAAGCCAAGCAATCGATTTCGCCGACAACGGCAAGATGCTAATTGACACCGAAGACAATCACTTTGTCGTTCCGGACGTCGATCAGTTGCCCAAACGCGACCGCGAACTATTCCTGCAATACATCTACTGGTAAAGGACACCGTTCACCGGGCGTAGTGAGTTGCCGTGGGACGCGCCTGCGCGTGCATCAACCGCCCTCATACGGACTGCGGCCCAGTCCTGTTCGGCTCAAGAATTGCTGAGTCGGCGTTGTCATTTAAGCACAGAGGCCACCGAGGGGCGCAGAGCGCGCTTTGGGTTTGGCTACTAAATAAGTAGGGGCGAACAGGATAGCCTGCGGCCACCTTTTTCCGGCGGGAGAAGGGACGCGCGGCACTAGCGGACTCAGTAGCCGGCACGTAGATCTTGAACTGGGCGGGGAATTCCGACAAAACGGTTGTCGACCAGGTGGACGGGACCGGCTTCCGCGCCGATACGGATGCCGATACGACTGCTCGGGCCCCGCTCGTCACGAATCTCATTGCTAGATATCGCCACTTCTTTGGTCCGTCCCTGTACATCAATGGCAATTCCGTCGATGCCGCCGCTGTTGACGATCCGGTTTCGCTCAACCGTGTTGCCATTTGCCCAGAAATCCTTCCCGCGCGCGTCGTCGCGAAACAGGATCCCAACCTTGCCACTGTTGAGCACCTCGTTGTCGCGCATCACATTATCGTTGTCGTTGTGCCCAATCGAGATCCCGTAGTCACCATTGGCGTCGATATGGTTCCCCGTCGCCAAACCGAACTTGACGCCCCAGCACCAGAACAAACCGATCCGATTGCGTTCCAAACGGTTTCGCAAGATGCGTGGTCGCTGCGACCCTGAACCAGGATGCACCCCCAGATCGGCATTGTCATGGCAATGGCACTCCTCCACTGTCACATCATGGCAAACTTGAAAACTGATCCCATCACCGTTGTAATTGCGGGCGGTCACTTTGCGAAGCTGGTATCGACGACAATACTGGAGAAAAATACATCCCGTGTAATTGCCGTCCAAATAGGCATTGTTCTCGCGGTTCCCGTCGAGCGTCAATTGCTCAATCACGACATCTTCCGTTGACTCACTCGTGAATAACGGAAACACGGACGTGCACGTCGGTTTGCCGGAGAGCCACAGGTTGCGCAGTAGCCCGTTGTTGAGCTTTAGGCGATTGCCGGCCTTCGCCACAACCGTGCGTTTAATGACGTTCTTAGCATTGTCGTGTGGGTTCTCCGCCTGCAACACGACACCATCGCCTACACGAAAGTCAGCGGCGGAAGCAAGGGTTACTTCTTGGTCGAACCAATCGGAATCGTCGGCCACAGGAACGGTTTGCGACGCGATCTTGGAGATTATGGTTTCGGCGCCGCTACCTTGGATGCGAATCCCAGATGGCAAGAAGACGCTATTGCGCAGCGTGTATTGCCCTGGCAAAATCTTTACGGTACCACCGCCCATGCGTGCCACATAGTCAACCGCAGCCTGGATCACCTTGTCGTCCTTGCCTACCAGGTCGGCGCTTTCCGGGCCCACGGTCAGCTCGAACTGCTCGTCCCACGCCGGTTGGTAGCGGTCATCGCGGTGTATCGCCCGCGGATTCTGTACGACGGGTCCTTCTTGCCCGTATGCGGTTGGCAAAGCGTAGGCAGCCACCCATCCGGAGGTACTGGCGAGAAAACACCGACGGTCACATTTCCGCGACATGCTGGTCACTCTCCTCGGTTGTTCGCCGACGTCCTTTGGCGATGCGACGGCCCCCATTCGAGCGGCCGGGATGTTAGAACGGTACGTCATCGTCGTCGTAGGCCGCTTCGGCCAATTCGTCATTGACCGCACCGCTTTCGGCCGGGGACTTGCCATCGAGTACTTTGAAATTTGTCGCCTCGGCATTCACAAAGAACTTTACCTCGCTGTTGGGATCCTTTTGCCATTTGCGGCCGTTCAAGCGGAACGCCACTTCGACTTCATCGCCTACGTTCAGTGAATCGACCGCATCACAACTATCGTTGGTGAACTCCAGCGGTACATAGTTCACAAACCGCTGTTTGTCCTGCTCTAGCACGACCAGACGTTTGCGGAACCCCTTTTGCCCGTAAGTCTTCGTGTCTTCGATTACATGCACGACGCCCCGCACCTTGCCATCACTCATCGCAACATCTTCCTCGCTAAAACCCACTGCTGTCGGCAATCCCCTACCGCCGAAGACGCATCGTACCGCAAAATCCGCCAGGGAGAAACACGGCGCCAACCCAACACCCCGTCATCGCCACTCGTGTTCCGACCGGACCGGTGTACGGGCGACTCGGCCTCGACCCGACGCTTGCGTTTTCGCATTCAGGCCAAGCAGAATTGTCCAGTCTCCGCCGAGCCCTTGACCTGGTGGTGATCACTGAGCCACTCCAGGCTGCGCCTGAGCCTCGGCGCATCCCAGCACGACGTGGAAATCGTCCATCTCGCCAAACAAGCGTTGGGCCAATTGAAAAACGGTCATCGGTCGCTCTTGCAGCACCGCCCGTATCTGCTCCAACCGCTGGTGGTGGTGCTCGATCAACTCGTCACATCGCGACGACAGCGTCGTGAACGGCATGCCGTGGCCCGGAAAGACAGTCCGCCCATCGGCGTAATGCTTAATGCGCTCCAGTGACGCGAAGAATTGGCCCAGCAGGCCCCGGTGACGCAAATCGCCCCCACCGACGTTCGGCGAAATGGTCGGCAACACGTGATCCCCAGTAAACAACCCTGGGCCATACGCTAGGCAGATGGACCCTACCGTGTGGCCCGGCGTGTGGATCACTTCCATCGAATCGTCCTCGAAGTCCAGCTGTTGGCCATCGGTCAGGGCGTGGACTTCTGCCGCTTCAATTTCCCAATGGGGCATCACCCGCAAAAACGACTCGGAATGCACTCGCAGCGGAGCACGCCATTCTCGCAAGCGACTGACCACCGCTTCGACAAACTCGAGGCCCTGCGGGTCGACATGCGTCACGGCGTGGCATTCGCTTTC
This sequence comes from uncultured Planctomycetales bacterium, assembly GCA_963785495.1. Classification (GTDB taxonomy): domain Bacteria; phylum Planctomycetota; class Planctomycetia; order Pirellulales; family Pirellulaceae; genus CAWAVP01. The sequence continues at coordinate 14,851 of CAWAVP010000023.1, read as the reverse complement.
GTGGATCCATATCTCCGCCCCGCTTTGCTGTTGAATTCGCCAGGCATTTCCCAGATGGTCGATATGTTTGTGCGTCAGCACGACGCGACGGATATCATGCACGCGCAGCCCGTGCTGGTTCAGTCCCGCCTCCAAAGCCTCGAATGCCTTGTGGGTCGCTACGCCGGTATCGATCAACGTCACCGGGTCGGCCGCGATCACGTACACCCGATTTCGCCCCTCGAAGAATGGATTCGGAATGGCAATCTGGTGAACGGGAGGATTCATGCCGGCATCACGGTTGAAGTAGGACGGCTCACACAAAGCTGTCGCGTCGCATTCGGAGTTATGGCGTCACAAGGAGCCAACGCGTGGAGCGCCGGTGACATCGAGCACGGCGGCCGCCGACCGGACGTGGCACCGACCGCCCGTTTGTCCCGGCGATCCCTGAAGATCGACCACGGCTGGCTCGTACGTTAGAATCTTTGCCAGGTCTTGTCGATATCCCCCCCTTTACGTGGATCCTAGCTGTCGACCATGAATCGTCAAATCACATTGGCTGCGAGGCCCAAGGGTTTTCCTCGACAATCCGATTTCCGTTTGGTGGAATCGCCGATCCCCGAACCGGGCGAAGGAGAATTCCTGGTACGGGGAATCTATTTGTCGGTCGACCCGTACATGCGTGGCCGGATGAGCGATGCGGAATCGCATGCTGCGCCGATCGGTCTGGGCGACACCATCGTGGGTGAATGCGTGGGCCGGGTGATGGCCTCGCGGCACGATCGTTTTCCGGTCGGCTGCTTCGTCGCCGGCATGTTTGGTTGGCAGGAATACGCGGTCAGCAGCGGACAAGGTGTGCGCCGCCTTGACCCGCAACTCGCCCCCATCTCAACCGCCCTGCATGTGCTGGGGATGCCCGGTTTGACCGCCTATTTTGGCCTGTTCGACGTCTGCCGGCCCCAGGCGGGCGAAACCGTTGTCGTGTCGGCAGCGGCCGGAGCGGTCGGTTCGGTCGTAGGTCAATTGGCCAAGTTAACCGGTTGCCGGACAATTGGAATTGCCGGCTCGGACAAGAAGATCGACTACGTCGTGAGCGAGCTAGGCTTCGACGCAGGCTTCAATTACAAGACTACCAGCGACTACCTGGCCGCGTACAAGGAGCTGTGCCCGGACGGCGTCGATGTGTACTTTGACAACGTGGGAGGCCCCGTGAGCGACGCGGTCTTTCCCTGCCTGCGCCGGTATGCGCGGATGGCGATTTGCGGTCAGATTTCTCAGTATAACGCTGCTCAAACGGAGCAAGGCCCACGTTTACTGTGGCACCTGATTGTCAAGCGAGCGACGATCCGGGGGTTTCTGGTCACCGACTATGCCCCTCGCTATCGCGAAGCGATGTCGCAATTAACCGAATGGTTCGTAGCTGGCAAACTGAAGTATCGTGAGCGGATTACGCGGGGCATTGAAAACGCGCCGGTGGCCTTTATGGAAATGATGCAAGGCGCCAATATCGGCAAGCAGCTCGTACAGCTAGGCGATCTGCCGACGTAGTCTCGGCCCTGCTCGGCGCGTCGCCACCTGCGACTCCATGCTCCCGAGTTCAAGGTGTCCCCTGTGGCGGACTCGTCACGGTCTACGAGACTAAACAAGGAAGCCCGCGATATCGTCCTTCAGGAACTCATCCTGTAGTGCGGCATCGACCGCGGCGGCCTGATCCGAAAGATGGGGTCGATCTACAAGTTCGCGAGGGGCAGGCAACCGCGTGGCATCGACACTATCAACAACGTAGCCGCCTACTTGAAATACGTAGACCAGATCCGACGTCGTAAAGTCCCCATCGCCGTTCCAGTCACCGTCACTCCAGCCGGCGTTGCCCGGCGTCGTGTCCTCATACTTGCCGATCGCAAAGACACTGACGAAGTCACCCGAATTGAACCGACCATCCAGGTTGGTATCGCCATAGGTCGAACCGAGGATCGAAAAAATCAGCAGATCGCGATCGGACAGACTCACTTGGCCATCGCCATTCAGATCGAAGGCCAGATCGTTGTCGGCAATTCGCAAACGTTCGTTCAGTAAGTCGATATCATTCGCGGCCACGAGGTTGTCGCCATCGAAATCGCCCGGCAGCGTTGGCAGGACCGTTCCCGGCGTCCCCGGTGCTGCAAACCAGGCGGCCCCATCGACCCCCACTTGGGCTGGCACGTGCCGCTGCAGGCTGCCGCCTCTGCCGTCGGCTCCGACGGGCCATGGCCGCAGATCGTCATAGAGCACTTCGTCATCGGCGGTGTAGATTACATCCGCGGGGTCAGCTGAAAGTGCCTCGGGGCGCAACAAGACGACACGGTCGTCGCTGTTGTTCAACAATCCCGCATAGCCACCCACCAATTTCACCTGCGCGTCGATGTGATAGTGAGCTCGAAACGCCCTTAGCTGGTTCACGTTTTCCGGGTCACTAGGGTCGAACTTCATCACGACGAGTGTGCCATTCGACGCTAACATCGTGCCGGGTTCAAAGTTGTAGTCCACACCACCGCGCAACCGCCAACCGGTCAAGTCGGCTGCCGCTGCCGTGGGATTATGGATCTCCACAAACTCTAAATCGCTCGTTTCTAGCGTTGGATCTTCCGCCAAGGCCTCGGCGGATACCGTGGGATTGTATTGGATTTCGCTGATGATCAACGGCCCAACTCGTCCCGCGTCGTTGGCCGAACCCAGCGAGGTGCGTGTCAGCGGCACAAGCTGCCCACGGCTGGTCGGCAGCACGCCTAAGGATTCGCCGTTGGGCGTCGAATCGAAGTGCACATCATCGACGAAGCGGACGACGTTTCCATTGCCGTCCAATTGCACCAACCACACACTCTCGCCCTGCTCGCCGTCGAGTGCGAAACTTTGCGAACCGGGCGGTGGCGGGTCCGCGTTAAACTGGCTTTCGTCAAAGACCAAGTACTGCCCGGGCGCAACGTGGTGCCGGCGGGAATCTGGTACTTATTTAGCCGTCCGACGTCGTCGCTCAGGTACCATCCACCAATCTCGATCGGCTGACTGGACGTGTTCAACAGCTCGATCGAATCCGGCTGATTGACCGGCTGTGACGTGCGAGCCAAGACCTCGTTGATCACAATTCCCGTCGCCGGTTCGGCGGCCCTGCCGGGTGTGCCACCGGGAAGGCTACTACTATCCCAGCTATACCACTTGTTTTGGGCCTCCGGCCTGACCTGGCGGGGATTCACGAGTTCTAAGGTGGCCCCCACGCCATCCGCGGCGACGCCCCACAGGTCACTGTCTCGATAGTTGACGGTGGACAGCGTCTGGCCCACGCCGTCCACCAAATCCAGGTCCTCGCCCGAATCGCTTAGATTGCCCTCAAACTGGCCGGCAATCGGCAACCCATTACCGTAACGTGCCTGAAAGGCCTGTTGATTGGCCACAACCAGCGCGAACTGGCCGGGTGCCAGAGCTTCGATCGCCGAACCGTAGAAGTCAAATTGCACTCCGTCGCTCAGCGCCACGCCCTGCAGGTCCGCCGTGGTCGTTCCGGCATTGTAGATCTCGACAAACTCGAAATCCTGTCGCGTGAATCCTGCTTGCGCTTCGGTATCGGTGACGCCCGCCGGATTGTAGTTGACCTCCGAAATCACCAACCTGGGCGTATCGGTGACGAAGTTATACTCAACCGGAGCACTCCAGTTGGTTCGCACGACGCGACTTTCCGTGCCGCGGTCGGTCGTTTCGTCGAAATTGCGGGCAATAATCTTCGTGTTGGCGGCAATTGTTATCTGCGTCCCCCGTGGGGCCAGTACGGCTGACGGAACGGGATTCCCATCGGCTCCACGTGGGTCGGTACCGTCGGTCGTATAATACACATCCCCCACAGGTGAAATGCCAAATCCCTCTCGGCGACTCACCAAGGCGGGTTGCACGAAAATATCGTTGCTGCTGGGCGTGGCATTGATTAGGCGAATGCCCAACACATTGTCACCTACGTTAAGCAGGTCGCGGTATTCCGTAATATCCATGTCGTCAAACAAGACGCCTTCAACATCACGGCGTGAGGAAGCGCGAGAATCCCAGGTCAGATCGGTATCACGCAAGTTGCGGCTGGCGACTTCCGTGCCGTTCAGATACGCGACATAGCCGTCGTCAAAACGCATGCGTAGGAACAGATTCTCGGCATCATCCAGGTTGTCGAGCTGGAAAGGAACACGCAACAAAATCGTGGTCCCGTCCGGCGCCGGCGCCGCTTCGGTACGAATCATTGGTGAATAGTCATCACCGGAATCGTATCCCAATCCCAAGGGTCCGCTGGCCCAATTGCTATCGTCAAACGATGGCTGAGCCCAGTCGGTGCCCAAGGCGTCGTCGCTGGGCGAGAAATAGCGTGCCGTGACCTCACCCACTTCCGACGAGATGAATTCTGTGTCGACATAATAGGCCAGCTGGGGTCCTTCCAGACGTACGGTTTCCCCCGCATTCACGTGCATACCGCCGACCGGAACTGCCTGATCGTCCACGAACAGGGTGGGAGGCTGCGCGAAATTACTATCCATGAAGTGCGCTCGATCCAGCAGCCAACTGCGCAGATGTTCCACCTCGCCCCTCCAGGTCCCGTCGAGTTTCCCGGAATTGTAAGCGCTGGAAGTGCGGCCTCGACTCGCTGCCCATTTTGCATTGTTTCGCTCTTGCGATTCCTCGACCTGCCCGGCGTACATATCGATCATCGCGTTTAAAGAATCGTCACTCAGCTCGCCGCGACGCAGCTCGGTCCAACGATCAATGTAGGCTTGCCAAAAGCCTGGATCCGTGAATAACCGGCTCCAGTAATTGGACCCAAAGAAGTTGGTGCCGCCGGAGCCACCCCACTTGAACGGATCGTTGTCGCGATCGTCGCGCGATTCCATAGAACGATCAAAGTCCCACTGAGGACCGAATTCAATTTTCTTACCGCGATCCTTAAATAGATACGTGCTCAAATTCAGTGCGTCGACGTTGTCGCCCAAGACACTGATCAGGTGATGATCGATCCAGGAGCCGACATCGATATACTTCGAATAGCCTTCCGGGTCACTGATATCCGGATTGCGACTGGCATCGCGGAACTTGTTGAAATAGTCGACCACCCAGGCCTGCTGTTCAGGAGTCGCCTTTTGATCCTCACTGGCGGTGCGGCTGACCGGACTCTTCGGTTCCACCCAATTCAGATTCGCGCCACCCGCTGAAAAGCTGGGCTCACTGGGATCCTCACGGTCGATCTTCCAGATATAGCCACCGCTGATTTCCGGTTCCTGAGTGTCCACTTGGCTGATTTTGGTAATGTCGACACGATCCGGACCCTGTTTGATCCGCTCGGTCAACACGTAGACACCGGCGTAGTCATCTTCGCCGACAACCCCATCGCGACGACGATTCAGGTAAACTTCCACGACACGGGTCCCGGGAGCCCAACGGCCGATGGCATTGGCCATGCCGTAGGCCAGTTGATTGCGAATGAGCGCGGGATCGAAACTGAAGGGCGCATGCAACACCCAATCGCTTTCGGCCCCGAAGCCCAACAGCGCGACGTCTTGGTCGTCGTCGTCCGTCGTGCCATCGGCACCCCAGGTTTCAAAGGCCAGGTTGGGCTTTTGTTGCCCTGCCGTGCTGGAGCCTCGGTCGCGAATCCCGCCGCGGCCTAGGTAATCGACAATTCCGCCATTGAACGACGAGCGACCGGTGGCTTTGCTCACGTCCAGTGCCAGTACATTGACCGAAGCCAACGTGGTCGAACTGCTACCTGGGATGCTCTGTCCCAGCGTGTCCAGGATCATCAGCGGAATGTCCGATGTGCGGTCTTTCAGCTCATTGGCGACAGCAATGTATGTCGCGGCGACCACGGGTCCCGGATCCAAGGGGGAGCTGAGCGACGTGTCAAAGATACGCGCCTGCAGCATCGCACTCTCGGTCAACACGACGGGCTCGGTGTACAACGTCGATGCGATCGTGGGTTCGCTTCCATCGATGGTGTAGCGAATCTGAAATAGGGGGTTTGGTTCGTCCATCACAATCTGGACTGACGTGCTGTCAAAAAACAATCCATCTTCGCCCAGGATTTGCGGCGGCGGCGTGGCAGCGGCTTGGTTCGGTGCGCCGGGAGTTGGCGTGGCAAAATACTGCGCCGTTTGATGCAGGATCTCCGCGCCACTAAGCGTTGCGTCGAAATAAAAATCGGGGTCGTCCGGTGCTACATTCATGCCGTGAACTGCCAGGACATTCGTCCCTGGGCGCAGCAAGTTGGTGAATCCGTCCAACGTGTATTGTCGTGCCGGCAATCGGCCACTAACCGCTCCATAGCTGCCTGCGGCCGAGGAGTTCCAGACGGGATCGACCGGCACGTTGTGAGAGGCGACGGGCGTCCCGTTCAGATATGCCTGGAATCCATCGTCAAAGCGAGTCAACAATGACATTTCGTCGAATCGCGTTGCATCACCACCAACATCGAACGGTACCCGTAGATAAACGGAACTGTTGTGGTCCAACATTTCGGCCTGCACATCGGCTCCCACCATCGGCCCGTACACAGGTCGCTGATCCGGTACAACAATGTCAATCGATTCGAATTGCGCCGTCATCGTCGAACTGGGAGTCCGAGCGTAGAGCGCGGGCCGAGGCTGGCTGATGAACGGCACACCACCATCGCCCGGCGTCGTCGAGTCGTCTACGACCCCGATTAGCGTCCAGTCGTCGGCCTCAGCCAACTTGTAGTAGCCGTACCAACTGCTGGCCAGACCGTCGCGCACTAGCCGTAAAAAATAATGATCACGGCTGAGACTAACTTTCGAAACCAGCGCATCGTCATTAACCACAATGCGGAATGAAATCCGACTGCTGTACTCGACTTGAACCGATGGTTTCCCAGTTGCGGCATCAAACACCGCGATGCCCGCCGCACCGCGATCCGCGGCCGCCTGGTTGATTTCGGTGATGACTTCCCAATCTGCCGGATCGTCACCCGGTAGCGACCGATATACCAGAGGTGCGTCGCCGCGCAAAGGCTCGGCGTCCGGATCCTCGTCGTTGGGCTCAACAAGGTCCTGCCCCGTCGGCACATTCAAAACGAGCTTCCCTGCGGCAACACGGACCGTCGACTTACTGGTCTCGGGTCGATCCACGGTCCACTCGGCACTCAGATCGCTATCAAAGTCGTCGCGCACCTTGCCGCCCGACTGCAAAACCTCGAACCCGGCGCCCAGATTACCGCTCTGCCACGCGCTATCGTCAAACGCCGGTTGGGTCCAATCGAGTCCCAGCGTGTCGTCGGTCGGCACATAGGCCCGCACCGGCGCGGTGTCGGCAATGAACTGGCTGATGTCTCGGCCAGTGGCGAGGCCATAAGACTGGTCTTCAAATTGTGCGGGATACGTGTCGTACGAGTGCGCGATGCTCGTTCCATCTGGACGCACCAGAGCCAAATACTCTCCGGTCGCCGAGAGACGGAAATTCGTATGCAATTCGCTGCCCGCCTCGCGTCGGTCCTTGCCGGAGGCAAACACGGTGAGGTGCTGCCCGGCGTCCAACGTCACATCGGGGAACTGCCATTTCGTCAACACCGACGCGTCGTCGGTCAAATACCAGCCACTCAACGATATCGCTTGCGTGTCCGGGTTCGCGACCTCGATCCAGTCCGACCAATCTCCGTCCTGATCCGCGAGCGTGGTAAGATTCTCCGCCTGAAACTCGGCAATCACCGGATCCGCGGCCAGCAGCGCCCGTGACTCCAATAGCTCCAGTTCGGTCGTGCGCCGCCCGCGCTCTCGATGCCCCCAACGACGCTCGCGTCGATCAACGTTTCGCCACCACCCGCGCGTACTGATCCCATGTCCCATATCGATTGTCACCCTATGGTTTTCAAACAAAGCAATCTACCGCACACTCACGCCCGGGGGGACGCCGCAATCCGGGCAGCCGCACGCTACCCTTTCGCCGATCCCGCGTCGAGATGACTCGCCGGTGCAAGATCCCTGTTCTAACCTGCCAGAGCGTACAGAGCCAGATTTTTTCCGCGAAACCAGCCCCACAATTGCATCTCTCTCCCGCCGACAGTGGCCGCAGACCAGCCGAGGGCGGTTTTCCGCACACGTTCCAGGACAACGCGATGCATCACGCACCGTTAACATCGCGATGTCGCCCGAGGGACGAGGTTAGACATACACGGGTGCCATCGGACGGGGCAAGGACGATTCCCCTGCGACTGACATGGGATACGGCGTCGGCGGGACGCTCGAGCCGCACCTGCCCTAGAATCTCGGCCAGGACAACGCGCATTTCAAACAATGCGAACTGCATTCCCAGGCAAAGACGATGTCCACCGCCGAATGGCAACCATTCGTACGGCGTGTAGCGCCGCTCCAGAAAACGTTCCGGCCGAAACACATCGGGACACGCGTACACATCCGCTCGCCGATGAACCAAATGGATACACGGCGCCAATTGCACACCGGCTGGAAATTGATATCCGCCCAGGTTCATGGGTTGTTTGAGCAGCCGTGTGACAAACGGCACGACCACGCGATAGCGCAAAACTTCCTTGATCACGGCATCCAAGTACTCCAGCCGCGGAAGGTGATCGACTCGTAATCGTTCGCCCTCGGTCACCGACTGGAGTTCTGCGCAGTCGCTGCTCCACTTCTGGATGACCCAAGATTTGTTCGAAGGCCCACGACAGCGCAGTGGCCGTCGTCTCGTGGCCCGCCAGCAGTGTCGTCATGATCGCGTCACGGACTTCCTGATCCGTCAGCATGTTGCCGTTTTCGTAACGAGCGGCCAAGAGGTCATCCAAGATGTCGTGGTCTTCGGCGATCGCAACGACTGAGCGAGCCAACAGCGCTCGCCGGTCTCCAAGCAGCGAAAACAGCCGAGCATCAATAGCGCGCAGCTGGCGTGCGTAGGGTAGCATTGGCAGCTCGAAGAGCCGCGTGTGTTGTGCAATCTTCGTCAAGAACAGAGCCCAACGTGTCGCCCCCAGTGCCAAAAAGCTCTTGAGCCGCCGGGCCAAATCGTCGAATTCTGGGCCGTCTGTCAAGCCCAGCGTCGCTTCCAGAATCACACCCAGCGTGATATCTCGCATCGACTCATCGATGGCAAAAGGCCTCTGTTCCGGCCAGCGGTTGATGTGCCGCTGAGTGCGTTGGACCAGCGCCTGAAAGAACGATCGCATCCGCTCGCCCTTGAACGCAGGCAATTGAACCTGGCGTTGTTGACGATGAGGCTCGTCGTCTAAGACCAGGATCGAATTTCGGCCCACAGTCAGCGCCAGGAATTCGTTGGCCTCGCCCGAATGTAGCACGTGGGGGTCACCGCGAAACACGTCCCGAATTAGATCCGGCGACGTCAACATGACGATCGTGCCGTAGCCGGCTAGGCGGATCGTAAATATGTCGCCGAAGCGTCGTTGGCACTCGTCCAGCATCTCCAGCGGGCGGACGGACCACTGGTACAACTGACGAAGTGGCGTCACACGTGGGCCGGGAGGCAAGGCAGTCGACACGCCGTAGGGTCCTTCCTAAACGATATGCTCGTAACCAATGTGGCCAGACTTTAGCCGATTACCGTCATCCCACGGTTGCCAAACCCTAACGGTCTCCGCAACGAAATATTCACTCATCCAACAGGTTTTGGACACCGCTGCTCGTGGAGCCGTCAGTCTGCGTTTGCCGCCAGTGCCCGTTGCCGCCAAAACTCACGTGCTATTTCGTGGACCTGCAACACGGCTTGACGCCGTTGCGGGTCATTCACGGTCTCTTGGATCCGCCCGATTCGCTGTTCCAGCCAATCTTGAAAAAAGGCGACCGCGCGGCGGCTAATTCGCGGCGGCTGGTCTCCGGACGAGACGAAGAACGGAGCGGTTGACGCAAACCGGAAGGTTTCTGGATTGTCGGCCACGGCCCGCACCAGAATCCAGCCGTTTTCCGCAAGGGATAGTTCGCAAGCCACCTGTTGTCGCTCGGCGGCCGTCACCTCCAACTGCCGTACGACACGACCGTTTTGAATCACTTCTAGTCTGCGCAATGGGATCGCGAGTTATCAATTGAATTTCCAAGGCGACGGTCGCGATACCATCGATCGGGCGGTTCAGTTCGCTGCCGGGCCACTGGCGATTCACCTGGCAAATCAACAGAGGTCCATTCGTCACAAAACATCGTCCCTGTTTCAGACCGCGCCACCAGGCCGAGGGCGTCAATGCCTGATCCAGCTGTACGTAGACTCGGTTGTAGCCGACGGGGTTGGGCAAAACGCCTGACGCACTACCGGCCGACGGGGGCAAACGCAATCCGGCATTCAACACATGATAGTAGATCTCCTGCGTCCACCAGCCGTTTCCCAGAGGGTCCGGCCATCGGTCGATGTCGCGTGACTTACCCCAGGCTTCGTTGGCCAGCATTTGATCGCGGCACATGTGGTTATTGGCGAGTCCAATGGACTGCATCTTTCCACTTGCTAACCAGACGGGTACATCCCACCAAAACGGCTTTTCGATGTCGATCCACACGTCGGACTGCCGTTGGCGAGCTTCGTCGACGAACACCATCGGCGAAGGATACTCACGATCGTCCGTCGCAATTTCGATTGGCGTTCGCAGACCGAAATATAGCAGGGCGCCCCCTTCCCGCTCGTCTTCTCCGGCAGTCGGACTAAACCAGCGGCCGTCGGACGTGGACTGCCAAGTGTGCGTCGGCAATGCGCGGTCGGCCCAAAGATTACGCGTGTTCCACCAGGTGATCACCGGTGCCACATCCAGATCCTCGGCCTGCATCAGCAGCTCGATCTGTTCGACAGGACGGTGCACGTGAAGATCGGCCGAGTACCATCCCTGTTGCCGTAAATCGGTCAACCGCGCAAGTGTGTGCTCGATTTCCAATGGGCGATCACCGACTACCGAAAACTCACCCCGTTGCTGGCGGTATTCGGGACCGCGGTCGATCAGGTAGCGGTAGCGGCCCGCAGGTAGTGTGATTTCCGCGCGGCCCGGGCAGACAAAATGGTCGTACCAGAACGGCAAGTGAGCTGCTCGCTGCGGCACATTCGCCGCATTCCAAACGTGGATACGACACGGCAATTCGGTCCGGTGCTCGTCCTGTACAACAAACCGAACTCGCGCGCTCGAAGCGGACTGGGCCCGCGAGCCCGTTCGCTCATGACGCCACTACAAATCACCACACCCGCGACAATCCACGATACAATGGGCTGCTGCGTGTTCATCCACCTCACCTTCCCGCTGTCGTCCTGTTCTTGTTCGATCGAGCCGTCGACATTCTACGACGATTCAGGCGGCGTTCAAACCGGCCGCAGCGGAAGCGATACTACCGTGATTTTGACATAAGTCGACCCATCGAGGAGCCGTTTGAATGACAACCCGAGGATACCTGCGAGGCGTCATGTGCACGCTAGTCATCGCCTGGCTGGGCGGACCCCTATGGAGCGAGGCGTCGGAAAGGGCACAAGCTACAACGTCCGACGCACCTCTGGAACTGATGACCATCGACATGGACCCCAGCCTGTCGCCGCTACGGTCGATCATCGATCGATTCGCCACGGACTATCGTTTGCTGCGACGCAGGTCACGCGTTCCCATGTCGCCGACGAGCCGTGAGCTGGTGCGAGATTTCCTGAAGCAATGGCAAACACGTTTGGCTCGAGTCGACTTTTCACAACTGAATCAGGATGACCGAGTCGACTACATCTTGCTACGCAATGAGCTGGTTCACGAGCTCGATCAACTCGACTTTCGTGGACAGCGTGACGCGGAACTGTCGGGACTGTTGCCGTTTGCCCCGGCCATTGTGCGACTGCTGGAGGCACAACAAGCCATGCAGCCGGTGGCAAGTCGCGAGACGGCGGAGCAGTTAAGTTTGCTTGCGCGAGACGTTGAGGCCGCGACGAAACAAGGGTCAACGGCCGCCGAGACGGTGAGCAAGCCGTTGGTGAACCGAGCGCTGCAGCGACTCGCGGCGTTGCGCGGGGACCTAAGAGACTGGTTCGAAATGTACGCCGGATACGATCCCGACTTCACCTGGTGGGTCACGACTCCCTATCGGACTGTGGAAGCCGCCCTCGAGAAGTACGAGAAACAGCTACGTGAGGCGGTCGTTGGGAATGATGCAGATGCGATTGTCGGCGATCCCATCGGCAACGATGCGCTGCAACGTGAACTAACCTACGAAATGATTTGCTACACGCCGGATGAACTGATCGACATCGCGGATCGCGAATTCGCTTGGTGCGAAGCCGAATTGCTCAAAGCTGCTCATGAATTGGGATATGGCGATGACTGGCGACGGGCTCTGGAACACGTCAAGGATCAGCACGTGGCACCGGGCGAACAGCCAGAGCTAATCCGGCAACAAGCGTTGGCCGCCATTCGATTTCTGGATGAACACGATCTGGTCACAATTCCCGCCCTCTGCCGCACCTCTTGGCGGATTGCCATGATGTCGCCGGAGAGACAACGAGTAAATCCATATTTCACGGGTGGCGAGGTAATCAGCGTGTCGTTCCCGACTGAGAGCATGACGCACGAAGAAAAGCTGATGAGTCTGCGAAGCAACAATATTCATTTCTGCTGGGCCACGGTCCAGCATGAATTGATACCGGGCCACCATCTACAGGGCTTTATGTCGGAGCGGTATCGTCAGCATCGGCAACAGTTCCGTACGCCGTTCCTGGTGGAAGGTTGGGCCCTGTATTGGGAGATGTTGCTCTGGGACCTCGACTTTCCACGGACGGCTGAGGACCGTATCGGCATGTTGTTCTGGAGGATGCACCGCTGTGCCCGCATCAGTTTGTCGCTCCGCTTTCACCTGAATCAACAATCGCCCTCGCAAATGGTCGAATTCCTGGTCAGCCGCGTGGGGCACGAGCGGAGTGCTGCGGAAGCCGAGGTGTCGCCGTTGGGTCAGCGGCGGTTACGGCCCGCTATATCAAGCGGCATACATGCTGGGCGGCCTGCAACTAAAATCCTTGCACCACCAATTGGTCGACTCCGGACAGATGTCCAATCGCGAATTCCACGACGCGGTGTTACGCGAAAACGCGATTCCCATTGATTTGATCCGCGCGAAACTCACCGACGCGGATTTCACGCCGGACTACGTCACCAGCTGGCGGTTTGACGAAGTGTCGCCCGACTGATCTTACAATTAAGGGCTGATCCCCAGCGACTGCAACTGACGGTCAATCTCTTCGGCCTTGGCTTGTGCTTGAGGAAGCGGCAAGCCGGCCTGCATCCCGGGACGTTGGTGCCCAACGTGACTCAGCCAAGCATCATGCAACACCTGTTGACGCTGTGCCACCAGCTGTAACAAACCGTCCGGCAGATCTTCCCTAGGAGTGACCCCCCAGGCCTTGAGGATCTCACGCGCGACTACGATGTGTCCCTGCGGATTGAAGTGGACGCCATCGCCCGACATCGTGTAGTCGGGATTGGATGCACGCTGCGCTTGCAGGAAATCGTTCAGCGGCGTGTGTATGTCGATGACCATGTCCACACGGTCTTTCTGGGCCAGTATCCAGCGTGAGTAACGTTCCAGCACCTGATCGTAATCTGCGTACGCCGCGAACCAAGCGTAACGATCCTCACCCTCGCCTCGCAGCTTGCCTTCGCGGCGCATTGGCAGCGGATCGAAGGCAGGCGGCGTCATCAAGATAATCTTTGCGCCGGCCGCATGAACTTGGTCGACGATTTGCTGAATGCCTTCCTGATATGCCATGAAGCGATCGTCACCAAACGGATAATAGATGCCGTCATTCATGCCATAACAGACGACCACCAGATCAGGTTTTGCCATCCTGAGGACCCGCGAAAGTCGTTCATGAACATTCGGTCGCGGAAAGGGATGGTCGGGTTCTGACAATCCGCTACAGGTCTCACTAGGCAAGCCCAAGTTGATCAACTCGGGACACGGGTCGAGGCCCGCCGCGCACAACTGGGCTTCGAGCCATGTAATGTAGTAGCCGGCATGCGTGTTGGAATCGCCTAAGAAAACGATGCGATGTGATTTCAGCGGAGCGAATTCCGTGGCAGTCGGCGTGGCAGCCGTCACGCGCACCGCCGCTCCATCCCAAACCAGTGCACCCAACAGCAGTCCGCCGACGACGAAGCAACGAAGAACGGCGGCCGAACGATATAAGAGTGCGCTACCCATGATTGCTCCCGCCTTTCTGAATTTCATTTGACAACGCTCACAGCGTATCCGAAAACCCCAATGAAGGAAACCTGCGCAATGAAACGTCTGCACATTATCGGTCGCAAGAATCACGGCAAAACGACGTTGATTGTTGAATTGGTCGATATCCTCAGTCGCCGCGGTCTACGTGTCGGCACCATTAAACACACGCATCACCGTCATGAACTGGACACGCCCGGCAAAGACTCGCATCGACACCGTCAGGCGGGCGCAGCCTTTGTCGGAATCCTGTCGCCCGATCTGAATGCGGCCTTCTGGATGGCTCCGACAACAACACCTCACGATGAGCGTTACGCGGCATTTGAACCGCTGCATGCGCATTGCGACCTGGTCCTTGTGGAAGGTGATACGGAAACTGCGGGGGACAAAATCGAAGTCTGGCGTGAGGGCATCGGAGGAGCGCCATGGTCCTGCAGAATCCGTCGGTGCTTGCCGTCGTCAGCGACGATCGCCCGCAAGTGGATTGCCCGCGAATTCGTCGCAAACCGCTGGACGACTTCGTCGGCTGGATTGTTGCCCGGATGAAAAGTTGACACGGCCTTCCCGGCATACGGCGTCGCGTGGATTGTCCTGATCGACTTGCTTATTTCAGCCCAAGCCCAAGCCACGTTCTGGAAACGTGCTCTTGTTTCCCGCACCACACTCAGCAATACATC
>CAWAVP010000022.1:0-176817 GCA_963785495.1 uncultured Planctomycetales bacterium | reverse complement strand
CGAAGCCCGTGGCGGTGTTCGACGACGCCGGCAACGTGGTCAAGACGGTCGGCGGGGACCGAAGACTCGAGGCCGCGCGCAGCACGGCGGCGATCGCCGCGGTCGCCGCCTCGGTCGGCAATCCGACCCCGGCGCACGTCGATTTCGCGCAGCGCCTGCTGGCGGCGATCCCGGCCGCGCTGCGTGCCCGGCTGGCCGACCCGGGCGGCGCGCAGGACGTGGTGTTCGCGCTCGCGATCGCCGGCGACGACGCCTCGCGCGCAGCGAAGCTGGGCGAGCTGCGCGCGCGGCGCGGGGAGGCCGCGGCGCGCGCGGCCGAGCAGGCCTGGGGCGACACCAGCCGGCTCGACCGCGGCGAAGCGCTGCCGCTGCTCAGCATTGCGCTGCCGGCGCTGAGACAGCTGCCGCAGCCGCAGCGCGACGCCCTGGTTGCCGACGTGGCGAAGGTGGTCGAGGCCGACCGCAAAGTGACGCTGGCCGAATTCGTGCTGACGACGCTGCTGCGGCAGCAGCTGCGCGAGGGCGCGGGCAACCCGATTCCGACCCGTTACCGCACGCTGCGCGAGGTCGACGACGAGCTGCGCGACGTGCTCTCGCTCGTGGCGCACGCGGCGCTCGCCGACACTGCGCAGGCTTACGCCAAGGGCGCCGAGTACCTGTCGCTCAACGTGCGCGAGCCTGTGCCCGCGGCCGAGCTCTCGACCGGCCGCATCGGCGCGGCGCTCGAACGCCTGCGCCTGCTCGCGCCGCTGGCCAAGCCGCGCGTGATCAAGGCCTGTCTCGAGGTGGCGAGCGCCGACGGCGTGATCACCCTGGCGCAGGCGGAGCTGACGCGCATGGTGGCGGCGACGCTCGATTGCCCGCTGCCGCCGGTGCTCGCGACGCTGGACCCGGCGACCCTGAAGTGACGCCTTCGAAGAGCCTCGAAACGGATCTGGCGCGGGCGATCGCGGGCGAAGTGCGCTTCGACGCAGGCGCCCGGGCCGCCTACAGCGCCGATGCGTCGAATTACCGCCAGGTCCCGGTCGGCGTGGTGCTGCCGCGTTCGGTCGAGGACATCGTCGCGGCGGTGGCGGTGTGCCGCGCCCACGGCGTGCCGATCCTGGCGCGCGGCGGCGGCACGGCCCAGAACGGACAGAGCGTGAATGTCGCGGTGGTGATCGACTGCTCCAAGTATCTCAACCGGGTGCTGGACGTGGACCCGCAAGCGCGCCGCGCGCGGGTCGAGCCGGGTGCGGTGTGCGACGCGCTGCGCGACGCAGCCGAGCGGCACCAGCTGACCTTCGCCCCCGATCCGGCGACCCACTCGCGCTGCACTCTCGGGGGGATGATCGGCAACAATTCCTGCGGCCCGCACTCGGTGATGGCGGGCAAGACGGTCGAGAACATCGAGCGCATCGAGGTGCTGACCTACGACGGCGCGCGCTTCTGGTGCGGGCCGACCAGCGACGCGGAGGTCGCGCGCATCGTCGCCGCCGGCGGCCGCCGGGGCGAGATCTATGCGCGGCTCAAGGCGCTGGCGGACCGCTACGGCGACCTGATCCGCGCCCGCTTCCCGAGGATCAGGCGCCGCGTCTCGGGCTACAACCTGGATCAGCTCTTGCCGGAGAACGGCTTCAACGTGGCGCGCGCGCTGGTCGGCTCGGAAGGGACCTGCGCGCTGACGCTCGCTGCCGAAGCGACGCTGGTGCAAAGCCCGCAGCATCGAACGCTGCTGGTGCTCGGTTTTCAGGACATTTACCAGGCGGGCGACGTGGTGCCGCAGATCCTCGCCGCCCGGCCCATCGCGTGCGAGGGGATCGACGAGAAGATCATCGGCGGCCTGCGCGAGCGGCGCCTGAAGCTCGACGACGTCGGCTTGCTGCCGGCGGGCAAGGCCTGGCTGATGTGCGAGTTCGGCGCCGATTCGCCGCCGCAGGCGCTTGCCCAGGCGCGCGCGCTCGAGGCGCAGTTCGCCGAGCGCGGCGACGTCAGCCGCTGGCTGATCGAGGACAAGGCCATGATCGCCCGCATGTGGACCCTGCGCGAGACCGGCGCTTCGGCGACCGCGCTCAACCTGGGCGGCCGGGGTCCGGACCCGGTGGTGGGATGGGAGGATGCCGCGGTCGACCCGCTGCGTCTGGGCGACTATCTGCGCGAATTCCAGGCCTTGATCGACCGCTACGGCTACCGCACCTCGCTCTACGGCCACTTCGGCGACGGCTGCATCCACGCCCGCATCACCTTCGAGCTGCGCACGCCCGAGGGCGTGGCGCACTGGCGGCGCTTCCTGGGCGAGGCCGCGGCGCTGGTGGTGAAGTACGGCGGCTCGCTCTCCGGCGAGCACGGCGACGGCCAGGCCAAGGCCGAGTTCCTGCCGGCGATGTACGGGCCCGAGCTGATGCCGGCGCTGCGCGAGTTCAAGGCGATCTGGGACCCCGCGGACAGAATGAATCCGGGCAAGCTGGTGAGCGCCGCGGGCGAGGTATACCGCGCCGACCAGAACCTGCGGCTGGGACCCGCCTACAGGCCGGTGACGCTCGCGACCCGCCTCGCGTTCAAGTCCGAGGTCGGCGACGGCTTCGCGCGCGCCACGGAGCATTGCATCGGCATGGGCAAGTGCCGCGCCGCGTCGGGCGGAACGATGTGCCCCAGCTACCGCGCGACCGGCGAGGAGCGCTACTCCACGCGCGGGCGCGCGCGGCTGCTGAACGAGATGCTGCGTGGCGAGGTGATCGTCGACGGCTGGAACAGCCAGGAGGTGAAAGAGGCGCTCGAGTGGTGCCTCGCCTGCAAGGGCTGCCGCAGCGACTGCCCGACGCACACGGACATGGCGAGCTACAAGGCCGAGTTCCTGTCGCACTACTACGAGAAGCACGCCCGTCCGCGCCAGGCGCATTCGATGGGGCGCATCGGCGAGTGGGCCCCGCTGGCCGCGCGCGTTCCCCGGCTGGCGAACTTCCTGACGCGGACCCCGGGGCTGGCTTCGATCGCCAAGCGAATCGCCGGGGTGGCGCCGCAACGCAGCCTGCCGAGGTTCGCGTCGCGGACGTTTCAGTCGCGGTTCAGTTCGAAACCGGGCGAGGGCGATCGCGTCGTGCTGCTCGCCGACACCTTCAACAACCACTTTCGACCGGACACGGCGCTGGCGGCGGTCGAGGTGCTCGAAGCGGCGGGGTGCGCGGTCGAGGTGCCGCGCGAGCGGATCTGCTGCGGCCGGCCGTATTTCGACTTCGGCATGCTCGAGCGCGCGCGCGCTTCGCTCGAGACGCTGCTCGGCGTGCTCGCGCCGCGCATCGATGCTGGCGCGCCGCTGGTGGTGCTGGAGCCGGGATGCCTGTCGGTGTTTCGCGACGAGTTGGTCCAGCTGCTGCCCGGCGACGCGCGCGCCGCGCGCCTGGCCGAGCGGGCGCTGTCGCTCGGCGAGCTGCTCGCCGCGCGCGGCTGGACTCCCCCCGCGATCGGCGGCCGTGCGCTGCTGCACGGACATTGCCACCGCAAGGCGCTGGGCGGACTCGGGGCCGAGGCGGCGCTGCTGCGCGCGGCCCGCGTCGAGGTGACGGCGCCCGACACGGGCTGCTGCGGGATGTCGGGCTCGTTCGGTTTCAAGCCGCAGCACTACGAGGCTTCGCGCCGCATCGCGGAGCTCGCGTTGCTGCCCGCGCTGCGCGCTGCCGGCGCGGACGAGGCGGTGATTGCCGACGGCTTTTCCTGCCGCGAGCAGGTCGAGGACCTCGCGCGGCGCGAGACGCTGCACCTGGCCGATTTTCTGGCGCGTGCGCTGAGGGCGCGCTAGATCATGTCCGCGAGCAGCTCGTAGGAGCGCAGGCGCGAGGCATAGTCGCCGGTAATCGTGAGCAGCATCACTTCGTCGGCCGCGTAGCGCTCGGCCATCGCTTCGATCTCGCGCCGGCACTTGGCGGGCCCGCCGATCACCGCGCGGGCGCGCTGCCCCATGACGTAGCGCCGCTGCTCGTCCGAGTACTCGTGTCGCAGCGCTTCCTCGAGAGGCGGTACCGTCGTGTCCAGGTTCAACGCCATGTGCAGCCGGCGCAGGTCGATCGAAGCGGCGAGGCGCTCGGCTTCGACGTCGCTCTCGGCGCAGATCGCGAAAGTGCATACCAGCGCCTGCGGCTGCGGCTCGCGCGCCGAAGGCCGGAATTGCTCGCGGTAGGCGCGCGTCACTGCGTCGCCGCCCTGGGGGTTGATGAAGTGCGCGAAAGCGAAGCGCAGCCCTAGCTGCGCCGCGAGCGCGCCGCTGTAGTCCGACGATCCGAGCAGC
Organism: uncultured Planctomycetales bacterium; assembly: GCA_963785495.1. Classification (GTDB taxonomy): domain Bacteria; phylum Planctomycetota; class Planctomycetia; order Pirellulales; family Pirellulaceae; genus CAWAVP01. The sequence goes on along the minus strand of CAWAVP010000022.1, from coordinate 172,556 downwards.
CAGACCTGGGGTGCCGTTTCGCCTTCGGGCTGCGCCCGCAGGCGCTTGAACGGATGATCGTCGGGCAGGCTGCCGTCGAGGTGACCGACCAGCTCCCACACCTGCTGCGGGAAATTGCGCGCGTCGGGGAAGCTGCCGCCGCCGACCGCCTGCGCGGTGCGGGTGTCGCCCCCAGGGGCGCGGCCGATGCCCAGATCGACGCGCCCGGGATACAGCGCCTCGAGCATGCGGAAGATTTCGGCCATCTTGAACGCGCTGTAGTAGGGCAGCAGCACGCCGCCGCTACCGATGCGCATGCGCGTGGTCTCGGCGCCGAGGCGCGCCAGCAGCACTTCGGGACAGGGATCGGCGAGCGCGCCGATCGCGTGGTGCTCGGCCAGCCAGTAGCGCTGATAGCCGAGCGCATCGGCGCGGCGCGCGAGCGCCAACGTTTCCTCGATCGCGCGCCGCGCGCCGAGTGTGCCGATGACCGGGGATTGGTCGAGGACCGAGAGCTTCACCCCGCGATCTTAGCTTGGGCAGCGAGCGTCGCCGCCCGGCGACAGCGAAACGCGAGTCGGAACAGGCACATGCCGAAATGGCGCCGATCGGCGTCGCCTGCGGCAGACGTTTCGACCCTCTTCCGGCGCCGAGAATTCTTTCACGAGCGACGTGCAACCTTCTGTAACGGCGAGGTTTTTTCGCCCTGGCACAGCGATTGCAGTAGGCCACGTGTCGTCAGAGATTGTTAACCCCATCTGCATAGAGCGGGCCAACACTTATCCGGTTGTCGGAAGGTTCACCAAACGGAGAGCGTCATGCTTCAGGACATCAAACAGTTCAAGCAGGATTATCGGGTACTGATTCAAGCGGTGATCGGGTTCATGGTGCTGGCGCTGGTCATGATCGGCGTCGGCGGTTCGCTGTACCGGATGATCGCGCCCGAGGGCTGGCTGGTGCAGCTGTTCGGCGCCGGCCTCACCTCCGCGACCGCCGCGCTGATCTCGCTGATGGTGCTCGCGGTGCTGTCGTGGTTCACCCGCGAGTGGGTTTCGGCCTACCAGAAGAACCGCCTCGCCGACGTGGTGATCTACGTCTTCGCCGGCGCGGGGGTGGTGTACCTGGCGCAGCTGCTGCAGCAGCTGCACCTGTAACGGAGTCTCCCGACAACAATAAAACCCTAGTCCTCTTCTTCTCCCCCGGGGTTCGCCGGTTCCCCCTACCGGCGAGCCTCTTTTTTTTTCGGCTAGCCCCCGACGCCCTCGCCGGCCTTGCGGTACTCCTCCCGCGGCGGGGCGAAGATGTCGAGCACCGTCGCGCCGGCGGCGCCGGTGCGAATGCCGTGCGCCACCCCACCGGGCGTGTGCCAGAAGTCGCCCGCCTTCATCGGGTGCTCCTCACCGCCCTGAATGCGCACGCACTCTCCCTCCAGCAGCACGCCCCATTGCTCGTTCGGGTGGCTGTGCACGGTGCCGCTTGCGTTCGGCTCGATGCGCACGACCGAGAGCATCACGTGCTCGCCGGGAAAGATGCGCGTGTTGATTCCCTCGCCCAGCTTGCGCCGGATTCCCTGCTGCTCGTCGGACAGGTTGAATACCCACGGGGCAGCGGCTTGCAGGCTCATGGCGGACTCCTGTTGGAAATTATCAGACGGCGATCGGTGCCTTGATCGCAGGATGCGGATCGTAGCCCTCGAGCGCGAAATCCTCGTAGCAGAAGGCGAACAGATCCTTGCGCGGCGAGAGCCGCATGCGCGGGAAGGCCCGCGGGGCGCGCGCAAGCTGCTCGCGCGCCTGTTCGAGGTGGTTGAGATACAGGTGAACGTCGCCCAGGGCGAGCACGAACTCGCCGGGAGCGAGTCCGGTCACTTGGGCCATCATCAGCGTCAGCAGAGAATAAGACGCTATGTTGAACGGAACGCCGAGGAACACGTCGGCGCTCCTCTGGTACATCTGGCACGACAGTCTGCCCTGGGCGACGTAGAACTGGAACAGCGCGTGGCACGGCGGCAGCGCCATCTTGTCGACGTCGGACGGGTTCCAGGCCACGACCATGTGACGGCGCGAATCGGGGTTGCGCCGGATCGATTCGACCACCTGCGCAATCTGGTCTATCTCGCGCCCGTCGGGCGCCCTCCAGTGACGCCACTGGTAGCCGTAGACCGGGCCGAGCTCGCCCCGCGCGTCGGCCCACTCGTCCCAGATCGTCACGCCGCGCTCCTGCAGCCACTTGACGTTGGTGTCGCCGCGCAGGAACCACAGCAGCTCGAAGACGATCGACTTGAGATGCAGCTTCTTGGTGGTGAGCAGCGGAAAGCTCTCGCCCAGCGCGAACCGCATTTGGCGGCCGAACAGCGACAGCGTCCCGGTGCCGGTCCGGTCGGACTTGCGCGCCCCCAGCTCGAGCAGCTCGGCCAACAGGTCCAGGTACTGCTGTTCGCCCGGATTGAGGTTCATATCGCTATGTTAGCGAAAAGCTCGCGCGCGCTCTGGTAGCGTTTCGCGGGGTCCTTGGCGAGCAGGCGGTCGAGCACCCGCTGGTAGCCGGTCAGCGGCGGAGCGAGCTTCGGCGGCTCGCCCTTGACGTGTTGGCGCAATATTTCCCGGTCGCTCGAGGATGCATACAGCTTCTTTCGGGTCAGCATCTCGTAGAAGATCACCCCCAGGCTGTAGATGTCCGAGCGCGCGTCGGCGGGCTGGCCGAGGCACTGCTCGGGGCTCAGGTAGCGTGCGGTGGCGACGAGCTGGCCGCTGCGCGCGAGCGTGATGTCCGACGCCATCGAGCGCGCCATGCCGAAATCCACGATCACCGGAAGCCCGTCGCTGCGGAACAGGATGTTCTGCGGCTTGAGGTCGCGGTGCACGATTCCGTGGCGGTGAATCGCATCGAGCGCTTTGGCGATCTGCCCCAGCAGGCGCAAGGCCTGGCGCGGCTGCAGGCCCTCGATCATCTTCGTCTTCAGGTCGCCCCCGGGCAGGTATTCCATCGCAATGTAGGGATGGCTGCCTGCGAAGCCCTGGTCGTAGATCTGCGCCACTTGCTCGTCATGCAGCGCCGCCAGAAGCTTGTACTCCTGCACGAAGCGCGCCATGAAGACGGTGTCTTCCCGCAGCCGCGGGTCGAGCACCTTCAGCACCAGCGTCATACCATCGTGCACGCGCTCGGCCAGGTAGACCCGGGACGAGCCGCCTTCGCCTATCAGGCGAAGCGCGCGGTAGCCCGGCACCACCGGCGGCGCGCCGGTCTCGGCGTGCGCGTCGCGCAGCGCGGCAAGCTTGACCGTAATGGTGCGCTTGCGCTCCTTGCCCGTGGCATCACGGCCGATGGCGGCGCGCTCGCTCATGCCGTCGACCACCGCCTGAGCCAGGCGCGAGGCGTCGAGCCCCTCGCGCCGCAGAAAGTCGGACGCCCCGGCCTTGATCGCCTTTACCGCCAGGGTCTCGCCGCCCTCATCGCTCAGCAGCAGCAGCGGCGGCGAGCTGGCATCGCTGGAAATGTCGGCCACCATCGCGATCACCGCGTCGCTCCGGCTTGGAGCCGAAAGCAGTACCGCTGAATAGTCGCCGTGAGCGATCGCTTCGCGCGGGCTGCCCTGAGAATCCGGCGCCCAATTGCTTATTTCCGCATCCGGCCAGCGCTCGCGCAGCAGCGCCGCGAGCGCCGCGCGGGGTTCGCGCGCCTCGTCGACGATTAGAAAACGCATTGCGCATTGTGCCAATCCGGGGCGGCCCCGCCAAGGGCGCCGTAGAATCACAAATCTCGCTTTGGAGGCCAACGATGGCGGTTCGAATAGTTCGGCTGGGAACTGCCAGGTCTGCCGGGGAAGGCCTGCGCATCGGCACGGTCAGGCGCCCGCCGCGAGGCGTGCCCAGGAGCAAGTTCGCAAAAGACAACTGGTACGACGTCTGGTATCCGAATCTGGCGCCGAGCCCGCAACTGGTCAGGCTGGCGAAGAAGGCGAAGACCGAACGCGACTGGAACGCCTTCGCGAAAAAGTACCGGGCGGAGATGGCGGCGGCGGAAAACGCGAGGACGCTCGCGCTGCTGGCCGCGCTGTCGCATCGGGCGGACTTTTCGCTGGGCTGCTACTGTCTCGAGGAATCGCGCTGCCATCGCTCGGTGCTGCAGGCGCTGCTGGCGGAGAACGGGGCCAGGCTGGCCTGAAGGGGCGCGCGCAAGGTCATGTTCGTCGGACACTACGCAGTCGCCTTCGCCGCCAAGCGCGCCGCGCCCAGGGTCTCGCTCGGGGTTCTGGTCGCTGCGACGTCGCTGCTCGATTTGCTCTGGCCGGCGTTCCTGCTGCTCGGCTGGGAGCAGGTGCGCATCGAGCCCGGCGACACGGCGCTCACGCCGCTCGCGTTCGTGCGCTACCCGATCTCGCACAGCCTGCTCGCGGCCGCCGGCTGGTCGGTTCTGTGCGGCCTGCTTTATTGGAGCGCGACGCGCTACCGCTCCGGAGCGGTGGTCGTGGCGCTGGTCGCGCTCAGCCACTGGTACCTGGACGCGGTCGTGCACCGGCCCGACCTGCCGCTTTATCCGGGCTCTGCGCTCAGGCTCGGGCTGGGGCTGTGGGACTCGATTCCGGCCAGCGTGCTGCTCGAGGGTGCGATGTTCGCGGGCGGCGTGTGGCTCTACGCATCGGCCACGCGCGCGACCGACGCGGTGGGGCGCTACGCATTTCCCGCATTTGTTGCGTTCATGGTCCTGGCCTACCTCGGCAACCTGCTCGGGCCGCCGCCGCCGAGCTGGCAGGCGGTCGCGTGGGTGGGGCTCGCCGCCTGGCTCTTTCCGTTCTGGGCCGAGTGGTTCGACCGCCACCGGGCGAGATGAAACTCGAGCGCCGGGACCTCGACAGGATCGTGGCGCTGACGCTGGAGCATTACAACCAGCGCGCGCAGGATTTCTGGCACGGTACGCGCGGACACGACGTGGCGCAGAACATCGAGGCGCTGCTGCGCCACATCGAAGGCGAGCCGCCGTTCGCGATACTCGACCTCGGCTGCGGGCCGGGTCGCGACCTGAAGGTGCTCGCCGGGCTCGGTCATGCGGCCGTGGGGCTGGACGGAGCGGAGCGCTTCGCGCAGATGGCGCGCGAGTACAGCGGCTGCGAGGTGTGGCGGCAGGACCTGCTCGCGCTGCAGCTGCCGCCGGCGAGGTTCGACGGCGTGTTCGCCAACGCAGTCTTGTTTCACGTGCCGCGCCAGGAGCTGCCGCGCGTGCTGGCCGAGTTGCGTGCCACGCTCAAACCGGGCGGAGTGCTGTTCAGCTCGAATCCGCGCGGCAACAACGAGGAAGGCTGGAGCCGCGGGCGCTACGGCGCTTACCACGACCTGCAATCGTGGCGCCGATACATGACGCAGGCCGGGTACGCCGAGCTCGAGCACTACTACCGTCCGCCGGGGCTGCCGCGGGAGCAGCAGCCCTGGCTGGCGACGGTGTGGCGCCGTTTAGGCTAGCGGAAACGCCCGCCCGGCCCGCGCGGCCCCGGGCCCATGGCGAGGAAGCCCTGGTCCACCATCGCGCGCTGCTCCGACGTGAGCGTCTTGTACAGCTCGTTGAACGCGCCGGTCATTGCTTCGTGCTGGGACAGGCGCTGCTTCAACATCGCGTCACGCTGCGCAAGGCGCTCGGGCGCGCTCAGCTGGGCGGAATTCGACATCGTGGCGTGCCACGCCTGCATGCTCTCGGCCTGCGCCTTGACCTGTTCCGCATAGCCCTTCCAGGCCGGTTCCTGCTCGGCGGTGATCTTCAGTGCGGCCTTCATCTCGCCCAAACGGTCCTCGAAGGTGGCGCCGGGAGCGCCGTAGCCGTTTCCATAGCCCGCCATGCCCTGCGGGCCGTAGCCGCGCATGTGTCCCGGGCCCCAGCCCATGCCCGGACCGTAGCCGTTGCCCATCATGCCCTGCGGCCCGTAGCCGCCCATGTGGCCGCCCCAGCCCATGCCGGGCCCGTAGCCCATGCCTGGGCCGTAGCCGTAGCCCTCGGGATGCGCGCTGACCATCGCGGCGCCGAGCCCGAGCGTCAGCGCCGCGCCGACGCCGAGTGCGATCTTGGTGATGCGTTTCATGTTTCTCTCCGTTGGTTGATAGGGAACTTTGCAACGGTTCCCATTGCAACACCCGGGCGTAACGGGCCGGTTTGCTTTTTGTAGCGCGGCGTAGCGTCCGGTCAGCTTGTTACGCTACGCTACAAATCCGTTCCTTGCGGCTCGCGCGAGCGGCTATAAATGCTGTCATGGATACCCAGGACCATATCCTGATCGTCGACGACGACGCGGACATCCGCGACCTGCTGGGCGACTACCTGGCCAAGAACGGCTACCGCGCGAGCGTGGCCGCGGACGGCAAGGCGATGTGGGCGGCCCTCGCGCGCGGAAAGGTCGACCTCATCGTGCTCGACCTGATGCTGCCGGGAGAGGACGGCCTGACGCTGTGCCGCAAGCTGCGCGGGGAGGCGGACACGCCGGTGATCATGCTCACCTCCCTGGGCGAAGAGACCGACCGCATCGTCGGGCTCGAGATGGGCGCCGACGACTACCTTTCGAAGCCATTCAGCCCGCGCGAGCTGGTGGCGCGCATCAAGAGCGTACTGCGGCGCGCGCGCAGCCTGCCGCGCAACCTGCGCGCCGACGAAGCGAGCGAGATCGTCTTTGCCGGCTGGCGCCTGCTCACCGGGCCGCGCCACCTGGTCTCCGCCAGGGGCGTGGTCACGTCGCTCAGCGGCGGCGAATACCAGATGCTGAGGATCCTGCTCAGCCATCCCAACCACGTCCTGTCGCGCGATCAGCTGATGGTGCTGTCCAAGGGTCACGAAGCCGATCCGATGGACCGCAGCATCGACATCCAGATCAGCCGGCTGCGCCACCGGCTGCAAGACGATCCGTCGGAGCCGAAGATCATCAAGACCGTGCGCGGCGAGGGCTATCTGCTCGCGGTGCCGGTCGAGGTGAAACGCTAGTGGGCAAAGCGATGACATGGCTGTTGCCGCGCAGCATCTTCGGCCGCCTGGTCGTGGTGTTGCTCGGCGGCTTGATCGTCGCCCAGCTCGCCGCCGCGTACATCAACCTGGCCGAGCGCGACCGCCTGCTCTACCGCGCGGGCGGCATGCAGCTCGCGCAGCGCATCGCCGACATCGCCCGCCTGCTCGACTCGGTGGCGCCGCTGGAGCGGCGCAGGATCGCCGCGGTGTTCAACGCCCCGCCGCTCGTGGTTTCGCTCGATCGTCCGCCGCTGACCGACAGCGCGCGGGGCAACGCGCAAGGTTCCGTCTTCGCCGGCGTGCTGCGCTTCGCGCTGGGCGAGGACATGCCGGTACGCCTGACGAGGCGGCCGGTAGACTTCGCGCCGCCGCCCGGCCCGGCGAGAAGGGGGCCGTCGATGATGGGTCCCTCGATGATGGGGCAGCCGATGCCCGGGCACTTCATCAGAGCACGAACTGGAGCCGAGGCGACACAACGTATTGCTCAAGTCCTGCGATCACCATGACGATCACGAAGCACACCGAATGCCCGAACTCAGATGACCTCGTGTCGCTCTCTAGCTTTTCAATGTTTGCCTGATTCTTCGTTACTGCCGTTCGTCGAAGACGCTCCCAGCCGATCAAACGTAACGCAGATTGAAACCACAAGACCCCGAGTTTTTCATAGACCCAGCCACCCGTCTCAAATTCGGCAGTTTCGAAGTACCTTCGTTTCAGATTGGGCTTCATGATTGTCACGACCGCGACCACCCAAAACATGAGTGCAAAGTTGACGGAGACTGCAAACCAGGGCCTATCCAAGTCCGATGCCTCGAACCATAGGTAAGGAAATCTATGTAGCCGAATCCACCTGACTTGTTCCGCAAACATTGGCCAATGGCTTGGACCATCTTCGATTCGATCAACGGCTTCGCAAAATTCGCGCTGAAAGCGCGGGCAATCGCCTCGCTGTGCGTCGCGTACCAGCGTATCGCGCCTAGGTATTCTTCGCGAGCTTCTGGATGAAAACGGACTTCACTCGGCATCGAAGAGCTTCTCGCCGTCCGCCCGGACCTGATTCCAAGGAATCGCCTGCACGTCTCCGTTCTTCAGTTCCACGGACCGTCGACGTACCTCTTGTTGCCAAGCTTCCGCCACATCAGATGGATCGTCGGCTGCTTCTGTCTCGAGGCTGTTCAATAGCTTCTCGATGATTGCGACACGCTCCTGCCGTTCCAATTGCGCGGCTTCCGCAGCGATGGTTTCAACCTTATTCGTCATGTCCCGAATCCTCCAGCATCCATTCTAGCTTCCGGCCGCTGTTACCGCCAAGTGAAAGACCGACGTCCTGAGACTTCCACGCTCCGCGCCGTAGGCCGCTGTTTCCGAGACGGTGGTTAAATAGCGCGCCGACTTAGTTCTTTTGCTCTACGACGACGAGGTGAGTTCGAAATCCGCTACGCCTATCGCGATTGAAATCAGTATTGCGGCAAAAATCAGCGATCGAATGCTGAACTTACTGCGACGTAGACGTACCCAACTTAGAACAATTCCGCCGGACATGAGAACGAGAAACCAATAGGGGATTTTCAACAAACGTGCGACACCAACTCGCTTCCATCCGAACCCCATTGTCGTTGGCACAGCGTCGGCTCGCTCACCGCTGATATCATATCCAGACATGTAGTCCTGCCCGTGCGGCATGGAGTGAACGTAGACGCTCCAGTTAAACGGGCGAAACGTCCACGGGCTGTATGGTGTTCCAAGACGAAAAGGCTTCCAGGTTTTGACACGAAAAGAACAGCATGCTGCATATTCCCAACGTCGATGTGATCAGCGCGAATATAGCTACGCGCCGACAACGGCGCAATAGATGACAAAGCTCACAGCGGCCAACGAGACAAAGGCAAACACGAGACTTCGCACGATTCGTCGCTTCATCTGTGGGTATTTACCACCTTGTCATCGAGATACTGTCAGAGCGCGCCACCACCGCCGATGTCCATAGTAAGCGACGAGACATCGCAGTCCCGTACAGGTTCTATTTACGGCATTCTACCAGCAGGTACGGTCGTTTCTGCTTCTGGGTGTCGGGGTTTCGGTCAAATTGCCGTCGAAGGAATCAAAAGCCTATTTTGCCGTGGGGGGCGAGGTTTTTCGCATAGCCCCCGACGTCGCGGGGTCCAAGCGAACGTGCGCTACCAGCCGAGCGCGAAGTAGGCAATCAATGCACCGATGCAGAAATTGCACACGTCGCGGAGGTTGGGTCGTGTCAGCGGACGGTCTTCCGGCGGATCGTCGCGGTCCGACATGAGCCTGGATGCGTGCTGAGGAAGGATCGTCATGGCGAGAACCTGCCTGAAGGTCGTGACGTTGGCAAGTTTTTTCTGCGACTGGGGGCAACGACGCGGCGGAAGTGGTCATTCAGAATGGCCAAGCGAAAATAATTCGCGGTCTCGCGCCCCTCACGGCGCGCTTCGTCAAACCAGCGGCGCTTGTGGGCATCGGCCTGAGCGAGGGCCTGCCGTTCGAAATCCGCTTGCGCGGGTGCGGCCAGCTTGTCCCAGAAGGCCAGGAAGCGCGTTAGTTCGTCATTCGGCGGTTTTGTGCTCGGTTGACTGGCCTCGCTGCGTTTTTCCCGTACAGGGCGAATACGGGAATTCTCATCGGTTTGCGCCGATGGTTTGAATCCCTGCGGCCAGGCATACGGTTCGGGGCTGCGAATCCCGGCCACGATAAAGCCCGCGCCGCGCTGCTGACGCCGGGCGTTGTGCCAATCGTGTAGATCGATCATGGTTTGGATGCGGACCTTGGGATATTTCGCGACGAGTTCCGCTGCGGCCGCCGCGGAGACGCCGCGTCACGAGTGCAGCGTCCAGCGAATCGGGCTCCGGTTTGGGCCGACGAGCTGGCGGCTCTGCTTTCGCTGGGCGTGGTCGCCATTGCACAAACACGGCTTCAGTCGGCAGTACAAATCCCAGTCGAGCGCCTTCAGATAACCGGCTTGAAAACTTTCGAACAGCACTTCGTTCCAGACGAACCAAGACCGAGTTTGTTCGGCATCACCGCTTTCGCGCTCGTAAATGAACAGATTGTCGAAGATGCCAAAGTCCCGATTGACCCAGCTCTTGCGGCGATGGTCGTAGAATGTGCGGTCGGAATAGACTGTGGTTCCCTTCCAGCGGCGCAGCGACGTGCTCAAGCGGTGATAGTTTTTGCTGCCTTGTGGCCAGCGCAGCAATTTCAGCAGTTCATACCGCGTGAATTCGACGCGGCGGTCGGCGAAACCAGCCAGGCTGCTCAACTGCACACAGGCCAGCAACACGTCATCGTCCTTGGCAACCGGCAGACCATAGCGGTCACTGCCTGAGATGGTGAGCTTGCGCGGAACATGCTCGCGCCGGTCACGGTCCCAAACCTGATCGCAGATCACCACGGTCTTCGTTCCCTCGAGAAGACGGTCGATCATGTATCAACTCGCGGCATGGACTGGCTATCGAAAGGGCGAGATTGGTAGCCTCACGGCTTCATCTTTCGAGCTTGGTGATGAACCGACCGTGACCGTCGAGGCGGCCTACAGCAAGCGACGTCGCCGAGACACCCAGGTGCTGCACCCAAGGTTGGCAACTCGCGTCAGGGAATGGATTGCGGCAAAGAATCCGGAACGGGGCGAGCTTCTATTCCCCGTTTCGAAGCGGGCGGGTGCCGTCGACCGCAAGACGTCCAAGATGATGCGGCTGGACCTGCAAGCGGCTCGGCAGAAATGGCTGGAGGAACTGCCCGATGCCGATCGTGGCAGGTTGGAGGAGACCGACTTTCTCCGCTACAAGGACTCGCGAGGCCGCTTTGCCGATTTCCATGCGAATCGCCATACGTTCATCACCTATCTGAGTTGCGCCGGCGTATCTCCCAAACTCACGCAGACGCTCGCTCGACATTCCACGATCGACCTGACGATGAACGTCTACAACCACACGACGAACCATGAGCGACGCGCCGCGATCGAACAACTCACCTCGGCCTGGGAGTGCGCTGGGAGTGCGCGGGAGTCGCAAATTGGCATTTCGGGGCCGGACAAGTCATCAACGGTCGCTGAGGCCCCGAATGACGACGAGGCAGATAGCTCGCCACAAGCTGTTGCCGCGTCAGAACTTGGCACGCAAAGTCACAGCTCGACACGACCTAACAGAAGTGAGGCTGCTGGGGCTCGAACCCAGGACCTACGGATTAAAAGTCCGTTGCTCTACCGACTGAGCTACAGCCTCGTGCGAGCGGATCGGGCGGACGTGAGGCGGCGTGAACTTGTGTCACGTTACCCTCCTGTGGTGTCTACACACGTCTGTCGCGGTCCACCCGGGTCGCGGACGCACCACACGCGTCGTGGCCCGTCCGTTCCGGTCTACAGTAGGTGCCGACTAGGAATCCGACAATTCTACACGAATTCGAGGGCATGCCTAGCACGCCACCGAGCTCGACCGCCCGCGGGCCACGCATCTGCCGCCTACTCGCTGGCGCGGAATTCCGGTACAACCAAGCGCTGACGTGCGGGAAGCCTTCGCGGCGTCGGTCGCTACGGCTATCGCCGGGCCGGCGCGGCGGATCGCCAGAATCTACGCTTGATGTTCCCCGCGCTGGCTAACCGGGCAGATGGGTGGTGCGACCTTGGGTAGACCACCGTCGATCAGGATGCACCATGTTGAGTAAGGCCCAGGGCGGATCGCCGAACCGCAGCGAGCAGTCGGCACACGCCACGCCGGAAACGATCTTGCAATTACGCGGTGTCGACAAGACGTATCATATGGGCGACGTCGCCGTGCCGGTGCTGCATCACGTCGACTTGGACGTTCACGCTGGCGAAATCACTGTCGTCGTGGGTCCCTCGGGGTCGGGCAAGAGCACACTTCTAAATATGGTCGGCGGCATCGATCGTCCCACGGCCGGGCATGTGCTGTTTCGGGGGATCGACATTGCCAGCTATACCGAAGGACAGTTAACGGAGTATCGGCGAGCTAAGATCGGTTTCATCTTCCAGTTTTACAATCTCGTATCCACTCTGACTGCTTACGAAAATGTGCTGGTGTCTACCGAAATCGTCCCCAACGCGATGGATCCCAAAGAGGCGTTGGATCTGGTAGGGCTCGGTCATCGACTCGACCATTTCCCCTCACAGCTATCCGGAGGTGAGCAACAACGCGTGGCGATTGCTCGTGCCGTGGCCAAGAAACCCGACTTGCTGTTGTGCGACGAACCCACCGGGGCGCTCGACTTGGCGACCGGCCGTCGGATCCTGCACGTGCTAGTGGAACTCAATCGCTCATTAAACATGACGATCATCATCATCACGCACAACGTCGCCATCGCCGGAATCGCACACCGACTGCTGCGACTGGGCTCGGGGACCATCACGGCCGACACGGAGAACCCGCAGCGGATCGAACCAGAAGAGGTGTCGTGGTGAAGGTCCTGGACCGCAAATTGCTGCGGGATCTGTACGCGGCTCGCGCCTTGCTGCTGGCGGTCGTGCTTATTTTGGCCCTGGGAGTTTCCGCGTACGTGGCGAATCTTTCGCTGTACTTCAATCTGGAATTGTCGCGCCGCAGCTATTACGCCGAATGCCGCATGGCCGACTTCTGGGTCGACATCCAACGGTTTCCGAAATCGGAGGTCGAACGACTCAGTCGTATTCGCGGGATTACCGAACTGCGGCCGCGGATCGTGATGCCTGTGACCGTGGACCTGGAGGGGGTCGACAAGCCGCTCTCGGGGACGATCATTTCCATGCCGGCCGATCCGCAACCGGTCATCAACAATCTCGTGCTCCGACAAGGTGGCTACTTTACCAACCTGCACCGCGAAGAAGTCATCATCAGCGATAGCTTTGCCCGCAGCCGCAACATCCATCCCGGCGATCACATCCACGTGCTATTGAATGATCGCCGACAGGAACTGATCGTCGTGGGCACGGCAATCAGCGCCGAATTCGTTTTTGCAAGGGCCCCCGGAGCCATGATCCCGGATCAGGGGGGCTACGTCGTGCTATACGTCAAGGAAAAGTTTGCCGAAGAGGCGACCAATCTCGAGGACGCAGCCAACCAGATTGTGGGCCTGTTGGCTCCCGAATATCGCGAGCACCCCGAAGTCGTGCTGGACCAGCTGGAACGCTTACTCGAACCCTATGGCGAGGCAACCTCGACGCCGCTCAAAGATAATGAATCGCACATGCAATTGACCAGCGACCTGCAGGGCCTGCGGACCGTCAATCTGGTCGTTCCCACGGTGTTTCTGGCAGTCGCCGCCCTGATCCTGGATGTGTTGATGGTGCGCATCGCCCAACAGCAACGGACGACTGTCGGGATGCTCAAGGCCACCGGCTACAGCAATACCGCCTTGCTATTGCACTTTGTGAAATATGGTGTCGTCGTCGGCACCACGGGTGGACTGCTGGGCACATCTTTGGTTATTGGCTGGCGGGCTATATGCTGGGACTGTTCCGCCAGTTCTACGAATTCTCTCGGATCATCAACCGGCCCTACCCGACGATCGTATTGGGCTGTGTTGTGCTCGGCACGGCAATCGCCGTGTTAGGTACATTCCGGGGCGTCCAGCGTGTGATCCAGCTGCGGCCGGCCGACGCCATGCGGCCGAAGCCGCCTGACGTAGGACGACGTATCTTCCTGGAACGTTGGCCGGATCTATGGCGAGGTTTCGGTTTTCGCTGGCAGATGGTCATCCGTGGCATCGTCCGTCATCGGCTCCGCGCCTTTACCAGCGTATTCTCCGCCATGATGGGTTCCGCCCTGATCCTACAAACTCTGCAGATAGACGATTCCTTCCAGGAATTGATTGGCTTTACGTTCGATCGCATGCTGGTCAGCGATTTCGACCTAACGCTGAAGGACGAAGTTGATTGGTCCGGCTACTTGGATGCCAGGCGACTGCCGGGGATCGACTACGCCGAACCGGTACTGGTCGTGGGCTGCACGTTTTATAACGGGCATCATACCAAGCGAGGTGCGGTGACTGGCATTCTACCTACGGCGCGTCTGACCGTGCCGCGAAACAGTCAGGGCAATGCGCAGCCGATGCCCGTTCACGGTCTCGTGTTGACTCGCCGTTTGGCCGATGTGCTGCACGTGGAACGCGGCGATCCAATCGTGCTGGTTCCGCTAAAGGGCGCCCGTGAACGTTTGCGTTGCACCGTTAGTCGGATTGTTGAGAGCTTCGTCGGCACGGCGGCGTACGCGGAGTTCGATTATCTGAATTCGCTGATCGGTGAAGAGCGGACCCTGAACGTCGTCCAGGCGGAAGTGGACACCGATCCAGAGATGGTTCGTCGATTTTATCATGAACTGAAACAGACTCCCAGCTTGCAAGGCTTCTCGGCGCTCCGCGAACAAAAAGTGCAGTTGCTCGAACTGCTCAAACCTTTGAAAGTCGTCAATCGTTTCTTGATCGCGTTTGCCGGGCTACTGTACTGCGGTGGCATCGTGACCTCTTCGTTAATCTCGCTCGCCGAACGCAAACAAGAAATCGCGACGTTTCGCGTCTTGGGCTATCAGCCACGTCACATCGGTGGCATTTTTCTGCGCGAAAGCATGCTGGTGAATTCCATCGGGACGCTGCTGGGTATGCCGGTCGGCTTCGTCTTCGCCTACTTCATCAATCGCTATGTCGCCACGGACCTGACGCGACTGCCATTCGTGATCGACCCGTCGACCTTGTGGTGGACGATCGGACTGGGCATCGTGTTCACGTTCGTCGCCTACATGCCGATCTACCATGCCGTGCGTCGTCTGGACTGGATTGCCGCGCTCAATGTCAACGAATAGCCGGCGAAGATGACTTCAGGACGGAGAGTATCCGGTCGGCGAGGTAGGTGAAGTGACCGGATCTGACGGAGGCAGCAGGGACAGTGGATCCACCCCGGGACTCACGCCGTCCAGCGTGCCGCTGACACCGGTGGCCGTCGCGCCGTGGTTGGCAGTGACCACTCGGTTCCCCCCTTCACGGACCGCATCCCATAGGGCTTCTTCGGCGCGGTGCAAAATCGTGGCGACCGTATCGCCAGGTGCAGCCGCCGTGAGCCCGATACTGACGGTCACGTGCAAGGCCCCCTGGCCAGCCGCAAAGCCCCGTGTCTGTGACACGCGTTCGCGCAACCGAATCGCAGGCGTCAGGGCTTCCTCACAACGCGTGGCCGGGCACAGGATCGCCAATTGATCGTCGTCGAAATAGGCTACCAAATCGGAGTCACGCATGATGATACGAGCGTGTTCGGCCACCATCATATTAACCTGATCACGCGACTCATCGTCGGTGTCGTTTGGTTTCGAGGCAGCGTCAATCTGCACCAATAGCAGTGCCAGATTTAAACTGTAGCGGTTGGCTTCGGATAGCCTGCGGCGCAGTTCGTCAACAAAGACGCGACGCGAAGGTAGACCGGTGACGGCGTCTCGGCAGGCATCCACCGCGACATCGACCGTGCGCGGCTCACGCGTTCGTCCACGCGGCGCGCCCGCTCCAAACGGCTGGCACTCGGCACCGTTGTGAAAGTGACTGCAATTGCGTCCCTCTTGCTTGGAAGTGTACAAGGCTATGTCGGCGCGTTGCACCAACGACGTCCGCTCTTCACCTCGGTTGACCTGAGCCAGCCCCAGGCTGATCGTCGCTTTAATCGACAACGCCCCAATCTGGAAGCGGTACGACTCGATGCTGCAGCGAGCACGCTCGGCGACCTTCATCGCCTCGGACGAAGGTGTATTGGGCATGACGATCGCGAATTCCTCGCCACCGTAACGCGCGACCAGATCGGTCTCCCGACAGTCCGCCTCAATAATCCGTGCTACCTGCTGCAGGACATCGTCGCCCGCCTGATGGCCGTGCGAGTCATTCAAGCGTTTGAAATGATCGATGTCGATCAGCATCAGGGTCAGCGGCGTGCGTTGGCGATTCCACTCCGTCAGCCGCCGATTCAGTTCGTATTCAAAGGCACGCCGATTCGCGACTCCTGTTAGCGCATCGGACAGCGTATCGGTCCGGTGCAGCTCGCGTAGCCGATATACCTCGCGGTTGTGGTCTTCGCTTAGTGTCCCAATCACGAGCGCCTGCAGGCCCAGCACTGCCCCCCACACTCCCAGACTCAACCATGTCGCCACGTCGGCGTGCGGCCAACAGGCCACCGCACCGGCCAAGAAACAAAACACGGCGGTGTTGCAGGCCGACAAACGTCCGAGAAAGAAACCAGCTAACGTCACCGGTAGAAAGAACAGGTTCAGGATGGCGAAACTGGCGGAATCCGCCCAGTAGATCATCGTCATCAAACCGACGATCACCGCCAAGAGCAGCAATTCCACGAGGGTGCGATCCAACTGACCGCGCGCTCGAGCGGGTAGCTAGAGGCTCGTTTCTTTTCGATTTTCAAGGGCGGCATCATGAGTTGTCAAAGAGGGGCGCGGTCGTGGCCGGGTCGCAGGTGTCGCGTGCAATTTGCTTAATCGTAGGATCGTTTTCGGCTGTCCACAAACGTTCACCCTCGACAGAGGGCCATTCTCGGTGGTCGAACTGAATGGATTATTCCGCCATCGGTGCAACTTTCTGGCTCGGCAGGAAACCAGCACTTCGTCGTAGGCGGAACAAGCGACAAAGGCTCTCGGAATGACATCGTCGCGAGGGGTTTGTCGGCTGCGAGCAGGTTGTGTAAAACCATGGCAGTCCAGATCGCCGTCAGGATGGATGACACCAAGGACGCAAGATGCCAAAACCTCCTAATGCCAAACGAAAACTGCTCCAACAAGTTTGCGTTATCCCTTACCGACGCGTCTCCGAAAGGGACGCTCCTCCGGAATTCTGTCTGATCACGTCGCTGATTAAGCGGCGGTGGATTTTTCCCAAGGGACTGATTGATCCTGGCGAGACGCCGGTCCAGGCCGCCCTCAAGGAAGTGTGGGAGGAGGCGGGCCTCAAGGGCGAGATTGTTGGCTCTCCTTTGGGTAACTTCAACGACCAAAAGTGGGGTTGCGATTTGCAGGTGCAGGTCCTGCTCATGGCCGTCAGCGAAACGATGGAGGTTTGGCCGGAGGTCGATCAACGGCAACGGCAGTGGGTTTCTGCCCCGGCGGCACTGAACCAGCTTAAACGCCGCGAGCTGAAAACGTTTTTGCAGGCTGCCCACCAGCGACTGGAATCGTACGCAGATGCCGCGGCCTCCCCTGCCGACGCCACAGCCCAAACCAACTCGGCGCACGCCTAAATGCGCGTGTCCTAAGCCCGGTCCCGACACACGTCTCGACGTCCACTTTGCGTGCAGTTGGCCGTGGCGCACGGCTTCCTCATCCCGATCGACGTTACCGGTTACGCCGAATCGTCCGAACCTCCCAGCGGCTCAGCATCGTCGTCGGTTGTGGGTCGTGGTGGGCGCGACTGGTTGTCCAGGAAACGCTGATAGTTGCCGCGGAGCGCTTCAAGCAGTGGAGGGACATGCGGGGCCGACATAAAGACACGACTGGACACAGCGGCGTTGGGAAAAAACTGCGTTACGAAGTCGAAACAGAATTCGGCGGCCGAGTGTCGAATCATCACGCCCTCGGCAAAATGCCCGGCCAATTCGTCGTCTTGTACCTTGATGTTGTCGTAGATCTCTTCGATCGAAGGCCGCTGGGCAGGATTGGCCGGCCGGGGTAATTTCATGGGCGGTCCAAACTTCTGTTCATAGTTGCCCAAGTTTTGTTCCAGCGCCTGGATAAAGCGGGGTATGACCGCGTGCGGCAACACGACACGCCGCACCAGATGGTTCGGAACACCCATCTGCTGCAAGAAATCGAGCACAAACACGTGCGGGCCATTCATTACGATCGCACCGGTACTGATCACACCGTGCCCCAAGTTCGAGGGGATTCGCGCCGTCACACCGGGAACCTGCACTTGATGGTGTTGCGATACATCGTGCCCCTCGTTCGTCCCCGATTCCTCGGCGGGCCGGTCTTGCGGATCGTCTTGCGGGTTGTCTTCCTGATCGCTCATCGTGACTCCTCTTGAGTTGGTCGAATGTCGTGGACGTGGGCCCGTTCGGCGTCCGCGTGTGGCCACCCGCAGGAGTGGCCACGGCGACCCGAAGAATCTCTTACGGTACTCCGCACGATTCGGAAGTGACACGCTGCGTTCCTGCGATGTCACTCCAATCGATGGCCACGTTGGACCATATCGCACACAACCGCCGCGATTCCCTGGATCCGACTATCATCCGGTCCCCGCACCGATCGTTCAGGATACCAAATCAATCGATCGCCTGCCTTCGGGGGAAACCCGTGCGCGCGACGTTCTGCGTTTCGGTTGCTTGACTTCCAATTCTTGCGCAATAAAACGCGCATTATCGTCATAAAGCGATTACAATGGCGGCGGGCTGCAGGCGGACGAATCGCCATACAGTCCACGGCACATCTGCGTGACACGTTCGGCGAACGTTTGCGCTCCGGCCAGATTTCTCGAACCACCGACAACGACGTGCGGTATTTGTCGTGGCGAGCAGCGGCTGTTCCTTTCCATTCATTGTCGGAATTTCAGATAAGAGACACACAAACACTTTGCACCACGATCCACCAACGATCGCGGCGCAAAAGCGGGGGCGACGGTGTAGCGCGACGTAGTCAGGCCGGCTCGTTAGGCAACGCGTTCCAGAGGGCGAACAGCGCGAAAGTGTCGTTCGCCGTAGCGAGAACGAGTGCCGACCCGGTCGAACTCGTCGCCGCTGTCTTGTCCCCGCGTCCGCTGTTGCGGCGCGATCACTGTCGTCGCGAAGCAGCTACCATCGAGTTCAGATCACCGATTTCGCGGGCAAGCGTGCGGCGATGCCGACTGTCGATCGCGATGGGTATCGGGAAAAAAATCGTTGTTCGTCATCGGATTACGTCTGGGAGTGAAGCATGGTCCAAAAGATCCGCCATAAGAAGTCCGTTCAACGGGGCCGTCGCCGTTTTCGAAGCTTGCAGAACATGAGCGCCACCGCCATGGCGGCCAGGACGGCGTTGGTCGAAACGTTGGAGCCCCGTGCGTTACTGGCGGCTGATCCGGTGATCTCGGAATTCCAGGCGTTGAACGTGTCGACGCTACAGGACGAAGACGGTGACTATGAAGACTGGATCGAGATTCGCAACCCGGACGTGGCCACGGTTGACATCAGCAACTGGTATCTGACCGACGACGACCAAAACCTGACCATGTGGCAATTTCCTGCGGGAACGACGATTCCGGCCGGCGAACAGATCCTGGTGTTCGCCTCGAACAAGGACCGCCATGATGGTCCGATGGGACAACTGCACACCAATTTCCGCTTGTCGGGCGACGGCGAGTACTTGGGGTTGGTCAAGGCGGATGGCACGACCGTCGTTAGCGATTACGCCCCCTATCCCGCTCAGGTGGAGGATCAGAGTTACGGCCTGGCCGTC
This sequence comes from uncultured Planctomycetales bacterium, assembly GCA_963785495.1. GTDB lineage: Bacteria > Planctomycetota > Planctomycetia > Pirellulales > Pirellulaceae > CAWAVP01. The sequence goes on along the minus strand of CAWAVP010000022.1, from coordinate 153,180 downwards.
AGTCGGGATGTCCACGAGTTGATCGGGAATCAAGCCGCGGTCAAGGCCCTGGTCCCGACCAACGATAGCCTCGGCCAGACCTGGACGGACCCCGCCTTTGACGACGCTTCCTGGGCTGCAGGGACGGGGGCGGTCGGTTACGAGGAGCTGGCGGCGGGTTTCGAAGTCAAAGAGGCGTTTGACACGCCCTTGGGTGCCGACTGGACGGTTGACGTTCCCGGCGCAGGGCTGGGGACCGTGCAGGTAGCGGGCGGGGCACTCGTCATCAATGTCCCCACCGGTCAGGACATGGACGGTACTAGCCGCGGCATTGCCCCCATTGCGTACCGAGCGTTGCCGGGATCACCTGCGGATTTCGAGTTGATTACTACCGTCTCCCAGGGCACGGCCGACGCCGGTTCGGCAGGGATTGTCGTCATGGACAACAGTACCGGCCTGCCGGCGGTGCAATTGGAATACGATTCGCGGCGCACGTTTCGCTTGTGGGCAGGTGGCGAGAATCAGGGATCGGCCACCAGCCTCCGCCGCCAAAGCTATTCGTTGCGACTGGTCCGCGACTCAACAGCCAAGACCTGGACCGGGTATTATCGCCTGAACGATACGGATGATTGGAGCGAAGTCGGTGTCGCGACCGACGGGATCGACAGCACCCCCAACATTTCCGATCCACGCGTGGGCCTGTACGGGCGCACGCCCAGTAGCACGATGACGGCCAGTTTCGATAACTTCGACATCATCGTGCCGGACCAGCCACCGGTGTACGGTCCGGAGATCGGCATGGATGTACAAGGCATCATGCAGGACAAGAATGGCTCGATCTATCTTCGCCTCCCTTTCACCTACGACAATGATCCCAGCCAGCTGGACGAAATGGTGCTGACGGCACGCTACGATGACGGCTTCATCGCCTACTTGAACGGCACAGAACTGACACGCCAGAACGCCCCGATTCAAGAGGCGTGGGACTCGTCCACGCAAGCCGAATTTGGCGCCGTCGGTGGCCAGATTCCCATCCGGCAGTTCAGCGTCTCTGCCGGACTGAGCGCCTTGAAGCAGGGACAAAACGTACTGGCTGTCCAAGGCATCAACGTCGCCAAGGAGGATTTGGATTTCTTCTTCGACGCCAATCTGTTCGCTGCCGACGTGCTGGCGCAGACGCCCCAGTATTTCATCACACCGACACCGGGCCTGGACAACGAGCTGCCGGCCGCACCGATCCCGGAGATTGTGGGCCAACAAGGTGTGTTCTTCGGCAGTCGTACGATTGAAATGCGTCTGCCGGATCCGAATCCGTCACTGCAAATTCGCTACACACTGGACGGCAGCGTGCCGACGACGGGATCCGATTTGTATTCCGGCCCACTCACGCTAAATGCCAGTGCGATGTTGCAGGCCCGGACCTTCGATAGTTCGCCCACCGCGAGTTTTTCGCCCAGCAACGTCGTCAGCGGCACCTTCATGGCCCTCGACCCGGCCCTGCAGTCGGTCAGCTCAGATCTGCCGGTGGTGATTCTCAGCGGGCTAGGACAGGGACTGGCGAATGCCGGATCGAATGACCTGACGGCGATGAACGTCGTGGTCTTTGATACGAGCAAGGTGGACGGACGGGCATCGCTCGACAGCAACTTGATCGATTACATGGGGCGAGGCGGGGCGCGGGACCGCGGATCCAGTACGGCCGGCCAGCCAAAGCCGAACATGGCATTTGAAACCTGGGGGCCAACGGGGACGACAAAGGACGACGACGACAATGTCAGTTTGCTGGGCATGACTTCGAGTTCCGACTGGGTCCTGCACGCACCGTACACTTTTGACCGCGTCTTTATGCATAACCAGATCGCATTCAATCTGAGTCGCAACCTGGGCATGTGGGCCAGCAACTATCGCATGGTCGAGGTGTATATCGATAGCAGTCCGAGAGACGGGAAGCGCCCGGCGACGGGGTGATCACCGAGGACGACTACATGGGCCTGTACGTCCTGATGGAGAAGATCGAACGGGATCCGGACAAAGTCGACATTAAAGCCATCGATAGGATCGACAATCTGCCCGACCCGAACGATCCGCTGATGGGCCCCATTTCAGGCGGCTACATCTGGAAGGTCGACCGCCCCGACCCCGATGCGGGTGGCTTCCCCGCCGGTGGGGCAACGCTGCAATGGGTTTACCCCAAAGATCCGAACAGCCGGACGGCCCGCGAGGACCAGAAGGCCACAACGGAGCAAGAGCAATGGGTGGCCAATTACTTCAACGAGTTCAATGCGACACTGCGGGACCCTGACATCAACGATCCCAACGGCTACTCGAAGTATATCGACACCGTGAACTGGGTCGATAATCACTTTATCAACGTGCTCACAATGAACGTGGACGCGTACCGTTTGAGCGGGTATTTATACAAGGACCGCGACGGCCTCTTGAAACAGGGTCCCGTCTGGGACTTTGACCGGGCCTTGGAATCCAACGACGACCGGGACGACGATCCGTTCCACTGGCGCACACAAACGGGTGATCTGGGCACGGACTTCTTCGGTGTCTCCGGCAACGGGATGGGCGGGATCTGGTGGCGGGACCTGTTCCACGACCCCGGCTTCTGGCAGTTGTACGTCGACCGTTGGCAGATGTGGCGCCAGACGGAGCTGAGCGACGCGAGCATTGACGCCATGATTGACGCCATGGCGGCCGAAATTAACGAGACGCAAGCCCGTAACATCCAAAAATGGACCGCCTCGCGTCCTCGTTCCAGTAGCAACTACCGCGGCAACGTATTGAATGGCACGTATCAGGGCGAAATCGACAATCTGAAGAAATGGCTGTACGATCGTGCCCACTTTATGGATGACAATTTCGCCCACCAGGTGCAGGTGCTGGTCAACGGTCAGGCCCTGGGAACCGCCGACGGGGCATTAGTGGCGCCCGGCGAACAAGTCGAACTGTCACCGCCGCCGTTGGAGTTCTTTATCGATACCAAGTTGATCGACGGCGACGTCGGTACAACAACCGGCAAATACTTTGTCCCGGGCGACGACAGCTTGGGTACGGATTGGGCGACATCGGGTTTTGACGACGGTGCATGGCAAAGCGGCCCCCTCGGCTACGGCTATGATACCAGCACCTCCCGCGTGGATTACACGCCGTTGGTCGGTACCGAAGTCAATCCCAACCAAGCCGTCCCCGACAGCACGACCATGTTGATCCGCATTCCGTTCCAGGTCTCCGATCTGGCGAAGGTCCAAACCGACCGGCTGATCTTGCGAATGAAATACGACGACGGCTACGTTGCTTACCTGAACGGACAAAAGGTCGTGGAGAAAAACTTGCGCGACGCGGACCTGGCGTGGGATTCGCGCGCCACGACACGACGAGATGACGACGCCCTCCTGTACGAAGACGTGGATATTTCCGAGTTTTCGAACCTTGTGGTCCAGGGCAACAACGTGCTGGCCATCCGCGGCATTAACTCGACGGCCACGAGCAACGACATCCTGATCGCGCCGGAGCTCGTGTCGCGCAAAGTGGATTTCGGAGTTAACCCGGAATCCAAGGTCTATTACACGACGGACGGCACCGATCCGCGGCCCCGATGGACAACCGACGGCCAGCGCCACAATGCTGCTCGGAGGCGGCACGTTGACGATCAACGAGAATACGCGCGTGGTCGTCCGCAATTTTGACGATTCCTTCCGCGGACCGGAATCGAATATCGTGTTGACGAATTGGAGCGGTCCGGTGCAGTACGACTTGGTCACCGCGACGCCGTCACTGGTGGTTTCCGAGATCAACTACAATCCGGCCAATCCGAAGGACAGCGAAAAGGGGCCCGACATGGAGGCTCCCTTCAAGTCGGACGATTTCGAGTTCATCGAAATCCTAAACACCGGCACGGCAGCGGTGGATCTGTCGGGGATCAAGCTGACGGACGGGGTCGAATTCGATTTCTACACCAGCAGTATCCAGTCGCTCGCTCCGGGTGGACGCGTGGTCGTGGTGAGCAACCCCGACGCCTTCGCATTGCGGTACGGTACGAATGTCCCCATTGCCGGACAGTTCCAGGGTAACCTGAACAATAACGGCGAGGACATTGACATGCGGATGGGCAACGGTGACGTGGTCTTCTCTGTTAGCTTCGGCGATGCCGATCCCTGGCCCGCTCGTGCCGACGGTTTGGGCACCACGCTGGAATTGGCCAATGCCAATGTTTCGGCCGACCAGCAGAGCAAATGGTACTCGTGGCAGGCAAGCACCGAATATGGCGGCACTCCCGGCGCGGCGGGAGCCGGTCCGGTCGGTGTCGTCATCAACGAAGTGCTCTCGCACACGGATCCGCCCGTCGAACTGACAGACACCGTCGAATTGCGCAACACGACCAACGCCGCCATAAGCATCGGTGGCTGGTTCTTGAGCGATTCGACGAGCAACCTGTTCGCCTACCAAATCCCCGCGGGAATCAGCATCCCCGCCGGCGGCTACCATGTGTTCACCGAAGCCGATTTCAATGCGGCGAACGACGATGAAGGATTCGGACTGAGCAGCTTGGGTGACGACCTCTATCTAATCCAAGGCACCAAGGCCACCGGCACGATCTCGCAGTTTGTGGATGACGTGCACTTCCGCGCCACACTTAATGGCGAATCCTTGGGTCGTGTCCCCGATGGATCCGGGCGGCTGGCTCCGCTGACTCGCAATACCTTCGGTGCGGCGAACGTCGCCCCCCGCGTCGGCCCACTGCTGATCAGCGAGATTCAATACAATCCGTTGATGTCGGCCGAAGTTCGTGCGGCATACCCGACGATCGAGCAGAGTGATTTGGAGTTCATCGAGGTCTACAATCCCACAAATGCCGCGGTGAACTTGACCGATTGGCGGTTGCGCGGTGGTGCGGACTTCGATTTCCCCGACGGCTATTCTCTGGCTGCGGGCAAGACGGTCGTGATTTTGAAATTCAATCCGACGGATCCGGAAAACCTTAACGAATTGAATGCCTTCCGCATGGCGTACGGCATCAATCAAAACGTGCCTTTGTTGGGTGGCTATGCCGGTCTATTGAACAACAGTGACGACCAAATCCTGTTGCTGCGTCCGGACGCGCCGATCGATGATACGATTCCCCACGTTCAGGAAGATGAAGTGTTGTACGACGATCTGGCCCCCTGGCCGGTGGCCGCTGATGGTACGGGCAAGTCGCTGCAGCGCAAATCGACCACCGCCTTTGGCAATGATGGAAACTCCTGGTTTGCCGCGCCGGGGACGCCTGGGTCGGTTCCTACATCGCTACCGGGTGATATGGACGGCAATGGTGTAGTGGACGCCGAGGACATCAACGCCATGTTCGTGCAAATGCGGTCGGCGACGCCCGATTTGAGCTTCGATCTAAACGGCGACAACGCCGTCGACGTCGCGGATCGCGATATTCTGGTCGAGGATTTGATCGGCACCTCGTTCGGAGATTCCAACTTCGATGGGATTTTTAATTCCAGCGATTTTGTGTTCGTGCTGGGCGCCGGCGAATACGAAGATGGCATCGCCGGCAACTCGAAATGGCAGACCGGCGACTGGAACGGCGACGGCGAATTCGACACCACGGATTTCGTGTTGGCACTGGTCAAAGGGGGCTATACGGCCGCTGCACAACCCGGCGACCTGGAGCTACTGGCCGCCGCCTTGCAGACTCAACCAAGTGGATCGGTGACGACCAATGTCGATGCCGTCGCCGTCCCCATGGCCACCGAATCGCCGTCGCGACCGTTATGGGATAACGTCGATCGACACGTCGATTCGCTGTTTGCGGAGGAACCCGAAGACGATTCCACTGGCCAGGCGGCGGACGAACTGGCCGCGGCTTTGTGGGAGGATGCCTTCGATTGGTCCTAATACGACCATATGGCCAACGAAGTCGTGCGGCGCGAGGATGACGGCCGCCGCATAAACTGGCGCGGGACCGGAGAACGATTCGCCTGCCGCGAACTTCTCAGCTTGCGCTACCAGTCCTGGCATGGATCAAACGAGAATCACGGCGCACGGTTCGTGCCCATTGGCGGTGAGGATCTGATTAATGCGAAAGCAAAGGTTGACCTTGACGAGGCGGCGTACTGGGCAATTGGAATCTTTGGAGACGAGAACCTTACTGGCCGGTGATCTGATCGCGCAGTGGCGAGCTGATGATCTCAATACGACTCTCGACGACCAGGCGCCGGTCACCAACTGGCTCGATACAGTGGCAGCCATCGAGGGTACCGCGACCGGACAGCCAACGCTCGTTAAGCAGGCTGTCGGCGGGCGCTCGGCCATCCGCTTCACCACCGCCGATGGGGCCGACGGTTTCAAGATCCAACCTCAAGCCAGTCCGATGCGCGACATTGCCGACTTTACCATTGTCGTGGCACTCGCCACTTCGTCACAGGAACTGCAAGGTGGTCAGGGTGACTGGTTCGCCAATTCGGGTATCGTGGATGGGAATGTGCAGGGCTTTGGGCAGGATTGGGGCCTGACCATGAATGCCGCCGGCCAAGTCGCCGTAGGACTGGGCGGCGGATTTGTTAAACCCAAAACGACGATCTACTCCGACAACGGCCTGAACGACGGCCAAATTCATGTCGTCGCCGCCACGCGCCACCAGTCCGATTTATCGCTGTATGTCGATGACGCCCTGGCCGCGCAATCTCGCCACGGCAGACGATGTCGCTCGTTCGCCGCTGGGCATGGCGATTGGGATGACGTTTACCGACAGCAATCGCGTAGGTTTCGACGGCGATATCGCCGAAGTGCGGATCTACAATGGGCAACTCTCGGCGGCGGAGCTGTCGAGTGTTTACGCCGAGTTTGACAGCTACTACAACAACACCCTGCCGACCGCCAACGACGATACGTATACGTTGCCAGAAGACGCCAGCATTTTGCAGGTGTTTGTCCCTGCCAATTTAGGCGTGTTGGTCAACGATACCGATGCGGAAGGAGACGGTTTAACGGCGGTGCTCGTCACCGAGCCGCAACACGGCACGCTGGTGCTGAGCGCGAACGGATCGTTCTCGTACGATTCCGATCCCGATTTTTTCGGCACCGATTCGTTCACTTACACCGCCAATGACTTTCGTCCGTCGGCGCCAGCCACGGTCACCCTCGAAGTGACGCCGCAATATGATCCGGCTGTCGCCAACGCGGATCAATACAAGCTGCTATCTGGCACGGTTCTCCATGTGGATGCTGGCAGCGGTCTGCTGAACAACGATTTGAACCCCGATCAAGTTGCCTTGCAGGTTGAAGTCGCAACTCCCGTGACCGCAGGGTCGCTAACTCTGAATCCCGACGGCAGTTTCGATTACGATCCCCAGGGCTTCGCCGGCCGGGCGAGGTTCGATTACCACATCAAGGATGGCACCGGTATCTCACAGCCCGCGACGGTCACGCTGATCGTCAACACACCTCCCGAGGCGGTTGATGACGCGTTCCAAGTGAATGAAGACACGCTGCTGATCACCACGCCCGCGACAGGCCTGCTGGCCAACGATGTGGATGCGGAGCGCGACGCGTTGACGGCGACCTTGATTAGTGACGCGAGTCACGGCACGGTGACGTTGGCTACCGATGGCACTTTCAACTACGCCCCGGAAGCCAATTACTTCGGCAGTGACGAATTCACGTATCAGGTAGCCGATGGCGAGGACAATTCGAACGTTGCCACGGTCCGTTTAACCGTGAATTCGGTCAACGATGCACCAACGGCCGCGGCCGACACCTACTTTACACTTGCCAATACGTCGCTAACCATTCCACCCACGGCCGGTGTGCTGCAAAACGATCAAGACATCGAATCGCAACCGCTGGTCGCGCGTTTGGTTCAGGATGTCAGCCAGGGCCGGCTGACGATGAATACCAACGGTTCGTTTTCTTACGTGCCTCCCGCCGATTTTACCGGCGTGGCTACGTTTAGTTATCGAGCCGACGACGGACAAGATCAGTCGGATCCGACAACGGTCCAGATCGCGATCAATTCGTTAGAGCAACAACAGCAAATTGTGATCAATGAATTGCATGTCGATCCGGACATCAAGACCGAATTGGTCGAGTTCGTGGAGTTGCACAATCGCGGCGACGTACCGATTGATTTGAGCGGTTGGAGGCTGCGGAACGCGGTTGATTTTGTGTTCCCAGCGGGCAGCTCGGTGGCGCCCGGCGAGTACCTGGTGGTCAGCGAAAATCCCGAAATGTTTGCCAACAAGTTTGGGCGATCGGCCCTGGGTCCGTGGGATGGCAAACTGAGTAATGACCGTGAGACGTTGGAACTCTGGAATGCGACCGGCACGCAGATTGACGACGTCGATTATCAATTGGGCTTTCCTTGGCCGACGACAGGAGATGCACCGGGCCCTTCGCTTCAGCTAGTCAATCCCGCGCTGGCCAACGACGTAGGTGGCAATTGGCTTGGCGCTGTGCCGACGCCAGGCGAAGTGAATTCCGTACTTGCCCAAAACGCACCTCCCACGATGCGGCAAGTCAATCATTCGCCACAACAACCCCATTCCAATGAACCCGTCACCATCACGGTCGTTGTTTCCGACTCCGATAATGTCGGCAATGTGAGCTTGGCTTATCAGCTGGTCAATCCGGGCGACTACATCACTAAGTCCGACGACCGCTACGAAGCCCTGTGGACAAACGTCGCGATGCACGACGACGGACAAAACGGCGATGCCGAGGCCGCCGACGGGATCTACACGGTGGTGCTGCCGGCCGACGTGCAGCAACACCGGCGCCTGGTGCGTTACCGTGTTACCGCAACCGATACGCTGGGTGCATCGCGTATGGCGCCGTATGCCGATGATCCGCAACCGAATTTTGCCTACTTCGTTTACGATCAAATACCGGCATGGACTGGCGCGGCTCAACCGGGAACAACACCCGAGGTGACCTACAGCAGCGAACTACTGCAGAGTGTTCCCGTCTATCAATTGATCACGACGCACACGAATCACGTCGACTCGCAGTACATCTCCGACTCCGAGGCCCGCAGCGGCTATACCGGTAGTGACTACCGCTGGGAAGGCACGATGGTGTATGACGGAGTCGTATACGACCACATTCATTTTCGAGCTCGCGGCGGCGTTTGGCGTTATGCCATGGGCAAGAACATGTGGAAGTTCGATTTCGACCGAGGGCATTCGTTTCAGGCGAGCGACGAGTACGGCAATCCCTATGACGTGCCGTGGGACAAACTGAATTTCTCCGCAATCATCCAACAGGGCGACTACCTACATCGTGGTGAGCAAGGATTGTTCGAGTCGGTCGGCTTTGAGTTGTTTGATATGGCCGGCACGGAAAGTCCTGAGTCGCACTACGTGCACTTCCGTTTGATCACGGGTGCAGACGAAAATGGCCAAGACCAATACAGCGGCGATTTCCAAGGCTTGTACTTGGTGCTGGAGCAACCGGACAGCAATTATCTAGACCAGCATGATCTGCCCGATGGCAATTTCTACAAGATGGAAAGTAACGCGCCGGAATCGACCGTCAATCAGTCGGCCACGCAGGTTGATGACGCATCCGACGTCAGGGCGTTTGTCCGTGAGTTTACCGGCAATCGAAAACCAACCGTGGAATGGTGGCAGGACAACTTGAACCTGGAAAAGTACTACGGCTATCAAGCCATTTCACAAGCCATTCACCATTACGACACGGCGTTTGGCAAGAACTTCTACTATTTCAACAATCCCGACACCGGCAAGTGGGAGATTCACCCGTGGGATCTCGACCTGACCTGGGCCGACAATATGTACGGCAACGAGAACCACGAGTTCAACGTCAAAGTCGCTCGCAATCCGGACTTCAACAACTACGTCAATCAGGCCAACATTGATTTAAAAAACCGCCTGAATGCCGAATATCAAAACGTCGTTCGCGAAGTCATGGATCTACTCTACAACCCCGAGCAAACGGGTATGCTGATCGACCAAACCGCCGCCATCGTCTATCAGCCAGGCGAAGTCTCGTTAGTCGATGCCGATCGTGCGATGTGGGACTACAATCCCATTAACGCGGAGGCCAGCCGCTATACCAATACCAGCAAAAACGCGACTCGATACCATTTCTACGATCGTGTTCCCAGCAAGGATTTTGCGGGCATGATTCAGTTGATGAAGGATTATGTCGAGTCGCGCAGTCGATGGATGGAGCAGCGGCTTTTGACCAACGAGGAAAACATCCCGACGACTCCGTTCATCAACTACACGGGTCCGGTGGACTTCCCCATCAACAATCTGACCTTCGCCGCGTCGGCCTTTGCCAGCCCAATCGGCGCCGAGTTTTCCGGAATGAAGTGGCGCATCGCGGAGGTAACAGATCCCAATGCGCCGGACTTCAATCCCTACGACCAATCCGGACCGCGATCGTACGAGATCAATGCCACGTGGGAAAGTGACGTGATGACTACCTTCGATCCGGCGGTAACGATTCCAGGTCACGTGCTACAGCCCGGCAAGACGTATCGCGTTCGCGTCCGCGTGCAGGACAACGATAACCACTGGAGCCATTGGTCCGAGCCGATTCAATTTGTGGCGACGACTGCCGTGGGCAACGAGGTGGCCGCTGCACTCCGCATCAGCGAAATCAACTACAACCCCTACGACACAACGCCCACGGAACGGGCGGCGGGATTCGTTGACAATAACGATTTTGAATTCGTTGAATTGGTCAACATCAGTGCGCAGAAAATTGACTTGACCGGCGCAACGCTCGATCGCGTGCAGCTCAACGGCGAGGAGCAAGGAGTCGAATTCGCTTTTGCCGACGGCAGCGTGACACAATTGGCGCCCGGCCAGCGCGTCGTTGTCGTCGAAAACCTGGAAGCGTTTCAACAGCGGTACGGAACGAATCTGCCTGTTGCCGGCCAATGGAGTGGCCGATTGAGTAACGGCGGAGAAACAATCACCCTGGCCAGCCTGGGCTCAATCGTTCAGCAGTTTGCCTACAGCGATGGCTGGTACGATTCCACAGACGGCGACGGGGCAACGCTGGAGGTGATCCAGCCGTCCAACCCCGACTTAAACAGTTGGAACCAACCCACGGCTTGGCAGGCCAGTGCCACTCGCGGTGGCTCTCCCGGAAGAGGCGCCGTCACGGAAATCCCGGGCGATGCAAACCGCGACGGCGTGTTTAACTCTTCCGACCTCGTCGCAGTATTCCAGATTGGCGAATACGAAGACAACATCGCCGGGAATTCCACGTGGGACGAGGGCGATTGGGATGGCGACGGCGAATTCACGACGGCCGATATCGTGGCCGCGTTCCAATTCGGCGCCATGTTGCCGACGCACGCCCAACGGTACTCACTCTCCCCCAAGTCGTCGACTCAATCTTTGACGACGGGCACGAGTTTCCAGTGCGCGGTGCAGATGTCGATGCGGCCCTGCTGGAAGAAGTGTAGCGTGTCCGCTCTTGGCTCGGGACGTTCTGTCTCAACGCAGAAGGTGGCGCAGAAGCGCCATTGTGTATTGGATTCTCAATGAGGAGAAGCGAGTTGCCGAATGAATGCAGTTCAACACGACGTCACCCATTCTGAACCATCAAATCCCTCTCTGCGCGCCCTCAGCGTCCTCCGTGCTTTCTGCGTTAAAACAAGGCTAGAGGCCGAGCCGCGATTCTTGATCCGCTCAGGATGGCCGGCGGCTACCATTGTTGGCGACGCTCAACACGGAACATGCCAGCGTGATTCGAATTGGGACGTCGCTGGGTCACGGCCGGGTTTAAATGGTGTGTCACATCCAGCACCTTGGCCACAACCTGCGCCGACCACAAAACCGCCGATGTGAGCCCACCAGGCGACACCGGACGTGGGCGCGGACGTGATCGTCGACACACCTTGAAAGAACTGCATGGCGAACCAGATACCCAGGAAAACGGGCGCCGGCAAGACGATCATTTCTAGGAAAACGAAGATCGGGATCACGCTCAATACCATCGGCGGGTACATCAAAGAATAAGCACCCATGACACCCGCAATCGCGCCACTCGCGCCGATGGTGGGAATGGGCGAGCCCATGTTTGTGACTAGGTGGGTGAGACTCGCAGCGACGCCCGCAGCGAGATAAAAGATGCCGTAGCCCACGTGTCCCATGCGATCCTCCACGTTGTCGCCGAAGATAAACAGGAACCACATGTTTCCCAAAAAATGCATCCAACCGCCGTGGAGGAAGACGCACGTCAGCAAGGTCAACACCGGAGGCACGGCCGACGGTTGCACAGGTCGCTCGATCTGCTGCAGTTGATCGCCAAAAGGTGTCCGCACAACTTGTTGGTCAGGCAGCATGATTTGGGCATCTGGATGCTGCACTCGGGCCGGTATCATGCCGTAGCGTTCCACTAGCGAGATGCCGCGCTGCGACGACGTCAATTGCAGAAAGAACGCCAGACCGCAGATGCCAATGATGGCGTAATTCACGACCGGAGTGGTCCGAGACGGGATGTTGTCACGAATAGGAATCATGCCGTTCCAGTTTCTTTGAAGTTGGGCGACAGGAATTCAGCCGTGCCGCGTTGCGGTTTCATTCGATCTCAGGTCGGCACCCGCCGACGCGTGCAAGATCCGTGGTGATCCCGGTCAAGTGGGCCCGTTGATTCTACGTTCTACTCTGTCGCACCGTGCCGCTCAAACCCCCTGCGGCGACGGTCGGCCCTTCTCAGACAATGCACTTCGGTTTACGATGGGCCGATGAACGCATATCGTCGCCACTCGGGTAAACCTGGTTTCCGCCATCGCGCCAGAATCGTCGTTCGCAGTCCCAGCCGCCGCCGCGACCGGCGAGGCTGGACCAGCGACCTTTGGCCATCGATCCGGCCGGCCCGATCCCCGCGGCCTACGTCAAATCCAAGATCCTGCACCCACTGCTGTACCGCAAACGATTGGACCACGTAGACGGGGCGCAAGCCGGCGACCTGGTCGCCGTCTACAACGCCGATCGTACGCTATCGGGCTATGGCCTTTACAATCCGCGTAGCGAGGTGGCGATCCGCATGTTGTGGCACACCGAGTTGCTGCCGGACGATGCGGCCTGGGACCACAAACTGCAGCGGGCCGTGGCGTTGCGACACGACCTGTTGCGCATTCCACAGCACACGAACGCCTACCGAGTGATCCACGCAGAATCCGACGGACTCTCGGGACTGGTCGTCGACCGCTTGGGGGACGTGCTCTCGGCGGAGGTCTTCAGTCTGGGGATGTACCAGCGCGCCTGCGCGCTTCTTGAGCGGTTGGCACCGCTTTGCGGCACGCGTTATTCTCTGATTCAACCCAGTCCCCAGTTTCTCAGTCAGGAGGCGCCGACCCTTCGTCTCTGGCCTCCGATGGCTTGCCACCGCAGGTCATGGTCGAGGAATACGGCACGCGTTTTCGCGTGCGCTTCGAAGGCGGGCACAAGACCGGCTTCTTTTGCGATCAACGCGAAAACCGTCAACGGCTCGCGGAATTCTGCCGGGGCAAACAGGTGCTGGACCTATGCTGCTATACCGGCGGTTTTTCCGTGCAGGCGGCCAAGCTGGGCGGTGCGGCTCAAGTGACCGGTGTCGACCTGGACCACCATCCCCTGGAGCTCGCACGCGAAAACGCGAATCTGAATCAGGTCCGTGTCAAATTTGTACAAGCGGACGCATTCGCCTACATGCGCGACATGTTGAGCCATGGTCGGCAGTATGACGTCGTTGTCCTGGATCCTCCGAAACTGATCCGCACGCGCGCCGAAGTAGAAGAGGGAACGCGCAAGCACTTTGCCCTCAATCGTTACGCCATGCAGCTGGTACGCCCGGGAGGGATTTTGCTGAGCTGCTCGTGCGCGGGACTGCTGCAGGAAGCGGAATTCGTCAACCTGCTGGTGGCTGCCGCCCGCCGGGCAGAAGCAGATCCCACCAGCAAACCAGGACGGGAAATCCGCATCTTGGCCAAGAGCGGCGCGGGCCCCGATCATCCCGTGGCGGGTAATTGCCTGGAGACGGAATATCTTAAGGCCGTCTGGATGATCGTGGATTGACGAAAAAAAACCGCAAGGGCGGAGTTCCCGCCGAGCCACCTGGTGTCATCCGATACGATGTTTGGCTCGGTCGGGCCCTCGCCCTTGCGGCGGGCCTCACTGTCCCGGCCCTCTGCTTTCCGCAGACGGCTGCCGCTTCGCTCAGAGTATGGGACTTAGCAGCTCGCTCGCCGCGCCATCCGCCGCCCGTTTGGCAAAGGTCGGTTCGTCGCCAAACAAGGAGTCGGCGGCAGCTGCGGCGAATCGCATTTTCTTGGCGGAAGCCACATAGCCGCCGTCCTGCATGGCCTTGATGATGTCCGCCGAATCGAACTCGCCGTCGCAGTTAAAATCTCCTTCCGCCCAGCCCGAATTGTGAGGCACATTGTCCTCGTATTCGCCGCCGGCAAAGATTTGGATGACATCGGCCGAATTGAACACGCCATCTAAGTTGGCATCGCCATAGGTCGTGCCCAGAATGTCATGCACCAAGTAGTCCATGTCTGCGTCGTCCAGGACACCATCGCCATTAAGATCTCCTTTCGCGTCGCCGGCGTGAATTGCGTGGCACAACAAGTCGATGTCGTCCGATGTGATGCGACCATCGTCATTCATGTCTCCATTGAGGATCAGGTAGTCTTCGACTTCGCCATTGGCGCCACTCCTTCCGGCTTCAACCCTCCATCCAAGCTGAAGCGAAACCGAGCGTAGCTCGGTCGAGTTGGCCGCGGCAACGCTTCCGGTGGCACGACAAAATCGAAGGTGTTTTCACCAGCTGCCAATGGAGTGCTGGCGGCAATCTGCTCATAGGGGCTCCAATTGCCGTCCTGATCAAAATCGATCCAGGCATCGAGATGCCCGTCGACCGAGGCAGTGACCTGCACTTTGGCATCATGGCCCGGTACCAGCGGTGTGAGAAAACGCACGCCGTCATCGTCATCACTGCCGTCGTTGTCATCGCCATTGGCCAAGAAGGTCTGTTGACCGTCGGCGTCCACGTCAACTCGTTTTCCCAAATAGATCTTCGGGTCGACATAATGACGAGCTCCGTTGTGGGACAACTGCGTAGGATAAGGCTTGTCGGGAGCATCACCAAAGTCCATCCGCTCGCGAGGTTCCCCCTCTTGAATAAAGACCAGATGATCTTCCACCTCTCCGTTAGGTATGGCATCACCGGTCTGCTCGGGACGCAGCACGCGGTCGGTTGTGCTGAATCGCCAACGCGAATACGTGGGCCGATTCGGCGCGGCTTCCGTTCCGACCGGCACCATGAAGTTCAAGACATTCACGCCGGCATGCAGAGGCTGCGCCATGAAGATATTCTCGCTGGCACCACCACTCCACGTGCCGTCGCGATCGAAATCGATCCAAGCGTTCAGCCAACCGTCAGTGGAGGCAATGACTTCCACTTTGGCGGCAGGCGCCGGGGGTCAGTGGGGTGAGGAACCGCACCCCATCTTCGTCGTCCGTCAGAGACGGACCATGGTTATCGTCGCCGTCCGACGCCGCCGTCGGTTGCCCATCGGCTTCGCCGTCGACCAACCGCCCCAGAAAGACATCGGGGTCAATGCGATGAACGGCGCCGTTGTGAGAGGCAAGAGTCGGATAGGGTTTGTCCGGTGCGTCGCCCCAGTCCAGCCGATACTCTTCGCGCTGACCACCGCAAACGTGGTCAATCCACAGTTCCTGTCCGCCAATCTTGAACGAATTGATGTCGCCCGTCACCTGTAACACGCCGGCGTCCTGTCCCGTCCCGCCAACAGGTACCGTCACGTGCGTGCCACCGATCATCGCACCGTGAACATCCTGAAAATCTTCGAAGTTACGAAAGTCCCCATTGATCTCCAGATTCAGGTTGCCGCCATATTCGCCAAAGTTCAGTCGCAGACCGGCGATTTTTCCACCAAAATCGAAATTCAACAGAATGTTGTTCACGGCCATCTCTTGTCCGGCGTGAGCGGCCAAATTGGCGTGCTCTACCGTCGTCATCCCCATCGCAGTCATGCCGCCCCCGGACCACGTAAACGGCTCGCCTGTGATCTTGGCCTGAAATCCCGTGTTATCGGCAACAAAACTTGTTCCCACGCCATAACTAGCCACCGGAGCAAGGTCTTCAAAGTCAATGCACTGGTCGCCCGCGATTTCTATAGCCAAGTTGTCGGGAATTTCCAGAGGAAGGCGGTCGTGGACCGGCACGATATCGACAGTCGGCAGCGTATCGCCGAACATCATTTGGCGACTCTCAAGAGTTTCGATTCGCGAACCGAGACGCTGAGCGTTTCGTGCCTTGATCGACCGCTGACGGAATCGCTGATGTGCCCTGGACATGATTCACCTCCGAAGTAGCGAGCGGAAAAACGGCACCTCGGACTCTCCGAGATTTCCGATAGGGCCTTAACGACAACCGCTACTCGACCGGGCGCGGATACAAGAAAAGAATTCTGGCTACCCCTCGTAGATTAGGCGCACGTTCATGCGTCACGCGTCCCTCGTCCGGCCCTCCGGCCACATTCGCGCCGGGAAAAAGCAGGGAATCGTGCGGGCGCTAGGGGTAGAGCTTCGGCAGAGGAGTGGGAGGTGGTGTCATGCTGCCGAGCGTTCCGCCGCCGAAGTTGTAATACTGGTTGAAATACGGGTTGGCAACTGGCAGGTGCCCCGGATTTGCTGGCGGGGTCGTGGGCATGGGTGGGGCGTTCATCGACGGCCCCGTCAACAGAGGGACGTGGGCGGCTTGATTCCGACGATCGACTTCGGGAATCACATAGCGATAATAGTTGTTCAACGAGTTCCGGCCGGTGTTCCTCGTCAAGTTCAGGTAGGGGCTAAGCGTCGGGCGATGGTAGAAGTATTTGTCGATCGTATACTGTCGGACGTTCACAGGCGGTCGATTATAGCTTTGTAGTTGCTCGCTATAATAGTCGCTATACGATTGGTGTTGCTGGTAGACAGGCGTCGGCGATGTGACCGGAGTAGGCAAGCCGGAATACTGCCCAAGTGCCGTGCCGAATAGCAGCGCTCCCACGCAGATCGTGATTGCGCGAATAAGTCTGCTCGTATTTGTCATTTTGACTCGATACTCTTGGCCTCAGCTTGTTCTTCCCGCTCCGACTTTTCCACTTCGCGTGGCGTGCCCTGCGCAAAGCGATGCATGATCTCACGCCACGTTGTGAGAATAATTTGCTGCGAAGCAAGCGTTTCACGCACCTTTTCATCGGTCAACGCTTGTGCAGTCCACGATCGTTGTTGCCAGTCTGGCGTCAACCGCTTCATCCCCTCGGTCTCGACGGCGGGACGACAAATGATCTGGGTTAAACCGGCGGGAAGTATCGTCAACAACTGGCAGAAATTGTCGCGTGTCCGATCGTAACTGTCAGCTATCGGGAATACCTGCAGGTCGTCCAATTTGGGCAGCGGATAGTTGGCAATCAGCTGAATCATCGCGTCATCGACTGGATACCCTTCCTGACGAAATCGCTCAATCAGTTCCGGTGTCAGTTCGACAATGGGAGCGGGGATCCAGTATTTTTGTGATGCGGCCAAAAAGACAGCCGTCAAATCCTGCCGGCTGAATACGGTGCCGAAATAGCCAGAAAGGTGCGTCGGCGTGAAGCCTGTGGTACGAGCCGCCAAGATCTGAGCATCCAACTCGCGGCGCACATCTTCGACTTCGGCATTCACCACGAACTGCACAACGTTTTGCCACGGATACCCATCGGCATTCACCAAAGATGTGGGGCCCTGTTCCGATGTCATCAGACGCCACCGCAAGCCGGCGTAAGGATTGGTATAGGCGATACTCAGTCCCATATCGTGGTCCGGGTGTTTTTGGCACCAGGCCGCAACGTCGTAAAACCAAGGCCCCGTGGCGACCGCCGATGCGGATGTCAGGTAGCCGGATTCCATCAGTTTTTGGGAGGCGTCATTCATTTCCCAGGTGACACCCAACTCGCGGGCTTCGATCACGACCACTCGCCGTCCCGGGGGAAATCCCAGCTTGACTGACCACGGTTCCGCCAGGGCGGTGGCCGTCATAACTCCCAGCGTAGCAAGGACAAACAAATGATTGGGCCGCGGCATATTGTGGCTCCCAGTGTTGGCCGATTCCCGGTGTCAGGACATATTCCGTATTTTGCTTACTATACCATAGGTCCCCGTCTTGTGACGGTTGAGGGGGGGCACCTGGGGCCGTGTCGCGCACCGAACCAAGAAGTCCTTCGACTCACTCACTCCAAGAGCAGCTGGCCGAAGGTCGCAGGGGATATTGTGAGCCGATGACGCTCCGATCCGCCGTCACCCGCTGCCGACCCCAATCCTGTTCGGCTCAAGATTTGCCGCTCGGGCGTTTTCTTTCAAACGCAGAGAGCGCAGAGACACGTCCCAGCGCCCCACCGTTTCACTTACCGGGGATGGGCTCCGGCAGCCCCTTGGGGCAACTTGCGTGCCGAAGGGGCAACTTGCGTGCCGAACAGGATTGCGCCGACCCGCAAGCGGGCCGCCCGCGGCGACCTCTCCCCGCGGGCGAGGTTGGACTCACGCCGATCTAGAAAAACCGCTCACTCAACGTCAGCGTCGTCGGTATACGTGGCAAAGTAGCAGCAGGCCGGTTAAGGCGCCTAGTGTCGCGGTTGGCTCGGGGACGGCAGCGGCGAGTTGTGCGCCGGACGACGGTTTGTCGTAGCCTCCATCGACAAAGGCGACCACGAAATCTTGAGTGCCAAACTCTCCGTCACCGTTCCAGTCGCCATCATCCCACGTCGAATTATTCGCCACACCATCTTCAAATTCGCCGCGGACAAACACCATAACCAGATCTGACGAGTTGAAATCGCCGTCCAGGTTTGCGTCGCCGATGTACGTGTGCTTGAGATCGTGAATCCAATAGCTCCGGTCGTTTGCCCCCACGGTTTGATCACCGTCGACGTCGAACTTCAAGTCCTGACTGTTGTTTCGGACCGCTTCGGTGAGCAGATTGATGTCGTCGACATCCAACAGTCCGTTCGCATTAAAGTCGCCGGCAAGTTCGGTACCATAGGTACCCTGCATAACCGCGCGGATCGCGTTTTGGTCAAGTGCTTCGTCGAATAACCACACGTCGTCCACGACGCCGTCAAAGAAATCGAGGATATCAGACCTTGCGCCGATCACGAAGTCGGAGACTCCGGTTGACAAAGGCCAGTTGTCTCCTTCCCCTCGAAACCCCGTCGACGGTTCGCCATTGACATAAACCAACACGTCCGAGTTGCGCGTTGCCCCCTCGGGTACGACCGCGGCAAAATGCATAAACTCGCCTGTCACGGCATCGGGGTAACGCATATTCCCCCCCCAGTGTCGCAAAAAGACATGCGGCGTGCCGTCACTCGACTCGACGGTAAAGTCAAACGCTTCACCTGGCTTTCGTGCACCGTAGCTCAAGAACTTGGCGTCGGTCGGGGTGGGCGCGAGCACCCAAGCGGCCAACGTGCGGGATGCATTACCGATCGGCAGTGCCTCGCCCAGCGGAATCCGGGCGTAACCATCTTGCCCGGCAAAACTCGAGCGCCCCGCCGTCATGGGCCTGGCTGTCATCCAACCAAGCTCCGGTCAGGTTCTCTAATTGCCCATTGTGACCGTTGCCAGAAATGTCGGCAACGACCGTCGTATTCGGATCGGTCAGACCGTCATCCAGCGGCCAATGACCTACTACACCAGCATGTAATTCGATGCAAATCTGCCCCAACAGCAAGCCACCGAGCATCCCGACCAACGCCCACTTCCTGACTATCCGCATAGTTCCACTCCATCCATCTGGCCGCAAACTCCAAGCCTTCTTCCATGCCAATCACGGTTAAGCTACGGGTTCTTGGTGACAAAGTCAACGTTTACGTTCCGGCCCGACCATGCGATCATAGATCCGTGTGCCGGCGGCTCCCGAACGGCAACGCGCACGGTTCTCGCTGCGTCGCCGCTACTCGGTGACAAGGCAACGGCCAATAATCGGCCGGGTCGACCGCATATCATTCCATGTTTGTGGCTCTATGTCGACGGCGGAGTTTCTTGAGTTTCGCACTCCAGAGGAGACGAGCGAACAACCATGGTTTCGACCGATTGGATCGCCACTTCGGCCCGCACCGTTGCCCACATGGAGAGCTACCTAGGGGAGCTCAAGCAGCACGCGGCACGTGTTGCGTTGCAGATTGCGGCCACCGGGCGTAGGTACTTCACCGCCGACGAAGATGACCAGGTGCAGGCACTGCTGGTATCGTATTGGCAGGCGCGTCATGCCCTATTGGAATTGATCCGTGACTGCCGTCTGGCAGGTCAGCCCGCCGACGACGACTACGACGCACTGTTCGTCGTGGCCTATGCGGCCGCCTCCGTATTGGTCGACGCGGCGCGATTTTTACGCGACCAGACCGAAGGCCGCCCGATGGTACGGCGCAAACTCAATCAGCCCGTCGCGGCTTTTGGTATCCCGGCGGGTACTTACGACATCGTGCAACGCTCTTTGGTAAGCGGACGCAATGCCTGGCATTTGTATCGAGCCATCCAATACTTCGACGTCCATCGTGCCCGGCTCCAGGTGTTCGCTCGCCTTCATGGCCTGGCCGAAGTTTACCAAATTGCCGATCGGCTGCGTCCGCGATTGAATGTCACTCTCGAGCTGTTTGCCAAAACCAAGCTCCGTACACGGTCAGACCAATGGTTACGCGCCACGGGTCGCGTCATGGTGATTCGCACGGTTTACGGCATACAAAAATTGGTTTCCAGCATGATGTCGGACGTATACGTTCGCTCGGGACACCAGCCGCAATTGCCAATGGCCATCGTGGCTCAGTTGCAGGACATGGTCCAACCCGGCGATGTGATGGTCGTTCGCAAAAACTATGCGTTGACGAACTACTTTCTTCCAGGCTACTGGCCACACGCCGCATTGTATTTGGGTCACACCGCTCAGCTTCAGCGCCTGGGACTCCATCAGCATCCGGACTTTGCGACCAGTTGGCCGGAAATCGACCGACTGCCGCAGTTACCGCACGTGTTGGAAGCGCTCAAAGACGGCGTCCGTATCCGCAGTTGGTTGTCACCGTTATCGTCCGATTCGATCGTCTTGCTGCGACCGAATCTGGAGGCCCCATTGATCGCCGCGGCGCTGCCCCGCGATTCGCCATGCGGGCAAGCCCTACGATTTCGACTTCGATTTTTCGCGTTCCGACCGCATCGTCTGTACGGAAGTGATCTACCGGGCGTACGAGGGGCTCGCGGACATTCGGCTCCCACTAACCTATCGCGTCGGCCGGCCGAATCTGAGCGGCGAGGACTTGGTGAAGCTGGCCCACGCCGGCCGTTGTTTTCGCCCCGTATGCTGCTACGCCCCTCAGTTTACGTCCGACCTGGTTTACGACGCCGCCTCACTACCGATCGTCGCACAGGCACTTGGTATACGTTAATTCGGGGCGCGGGAGACTTTGACCGAGACCGCTGTTGTTCGAACATTTTTCGCACGCTCTCGGGCACCGGTGACTCAGCCGGACCGGTCACGGTCGTCTGCAGCGACCACATTTTCACGGATCGATCTTCGCTGCTAGAGATCAACGTGTTTCCCTCGGCAGTAAAGGTCAAAGCGACGATCTGTCCGCGATGCTCGGACAAAGGTGGACCCTGTCGTCGCAATTGGCCGTCGATGAACCGCCAAACGTGGATGTCGTCGCCGCAGCCGATGGCTATCAGGCCTCGAATCGGTTCGGTAGCCAAGCAACTGGGACTCGGTTGGTCCGTGCCGGCGATCAAGACATTCTGCACCGTATCCCACACCTGCAGTTTGCCATCGTCGCCAACGCTCGCGATGATCCCGACTTTCAACCATTTCAACCCTCGCACACTTCCCTGGTGTAGTGGCTGGATGGCTGACGTCTGCCAATGCCCCGACGTTTCATTGCCGTTCCACCGCTGCAATTGGCCTCGGTCATCGCCGATCCAACACGTCTTGCCGTCGGGTGCAAGTAACATGCTGGTCGCAATCCATTCATTGCGCTCGTTGGCTCGGCGGGATCCACAACATAACGATCGACTTCGCGCTGCCAGGAAACGATACGACCGTCGTGTGTGACGGCGACTAAACGGTGCCCGTCGCGTGCCAACTGCAGATCGATAATCGGCCCTCCCGACGCTAACGACTGTTGCCAAATGAATTCGGCGGTCGCCGTCCGCAGGCGATAAATATCGATGTCTCCATGCCAATTGCCAACCGCCAGCGTGATCTCGTCGGCGCAGGGAGAAATCGAGGTGCAGGGCGGGCCGCTCGCGAAATGTCCACTGACGCGAAAAATCGGCTGGAGGATCGACCAACGACAATGCCGGCAGATCGCCGACGCAGACAATCTGCGAGGTCCCAGGCAGGCCGATCATCGCCCGTACAACTCCACCCAGATACGCACTAGGCTGGCGAGGCAGCTCATCGCCAATCCACATCTGCAACCGACCTTGGTCGTCGCAAACCGCAATTCGGTCGGTGGCCTCCAAAGGTCGCGAGCAAAAACGTGCGAGGCGCAGCGGACCGGTCGACGATGCAAGGGCTCCCCGAAAATCACCCGTCTTGGCGTCCCAAAACATGACACGGCTCTGATCCAGTGTGGCCAAGGTTTGGCCGTCCGGCGAGATTTCCGCCGTGCCACGGCCAGTTCCGACCGTCGCCAACTGCTCACGTTGCGACGCGCCCGTGGACCAATTCACGCGCCAGCGTCGCACCTGACCATCGATGGACCGGACCAACAAGCCATCCCCGCTGCGCAATATCGTGACTTTGTCGATGTCGACGTCGTCTGCCGACAACGCGATGGGGTCACCGTTGGTACGGAGGACATGGACCACCGAACCGGCGGCCACCAACGCCACACCCACGTCCGAACATTGTGCCAAATCGACGACCGGCACATCGAATTTCGCCAATTCTCGCTGCTGAAGTGATGAGCTGTCCCACAGCATGAGCCGCCCGTCTTCATCGCCCAACAGCACCTGATCGTCGGACTGAAACATCACGCAGCGAATGCGGCCCGGACTTTCCACGTCCAGTTGGGCGCGTCCACCCGCCAGATCGACCACGCGGGCACGGCCATCCTGTTGGCAGTATGCCAAACGGCGGCCATTGGGAGACCATGCCAATTGGCGAACAACGCCGTCGGTGATCAGCGGTTCGCGAGCTTGGCCAGACACCGGATCGAAGAAATGGATCTTCTGCTGCGCCACGACGGCCAAGTTTTCTGCATCCGGCGAAAACTCCATGCTGCTCGCGTCGTTCAGCTCCGTCGACCACTGACCCGCCGGGCGTTGCAGCTTGTAGAAGCCAAGTCCCCCTGTGTCGGACGTTGCAACCAACCAGGTATGATCGGGCGAGAGCGCACAGGCGCTGAGTGAGTCGCCCGGAAACCTCAGTTCCGTGGCAGCATGCGGTGAAGCGCCGCGATACAGCGACAGCCCTTCTCGCAACACGACCCGCCATGGCCCACAGGCGTCCAGCCAACGGGACGCGGCTATCGGTCCCTCCGTCCAAGGCACGGTCGACGATTCGCTCCATCGCTGCCAAGATCCAGCGGCATCGCGTACGACCAATCCGCCATCATCATCACTGACCAACAGCATGTCTTCAATCACCAGTCCGTCGGCCGGTCGTGACCAGACGATCCGTTCCGAGTCAGCATTTACCAGGCAAATGGTTTGGGATGTAATTCGACCATCCGTCGCTCGCTCTTGGATGACCGTCGCCACTCGTTGCCCCAAAGGGGATACGGCCAAGCGATGAATCTGTCCGGCAGGCCAATCCGCCGTCGCAATCCACGGGCGCCACTTCGCATCGCCGATCGACCAGTGTTGAAGACCGCTGGCTGTCGCGGCCAGGACCGTCAGTTGCTGAGGCAGGATGGCCAACGCAAATGGCCCATTGCGATCCGTTTCCACTTTGACCTCGGCACCGCTAGTACCTGCTTCCGCGTCACGATTTTGTAGCTGGGCTATCCGATCCAGTGAGGGAACGACATCGTGAGCTGTCACGCGCCAACGTCCCCCTGCATCCGGTTTCAAGATCCACAGCGTATCCTGCTGGTCCAAGAGCCCCAGCGACTGGCTATCGGCGGCGAATGCAACGGCCGACAATTGACGCGGGGGAATCCATACCAGGTGATCCGGTCGCAGCGGCTGAGCATGATATAGACGCCACGCCACATCACGTAACGTGGTCGGGCATCGGTATTCGTCTTCCAGCAGTCTCAGCGCATCCAGGGGATGAGTGCCCCATAGCGGTGCGGCAACCTGAAGTTGCTGGTTAAAGGGAGCACGCATGAAAGCGGACGCGGCATCAAAGAAAGACGACGCCGTCACACCCAAATCCTTTGAGCGTCGACGCGTGTCTTGGACTTCGTTTTCCTTTTGCTCCGCTTCGCGTCGAAAACCCTCTGCCTGTCCGCGAAACCCGGCGGCCAGGAGTGCGAAATAGGTGGATATGGACGAACCTGCGATTAAGACCACGATCATCGCTGCGATCAGACCCGCAATCGCTCGATGCCGCCGACACCAGCGTGCGGCCCGTGTCAACGGGCCAATGGGGCGCGACAGAATCGGCTGTTCGCTAAGAAATCGATCCAGTTCGTCCGCCAAATCGCGTGCCGACGCGTAGCGCCGCGCCGGTTCTTTCTCCAAGCAGCGTAGACAAATCGTTTCCAGGTCCAACGGCACATGATTGTTCAGCCGGCGGGGGCTCGGTGGTTCGTCGTTCAACACCTGGTGGATCAGCATGTTCGTGTTACCGCGAAACGGCAACTCGCCCGTCAAAAGCTCGAACAGAATAACCCCTAGCGAGTAAATATCCGTGCAGGGGCTGCATTGATGAGCTTGCCCCATCGCCTGTTCCGGTGCCATGTACGCGGGCGTTCCCAGCACCTGACCTTCGATCGTCATCGTGACTTCACCGACGTCGCGCTTGGCCAAACCGAAGTCCATGATGTGGGGCTGAAGTCCCGCATCGACCATGATATTGCCCGGTTTCAGGTCCCGATGCACGATTCCCGCTTGGTGCGCATGGTCCAGCGCTTCGGCAATCCGTCGGCAAATCTCCGCCGATTCGCGCGGAGACGGCGTGCGGATAGCGCTCCAGTCGGCCAACGTGACGCCACGCACCAAATCGCTTACGATGTAGACCGTTTCGTCGGTCCTGCCTACCTCGTGAACACTCACAATATTGGGATGACGTAGCTGGGCCGCGGCGCGCAGCTTCCCGCAAGAACTTTTCAATCTCCTCTTCGGTCAATTGGCCGTGTCGAGGCAACTTCAAGGCTACCGTACGGTCCAAAATCGTATCCCGCGCCTTCCAGACGGTGCCAAAGCCGCCCACGCCAATCCGTTCGATCAATTCGAAGTGTGCAATCTGCTTCAACGATGGTGCCTGGCGCGTCGTCAATTGATCGGACACCAAACTGAACACATTGCCGCAGCCCACACAGGTAATATCGGTCCACGGGATATCCACCAAAATATCGACGGAATCGTGGCAGTACGGGCAGCGCACCACCAACTTGGCCGAGTGCGTATCGGTCTGGGATGCGCAGCTTTGTGTCGCCTGCTTACCGATTTGCTGCGCGGCAAGGAATTCTTGCCGCGCCTGCGCGACCAATCGCTGATTCGTTAGAGCTTCGGCCAACTCCGGCATTAATTCCGGATGCTGCTGCATGAACTCTTCGGGACGGACGGTCGCATCGTCAGAACTACGCAGCGCGTACTGCGAGACAATCTGCCGGATCTTGGTCTCGCGAGTTTCCCCGTCGTACCCACTCGGACTCATCGGCATATAACCTAAACGCGCTCGGTTTGACGAATTCCCCGATGACCATTTTGGTGCATCATCGCGGAATTTACCACATCACCCGTCGCGCTTTGGTTCGAATAGCCGCGGTTTCCGATGCTTAGTAGAGAGTGGTGGATTATGCTCCACGCCGACGACGACGCAATCGGGGGATCAGCCAAAAGGCCCCCCATGCCAGCAGGCAAGTCGCCGTAGGTTCGGGAATGGACACGAACGAAGTCTCGGCCCCATCGTCGACCGGACCTCCGCACGCTGTGGCAAAGAGGCTTTCGGATTGGTAACAACCAGCCTGAAATGCCACCAAGAGATCACCGCTGTCAAATTTGCAGTCGCCGTTCCAATCGCCTTGAGTCCACAACGCCAGTTCGCCACTTTCGTACGCCACCTGCTGGAACAATTGAATCAAATCGGAACTATCGAATATGCCATCCAGATTCACATCACCAATGCAGGTCCCTTTACTGCATTTAATCCAACTCAACACGTCTTTAAAATCGACGGTCAGGTCGAAGTTGACATCGTACGAGAGTTCGTTCGACCCCGACTTGAAGGATTCGTTCAGCATCTTCAAATCATTGACGTCCAGACTGCCATCGCCGTCGAAATCTCCCGGCCGACAATAGATCAGGCTCATGGCATTCAGCGGACCAAAATCGTCCGTCTCGATAACCAAGTTCGGGCCGACCAAGTCCTTGAAGACCAGAATGTTGCCGTCGACGCCTTTGCGAAAGGTCCCGTCGAATACCGCAGAATCGACATGCTCACTCGTTTGTCCGTTTACCGTATACGTACCTTTTTCTCCCTCACGCCCCCCGAAGGCGTAGAGGATAACGGAGTAAGTAATCGGCCCTCGCTGCGGGGGAACTACCTGATCCACGCCCTCCAAGACAATCTTGGATGGTGAACTGAGAAAGCCGCGCATCAAGAGGCCGTCTTCGGGATTCGTCGGCTTGACGCTGTCAACGAAGTCGACCGACTTCGAATTCCAAGTCAACTGAGCCGTCGACGGACTTCGATTGCCAAACAGATCGGCCACAACTTGCATGGGACGATCTTCGACCGGCTGATTGAAATTGTTCCAATAGCGATCGCGAAACACGCCAGCTTCGTCTCGCACTGGCTGCTGGTCTGCGGCGAAATTGATATTTAAGCTGTAACCGAATGACGACGCCGTCGCGTCTGCGACCAAACACGATACGACGCCACACAAGCTGAACGCGGCCAGCCCAGTAAGTCCGAATCGGCACATGGCGAGACCTCTTGAGTGTTATCGTTTACTAAACCAAATGGAAGTTCGCTGCATACGAGTGCGCAGACCCTGCCGTGCCCGTCGGAGTAATCCGCGAATTGCCTCCGGCGACCGATCCATCTCTGAGGCGGCCTCTTCCAGACTCCTTTGGCGAAAGTACCGCAACAAAAGGGCCTGGCGTTGCTCATCCGGCAACGACGCCATGGCGATCTGCATCGCGCGGATCGCCTCGTCAGTCGCCGCAATCTTACTTGGCGTCCCTGGCTCGTCATCGGCAATCAAATTGAAGAGGTTGGCGACGGTGGAATGAAACACGTCCTGTGCCGCTTCCACTCGTCGCATATCGCCGCCACGTTTTTGACGCCGCTGATGCTTGATCGCATCGATCAAACGACTTTCCGCAATCGTCTTCAGCCAAGCCAGAAACGAGTGATCGGACTTCGGTTGAAACCGCGTAATCTGTTGAAACGCGCGGAAGAATGTCTCCTGCAAGACGTCGTCAACGCTGATCAGACTTTGCATCGGACCGGCCAGTTTGGGGCGAATGTGGTCACCGACGGCATCACTGTGTAGCACCAGCAATTGCTCAAGCGCTTCTGTATCTCCCGAAACCGCTCGATTGACCAATTCGCGTTGTTCTGCGATGTCCATCATGATGCCACCCCAATCTCGACCGCACTCGGCGCTTCCGTCGGCACTGAATTCGGATCAGTTCTCTGACGAGTCTAACAACGAAACCCTCGCTTGGCGACGCTTTTGGTATGGTTCGCGATGGATCGCCGCGGATCGGCGACAGGCCAGCCAGACCCAATCTTCGTCGCATTTTCGTTTCTTAACACACTCGCGGGTACAACCGCGGGCACTGAGAAGGAAACGACGATTGTTGTCGCAACGGTCGCCGATTTTGCAATTTTTGGAGAACTCGCTGCAAGAGTATCCATCGACGTCGCGAGCGGACGTCTTGGGAGGTGGCAGTAGATTCGCCAAGCCGCGCCGGAGGGACGCCTGTTCAGAAATCGAAAGCCGCTATAATCAAGGATCCTGGCAGGGACTCACCCATGGTCTGACTCGCGACCGTCGACCTACCTCGATCCAGCACTCCTCCCTTGGGCTCAACAAGACTATGGAATTACCGATCATCTCGACACCTCCGCGACCGGGCCAAACCGCCGATAGCCTGACCGAACAGGTACGGCGCGGGGCAAGTCCGCCGTCGGAGCCGTTGCCGGCGACCAAGGAGGAAATGCAGGCACGCGGTTGGGACGAAGTCGACGTCGTGTTCGTGACCGGCGACGCCTACATCGATCATCCCAGCTTTGCGATGGCGATCCTGGGCCGCGTGCTGGAAGCGGCCGGATTTCGCGTCGGCATCGTCAGCCAGCCCGATTGGCAGATCGTGCGACGCCTGGCAGACGATTCGGCCGGCCGCGGCTGTTCTTCGCGCATCAGCGCCGGCAACATGGACTCGATGATCAATCACTACACGGCCAACCGAAAGGTCCGCAACGACGACGCCTATTCGCCCGGCGGACGGATCGGCCTGCGGCCCGACCGCGCGACGCTGGCCTACTGCCAGCGGGCACGCGAGGCGTACAAGGGCGTGCCGGTGATCGCCGGCGGCGTCGAAGCGTCGCTGCGGCGGTTGGCACATTACGACTATTGGAGCGACAAAGTCCGCCGCTCGATCCTGCTGGACTGCAAGGCCGACTTCGTCGTCTACGGCATGGGCGAGGATGCCGATCGTCGAAATCGCCCGGCGTCTGGACGCGGGCGAGACCGTTCAGCGACCTGCGCGACATGCGCGGCGTCGCCTACGCCATGGGCGCGTCCGAAACGCCGCCGGAAGATGCGCTCGACGCTGCCCAGCTATCGAAGCAGGTTGCGCGCGACAAAGCCGCCTTCGCCGAAGCGACGCGGATGATCCACAACGAAACGAATCCGTACAACGCCCGGCGGCTGGTGCAGTGGCACGACCGCCAGGCGGTCGTCGTGCAATCCGCCGCCGTTGCCGATTTCCGACAGGGCGATGGACCGCATCTACGGCCTGCCCTACACGCGCCAGCCGCACCCGAGCTACACGCGAACCGATCCCCGCCTTCGAGATGATCAAGGACTCGGTCACGATCATGCGCGGCTGCTTCGGCGGCTGCACGTTCTGTTCGATCACGGCCCACCAGGGCCGCATCATTCAGTCGCGCAGCCAAGAATCGATCATGGCCGAAATCCGCGACGATGGCCGACGACCCGATTTCAAAGGCGTGATCAGCGACATCGGCGGTCCCACCGCCAACATGTACGAGATGAAGTGCACGCGGCCCGAGGTCGAAGCCGTTTGCCGGCGGCAGTCGTGCGTGCATCCGACGATCTGCAAACTGCTGGGCACCGATCATGGCCCGCTGATCGCACTTGATGCGCAGACGCCCGCGAGACGCCCGGCATCAAGAAGGTGCTGGTCGCCAGCGGCATTCGCATGGACCTGGCACGGCGTTCGCCCGAGTACATGCGAGAACTGGCCCAGCACCAT
Source organism: uncultured Planctomycetales bacterium (assembly GCA_963785495.1). Taxonomy (GTDB): domain Bacteria; phylum Planctomycetota; class Planctomycetia; order Pirellulales; family Pirellulaceae; genus CAWAVP01. The sequence continues at coordinate 123,589 of CAWAVP010000022.1, read as the reverse complement.
GTCGGCGGGCATTTGAAAGTCGCTCCCGAGCACACCGATCCGGACGTGCTGGACCAGATGCGCAAACCCGAGCAACGACGACTTTGAAGAGTTCACCGAGAGTTTTCGCGAGGAATCGAACAAGGCGGGCAAGAAGCAGTACATCGTGCCCTACTTCATCGCCAGCCACCCCGGCAGCGATCTCGACGCGATGATCGACCTGGCGGTGTTTCTCAAACGGAACGGCTATCGGCCCGACCAGGTGCAGGACTTCATTCCCGCCCCGTTCGATGTGGCCACGGCGATGTACTACACCGGGCTCGACCCGTTCACCAAGAAGCCGGTGTACATCGCCCAACATCTGCGCGATCGCAAGCTGCAGCGGGCGCTGATGCAGTTCTTCAAGCCGGAGAACTACTTCGAGGTCCGCGCGCGCCTGGAGCAGGCCGGGCGGCAGGACCTGATCGGCAGCGGCTGCGATTGCCTGATCGGCGACACGCCCCCCCGAGCGGCCATCCAGCGCGACGCCAGGACGCCAATCAACGCTTCGCGGCGACTACGTCCATCAGGTCGCGGGTCAAGCGAAACCAAAGCAACGTCACTCGCGTCACGAACCGGGGCCGGATATCGCCCCGACCGCTCGGCTTCCGCTTCCACGTCGAAACGCAAACCCAAGAAGCGCCGCCCGTAGCGTCTGCCCAACCGTCGCTACTCCCGCCAAGAGATGGTGGTCGCAAGCCGGATGTAAGAGCGTATGCCTGTGAGCAATGGCCCAGGGCGATGCTACATGTCCTCTTCCCACACCGAGTGATACGCGCCGATCAACTCGATATAGTCCAACAACTGCTTGTAGAATTCGTGTCCCGCCAACGTGGCACTATCGCCCACAATCAAGAGTTTGCGGCGAGCACGCGTGAGGGCCACGTTCATCCGTCGCGTGTCGGCCAAGAATCCGATCTCGCCTTCCGGGTTGGAGCGGACGAGCGTAATTACCACGGCCTCCTTCTCACGTCCCTGAAAGCCATCTACCGTGTCCACTTCGACACCGTCGATGCCATGCTGATTACGGATCCAGCGGACTTGAGCGGCATAAGCCGCGATGACCGCGATTTCGCGCGGATCCAATCCGGCGTCGATCAGCTGCTGTACCTTGCGCAGTACCAAGTGAGCTTCCGAGGGATTCAAGCGACTTTCGCCGTCCGGTTCTTGCTGTTCTTCCCAACCTGCGCCGGCCGTATCCAGAAAGGTCACCGGTTCATCCAGGATACCCGTCGCGTTCACGTGCTCCAAATGCGACAGCCGGTGTTCGCACACGGTCTGGTCGGCCTGGAGTTGTCCGTCGTAGAACTGATTGGACGAAAACTGCATGATCTGTTGATGCATCCGGTACTGCACGTCCAAACGTCGTGTGATCCGCTGTTGGTAGTGACGCACCGCACGCTCCAACAGACTCACCCCAAAGCCCTGTTGTGCCGCTTGAGTTGAGACGATCGTCGGCGGCAATTGGAAATGGTCGCCAGCCAGGACCACTCGCTGAGCTCGCAACAACGGTACCCAACAACCCGGCTCCGTGCACTGGCAGGCTTCATCAATGACGACCCAGGCAAAGTGACGATCGCCCAAAAGATCATCGTCCAAGGTCGTGGTCGAACAGACCACATCGGCTCGGTTAAGGATCTGTTGCACAATCTGGCGTTCCAGCCGACGCGCGTCGGACTTGAGTTCCCTTGCTGACTGACGGAGTTCCTGACGGGCATTGCGAGCCGGTTTTGCACGCGTGTATCGCGATGCCTTGCGAAAGAGCGACTCGGCCTGCTGCATCAGGTCGCGAACCAGGCGTGTGTCGGGGTGATTTTGCACGAGTGCGTCGAGCGTATGGTCACGCAATTCGGCTGCCACTCGAGCGGGATGTCCTAGCCGGACAGCCCGCAACCCCACGGCCAGCAGTCGTTCCAGCAGATTATCGACAGCCGTGTTACTCGGGTGCACGCCAAGACTTGCTCGTCACGTACAGCAATCTGCCGGATCAGTTCCACCACGGTCGTCGTTTTGCCCGTACCGGGTGGACCATGTATCACGGCAATGTCCTCGGCAGCCAAGGCAAATCGCACCGCCGCCTGTTGCGATGCGTTTAAACTAGAATCCACCTCGATCGGAACCTCACGGCCCCAGGCGGGCTCGCGCTGCCCCATCAACGTCTTTCGCAATTCCCCCAGACGACCACGGGCCTGCTGGACAACCCCCAGGGCGGCGAGCTGCTGTCGCCGCGTCCGCTCGTCGGGCGAGAGGTCTAAACGGAAACGGTCCCCTTCGGGCCATTCGTCGACAGCCACCTGAATCGACGCCGTGTCGCGTTGACTAACAATCCCCATCATCGGCTGATCCGCCCCTTCGTCCAGCGAAGAAAGGACAACGGGCGACCCTACTCGCAGTCGATGCCAAGGCAAAGCAAGTGTGCGATTGCGTTTGACCAAATTCAACAGAAACAGACCGCCGACGGCTGTCTGATGATCATCAATCACCAGATCCAGTAAGGTTTCCCCACTGGCCTCCAAATCCCGGCTCGATGTCCGCTGCCGACGGTCGGCCAAGCATGCATTTCCGCCACCGATTCCATTTCCAGCCACCGAGCGAGCTGTTCAAAATGCGCACGATCTGACATCCCGAGTCTGTCGTTTTGATGTGATTATGAGGGAATAGAATAAAACGCCACGAGTGCGGAGGCGCACGAGTTGAGGTGAGAAGGCTTTGGGGTTTATACCATGGTCCGTAAGGCGTCAATCAGGGAATTGACCTGTGACTTTGTATTATAGAGGTGGCACGAGACGCGTACAAAGCGTCGGCCTTCCCAGGCGACAATCGGAACTTCGATCCGATGCCGTTCCCATAGTTGCCTCTGTAGCGACTCTGCATCTCCGTCCGGCAGCGGAACATGCGCCATCGCCCCGTACCATTGCGGCGTGGGAGGCGCAAGCGGAGTGGTGCGGAACGTGTCGACGAGTGCCTGGCGGGCATACATGGCCAGATCGTAAATCGTGTCGCGGACACGGTCGATACCTAGCGTCCGAAAGAACTCAATCGCCGCGGGCACGGCGAAATAGTGCCTGGAATCGCGCGTCCCGCTCCATACAAATTGCTCATCCCAGCGTTTCGGGATCGCGGGTAGCAATCTTCCCCAACTGAGGTTTGTCGGTTCGATGTCTCCCTGCCAACGTGGGCGCAGTAAAGGAACCCGGAGCCAAAAGGGCAGCGCAGAGCCACTTATGGCAGCTGGCTGTGTAAAATGCGCATGGGATCGACGCGAGGTTGACGTCAACATGCAACGGCGATGTGGCCCGTCTACGCAGACCGGCACTCCGCGCGTGGCGGCGGCATGACAAATTGCGCGAATCGGCAAAATCAAAGCTGTCGGTGACGTGATGTGGCTGACGACCAACAGTCGAGTTCGATCGGTTACGGCTTGCATGATCGCCGACACCAACTCTTCCGACGACTCAACGGGTTGCGGTAAGCGCACCACAATTCGCTCGGCGCCAGCCAACCGACAGGCACGATCCCAAATTCGCTGTACCGCTCCATATTCGTGGTCGGTCAGCAACACCTGATCACCTGGACGTAGCCGAACGCTATTAGCCACCACTCCCATGCCAGCGGTCGCATTCTCGACAAACACCAAATCGTCTGCGGGTGCCTGCACAAATTGGGCGAGAACTCGACGAGCCGTCAACCACGCGTCTTCATGCTGCCTCACGAAGAAGTCCATCGGCTGTTCGTCCATTCGTTGCTGCCAAATCTGGCGGGCGGCCCGGACCGGAAGAGGCATGGCCCGAATGAACCGTGGTTCAAATACACGGTGTCATCGCGGATTTGCCACTGTGCGGCCACGTTGTCCCACAATTCCTGCGCCGATGGCTTCATTGCATGCTCGTACGTTGCCTATTCCTCGTCCAACGTCACCGGCTGCCCGCCGGCGCATGCCGACCGCAGACACGCATCCACAACGCGCTGCGTCCTTAACGCGATGTCTCCCCAAAATGGTTCAATTTGTTGAGCGACGACGTTGGCGGAAAAATGACGAATCATCTTCGTCTCCTGAGCATGATCCGCACTGTTGGAGTATTCCGCGACGGCAAATCGCCGCGTATGTGGCTCCATATTGAAGTCGCATCCGTTGATGTCGTACACGGCATTGCAAACATCAAATGTCAATTCGCTGCCAAAGTAGGGCAACACAAAGTCGTTGATCTGGATGTGCCCGTGCGAACCACTGATGTTCGCCCACTGCTGTAATTCGGCGACAAATCCGCAGTAAAACGTGGCGGACACTCCGTGAGGAAAGAACAATTCGCCCGCGAATTCAATCGGAACCGAAGCCGCCCCGTCCGCGCCCGGGACTTCTGTGAGTGCATGGCCGATTACGCGAACAGGCAGTTGCCACTGCGTCAGCCATAGTGTCAGCCGGACGTTGTACCATCCCAGGTCACCCAGGCACCCGAGCGGCTCGAGTCGACTGTTCGCTCGGATATTCGCTGCTAAAAACTCGTCGCCCCCCAAAAAACCGAACTGCGATGCAATACGTTTGATCTGGCCCACACTCGCTCCGTCGTTCAAAACATCTCGTAACAAGGACATCCGAGCGCTGTGCATAAACATAACACCGTCCATGAACTGCACGTTGTGCTCGGCGCAGACCTCCAGCATTTCTTGGACATCGGCAGACGTCACACCGCAAGGCTTTTCGACAAGCACATGCTTGCCGGCGCGGGCGGCACGCAACACCCATTCCTTGCGGATAACCGTGGGCAGTGGTATGTAAATCGCATCAATCGTTTCGCATTCCAACAAGTCCTCGTATCTACCAAACGCCGTCGGCGTGGCATCGTAAGGTACCGAGGATTGGCATTCGTCGATGAATTGTTGGGCGCGGGTAACGCGCGACTGGCAACTCCGATCAGTGTCGCATTGTCGGCGCAAGATGGCCTGCCAGTTCTTGCGAGCGATCGAAGCCGTCCCCATGATTCCCCAACGACATATCCCGGAATGCATCTCTTCGGTTCCTCCCACGAATCTGATTTCACAAGCACGAACCGGTATCTCAGGAGTCTGCGTCGTTCGCACTCCGTCCTACCCCGCGCCGATCGCCGTCAATTGAATGTCGGTCTACGCGACCGGCGACTCAAGACTTGGCATACAGGTTAGCACCGCCAGTTTGACATCGCCACCACGGGACGCCATCCTGTTCGGCTCAAGATTTGCTGCGCGGGGTTTTTCTTTCAAACGCAGCGAGCGCAGAGACACGGAGGGCGCTCAGAGGCGCCGTTTGAGTTTTGATTCCAAATGAGCAGGGGCGAATTGGCGGATGAATGCCGTTCCGCACGAAATCACGTATTCTGAATCATCCAATCCCTCTCGGCTCGCCCTCGGCGCACTTTTGCGTTTAAAAAAGCACGTCCCAGTGCCCCACCGTTTCAAGTACCGGGGATGGGCTCGGGCAGCCCCTTGGCAACTTGCGTGCCGAACAGGATTGGGCCGGAGGCTGGACGAGGGCGGTCCGCGTAACAAACTGTCCCCGGACAACTCGCTACCATGCTGCTCGCAGCCTCGCTTGGGTGCGGGCGAGAAACTTCCGCGTGCCCTTGCGCCACAGCTACGCCAGGGCCGTGCACCGCCTACAACGTTTCGACTGCTTATTCAAGTGGACACCGCATTTCGCCGAGCGGCGGCGTTTCAAGAGTCGAGTTCGGCGAGTCCGAGGTCGGATTACCATGGCGGAGCTTTTCCTTTTGTGTGGAAAAAGAAGCACGTGCTTCTGCGGACGAGGTCCGCAATATCGAATCCCAACGTTCACTCTCTCGAGTGCAAGACGCCGCGACGAGGGACGCGGGTGTTCAATCTGGCGGGGGCAAAGGGAGATCTGAGCTGAGTTCCCCTGGTGAAAAGTCGACATCGACTGGATACCCAACGGGATCGATTCGCCCAAACCGCCAGTTTAGTTTTGGCCACCATGGTAAGCGGGATTCCCATTCGCGGATCGCGCACCGCAGTCGCAGCACACTGGGGTGTTGCGGGGCATGCGTATCTGCCAGCAGAGCGAGGCAACCCGATGGAATCCCCGCCAGCAGCAAAGCCGTGGCAAAATTCGTCTGTATATGTAGCGGCAAACCCTGTCGCAGACCCGCCCAGGACGCATCCAATGCGAGCATGCGGTAGACAACGATCGCTTCGGAAATGCGTCCCAACCTCATCAGGCAGACACCCTTGGCGTTGAGCAACTCGCCCCGCAGATGCCGCGCCGTATGAAGCAGGTCCAATCCTTCGGCAGGCTGACCTTCCGCAAGCGCTACGGCAACGCGTGCCAACAAGCCTGCGTCCGCACCGGAATCACAACTCGCCGCCGATGACGTCCGCTCAACCGCCTCTCCCCGGTAGTTCGAGCGACTCGGACGACTGGATATCAAATACGCGAATACTCATGGCACGAACGGAAGGCCGCGTCTGGCCTTCTTCCCTGTAAGCAACATCCGACCAGGGACGGGGTGGCGAATATCGCGTGACGCACCCCAGCGCTGGCTCGAAACACAAGATACAAATGTCAAGTGCAAACGGCGCACCGTCGCGCGAAACGACCCGTTCGGTGCGTCACCCGCGCGGGGCGTGGCCAACCGCGACCGAAGTTTGTTCAACTTGATTAGAAACTGGCCTGCGACGGCCTCGTCCTTCGCCCGCCGCGCACGCGAGTCCCGTCGCCCTCGGCAAGCAGCTGGCCGAGGGCCGGATCAGGGCGGGTAGAGCAATATCGCGTCCTAGGGAAACGCGGTGCACGCTGGACGTCGGCGGGATGGAGCTACTGGGCTGAGCTCGCAGCGGAGCTGTTTCGTACGATCCAACGGTAAGCATCAGCAATGCGGCGAAAGCAACGATCTCTGCGGGGCGATACCCAAAGTAATAGAGGATGATCAACGTGGAACCACTCGACCTAGACGATTTTGCCTGGAAACTGCAAGTCCGGCAGTTGACGATCGACGACTTTGCGGTGTTGGTCGAAATGCAGCAAAAATGCTTTCCTGGCATGTACCCTTGGAGCCGAGAGCAAATCGAGAGTCAGCTCGCGATTTTCCCCCAAGGACAGCTGTGTGTCGAATGCGACGGCAAACTCGTGGCGTCCTCCAGCAGCCTGATCCTGGACTACGACCCCAAGCAATCGTGGCACGATTGGAAAGCCGTCGCGGACGGCGGCTTTATCCGAAATCACAATGCCAAGGGCGACACGTTGTACGGCATCGAAATCATGGTGGACCCGGAATACCGCGGACTGAAGTTGTCACGGCGGTTGTACGATGCCCGCAAAGAGCTGTGTCGCAACCGCAACCTGGCTCGCATGATCATCGGCGGACGGATTCCGGGGTACGGTCATCACGCGGAGGAAATGACGGCGCGGGAATACGTGGAAAAGGTGATGGCCAAGGCGTTTTACGATCCCGTGCTGACCGCCCAACTGTCGAACGGTTTTGCCCTCCAAGGCTTGATACCCAACTATTTTCCCTCCGATACGGCCTCGCGTGGCTATGCCACATTTTTGGAATGGCTGAACTTGGACTACAAATCAGGGGCCAAGCGGCGTTATCACCATCCGGTGGAGCCGATCCGCATCTGTGTGGTCCAGTATCAAATGCGAACGGTTCGCAGTTTCGAAGAGTTTTCGACGCAATGCGAATACTTTCTGGATGTCGCTTCTGATTACAAGTGCGACTTCATATTGTTTCCAGAATTGGTAACAACTCAATTGTTGTCGTGCATCGAGGCGACTCGGCCTGGCTTGGCGGCGCGTAGCCTGGCAGACTTCACGCCGAAGTACCTTGAGTTTTTCACCGAAATGTCGGTCAAATACGATATCAACGTTATCGGCGGCTCGCACTTTGTCATCGAGCAGGACACGCTGTTCAATATCGCCTTCCTGTTTCAACGCAACGGTTCGATTAACAAACAGTATAAGCTTCATATCACCCCCAGTGAACGGGCTGGTGGGGAGTGACGGGTGGCGATCGCTTGGAAGTCTTTGACACGGACTGCGGGCGGATTGCGATCCAGATTTGCTACGACATCGAATTCCCTGAACTATCACGGATCGCAGCTCGCAAGGGAGCCGAGATGATCTTTGTGCCCTACAACACGGATACTCGCCACGGATACCTGAGGGTACGGCATTGCGCTCAGGCACGCTGTGTCGAGAACCATTTGTATGTCGCGACTTCCGGGTGCACTGGCAATTTGCCGTTTGTCGAGAACGCGGACATCCATTATGCGCAGTCGGGTATCTACACGCCGGCAGACGTGGCGTTCGCTCGCGATGCCGTTGCCGCCGAGTGTAATCCGAATGTCGAGACAGTGATCATTCACGATCTGGACCTGGAACTGTTGCGGTACCATCGCGAAGAAGGATCGGTACAAAACTGGAACGACCGAAGACGAGATCTATATCGAGTGGCGTATATCGAAAACAACGAGTCGTTCGAGGCCTAACTGCGTCGCCCGATCAGGAATCCTGGTAGGCTCGATTACCCTGGCCTACCTCAGCCGAGCAAGCTCACATGAGGTCGATAATCTGACACCGTGGACGGAGTGCACCTTGAAATCTTACCGCAGCCCGATGACACCACTTGCGGACCCACGTGCCTGCAAGCAGTCTATCGTTATTTCCAGGACGATGTGCCCCTGGATCAGGTAATTGCGGAATGTGCGCAACTGGACGAGGGCGGCACGTTGGCGCCGATGCTGGGCTGCCATGCGCTGCGGCGCGGTTATCGAGGCGAGTTTACTCGTTCAACGTGCGTGTGCTTGATCCCACCTGGTTCACCTCGGCTAACACGGACCTGGAAGCCAAGTTGCATGCGCAGTTGACCGTTAAACCGAATGCCAAACTGCAGACTGCGAGTCGGGCATACCTGGAGTTTCTGCGTTTGGGCGGAGACATCCGCATGAGCGACCTGACGCGTCAGTTGATCCGCAAGTACTTGAGTCGTTCCATCCCCATCTTGGCCGGCTTGAGCGCCACGTACTTGTACCATACGGCGCGCAACGAGCCGACACCAGTGAGCCCGACGACGTCAGCGGGATACCCGTGGGCCACTTCGTTGTACTCTGCGGTTACGACCGCGACACAAAGATGGTGCGCATTGCCGATCCGTACCTGCCCAATCCGTTTGCTCCACGCGACAACTATTACGAAGTCAATGTCGACCGAGTTGTTTGCGCTATCCTCTTGGGGATCTTAACCTACGATGCCAACCTACTAATTTTGCGTCGCGGTGAATCATCTCAAGGCAACTTCGAGTCGATGAGGAGTGAATTGTGTCGATTCTGATCGTTGTCACTGAGCCACGGGAATGGCCTTTTGAAATACCGGAAGTCCAAGTTGTCGATGTGCGGAGTTATTTAACCAAGACCGAGTACAGCGAGATGCGATCTGCCAAGGTCGTCAATCTCTGTCGGTCTTATCGCTACCAGACAACGGGGTACTACGTCTCGCTGTTGGCCGAAGCCCGCGGCCACAAACCTCAGCCCAGCGTCAGCACAATTCAAGACATCAAATCGCAGGCGATGATGCGGCTGGTTTCTGGCGAGCTGGACGAGTTGATCCAAAAGTCGCTGGCGCGGATCCAGTCGGACAAATTTACGCTCAGCATTTACTTTGGCCGCAACTTGGCCAAACGCTACGATCGGCTGGCGTTGCAACTGTTCAATATGTTCCAATCTCCGTTGCTACGAGCCCAGTTCGGTCGCGACAAAGATCAACGCTGGCAATTGCGCAGCGTGTCCACCATTTCCGCCAGCGGCATCCCGCCTTCACATCACGAGTTCGTGGCGGACGTAGCGGCCAAACATTTCTCCGGTCGTCGCTATCGAGTACGCCGCAAACAGCCGATGCGATACGACCTGGCGATCCTCCGCAATCAACAGGAACAAGATCCGCCATCGGATGAGAAGGCCCTGGATAAATTCATGAAGGCGGCGGAGTCGTTGGCGATTCGGCCCGAATTAATCGACCGGGATGACTACGGACGATTGGCCGAGTTCGACGCGTTGTTCATCCGCGAAACGACGTATGTGAATCATCACACGTACCGATTTGCGCGCTGCGCGGCCAGCGAGGGTTTGGTGGTGATTGACGACCCCGATTCGATACTGCGCTGCACAAACAAAGTCTATCTGGCAGAGTTGATGCAGCGTTACAAGATCCGCGTTCCCCGGACGTTGGTCGTGCATCGAGACAATACGCAACATATCATTCCGGAACTCAGCCTGCCCGTGGTCCTCAAGAAGCCAGACAGCGCGTTTTCCGTGGGCGTCACGAAGGCTGAAGACGAAACACAGCTTCTGGAACAACTCCATCAATTGCTGGCGGAATCGGAACTGGTCGTCGCCCAGGAGTTTCTCCCCACGACGTTTGACTGGCGGATCGGCGTGTTGGACCAGCGGCCGCTCTATGCGTGCAAGTATCATATGGCGCAACCATTGGCAAATCATCCGACAGGACGATCAGGGCGCGGGACGCTACGGTCGCGTGGAGACCTTACCCGTGGAGCTCGCGCCACGCGCGGCTGTCAAAGTCGCACTCGCAGCCGCCAACCTCATCGGTAACGGCCTATACGGCGTCGATGTCAAGCAGTCGGGCAACAAGTTTTTTGTGATCGAAGTCAACGACAATCCCACCATTGAAGCAGGTGAAGAGGATCGCATCCTCCGCGACGAACTCTACCGAAGGATTATGAGTGTCTTTTTGACACGCATCGAGCAACGCAAACAAGGAACTCGCGATTGAACACCACGGGCTTTCTGTCACTGTTTGAAGCGTTCGGCGTGGAATTGGAGTACATGATCGTCGCGGACGATTCACTTTCCGTAAAGCCGATTACGGACGAAGTACTACGCGCGGTCGCCGGCAGCTATCAGTCGGAAGTGGAATTGGGAGATATCGCGTGGTCCAACGAATTATCGCTGCATGTCATCGAACTAAAGACGAACGGGCCCACGCGCGAGATGTGCGAATTGCCAGAGTTGTTCCATCAACAGGTCGTCCGGATTAATCGTCTACTGCAGCCGCACGCTGCACGCTTGATGCCCACGGCCATGCATCCCTGGATGGATCCGCATGAAGAGCTGCGGCTCTGGCCTCACGACTACAATTCAGTCTACGAATCGTTTAATCGCATCTTCGACTGCCGGGGCCACGGTTGGGCGAACTTGCAGAGCGTTCACTTGAATTTGCCCTTTGCCAACGATCAGGAATTCGGACAACTACACGCCGCCATTCGGCTAATACTGCCGGTCCTACCAGCCTTGTCGGCTAGTTCGCCCGTGATTGAAGAACGAATCACCGGCTATTGCGACACGCGTCTGGACGTCTACCGCAACAACGCCGCCCTGATTCCCTCGGTAACCGGACGCGTGATTCCGGAGGCCGTCTACACACGCGCGGATTACGATCGCACGATTTTCCAAACGATGTACCGCGACATCGCCAGCCGCGACCCGCAGGGCATCCTCCAACATGAATGGTTAAATGCCCGCGGGGCCATCGCCAGGTTCGACCGCCAAACGATCGAAATTCGTGTGCTGGACGTACAGGAATGCCCCTTGGCCGACGTCTCGATCTGCGCGGCGATCATCGGTGTCTTGCGCCATGGTAAGCGAACAATGGAGCCCCTGGGGCGATCAGCAGGCGATGGCCGTCGACCCACTGGCCGACCTGCTGTTGTGTGTAATCCGCGACGCCGACCAAGCGATTATCAACAATCCCGACTATCTGCGATTGTTTGGCGTGGCGCATACCGCCCTCACGGCGCAAGAATTCTGGCGGCACCTTGTCGCTCAGACTCGTCATCTTCAGCCCGGCGATCCGCGGATGTGGCAAAGCCCCTTGCAGGTAATCCTGGAACAAGGCCCGTTGTCACGGCGCATTGTACGACAGCTCGACCGTCCTCTAACCCACCAGTGTTTGAAACACGTTTACGGACAGTTGTGCGATTGTTTAGATCGCGGCACGATGTTTCATTCTGGCACGACACCGGCGGAATCGTCGCCGCACGCCTTGGAGCCGGACAGTTCTGCCCAATAAGCCACCATGGTCCGCAGCATGCAGCCGACGTTTTTGATCACATGTGAACACGGAGGCAATCGAGTCCCATCGCGGTATGCGGCCAGTTTCCATCGCCAGCGGCGGATCCTGACCAGCCACCGAGGCTACGACCCAGGAGCGCTTCGGTTGGCCCAACGACTGGCCCGCGAACTGCAGGCTCCCTTATATGCATCCACGATCACGCGGCTGCTTGTCGAGCTCAACCGATCACTCGGCCACCCACAACTGTTCTCTGAGTTTACGCGTGGGCTGAGCACGGCAGAGAAACAAGAGATTGTCCGGCGCTATTACGATCCTCACCGTCAGCAAGTCACAGAATGGTTGCGGCAACAATCGAAGGGAACTTGTGTCGTTCATGTGTCGGTGCATTCGTTCACACCGCAACTGAATGGCGAGCGACGAAATGCCGATGTTGGTCTACTGTACGACCCCAGCCGCACGTACGAACGAATCTTCTGTCAGCAGTGGCAACATCGATTGCGACAACAGCACGTACGTTGGAAGGTGCGGCGGAATTATCCCTACCTGGGCAAGGCCGACGGCTTCACGACTTCGCTCCGCAGACAATTCACGAATGCACAATATCTGGGCATCGAACTGGAAGTCAACCAGCGTTGGGTGACAGAAGGTGGCACCATGTGGCGACGACTGCAGGTCGACGTCCTGCAGTCTCTGCTTCAGGTCGCGTCCGCGCTGCAAGCTACGAACGCGACTCCCTCCAGCAAGAGGCGGCCACTGGCTGGATGAGGGACCACCTCTACTTCAGCAGCGTCTGCAATACGTCGTCGGCCTCCGCCTCTTTGCGCCGCCCAAATGTTCGGCAAAGAACTGCTCCATCGCGCGATAGAATTCGAAGCGGTTTTCTTCGTTGTGGAAACCATGCCCCTCATTGCCCTTGACCATGTAGGGCACTTCGATGCCGCGGTCACGCATCGCTTTGACCATCTGATCCGACTCTGCCTGCTTCACGCGAGGGTCGTTGGCACCTTGAGCGATTAAGAGCGGTGATTGGATCTGGTCGGCATGGAACACGGGCGAGGCGGCCTTCATCATGTCGGCATCTTGTTCCGGGTTGCCCATCATCTCGTACATCATCTGCCGCATCGGTTCCCAATACGGAGGCAGAGAGGCGAGCAAGGTGAACATATTGGCGACACCGACATAGTCCACGCCGCAAGCATACAATTCGGGCGTAAACGCTAAGCCCGCTAAGACGACATAGCCACCGTACGAGCCGCCGTAGATGCCAATGTTTTCGGGATCGGCAATTCCGCGATCGACTAACCACAGCACTCCATCCGTCACGTCGTTCTGCATTGTGAGGCCCCATTCCTTGAAGCCCAACTCCCAGAACTTGCGGCCAAACCCCGTCGATCCGCGAAAATTCATTTGCAGTACCGCGTAGCCTCGATTTGCCAAAAACTGCACGTCGGGACGAAAACCCCAACTGTCGCGTGCCCATGGTCCGCCGTGCGGCAAGATGACGGTCGGCAACTGCTTGGGCTCCACTCCCACGGGCAACGTCAGATAGCCATAAATCAACAATCCATCGCGCGACTGATAGACGATCGGCTGCATCGGTGCCAATTCCTCTTCCGGCAGCCACGGACTCACGTCGGTCAAATGTCGCAGGTCCTTCGTCTGGTGATCGTAAAAGTAGTACGCGCCTTGGGAACGGTCACTGTAGGTTCGCACCAGAAACTTGTCTTCGTCCAAGTTCGACCCAGCGAGGGCAACTTCGATTCCCGGTAGTTGGCCCTCCAGGAACTCCTGGATCTCGCGCCGCGTATCGTCGAAAAAGTGGTAGCCTCGCTTCGCCGCCGTGAATGCAACGCCTGTAATCACCTTGCGTTTGTCACTCCGCAGCAAACCACTGACGTCGACCTGCGGGTGCTCGAAGATGACTTCGACCTCCTTTGCCGTCTCCGGGTCGAAGACTACGATCGCCTCCTTGTCGCGATTCAGATTCGAGGCGGCATAGATGCGTTTGTTGTCGTATGTGAAAAAGAGCGGCGTAACGGTTTCTCGAAAATTCGTGGTCAGAATCGTTTTGAATTCATCGTCGTCCGTTTCACGATAGAGCACACTCGTATTCACACCGTCCGTACTGGTCGCTACGCGCAAATGGCCGTCATGATCGGCCATAAACGAGACTAAATTGCCCGGGTTTTCAACCAATTGCGTCAGCTCGCCCGAGGCAACGTCCACACGAAACACATCGAACGCACGTTTGTCTCGCTGGTTGTGCTGAATCAACATGTGTTGCGGGTCGTCCCGCAAATCGTCGACCACGCCGGCGCGGGTTTCCGGAAACGGCGTCAAATCCAATTGATGCTGGCCGTCACGATCGACCGCATAGAGATGAAAATTTTCGTCCCCCCCTTGGTCCAAGCTGTACACAATCCGGTTGTCGTTGGCCCAAAAGAATCCCGGAATGTCACGTTCGGTGACCGACGTCACTCGTACCGCCTGCTCTTCCCCTACCTTCTGCACGAAGACGTTCATGCGTGAGTTCCAGGGACGCATGAAACCGATGTATTCGCCATTGGGCGAAATGGCATAGCCCGTCTCTTCGGGATTGCGAAAAAAGTCGCGTAGAGGAATCAGGTTCGGTAAATCCGCCATGGTGACACGTCTTCCTGGAATGAGAATTAGCGCGAGCACGGCGCAGCACAACGGCAACCGGAGAGATGTCTTTTTCATAGGACTATTTCTTTGAGTAATTAGTTTGACTTGCAACGGCACTCGGCCAGTACCCGCGCCAACGTTCGCCACAAGCTAACGAGATTGCCGCCTGGCGTCAATTAAGGCAAAATGCAGCTTGGCGCGCCAGATGGTCCGTGGTCGTGGCCGTGGACTTACTGCTCCTCCACGGCCGCCTGAATCGCGGACTTCGGCCGAACGGCCCAGTACGATCGCCGATATCTCGTGCGTATTCACGCCCAAGTATTCGCCGAGCTTCCTCGCCAAATGCAAATCCTGCACGCCAAAAAACTGGTTCGTGACCCGATCGTCAACGTAAATAGTCTGCAACGGGGAATTGAAACCGGACTCGTAACTATCGGCCAGGTCCTCGATCCACGATTCCGGCACGCCTTTATCGCGACAAAGTTCCACCGGCCAAATATCACGTCCCGTGCATTCACTCAACAGCATCAACGCCTTGAGGCGGTCAAACATTGCAGCACCGAATCACAAGGACGACGACACGCCGTGCCAAGAGTTAAAGCTCGTAGAGGTCGATCGGGCCGTAGAACAGGCAACGGGCCGCATACTTGCCGAATTGTTTCCGCGCCAATTCTGGGCGTCAAGTCAAAGCCCGCGGGTCACAGTTGCCCAGCCGAGCCGGGCAGTTTAAGTTAAGAGACAAGTTCTGTATAGCAACTCGTTTACAAGGAATGATCATGAGGCACCTTCGATACGCGTCGTGGTTGACCATCGTCAGCTGCGGTTTGTTGGCCATTTGTTTCGTTGCGCAAGGCACGGCAGCAGAGGCTCCCATGTTGGAAAGCGATACCCTAGGCTCGACTCCCAATGTTCACTCCTACGGCCCGACGCTCCTGTGTGGCCAGCCTAGTGAAAAGGATCTTGCTGCAGCAAAACAGCGTGGGATCCAGGTGGTACTGACGTTGCGCGGGAAGAACGAAATTGACTGGGATGAAAAAGCTGTCGCCGAGCAACTAGGTCTGCAGTTCGAGCGTGTGGATTTCCGCGGGCCGGATACGCTGACCGACGAAGTGTTTGGCAAGTCTCGCCAGATCCTGCGCGAGGCCAAAATGGCCAATCAACCCGTGATGCTGCACTGCGGTTCAGCCAATCGCGTCGGGGCGATTTGGATGGTCTATCGCGTACTGGACGAAGGCATCTCTTGGGACCAAGCGTATCAAGAAGCCAAAGATGTCGGGCTACGCACCGACGGCTACGTCGACCGCGCCAAGGAATACGTGCAGGCACAAAAGTGAGCCGGCTGGGGCGCAGCGAAAGCCGCCACGTAGAAATCGAGCGGACGGCAGTATTTGGCGCCCGTCCGATTGCTTAACTCGCGGAACGCCCGGCCTAGAACAATTCCCATAGGGCCAGGGCTGCGTCGATCAGTTTGCTCTGTAGATCGGATTGCGACCGCGTCGTGCTCGGCCGGCGCGAACACGTGATCGTGTTCGAGGTACGGCGTCAACATCCGCCGTAGCCGCTGCGTCCGCGTGTGCTCCATAGCGGGCACCAGGACGCCGTCGACCGCACGACGTGGGCGCGACCTGACAACGTCGCGCCACGGCGAGTCGGTGGCTCGAGCCGAATCGGGTTGAGAACTGCCGCCGGCCGCAACGGTACCGCGGCTCGCTAGCGTTGCCAAATCCACAGCGGGCAACGCCGCGACGGTCTTGCCCGCTGGACTGTTGGCAGCCAAGGAGACGCTACCGGCGGCATCCAGCCCGCCGCGGAATCGGACCCGATCACCCCTCGCGCTGCCATCTGGACAAGTGCAACACGGACTTGGGCTGCCGTCAGTTGCGGATTGGCCTGCCAAATCAGTGCCGCCATGCCCGCTACCTGAGGAGTGGCCATGCTGGTTCCAAACCAATAACCATACGCATTGTTCGGCACCGTATTATAAATGCCGATGCCCGGCGCATTGATTTGTACCGCGCCGCTGTTGCCTACCTTGTTCGAAAAATCGGTCAGCACGCCTTGCTGATCGTACGCTCCAACGGAAATCACGTTGTCCAATTCGGCACTCAGGCGAGCCGGGTATCTCGGCACCGGCTGGCTGTCATTGCCCGCGGCCGCTGCGACAAAGACGTTGTGTTGCTGCGCGTAAACCAGAGCATTGTAGATCGCCGTGCTGTAGCCATCCGACATCAAACTCAAATTGATGATGTCGGCGCCCATGTCGACGGCGTAGCGAACCGCCGCAGCCACATGGCTGTTCTTGCCGCTGCCGTCCTGATCCAGGACCCGTAAAGGCATTATCTTGGCATCGTACGCGACGCCCGTCGCGCCAAACGTGTTGCGTGTCGCGGCAATGGTGCCAGCAATGTGGGTTCCGTGTCCGCGTGGGTCCGCGACATCGGCATCGTTGTCCACAAAGTCCCAGCCAAAGACATCGTCGACGTAGCCATTGTGATCGTTGTCAATCCCATCACCCGCGACCTCGCGACGATTCCTCCAGATGGAATTGATCAGATCGGGGTGATGACGGTCGACTCCTGAATCGATCACGGCCACCACGACGTTCTTGCCAGTAAAGCCATACGCCCAAGCCTCCGGCGCGTGAATTTGATTCAGGTACCACTCGTGCCCACCGCCGTAGTCGGTCACGTCAGGCAAGGGTATCGGGATCACCGTGTTGGTCGAATTGGTCGTGCTCGTCGTATTTGTCGTATTTGTCGTCGCGGGTGGAGTCTGCAACGGCGACTGTGGATCGATCAACAGTTCATACGCACTGCGGACATCTCCGTGCGGAATGACCAAGGCGTAATAGATTTGGACGCTGAGGTCTAGATCCAACGCTTCGGGACTCGGTCCCGCTTGATATTCTCGACCCGCCAACCGAAAACTTCCATCGAACACGTATAGATCGATGTCGTCGGTCTCACCGCAGTTCCAAATGAACTCGCTGCTGACTGGGCAACGCAAAACGGAACACATCCGTCGTATCGCTGCCACCTATGGTTTCTGATCGGTGCAATGTCTGTTGCAGGACCCCCAGATCCGTAGCACGACTGAACGTATCGCCGCCGTCCAGCGCGGCCGGGGGCACCAGGGCGCTGATCGTCGGCGAGGTGTTGATTTGTAGGCGGTAGTCGCTGACGGCTGCTGCAGCGGGAAAGACCAACACAAAGTACTCGCCGACCGGCATGGACAAATCGAGCGATTCGTCCGAGATTCCCGGTGAGCGGCTATTCTGTACAACTTGACCGTCGGTGGTGAAGACGTACAAATCGACGTCGGCCGTCAGCTGGTCTAGTTGAAACGTGACCGACTGAGTCTGTGTCAAAGCAATGCGAAACACGTCGGCGGGATCCGAGCCGCCGACACGGTCCCAGTACGACAGGCTGCCCTGCAAAGGTCCCACCTGTGTCGCGCGGCCGAATGAATCGCCACCCAAGTCTTGGCCGTTCGTGACCTGCACGGAATTGTTCTGTCCCGAGGCCGTCATCGCCAATTGATACGGGGAGAGGTCGTCGGACGAGTTGACCACCATCAGATAATAGCTGCCCGTGTCGAGCACGGTTTGGATCGTTTCGTCCACGGAGTCCGCTTGATTGGAAAAATCGAGCAGTGTGCCGGCAGTGTCGTATAAGCCCAGGCCCACTTCCGCGTTGGCGCCAAACAGCACGACATTCAATTCCGCCGGTCCGTTAACCTGGAACTCATAGTACTCCAGTCGATCCAGCGGGCTGACATGCCCTTCGCGCACCACCGGCGTGGTAATCACCCCCAACGGGTGCGCGGTGATCCAGGAATTGCCCGCCTGAAGGCCGACATCGATGTCGTTTGCCTCGCTGGCCGAAGAGACCAAGCCATCTTCGGCAATCTCCCGCGCGAGCGAATCGCCGGCAAGCAGCCACCGCGGCTCCAGCGCCTGCAGTCCACGAAATCGCGCGTGCCACCGCGTCATCACTGCCTCCCAAAGGTCGCAACAAGACAAATATAGAAAAGATAGGAATTATAGATAAGATACGAACTGGCTCGAAGTGAGTTCCAAATGTACGCAACTCGCGCAGAATCACAAGCAGAAAGAGGTCAAATCTTTGAAGCAGTCAGGCGGTAAGCCAGAGTTGCCTCAACATGCCGGCGAGGTAAACATTCCAATATGAAACGCCACCATCAGCGGCCTCGTCGACGTGGGACGCGACGTCAAAATAGATAAACCTTTTCACGGAGACCACGTTAACACTGCGTGCACTCTGCCTGACTCATCGGCCTAATGCGAAACCGAAAGCGATGAACGGAGTTGAAGTAAAGGCGACGAAAGAGCTCGAGTTCGGCAAGTTAAGCTCCCTGATTCGCGCTGTTTGTCCTACAATGGGGAGGACTGCCTTGTGGTTGCTTCAGCCGCTGCGAGGTAGGTAACCCCGCCAGCCGATTTCGCGGCGGTATTGTTGCCCTTGGCCGATGCCGTCGAGAATCCAACCGATAGATCCCGCCATCTCAGCCTACGGAAGACGGAAATCCCATGAGTTCTGTGCGATTCCACCGTCCTGAAACGGACCAGCAAGTCACCGTTCCATCGCGTTCCCTGCCGAAAGTTTCGACGACAGCGAACAAGGGAATCCCGCATCGCCCGTGCAAGTTGGGGCGATTCCTGATGCTGGGTGTTGTCATCGTTCCCATCCTGATTTCGCTGGGTTGGTGGCGTTGGCGTTATGACGGCACCGTGTTGGACGCCGACTTGGTGTTTCACACGGTGCAGCGGGCGGGCCTGGACGTTACGGTCACGGAGCGCGGCAATCTGGAGAGCCAGGTCAACGTGGAGGTCGTTTGCGAGGTCGACGATGTCCCTGGTGACAATATCAATGGCACGCCGATTCTGTGGATCGTCGACAATGGGGCATCGGTGTCGGAGGGCGATCTAATCGTCGAGCTGGACGCGGCACCCATTCAGGAACGTTTGGATTCTCAGGTGCTGGCGGTTGAGGAAGAGCGTTCGGAGTACAAGCAGTGCAAATCGCCTTTTTGAATCAGAAGACGCAGAACGCGACAACTTTGGACGAAGCAATCTTGGCCGTGGAGCTCGCAGAGCTAGCGCTGGAACAGTTTGGCGATGAGGAGGCGGGAACTTTTCAGATTGATCTGCAGGACATCGAATTGCAGGTGCAGGAAGCCGAAGCGGGACGGCTGATTGAACAGACGAATTTAAGGGGCGTCGAGACGCTCTACAAGCTGGGCTATCGCAGTAGTGGCGAATTGGCGGAGGCTCGACTAAATCAACTGCGGGCAGAGCGTCAATTGTCGACGGCGATTTCCAAACGTCGTGAATTGGTCGAATACGAGTTCCAGAAAAGAAAAATGGAGTTGGAGGGGGCACTGGCGTCGGCAAAACGGGCCAAAGAACAGACGGTGTTGGACAACGAGGCGAAATTGGCGCAAGCCCAGGCGCAGCTCTTGAGCAGTGAACAACAGCTCGCGAAAGAAGAGGAGCTCCTAGATCGATATCAGACGCAGGTGAAGAAATGCAAGATTTACGCGCCGCAGGACGGGATGGTGGCCTATTTCACGGGCGGTAGTCGTTATCGGCGCGAGGAAATCCGTGCGGGTGCAGAAGTCCGTCCACGGCAAACGATTTTGACGTTGCCCAACCTCAAGAAGATGCAGGTGAAGACGGCGGTGCACGAGTCGGTCTTAGACCAGATCAGCAAAGGGCAGTCATCTTCGGTTCGTGTGGACGCTTTTCCCGATATGAATTTACGAGGGAAGGTAGCGACGGTGGCGGTTCTGCCCGATCAGGGCGGCTGGATGAGTTCGGATACGAAAGTGTACGAAACGGTCGTCTCGATTGACGGCGATGTCGACATGTTGAAGCCAGGCATGACGGCGGTCGTGGAAATCGACATCGCTCATTTGTCCGACGTCGTGACCGTGCCGGTTCAGGCCATTGTGCAGATCGACAATCAGAGCTGGGTGTACGTCAACGAAGGTGGTCGGCCGGTCCGTCGCTGCATCTCGCTCGGGATGACCAACAGCAAATTCGTCGAGGTAAAAAGCGGGCTGGACGCTGGAGAAAAAGTCGTGCTTAATCCCTCGGCGATCCCCGACAGCCATCAGCGGGCAAAACGGCCAGAGCCCGACGTCGAGCCATCCACGGAGGAAGCGGAGCCGCCCCCGTCGGAATTGAGCTGAGCTGTGCTGATAGAAAAGGCTCGGCCGTGTTATCTCGTCCGTTGACCACGTCGTTAACTTTGGAAAATCCGTTTGTCGCGTGGATCTCCTCGCTGAATTCTCATGTGGCTTAGAACTCTGCAACTCGGTGTCCGCAACCTGATGTTGCACAAGCTTCGGAGCCTGCTCACGATGTTGGGCACAATTCTGGGCGTGGGCTCCGTGATTGCGATGCTGGCGATCGGTGAAGGATCGAAGCGGCACGCGGTCGAACAAATTCGGCAGCTGGGAGCGGCCAATGTGATCATTCGCAGCGTGAAGCCCGAAATGGACGATCAGGTCGCCGACTCGGGCTCGGCCAGTGGGCAGCAAGTAAGCCGCGTGCTGGAATACGGTTTGAAGTACGACGATCTGGACCGATTGACGGCGGCCCTACCCAATTTAACACAGGCTGTGCCCATTGCATTACTGCGAAAGAACGCCCAGTTTGGGCACTATCGCGTCTCCAACGTGCGCGTCTTGGGTACGACGCCCGAGTATTTGAAGATCAAGAATCTGAATATCCGCCGCGGACGTTTTCTGACAGACGCCGATCTGCGGGCAACAGCCAACGTGGCCGTCTTGGCCGATGGCGCGGCACGACGATTGTTCAACTACGAGGACCCGATTGGCAAGCCCTTGCTACTGAGCCAGGGGGCGTATGTCATCGTGGGGGTGTTGGATACACAGGATCCCGGCGGTGCTTCAACAGCGGCATTCGGCGTGCAGGACTTTAACAACGACATCTACATCCCCATCACGTCCGCTCAACGGCGTTTCGGCGAATTGCAGATGATCGTCCGCGCCGGTTCGGAAGAATTCGAACGTACGCAACTCAATGAAATCACATTGACCTTAGTCGACGAATCCTTTGTTTCGTCCACCGCCAGCATGGCTCGCAAATTGCTCGAGCAATCGCATCGCGAGCCGGATTTCGAGATTCAAGTACCGCTAGAGCTCTTGCGACAGGCGCAGTCGCGAAAAACGAATCTGGAACTTAGTACTGGGCTCGATCGCGGGCATCTCGCTGCTGGTCGGTGGGATTGGCATTATGAATATCATGTTGGCGACGGTGACCGAGCGGACACGCGAAATTGGGATCCGCCGGGCATTGGGGGCAAAGCGGGTTGATATCGTGATGCAATTCCTCGTCGAAACCATCGTCCTGTCAACAACGGGCGGCATCTTGGGAATTGGGGTCGGTATCGCCATCCCCATCATCGTGTCGGCAATGTCGGAAATCGAAACAGCGATTAGCCCTCTGGCCATCATCGTGGCGTTTTCGATCTCTGTGCTGATTGGGATTGTATTTGGCGTCTATCCGGCGCCGCGCTTCGCACGCTGGATCCTATCGAGTGTCTGCGGCACGAGTAGGAAGGCGTCACATCTGACAACACGCCTTCGGAAACCTTAAGACGTGCCGCGGCCTACTCGCGCGGCGTCTCATTCACGCGCAGCGGCGGCTCAATCCGCTCGATCCGTTCCCCGGGCCGTGGATGACGGTAGAGGTGATACATGAGCCGCGTTGGTTTCACGGTACGGGGGATTTCACCGTAGGTGGGACCTGCGGAAAACGGATAGACGATATTGGGTTCGGGCTGATAGTCGGGATCGTTGATCTGCGGCCAAAAACCGTCTTCGCGCAACTGCATGAGCTCCATATCGAGTACGAAGCGCGCTCGATTGACAAGGTCCCCAATCCGCAAGTTCGCCACTTGCGTTAGCGCTTCGCGCGAACCT
Source organism: uncultured Planctomycetales bacterium (assembly GCA_963785495.1). Lineage (GTDB taxonomy): Bacteria > Planctomycetota > Planctomycetia > Pirellulales > Pirellulaceae > CAWAVP01. Next base: position 100,875 of record CAWAVP010000022.1, on the reverse strand, counting down.
TGCAGCGCACCCAACAGGTCGGTACCGCGGACATTGGGCGTACCCAACGCCAATTGCAGGCGGATACTGGTGACCTGTTCTGCCGCCAGCGCGGCGCTAGTCACTTGGATCGGGTATTGGACGCGAATCAGATTGACATTCCGCAGTTCGTTTCGAATCTCAAACTTGATCGAATCTTCCAGCTGCATTAAACCGCGCCGCTCTTGCTGGTAGCTGATCAACTGACGACGGTAGGCATTGCGCTGGGCGCGCCGGTTTAGCGGCAGATCAAACGACAGTCGGATGTCCGTGTTGGTACTATCCGTATCGATCTCAAATGGGTTAAACGACTGTTCGTCATTCTGCGTGCTGAGTCGCTGTTGCGCACTCAGGTTCAGCACCGAGCGGAGATCATCCGAGCGGAACTTGATGCGACGCCATTCATCGGCCAGAAAGCCGCGTTCGTTCATCAGATCCAGTCGTTGAATCAAGGCGGTGAGTACGGCATCGTTGACATCAATATCGATATCGGGCAATCCAGCGCCGGCAATCTCGATGATGCGTGCGGAAAGTTCGAGTAGCCGGCGGGTGTCCGACAACGCCTCTTCGTTGCGAATTGTGTCACCTCGGTCCGGATCATGCTGCAACATGCGGTCGAGTCGCGACGCGGCCTGGTCCATTTGCGCCAACACCGGCCGAATCGTTTCGAGCATCCTGTCCAGTTCTTCGTCGCTGGGATTCTGCTCCAACATGCTCCTCGAAGTGGTCAAGAGTGCCGCTGCTTCACGTCGTTCTTGATCGATGGCCGCCGCCGATGGTGGTTCGACGTTTTCGCTTTGTCGCAATAGCTGCAGTTGATAGGCGATCAACCGCAATCGCGCTTCCAGCAACACGGTAGCCCTGAGATAAACCAGAATCGTCGGTTCCTTGACGTCGGCCCCTGTCACGACATCATATTGTTCTTCGTTTCGTTCGACATCGTCGTGCGCCTGTTCCAGCCGCAATCGAGACTCTAGTTCCTGAATTTCGGAAAGGTCAGGGACCTGCCCATCGTACTGCCGTTGAAGTTCCGCCCATTCCGTTAGGCGCTCAATCAAATAGATGTCGGCGTTAACCAGATCCGGACGCTGTAGCGGTTTGCGATCCAATTGTTCCTCAACACGCCCGCGCCAGCGGCGCGAACGCTCCACGGCGACGGCGATTTCATCGAGCAGCGTAAGTTGTTCGAGTTCCGAGAGGTCGATATCGATCGGCAGATCGGTTGGCAGACCAATCAGGATTTTTAGTTGGTCAAGTGAACGCTCTAAAGAATTCGTTGTCGAAATCAAGTTACTGCGGCCCGACAAAACCCCTTGTTCAAATTGGTCGACTGCAACTTGATTGGGGGCCGTTTTCACACCGGCTCGCACTTCGGCACGTGCTTGTTCCAATGTACGCACCAGCGAAAAATAGTTCTGCGAATCAATCTCAACCGTTCGATACGCACGCAGAATATCGTAATATGCGGACGAGACATCGTAGAAGAACTCCTTGCGGAACCTCGCAAAAGTGCGCAGCGTAGACCAGGTTCCGCTCGGATTGAATCAGGGGATCCAGCAAGATGTCTCGCTGCAATATGCTCTGAGTAAACCCGAAGAGCAGGTCTGAGCTGATGCGCGATGTCACTCCCTGAGATCCATTGAAATTCAGGACAACATCATTGGCAAACTGGGCAATCAGCGTCCCACCTTTGGCCAGCGTTTTTTCGACGCCTAAGCCGCTGGGGATATTGAGGCTGTTGTTCGTCGTGCGGTCGTTGGTGCGACCAAAACCATAGCTGGGGTTAATTCCATTTCCGTTGCGCGAAAATTTGAGCTGATAGTCATATCGCTGCAGCGAAACATCGAGCGCCGCGACGTACAGTCGTTCTTCTTCCGTCTGATACTCACGACTGTTTCGAATCGCCAAGTCCACTATCTGAGACAGCCCCAGCCGCCGCGCCGAAGCCTTTCTCCTTTGATCGGTGACCGACGAAAATGTTTTGCGATACTCTTGCCAAACACTTTCAAATTCCAGCATGTACTGCAGGCAGCTTTCGGGCAGGGCGGTCCATGAACTTGCCGGCACGGGCTGAATCGGTAGCTGCCGTCGAACTCGATTCGGTGTCGGTCGGCGTTGGAGGCAGAGGAGCCGGGAGGCCTGCTTGATCGCCTGGAGCCTGAAAGCTTGCCAGCCGCACGCCTTCGTTCGTTTGTTCGACTCGAGTAATCACGCGCGGCAGCCGTCGCATGTCCGAGAGTGGATTGACGACTTGAATCCGAGGAGGCTCCGGCAGGGGGGCTTCCAACGAAGCGGGCGGTTGCTCCAAGTTGGGTAACTCCTCCCCTTCGGGAAGTTCTTCCTCGTCGACTTGCGTGCCGTCGCGTTCGAGTGACGGTGGCATCTCTCCCGAATACAGGATCGGGCCTGGCGAGGGAAGCAAGGGAAAGTCCGGATCGGTTGGGTCGGCCAACCGTGAGTCGGGATCGGGATAGACGGAATAGCTTCGGGGAATTTGCCAAGGCGTGCCGACGGACTTTTCATTGACGAGCGCATACGCATCGACATCCGCACGAACGCGGTAAAATCGCCGGCCGCAACCGAGAACGACTACGCAGATCGCCATCATTGCCAGCAGTGGCAAGCATCGACGCAATTGCACTCGACTCCCCCAAAGTCAAAACGAACTGGTACTCCAACCGTTCTGTCTTTCGGCAGTTCCGACGTTCAACCTTGCGGAAAGTAGCGGTTATTACGCCAACCGGACGAATAAAGAATGGATGCATCGCGGCGGCACAAGCAACTTCGATCTCGCGTAACACGGTCTTGTGCAACGCGACTCCACACACCGCCCGAATCCGGTCTGAGGCGACCAATCCCAAACGAAGTAGGGACTCAGGGGAATTAAGTCGACAGCGTCGCCAACAATTCCAACAGTTCTGCCGGAATCGGCTTGTGCTCAGAGAAGGTCTGCTCAAACGGAGTCAGACAGCACTGATTCCCAACAATCCCGGCCATCACGCCGCTTGCGCCTTCCAGCAGTGAGGTAACGGCGTAGTCTCCCATGCGACTCGAGATGATACGGTCCTCGGGCGTTGGAGAACCGCCGCGTTGCAGATGTCCGAGCACAATCACGCGCGTAGAAAAAGGGCACTTGGCGGCCTGCATGCGATCATTGATCAATACGGCTCCACCCGCTTCGTCTCCTTCCGCCACAATCATCATGATCGAGGACTTACCCCGTTTCTTGAGCCCTTTCAAATGCTTAACCATGCTATCGATGTCCGTGGGTGTCTCAGGAATGCAGACGCATTCGGCGGCGGCTGCCAGGGCGGTGTAGACGGCAATGTAGCCGCTATGCCGTCCCATCACCTCGATCAGAAACATTCGCTCGTGACTCTCCGCCGTATCCCGAATCTTATCGACCGCCTCCACGGCGGTCTGCACGGCCGTCGAGAAACCGATCGTGAAATCGGTGCCCATCAGGTCGTTGTCGATAGTACCCGGACACCCTACGATCTGGCCGCGCCACACGGTTGACAGCGCAAGTGCTCCGCGAAACGTACCATCGCCACCGATGGGTATCAGGGCATGGATGTCGTGCCGCTTTAGGATCCGCGCCGCCTTTTTCAGACCGGCCTCGGTGCGAAACTCATCGCTGCGACTGCTGCGGAGGATCGCGCCACCCCGTCTTGCGATACCCGAGACCGAACGCAACGACATCAGCGGAACACCGTCGTCAACGAAAAAGTCTTCTTCCAGCAAGCCCTGGTATCCGCGGCGAATCCCCACAACTTCGTGGCCACGTGAAATAGCCGACCGCACCACCGCTCGCAGGCATGCATTCATGCCGGGGCATCGCCACCACTGCAAAAGACACCCAGTCGCATTCGAGTCCTCCAACATGCAGACCTGCAGCCCGGCTCTCCTAGCTTGCCTCCGCACCCAGAGGACAGCCGCGGGGAGCCAGACGCCGCGGGGAAGAAAACGGCGAGCGTCACACGCAGCCCGTCGGTGGGTACAGGCTAACAATTCGTAACGGATGCGGCCAGAGGCGAAATCTGCGGTACCAGTGGACATTCCCCTGACAGCGTAAAGCGTGCTGTTTTCCGGCCAGTCGGCTTGTTAAACTCTACAGCCGACGGCGCCATCGTTCACTCCGACCTGCGTTCAGAAAACAAGAGTAATCCATGACGAGCTTTCGGGGCGTCCGCGGTGCCACGACCGCAGACGAGAATTCACGCGACGCGATTTTGCAGGCCACGCGTCAATTACTGGCGTTGATCGTGCGACAGAATGAAATCGAGGCCCGCGACGTCGCCAGCGCGATCTTTTCCACGACGATCGACCTCAATGCTGAGTTTCCCGCACTGGCGGCACGGCAGTTGGGCTGGCTGGATGTCCCCTTGCTTTGCACCAACGAAATCGACGTGCCGGGTTCGCTGCGTCTCTGCATCCGCGTCCTGATTCATTGGAACACCGAGAAATCGCAACAGGCGATCAAGCACGTTTACTTGAAAGGAGCTGTGCAATTGCGGCCAGACCTATCGGAGCTGCCGCCCGTGGACACCGATGAGTTGGAAGCCTGGATCGCTCAGCACATGACGGACAGTCAAGCAACAGACAGCCGCGGAAATCGTTGAACGGACAACGGTACAAAACGTGCCATACGGCCACTGCGGTTACCCTTTGCCAACTTCTGCCAGCGCAGATTGCAATCAGCATCGTGCCACGGACCCTCACACCTGGAGACTGACTGTGACCGATCGCCATCAACCTCGGTGCCCGCACGATGAGGGCCTTCTCTTCCCACTGTCGCTGCTGATTGCGGTGACGGTGGGCTTGGGCGCGGCGGAGGCGGCAAACGATGTCCGTCCGAACATCGTGATAATGATGGCGGACGACATGGGATTCTCGGATATCGGTTGCTACGGTGGCGAAATCCACACGCCGCATCTGAATGATCTGGCTGAACACGGTGTGCGTTTCAACCAGTTCTACAACATGTCGCGTTGCTGCCCCACGCGTGCCGCGCTGCTAACCGGTCTATATCCACACCAGGCAGGCATCGGACACATGATGCAGGACCGTCAACTGCCGGGATACCGAGGTGACCTGGCACCGAACTGCCTGACCATTGCGCAAGTACTACAAGCGTCGGGCTACGCCACGTACATGTCCGGTAAATGGCACGTGACCAAGAAGATCGGCCCTCTGCTGACGACCACCGACCAAACCAATTGGCCTTGCCATCGCGGGTTTGATCAGTTTTTCGGTACCATCCACGGTGCAGGTAACTACTTTGATCCAAACTCGCTTGCTCGCGATAACAGGTTGATCGCGCCTGACAACGATGATTTTTATTACACGGATGCGATCGCTGACCAGGCCGTTCGATATATCGCGGAGCACGATACCGCTCGACCGTTCTTCATCTACGTCGCCTTCACGGCACCTCATTGGCCCATGCAGGCCAAGCCGGCAGATATCGAAAAGTACCTCGGACGCTACCATGACGGATGGGATGATCTGCGGGCAGAACGACTGCAGCGAATGGTCGCCATGGGCCTGATCGACCCACAATGGCAGCTCACGGCGCGTGATCCGCGCGCTGCTGCGTGGGAGCAGACACCGATGCGGGCATGGGCCGAGCGACGCATGGAGGTGTACGCCGCCATGATCGACTGCCTGGACCAGGGAGTGGGCCGAATTGTGGAGCAACTGCGTGCTTCGCGGCAACTTGAAAACACCCTGCTCCTCTTTCTCGCTGACAACGGCGGGTGTGCGGAAGAATCGGGGACGGGCAAGTCGGCGAGCACGGCCGACCTACATCCGCGACAGGCCGTCGACGGCCCGATGCAACCCGGCGAATTGCAGACGCATATGATCCCCACCAAGACTCGCGACGGCCGCGTTGTCCGCCTTGGCCGAGGCGTCATGCCCGGGCCGGCCGACACGCACATTGCCTACGGGCTGGAATGGGCCAATGCCTCGAATACGCCGTTTCGTCGCTATAAACATTGGGTCCACGAAGGTGGCATCAGTTCGCCCCTGATTCGCGCATTGGCCTAGTGGCATCCCCACCTCGCAACACAACCGGTGGGTGCACGATCCCGCCCATGTAATCGACCTGATGGCCACCTGCGTCGATGTGGCGGGGGCCGACTACCCCGAGTCGATTGCAGGCCGCGCGATCACACCGCTTGCCGGTGTGAGCCTTCAGCCGGCCTTCAATGGCCGGCAGCTCGGCCGCCAAGCACCGTTGTTCTGGGAGCACGAAGGGAATCGTGCTGTGCGCGACGGGCGCTGGAAGCTGGTCGCACAGGGCCCACGCGGCGCCTGGGAGCTGTACGATATGCAGGCGGACCGCACGGAAACCCATAACTTGGCCGATCAGCAAACGGAACGAGTGGCACGAATGGCCGCCCAATGGGAGACATGGGCGATGGCTGCGGACGTGAAACCGTGGCCCTGGGAAAGACAATAACGCTGGGTGTTCAGCCACGCATGGCAGGCCACTGAACGAAAACCGCCAACGGTTGCCTATTCCATTCACGATTTGATTTTCAACCGAGGTGACGTTATGTATCTGGACCGAGCGAGTAGGCTGTTGGTGAGACACGGCGAGTGGCCGGTTTTGCTCGTCGCCGCTTGGCTATGTGTCACGGTGGGAGCGACAACGCGCGGCGGCTGACCCAGCGATATCTTCGCGACCGAATATTCTGTTCGCCATCTCGGATGACCAATCCTATCCGTACGCTTCGGCAGTACGATTGTCCCGGTATACAAACACCGGGCTTCGACCGAGTTGCCCGTGAAGGCGTGTTGTTCAATCAGGCCTTCGTCCCCTCACCCGGCTGCAGCCCCACGCGGGCCGCGATTCTTACGGGCCGCTATCCATGGCAAAACCAACACGCGGGAACGCACGCCAGTTCTTTTTCGACACGGTTTGTCGTCTATCCGCAATTGCTAGAGCAGGCAGGATACTTCGTGGGTTCGGTTGGCAAAGGCTGGGGACCGGGAAACTTCGAGGCCGGCGGGTTCGCGCAGAACCCGGCAGGACCTCCCTACAACCGCACATTGAAGGATGCGCCACGTGGAATCCGCAACACGGACTATGCAGGGGCATTTGCGGAATTCCTTCAGCAGCGCCAGCCGGGACAGCCCTTCTGCTTTTGGTATGGCAGCACCGAACCTCACCGCGCGTACGACCCGGGCATTGGTTTGCGGCACGGCGGTGATCCAGATGCCGTGCTTGTGCCAAAGTTCTTGCCCGATCACGTCACCGTACGCAGTGACATCTTGGACTACTGTTTTGAAATCGAATGGTTCGATCGCCATCTGATGCAGATGCTCGCGTTGCTGGAACAAGCCGGTGAGTTGGACAACACAATGATTGTCGTAACGAGTGACAACGGCATGCCGTTTCCACGCGCGAAGGCGAATACGTACGAATGTGGAATCCACGTTCCTTTGGCGATCCGTTGGCCAGCCCGTGTCGCGCCGGGTCGGGTGATTGACGATCTGGTCAACCTTGTGGACCTGATGCCAACGTTCTTGGAATCCGCGGGAGTGGAGCACCCTGGTGAGCCCGCGATGACCGGGCGGAGCCTGATGCCGTTGCTAACGTCCCACGCAGCCGGGCGGATTGATCCACAACGGGACGCCACGTTCGCGGGGCGCGAACGGCATTCTTCGTCACGATGGCAAAATCTGGGATATCCGCAACGATGTATACGCACCGAACGTTACTTGTACATTCGCAACTTTCGACCAGATCGGTGGCCAGCCGGCGCACCGCAAAAGTACACGGCCAAAATCTCCGCCGACGGCACTCGCGAGCTGGGTCCGATGCACGGGGCATACCACGACATAGACGCTTCTCCTACACTCACATTACTGACCGACAACGCGGATCGCGCACCGTTTGCCCAGTACCTGCAATGGGCCGTGCAGCGGCGACCCGCCGAGGAACTGTATGACATTCGCGCAGATGCAGCCTGCCTCAATAACCTGGCAGGTGATCCGAACTTCGCCGATACGCGTCAGCAGCTGGCGAGCCGATTGAATGCCTTCTTGCGGCAGACGCACGATCCGCGGGTAATCGATGGGGGCGACGTATTCGAAACCTACCGTCGCTACAGCCCAATTCGCGAATTCCCCCCACCAAGCGACCCTGGGTCACACTGATGCGGAGATGACAGGCCGAGCGACTCCTTGCGGCTCACGGATGTCGCAACCAAGCCTGAACAAAGGTTTCGGCCGTCAGGCGGTTGGGAAATGCTTGAATGCGATACGCCCCTTTGGAGGCGTTTTCCCGTTGAAACTTTTCCAATTCGACGGGCGAACTGGTTATCAGTGCCTGGCGCGTGTCGCCCTGGATCAGCATGACAAAATGCGTCTGATTGAGTACCGGATCAACGTACGGTACCGTCTTCAAATAGCGGATCAGGTCGACTTCGATCTGCGCCATAATCTTCGCTTACGTGTTTGGCGAAAATACTGCCCGGCGGCACGGATTCCAGTGGCTCGATCTGGCTTACGGCCTGCAGACAGGCGCGAAATTCGTTGCGACGAAAGCGGGCTAGGTAATGCATAAGTGCCCACGAGGTGGCATAGCCGAGCGAATCGAGTGTGTTGGCTTCGACGACACTGCGAATCAATTGCCCACGAGTGTCCTCGCCGTTCCTCGCTTGGTAAAACTTGCTCAGCTCATATAACCGTAGGTCATTGACCAATCCGACACCTTTCCAACGCACCCGGCGGTCTAATTCAGTCGGTGCGAAGTACTCGGCTAACCCTTCGCTAATCCACACGGGCCAACGGGACAATCGCTTTTGGACGCCGATATTGTGTAGTACCTGGTGCACACCTTCGTGCGCGATGGTCGACACCGCCTGTTTGAAGGCCAGCTCAGGAGCGACTTCGGCCAACGTCGACTGCTCAAACATTACAATGTGATTGGAAAGACCGTTATAGTAGGCAACCAGCCCAGGTGGAACCTCGCGATATTTTTCAAATTCCTCCTGCGTGCGGAACATAATGACGACCAGCGGAAATCGTGGATCTTCGACATGCAGCCGCTGCTTACGGCAGTAGTTAAACAGGGCGGGATACATCGTTTCCAGGATGCGGCTTGTCGCCGTAGCAAACGCATCGCTGGTGTTATACACATACAGATATCGGCGCGTCGTGCGCGTGTGGAATCCCGCGAATCTTTCGGCGGTCAATTGCTGTGCGAGTTGCTTTTTGTCGAGAGGCTCGAAGGGACGATCGGTGGGCGTCGTCTGCTCGATCGGCAGCGCAACGAGACTGCCATCGGGCAGTAGCAGGCAGTAGTGGTCGCCCACTTCCAGATACACCTCAGCCACTTGAGGCTGATCGCCTCGTCCCAGAGCCAGAACGCGACGACCGCCTCCGGCTATCGGCGGAGCAGCCGGTAGACGCAACCCCAGTTCGGCAGAAGTTGCCTGAGGAAAGATGGGGTCGCTGGCTAGCGCCGTCGAACCGACCTGCAGCAATAGCGGCAGCAACAGGTTCAGCAGAACGCCGCCGACTCGCCCGAGCGGACGGTCGGACTTGTCTGTCGACGTGAAACGTAAGTACCGTGAAATCATTACTTCCCCGCCGGTGGTCGGCAAACGCTGCCCGTCTCGTTTCGGACCTTCCCTTCTTTGCATTGTGATTTGTTGCCCGGACAGGGTCAACGCAGCCTCGCTACTGTACGTCCACGCAGCCCGATAACTCGCCGTGGCACACGAAGATCAGATGTCGCAAACACCCCGCTTTATGGCACGCAATTCCTAGACATTGAGATCGGAGTATTCAGGGCACTTGGGGTGGAATCCGACCACTTTCCCTGACAATCCCACCCTCCTATAATCATCGCCAACGGTCGTTTTGTCTCGGCAAGTCAGCTTTGATCTCCGGAGAATCCTCGCGCATGGATTTTGATCCGCGTCGCGCCGCCCGACAAAGGCTTACATGTCCCACGTGTGGCAAGCGATTTTCGCCTGAAGACACGCCGGCGATGCCCTTCTGCTCAACTCGTTGCCAACAAATCGACTTGGGACGATGGTTCAATGAGGATATCGGCCTTCCGGTCGAGCCCACGGACGACGATGAGGGAATCGACGAAAGCTTCTCTGATTGATTTTTCTTCTTTGAGAGTAACGGTGCGGGTATGAGCACGGAAGACGGAATCGTACGGTCAATTTCCTGGCGTGATCTATGTCCAGGGACGATCCTGTTCCGGCTATATCGCATTTCCATAACGTTACAGCTGTTGCTGTTGGCGTTCGTAGGCGCATGGGCGACGACCGCGGGTTGGCGGGCAAGCCGCGCAATTTGCTTGTCGAACGACACGTTGCAACAACCTGCCATCGAGCGATTCTTGCAGAGGACCACCACGTGGCCCGACTCCGTCTACTGGCAGCCCCTGGATCAACTCGTTATCCCGCCGCCCGTCGATACGGTTCCGAAACCGGAGAACTCGGCGGCTGCGGAAACTCCAGCCAACTCGTCTCTTCCCCTGCCCGCCGATGGCGCCAGCAGGGGGCATTCCGGCTCGCCATCCGCCATGTTGCTGGGCAGGATCTGGCATGGTTGGCTGGGAGCCACGCCCATGTATGCGATCATGGAACCGGTCCGTCGCTGGTTTGATCCTAGCATCAGCTGGGATCAGTTCGCGTTCTACGGGCTGGGCGGGCTGTGGAGCCTTTTGGTCTGGAGTCTGATCGGAGGCGCCATCACGCGTACAGCCATCGTACGCCTGGGACGCGACGAACGCGTGGGACTGCGTGAATCGTTGGAGTTCTCAGGACGCAAGTTCTTTTCGATCCTTGGCGCACCACTGTTGCCACTGGCCGCGGTCTTCGGGCTCGGAGTGCCTTTGTTCGTACTTGGTTTGCTCATGCGTACCAACATTGGAGTCGCCATTGGCGGAATGCTCTGGCTACCCGTAGGACTCGTAGGTTTTTCCATGACGCTCTTCGCCGTGGGCGTGCTCTTCGGTTGGCCACTAATGTGGTCCGCGATCTGCACCGAAGGCTCGGACGCGTTTGACGCGATCAGTCGCTCATATGCCTACACGTATCAGCGACCCTTGCAATACTTCGCTTATGCCGTGGGGGCGTTACTGCTTGGTTTTTTGGGCTGGGTCCTCGTCGGCCTGTTTTGCCAAGCGATTATCCAATTCGCATTGCTGGCCGTCGGCACAGGCACGGGGGATGCCAGATTGGAAGTGCTGCAAACAGCCATGGCCGAAGGTAACTCGTCGTCCTGGTTGCTCGAGTTCGGCGGCACTTTGATGGCCTTCCTCAATCGCTGCTTTCTGGGGCTTCAGGTTGCCTTTGCGTATAGTTTTATGTGGACGGCCGCCGCGGCGATCTATTTACTGCTGAGGTATCACGCCGATCAAACGGAAATCGACGACGTATTCCTGGAAGAAGACGAAAGCGTGCGGTACGGACTGCCACCTCTAGTGGCCGACGAAGCGGGAGTGCCGGGCGTCGACGAAGTCGCCGATTCAGCCGGTAAGGCCCACCGCCCTGCCGATCTGGCGACAACCGATGGTCACGAGGTCAGTCCGACCTCCCTGTCGGCGAATGAATACCAAGACGAGAGCAGCGCGGAACACACAGAAGACAACGATCGGGATAAGGGGTCCGCTTCGGACTAACAGCGGTGTCCAATCATCGCCGCCGAACTCGCCAGTTACCGTCGTTAGCCGTCACCGGTTGTTCGTTAAGTGGAAGGGTCATGCGAGCGAGCAATGATTTGCGGCGCCGAGGCATGGAATTGACCTCGCGTATAGACCCGCCAGCCCGCCTGCCGTGCCGCGTCCAACCGTGCTAGATGGACGTGAGGTCCCACCGCAATTAAGGCCGGGCGCAGTTCCTTCTAACCGAACCGTGCGGATGTGGTCGACGGTCGCCTGAGCGTCGAACCCCGGTAGATTCAGATCAACCAACAACAAGTCGATTTCATCGACGTCTTCCGTAAGCAACGACACGGCATCGGCCACCGCAATGACCTCATACCCTGCGCTGCGAGCGACATGTGTCGCCTGAGTGCCAAACATCAAATCGTCCGACGCCAGCAGGCACTTCATTGATCGCTCTCTGACCGTTCGTGACACCGCATCCCGGCTGCGGAGGAAGTGGCACCGTCACACAGCTTCTTTTCCCTTAACGGTCTCACCGATACGGATCGTTTCGTCGACCGGCAATTGGAAGATCTTACCGTCACCAATATTCCCTTCGATGCCCGATCGCGCACATTCTCGATCGTCTCCACAGTGCGATCGACGAAGTCATCGTTGACAACAACTTCAAGTACGACTTTTCGCAGCAAGTTGATCTTGTATTCGACACCTCGATAGGTTTCCGTCTGACCGCGCTGACGGCCATAGCCGTGTGCGTCACACACAGTCATTCTCTCCACACCAATCGCCTTGAGCACTTCGCGAACCGCCTGAAGCTTTGTGGGACGGATGATCGCCAATAGCATTTTCACGGTCAAGACTCTCCAGCGGCGGCGCTTCCAGCCGATCGGTTGAAGCGTAATAGGTACGCAGTGACGTGGCCCACATTGTCGCACAAATCTCAGCGCAAAAGCAACGCCCGTTCGCCCCTCACCCGCCGCTACGCAGCGACCTGTCCCGATGAGAGGTTTAGCTCGCGTGACTTCCTTCTCCCGCCGGCCAGTAGTGTCCGCAGGCCGGATAAGGGCCGTTCGACGTGCGGGACTTAGGGCGTAGCCAGCATCAACGAGGCATCCAGCACCTTTCGGATTCGCTCCGTCGATGCAGTAAAATGGGCGAGGGTGTAGGTATCCAATCCGTTTTGCTGCTTGGCCTGATCCAACTGCTCGGCCAATTGGGCCAACTGCAGATACGCAACGGTCTGACAGTCCTGAGAGCGCCGATGTTCGTCCCAGTGACACGTTCGCTGACATCGTCACATATTGGCGTTGCAGGTTACGGCGCAGGCTGCTGACGGCGGGTTGCCGTGTCGTATAGGTACCACTCTCCCACTGGCTCAACTCGGCAAAAATTGAGGCAGTCAGACGCTCAAGTAACTCGGCCACGGTGAAGGCATCCTGGTCTGGCGCCACTTTCAGTTCCGCATCGTGGATCCGTTCCAAGGTCAAGGGCGAGAGCAGTTGTTGAAGCACGCGAACCTGCCACATTTCGATGACTTCGTGCACGGGAAAGTCAGGGCGCAGAGGCGTATCGACACCCCAATGCGACCATTGGCTAGGCGCGAGAAAACTGTACAGCTGGGGGTCGACCTGATAGGGCTCATCACTGAAGACTTGTTCCTCCAGCAAGTCGAGTGCTTCTCGCTGTTTTTCCAGGTCAACGGATTGAAACGGCGGAGCGGCATCCTTGTCTCCCTTGTGGCTCCGACTCAGCTCGATCCCGCCGACGAATCGGGCGACGAAAAACATGGTCCGACCGTGCTCGGCAAGCAAGACATTGAAGGCCTGACGGGCGGCCGAGTAGTCTTCACCTTCACCAATCAACCGGTCCGTGACCTTGGGCATCAGTTCCTGCACTAAGGCTGCCTGATGGCGTGCATATGCCAGCGGGTCATCCCCCAAGTCAAAGCGATTCGAGTAGGGATCGGGATCGATTCCGCGCGTGTTCTCATCGGTCGCGTATGCCAATCCGGGCTCTCCGCTACGCGCCGCGATTTCCCGCAGTTTGGGCAATTCGGATTGCGTGCCGCCGGACAGCTCCGTATAGCCGTACTCGATCGCCCATTTATCGTACGGCCCGATCGTCGTCGAATAGAAATCCCCTTGTTCCTGGCCAGCACGAACAATATTTGGCGGTAAGTAGTCCATGACCGAGGCCGCTAGTCCTTGTTCCTTGGTGACGTTTGTGTCGTTAGCCTGCTCCAGTGTCAGATGTGTGCTCGCCTTGAAGTTGTGACGCAAACCCAATGTGTGTCCGACTTCATGCATTGTCACTTCCTTGAGCCCTTGCATGATCAGTTTCTCCTGAAGTTCGGGCGAGAGCGCGCATTTCCTCCGGTCAACGGCGCCGCGGCTCCAAACGCCAATTGCAGAGACATGCCCTGACTGAGTACACACGCTCGCTGTTCGATCGGTATCCTCGGCAGTGAGTTATGCGCAACCTGACGGTAGCTCTCCAAATCCAGCGGTCCGCCGGTCAAGGACTCCACGGCATCCGGTCCTAACGTCTCGTATTTTGATTTCCACGCTTCAAGAAAGTCGGCGTCAAAGATGATATCCGCGTCCAGGATCTGTCCTGTGTACGGATTCACGCGCGAAGGCCCCATCGCAAAGCCGGCGTTGGCGGTAATCCAGCGAAAGGTATTGTAGTTGATGTCTTCCGGATCCCAGTCGGCATTGTCCGGCTGTTGTCGCACTTCGATGGCATTTACAAAACCCGCCTGCTCAAATGCCTTGTTCCATTCGGCGATGCCGTCATGGATGGGCTTGCGGTACTTGAAGGGGACTGTTTTTTCGACCCAAAAGACAATGGGCTGTTGCGGCACCGACATGTCGGCCCCGCTGTCCGCTTTTTTCAAGTGCCAACGATTGATGTAGCGTACGAACTGCTCCTTTGTCGTAGAAGAGTTGGAATAGTCTTTGACAACCGTCATGAAGTAACCCACGCGGTCGTCGGCCAAACGGGGCTGATATTCGGTTTGGGGAATCTTGCTGATGGAATAGTGGACGTTAATCGTCACCCCGCGTGTGTCGGCCACGGAATCCAGTTGCAGGCTTCCGCTCGAGGCGTAGGTCGCCGCCACTTCGATCTCCAAATTACGTTCGAAACCTTTCACCGCCTCCCAGATCGACTTGTTCTCGGAAAACGCAAAGCCAGGCAGCACTTGAGAAATCTGTGGCAGGTCGCTCATGAACACGGACGTCAGATCGATCAAGTCGCCTCCGTGAGGCCCGCACCAGGATCGGTAAGACTAAACAAGACGCTGTCGGTGTACGCGTTCTTGACGGCACGCGCTTCGGGTGAGTTCTTGGCGGCGCAAATCGCACATTTCGGCGAATCAAATGCACTCGGTCGTCGACCTTGCGGAACGCAAGCACCCAATCGTCACCAAATCCCCAACTCATTCCGCCCAAGAGCGGTCGTTGGCCGATCCCGCGGGCAATGGAAATCAGCACGATGTACTCGCTGTTGAAGTCGTCCCGCTGTAATTCGGCGATCAACCGATCTTCCGGCCGATAGGTTCGAATGACACCATCGATCGGCGAGGCGTCCTTCAGAATGGTTTTGGGATCGGTCGACGAGCGCTTCCCGTTGTCTTCCGCGGCGACTTTGGCCTCAGCAGCGAATTCGCGAAAGTGAAAAATCGGCCGAGCCACTGCCGTCCGCAGATTCCGGCCGAGCCGCCGATGGAGCCTGAAGGATGCCCACCAAGAGAATAAGGGCTCGAAACCAGAAAATGCGCAATGTCATGAATAGCCTCACCGTTTCGGTTGTGTGACACATGCGGGCAGCGTTGCCAACCGGCATCATGGATCAGCGGGCACGTTGCCAAAATGCAACGCCATGCCCGACAAATATACCCCTATGTTCCCAAGTGTCAGCTTAGGCGTAGCTTTTCTGTTCGGAACGATCCATCTGCTCACACGGTTGCAACGGCCTCGTCGCCTACGACGGTGATCCCAGTCGCAACAATCACCGCGTGAACAGTCGACACGACCGCATTGGCGACGCGAGGATGGGGGCATACGATGTGTCCATTGGGAAGTTTCAAGGCATGCCGGCCGCGTCGCTCCAAATGCCAACCGGGACCGCGCCGCAATCGTGTTCTCCACGTCACGGGCCGCGACCGCGAAGTCGTACCGCTGTATTGCATTGAACCAATGAATTCGGTGACCGACGAACATCACCTGTTGCAGTATTTCGGCCTGGATCATGTGGCCGTTCGCGTACGGCCCTTGGGCGACGCGGGCGGTATGAGCGGCGCGACTCTTTGGCAAGTCGACACGGACGCGAGGCGGATGTGCCTGCGGCGATGGCCAGTTGAGCATCCGTCGCCCGAGCATCTACAATGGATTCACCAGCAATTGCAGCATGCAGTCAGTGCCGGTTGCGAGTTCGTACCCGCCCCCCTTGTGACGACCGATAAGAGGACGTTTGTGCGTCACGCCGGTCAACTGTGGGAACTCACCCCGTGGATGCCCGGCCAGGCTGACTATCATCGCAGACCGTCCACCGAACGCCTGCAAGCGGCACTACAGATGTTGGCCCGATTCCACCAGGCGACGGCTGTATCGCGGCCAGGTTCCCTTCGTCCCTCGCCCGGCTTGCACACGCGGTGGAAGAGTCTCCAGTCGCTAAGCGCTGCCGACCTATTCGCCCTCCAGCAGCGGATCGACCTGTCGCAGGGTGCGGAAGTTGCTTTGTTGGCCCGGCAAATCCTGGAGACGATCCCGCAGTCACGCGCAGGCCATGCAAACCGTCGCCGACGCTCAATCGCGGACCACCCCGCTGCAACCTTGTCTGCGCGATATTTGGCACGACCACGTTCTTTTCGAAGGCGATCGCGTCACCGGACTGATCGACTTTGGCGCAATGCGAATGGAGAGCCCGGCCGGCGATGTGGCGAGGTTGCTCGGTAGCCTGGTGGAAAACGACAGTCAAGGCTGGCAGACGGGTTTGCAGGCATATCAGAAGGTCCGCCCGCTCCTACCCGCGGAATATTGTCAGCTGGCAGCATTTGACGCCGCCAATATCATCCTCGCGGGACTGAATTGGATCCAATGGCTGTTTGTCGAGCGGCGGCGGTTCGAGGACGGTCAGCAAATCGTGTCTCGGCTGCGGCAGATCAGCCGGCGGCTCGACCAGTTTGCAAAACAAGTCTGGCCTTTCCGGGCGTGACTATGATATGAGAAAGCCTTACAATTCTGGGGTGAGGCAGATTGCCATTTAACCCCTTATTGCAAAACACGTTATCGCTATGGCTCGGAAACACGTGATGACCCACGCTACGACTCCTGCTGCATCGGTCGCCTCACTCCTTGCCCTCGTCCTGCTCGCAGGCCCAGCCGGCGACTTGGCCGCTCAGACAACCAATCAATTCAAGTTGCCCGACCAGTTTCAAGGTCTTTCCCGCGATGTGGCAGGGGACCCCAGCTCGGACCTGCAGGTCAGCGGGAAAATCGAGCTGACGCGAGACGGCACGCAGGGCATCTTGTACGTGACCGCCGAGCTCGGACCGGACTGGCACATTTATTCGGTGACGCAAAAGGCGGGAGGACCGATGCGAACACAGGTCCTGCTCGAGCCGTCCTCGCAAATCGAGTTATCCGGTCCGTTCCAACCCGACAAGCCTCCGAAGGTACGCCGGTTGGAATTCTATGACGTGCCAATCGAAGAGCATTACGGTCGCGTGACCTGGTCCGCCGCCGCTCCGCGTCAAGCCGGGAATAGCCCCCGACACCATAGCGATCCGCGGCAAGCTCGATGGCCAAATCTGCCAGGACGCCGGAGGATGCGTGCCCCTCAGGACACTCGATACGCAATTCACGGCGCGCGTCAGCGGCACACTGGCATCGATGCCTGCTATGGCCTCGTGGTCGAACGAAGAAAAACGACGCACACCTCCCGTCACCCCCGTGGCTGTAGCCGCGGCACCCGCGGCCCCGGTGATCCCCAGTGATCTGACCTTCAAAGCGGTTACGGGGGAAGGTTACCGCGCGGCGTCCGTGCATGTGACGATGAAGGGTCAAGTAGAACCGGCTGCCGTGAAGGCAGGTCAGCAGTTCGAGTTGGTCATATCGGCAATGCCCGATCCCGGGTGGCATGTGTATGCTTATGCTCCGAAGGATCCCAAAGCGATCTCGAAACCGCTGTTGATCGCCGTTGCCGAACCGGTCGGTTGGCAAGTCGGTGCGGTTCAGGCATCCGAAGAACCAACGACCAAACAAACCGGTCTATCGATCGAACCCGTCCAGCGATACCACGAAGGCCCGGTCAGTTGGCGATTGCCTATCTCCGTGCCGCCCGACGCGAAGGCTGGAGAATACACGATCAAGGGCATGCTGGGATATCAGACTTGTTCGGACAGTCAATGTGACATGCCGGTAGGTGTGTACTTCGCGGCGACTATCAAGGTCGGGGAATCCGGCAGCGGAGCGGTTCCCTTGAAATTCGCTTCCGGCAAATACACGACGGTGGCGAAGTATTTGGACAGCGGTCAGGCGCCACCGGTCAACCGCGACGCTGCACTACCTCCCGGACTGCCAAACGACCCCTCGATTGATTTCGACTTATCTCAAATCCAGGTTGACGAGACGTCCAATCAGTCCATGGGCTACATCCTGCTGGCGGCTTTCGTAGGCGGGTTTCTACTGAATTTCATGCCGTGCGTACTGCCCGTCATCGGCCTTAAAATCATGTCGTTCGTGCAACAGGCGGGCGAACATCGTTCGCGCGTGTTCTCGCTGAACGCTTGGTATTCGCTGGGCATGCTCTCCATTTTTTGGCTCCTAGCCACATTGGCCTCGGCCGCATCATTGGGATTGAGTGAAGAATCGTTGGGATGGGGTGAACAGTTCAACTACGACCGCTTTACGATTCCATTGTTGAGCGTCGTATTCGTGATGGGATTGAGCTTTATCGGCGTCTGGGAGATTCCGATCCCCGGATTCATGGCATCGGGCAAGGCAGGAGAACTCGCTCAGCGAGAAGGGTTAGCCGGTGCGTTTTTTAAGGGGGTGCTTACCACGATTTTGGCCACTCCGTGCAGTGGGCCCGGGTTGGCCACCGCCTTGACGTGGTCGGCTACGAAGCCTCCGCCGTTGGTCTACCTGGTGTTTACGGCAATGGGTCTCGGGATGGCGATGCCGTACCTGCTGATCGGTGCGTTCCCGCGGCTGGTACGATTCATCCCCAAACCTGGGGCATGGATGGAGACCTTCAAGCAGTTCATGGGCTTTGTCCTGATGGGCACGGTCGTTTATATGTTTACGCTGATCAATCAAGACCATGTGCTGCCCACTCTCGCATTGATCTTTGCGCTCTGGGCAGCGTGTTGGTGGATTGGCCGCACGCCGATCACGGCCGGATTTGTAAAGAAGCTCACCGCTTGGCTGACCGCGGCAGCGTTCGCCGGCCTGATCGGATGGTTTGCATTTGCCTACGATCGCGACGCGGAACATACGCTACCTTGGCAGAAGTTTTCGTTGGCGGCGTTGGACGAATATGTGAAGGCAGATCGTACGGTAATGGTCGACTTTACCGCCCGCTGGTGTCCGACCTGCAAAGTGTTGGAACGGTTCGTCTTGAACACCAAACCCATTCAACAGCTGGTCGACAAGAACGATGTTGTGACGCTGGTGGCCGACTGGTCGGATGGCGACGAAGAGATCAGTCAGATGCTGCAGGCCCTGGGCAGCAAGCAGCTGCCGGTAATCGCGATTTTCCCCGCGGGCGATGCCTACCGTCCGAAGAAACTAACCGGTCGGTATACGCGGGACGAGCTGGCTAGTAAGCTGCAGTCGGCCGGTCCCTCAAGTTCGCCGCGGCTGGCGGCTGATTCGCGTTGAAGACTCCGACAGCGCTTGCTGCATCTAGATCAACACGCGTCCCTGACCGGTATTCACGTAACCGATTTCATAACAATCGTAACCGGCTTGCCGTAGCAGTTGGCCGATGCGGTTTGCGTAGAAAGGACTGACCACCATGGCCAGTCCCACGCCCATGTTGAATACGCGACGCATTTCGTCCTCCTCGATCCCCCCGAGCTGCTGCAACCAGGGAAAAACGGCAGGCACCGGCCAGGTGTGTTTATCGATGTGAACATCGACATTCTTGGGCAGAATGCGTTCCAGGTTCTCCGCGAGTCCACCGCCGGTAATGTGGGCGATACCGTGGACCACGCTTTTCACCTTGTAATGGTTCAATACGTGCTTGACGGCGGCGGCATAAATCCGCGTGGGCTCCAACAACACATCCTGAACGGTCTGCTCCGAATCCGGTAGTCGATCCTGCAGGTGCAAGCCAGCGATATCGAAGACCACCTGACGGGCGAGGCTATAGCCATTGGAATGCAGGCCACTAGAACTGAGTGCCAAAATGCGGTCGTCAACGTCGATCGCTCGGCCAGTGATCAGGTGTTTGCGCTCGACAACACCCACGCAAAAACCGGCCAAATCATACTCCCCACGCGCGTACAGATCGGGCATAATCGCCGTCTCGCCACCCAATAAAGCGCAGTCTGCCTGGATACAGCCCTGGCTAATGCCACTTACAATCTGTTCCAGCCGCGCGGGATCGTCGTGGGACATGGCGACATAGTCCAGAAAAAACAGAGGCTCGGCGCCACAGCAGATCGCATCGTTGACACTCATCGCCACCAGGTCAATGCCGACGGTATCATGGACATCGGCCAGGGTCGCCAGTTTCAGTTTGGTGCCCACGCCATCGGTGCAACTGACCAACACGGGGTCGTCGTACGTGCGGCGAAACAACGGGCTTTGAAAGTCCAGCTGAAACAGGCCCGCAAAGCCGCCGTCGAGGCGCATAACGCGGGGCGAAAAAGTGCGGTGCATCAAGCTGGGCAACCGAGCCATCGACTGCCGATAGACGTCCAGATCGACGCCGGCGCCTTTGTAAGTTGCCTTAGCCATGCAAGCCACTTTTTGCTGCGAAGAAAAGCGGATTCTACGAGTCCGCGCGAGCGATTGTCAACTAAGCTTTCCTATTGGCATCCGTCCGCAATGCAGGGAATGGATGAATTCTAGGGAATCTCCGCACCAGTACCGAACACAAGGGGGGACTCAAGACCCGAACGCGTGATCGCGACAACATCAATCGTCACAACTGAACACCGGCAAACTTTATCCGCTCGCCAGCGCTTGCCCAGGACTTTCAACGCGTGATTGAAGCCGATGATTTTCAGTCATTTTGGCTCACAGCCCAATCGGCAGACGAAGGACGGGTGGTATTCTAAAGCTCATCGCCGAGCGGTAATTCCATTCACCTGTGACATTGATGGGTCTTGCAAGATGCTGATGGCACATCCTCATCCGGAGCTTCAATTTACTCACCTGCTGCCTTATGGCGCCTTGATCCACGACCGCGGAGTGCAGTTCGTCGTGTTCAGTCGTACGGCCAAGGAGATGCGTCTGCTGTTCTATCAGAACGTGGACGACCTCGAGCCGTCCGAGATTATCCACTTCAATCCCAGCACCGATCGCTGGGGAGACATCTGGAGCATGTTCGTTCCGAACGTGGGACCAGGCCAACTTTATCATTTACAGGCCGACGGCCCCTTCGATCCGCCCGCGGGACATCGGTTTAATGGCCGTGCTCGCTTGATTGATCCCTACGCCAAAGCACTGGCCGGAACATTTCAGTCCTCGTCCGATGGCATCCTGCGGCCGCCCAAATGCGTCGTCATGGATGACTATTTCGACTGGGAAGGTGATCGCCATCTGCGCCGCGACCTGTCCGAGACGATCATTTACGAAATGCATGTCCGAGGCTTCACGCGGGACGCTTCCAGCGACGTTGAACATCCCGGCACGTACTTGGGTGTGATCGAGAAGATCCCATATCTCAAGTCGTTAGGAGTGACGGCCGTAGAACTGATGCCCGTCCACGAGTTTCCCATCATGGGGACGGACGGCAAACGCCTGGAACGTCCGAACTACTGGGGCTATGACCCCATGGCCTTCTTCGCCCCGCATCGCGGCTATGCCGCAGGCAGCGAACCGGGTTGCCAGGTCAATGAATTCAAGCAGATGGTCAAAGCGCTGCACCAGGCCGGCATTGAAGTCATCCTGGACGTGGTCTTTAATCACACCAGCGAGGGCAATGAGCTGGGTCCGACGTTGAGCTTCAAGGGACTGGAAAACAGTGTTTACTACATGCTCGAAAACGGCATGTATTACAAGAACTTCTCGGGCTGCGGCAATACCGTCAACGGGAATCATCCGATCGTTCGCGAGATGATTTTCCATAGCTTGAGGCACTGGGTACATAACTACCATATCGATGGCTTTCGCTTCGACCTGGCCTCCATCCTTAGCCGCGATCGCCAAGGCCACTTGGTGCCCAATCCTCCATTGGTCGAAGCGATCGCGGAAGATCCCTTGTTGGCGGACACCAAAATCATCGCCGAAGCCTGGGACGCGGCGGGGGCCTATCAAGTCGGTGTTTTGGCAATTGGCGATGGGCCGAATGGAATGGACGCTACCGCGACGACATGCGCCGCTTTTGGCGTGGCGATCCCAGCATGCTGGGCCCGCTCGCCACGCGACTGGCCGGCTCCAGCGACCTGTATGAACCGGGCGGTCGGCGTCCTTACCACAGTATCAACTTCATAACGTCGCACGACGGTTTCACGTTGAATGACATGGTCAGCTACAACGGCAAGCACAACGAAGTCAACGGCGAAGAAAACCGTGACGGCGACAACAACAACCTCAGCTACAATCACGGTATCGAAGGCCCCACGCGGCACAAAGGCATTGAAGAAACGCGCCTACGTCAGATCAAGAACCTGCTCTCCACGCTGATGCTCAGCCAGGGCGTACCCATGATGTTGTCGGGCGACGAGTGCCGACGTACTCAACACGGCAATAACAATGCCTACTGCCAAGACAACGAGATCTCGTGGTTTAATTGGGATTTAGTGAAGCAGAACCACGAATTGTTGCGGTTTGTCCGCCGCCTTGATCGGTTTTCGCCGTAGCCAACCAACCGTCCGACGCAAGCGTTTCTTCAGCGGCCAGCCCGCGCGATCGGGTCTGTCGGACGTCAACTGGTATAGTGCTCTGGGCACGGCAGTGGACTGGGCCAATGACGACCGTTGCATGATCTGCCTGTTGACGACGCCGTTGCCCGAGGAAATGGTGGGCGCCGACGCACGGGACGTGTTGATCATGGTCAATAATTCGCATGAGCCACACCCGTTTATTGTGCCCCCCGTGGCCAAGAGCACGCCGTGGCGACTTGTGATCGACACCGCCGCTCCGTCACCGCGTGACGCATTCCCCGACGGCGACGGTCCTCCGTTGCCCCGGTCCGGATCGTTCCGCATGACGCAGCGTTCCCTGCGCTGCTATTTGGCCGGCGAGGCGATTGAAAAGCACGCTCGTGAACTGCGCGGTTAGGCCATCGTCCCGACGCTCAGAGGCCGAAATCCTTCGTTTCGCCGGCGAAGGATTTCGGCTACGATAACGGATCGAGGGTCGTGGCCCTCCCTGCCGTTCCTCTGAGACAAGAAAGATGCCATGGCCATCGAGGGCTCGCCGCCGTCCCGTGATGAGTTGGCGGCGGAATACCTGGACTTGCTGCCGTTTGATCCGTACCCCGTCCAGGAAGAAGCTCTGCTGACTTGGTTTACGGCCGACGAGGGCATCTTGGTGTGCCTCCTACCGGCACCGGCAAGACGTTAATCGCCGAGGCGGCGATGTACGAAGCCCTCCGCACCGGCCAACGCGCCTACTATACGACGCCGCTCATCGCACTCACGGAGCAGAAACTACAGGAACTGAGAACGACGGTCGTGCGTTGGGGATTCCCAGCCGATTCCGTTGGTCTGGTGACGGGCAACCGTCGCGTCAATTCCGATGCGCCGCTGCTGGTCGTTGTCGCGGAAATCCTCTTCAATCGCCTGCTGCACGAAGAATTCGACTTCGGGCATGTCTCCAGCGTCGTGATGGACGAATTCCATAGTTTCAATGACCCCGAACGGGGCATCGTCTGGGAGTTTTCACTCGCCCTGCTCCCCAAAACGGTCAAACTCATGCTGCTGTCGGCGACCGTCGGCAATGCGTTCGAATTCATTCAGTGGATGAAACGCACTAATGATCGCCAGTTGGAGCTGGTGCAGAGCGATCAACGCAAGATACCGCTCACGTATCAATGGGTAGGCGACGCATTGCTGAACGAACACATCGAGCAGATGGCGACAAGTGACGACCAAAGCCGCTTCACTCCCGCCTTGGTATTCTGCTTCAATCGCGACGAATGTTGGAACGTAGCCGAACAACTCAAAGGCAAAAAACTGTTGGCCGACGGACAGCAGGCCAAGTTGAACGAAGAGCTGAAAAAAGAAAGCTGGTCGGGCGGGGCCGGTCCGAAGTTGAAACAGGTCCTGCAGCGTGGTGTCGGCGTCCATCACGCCGGCATTTTGCCGCGATATAAGCGAATCGTCGAATCGCTGTTTCAACGCAAGCTACTGTCCGTCTGCGTCTGTACCGAAACCCTGGCAGCCGGCATCAACTTGCCCGCTCGCAGTGTCATCATCCCAAATCTGATGAAAGGCCCGCGCGATAACAAGAAACTTATTGATGCCAGCAGCGCCATCAGATGTTTGGCCGTGCCGGACGACCTCAGTTCGATACCCAAGGCTTCGTGTATGCCCTTGCCCACGAAGACGACGTCAAGATCCTGCGGTGGAAGGAGAAATACGATCAGATTCCGGAAGACACCAAAGATCCGCAACTGATCCGTGCCAAAAAGCAAATCAAAAAGAAGATGCCGACGCGGCGTGCCGGCCAGGCCTATTGGTCGGAGGCGCAGTTTGAAGCGATTCGCAAAGCCCCGGCAGGGAAGCTGCAAAGTCGCGGCCCACTGCCCTGGCGACTGCTGGCATTTATGCTCGACGCCTCGCCGGAGGTGCAGCCGATTCGCGAACTGGTCGCGAAACGCTTGATGCCGCCCAAACGCTTGGATGCCGCCCAAAAGTCACTAGATCACATGCTGCTGACGCTCTGGACAGCCGGCTACGTCACACTGGAACCTCGCCCACCACAACCCGACGCCGCCGAATCCGCCGCCCAAGTTTCCGCAACCGACGATCACTCCGCCTACCGCGCTCAGTTCGCTCACCCCACTCCCGAATTGCAGAAGTTGCTCAAGCTGCGAGGGGTGAATCCATTGTACGGGATCTTTGTCATCAACCAGTTGGGGATCGCAGATACGTGCGAACGCCTGCAGGCGCTCGAGAGTATTTTGGAGATGCCCGGTACGGTAGCCCGCTACGTCCGCGTACCGGGCCCAGATCAATTGCCTCCCGGCCCGTTGGCCGTCGGTCGATTGGACGAACGACTGCTGCACCTGGGATTGGCGACGCTGGAAGAGTTGGGCGCCGGCGAAGCGTCGGAGGAAGAAGACGAACGCCAGTTCGGAATGTTTGCCGAAGAAAAAGTCTGGCCGCTGGCGCTGGCAGAAAAGCTCAAACGCCTGTTTGACTACGATTTTCCCCGCGTCACTGATGTGCGGATCACGCCCGTCTGGGCGGCTGGTGAATTGCTGGAGTTTGGCGGGAACTTTGAGAATTTCATCACTGCCAAGCGATTACAAAAACAGGAAGGCATTGTCTTTCGACATCTACTCCGCTTAGTCTTGTTGATCGGCGAATTCGCGACGCTGTGTCCCCCCGATACCGACGAACAAGAATGGCGCGGCGAAATGGACCAATTGCGGCAACGATTGATCGAGACGTGTCGTACTGTGGACCCAACCAGCGTCGATGAAGTCCTGAGTCATGCCGAGGAAGAATTGGGGCCGTTCTGAGTCGAGTCCCGCCGGCCGAGAAGTCCCGACCCCATCTGCATCCGTCCCGCGATTCATTCCGTACGCGTTGGATTTCGTCCCTCGAACGGGAATTGCTCAAGCTCCATCACCGTCCCCGAAAACGGTCGTGTACGATCGCTGATCCAGAAGCTGATCACCTCGGCGATCTCATCGGGACGCGTCATTCGACCGCTCGGGATTTCGATGGGCCCCAGTTGATCCGGCCAGTTGGGCGATAGCCCGTCTGCGAGTTTGTAGTGGTACTCGTTTTCCGTCAGCACCCAACCCACGTTGAAATGCACAATACGAATCCGCTCGATTGCCAACGCATTGGCCAAGTTCTTGGACAGCGTTAGCAACGCACCCTTCGACACGCTATAGGCGAACAAATTCTGCTCACCTCCCAGGGAATTGACCGATCCGATATTGGCGATGCACCCCTGAGTCTCGCGGAGGTACGGACGTGCGGCCTTGATCAACAGAAACGGCGCCCGCACGTTAACCGCCAGTACGCCATCGAACAGATCGACCGACGTAGAATCCAAATCCGATCGAACGACCCAGGCGGCATTGTTTACCAGCGCATCCAAGCGACCAAAACGATCTATCGCCGTACCCACAATACGATCGGCGGCATCGGGGTCGGAAAGATCATCCGCGACAAAGACAGCACGATCGCCCAGCGACTGCTGCAACTGCTCGCCGCGATCTCGATCTCGGCCGTGCAAGACCACATTCGCGCCCTGCCGCACACAGGCCTCCACCACGGCCTTCCCAATACCCGTCGTGCTGCCGGTGACGACCACGACTTTGCCAGTTAGCATGCCAGACTCCCAGAGTTTGCGCATGCTCAGCTTACCGACTGCACGGCAAGCCCGCGATCGACTTGATGTTGAGCCCAGGCAGCCGCGCCCATTACGCCCGAGTCGTCGCCCAACTTGGCGGCAATCACTTGGAAGGAACCCACAAAAGCGGGCATCGCTCGCTTCTCCGCGGCCGCGCGCCGGACGCAGGAACAGATCGGGCATGGCCTCCACCAGACCGCCACCCATCACGATCGTGTCCGGCAACAGCAGGTTGACCAAGTTGCCAATCGCGATGCCGATTTGTCGAGCAGCATTTCGGACGATATCTTCAATGCGAGAATCCCCATTGGCGATAGATTCCCGCAGCGACTTACTGCGAATCTTCATCAGGTCGGTGCCGTAGTTCTTCATCAGGTACGGCGATTTCGCCACGGTAGGCCGCCTGGATGACAGCGGCCGAAATTGCCAAGCGACTGGCGACCGCTTCCAAGCAACCGCGCCGCCCGCAACCACAAAGGGGACCACCGGGAGCCACCTGCATATGTCCGACTTCCATGCAAGAACCGGTCTTGCCGCGGAGGATTTCACCATCATAGACACATCCACCCCCGATCCCCGTGCCGGGAAACACACCCAGCACGCATCGCGAGCCGCGGCCGGCCCCAAACCGATACTCGCCATAGACCCCCGCATCCACGTCGTTCATGATGAACGTTGGACAATTGAAAGCACGCTCCAATTCCGCCTTGATCGCGACATTTGTCCAGCCCAAATTGGGCGCATTGATAATCACACCCGCGTCCAAGTCCAGCGGTCCGGGGCATCCCACGCCGATACCCGCCACATTTGCCGAATCAATCTTTAATGGTTCCAGTGCTTTGTGAATCGTCGAGACGATGCGTCCAATTCCCGCTTCCGCCCCTTCGTGTCCGCGTGTCTTCTCGCGGTGCCGCCCCAGCGGGTTGAAGTCCGCGTCGTAGACTTGGCACAGCATCTTGGTTCCGCCCAAGTCAAAGCCAATCCAGATTCGTTTGTCTACGGCCATCATGCGTTGATCCCTCGTGCTACCGTCCTCAGATGCGCATGCGTTGGGCCAGCGAGCGCACTTCCTGCCGGGCCATGTCGCCGTCACGAGCGCACCGCCGCGCCGCCTCCACACTCTATCGCGATGTCTTGCGGCATGGTACCGCCAATTCGGCTTTCTTGCCACTGTGCCCCTAACATCAAACAATTGATGCCTGAGCCGATTCCCAACATGGCAAGGCGATCCTGCCTCACTACGAAGCCCGCCTGACAAGCCATCGCCAAGGTGATCGGTAAGGCGACCGACCCGGTGTTCCCCAGCCAGGACAACGTGGCAAAATCCAACTCGGTGTCCAATCCCAGCGACTCGAGCATCAGCTTGCGATGAGCTGCCCCAACCTGATGGCAGACCACACGCGCAATGTCGCCACGCTGCCACCGCACTCACGCAAGAATTCGGCAAATGTCGCTGCGCGGGTGGCAATGCCCTCGCGCATCAGCGTCTCGGAATCCGTCTGCATCAGGGGCTGCATCCCGCCGGCAGCCGCCTCGTCTCGTCCGCTATGACACAATTCGTGATGCACGGTGTTGGCGCGGGCCGTCGCCGTCAATAGCCGATTGCCCGTTTGACTCAGCTGCTCGTCGACCAACAACAGGGCACAACTACCCGACCCGATCGTCAACGACGCCACCGCTAGTTTGATCTGGCTGCGCGTCAATTGCGTGTCCGCGTTCAGCGTGGCAATTGTCGTCTCCAGCAGCGCGCGACTATCTTCGGTACCGACCACAAGGCCGCGCGAATTTGCCCCAATTCGATCATGTTCGCCACTTGGAGGACCCCGCTAAGCAATCCCAGACAAGCGTTCGATACGTCGTGAATTAGGCACGCGCTGGGAAGTCCCAACGCGTGGTGCACACGGCAGGCCGTCGCCGGCTCAAGGTGATCCCGACAAACCGAACCGTGGATCAGCGCACCGATCTGCCCCGGATCGATACCCGCCGCCTCAATCGCCAAACGACCACTCTCGATGCTCCGGTCGCCCGGCAACGTCCCCGCCGGCCAGACACGTCGCTGCCGGATGCCCGTCATTAACTCCAAGCGTCCCTCCGGCAAGCGCAGGCGGCGATACAGCGGCTCCAATCGCCGCTCAATCTCATCGCTCGTCACCACCTCCGTGGGCAGACAATACCCCAACGATTCCAGGCAGGTTCGGGCAAAACGCATTCGGGCCCTCGATGATCAAGAACGATAACTACGAATCTCGAGTACCCCGCGCGTGGATTACGACCCGCGCACCTCGGGTGCAGCGGATCCAGGCGATGAGGTCGAAGACGAGAGGGTGGTGGACCGAGGTCGCCCCATCCCAATTCCCAGGACGTTAATGTTGGCACCGTGACTCGCCGTCGATGCCAGCCGGGCTTCTTAGCATAATGGGCCATCCCGGGGGCGTAAACCCACCGGACCGACGCGCAGGGGCCCCATCTGGCTCCGCGCGAAGGGGGGTCAACGTGTCGACATACACGCCTACGGCGACATCTACACAAGCTAGCAGCACTAGCGAAGCTAGCGATGCTCACACAGGATATTGGGGCAAGGGACGGCGACGTCGCAAAATATGTGCATGTTCTTGCTGCCGAAGAATCAGGCGATAACCTCTGGGAGACTTACATCTTTTCGCGGAGGACATACCGGATCGCACGAGGAAGATGAATTCCCATGATCGCCACCACGGCGCGGACTGCCCGTAGCCGTCACCGTGGGGGCGATGCCTCAGCAGTTGCACCGTCAGGGACGACGGGTTGTTGATGGCCGCGAACCGCGCGTCCGTCTTAGCCAACTCATCGCTCCGCCCGTTCCACGCTCCGTTCGCACTATGGCGACGGTCGTTGGGAACCAGGGCTGCGGTCGTCTGCCGACTTCCATGGGGGGTCCGTCGACCTTGTGCCAGGCAGGAAAACAAGGGATGGGTTCCTGAAACTCGACACTATCCGGAGCGAAAGCGAAAAGGAGTTATCGGATGTCTAAGAAGCCTCTTATCGGTTTAGAGCGCTGACTATGTTGCCGCAACGCACGACCGCCCTGCATATTCCTTAGTGTGTGCCGGCTACTACGATGCGATTATCAATGCGGGAGGCATCCCGATGATCGTTCCGCCAATCGAGGAGGCGGATGATTTGTCCGCGATCCTCGACCAACTGGACGGCTTTGTCATGGTCGGCGGCCGAGACCTGGATCCGCGCAACGACGGCTTCATGCTGCATCCGAGCGTCCGTCCCATGGACACGCGCCGCGAGCAGTTTGATCGGTTGCTCTGCCAGATGCTGTGTGAGCGACGGATACCAGTCTTCGGGATTGGCGTCGGCATGCAGTTGCTCAACGTGACGATGGGTGGCAATCTGTTCCTTCACATCCCCGAGGACTTGCCCAAGGCGATTCCTCACAAGGACACTCAAGATTCATCTCATCGCCATGGCCTCGTCGTCGAACCCGATTCCGTGATGGAAAAGGTGTACGGCGATGGCGAAGTTCGTGTAAATTCGATGCACCACATGGCTGTCGACGAAGTCGCTCCGGGATTTGTTGTCACGGCTCGCTGCCCGGACGGCGTTGTCGAGGCCATGGAATCGCGGATCGATGACTGGTTCGCCATGGGGACCCAGTTTCATCCCGAAGCCGAATCCGCCTCGGCACTCGACATTCGCATCTTCGAGGAATTCATCTTCGCGATCCGCGGCGAGCCGGTCGCGGTCCGCATGGTCGCCTAGTGCGGCAGTTCAACACTTCTTCGGCCTCCAGCCACGTGGCTTCTCCTTACCCGGCTAGGCGTAAGGAGAAGCCCGGGCTGGGCTTCCGGCTGGCAATCGGTTCCGCAACCCGGCACAAGCTACGCCGATGACAACCTCTGGCTCACTACCCATATTGCGGATTGCCGCAGACGGCCGGGACATGACGAGCGCCGTGCAGGATACGCGGCATTTTATCGGTCTGCATCTATGTCGACAGACCGACACGCTCCATGGCGCACTCGTGCGGACATGGGGACGAGGTTTGTTGTCGGTCACTGACGTCCTGGCCAGCACTTGCTGCCACAATCGGCGCATCGGTTCGATACTTTCCGAGCCGCTCGACGGGACAAGGCTCGGTCGCTCGGAGTACCGGCGTCCAGCGGCCGAAATGGCGGAATTGGCGGCCGAAGTGGTGGCTCCATTGATCCAGCGTTTGGGCCCCGACACAACCACGCTGCGGGCCATTGGCCTGCTGAACTTTGGCAACTGGAATCGTGATCCGCTGGGAGAGCTCGACTATGTTTCGCGCTGCGATACAGCGCAACTGGCCAAGCTGACGGGACTGACCGTCATCGACGACCTGCCCTCGCGCGACATCGCCCATGGTGGACGAGGAGGCCCGTGCGAGGCGGTGGGGGCGTGGCTCCTGCTCTCGGATCGTGGCATCGTCCCAGGCCGCGTCATTCGGGCCCTGGTGGACCTGGATCAAGCGAGCCGTCTCTTCGTACTGCCTCCCCGTCAATCGATCCAACTGCCGCCGCAACTGACCTGTTATGAACTCGGGCCAGCACTTTCGCTGCTGGATGCCGTTGTCGCCCAACTGACCCAAGTGGAATCCAAGTTTAACCCCCAAGAAAAGTTGGCGGTCCAGGCACGGCGCGTGCCGGCTTTGATGCGTCACTGGCAGCAGGTGGCGGCGTCCACGGCCACGTCTTGGACGCCCAACGGTCCAGACATTGCTCCGTTTCTGCAATCACTTGCCGAGAACGACCTGTTGCGGTCCGCATCGTTGGGTGACGTTCTTTGTTCGACAATCCATCTCATCGCGGATCAAGTGGCCACCTGTGTCACGCATCAATTGCCACGTTCCGTGCCAATTGGGCAGCTCGTTCTGGGGGGCCCCCTAAGTCACCACGCGTTTCTGATCCGACAAATCTCGCAGCTGATGCCCGAAATCGAAGTTGTCTCGATGCAGCACAAAGTCGCATCCACGGAGTCTTGGCGATCGGTCGCGGCCGCTCTTCTTGCGATGCTGCACGTGGACCAGGTCCCCGGCAATTCGCCCGCCCTAACCGGCACGGAGAGTCCTCGAATCCTCGGCCGCATCACACCGGGAGCTCCGGGAAACTGGCATCGCGTGCTGGCAGACATGGCAGCCACGCTGCCGGACAAGATGCCGTTGCGCAGCGCGATCTGAGGGCCGTCGTCTGGAATGGAACGATGCCGTTTTGCCCACGCAAAAATTCGCCAGACGGGGGCAACTATTGTTGTCCGCACGGCCAAAGGGCCAGGACGACCAACGGGAGTCCCAGAAATCTCGGCTTCGCGCTGCACGCTGCTCGCCGAAGGCCCCTTAGCGGCGCAGAAGTTAATAGACCCTAAAAAATCACCAAGAACGTTCCCTGTACGGCGAATGCCCGGTAGAAACGGTCTCCACCCCCAACAAACCAGGCTGACCGGCAAGGTATGGTGCGGCAACGGAACTCCGTTTCATCACTTCGACCTCGACACGGGAGAATCCACACATGTCGCCGCGGTTGCTGACGATTCGCTACAGTTTTGCGTTGGCGTTGGCAAGCTGCCTTACGGCCATCGGCTGTCAGGACCAACCGACGTTGGTTGGATCGGGAGTCGTGGTGGGCGAATCGTATGAACTGAGGGATTTCAGCCGTCTGACCCTCCAGGACCAGATGGATGTGACGGTCCTGCAAGGCGAAGGTTTCGCCGTCGAGGTTACCGCGGACGACAATTTGATCTCGCTGGTCAAGGTCGTGCAGGACGGTGACGAACTGCGTGTGGGACTTGCTAAGCCAGTGCGGCTGCAGCGAGCTACGCTGGTCTGCGTGGTGCATCTGCCAGAGCTGAAACGGGTGTCGACCCAGGGTGTCACCCAACTGCACCTTAAGACTTTGACCACGCAACGACTCGACGTCGAAATGTCCGGTGCAAGTCGCGTTGACGGCGAAGTATACGGAGGCCAGCTGCTGTTGCATCTATCGGGCGCGAGCCGCGCGGAGCTGGAAGGGCAAGTCGAGACACTCGAAACGAGCGCCTCGGGGGCCTGCACCGTCAACCTCCGTGGATTGGTCGCTACCGAACGGACGTCCGTCGAGGTCTCCGGCGCCTGCTCGGCGCGCGTCCACGCCTTGGGAGAGCTTTCCATGGTTGCTTCCGGAGCGTCGCACATCGCCTTTACCGGGTCGCCGAAGGTAATTCGGTCGGACACAAGTGGGGCAAGTTCCATCCGGCCGGAATAAGGTGTGCCACATGGCATCGGGCAGCGGATCAACGTAACTCTTGCTCCAGCCACGCCGCATAACCGTCACTCACCGCGATCAGTGGTGTGGCAATGATCTCAGGAACATCATACGGATGCGATCCCCGAATGGACTCGGCCACGCGGTCAAATGCCTGCGCCGATGTTTTCGCCGTGCATATCCATTCTTGGCCCGTTTCGATCTGGCCCTGCCACCGATACGTGCTTGTAATTGGTCCGGAGACCTGAACACACGCCGCCAGTCGCTGCTCGACTAAGTGCCGTGCGAGCTGTTCTGCGGCGGCCGGCGAGGGAAGTGACGTAGAAATCTGAATATACGCGGCCATCGTCATTGCACCTCAATTCTCCGCTCGGGTTTGCGACCGTGATTATAACGGTTCACGGTCGCGTGCGCAGAGACCGAGCCTCGCAAGTCGCAACACTCGCCGTAAGCATTGCGGCGTGACGTGCGACTCGCCGCGAAGACTTGAACCAACCACGCTCGTGCAACAGTAGCAACCCCGTATAGAAGTTGGGGCACGATGTCGACAGGGAGATCGCATCGCCTGTCGGCAATACAATCGTCAGCTTCGTATCGCTAAGCGTCCATCCCTGGATGTCGGTCCGAGGAATGCGTTGCGGCGGTCCGTCAATCTGAGGTTGGCAAACGATGGAATCATCGAAGATCGTGATTTGCTCGGTCCACGCAACGTGCCCGTGACGATTGAGGTGTTCGCGTAGGTTGGTCGCCAGCAAGGTCGCCACGTCAATGACCATCGACTCCAGCAGCTCGCGATTCTCGGCGGTCAAGATGGTCTGAAACTGGAATGACGATCGATCACGATGATCGCAGTCGAAGCTCAAGGTCAACCGCGGCGTCGCGGCCTGGTTAGATTGTCCATCCTCCGTATGGATAGCGGTTAGCGATCTAAGCTGTTCGAGCAGCAGCACGCGTTCGTCGCTTCCTCGAGTCCACACGATAGCCCGCTCGTACAATCGAAGTGTCGCAGGAGTTCCCGTCAACAGAGGCATCACGACCAGAAACGTAAGCAGCAGCAGGGCAATCCCAATTGCGGCGATATTCAGTGGTAAGGCGTACAGCAGTGCGGCGACGGGTACACTGGACAACGTGGCGAACCGACGCGGCGATAGCCACCGCCGCTCCGTAGCCGTGACCTGCTTTTGCAGCGCACCCAGACCTGTTGACGGAGCCGTATCATTTGGCGGATGACATACGCCCTCCAGCAGTTGCTCGAATAGGCGGTACAGTAGGATCGTGTTTTCGGCATCGCGCGGGAACCGGGCAATCGGCGAGTCCTGGTCTTCGTGAAAGACACACAACTGGTCGTCGCACCACCGCACCGCCGAGATTTCTTGTGGCGGACAACTACGCCCGCTGGCCAGGTCGGTAAAGTGAATCAAGCTAAGCGACCATCCGGCACCCGTCACATCGCCCGCTTTCAGCAGCGATTCACAGGAACGCTCCAACAGGTTGTTGAGAAGCCGTTCGCGTAGTTCCTGCAACGGGTCCTGGTCCCACGGTCCCACTTCCGCCACCATGTCGATCCAATGGTCACCTTGCTCGTCGCGGAGTCGCACGTGGAGTGATTCTTGCAGGGTCAAATTGCCCAGCATATCCAACTGTCGCCGCGTTGCGACACGAATCCCCAAGACATCCTGATCGCGAAAGTCCGATCGCTGTCGTTCATGCGTAATACGAAATCCAGCGTCCGTGGCCTGGAAGCTGTCATTCTGTGCGGTGTCCACCATCAGGTCGTTTCTCCGGCTAAGGCCAAATATCAGGTCGCGGGCTGGCGTTGTCTTGAAAAAGACTACTTCACGCGGTAATTGGGCGAGTTGACAACTTGCCCCAAGTGCCGCGAATGCGGCGGATCCACCAGGGCAAGTTCCAAGCCGGTGCGCCAGTCCACGACGTTCTCCGGTCGTAACATCTAGAGCAGATATCAGACCCCACCTGAGTCCCTCATCCCTGCGGAAAGGGCGGCCGCGGGCCGAATGAGGGTGGACTTAGATCAACAGTTCGTCCAAGACGCGGCCATTGGAAATCGGATGAGGCCGATTCAGGCGATCGCGCAGAATTGTCTGTGGCGAGACTCCCAGCTGGTGCCACATCGTTGCCAGCACATCGGCCGGTGCGACTCGGCCTTCGATCACCTCAGCACCCTGGGCATCCGTCATCCCGTGCACAACGCCCGGCCTGAGGCCGCCGCCGCTGGCGACCAACGTATAGGCGTTTGGCCAATGGTCGCGACCCGCTAGGTTGTTTATGCGAGGGGTGCGACCGAATTCGCCTGTCAATACGACGAGCGTATCCTCCAGCAATCCACGCTGGTGTAAATCATCGATCAGGGCCGCAAATCCCTGATCCAATGGAGGAATGATTTGTTGGTAGCGACGTTCCAAATCCCCGTGCGTATCCCACTTCTGATTGAAGTCGTTATATCCCACAAAGGTAACGCCCGCCTCAATCAGTCGCCGCGCCACCAGCAGTGATTGGCCGAACTTGTCGGCGCCCGTACCGATCGCGCTGTGAAGTGGGTTCCTGAGACAGATCGAGCGCACTGCGCACGCGTCCATCGGCCACCAGGTCGTAGGCACTTTGCTGCAGCCGATCGTATCGCCGGTTCAGATCGCTCTCTAACTGGCGACGCAGCCGATCGATGTGCTGCAGCAGTGACAAGCGTTCTTCTAACCTCTGCGTCGACATACCTGTCGGTAGATTTAGCGACAGTGGATCGTAATGAGGTTGATTCGGATCGCCGTCAATCAAGAACGGATCGAAGGCCCCGCCAAGCATCCCGCCATATTGACCCGGCATGCGATTGGAGGGCCCGGGGATGCTAAGCCAATTGGGCAGTGAGACACTGCGCGGCACCTTAGGCGGGGGACCCGGCAAATAATTAAGAATCGCGCCCGGTCCCGGAAAATCGTCACTGTGCGCTTCGCGATCACGATCCGGTTGATTCTCGGAGCCGGTCAGCGTGATATAGGTTCCCGCGATGTGGTTGGTGAACTGGTGAGTCATCGAGCGGATCACGGTCAGGTGATGGGCCAGGCTGGCCATCCGCGGCATCAATTCACCAAACGCCGTACCGGGGATCGCAGTCGAAATGCTACGAAAGGGACCACGCACATCTTCCGATGCCTGAGGTTTTGGGTCCCACAGGTCCACGTGACTGGGGCCCCCCTGCAACATAATGAAAATGCACCGACGAGCGAACGCGGTTTGCTGCGGTATCAGGGGCTCGGCCGCCGCCACCCGCGGCCACATGCCGGTCAATAAAGAGAGACTACCTAATTGCAACCAGCCGCGGCGAGAAATCAAATCTGCACTCATGACCGATCAGTTTAACCATCGATTGACGAAGCTCGCAAGTCAATTCTGAGGACGCGACGTCGGAGAACGTCTTTACTCGGACGCCACAGGTCGGACGCGCCGGTTCGCGCACGCATTGTTTCGCCAATGCCGCGGCCGGTTAAATGTCCAGCACGGTGGTGATCAGTTCGCCGTGGACGTCGGTCAAACGACGGTCGAGTCCATTGTAGTACCACGTCAGTTGTTCGTGGTCGAAACCCAGAATGTGAAGTGCCGTGGCATAGAAATCCCAGACAGTCACCGGATCCACCTCCGCGCAGGCGGCCGAAATCGTCGGTCGCCCCATGGCTCACACCGCCGCGTACGCCGGCTCCCATCATCCAACAGGTAAAACCGTCGGGGTTATGGTCGCGACCGGTTGTGCCCATCTGGTGGGTTGGCATGCGTCCAAACTCCGTGGTCCACAACACGAGCGTCTCGTCAAGCAAACCCCGTTGCTGCAGATCGGCCAACAACGCCGACGTAGGTCCGTCAAAAATAGGACAGTGGCGTTCGTAGTCCGACTTCAAGGTCTTATGGGCATCCCAATTTAACAGTCCGTCGACGCCCGACGCACGGGACGCACAGTAAAGGTTCACATCGCGCACACCTCGCTCCAATAGTCGGCGGCGTAGCAGGCAATTGCGGGCGTAGGCCGCGCGAAGCGGATTGGCATGAGCGGTCCCGTAGAGTTCATGCGCGCTGACGGACTCGGCCGCCAAATCCATAATTTCCGGGGCTGACAGTTGCATGCGGCCTGCAAGTTGGTAGGCAGCGATCCGCGCGGCCAACTCCGTATCGCCCGCATGCGTCGCTGCATGATTTGCGTTAAGCGTCTGCAAGAATTCTCGCGTTGCCGATTCTTCCGCCGGGCTTATCGCCGGCGGGCGTTTCAAATTACGAATCGGGTGCTGCGAGTCCATGACGATCGCCTGATGCTGCGCCGGCAAAAAACCGTGACTCCAATTGGCCTTACCGTTTGGAGGTTCACCTCGCACGTCGGGGATTGCCACGTAGGTCGGCAGATTGTCATTTTCGCTGCCCAACGCGTAGCTCAACCAAGCCCCAGCACTGGGAAAGCCTTCCTGGGCGTGGCCCGTATTCATGAACACACAGCCAGGCCCGTGCGTGTTGGTCTTGGAAGTCATCGAATGAATGAAGGCGATCCGGTCAACATGATGCGCCATCTGCGGCAACATGGATGAGATCGCTTTATCGCTTTCTCCGCAGCGGACAAACGGCCAGGGACTGCGCATTAGGTTGCCATTCTTACCCTGAAACGACACAAAATCCTCAGCTCCGGGCAGAGGCTGTCCGTGATACTTTGCCAGCGCCGGTTTGTGTTCCCATAAATCCATATGCGATGCGGCACCGGGACAAAAGATCTGCAGCACACGTTTCGCCCGCGCAGGGAAATGGGTCTGGCCAAGCCCGGCCTGCCAGCCAGCGTGCATGTCGATGCCAATTCGGCACAGCCAGCGTCCTGCAGCAAATGCACGAGACCGATTCCAGCCAAGCCGGTGTAGGCGTTGCGCAAGAATCCCCGTCGCGTAACGGCCTGCGCCAATATGGGCGGCCTGCTTCGCGCTTCATCGGAAGTGGCAACGCCTTTTCGTGCAATTGGGTCCGGCAAGGAACGCATTTTTTGCTCCGCCTTT
The DNA here is from genome assembly GCA_963785495.1 of uncultured Planctomycetales bacterium. Classification (GTDB taxonomy): domain Bacteria; phylum Planctomycetota; class Planctomycetia; order Pirellulales; family Pirellulaceae; genus CAWAVP01. The sequence continues at coordinate 63,218 of CAWAVP010000022.1, read as the reverse complement.
GTGTCAGTTCGATGGACTCAGTCCAAGTAAATGAGTTCGTTGGAATTAAGCAGCGCACGACAGAATGCCCTCAGGCCAAAGCGGCCGGTCAAATCCAATGCCGCCTGTGACTCCTGGTCCGATGGCCGACGCCCATACGTCCACAGGAAGGCGGACTGCACCTGCCCTGCCGGCGTTGCCTCGGCTGCCCGGATACGGCAAGCAAGCGCATCGGCCATGTCCAACGTGAATTCGTGGTTCAGCATCACGAGCGCCTGCAGCGGCGTCGTTGTGGCGACGCGGCGCGGAGAGGCGAAGGCCGGATCCGGGCAGTCGAAATCTGTCATTAAATCCATTCGCGCCGCGGGCGTTTTGATGATACACGGCCCGACGATATGTTTCCTGCCCATGCTCGTCCAACGGAATGTAAGTGGCAACATTGTCTTGCAAATAGCGGTACAAGCGAAAACCCGGCCCATACATCCGTCGGTCCAGTTTTCCCGCAACACTCAAAATCGTGTCACGAATCTCTTCAGCCGCGAGGCGGCGGGGAGGAAACCGCCACAGGAATCGCGCATCGCCATCGCGACTGGCTGCAGTGGCACGAAACTCAGTTGACTGTCGATACGTCTGTGACAACATGATCAGACGATGCAATGGCTTGAGGCGCCAACCGTTGATTTGTAGGGTGCTCGCAAGGAAATCCAAGAGCTCCGGATGCGTGGGACGCTGGCCCATCGCGCCAAAGTCGCTGGGTGTCGCCACGATTCCGGTACCAAAATGATATTGCCATACTCGATTGGCCAATACACGGGCGGTTAACGGATTGTCGGGGTGCACGATCCACTCGGCCAACTGACGACGTCGTAGCGACTCTGGCGATCCGGCCTCCAGTCGATACGCCGACGGTCCGCCAACTACCTGCAAACTTGCGGGGGTCACTTGTGGCCCAGGCCGCTGGGGATCGCCCCCCAAGAACACATGAAACGGTCCGTTTGCCGGCTGAAACTGACCGGCCCACCATTCATCCAGGGGCGGTACCGTATCAATCTGTGCGTCGATCTCTGCCAACTGCTGCCGGTACTCGTCTACCAAAACCCTCTGGTCGGGCGTGATCGCGACGTCTCGCAGGCGTTGTTGGCGGTGGGCTTCGTTCACCGGTCGACGCTCGTGAGAATCCGCCACCACTTGCCAATCTTGGCCATTCAGCGAGACGAGCAATTGGAAGTCGGCCACGAAATTTGCTACGCCGTGTTCTCCTGCATCGCCGTTGCGGTCGCTGGAAAACGTTACCGCACAGATTCGTTCCGACTTCGCCAATCGAATCGTCAATTCGGGACCGGCAGCGATCCAGCGTGCGCCGAATTTCCCATCAATGGTGAGCGCCGGGCTATACGCATCGGCAAAATCTTTGGCCACGCGACTTGCCCCGGTAGCCATGGCCCCGGCGCTGCTCAGCGCGACATTGTGCGCATCGGGTTCGTCGGTCCACACTTCAAATTCGTCGATCGTGTAACCCGCGGGCCGAGCCGGATTCGACTCACTTCCCAACGCGCGTAGCCGCACGTATTTCGCCTGCACCGGTTCGAATTCTTCTCGCGTCAGCTGACGATCGACGGGCGGCCGTGTCGCCTGTGCATCGACCTCTGCCGCGATGGCCACAGACTGCGCGTCGATCGCTTTCTCCACCTCATCCTGACGACGCTGCAGTTCGGACCGCTGCGCGCAAAGGCGCCATCGCCGCCGCAAATTCTTGCTGTCGCTGCGGCGTAGCTAGGATCCGATTGCCATGATGAACTCCCGCGAATGTCGCGTACAGGCCGTAGTAATCTTGCTGCAATATCGGATCAAACTTGTGGTTATGGCAGCGAGCGCAGCCGATGGTGAGTCCCAAGAACGCTTCGGAGGTAGCGCGGATCATTTCGTCGATCGTGTTGGCCCGAATTTGCGCGGCCTGCACGGGGTCCTGATTGCCCACGTCGTCGTACGGACCACATACCAAAAACGCCGTGCCTACTTCCACCTGAGGATCGTGCGTTTCCAACTGATCGGCGGCCAAGTGTTCGCGGATCAACTGATCAAACGGCTTGTCCTCGTTGAAGGACCGGATGATGTAGTCACGAAAAGGCCACAAGTTGTTTATGATCTCGTTCCGCTCATAACCTCGGCTCTCGCCGAAGCGGATCACATCCAGCCAGTGACGACCCCACTGCTCGCCGTAAGCGGGCGAGGCGAGTAGTCGGTCAATCAATCGCTCGTAGGCATCCGGACGAGGATCGTTTTGGAATGCATCGACCTCGGCAGGTGTGGGCGGCAGTCCGGTCAAATCGTAGGTCGCCCGGCGAATGAGGGTCCGTCGGTCGGCGGGAGGAGACGGAGCGAGGCCTTGCTGTTGGAGCTGTGCGAGGACGAATCGGTCGATGGGATGCGAATGCCATTGCGCGGCGCGCGGGAATCTCGCGGAGGTTGAGTCCGGACCAAAGGTTGCAGAGACCACCAAGTGGCATCGGCTTGAGCGGCGGGCGACACAATCACATCCGCCGGCCAAGGAGCGCCTTGACGAACCCACCGTGTCAAGATCGCCACATCCTCTGCGGATAACGGGTCGCCGTCTTTCGGCATCTGCGGGCGTTGATTGTCGACCGCGCTGACCAAGTCGATCAACATGCTGTCGTGGGGGCTGCCCGGCACGACGTATCCATTATCCATCAGATCGTCGGACGTATCGAGCCGCACGTCTCCCTTGGCGTGGTCGGCCCGGTGACAGCGCGCACGGCGCCGCGCCAGGATCGGTTGAACGTCCTTCAGAAAATCGACCTCGGCGGCTATTGTCGAGGCACGACATAGGGCGATCGCCGAACATACAATCATGGCCATCCGGGCGACGGCCCGTCTTCTGCCATGCTCCCTCCGACCTCCATTCGCTCGTCCACGATTCCCGTTCATCGTCCTCCACCCATTGTCGCCGGGCTCGTTTTGTTCTGTCCGCTATCCCGCTGAACGTCACGCATTCGGCAATTGCTGTACGAGATCGTTTCGACCACAAGTCGTGTACTGCGTACTCGATACGATCGTCTTTGGCACCCATGCACTTGGACTTGCGTGATACGCAGAAGCAAGGTCCACCGTTGATCTCACGGCGCTCGCAGCGCCAGAAATCAGGAACGCTCGATTCATACGCGGTTTTTGGGACGGTAAGTCCCCTTCGGCAGGACCCTCAGTATACCCCCGGAGCCGGCAGAGTGCGAATATCCGACTGACCTGGGCCCACCGATTTGTAGCTGCCAACTCGCTAAGAAGGTCGGCAAGCGAGGAAGTTTCCAGCTAAGCGTTGGGGTCCCTGCCGCGCTGTTCGTCGTTGTCGGCGGTACTGGGTTGCAGCACGTGACTCATACGCAGACTAGCCACGTTGCGTTTGACACGATCGAAAATGACGACGTGGCGATCGGACGGCGAGGTGCACAAGGCGGCCTCCACCGCCAATAGCTCCTGCTCCAGTTCGACCACGCGTTCGTACAGGTCGTGCCGGTCTCGTTCGGCAAACGCCTTGACAGAGTTGCCACGGGCAGTGTCTTCTCCGACAATTCGCCCCAGTACACGCATGGTGTGCTCTAGGTCGATCGGCTCACTCGGCCCTAGACAGGACGTCGGGCTAATATCCACACCGTGCCGCTCGGCCAATGTACCGCGGAGCAAGTCCGCAAGGCTGTTGATGACTTCCGTCCATTCCGCATCATGCGGTGCAATTGCAGCAGCCAGGAAGTCGAGCGATGCAAACACGTGTTGGACCGCGGACAGATTCTTGGTGATGTATTCTGCCACGTCATGTCGACGTAAAATCACTTCATACGCGATATCGCGATCATCCATTGTCTTGCTTCCCCAACAACTGCCACTCACAGGAGATCAACACGAAGAGTTTTTTGTGATAGCCGAGGTCATGACGAGACTCAAGTCCAATCCACCCAAAGGAAGGTCCTAAGTTGCCTCACCTGACCGGTGGCACGGGCGTCTAAATCCACGACGGTCAGTCTCTGATCCTACGCCCCAGGCGGTTCCTCTTGCAGTGTCGATGGACAATTGCAGGGTCGATGGACAATTCCCTGACAATTCGACGGACCACGCTGAGTACATTTGCCGCCGGGCCGAGTTCAGAGAATATAGAGGGGCAATGGGTGGTATTCGTCGAGGTAAAATCCTGTGAGTAAGCTGCGCGTATTGATCGTGAGCGAAGGCAACATCGTGGATATTCAGGAGTTGGAAGACCCTCGCATCCGCTATGTCGAAGATTTTAACCAATTAAACAAAACAACCCAATTTACGGCCGTCTTGCCAGTGTCGGTGGGCCCCCAGCCTGCCGCGCGCAACCCGTCTTCTCAATGCCGACCACGGCGGCGATGCGGCTTGCCACACTAACCGGTTCACCTGCGTCTTGTCGCTCATTCCGTCACACTCGGGGAGACAGGCATGAGGGATAACCATGCGCGGATACGTGGCGACTTCGGCCGACGACCTCCAGAACATGCGTGTGGAGATCATCGGTCCATCTGCGGACAACGATCGGATGATCTCGTTCGACACCGTAAACAGTTTGCCGCGGTTGCTACTGTGCTGCGTCTAGATTGTCGACCGCTCGACGGGCATCTTTGACCGCCAAGCATTCTGTGGCGTGGTCGATATTCCAAGACCCGTGCTTTTTCATCGCGGGCGAAACCCAAGAGCGGAGTCTGGGTTTACCGAACGCGAAAGTCAGAATTGCCGCAGCTGCCCACTGAATTCTGCCAACCAACGTTCTTATCGAATCGTCTAGCGATCCGTCTGTCGAGTCCGGGATGTGCGTCGTCGCATCTGCGCAAACCGGCGCGTGTTCGCATAGGAGTAGAAGAATCATGGCGCGTCGAATTTCGAAGGCAAACAACGCACAGCGACAATGTGATGGGTTTACGCTCGTAGAATTATTGGTCGTGATCGCCATCATCGGTGGCTTGGTTTCGCTGTTGATGCCGGCGGTAAATGCTGCTCGGGAAGCGAGTCGTCGCACGTCGTGTTTGTCGAACCTGCGACAAATCGGTTTAGCGATGGAACAGTACCTGGACGTAAACAAGCGATATCCTGAAGCAGCGCAAGTCCCCAGCGTGACTCCTGATCGCCCAGATCTGGCCGATTTACTTGGCGGTTTCTCAGAGCACAATCGCGAGCTGTTCGCGTGCCCAAGCGATCGGATCTATTTCCCCGTGGAAGGGATCAGCTACGAGTATCCATCACCGCGGCTGGCGGGAAAAACACGTCGGCAATTGGCCAAACAGCGGCCATTAGACCAGGTTTGGGTGGCTTTTGATTACGAACATTTTCACGGGCCAAGTGGTTTGGAAGGTGCGCAACGTGCTGTACGCCGACGCGCACGTGGCGTCGTTCTAGTTGATCGCTTTGGATTGTGCGGCCTGTTGTAACTGAGCCGCGCTGTTGTAATGCCGAGCCTAAAATTGAGGAAGCGAACCGATGAAACAAGCATGGATGATCGCACTAAGCGTGGCCTTTGTAGGGCTGCTGATCGTTGCCATCGCATGGCATTTCTGGCCCGATACAATCGACCCTCAAGTAGCCACGGTGAAGCAACTGCAACGGGAACTCTTTCAACAGCAAGCGTCGCTAACGGACGAGCAACGGCGGGAACAATTTGGACGTTTACGAAAAGAGATGGAACAGTTGACCGACGAGCAGCGTCAGCAGATGCGGCAGGAAATGACCGCGGGTTTTCGTGATCGCATGATGGACGAAGTCACGAGATTTCATGAACTGCCGCCGGAACAGCGTACGGCTTACCTGGATGAACGAATCGATCAAATGGAGTCTCGTCGGGGTGAAGGCCGATTGGGCTTCGGCCCCGGGTCTGGACCGGGCGGCGTAAGGCAGATGGCGGCGGCCGCAAAGGGCAACGGACATCGTTCGGAAGGCTCAATTGCGACATCGCGCCAGGGCGACCGACCGCGAGGCCCAATGAACCTGTCGGAAGAACAGCGCCAACGATGGCGCCGCGAACGTTTGGACAATTCGACTGCCCGCCAGCGTGCGGAGTTTGCCGCATTCTTCGAGGCATTACGAGCACGGCGAAAGGAGCGTGGATTGCCTGATTTCGGTCCGCGTCGCCGCTAAGATCCGTGACCGTACAACTTCACACTCGCAGACGTCGTCGTGCGATTCGAGGCCAAAAGTGACTTTTAACTTGCGTTCCCACTCGCCATACTACTGAATTCCATCATGTCCTGGTCGAAGGCGCACCGCGCACCGATGCGGTTGCATCGCGGCCCTTCGGTCAAACGTCGTCGCGACGATGGGAATCGGGGTCAATCACAATTCAAGGTCGGCGCCCTGAGCGGCAGTTGGCCGAAACCTAGGAGTAGTTGCAGAATGGACCTTTTCGTGTGGGAAAGTCGCCGCCGTTTTCTCCGGCACATGGCCTTTGGTACAACGTTGCTCTATACGCCAGGACTGTTTGCCGAGTTACTACAACTGACACCTAGCCAGACGGAAGGTCCGTTTTACCCCGACAAACTTCCGCTTGACACTGACAACGATTTGCTCGTTATCAACGACGGTATCACGCCGGCCGTAGGCCAAGTTACGTATGTGTCCGGACATATCCTGAATGCGCAAGGCGAACCCGTACGCAACGCGGTCGTCGAGATTTGGCAGGCCGACAATCAAGGAGCCTATATTCATTCGCAGAGTTTTAATCGTGAAAAGCTCGACAGCAATTTCCAGGGGTTTGGCCGCTTCCTGACCGGATCGAACGGGGAGTACCTCTTCCGCACCATCAAGCCCGTCCCTTACGTCGGCCGCACTCCTCACATCCACTTCGCCGTCGACATGCGCGGCAAGCGAGTCTTGACGACCCAACTCTATATGCAGGGTGAACCCCTCAATGAGAAAGATGGGATCTACCAAAGGATTGGCGACGCAAAAGCCAAGGCCGCGGTCACCAAAGCCTTTGCACCACTCAAGGGCGCCAAGGCCAACGAACTCGCGACTTCGTTCGACATTGTGCTCGGCGAAACTCCCGCAGACCCATCCTAGCTTCGCCCTCACCTGGCGCTGATCGGCAAACTGCTCCTGCATCGACCTTTCCCCGAGGTGAAGGTGGCGCAGGTGGAGGGGGAGATGAATCACATGCCCTCCTTCTCCCTCCGGACACTATTGCCCGAATGATGTGTGGAGGCGACGCACGAAGACGCGGCATTACTAGAACGAACGTTTTTGCGCACCACCAGCCGGACCAGCCACGGAAATGCACCCAGCAATAGGAATGCAAACCCCAGTTGCGGTGTAAGAACCGCCGTCGCCCTGTTCCGCCAAGGTCTGCAGGCCGGGGACGCGCGATCCGGCGTACAAGTAGACAAGCGTCCCGGGCAGCATACCGAGTTGACTCACCCACCAGAACGTGCCGGCGCCGATCGGTGTCAGCCCCATGACGGCGTTGATAACAAAAAACGGGACCGCAGGAATCAAGCGCAGGGTGAACAAAAAAAACGGCCCCTCGCGGGCCAGCGCCTCGTTGAAGCCTCTTAAGCGCTCACCAAACTTTCTCTCAATTGCCGCACGAAATAGAAAGCGACTGAGTAAAAAAGCCATGGTGGCCCCGAGGGTCGAGGCAAAGCTAACCAACACGACTCCAGGCAAGAATCCAAAATACCAACCGTAAACCAGCGACAAGAGGGCAGCAAAGGGCAGCGATAGCGCGGTCACGACGACGTAGAGCAAAAACGCGGCGCTGAATACTCGCACAGGATAAAGGTCTTGCAGCTGACGCAGTTCGGTTTCTCGTCCCGCCAAATAATCCAAACGCAGCACGTCCGCAAACCGCCAATAGATGAAGCCGCCAGCCACGACCAAGACGGCAATGAGCGCTAATCGCGTCAGTAGACCAGACGAGAGTTGAGGGCGGGCGAATGGCATGGCAAAGACATCCAACGAACGGACAACCGGAGATCCCAAATTATCTTAGGCGAGACCGCACACGGTCCCAACGCCAGATGGGCGTCGCACGGCTCCACATCCTCGCCGATTCCGCTCAGCCGCTTCTCACGTTATCATAGGCTGCTGTCATTTCGTGCAGACGACGGCCGAGATCGCATCGAAGCGACGGTCGAGCACGAAGAACGCCGGTTTCGGCCTGGAGAGAAGCAATGAAGGGCAATCGCGTATCACTTTTCTGTTGGTGGGGATTGATGCTGTCGGTCTCGGCGTATGCCGCCACCATTCGAGCGGAATTAAGTTTTCGCGAACAACCCGATGCGCATGCAGTTGTTCGATGGCGATCGCCAGGTGGCGCGTTATGTGTACGACGACCCTCAAGTTGGTCGACCGTTTTTTGCCGACGTCAGTGTAGACGGCATCCAAGTCACCCGGAATCACCCTCCTGGTCCCGACGATGATCAAGACCATCCGCATCATATTGGTTTCTTCTTCTCTTTTGGTGACCTGAACGGTATTGATTTTTGGCACATGAAAGGACGTTGCGAACACGTCCGGTTTGACCAACTGCCTCAGCTTCGCGATGGGACGATTCGGTTTACCGTCACGGACCAATACATCTCGCCCGACGACCAACACGCATTGTTGAATCAACAGACGTCGTACGCCGTATCGTCGGTCGACGGCGGTTATCGGTTTGAGTTCGACATCCGGCTGCAGCCCGTCGCAACGGACGTGCACATCGGCAGCAAGGAAGAAGGAGGGCTGGCAATCCGTGTCGCGACGCCACTGGCGGTCACCAGTGGGAAGGGCGGGAAATGATCGACAACAACGGACGCGTCAATGGAGACGCCATCTGGAGCAAGCAGGCCAATTGGGTAAGTTACCAAGGTGTCATGGCAGGCCGATTCGTATCCGTCATGCTGATGGCCCACCCAGACAACGCGACAGGTTGCTGGTGGCATGCACGCGACTATGGCCTGTTGACCGCCAACCCTTTTGGCCCCTTGAACGCGGCGGATGGCGGCCGAACGCTAACCGTCGGTCAGCCGTTGCGGCTGCGATTTGCCATCCAAGTACTCGTCGTACCGCGCGAAGCTAAGTTCGCACCGGCCGAGGTTTTTCTCGACTATGCGAAATCATCCACTTCAAATTAATCTCGTGCTCACCGATTCGCTTCGGTCATTCTTACCGTACGAATAGCTTGCCGAACACCTCGGCATCAAACCTCGCAGGACTGACAAGGATGGATACGGACGATAATCCTTATGCCGCGCCGGACACATTGGAAACGACCGCGCTGGAATCCACTGGATTCATTCGAATTCAACCGGCCTATCGCCACGGTGACCGGCTTGAACCTCGTGTACTATGGCATTGTACTCTTGTTGTTGTCCATGATTTCGTTTGTCGCCGTCTTCGTGTTTCCGCCCATTATCATCTTCACGATCGTGGGCGTAATCGCCGGGTACTTGATGTTGCTGGCGGGGCCCTTATTCTGTCTGGCGGTTCCATCGGAAACCGGAGCGAAAGGCTTGATCATTGGTGCTGTCGGACTGCAAGTGATCGGAATCGTATTGACGGTCTTACAACGCTCAATGGCAAATCGTCTGCCGATTACCACTGCGGCGTTGGGCAACTTGGCGGCGTTCCTCAGCAGTATCTTGTTTGTCATGTTCATGCGTAAACTTGCGTCCTACATCGGCCGCGCCAGACCTGCGATCGAAGGCGTCTTATGTGATCCTGCTCGGTTGTTCCGTCTTAGTCATTTTCGGCGCGTTGTCCGTCAACGCGAATCTGCCCGAACAATACGAGTTCCTGTGGATCATACCTGCGGGATTGTTCTTGTTTGCCTTCGTCATGTACGCCAACCTGATCAATTCGCTTCGAGTGGCGCTTCAGGTCGACGTCGCGCGGAAATCAGGGCCCAGTTGTCTCCGACTAAAGGGCGCCGCATGCGCAGTCCCTGACGCGCTCTAGGCGAAAGAGCCACTGGCCTGTTGCGAGACGTATGGGAAACCGGGCTCAGAGGAAGGCGCTACGGAGTGGTCTCTGGCCGGACGAGCGAAAGGCACTTTTGCGTCCGCGTGCACGCAGCTACGTCACGTCTCACTCTCCACGGCAAGCACTCTGGACCTCCGGCGACGTCGTCGGGTTGCCAAACAGCTTCAGCTCGGGGTACCAGATCAGACAAATCACGGCAAACACAAACATCAGCAACGGCAACGGAGAGGTGCCATGTTCCAGCATGCTCAGGTACTGCGGTGCCATTTTTCGCAGGACCGTAAGCCAGGGCAACTGGAAACCGGTACAGAGCACGCGAATCAAAGATTCGGTCACACTTTCGCGAACCATGGCCGTACACCAGGAAATGGTGAACATCACTAACGTCGTCAGATAGATCCACCGCCGCGGCCACGTGTACATGACTTCGACCATCCCTAGGAACAAGAACGGAACTGCTGGTATCAGATAACGCAGGCCCGTATTCCATTGGATGATGGTGTATTGCGTTGAGCTAAAGAAAACCCACAGCGCGGCGGTAAACGTCACAAAGAAGACGCGTTCGGCGGGACCAAATAGACGTGAATGCCGGCCCCAACGAAACAGGCCATATATGGCCAAAACCAGCGCGGGGCAGTAGGCAAAGAGTCCGTAGCGGACATCGAATAACGTGCGCCAAAGTAGATCGAAGGTGGGCAGACCAAAACCGCTCTTGGGATAACCTTCTGGCAACCACTCCGGACGAGGCATGTGATGCTGCGGCGGAAAAACGGCATTGCCAAAGGATTGGTATTGATAAAACATCAAGAGTCCTACGGGAAAGGCCGCCCCCAGTCCGAAGGTCATCAGATCGATAACGGCGTGAGAAAACCCGACTCGACAGCAGCGGCGATACAATGCGTAAGCAGCCAAGCACAGGAGCATGGGGACCCCACTGTAGTCGATCAAAATAGTCATGCCCGCAAAAACACCGGACCAGAACATTGCCATGGGGATGCGCTGTTCTTGCCACCAAAAAAACACCAACACGAACGACAACAGTGCGCCAGTGACTAGCCAACAGATTATGAGTCAGATGCCCAGTGCGGAAAAAAATCGGCGTACAGAGGGCATAAAACAAACTGAAATAGAGTGCCTGGCCTTGACTTAATCCAACGCGCCGCAGCACCTGCAGAATGACGACCGCACTGACAGCCGACCAAAAGGCGGAGCAAAACACCAACGTTACGACCTCGATCAATCCAAACTTGATATCGAGCCCTTGTTCCCACACCTTCCGATAAAACATTTGCCGATTCGGACGAGGGTCATCATATACGGGCGCTTCTTGCCGCCGCTCGTCGCCCCGTTTTACCTGCACTAGCGCATTGACCTTATTAATCGCGGGCATGAACGGAGCCAGCGACACCGCGGCAATCATCGATCCTCCCGGGTTGCCTCCAATGTGCACTCCGTGGCCCGGCACTTCGATGATGTCGGTCGGCGGCATAAACCCGAGGAACTCATCCATGCGAAAGCTCGCCCGTTCCGCAATCGTGAGTGCCAGATAGTGTTCACGCACGAAGTTCGTGGCGAAGTGTAGGCAGTAGACGATCCAACAAGTCAGAAACAATCGAGTAGCGACGGAACGGCTAGATGCGGCATTTATCCGGCTCATACAAGAAAAGGCTCCGTGCGTTCCGTTGGTTGGTGGTCCGTTTTGGCACGTCGACGATCGATCGTGCCACAATCGATGCAGCTCCGCTCCAATGTTCTAGCTGATTCTAATTGCATTCCCGCAGATCGTCAGCCGGCGTCAAATCGGGAATACAAACTGACGAAACCAATGGTTGCTGTAATCGGCGAATCCGTTGCAGCCGTTAAGCACGAAACAGGATGTCGTCCCATTGGGCACGAGGCGGGTGGGGCTTTGCGCCCTGTCGGTTGACCGACTGGCCAGTCAATGGTTCAATCGCGCATCACTCCCTAATCGCCGCAGAATCGCTGCGGCCCGCGCAGCCGGCGGTCGCGTTGCCATCAAGTCCCTTGGACAGTCGCCTGTCCGGAAGTCGAACTTCATTAGATTGAAGTTTGCCACGTATATACTTCTGCAATTCGCCGTTTGTGGGGGAGTAACCCGTCATCGCGGACGCCCACGATGACGCCCCGGACCGCAGTCGACGCCACTCCCAACCTCGATCGTGCTCATGTCCCGCTGCCAAGCTACAGACTGACGTGGAGAACTAGACTTCTCCCAACCTTCGCGAGCGAATGCAATCGATGTCTCGCGATGAATTTGCTTCTAAACGACACTCATGCACACGCCAAAAGACGACGGAATCGAAACGCTGCGGGGGCTGGCGATCATTTTGATGGTCGCGGGTCACGTTATTGGCGTCAATGCCGACACTGGGCTGCGCGTGGGTGATGACTCGCCACTCAGGTACCTGTATTTCTCGACCCAGTTCCTCCGTATGCCCCTGTTCACGGTGATCAGCGGCTTCGTCTATTCACTGCGGCCAGCGGTGCGAGGAAACTTATCGACGTTTTTCGGCGGGAAGGCGCAGACGTATCTTGCTGCCCTTCGCCACGGTTGCCACACTCCAATATTTCCTTCGCGCCACCGCACAAGACGTAAACCGGCCACTTCTTTTCCAAGAGATGTGGCGCATATACATCTTTCCATTCGATCACTTTTGGTTTCTGCAGGCGATATTTCTTGTGTTTTTGACCGTCGGCCTGTTGGACGCATTCTGCTTGATCAAATCGTTTGCTGGGTGGTTGATCGCCTTTCTGGCAGCCATCGTAGCTACGCTGGCGTTACCGCGGTTCACTGCGGTGTTTGGCTTCAACGGGTATCTCTACCTACTGCCATATTTCCTTTTGGGCTGCGGCCTATGTCGATTTGCGCTGACATTTCGCCAGCGTTGGGTAGCAACCACGGCGTCATTCGTCTCGCTTGCAGGCTTAATCTTTCAGCAATTGATTTGGTTCAATGGATGGCAGGCAAATCTGGACCGCGCTAGTCCGCTGAGCATTGATCATTGGAATCCCCGCTGGGATCGTGTTGGTTAGTTACCGATTTGACAAGCCCTGGCTGGCGAAACTGGGTTGGTATTCATACAGTGTCTATTTGTTTCATGTTTTTGGGACGGCCGGCTGTCGCATTGTTCTGGTGCAGTTAGGTGCGGATTCCCAGATCGTGTTGTTCGTATCTTGTTTGCTGGTTGGCATAACGCTCCCCGTGTTACTGGAACGTTTGGTCATCAAGAGGAGTCCCTTAATGCAAGTTTGCATGCTGGGAGTCCGCGTCCGACCAAATCGTAACCGTCGGCCAAGGGTCAAGGGCTCGGTTTCACCGTTGTCTTGGTTGGACGAACTGCTGCGCGGCACTGCAAACCGAGAGCATTCACAGACTCGTTGATGACCGATTATCCGCCGGCGGCCCCGTCAGGAGTGGCGTTAGTACAACGTGAGCGTCGACCGAGTGAGTCCCGACGTCGCTGGAGTGAAAGAGGAGTGCGAGACGATGGCTACACCGCTGGAACAAAAGTCGACCGTAGCGGAGATCCAAGAACGCTTTGATCGTGATGTCGACCGCTTTGCCGACCTGTCGACGGGTCAGGCCGCGACGCTTGACGCTCCGCTGGTCATGGACCTGATCGCCCAGGCGGCCGTGCGCACGACGCCAGAGTTTCAACACGTGCTGGACATAGGTTGCGGCGCGGGCAACAACACGCTCAAACTGCGGGAAATCACGCCCCGCGATTTTGCGGTCGACCTGTTAGATCTAAGTCAACCCATGCTCGAGCGGGCGCGGCAACGTGTGGCTGCAGCGAATCGAGGCTCCATCGTCACGATTCAGCACGATTTTCGCAACGCCAACCTTGTCGACAACGCCTACGACATCGTGATCGCGGCCGCCGTACTTCACCACCTTCGTGACGATGCCGATTGGGAAACGACTTTCGCGAAGCTCTATCGGATCGTTCGTCCCGGTGGCAGTATCTGGATTACGGACTTAGTGAGTCATGAAATCTCGGCGGTTCGGGCGATGATGTGGGAGCGGTACGGTGCTTATCTGAGTTCGCTTGGAGGTGACGCCTACCGCGATCAGGTGTTTGCGTACATCGATAGAGAGGACTCACCACGTCCCGTGACGTACCAGTTGAACCTGCTCCAACGGGTGGGTTTCCATCGCGTCGAATTGCTACACAAGAATACGACCTTCGCAGCGTTTGGCGCGGTCAAGCGAGGGTGAATCGCGAGTCGAGGGAATCCAGTCGGGTGACGTGGCGACTACGTATGACGCTCCGCTTGACATCGATCAAGGCGTCCCACATGATCCATCAACGACGGTGTCTGACGCGTCATCCAAACCGACGTAGCGTGGCGACCGCCGCAGCGAGAATGCCCCGGCCGTTGAATTCGTTGTTTGATCGCGGCGAGCGTGTCCATCGTTAGAAAGCCTTTTGTGTCCGTTTCTTCGTCTGCATCACCACCTCCGACACTTGCTCAACGCACGTCACGCGGCGCATTCTGGGTGTTTCTGCAGACATTGCTGGGCAAGTTCACGACTCTCGCATCCCAGATCGTCTTAGCGCGGCTGTTATTGAAAGAAGAGTTTGGCATGTATGCACTGGCGATGACCGTGCATTCATTCTCGGCTCTCCTGCATCAAGCTGGCCTGATTGACGTCCTCATTCACCGTCGTCGAGCATTTCGCCTCTGGGCCAATTCGGCGTTCTGGATGGCGTTATTCACCGGCCTGTGTGCATCCTTGATCACGATCGCTGCCGCACCGCTGGCGGCTGCCTACTATCATCCGGCCAATCCTGCTCGTTTGATCCAACTATTGTCGGTGATGGCAATCGTATTCCCGTTCAATTCGGTGGGGGCGGTCAGTCGAGCGAAGCTACAGATCGACATGCGGTTCCGCGATCTGTCGATGATCAACACGACCGTGCTCATACTGGATGCGGTACTCAAGATTTTTTTCGCCTGGCTGGGATTAGGTGTCTTCAGCTTTGCGCTTTCGAATATCATCGTGGCAATCCTTCAACTCTTCCTCTCTTGGCAAGCGGCACCTGTTCGTTTGCGCACGGACATTCAATTCCGCCGCTGGAAGTATCTGCTCAACGACGGCGCAATGGTGGTCGTCGCCGCCTTCTTTTATTGGTTAATCTCCGAAGGCGACTACATTGTATTGGCCGGGTTCGAGGGGCTGGATGTGGTCGGTCTCTACTTCTTTGCGTTCAAGATGTCGGCCAGTACGATCACGTTGTTGACCTTTCAGATCTCCCGCGTCATGTTTCCGGCCCTCAGTCAGATCAGTCCGGTAGGGGGCAATCAGCTGAGGGCTTTCGTGCGCGCGCGCGCATCGTGGCGGTACTATTCGTGCCGGGGTGCGTCGGCCTTTCCCTCTTGGCGGACCCTATCATACGCCTATTTTTTACCGAAACGTGGTACGGTGCTATTCGCCTAACACAAATTATGTGTCTGGGAATGTCGTTACGCACGGTGGGATGGCCGGCAGCGAGTCTGCTGCAGGCGCAAGGGCGCTTCAAGACACGCATGCGACTTTCGGTGCTGGCCGTTGCCATGTTTTTCCCCGCCACAATTACGGGAACGTGGCTCGGAGGAGTACAAGGTTTGGCGATCGCGGTGGCGGTCTTTTATTCCGTCATGGCGACGATTGAGATCGGCTTCGCGTTGCGTCCCGGTGGGCAGATCTTTTATCACTTGTACCAGATCTTTACGATACCGTTGGTGGCCAGTGCTCTGGCCGCAATCGTCACGGTTGTCGTGGGTTACGTTGTGCTTCCTCAATTACCCCTCGCAGGCCTTGAACTCAGCGTATGCCAATTCGTTGTGATCTCGAGCCTGGGCGCGGTGATCTACGTTGCACTCATTCGCAGCTTTGCGCCCGACTTGTATGCGGACGTCAAGTTACGTATTCGTCAGATGGTACCGACGAGGCGTTAATTGTCGTCTAGTTCGGCAGCGCCCGTCCAACCAACAGCGGTCTCTCAATTGGCGGAGCAGCCGCCCATTAGGCTGATTGGCTTGCTGGATGTGCAAGCGACTCCTGTCACTCGGAACGCGCATTGAGCTACGGCAGGATCTTGTGAGATGCGAGTCAGCGACGTCGCATCAACCTCCGGCATAGGTATTTGCGAAATGGTGTTGGTGTTTTTGAACCCCCATGGCTCACCTCCATCGATACCTCGCGAAAAGCCTGCTTGACACGATCTCCGCAGCCCCACCAGACCCCACCCAACAGGGGACTCCAGTACAGCCAAAATAGGAGATCGCGAGATGTCGACGAAATTCCCGACAGCATGCGTTCGGAGTGCTCGTAGTGCCCAATTGATAGCGCCGGTTCAAGCCGGCCGGTAGACCACGCGGGAGTGCAGAATCAGTGTTGGATCGCTGTAGGCGGATGGAAATTGGGTGTCCTACTGAAAAGACTCCACGCGATGGTTGCGAGGTTTTGCACGTGGTAGGATAACCGCTGTCGTCCACCCGGTACCGCGAATGCTGACGGCAGATCGGACGCGAACGGCAACACAGACCCAAGCTGATTTCGGGAGGCAATACCAATGAGAGACGGCAGTCATTTCACTCAATTCACTCGACGGGTCCTGGGACACGTACTGCTTGGCGTATCCACTGTGATGTTCAGTGGATCCTTGGGCGCGGCGACGATCGTGCATCGGTTCGACTTCGAGAATGAATCGGGCGATGATTCGGTGGGTAATCTTGAAGGCATATTGATGGGCGATCCGTCTTTTTCGAATGACGCGATGTCGGGCAATGGCGCGATCGTGCTGGAAGGTGGGCAGTATGTTCGCATCGACGACGACATGGATTTTGGATCCGAGTTTTCGATGTCGATGTGGGTGCTTCCCGATTCGACGGCATTGGGGATCCAAACGCTGGTCGCCAACTCGGCAGGCGGATGGGACACGGATGGATTTAAGCTCTACTACAACACGTGGAGTGATCCGTCGACGGCGGACGGAGCCTACATTCTCGAAACGGGCGACGGGGTCGACGTGGGCCTTGCCGGGGACGCGGTGCGGAGCGACTTAGGACTGGTTGTCGACGAGGAATGGACGCAACTAGGTGCCACCGTGAATGTGGATACTTCCGAAGTATGGTTTTACATGAACGGCGAACTGTTGGCGACTCAAGGCGGCCTCAACATCGACATGAAGACCGACTCACCCTTTGAGATCGGCCGCATGCTTTCCGCATGGGATCTACACGGGATGATGGATGACGTGCAGATCTATGACGGTATCTTGACCGACGAGGAAATGAAATCGCTCTACGACAATCCCGGCTCGGCGATTGGTTTTAATCCATCACAACCGGGGGATTTTAATGACGACGGTGTTTTGGATGCTGAGCGACATCGACGAATTGACTCGACAATCTGCCAGCGGCAACAACAACGCAGCATTTGACCTGAACGCCGACATGGCGGTCGATGCGAGCGACGTGACGGTCTGGGTCAAGGACCTGTTTTTTAGCTGGATGGGGGACGCCAATTTGGACGGCGAATTCAATTCGGGCGACCTGGTGAAAGTCCTCTCTTCGGGCACCTACGAAGCGGACGTGGACGCCGTTTGGACGACGGGCGATTTCAACGGCGATGGCCGCACCAATTCTAGCGACTTGGTCGTTGCGTTGGGGGACGGAGGCTACGAGTCGGGACCTCGCGCGGCCGTGGCAAGCGTGCCGGAGCCGACGGGTGTTGTCATGATGCTGTGCGGGGCGTTGGCATGGATACGATATCGTCGTCGCTAAAGGTGCGTCGAAGGGCTAGCGCGTGCGAAAACAGTATGGCCTGGCATGTTCGCATTATCGTGCGCCTTGTAGTTGTGATTTTCCTGGTGATCTTCACGGGATCGTCACGAGGCGATGTCTCGGCGTGGACTCACTTCTACATTGCGAATCCGCTTCCCGGCGAATCGTGGGGAGCGGCCGGGCCGGCGCTGGCCGACTTTGATGGCGACGGGGACCTCGACATCATGGTCTCCCGACGGACCACGAAGACAGCGTATTGGTACGAATACGTAACGGACTCCACATGGCGTCCGCACACAATGGGCTCGGCGGAAAGTCTCTCGGGAGCATTGGGCGCGTGTGCCATTGATATCAACCACGATGGTTGGCAAGACGTGGCAACGAATCGCGTTTGGTTTGAGAACCCCGGCAATCTAGCAACGCAGCCAAATGCAGTTTGGCCGTGCGTGAGTATGGCGGAGGAGGTCACGATGTTCTGGCTGGCGACATCGATCATGATGGATGGCCGGACTTGATTGTGGACGTCGGTAGCACGTGGCTGAGCACACCGATGCTACGTCCTCATCGCACTGGAGGAAGTGACCATTATCACGGAGGCCCAGCGCCCATGGCGTCGGCGACTTGGATGGCGATGGAGACAACGACATCGTGCAACCGGGCGTATGGTTGGAAAACCCAGGCAACGATAATGACCATTGGCAGCAGCATGGCTGGCCACACGAGCCAATCGAGGGTGCGACGTATGGGGTGAGTACGCGCAGTTGGGTGGTCGACCTTAACCACGACGGCCGACAGGATATCGTTTACAGCGACTGTGACACCGGTTACGGGCATGTGTATTGGGTTGAGAATCAAGGGGCGGAGCACGTTGGATTCGACATCAGCTGACCGACCCGGCAACTCGTCCCGGTGACGCGGCCGGAACGGGATCTTTTCATGCACTTGCGGTGGCCGATTTCGATTTAGACGGGGATTTGGATATTTACGCGGGCGAGCAGGAGGATCCAGATCAACGAGACCCTCCGATCAAGCCGATGAAGCCGCTGGGTCTGAAGGAACGACAAGTGATCTGGGAGAATCGGGGCGACGATGCGTCAACTCCCACCTTCGTACCGGTTGTCTTTCATATCGACAATCCGGCGGCGCACGAATCGCAGATTGGCGACGTCGACGGTGACGGGGATCTGGATATCGTCAGCAAGATTTGGAATCCGGATGCGAATCGTGTGACGGCGAATTTCTGGCGGAACGACGTCCGGCGATAGCGAGTCTCCTGCCCCCGACGTATGGCCCAATGCGCATTCGGCCAGAGCACCGACCGGTCGGTGCCAACTCCGACATTTTCTAAGTCCGGTCGGGCACCTGAGTTTCAGTCGGTGCCACTCTCCGCATTTTCTAAGTCCGGTCGGGCACCCGAGTCAGTGCCACCCACCGAGTTTCAGTCGGTGCCACTCTCCGCATTTTCTAAGTCCGACTTCAGTCGGTGCCACTCTCCGCATTTTCTAAGTCCGGTCGGGCACCCGAGTCAGTGCCACCCACCCGAGTCAGTGCCAGCCAATGTATTTTTTCCTATCAGTGCGTTCGGTGCTGTGCGTTCGTGTGTGCGTTCGGTGCCACCCTCTGCGTTCGGTGCCACCCTCTGCGTTCGGTGCCACCCTCTGCGTTCGGTGCCACCCTCTGCACACTTCTTTCTCGCTCCGACATCCGTCCTGGTGCCGCGTTCGATGCCACCTAGTTATTCGGCCGGACATGCCAAAATTCCGCTGTTGAGACGGCACGGTGCTTGGCAACGATGCCAGTCGCCAGTTGGCGAACGACGGCACAGCCGGGGGCGATCTCGGTCAATCAGTCCATGTAGAAGAAGAAAACGAAGGAAGGACCGGATGGACGAGGCCTACACCTGCCCCATGGCAGGACAACAACGCTTGCCCTGGCTCGCGACGACACGCTGGACACGATCGGCCGACCAGCCTTTCAACTGCTCAAGACGCGAAAGACGAAAACTCGAGAGCATGGCATGGTACGGGCGTAGCGTACCCGATACCGCACCGCAGCTGGAGCAAGCCCCTGGACCTACGAGGTGATCGGCGTACCGTCGAAGCAGCGATTCCACAATTGAATCGCGTGGCGTGTTCGCTAGACTCGAAGTTCAGCGCGTTGACGTGAGTGTCGCCGTGCCCCCCAGTCACAGGTCTCGTCGTGTATTCTATTTCCCTATAGCTCACGGATAGCTTTTGACGTCAAGAATTTCTGACGCAACGGCTCCTCGCGAATTGAATCTGCGAGGCCTTCCACCACCTTGCGGGCCCGTCCCCGGAATCCGTCGGCTGCTGCGGAATCCTTGAGCTTCTCGGCGAGATCTGCCCGGGCTTTGAGAATCCGCCAGTGGGTGGTCGGGCAGGGATGGGCATCGACAATCTGCAGGGCGATTTCGTACTCTCGCCTGGCATCCTCGACCCGATCTTCGAGCGAAGCGATGTCTCCAAGCACCTTGTGCGCCCAGGCGATGTACTTGGGTGACTGCGTCGCTTCCGCGGACTTCAGGCATGCCGTGGCGTGGCGGGTGGCTGGCTCGAGCGACCCTCGAAGAATCCAATACCTGGCCAGCTCAGCCTGTAAGTGGGTGTTGTAGCGCCAGCGATACCAGACATCCTGCTCGTAGATGGCTGCCGCCTCCTGAAAATGCTCGAACGCCCGGTCCGCTTCGCCCAGTGACAGATAATCGTGTCCCAGATTGACGAGCGAGTTGGCCTCGCCACTCGGGAAAGCCCACTTCTCGCGCGAGCGGCAACGTTCTCGGCTGTCGAGGCGTAGCGCCGTTTCGAAGTCCTGTGCCTCTCGGTGGATCCAGCCCAGCTTGTTGGGGAGGCGAGAGAGCAAAAGCGCTCCCCGTTGAGCTCCGCCAGTCGAATGCCTTCTCTGAGCGTGCTCATGGCGTCCGAAAGACGGCCCTGATTTCCCAGGGCCATGCTCTTGAAGAAGAGACTCCGAAGCATCGGAAAGCAAGCTCCGAGCTCACGGGATCTCTGCACGGACCAGTCGAAAATGCGGTGCGACTCGTCGTATTCCAAACGCCAGGTGTGAATCATCCCGGCGGCGGAGACCGCGTCGAGCGTCTGGATCGGCGTTCCCTCGCTCGCCATTACGGGGACCGCACGGTCGAAGTACTCTTCGGCCGCCGGGAGGGCTCCCACGCACAGACGCTCGTGGCCGAGAACCATTTCGGCTGAGGCCACACAGACGTCGGAACCCGTGGTCCGAGCGAGCTCCAGCGCACGCCGGCCCAGCTCGACCATTTCCCCAAGCCTCTTGAGATAGAGAGCTTCGCCTTGGCGGAACCGCAGATAGCGTTGACTTCGTTCTCCTGATCCCCACAATCACGGGCCGCCTTCTCTGCCTGTTCGAAATCGGCCAACGCGTCTTCGAATCGCGACAACGTCATGTGAAGCCTCGCCCAATTGGAGAGCCGCCGAAAGAACGCGCTCATGACGTTGTCTGCCCTGGAGCCGCTCAGCATTGGCGATGGCCTTTCGGGTCAGTTCCACGGCCTCCTGATTGGCGTAGATCGCGGCGGCATTCCGCGCCGCTTGCGCAAATGGTCCGAAGCCCGTGCGAAATCGCGCGCCGCCTCGAACAGAAGAGCGAGCTCTGACTGCGATCGTCGCCGTCTGCTCCCCGTAAAGTCCGAGGAGCGCCTCGGCAACCGCCGCGCTTGTCTGGGCCCGGCGAGCCGGTGACAGCGCGGCGTAGAGGGAGTTCTGATAGAGGGCGTGGACGAAGGTGTAGCGCAGCGTCAGTGTGTTGTCGGGAAACTCCTGCTCACAAACCGGCCGCACCAGGGCATGCACACGGTCGAGACACTCCAGTCGCTCTTCCACTTCAACCTCGTCCAGCTCCAACGCCCTGGCGACCACCACGGCCTCGAACTCGTGACCCTGAACGCTGGCCGCAGTCAGCAATCGGCGGTCATCATCGGCGAGCTGATCGATCTTCTTCTGCACCATGCTGCGGACCGACTCGGGGATCTCATCTTCGATCTCCGCAACGGACTCGACCAGCTCCCACCGTCCTCCCTGCTGTACAACCACGCGCCGATCTCGAAAAAAACGTAGGAGATCGACCATGAACAGCGGACTGCCCCCCGTTCGCGCGTGGATGAGGTCGGCAAACTCGACCGGAAAGCGATGTCCCGGGAACTCCAGCGCCAGGTACTTCTCGATATCCCCACGGCTCAACAAATCCAGCGAGAACTCGTGACACCGACCGCGCCCCTGGAGCTCCAGCTTGACCCGCGCGAAGACATGATCACTCAGCAGTAGCTCCGTGGGCCGGTAGGTGGCCACGATCAGCAGCCGCATCGATTCCAGCTTCGTGCCGATGTATGCGAGCAGATCGACGGTGGACACATCCGCCCAGTGAACGTCTTCCAGGAAGAGAATCACCGGCCGAGTGCGGCAGAGCTCCTCGAGAAAGGCGATCAGTTCGCGCTTCATGCGCTCCTGAGATGCCGTTCTGGCGTCGGCCAGCACCCGCTCCGCTGAAGAGTCCTCCGCCGAGAGGGAGACAATCCGCACGTACCAGGTCGGCGCCAGCAGCCTCAGAGTCCGAGCGACGATCTCCCTCGTCACGGCGCGTGAGATTTCCAACACTTCGAGGATCGGCAGATACGCCTCGGCGCCGGCGAGGCGCTCGGAGCAGGTTCCCCGCGCGCTGCTGAAGGCGCTTCCCTTCCGCCTTCAATTGCTCCAGGAAGTCATCGAGCAAGGTCGTCTTGCCGATCCCCGGCTCGCCGGCGACGCAGACCAGCCGCCCCTGGCCCGTCCGCACGGAGTCCAGTTCGGCACGCAGAGCGGCCAGCGGCTCCTCCCGACCCACCGTATGGCGCTGGAGAGTGGGAGCAACCAGGTTCTCTTGTCCGGCGGCCCTCTCTCGGGCGTTCTTCTCCGCTGAGTCCCGCCAGGCGCGTTCTCGACTTCGCGAGCCGTCGGGCGCAGCCGCGGATCCTTCTGCAACATCTCGAGGATCAGGCGCTCGAGGTTACTGGAGACCTCCGGATTCAACCGCGATGGTGGCAGTGGCATCTCCGACAGGATGTGACGTATGACGGCCTGGTGCGACTCGGCCTCGAAGGGATGGCGGCCTGTGGCCAACTCGTACAAGACGACACCGAGAGAGAACACATCGGTGGCGGGACTCAGGGGCTCTCCCTGTGTCTGCTCGGGAGACATGTAGCGGACGGTGCCGAGAATCAACGCCGGGGCCGGTATCGCTGGCATGCGTGGCTTCATCGAGAGCTCCCGTCCGCTCGGGCATAAGTCGGGCCAGTCCGAAGTCGAGAATCTTGACGTACCCGTCGTCGCGCACCACGACGTTCTCGGGTTTGATATCGCGATGAACAATGCCCGCGGCATGGGCCACCGCGAGAGCCCTGGCCGCCTGCGCGCCGAACTCCTTGAGCGACTCCATGGGCATGCTCTGAGCCGACATTGCGCGCAAGGTTTGGCCCTCGACGAGCTCCATGACGATAAATCGCAAACTGCCTGCTGCCGCGATTTCGTGTATGGTGATGATGTTCGGGTGATTGAGAGCCGATGCCGCCCGCGCCTCGCGCGTGAATCTCTCCACGGCTCGAGAATTGAGCGAGACTCCTTCGGGTAGGAACTTGAGCGCCACGCTACGGCTCAGCAGGGTGTCCTTCGCCCTGTAGACGACACCCATGCCACCCGCACCGAGCTGCTCGACGACCTGATAATGAGAGACCGTTTGGCCGATCAGATCTCTCGGCTGGGTATTCGCGAGACGCTCGAGTTCGTTCGACCACTGGCAGCTCGGTTCCCGATTCACTTTGCGCAAGCAGGCGAGAGGCGTCTGTTCGTGTGCCTAACCACGATGATGCCGAAGCCAGATCACGTGCAAGCTGCTGCTTACCTCGATGCACAAGGCTCCGCACGGCAGGAACGGTACGCTTCATCGCATCCGCCGTCTCACCGAGCGTCATTCCTTCCAAGCCGTGCAGCCTGAGTGCCGTCGCTGGCCCTCTGGCAGCAGACTGACAGCCACCTGCAGCGCGCGAGCACGCTCTTTGTGAGACAGAATGCTGCTGGCGGTTTGCGCTTCGGCAGGTAGAGCATCCAGCAAGTCGTGCCAGCTGGCGCTGCCATGTGCGATCCAGTTCGTCGCGCGGCGTAGCTGCCCACCCCGTTTCAGACGCTGTTGCGATTTCAACGCATCGCTCACTCGGCGGTCGGCGACCGCCTTCAGCCAGGCAAGGAATGACGCGGGCGCCGTCTGTTTTAGCGATTTGATATCGAGCCAGGCCTGCAAAAGCGTCTCTTGCAGGATGTCCTCCGGAGAGATGTCGACCTGAAAGGCAGTGATCATAGCGGTACCGAATGTAGTCCTGCAAAGAGCCCTGATAGCGGACGATAAGCCGTTCCCAGGCGTCCACGCCACCGGCTTTCGCTTGCTGAATCAACAGTTCTTCGGCGGATGGGGGCATGGCCTATACCGTAAGTGGCAGGCGAAATCGCGCTTCGGTGCCGTATGTGAATTGACAGAAAACAGATAGCATGCACTGCGAAATCGAGGACGGGCCTCGGACTGCCCGACTCGCTGTCGCGCCGAAGCCGATAGGACTGTTAGATCACGGCGGTTAACCCGTTCCAACGCTTCCCACGTCTTTTCTTTGCAATTCGTGCGC
The DNA here is from genome assembly GCA_963785495.1 of uncultured Planctomycetales bacterium. Taxonomy (GTDB): domain Bacteria; phylum Planctomycetota; class Planctomycetia; order Pirellulales; family Pirellulaceae; genus CAWAVP01. The sequence continues at coordinate 38,770 of CAWAVP010000022.1, read as the reverse complement.
ACCATGTCAGTGTTTGTCTGCTTAGTACATGGGCAACCAGAGCCAGACGACTGATGTCAACGCTTCGGTGCCTTGCCTTACTTCGTTGCCCCGTGCTATGCCCGGCTCGGCGTTCTTCGCAGTTCGTTCGATTATAGCGGAGTCCTCGCAATCTGGCTGGTGAATACGGGGGCGCTATTCGAACGATCTGCGCTGGCACGTACGCTCCATCCGATCGCGGGTCGTGATAGGGCGGCCGCACCTCGTTTGGAAAGGAGTTTATGAACCTCACGACTCGATACCTAGCTCTCCTGAATGCCGGTTAGTCGACCTTCACGGTTTCGACATGCGGCAAGCTCGCAAGTGAACGACGAACTGCACATCAGCCATTTATTGACGCGTTTCCAAAACCCTTGAAAAACAGAGGTCGACATGAGATGCCACATAGCAAGTTCATTATTAGTTTTATCATGATTGGTACCGTTGGAGCGGGAGAAATCTTCACGCCTCACGCATTCCACACGCAGCTTGGATCAATTAATCCCCACTCTGGCATGGGAACTAATATCGGCTCGTTCGATCAGCCTGAGGGCGTGAGATTGGCGTCTGGTGCGTTTGACAACGATGGTCAATTCTATTCGATCGCTTTGTTTCCGGGAAACACGGACAGCCAATTGGCCCGTGTCAACACTTCGTCGGGTGCAGCGACGCTGATTGGTGAACCCACCGGCGAATTTGTGGTACCGCTTGAAGTGAGCGACGACGGAACGATGTATACGGTGGGTTACTACTGGCCCGAAGTGATCGGCGACAATACCAACTTGTTCACTGTCAGCAAGACCGATGGTCAGCTGACCCCGGTAGGTGCCACGCACGTCACGCGGGCGATGGATTTGGCGTTTGATTCGCAAGGAACCCTTTGGCTGGTTAGCGGTGGCGATATCGGCAACAATCTCTACACGCTCAACCAGGCGACTGGAGAGGAAACGTTCGTATCCACCATCACTGGTGTGGAAGAAGCAACGGAACCAGGCGCCGAAATCATGGGTATCATGTTCGACGAACATGATACGTTGTTCGCCACGGCACACTACGGCGCCAACGCCGATTTTGTTTCTCCGCTGTTTAATCTTGATCCCGCAAGCGGTGTGGCGACGGTGATTGGCAACACTGGATTTGTAAATCCCCACGGTGGTGATTATAGCAGCTTGCCACCGGGAATTCTGGGCAACCCAGGCCTCAACGGGTTCATCCCGCCTGCGCTGCGCAGGATGGTCTTCCGTCCAGATCGCACATGTCCGTGCCCGAACCCACGACCGCAGTATTATCACTTTTGGGCTGCAGCATCTTTTGCCTCGTGCCATGCCGTTATCGCGTGTGAACATACGGGTCCGACTCGCTTGAATGCCAGAGCCAATCGTACGGCAGATTGCGGTGGTTGGGCCGTTCTGGAGCATTCAATACGTTTTTTTTGCCATGCGCTGCACGTCGTGCTTGTCTGCTTAGCCAAGGGGGAACAATGGATTCTCGCGTGGCATTCTCTGCAACCCAAAGGAGACGAGTAGGGCACGCAAAGGAGAATACCGATGAAATCGAATTGGAATGATGTCGAAACAAAACAGAGCAGCAGTCGGAAGAGAGCCCACCGTAGAAGGAGTTGGTGGATGATACCCGTCGTTGCCATGTTAGCATCACCGGCACCATCCTGGTGCCAGTTCAAGGAGCCGGTGTTGACCGAGATCAGGGGAGGCGGGCCACACGATTGGGGAGCGACCTTTTCGAAGGACATGCTTGAAGTCTATTGGGTGGTGTCGTACGGCAATAGCATCTGGGACATTTGGGGGGCTCACCGAGAGAGCATCGACGCCTCGTGGCAGGATACGCAACCGCTTGATGTTGTCAATACAGCCCGTGTCGACAATGCCCCACACTTAAGTGACGACGGCCTCACGTTAACTTTCGCTTCCAACGGGAGGGCAGACGGCTATGGCGGCCTCGACTTGTGGCAAACAACGCGAGCGAGTCGCGACGATCCATGGCAGGAACCTGTGAACATGGGGCCTACAATCAACACGCGACGTAACGAAGGTAACGCAACCTTCTCGACGGATGATTTGGAGCTCATTTTCAATAGCGGTTGCGTTGCCCGGTGCAGCCCTTCGACGTTGCGTCGGAGCACCCGGGAAACCTTGGCTGACGAATGGACAACTCCCGAAGAGATGACGTCATTCGGAAGAGGAGACCGAGTTGGCTCTGCGGCGCATCCATCGCTGTCGCCTGATGGACTTTCACTCTACTTCAATAAAACGGGTAGCTACGGAGATTGGGATGTTTTCGTGTCGAAACGCCCCTCATTGGATGCGCCATTTGGTGAAGGTGAAAACCTAGGCGCACCGATTAGCACAAGTGGACGAGACACAGCCGTGCGGGTCGCTCCAGACGGTTCGCTCTATTACAGTCGCTGGTCAGGAAACTGGGGGATCTGGCATGCAGAAGCGGAGTCGATGGCTAACGCGTTGGGCGATTTCGACGCCGACGGTGTTTTAGACGTTTCCGACATCGATGATTTGATGTTGCAGGTCGCAGCGGACGAAAATCCCCTGGCCTATGATCTCAACAACGACGGCCTGGTCAACACCGAAGACATTCACGTCTGGGTCAAGAATCTTGCCAATACGTGGATCGGAGATGCGAATCTCGACGGTGAGTTCAACAGCGGCGACCTGATCAACATTCTGGCCGCCGGGACATACGAGGTTGACGTCGAAGCCGGCTGGGCATCTGGTGACTTCGACGGCAGCGGTAGATTTGATTCCGGCGACTTGATTTTTGCCTTGGCGGATGGTGGTTACGAAGCCGGACCAAGGGCCGCGGTCGCCAGTGTGCCTGAGCCGACCACAATTATCAGTCTTCTGACGGCCGTAATTGCTCTGGCCGGTGTGTCACAAAGCCGTCGGAGTTGCGTTTGATATTTAGGAACACCGGCAAACGACCCCAACTGAGACACCGATACCCCGGCAGCGGGTCCACCGGGTGAATGCGTGATCGAGTCGCGACGTTCGGCTAGAATATCGGTCGCTAAGTGAATCAGAAAACGAAGGATAGATTGTGCATGATTGCAGCAGTTTTCTTAGCGTTAAGCCAAGTGACCTGGGGGCAAAACGAATTCAACATTGTCTCGCCGAGCGACTTGGGGGGCGTAGAGGCAAATTCCAGTGTCAATGGCGGGGCTGCCGGAAGAGTGCATTTCCTATACCCGGCCGTCGACTTCTTGTCCTTACCCGAATCCCATCGCATTATTACAGGGCTTTCCTGGCGGCCGGACCAGAGCAACAGTTTTACCGATCCAGTTTCTGGACCAGCAAGATTCCTTCTGTCAACGACCGCCGCAGATGGGCTCAGCACGACCTTCGCAAACAATATTGGAGATGACGAAACACTCGTCTTCGATGGCACGGTTACCTGGCAGACTGACACGTCGGGACCTGGACCAAGAGACTTCGACTTTGTCGTGCAGTTCGATGAGCCTTTCAGTTATGACCCCAGCCAGGGTCGAAATCTACTCCTGGAATTCGTGCCCACTGCGGATTGGGACAACGTCGGAAATTGGCAAATTGATGCGCAAATAAATAACTCCGGAAACATCACGTCGGTGGCTGGTGGACCCTCGGCAAGCGTCGCGACGGCCGTCCGTCGTGATAGCTATTGGCCAACACAATTCACGTTCGTCCCAGAGCCTTCCACAGCCATTCTTTCCTACCTTGGCTTTGTGTACCTGCTCACTTGCCGACGGAAATGCTCAACGGGGCCTTGATAACAGCCCGTATAAGTGAGACGTCAGCCGCCGCCATTGAATGCCCTCGCCTCCAGCCCGGAAAACCCGGAGCGTCTTCGTCGGCCAGTATGCGGCGGTGCTTCAATTAGTCGTCGGCATCCCCATTTGTTTTTTGATCCGCTGCAGCAAACGACCGTCGTGGGACGTTCAGGTGCATTGACGGTGGTGAATGCTAGAATCGACCGGTCGGAGCAAACGACCGGACTGATATTGCTCCCGCCTTCAGGCCGTTGGTACGATCCCTGGCCATGAAACGGCAAGGGAAGTCTAAGATGAACTGCTTTCGTTTCGGTTTAAAAAGTCTGCTGATTCTTGTGACACTGGTCGCTTCGTTTCTAGCAGGACGAGCGTCTATGGTTCAGCAACCAGTCAGCGAACAAATTAATCTCCGTGTGCCGGTCTCGTGTCGATTCGAAAGGACCCCCTTGCGGGAAGTTTTGGCGAACTTGGGCCGACAAGCGAATCTCTCCGTGCAGTTTGAGGACGGATATTCCGCCAACCCCACAATCGACCTACGTCTAGAAAATCACATCCAGCTCCGATCCGCCTTATACCTAATCCTGGACCCGTTCGAATTGAGTTACTACGTTGAAGGCCGACGGGTCATGATTGTTGAAAAGGATATCGCCACTCAATTACGGCACTTGACGCGGCGACAAGTCAGCGGGAAGTCGAGATACTGCGGTTCGTGGTGAGATTGCGTCGCAAGTCCTCCATCAAAACGAATTAGAGTTTTCGCGTCGCGACCTGCCACGAGTTTAGCGGAAGTCAAGGGTGTTGGTGCGGTTGGTGCTTGACCGGAGCTAGGCATTTACCACGCACTCAATCGTTGTGTCCGACGTGGGCACCTTTGCGGTCACGACGGAAACAAAGATTACAGTCATCGCCGGCAGTGGATTGAGGATCGCATTCGCTTTTTAGCGAGTACCTTTCTGATCGATATCTTAGGATTTGGTGTGATGAGCAACCATTTTCATACGGTTCTGCGCAATCGCCCGGATCTTGTCGAACGTTTGTCGGACCAAGAAATCGCAGCTCGCATCTGGCGATTGAAGCACGAAACGGACGCCTCCGATCCGTCGCAACGCCGCCAACGTCGACGCCAGCGAGAACGCAAGCTCGCCCAGATCCAAGCCTTGCTCGCCGACACCGAGCAGATCGCCACCTATCGTCAGCGACTCTCCAGCATCTCGTGGTTCATGCGTTACCTGAATCAATCGATCGCCTACCGTGCCAACCGCGAGGACGACGTTTCGGGAAGATTTTGGGAAGGGCGCTTCAAGTGCCATCGCATCGAGACTCCGGACCATTTGCTGGCCGCCATGGTGTATGTCGATTTGAATCCCATTCGGGCGGGGATGGCGGCCACGCCTGAAGAGAGCATCTATACCTCCGTCTATCAGCGGATCCACGCCTTAACTGCCCGGCGTCAGGCAGCCAAAAAGAGTCCGCAGCGAGTCCGCCAGGTGGTGGACGCATGGCAGGTCCAACAACAGATGGATGATTTCCTCAGTCCGATTGACGAGCGTGACGAGATGTTGACCGACACGCGGGGGAAACCGAAACGAGGCTCGGCGGCTGGATGTCGTGAGAATCAGGAGGAAATGGAGTTGAAGGCCCGTGCCTCCGATACAGGCTGCTTATCCATGACGTTGGACGATTACGTGGCGGTTGTCGACGTCATGGGACGGGTAGCACACGCCACCAAACCCGGCAAAATCCCTTCCGATTTGCCTTCCATCTTTGAGCGGATCGGCCTCGGTCAGGTCGCCGTTTGGATCGAACGATTTCAGGCCTATGCTGCCACCATGGCGCAAAAATTTCGGCTTCCCGCCAATCCTCCAGACGTCTTCGCCGCATGGACGATGCCCCACGCCGCCGATCCGAGCTTACTGGCCAAGTCATTCATCTGACGTGCCGCTCGGCCTCGGCCGCCACCACGTCGCCGCCCAAGTCCGCGTCCCGATCCGTTGCCATCGGTGAATCCAACGCGCCCCCGGTACTGCGCCGCAGCAAGCATCTTACTTGCCACAGCCTATCCGTTTGCCGAGGTCATGCGTGCTCACTCCTCGACGCGCGGCGCCTGGCCCTCGTACATGCCCATCGTGTCCCTCCGCCTGCGGACCCCGGGCAATTCTGACGGCGTCTCTCGCTACGCGACCAAAACAGCCCCATTCTCACCCACGCTCCCGGCCCAAACCGCTCGCCCCACAAAAGCATACCGTCAGAACCTCGCGAACAGGGCAGGGAGTAGCCGGGCACGGAGTGGCACCGTCGCGCCCCGGCACCCGTCGTGCCGCGTCGCGTCGCGAGAGTGGCACCGTCGCAACAGCACCGTCGCAAATCCTCCGAGTGGCACCGTCAGACTTCCCGACTTCCGGGAGTGGCACCGTCAGACTTCCCATCTCGACGATATTGTGGGTGGCGACGATGTCGATTGGTCCTGGGCAGCTGCGGAAGACTCTTCCGATCGCAGCTTACGCGTTGAATTCGACTCGATACCTGGTTGAGAACCGATAACCAAATCGATGCTGCGATCACCGCCTGCCGGTGCACGCTAGGTCTAGTTGAGTCGACGTGATCTAAACCGAGAGTTCACCTTGAGCCGCGTCGTCGTATTATGTCCCAGCTTCGGCACTCGGCGTATGAGCTTGCTGAGCGCCACGCTGGGTAGCACGCTCCAGCATGAGCGAAAGGTTGTTCATGGATAGTAGGTGAGCGTAGGTAACTTCCAGCTCACCGGTTTGAGCGAGTTGATGGAGTGTTTCGGCGGGCAACGCGTTGAGCTTCTCGCGATCGACGGCCATGAAACCGCGTAGCGTGACGGTCTTACCATCGGGAAGGGTAAAGTTGGCAGCCTTAGATTCCAGCAAGCCAAGTTCTTTCAATCGATTGCCGTAAGCCGTGGTCCTCTGGCTATTACGTTGGTAGTCCTGAAGAAAATTCATCAGACGCTCGAGAAACGGTGTCTTTTCACCCTGCTCGTTGATCAAACGCTCGCCGCGTCCTTCCCGGTTGCAACCAACCCAAGTCTCGTCGATGCAGAGGGTAAACGTGTTCGACTCCGTGTTCTGTGCGAACACAAATGGATACCGCCTCACAAAAGCCGGGATGTATTTGGCGTCCCATCCCCCCTCGTCCGTTAGGTACAGATTCTGATTGTCCTGCACACCCAACAGCGCAATGGGGATGACGTCGCTGCCACTCTCGGCAAAAACGACCGTGTATTCGCGTGCTGCGTGCGGGATTTCCGGCGCGACCAGGGGAACAGAATTGACGGCACGCGAATTCGTAGCTGACGCCGCCCTCAATACACAGATCGCCGTGCCGCTGAGGAGAAACTGGGACGACCTGTTCGTAAAACATGAGTTGCTTGGCCATCAACTAACGCTCCGCAAAGTGAGTAACAGGGCTCGCGCGAAAAAACATCGACATATTCGTTGACGTTGCCACATACCGAGTACACAAGGCATGCATTGTATTCAACGCCCTCGACCGCCGCACCTCGCATCTTACACTACCTCTATCGCGCCGGTAACCGGTACAGCTCGCAACCCCGTCGGAAAGTCGAACGACTACGTCCTGGAATCCACGTCACCGGCCAAGTCAATCGCTTGAATGACAATAACGGCAGCGGACGATAAAGGAAAAGCGCGAGTCGCGCAAGCTGTGAGCGACGTTTCCCACAGCGCCGGCGACTTTCCGGAATTCCGTCCCGATCGGTCGAATTCCGAGCGATGTCGGAGCGACCGGGGCAAGCGTCGCGACTGGTTGGCCTCAGGCGTGCTCCATGCCGGTCATTTCTTTCACGAGGGTCAATGCGACGTGGAGAGCCCGGCAGCCCGCTATGGAGGTTGCGATGCGCGGCAGAGGATGGCACTGCCGGCGCGGCACTGCCGGCGTCCGCGACCTACCAGCGTCCGGAAATTGAAGCAGCTGGGTGATCATGCACGGCGGGGAGTGGCACTGCCCTGGTACTGCCCTGGTACTCCTCGGCAGGGAGTGGCACTGCCCTGGTACTCCTCTGCCCTGGTACTCGGCAGGGAGTGGTACTGCCCTGATTCCGGCCCGGGTAATTTGATGCCGAGAGTGGCACCGCCCTGCCGCCCTGCCGGAAAGTGGCACCGGCACCGCACAAGAGTGCCACCGCACAAATCCCGCCGGAGAGTGGCACCGCACAAAGGAGAGTGCAAAGGAGAGGGGGGGAGGAGAGTGCAAAGGAGAGTGGCACCGCACAAACAAAGGAGAGTGCAAAGGAGAGTGGCACCGCACAGTTGCAAATGGCACCGCACAAAGCAGGGTAATGGTTTTTCGCATGGTTGGAGCCGTGACGTCACGGCGAAGGTCCTGTTATAGTGACGCGATCGTTTCCCTTGATGCCCCTTCATGCCGCAAGCTCCGGCCGTCCAACTGTCAACGAAAGCGAGCGAATGCGCCAAAAGACACCTCTACACCCTCGTCACTAGCGTCATCCTCTGCGGGTTTGCCAACTCGCTTGCCGCCAGTGACCTTGCAATTTGGCCCCAATGGCGCGGTCCTCAGAGGAACGGCCACGTGCCGGTGGGTGAGTGGCCTGACTCGCTTCAAGCTCCAGCGTTGTCGGCCCAATGGCGCATTCGAGCTTCCACCGAGCTATTCCGGGCCGATCGTTGCGCGGGATCTGGTTTTTGCGACTTACACGCGTGACGAACAGTACGAAGGAATTCGCGCACTCGATCGACAGGATGGAAGCACGGTATGGGAAACGGATTGGAAAGGCACTATGCAGGTGGCTCAACTCGGGGCCCGCATGGGCAGCTGGATCCGAGCAACGCCTGCCTACGACGGCGAAAGTCTGTATGTCGCCGGCATGCCCGACCTACTGGTCTGTCTCGATGCCACCTCCGGCAAACGCCGTTGGCTAGTGGATTTCCGCCAGCGCTACGATACGCCGCTTCCAGAGCTCGGCTTTGTCTGCTCGCCGCTGGTCATCGGCAATACGGTCTATGTGCAAGCGGCCGACTCCTTTGTGGCGGTGGATAAGGAGTCCGGAGATAGCCGTTGGCGATGCCTCGAACGCGACGATAAAGGACAGGGTTCCTATTCCTCGCCCGACTTTGCCGTGATTCATGAACGCCCCCAGCTACTGGTCGCCAATATCGATGCATTGGCCGGCGTTGATCCCACAACCGGCACCGTCTTGTGGCACCGAGTGCTCGATAGCTACGACCAGGGCTGTATATTGGCTCCGATTGCGTACCACGGGGGCATCTTTACGAGCACACGCGCTAGTCGAACTGGCTACTATCCCCTTCAGCTCGACGATGGCGAATTCCGCCTTTCCGACGGATGGAAGAATAAATTGGTGGCCTACATGTCATCGCCGGTCGTCATTGGGGATTTTGCCTTCCTGCACCTAAAAAACGGTCGGTTCGCGTGCGTCGACCTGCGCAACGGTAACACGAATTGGATCTCCGACCGACCATTTGGCACGTATTGCAGTATGGTTTGGCACGAAGACCGAATCCTTGCCCTCACCAACGAAGGTCAATTGCTTCTGATCGCGTCTCGCCCCGATGAGTTCGTGTTAGTTGACAGTCGACTCATTACTGCCGCCGAAACTTGGGGATTTATCGCGGTTGCCGGGCAACAGATATTCATCCGAGAACGCGATGCCCTCGTCGCCTATCAATGGCAGTGAGTTCATGGATCGACCGACGTCGAATGGCCACATGCATATCGGAATGAATCGTCCGATGGGTTGTTGTTGCTGAGCGGGACGAGTTCTTGGCAACCGAAGTGCAAGTAATGCGAGCCAACGGCCGTCAAACAAACACGGAGCGGTGCCACAAATGGTGCACACTCTTGCAATACCGAGGAAACAAAATCGCAAATTGTTCCGTCACTCACGTTGTTTTTCTCGAAGGTACCGCGATTTTCGAGGTCTTGAACACCGGTGGAGTAGGCCCGGAGGGATTCGAACCCCCGACCAAGGGATTATGAGTCCCCTGCTCTAACCGCTGAGCTACGGGCCCTAAGGTGATGGATGGGTTGGACGGATCCGGGACTTGCTGTCGTCGGCAAGATCGGACGGGCTTGCTGTTAGGCTGTTAGGCCCCAATCTAAACCAACCACCTCGGGTCGGAAAGCCCGCACAATGCGCGATCGTGTGGGCTTTATTTCGGCAAAGTTCAAAGAGGATCAAAGAGGCAGTGCGGCACGTCTTGCGAAACCATGCTCGCCGGTGTCTATTGAAACGAAGTCCGCGCCAAGGCGGATTCTCTGGACTTGCACCTCCCGACGAGGCCCTTGATGAGTGATCTTGTCAGTTTCGATTTGGTCGATGCGACGGAGTTGCTGCGAGGCATGACGGTCCAGTCTTCCGGTTTAAAAGCCAAACTTGGGATCATGACCGCTCTGGACGCGGCCCTTGCCTTACTTGTCCTGCGCGTCGCCCTACGGTTCTTTACCGAGCAACACGATAGGCCGCGGCCGAAGGTGCGCATCGAGCGTGACGGCTTGCCCTTGTCACTGTTCGAAGGGGCACGCTACGCGTCACTTGTCGAAGCCCACCTGAGCGGAGCTTTGCGATCGGTCGCACAATCGGCGATCGGTGGCGTGATTTGGATCTACTATGCGCTGGTTTCCATCATGTCAACGGACCTTCGTTCGCCAACATCCGTGTATTGCGAGTGCCATGACTGCGACACAAGTGACCCTATCGCCAATTGATGGCAGCATCATTGATCAACGTCCACTGGCTGATGATGCGGCGATTGAGCAAACCTTGGCGCAGCCGCCGGGCGCAGCAGCAGTGGAAAGAGACCACCGTGGCGGAGCGAATGAGGCTCTGCCAGTGTGTTGTCGAGCAATTGGTTGCCCGGACGGACGCGATTGCAGACGAGCTGACTCGACAGATGGGCCGGCCTCGCTGTTTCACTCCAGGAGAAGTCCGAGGTTTTGAAGAACGAGCTCGGTACATGATCGAGATTGCCGAGTCGGCCTTGGAGCCGTTGCCGTTGCCCGACAAACCTTCGTTCCATCGCTACATTCGCCACGAACCTTTGGGTACCGTGTTCGTGATCGCGGCCTGGAATTACCCCTACTTGATTGCCGTCAACAGCATCGTCCCCGCACTGTTGGCGGGAAACACCGTCATCTTGAAACACTCGTCACAGACGCCGCTATGCGCCGAACGATTGGCGGAATGCATGGTCGCGGCGGGGATGCCCGAAGGCGTATTTCAAGTGCTGCATCTGGATCACGCGGACGCCGAGCGCGTTGTCCAGGATCCTCGCATTGATTTTGTCGCGTTCACCGGGTCGGTAAAAGGCGGACAGGCAATTCAGCGCAGGCGTCGCAGCGTTTTGTTGGCACCGGGCTGGAACTGGGAGGCAAAGACCCGGCCTACGTGCGCGCCGATGCCGATTTACCGCACGCCATCGAGAATCTAGTGGACGGCGCGTTTTTTAATTCGGGACAGTCTTGCTGCGCCGTCGAGCGAATCTACGTTGACCAATCGATCTACGACGCATTCGTGGAAGGTTTCGTCGAATTGACGCGTCAGTACCGTTTGGGAAATCCGTTGGACCCCCAGTCGAATCTCGGCCCGTTGGTACGGACTTCGGCCGCCGATTTCGTACGTGGCCAAGTGGCAGAGGCAGTCCAACAGGGCGCACGACCGTTGATCGATTCCTCGCAATTCCCTGCCGACAAGCAAGGCACACCCTACCTAGCCCCGCAAGTCCTGGTGAATTGCGATCACGGTATGCGGTTGATGACCGAAGAAACGTTTGGCCCGGCCGTGGGGATCATGCCGGTGGCCGGCGACAAGGAGGCGATCGGCTGGATGAACGATTCGGCGTATGGACTGACCGCTTCGGTGTGGACTCGCGATCTTGAAGCCGCACAGGCGATTGGACATCAGGTCGAAACGGGCACGTGGTTCATGAATCGCTGCGATTATCTAGATCCTGCACTGGCCTGGGTAGGCATCAAGGACTCGGGACGAGGCTGCACGCTTTCGCGGATCGGCTTTGAACATCTCACGCGGCCGAAGTCGTATCACTTGCGATTCGAAGTCTGACGAATCGCGATCCGTCGTTGCCTCGTCCGTGTGGGACGTGACAACAGAGTCTCCGGGAAATCATCCTATGACGGCACCTGACGAGTTGATATTGCAGGTCGCGGACTGGCTGAGGGCGAGCTCCACGGGTGTCGTGTTTACCGGCGCCGGCATCAGCACGGACAGCGGCATTCCCGATTTTCGCTCGCCCACAGGCATCTGGACAAAACACCGTCCCGTGTACTACCAGCAATTCCTGGAGGACGCTGATGCGCGCTACCGTTATTGGCTCCAAAAAGCGGACGGACACGCCGAGTTTGCCGCCGCGCAACCGAACGCGGGGCATGAAGTGGTTGCGGCCTGGGAGGCCGCCGGATGGATTCGGGGCGTGGTCACCCAGAACATCGACGGACTGCATCAGTTGGCGGGTTGCCAGAATGTGTTGGAATTGCATGGCAATGTGCGTGAAGTGCAGTGTCTGGACTGCGATGCGAGGTTCGCTGCCGAGCCACTGGTGGAATTGTTCTGTGCGGAAGATCGCGTGCCGGATTGTCCGTCTTGTGGACAAGGGCGATTAAAACATGCGACCATTTCTTTCGGGCAATCGCTGCCCGCCGATGTGTTGCAGAAAGCAGCCGCCTGGTGTCGCAAGGCCGCGATTACGTTGGCTGTGGGCTCCTCGCTCGTCGTCACGCCCGCTGCCGAGCTGCCGGCGATCACAAAACGCCAGGGAGGCAAGCTTGTCATTATCAACCGAGAACCGACGCCGCTTGATTCTCAGGCCGATGCCGTTTTTCGCGCGTCGATCGGCGAAGTATTGCGACAAATCGATACCGCCATCCGACACCGCTAGCGAGGATAGAGGATTCGCATGTTTGAGCTGAGCTTGTATGTCGTGGGCTTTGTCGCTCTGTCAGGATTGATGGCGTTGATTGAGGCAGCGGTATTGAGTGTCTCGTCGATGGAAGTCGACGAACTGGTGATGCAACGGGCATGGGGAGCCAACGCCTTACAAGCGATCACGCGGAGATTGACTCGCCCAGTCGTCGTGATGGTGTTGTTCACGAACACGATCAATATTTTGGGTCCAATCTTGACCGGTCGTAAGGCCGTTCAGTTGTACGGCGACCAGATCATTGTGTTGATAACCGCCATGCTGACGCTGTTGACGGTTGTCTTTTCGGAGATCATTCCCAAATCGCTGGGAAGTCATCATGCACCGCTGATCAGTCGTTTGGCTGCGCCGCTATCCAATTGCTCATCTATGCCCTCTATCCATTGGTCGTGGGACTAGCGTGGTTTTCCAACCTCTTCAAAACGGGCCAACGGACCTTGGGCACCGAAGCCCAGATTCGTTCCCTTGTCACGCTGGGACGCAAGGCGGGGCATATCGAAAAAGACGAAGGACAATTGATTCAGCGTGCATTTATCTTGAACGATCGCACCGCACGCGACGTGATGACGCCGATCGCCAAAGTGGTGGCCGTCAGCCAGAATGCGACCATTCGCCAGGCCGCCACGCATGTCTTGCGCCATGCTTACTCGCGATATCCCGTGTTCGGCCAGTCAATCGACCAGATCCAAGGTTTGGTGATGAGTCGCGATATCCTCGAGGCGTTGACCGACGGCCGCGACGACGAACCCGTTTCGAGTTACTGTCGCCAGGTCCTGCAAGTGCCCGCGAACATGCGCTCCGATCAATTGCTCGTACATTTCCGGGATGCTCATATTCACCTCGCCGTCGTCCAAGATGGCGGCAAAACCGTCGGACTGGTTACACTTGAGGATGTCCTCGAAGAACTCGTCGGCGAAATCGAGGACGAAAAGATGTCACGCCGTAGGCGCGGCGCGTGAGTGCGGATGTGGGCACGAGGCTATTTGTGACGGCCCTTATCACTAGCCTGCCACCACTTTCGCCCCATGGGCGCAGCGAGCCTCTTATGAGCCAACGCTTGCGAGATCAGTAGAGGTCGCCCAGGGCACCCGCGTGCGGGTCGGCGGCCTGTAAGGGTTGATCGTCACCACATTGGCTCGGCGCAAGAAGCGATGGGGTTTGCCGACAGCGGAAGCGGCGTCACGCAGGTCAAATCCGTGCGATCCCTATCGCAACCTGTGACGGCTGCGTTACATTGAACAGCTCAGTCAACGATTATCGGACGTCGGGCACCGCCGCCGTACACGTCACAGGGTTGCCGGCCGACGAAATGGGCCATCGAGCATCATTCGCGATCCCCGGTTGCGCCAGACCTCAACGTGTTCGGCAGAGGTCGACCGACACGCGTCTCGAACTTCATCGTCTTTCGCTACTCTATGGGCTCATGCCTAAGGACGAGATTCATGACCTGTGTCCACCTTCAGCAGCTCTATGATCTGTGTGATAAAGAGAGATTAATGCTGAGCAGTTCCGACTTGATCCACATTGTCTGCACGCAGTGCGGTAAGCAAGATGTTTGTCCGTCGACGTTGAGCGAACATTATCCCGAAGGGGCCGAACCCGACGCAGTCACCGGGCCGGATACGCCACCCCAGGCAGACTAATCTCTGCATGTTGCATGAGTGGCTTTCCTCCTCCCGGACAAGCTGGCCGCAGGCCGGTCGCGGGCGGAGTGGCGCGTGTTTCGCGTCCCAGGGGATTTCGCCACATCGGGCAAACGCCGCGACGCACAATCCTCACCCGCCGCCGACCCGCACGTGCCCGGCGCGGCCTCCCCCGAGATCGGGAGAGGTGAATCGCGTGAGTCCCGAGGCAATGCACTGTGGCCGCCCGACCGCTCTCGGATGTCGGTCGCGCGTGGCCGCCATATCTCTACTAGTGACTAGCCGCCATGTCTCCGCAGTCGCCCTTGTAGGGAGGATCAGCCCAAATCCGGTTTCCTCGTCGGCCATATACGCTGCCATCGCGGCGACATCTACACTGTGGTGTTCGATCGACTTTTCGCTCGGCGATTGGTCGAAAATGTTTTTCAATTCGACGTCTTCCCAAGCCGCTCCGTCATTGCCGCTGCCGCCGTCGAGTTTAACACGGGACATGAACGTGCTGTCGCGAAGTTCGATCTGATCGTCGGAGGACTGCCCGGCGCCAGCATACACGCCGCTTTGAAACGCGAGTTGTCAACGAATACTTGATCTTTACCCGGGCCGGTATTCGAGCGCGACAGAACCGGCAAAACGTGAATCTAGGATGGCGAAGTCGTCATTGCCACCGCCGCTGGCGACGACCGTGTCGCCTTCTGACCTCAGGTTTTGTGTCCCGATCTGGACGCTGCCGGGATGGGAAGACACGCTCAAGTCACCGGCAGTTTGAATATTCCGCAGCATCAAGAAGTCGTCGCCCGGGCCGACATTGATCCGCGTCTGGCTGGCGACGCGAACGTCCACGGGACGGCCTCCTTCTTTGCCCCCACCATCGTCGTCGTGCTCACCGCCTTCATCCATGGCGGCAACAGTCACCCCACTCGCTTCGCCTTCACATTCTCCCGGCCCATGAACTCCACGAATCGGGCCGCGACCTGTGACGATCTGATCGTTTCCGGCACCCGAAAAGATCACGAGTTGACTACCAATCGATGTGAAGCCGACCTTGATCGCGTCGCTGCCATTGTCCGTGCGAATCGTCATTCGATCGCCCACGATCACGTCGGGCGGCGGCCCACCATCGCTGCAGTCCTCATCCGCTTCGTCGACGGCCAAGAGCATCTCATTCAGTACTGTGGTGACCACGGCCTCCTCGCCATGATCCTCGGCGGCGAAACGCGGGCCGCGGCCGACATCGACGACGTCGGCACCCGCACCGATTCAACGGTCACTCGGCCGCCTACCTCGACAAAACTGATGCGGATGGTGTCGTCGCCCCCCTCCGTTTCTACTCTCAGGTCGCCTGGAATCGACAACCTCGCTTCTTCGTCGTGCCCTTCTTCGTCTGCCGCCGTGATGGCGGCTATCGCCGTCTCCTCGTGCGCTTCTCCGCCCAATCGCAATACATTGTCGCTGGAGCCCAAGTCGACGATTACGTTTCCGTAAATATCACTGGCGTCGAAGCGGACGTCCTGCATACCGTTAATAAGGGTGGCGCCATCGAGCCCAGCCACGACGACTTCTGTCCCTTCTAGCGTGACGCCGACCTGATCGGCACTGTCGCCGCCTAAAATGACTAGATTGCCGTCAAACACTGCGGCACTGACTGTGGCCGAAAGGGCGAATCGCGACTCGAGGGACTCAACAC
Organism: uncultured Planctomycetales bacterium; assembly: GCA_963785495.1. Classification (GTDB taxonomy): domain Bacteria; phylum Planctomycetota; class Planctomycetia; order Pirellulales; family Pirellulaceae; genus CAWAVP01. Next base: position 22,690 of record CAWAVP010000022.1, on the reverse strand, counting down.
GCAATGCATGCTCTCGGATGTCAATGTTCTTCGCGTCTTTGTGTAACATCGCACATCTCTCCTGGCTTCTCGCCTAGCTGACACGCCGTCGAATTTGAAGTTGCGACCGACCGCCGAATAGCAGCAGCAGCGCACACGAAGTCAGCATCAGACTCGACAGGTCCGGCACGACTCCCATCACACCGCTTAGTGAAGCGTTCGGGTTTCTTGCTGTTGCCTTTGCCCGTGGTCCGCGTGCTGAGGTAGACGTCCAGGTACGTAAGTGTGTCGCTGTCCAGTACAGGCTCGAATAACAGCGGACTGGTTTCTCCCTCGGCTGCGATCACAACGCTGCCGGCTGGCGTGGGCAATTCGTAGTACTCAGAAGTGTCGAATGGATGAAGGCTGTCAAGTTGAGTGTTCCGAGGCACGTCCATCTTGTAGGGCGTTCTCCCTTCATCACCAGCAATGTCGATTTGGGCAACGTCATCCAATTCGAAACTCAGCCGCCACCAACCGTCTTTCGGTATGCCCGCAGGCAGGGCGGCGTCCTTCGAGGTCCGAATTGTAGCCGTAGATCACTTTGCCAGACGCGTTGACTTCTGCCGAGTATCCGCCCGGCCCGTCGGTACCGAAACCTTCCCAGATGGCCTGATCAAACGTTTCAAAAATCGGCGTGTGCTCGTCGTCCAGCTTTTCGATCTTCAGTCGAGGCACGATCGAATAGACAGTCGGGTTCAGGTTATCGAGAACCGCGCCTGTCGTAGCCCAGACTTCGTCTTTCTTCGTACCGCCCACCGAGACCATTTCGTAACCTTCTCGGAGCTGAGTCGTCGTCGCGGGATCTCCCGGCGAGGGATCGTCCACACCTTGCAGAAGATCGGTCAACACTACTTCAACGCGCGCCGCGACTGCGTCGTCCATTGTTGACGTACCAAGTTGTCGGACCAATCGACCGCCACGGGTACGACTCCCATGGAACTGCGGTCTTCCCACACCGCCTGCCACACGTAGTCAGGATGGTTCTGTTCATACAGTGCTACTTCGTCCGGCAAGTTATCCCAGGGAAGAGGAGGAACAACTAGATCGCCGCCGCGCAGGCCAGTGTTGGTGTAGATCAGGCCGTTCGAATCGGACACAGGCAGGCCGAGCAGACCGTGCCCTTCGGAGAACAAGACGGGATTCGATAGGTTATTGCCTAGGTCCTCGCCAACGACCGGTGGTCCACCGCCGTTGCCTCTGCCTCCGCCGGGATTGCCATTGCCGTTACCGCCTGGGGCGGCCATCAGGAGCGTCGGCCAACATACTCGCGCAGTGCAGACGGCGATCTTTACCAAACGACTGCGTACATCAGCGTTCAAATCGATCGTTGATCCCATCACAAGTCTCCTCATACCCGTTGTCTGCAAGTCACGGCATGCCGACCGCACTCCGGCCGGCCCACAAACACCACTGGGCTGAGTGGGACTATTTGGTTGGCGAGTTGGCGAATGCAACCTCGCAAAACTCGGACCGTGGCAAACCAAGGTTTTTTCTTGAGGAAATCGGGCGGGCCAAGCCGTTCGCGCACTGGAGTTTGTGCACGCCGGTAACTCAGAGTGGTGATCGATACGGGGCTGCGATCGCAGCAGCGAACGACAATGTCTAAGTCGGACAACCATTTGCCGTTACGCGAATGCATCGCCCTAAGAGCGCAACATCGCGCTGGTCATGCCAGCACTGCGGTGAAGCAGGCCGCGAAGATGCCACCGCACACGCTGCGGCCTTTCTGTGCAACGTTGGTCGGCCAAAGCAGTGAGGCCATGAGTGTGTGCCTGCCGGCACAGAACGTGCCAGCCGCCCACGAGACGTCCAATGTATTGGCACTGAGACATCGAACCGCATTGCCTCACCTGTTCCTCGAGGCAAACGCTATTTAAAATCGCCTGCTACACGAGGCGTAACCAATTTACCAACTGACGTCTGACGGGAGACCCAAGAATATGGCTGAGAACGCTTATAAGAAAATCGAGATTGTTGGGACGAGCACGAAATCGTTCAGCGATGCCGCGAGCAATGCGGTGGCCAAGGCAGCTGAAACGTTACATCACCTGGACTGGTATGAAGTTATCGAGCAACGCGGTCGCATTGACGACGGAAAGATCGTGCAGTACCAAGTCACGTTGAAGATCGGCTTCCGACTGGACTAGCGATTTACGCTCAGGCCAAACATCAGAGTTGCCGTAACCAAACTGCCATCGACGTAGTTTTTCAGGTCGATCCAGTCGCTCAGCGAATTCGCCGTCGATCAGAAACGAAATCGTGGCACCGCCGGCGGCATAACGCGTGTTGGCCAATTCGATCCCGCCAAAAATGCCGGGCGATGTGTCGGTTTTCGAGATAACTTGATCGTTGGCCAGCGTAAAGCCTATGCCCAGCGAATTGGCGGCATCGATGGCCGATTGTAAGGTGGCGGTCGGTTGCTCATGAAAATGACCGTTGACGTGCGACAGGCGGCCACCAAATCGCATGGTGACCAATCGCGAGACTTCGGGAACGTCCGAAAAATCGTAGTACCAGCCCAGTGCCGCGTGTACACTTGCCCTGCGGATCTCGTCGAGTGTCTCGTCCATAAAATCGGTCAAACGCTGCGAGCCGAGTCCCGAGCGGTCGATGACCCCAGAGATGGTTTGCGACTGACCGCGGCCAAAGGCTGATAGGTACGAACCGCCGATATCGACAAACACTTGGCGATTGTAGGGCAACAGCAGTTCGCGCCCGCCAAAGGTAATTTCGTAGCCGACTTTCGTACTGTTTTTGAAAACACTCTCACCCATCTGAAACGATGGACCCGCTTTCAGATACATGCCGAATCGCGGCCAATCGATGCCGTCGCAATGGCAAGCGTCCAACGGGCTGTTGCAACGGTCGCAATAGCTTGATTCGGGCAACGTATCGGGCAACGCGTACTGCAGCTCGGTGGAATCCATCTCGAGCGTTTCACCGACGATCGTCTCCTGACTACGCGCCGTGGGCAACGCGACCAGGATCATCAGGCGCAACGGCGATGTACTGGCCGAGACGGTGTAGTCTTGCGCCGCAAATTCGTCGAGCACGCCGCAGGGCATGGGTGGACAGCAACATGAACAGGTCCCTCTTCCCCGATGAATCGGGCCACGAACCAATGACCAAGGCATATGGCCTCTTCGAGGTTCAGTTTCGACATGCGCGAGTTGCTGACTTTAACGATTGCGCAAATTCTACGGCTGGCAGTCGTGCTGCCTGATATCGCCGCTCAGCGAGCGCTGCCGGCGTCTTCGTACCATTCGGCCAGCGATCGGCCGTCACACCGCAGTTGCTCGTCGCACCAGTTCCAGATCCGTTGCGACATGTCTTGAGGGATATCGTGGTAACGGTCCACGCGGCCACTCTTGAAGAATCCGGGCGACATCCTGCAACAGGTGAGGGACCTGCATTTCGAAGAGGTCAAAGTTGTCGCTCATCCACTGAAAGCCACAGTGTTTCACGACCGCCGCCATTTCCGTTTCGTTCAGGGGAGCTAGCTTCAGAAACTCGGCCACGCGCCGCACGACGGATGCTAGATCCTGTTTCATGTCCTCGAAACGTACAAATAGCACATTATCTTCGTTACATGACCGCTGGTACCAACCAGAAACGTGATGGGGCCAGGGCGTCCACCACATGATGTCGGCAGCACAGAACCAGGCTTCGCATGCGGCGAGCGGAGGTGCCATGCGGCTGAGGTTCGCGGCCAGGAAATCGACACAGCTGGCGAAACACGACACCGGGTGACGGACGACATAAATGTATTTGGCGGCCGGATCGTAGGGACACAACGCCACGGGAAAATGCGTTTTGATCAGTCGAGTGGGGCGCCTTGTCCCAACAACGGTCCGTCGGTCGCAGGGATCGTTTTCCTTGATTCCAGCCATGGTGACAGGTGGTACAACGCGGTACCCGTTTCGGTCAGATCCTTTTGACCGCGAGTCACCAGTTGATACACCAGGTTTTGCATCCAGGTGGTGCCGCACTTCATCTGTGTGACGACAAATACGTCCTCTGGGCGAGCGGCGTAGGCCGCGCCCGCGCAAAACTTGCCTCGTCACACGCTCCTTTGGGTCCCCCTACGCCTTGGTACTGAAACGTCGCATCCTTCAGGTTGAACGAGCCGACCTTGGACAGCAGCCAGATTAGCGGTGTCAACAACCGGGCGTGGCGCTGAATTCTCGCCCGAAATTTTGCCCGGTCTTGACGTGTTTGAGCAAAATACCGGCCATCGTTGGTCTGCTGATCGGAATTGACCATCACGATGGCAAAGTACAGAAACTGAATGACTCCCAACGCGACCAGCAGGCCGGCCGTGATCAAGATGTAATGCAGCATGACGCAATTACCATTACCTGCTGTGGGCTCGAAGCCGGAGACAATTAGCAGGAGTCTAGCTCAAAGACGCCTCTGACGCTTGCCTGGAACCGCGGGACGGCGATCGGGCGATTGTCGTGGCGAGAATGACGCTGGGCGGCGTCTGACGGGTCGTGAGAATTTGGGTGGCTCGTGTGTTCTAGGTTGTGGGTTAATCGTTGGTTGTGCGGGCGGTGGAGCCGATTCCGAAGCGGCGGGCAAATCGCTTCGAGCGGTGTTGGGCATACCACTGGCGCTTGGTCTGGTTGTCCGAATGGCGTCGTCGTCGTCGTCCGTCTGGCATGATCGAGCTCCTTAGGTCGCGAGTTACCGGTCAGCATCCAGTTTGCTTAGCGAGCGCGGAGCAGGTTTGTTACCAATTATTTTCGGCATTTCTTCGGAGATTCCTGCGTCAAATGTCTTTATTGAAAAACGTCCTGACGGTGCCGACGAGACACAATTCATGCTGGATGTGGATGCCACCGTGCGATTTTTGTCGACAGCATCGGGGGTCATGCCAATCACGCTTAACAAAGAGGCCCGTATGGCCCACAGCCCATGGTGAGCGGAACAGGATTGCCGGCCGTCACCTTCTGGCGGTGGAGGAACCGAGGATCGTGCTCCGTCCGGCGATCGCCAGACCAATTCTGTCAACTCCGTTTGATACGACGTTCACTTTTCGAAGCATGGTCCGTGTTTCTGCGGTAGGTCGCTGCGCCCGTCGCCGTCGCGGATTTCGTGTTTTTTGTGGATCAAGCCCAGTTCTTCATTGGAATTCAGGCGCAGCTCAATTACTTTCAGTACGCTGAAGTTGAGATTTCAACGAATAGGACGCCGCTAACGACTTTTCCAACGCAAGCCGCTTGTCGAATACTTCGGGCGAGTTTTTCGTCGGAGGTCCGTCGGTGAGTGCTTGCGTTTCTCGTTGTGGCCCGTTCCGTAGGACAAGAGTTGATTCCGCCGTGATTTACATTTTGGAGACGAGACTTATGGTAACCCCTGTGACCCATCGCAACGCGTATCGAGGGTGTCGATTATCAATCGCCGCGCTCGGTCTGATCGCCTTTTGTACCGCGACCGTATCGGCGCAGATTCCCGCGACGATTTATTCTGTATCGAGCAATCTGAAAGATGTGACAGCCTTTGACCGTACTGCCGAGTACGTGGTCAATGGAGCTGGCCTTTCGGGACAGACGCATTCGATTACTCCGGATGGCACGATGTGGTTGAACACGGGATCGTTTGCCGAGCCAAACGATTTGGAGCCCGAAATTACGTTCGACCTGGGAGCGATGGTTGACTTGGCGAGCGTGAAGATTTGGAACTACAACGAGACTTTGGAAGGACGCCCCGAGTTGCTCGGTCGTGGTGTGGGGACGGCTGATATTATGGTGGCAGGTGACGACTTGGTGTTCAGCACACTGATTGCTGGCCAGGCATTCGATATCGCGCCGGGACTGGACGACGTTGATTTTGGTCAAGTCATCGATTTGTCGGGCACGCAGGCTCGGTACGTCAAGTTCGATATTCTCAGCAACCAAGGCGGCGACAATAACTTTGTGGGGCTGAGTGAAGTCCAGTTCTTTGCCGTTCCGGAACCGTCGAGCGCGTAGGAATGGCGCTGGGTGTCGGATTGTTGGGACTGCGTCGACGTCGCCGTCGCAGCTAACGCAAGCTCACGAGGTCTCGGCTACGGATATCTGCCGTCAGGATCTCGGAAGGGTTGCTGCGACTGGTAAGCGTCCCGTCGTGACTGCAGGAACGCGCTGAAGTCCTGCATTGCCTTGGTGGAGCTGGCGTAGTGCCTGCTCCACCATTGTCACGGCCCGTTGAAAGTCGCCTTGTTCGGCATAGGCGGCGGCCAGAACGTCCAGCACCAATGGATTGCGCCCCCGTGACGCGGTCTGCAACTGTTCGGCCAGTTGCACCGCGCGCGCCATCGCGCAGCGATTCGTTGTCGCTCGTGCCATAAATCCAGGCGAGGCAAAGTGTGGCGGTAAAGTCGTGAGGGTCCAGTCGCACGGCTTCTTCGAGGTGTTGCGTCGCCGTCGTCAAGTCGCCGATTTCCAGCAGTGAACGGCCAATTTGCAGGTGGGCTTGCGCGTTGTTCGGTTCGGCCGTCAACACAAACTGATAGTGTGGAATGGCGTCCGCGAATCGCTCACCAGCGGCCAGCGCGGCGGCCAAGTTCCAGTGTGCGGGAACCGACTGCGGATCCGCCGATACGGCTCGGGCCAAATACTTCGTCGCCTCCCGCGCCTGCCCTTCGCGTGCCAGCAGCACTCCCAAGTTTACTAGCGAATCGACGTGCGCAGGTTGGACGGAAACTGCGCGTTCGAAGTGCGCAATCGCTTCAGAGGTTTCCCCTGCCGAAGCCATCGCTGCAGCCCGAGATTGAAGCTGGCGGTAGCGAATTGCGTGTCGAATTGCTGTCGGTCAGCGTCGCTAGTTGCGAGAGCTCGATGCCGTTGCAGCATCTCGGTGTCCAAATGCAAGTAGCGTGCGTAGTCGTCTTCGTAACCCTGCTCCTGAAAAATCCTCGCCACTGCCCGCAGCAGGAGTTGTCGTGGAGGACTTAGCCAGCGGCCGGCCAATGGTACGGCAAGATCACGTCGTGTCCGCAAGGATGCGTCCAGATGTTGGACGTCCTTCAGCAATTGATCGAGGTCGAGCTTGCCTTGATAGACGACGGCGACATCGCCATTTGCATCCAGCAACCAGCTGGTCGGCACGACCAACCCTTGCTGATGGTTAAACATTAAGCTTTGGGAAACGATCAGTTTGTCCAGCGTTTCGCGGGTTGCGATGCCGCGATCAAAGGGAAATTGCAATTGGTCCAGCAGTGCTTTGGCGTCGTCGGGCTGTGACGCTTGTGTGGGGTCGACGCCATCGACGGTAAGTGCCAAGACCTGGATACCTGCCTTTTGCAGTCTGTCGGCCTGTTGTGTCAACATCTGCAATTCGGCAAGGCATGGCCCACACCAACTCGCCCAAAGCGTAAGCAACTTCGGTGTCCGCGAAGTCTCGACAAGATGTACGTCGCCGGATTCCAATGACTTGTAGGGCAACAGGGGCAACGGCAGGCGATTGGAGAAGTACGTGCGACTGTCTTGCACGCCCTCCACTGCGGGTTGTGTCGATGGCTGTAGGGCAATTGAACGAGCGTCGCGGTGCTGCGATTGAGCCTGTCCGCTTCCTTCAACGAGCGTGTAACGTCCTTCCGGTTGAATACCCTCAAATCGCTCTGCGTTGCCATTGGGCCAGCGAACCGTTACTTGCCGGATGCCGGTCGCCTGTCCGATTCCGAAGTGCAGCCACTTGCTGGACTGTGAAAGGTAGGCGTCTCCGGCGGCCAAGGTCTGTATCAGTACGCGCCGGATCACTTGTGGTCGCGCTATCGGACAACTCAACGGAGACCCTCGCACCGATGGCATCGCGATTCGACACAGTGCCCTGCAGGCGAAACGCGACGAAGCCTAGGTTCGTCGCCTTGTCTTCGGTTCGCCGCGTCTGATTAATCATGAGCCGCAGGCGAGGGCCAGTACGATTGACTATCCATACGTCCAGATCGCCGTCGTGATCCCAATCGGTTACCCCCAGCGCGTGTCCGTCATCCTCAAAATCCAAACCCGTCACCGAGGATACGTTGGCAAATCGCGGTTCACGGCAATTTAGAAACACGCAGTTCGGTTCGTGACCACTGAACGATCGTCCCTCACGCAATAACTTCATCGTCGCCTTCCAAGCTGTGCGATAGGCAGCCAAAGCATCCTTGTCCGGCGTGGACGTCGTCGCACGCGGCACGACCTGCCGCCAGACGAAGCTTCACAAGTCGTCCTTGTTGGCATTGGAAACGTAGCCATTGGTCACAATCAGGTCGGGCCAGGAGTCGTTTGTCAGATCGACAAATTTGGACGCCCACGCCCAGCGTCCCAATTCGACGCCTGCCGATTGACTGACGTCGCGAAACGCAGTCTGTCCATCTGCGCTGATATTGGCGAACAGCGTGTTGCCGCTGGCCATGTGTCGTAGGTGCTCGACAGCTTGGTCGCTAAGCTGCTGCTGAAACTGACGTTGATAAGTGACACGATTTCCGGCGGCGGAAAACATATTGCCTACGTACAGATCCATGCGTCCGTCGCGATTGTAATCAGCCCAACTGACGCTCATGCCCGACGCGTGGTCTTCAACTTTGGCCATGGCGGCGATGTCGACAAAGTGGCCGTCGTCATTGCGATACAGGTTATTGCGGCCAAAATCGTTGGCAACGTATAGATCCAAGTCGCCGTCGTTGTCAAAATCTTCCCAGCTGGCGGCCATGCTGAAGCGGGAATTGTTTTCATCTAGTCCCGCCGCTTGCGTTACGTCGACGAATTGCAATGCCCCGTCGTTTCGTAACAAGACGTTGCGACCTCCGTTGTTGGCGTCATAGTACGGCATGGGAAACGGCAGGCCGCGGTCGGTGGGGTCCTTCTTGCGGACGTTATAGCCGCAAACATACAGGTCCAGGTCACCGTCTCGGTCGAAATCCGCGGCGCTCAGCGAAAACGTGTCGGTGTTCATGTCCATCCCTGCTCGCAGCTGAAACCGTCCCTGACCCATGTTTTCTGCAATCTGCAGCAGCGGATCCGCAGCCACGACCAGGTCCTGATCTCCATCGTTGTCCAAGTCCACCAACAGTGCGCGCCGGTGGAATCATCCAAAAAGTCGACACCGGCCTCTGCGGCCGCCTCGCGTGCCGTACCGTCTTGATGTTGCAGGTAGAGTCGATTTGGTAGGCCGCCAGCGTCGCACACATAGAGATCGTCGAGTCCATCGTCATTGACGTCACCGACGGCGAGGCCGTGGTGGCCAAATTGGCCCATAAACTCGCCGCGGCATCCGTGTCAGCCAATCATTGATGCCGGGAACGACTTGAGTCAAGTAATTTGCGTTGCCCGACAACGCAGATTCGGTGCAGTCGATGAACAAGCGACCCTGCGGAATCGAGATTTCCGCTTCTTCGTATTGAGCCAAGTCGATACGTTTTAGCCGCGGACCGATTCCCTCATCGGTCGGATATGTCCAACGGCACTCCCAATCGGCCGTTTGCTGACGGCCGCCGGTCGCCTGATGTGAACTCCCTTCGTAACGCACGCGTGTGGCAAAATGATCGGCCGCGCCAGATGCGATACAACTTGAATTTCGTGTGACGCTCATCACCGGTGCCCAATGCTTGTGTCAACGTGGCGATCGCCTGTTGCAGGCCCGTCGCTCCCTGGATGCCTGCTTCGCCCGCCGTCGCCTCCCGGGCCGATCGCCGCACGGTAATCAAGCCGTCGCGGTACGATTCGGTCAGTTCTGTCGGCCGCAGCGACGTGCCGGCAAAGTCCGGGGCGACCAGCGATTCGAGCACCTGAGCGTCCGGTGATGCGAGTTCTTGGAGCAACTGCTGCAATACGTTCAGCTGAACAATCGCGGCGTCGGAAAGGACTTCGGTGTCCCAGTCGTCGCGGCGCGCGTCCAGCTTGGTGGCCATCCGATCCACGGGTGTTGCATCCGAGGTCGGCAATGCGTGGGCGCGAGCCTCACGGGTTCGGTGGTGAGCGGTAAGGCAGTTGTTTGTGGCGTTCCCTCCGGCGGGCCCATGGCCGTTCGCATTCCCGGCTCGCTGTCGCCGCTGGGCCACCAAGTCCCGAAGCCCCAGATGAGGCCGAGTGCAATCATCAGTAGCAGCCCGCCGACCCATCGCGAGCGACGCACTCGTGAGAGACGTGGTGTCCGCGTCCTGTGATCTTGTGGGTTTCCGTATTGTCGCGAACGATTCGGTTGAGACATACAACAAGCATGCGACGGGTCGGTGACCAGTTGTTCTCACGTTCACTCGGATCAGTAGCAATTGATCGAAGCAAGCGAGTTGCAGGAGAACCTTGCGGCGTCCCGGGTAAAGCCTCATTGTATCGGCTGTTGGCAGGGCTTGAAACGCGAATGTCAAACGACGTGGCCGTGCCAACAAGTCCGTTCTTGGTTCACCCCAACGGGCAACGGCAGCCTCGGCGCAACGCCGCGATGTTTCAAGACTGGAACGTTTTGATACCGTTCGACGAACGCTTACGTGAACGGCTTTTTTTTTGTTGCGTATGGTGGCAACGTGGCATAGACTGTCGGCGCATCGTCGAGCCATGTGCCGACGGCGGTCTGATACGGGCGGAACAAGAAGGGCAATGTGACTGAGGGTTCGTGAATGCTTTAGAAAATGACTTGCTGGAGAAGGCCAATGATGACGTTTCGTAGTGCGAAGTGTGTGGGCGAAGTCCTATGTCTCAGCCTGCTGGTATCAGGTGCCCGTGCACAAGATGAAATCGTGGCAGAGATTTCCAAAACAAGTACGCCCCCGGTGATCGATGGGTTGGGCGACGATGCTGTGTGGCAGTCGGCGACGCCGCACGGTGGCGACGAGTTCAATAACGTTTCGGGATTGGAGTTGGATGGCGACGAGGATCTGCAGGTAACTTGGAAGGCGCTTTGGGACGATGCGAACTTGTATGTCCTCGTTGAGGTCAATGATGACGAATTGGTTTACGGCGAGGAGAACAACTGGGACGACGACAGTATCGAAATCTACATCGACGCTCAGAACACGGATGAACTGGAATTCAACCCGAGCACGGTGGCTGGCATACCTGCCTACCAATTCACGGTGATCGCGGGTCAAGAGCCAATTAATGGAACGTCCTCGTTGTTTACCTTAGGTATCAATTCATACGCGGACCCCACGATCGCTCAGTATCCTGTCGATTCGGACACGGGTGCTATGGTCACTGACGACGACGCGGGTTTCTATTCGTTTGAAGTCGCATTTCCCTGGGAGTCCTTGGAAGAGACGCCGCAAAACATCATTGATCGCGGTGATTTCGGTTTTGGCATCGCGGTAAATGATGATGACGACGGAGGGACACGCGATACGCAAATAATGTGGGAATCTACATCGCCGAACCTATATCACATTGCGCCCGATTTTCCGTCGGTCGCCTTGATCGGGTCGTCAACAACCGCGGGGGATTTCAACGGAGACGGCGTGCTCGACGCCACGATATCGACGACCTGACCGCGCAGTCGGCTAACGGGTTGAATGCCGCCGCTTACGACCTGAATGGCGATGCGGTCGTCGACAGTGGCGATGTAACTATGTGGGTTAAGGAGCTCGACAACAGCTGGATCGGCGACGCGAATCTGGATGGCGAGTTCAATTCAAGCGGATCTGGTTACGGTCCTCTCGGCGGGAACCTACGAAGCGGACGTGGATGCTGTTTGGTCCACAGGCGACTTCAACGGCGACGGTTGCGCGAACACCACGGATCTTGTGGCTGCCTTGAGCGATGGCGGCTATGAAATCGGTCCTCGTGCGGCCACGGCGGCAGTTCCCGAACCGTCGGCGTTGCTGCTGTGCATCTTAGGTGCTCTGGGCATGCTACACCGCCGCCGCGCCTGATGAGCCCATTTGCCCCGAACCTGTGAGAGGGGACCCATGTGAGGCACCTCTACTTCCGGTAGAGGTCGCCCCGGGGCACCCGCTCGCGGTTCGCCAGCAGGTAGGGGCAGACGGGAACACCGTTGGGTCGCGCCAGCCGGCCATTCGCCCCTATTCGGCCTTCGGCCATTTTCTCCCGGCGGGAGGAGGAAGCCATGTGCGTTGCCTCTCCCGCCCGCAGGAAGAAGCGACTTGTTTGTGTGCCTAGGCTGCCCGCTGTTGTGACGTGGTGTGAGTCCCTTCGAACGTGTAGCCAAACGCTTCAATTTCTTCTGCATATGCCGCTTGCACTAACGCCCGCGTGCGTGAGTCGTAGACTTCACGATAGTCGTGTCCGGCACTGCGATTTGTGTGGGGCAGCCTTCCCGAAAATGCAATCGCTGCGCAATCCAAAGAAAATCCTGCTGTAGAGTCTCGAAGCGGCCCACATAGTCCAACTGCAGATTTCCCTGCGCATCGGTCAGCAGCGGCAATTGCCGACCAACCCCTTTCGCGATGGCAAACTGAAGGTACTCGGCGAAGGTCAGTTTCACGATACGTCGATGCCGTTTGTGCGCGGGATTACCCCGAATAAAGTTGCGGTAGGATACCAGCAGATCCCAGGGGTTTCTCACAAATGCGAACTTGAACAGCGGTTCGATTACGTCCCGCGGATAAACCTGAATCGCTCGACAAATCGGATCGTGGATGCGGAAGCGATAGTGGGGATAACTGCCCAGGCAGTAATTGATGGGTATGCCAACGGCATTCAACAACCGGTTTGTCCACAGCTTTTCGGGTCGATGCGCATAATGCGTCAGCACATGTCGGATGCTTGTGCCTGCCGTTTTGGGCACATGGACAAAGAGGAACGACTTATCGAACGAAATGATCATCGTGTCCTCGGTACACGAGCGTGCGACGGAACATCGAGGCATTAATTGCGACATCGGGGCCCAGTGGAACGATTCACTTCTGCCGGCCTGCTAATGGCCCTCGGCGAGCAGCGCGAAGCCGAGATTTTGCGGACTCCCGTTGGTCGTCTTGGCCCTTTGGGCGCGCAGACATCAATAATCGTCGGTCGATATGCCAGGCGACTTGCAAACAATTGCTTCCGAAGATCAGATTCAACAGGGCCTGCATGCATGGCAGCGTCGATGCGATGTCTGCTAACATAGATGGCACGGCGGAACGCCTCGCTCGCTACCGGGCAGGGCGATTCGAAGAGTTGCGTGGGGCACTTTTCTTGGGGGAACATGCGATGTTGCGAAAGCACCCATTACTGGCAAAATGCGTTGCCAGCTGTTTGGCGATGGCCGCAGTATCCACTTCGGCGAAGGAAGTCGAGACGCTGGAGTTGGGCTCGCCTGCGCCGGAGTTGAATTTGCCCGGAGTCGATGATCACACTTATCGCGTGGTGGATTTTGCCGATGCCAAACTGCTGGTGGTTGTGTTCACGTGTAACCATTGTCCCACCGCGAGGCCTACGAACCTCGCATTCGCCAACTGTATGACGACTTCCATGATCAAGGAGTGGCGTTTGTCGCTGTCTCACCCAATGACCCGGAAGCGGTTCGCTTGGACGAGCTGGGCTATACGGATGTTGGGGACTCGCTGGCCGACATGAAGCTTCACGCGCAGCGACGGGGGTTTCCATATCCTTACTTGTACGATGGAGAGACTCAACGTGTCGCCACGGCGTACGGTGCACTGGCGACGCCCCACGTGTTCATTTTTGATCAGGATCGTCGGCTGCGCTATAACGGTCGGATCGACGACAACGAGCTGCACGCGCCGAAATCTCAGGATGCACGTAATGCGATCCAAGACCTATTGGCCGGCCGCAAAGTTGCCGTGCCTGAAACGCGCGCGTCTTCGGTTGTTCGACCAAATGGGCCGATAAACGCGTAGCGCACGGCAGGCATTGGAAAAGTGGAATGCCGAACCCGTAGAACTGCAGTCGGCCGACGAGCATCAGTTGCAGAAGCTAGCCGCCAACAAATCGGAAGACTATCGACTGATCAATCTTTGGTCGATCAGCTGCGGACCGTGCATTGCCGAGCTGCCCGAACTGGTGGCGGTCCATCGCATGTACCGCGGTCGAAACTTTCAAATGTACACGGTGACGATTGACCCATTGGAGGTGCGCGAGCCCGCCGAGAAAATCCTGCAGCAGAACCACGTCTCGTGTACGAACTACATCTTCCGCGGCGACGACCGTGATCGGTTGGCCGAAGCGATCGATCCTCAGTGGGCAGGTCCCGTGCCCTTGACGCTACTGATCGCTCCCGGCGGTAGCATTGTGCGGCGTTGGACCGACTCTTTTGATCCGGCCGAACTCAAGGCAGAAATCGTCGAGCATTTAGGACGAACCTACGCCAACCGTAAATAGCCCGAGTCGACACGTAAGTCCAAATCTCTTCTGCCGGGAGAGGTCGCTGCGAGAGCCGCTTGCGGGACCGCGGCGGGTGAGGGCAGCTTGCAGCCCCTTTATTTGGTGGTCGATTTTGTTCCGCGCGAGCAGGCGGTGAAGAGCGCTGCGCAGAGGACGTAACCGGCTGCGATGCCCCAAGGATGATAGCGCAGCGCATCGGGTGCGGTCCGCGAAAACAAGAACGAGTACTCGATGTTATTACCGAGCAGTTGGTACGCGTGAGTGAGCCCCAACATAGCGAATGATGCGGCAATGAGTGACCAGCCTGCGGCGCGGAGGTAATGCTTTTCAATCAACCAGGCCGCGATTGCCGACAGTAGCATACATGTGAAAATGTAGCCTCGTTCTACGGTGATCAGGCCGTGGAGCAAGAAACCATTCACTTCGGTCGCCGGATTGGCTGTCAGCAACGACTGCAGCGTGGGGCTTTGGCCGTTGCCACCGGCGGCGACGATGAAGGCACCCTGCACGACCGTTGCTCCCCAAGCTGCAATCGCGGGAAATAAACCAATGGCCACCGCCGGCGCGTGCGCCGCGGGTGTTGTTTGAAAGGCCTGCGCTGTGATGATGATGCCAATCCATAACACGATCGCAATGCCCGCCTCCAACGGCACGATGCGGCTGACCCAGGCGACGGTACCGGACAAGCAGATGAGGGAAATCACTAGTCCGTTGAGCGTTGAGTAACCCGCGCGGGCACCCAGCTCTTTCCAGCCTGGGTGCCCAATATAAATCGTTGTCGGAAAACAACTGCCGAACAATGCCGCTGCGATCGTCCCCATGCCGTTGGCTGCCAGCGATGGCCCCGTCGCGTAGGAGTCTCCGGCCGCTTCAGCCGATTCAACGTTTTGCAGACTGCCAATCACATTGAACAACCCCATCGGCACGATCACCGACAGAAAACCAAACCATTCGCTCGGGTGCTGCAGGACTTCCCAGATTGCACCTCCGGCAAACTGGGGCAGATAGACACCGTGGACGGTCCATGCCTCAGCGACCGCCGACGGATTCATCGCGGGTCCTGCGATCGACGCTGGCAACAGGTAGGGCAACGTCCAAGCGCACGCGGTGCCAAGCACCACGGCAACAAAGCCGCCGGGCAATCCGAACGGAAACGAATATCGCGCGAAATAGGTGACCAACACCACGGCCAATGGCAACATGGCAACCAGCGGACGCTGAAAGATCTGCAAGGCGAACGTCATCGATATGAATCCGATGGCGATTCCAGCCAACGTCGACAGCAACGCGGCGCGGGGCGTGTGTTGCCTAATTCGTTCCGCCACCAGGGAACCCAGCAGCTCCAATACACCACTGCCCAAACAGGCGATCAGTCCCATTTGCCACGCCAATCTCGCGTCGCCGGTACGGCTATAAACCGGCAGCATTACAAAAAAGATGTAGACCAACAGCGACGGTGTGTTGATCCCATAGGGCAGGGCCGTTACGTCGTTTCGGCCTTCGGCGCGCAACCGGTGAGCCTGCCACGCATAGAAAATATTGCCAATCAAGATGCTAACTGCCACGCCCGGCAGAATATACTGTAGCAGCAACGGATCCTTGGGTCCGAGCCCACACAGGGTTGTCAGCTGGACAATCAAGAGTAGCTGAACGAGATTGTCGACGAACAGGCCAAAGAATCCGTCGAGATCACCTTGGCAAAAGATCGGCAGTTTTGTTGTTGGTGAAGTCATTTCGCCAACGGTATCGGTCGGTAAGCTAACCGTCAAGCCGCGCTAGGACGCCGCGCTGTGCTTAAGTCCAAATTCTCTCAGTCGTCCGTGGCCAATTCGTCACAGCGCACGACGCATCGATTGCGTGCCGCCTGTTCTAGCCCCGATGCCAACAGATGATTTAGACGCACATCGGCGTGCGTGATCGGTACCGCTTGCTCACCGCGCACGCAGGCCAGAAAACAAGCGACTTCGTTCTGATAGGCGATGCGATAGCGAGTTGGAAACGAATACTCAATCGGCGCTGCAGAAGCCTTGCGAGCTCAGCCATTAGGACTGAGGTCCGATGCTGATTTTCTGCCAGCAGCATCCCCTGGCTTCCGAACGCCTCCAGACGCTGGTCGTAGCCGAAGATGCTATGGCGATTGACATCGATCGAAGCTAACAACCCGCTGGCGAACGACAACGTCGCGACCACGTTGTCGTGGTCGTCCAATTCGCCAATCTCATTGATAAAGCTGCTGCCAAACGCTGTTAGCTCGATCGGAGGTTCTCCCGCTAGATGACATATCATGTCGAGGTCGTGCACTACGCAATCGTGATAGATGCCGCCAGAGATGCGAAGATAATCGACGGACGGAATGGGGTTGTCGCGCGAGACGCTGCGAATAAACTGCAACTGGCCGATCTGGCCCGCATGGACCGCTCGGACCAGTTCCGCGAATGACGGATCGAAACGGCGTTGAAAGGCGACGAACAACGGTAGTCCGCGTTGTTCGGCGAGCCGAAAACAGGCGTCAATCTGCGATACGTGACGTGCCAGTGGTTTTTCCGTCAGCACGGGTTTTCCCGCTGCAAGCGCAGCCATCACGCAATCTTCATGAGCATCCGTGGGCGTCGCGACAATTACCGCATCGATCTCGTCACGGCTTACCGCGTCTGCCACATCCGAGGCCACCAGGCACTCCTGCTCGCGGGCTACCCGGTCCGCCTTGCCACGGTCAACGTCGAATACACAACCGACCTCGGCCCCTGGTAACGCCCGGAGGCTCTCCAGATGAAATCCCCCGGCGCCGCCCGAGGCCCAACACGGCAACCCTGACCCGATTCATCAAAGGGGATTCCTTGCAGACGCTAGACCAACGGCATGATCCACGCTAGTAACATTGTCGTCAACAAGCCCACGATACCCATCAAGATCAGCATTGCCGTCATCGTCTTGAGTGTCTCTTCCGGCGTGAAGCCAGACATCTGACAAACAACCCAGAACCCGGAATCGTTCATCCAGACTCCCACCATCGATCCACAGCCCACCGCCATGGTGACATAGACGTAGTGGTAGCCCAGCGACTCTGCGGGAGGAAGCATCGAGGCCAGCATGGAAGAGGTAACGACAATCGAGACCGTCCCGGACCCCTGAGCCACTTTCAGCAACGATGCAACACCGAAGGCCAGAACCAGCCAAGCTAATCCTCCCAGCTGCTGTTGCTCGGCAATTGAGCGGATTTCCTCGCCGACTCCTGCCGCTTGCAGCATGCCACCAAACGCACCACCCCCACAAGTGATCAGAATAATGACTCCCGCCGAAGCGAGTGCCGGCTGCATGGCATGCGCCAACTCGCCTAATGATAATTGCTTTTGCCGCGCGAGCATCCAAAGGGCGATGACCGTGGAGATCAATAAAGCGAAGTTGGCATTGCCGAACGCTTGAGCCGCGTCAGCAGCCGATTGATAACCGGCGTTTGTGCGAGCCAGCGCCGACAACACCGTATTGGTCGTAATCAAGATGACAGGCAGTACGATGGGAGCCAGCGACACGGCAAGCCCTGGTAATTCTTCCGTCGTGCGTCGCGCGAGTGCTTCCAACTCCGAAAGTGATACATCAGGCGTCTCGCGCAGCGGGATGTTCAAAGTCCGATTTAATAGGCGACCGTAGGTCAACAACGGGATAAACGACGCGGTCAAAGCCACGATCATGCCCACCAGCATGACGACACCCACGTCGACGCCTAAGTTTTCTCCGGCGGTCAATGGGCCCGGTGTCGGCGGAACCAAGCTGTGCGTGGCCACGCCGCCCGCCGTGATGGCCATGATATAGAAGACGTAATTCTGTCCCGTTCGAATTCGCGTCGCTCGCGCCAACGGTACCAGAAGGTAAAAGACCGTGTCGAAAAACACCGGAACGGATAGAACGTATCCGGACAGGAGCAGCAAGATGAGCCCGTTTTTCGCCCAACAGGTTCATGAAACTTCGGACAATGCGATCGGCCGCCCCGGAATCCATCAGGCATTTGCCGATAATCGCGGCCAACGCAATCACGATTCCTATCTTGCCAGCGACCACACCAAACGTTTCGGCAACCTTCGAGATCTTTTCCGCCATCGGTACCTGCTGTGACAACAGACCCACCAGCATGGCGGCACTGATCAAGGCGAGAAACGCGTGCACGCGCAGCACCAGAATCAAGATGAGGACGGTTGCGATCCCAATCACCAAGATGGACAGTGGGTTGAATAGTAGAGAGAGCAGGGTCAAGATCGTTTCCTCCGAACATCGTAGACTTCCGCTGGACGCAGACCTCGTGCCTGCCTTGATCGCATACCCAGCCGGCGGGCGTTCGGATTGTAACTCATTTGGTCGGGCCGATAAACCAACTCCAGCACGTCACTCCATGCCCCGGCGAGACCAACAGCGGCGATGAACGGCACGGTGCGGATGAGCGTTTTTTGGAAGTGACGCCAAAGTCGTGCTTGGAAATGGGCAAGTCACACACGCTGAACTTTGTCGTGCTTGCCGACTCGCTAGTTCACACGCCTTCTGGTGCGCGATCGATGACGTTTTGGGACGTGAACGTTGACACCCGCAAAACTTCAGCTATACATAGGCGCTGACACCTTGGACGCTCGACCATTGTTTCTCTAAAAGCTGGCCGCTAGTGACGTTGATCACCGCAACTTGGGCGAAATAGCCGCGGCACGACAGGTGGGGTCGAATAGGATCACCCTGCTGGCGAGTATTCTCTCTTTCGCTCGCTCCTCTTCGCTTGCTTTTTACTCTGAAGTCTTTTGCCTTGCGCTGCACGTGTGCCTGCGTGGCGCGGGAAGGATGTGCCTCATGAAACGAACCATAAAATGCGTGAGCTTGCTCGGCCTGTTGTGCTGTGCGAGTCCGGCGTGGGCCGCGACACGCGTTTTCTTCGACAAAGACGAATACGTGGTTTCCGCCGTAGGCGAAAACTTTGATGTGCAGATTCTGATTGACGCCGACGATCGAACTCCTGAAATTGAGCCGGTGCGCGGCGGTCTGTTTAGTTTTGGGACGGAACTGGTTTTCGATCCGGCCAAGGCCGAAGTCAGCGGTCCAGCGGCCGTGAAGACCACCGCCGAGTTAGACAACTTCGGGTTTTTCTCGGGGGCTTACACGGAGGTTGCGGCTGGTCGCGCGGGAGCCAAAGGCAACATCGATCAGGTAGCCAATCCGTTGGTGCCATACGAAGGAAGTTTGCTCGCGACCTTGACCTTGACCAACAAGGCTGCGCCCGTCGATCTCTATCCGTTGCAGCTTGACTTTTTTCGCACGTTGGGTGCCACGGAACAGTTGTTTGTCGACGGCACGGGTACTGCGTTGGACAGCAATCTCGTATTTGGCGAAGCCGTGGTGCGAGTAGTACCCGAACCGACGACGGTGGCTTCCGGCCTGATCGGTTTCTTGTTGTTGCTGTTATCTTGTTTTCGGCGAGCACATGACGCTTGCCCCTAATTGAGTTTTGTGCCGCCTGTCAACAATGACTTGTGAACGGGCGACGAGTCTACGAATGCGCGGTCCGGTGGGGAACGACGACATTCGCGAGTCCCTGGCCAGTTTACAACAGCGTGGGATGCGGTTCCCAAGTGGCAGTGAATTGCAATTAAGAAACGTATTGAGGAGTTAAGGCGATGGCCGGCACGTTTGACGATCACGAATCAACGGCGCGCAGTCGTCGCCGTCCGCAACGCCGCGTCCGGCGCCCACAAGTATCTTCGGCGCGGGCATTTCGCCGAGAATTGTCCGAGTATCGGCCGCGAGGTTTCGTCGAGATACTTGAAGATCGGCGGCGTGCTCAGCTCCATTTCCGTCCTCAGTGATGGTGTTCCCTGGCAGCCACAGGGGCCAGCGCCCACGCTGGGAGGACAAGTGGAGAATGTCCCTGACGCTCCCGTGGTGGGCGCGATCGAGTCGGTGGTGGTTCATCCCACCAACAGCGGCCTCATCTGGGTGGGGGCGACCAATGGAGGCGTCTGGCGATCGGAGTCGCCGACATTCGGCAGCGATGGGTTGGATAACGACAACGACGGACTGGTCGATGGCTTGGATCCGGACGAAGTCTGGACGGCGCAGTACGCGACCGATAATTTCGACAACGACCACGACGGCGCGACGGATGAAGCGGACGAGGTGCAGTGGACGCCGCTGACCGATTCGTTGCAATCTCTATCGATCGGCGACCTGGCCTTGGATACCAGCGACGCTTCGGGCAATACGCTGCTGGTTGGCATTGGTCGAGCCAGTTCCTTTGCATTCGTGGGTGGTTCGGGCGAAGGTGTGTTTCGCATCACGAACGCTGCGCCTCGACGGCCGACGGTGGCATCGATCCTCCCACTCGCTTGAAGATCAATGCCGGCATCAATATCGCCGCCATGGCCGCCAGTGGTGGCAACATCTTGGTGGCCGCCAATCGCCGTGGAATTGCGCGCAGTAATCCCGCCTTGGCCGGCGTTTACCGGATCTCGGATCCGACCCAGCAGGCCGATTTCTTATCCGGGGGCGCGTTACCGGCGGGGCCCGCTTTCGACGTGGTTGCAGATCCAGGGCAGCCCAATCGTTTCTATGTCGCCATTGGCGGTTCGTCGGGCGGTTTGTTCAAGACGGATAACGGGGGGCAGGATTGGGTTCGCGTTAGCGACAAGCCCATCAGCAATCCAGGACTGCTGTCGGTCAGCAAGATCGACGATATGATCTCGGGCAAGACCGTTAATATTAAGTTCGCCATCCACAACCAGGGTCTGACCAATGTTCTGTACGCCGGCCTGGTCGTGACCAATACCAGTGTTTCTCAAAAGCCAAGTCAACTGGCGGGAATCTTTTGGTCGACCGACCAGGGGGCGACATGGACGGCGATGGCGCCGCCCACCACCAATGATGCGGACGACAAGGACGGCATTAACGGACCGACCGAAGGTATCCATCCCGGCGGGCAGGGAGAACTCCATTTTTCCATCTCGGCCGATCCCAACGACCCGGACTTGGTCTACGTAGGTGGCGATCGCCAGCCGCGCCTGCGCCCCAACTCGATTGGCTCCAATACGGGTTCGGGGCGTCTGTTTCGCGGTGACCGCAATCCCGCGGGAGGCAATCCGGTTTGGCAACCGTTGACCAACAACGGGACGGCGAACAACAGTTCTCCGCACGCCGATTCACGCGACCAAGTGTTCCATCCTTTGGGTCTGATCGAGACGGACGACGGTGGGATTTTTCTGCGCACCAATGCATCCAGCAATACGGGGCGCTGGGTATCACTGAATGGCACACTACAAATCGCCGAATTCCACGACGTCGTTTACGATTCCATTTCACACACGATATTTGGCGGTGCGCAGGACAACGGCACGCCGGGACAATCGGGCAGCAACAAAAACACCTGGAACCTGTTGCTTGGCGGCGATGGCGGCGGCGCGGTCGTCGACAACTTCACGCTTGCCGGATCGGGTCAGTCGATTCGCTATTTCAGCTCGCAGTCGCTCGGCAGTTTTCGCCGCCAGGTCGTGGATGCCAACAATCAGGACGTCGGTAGCCCGGTCAGTATCGACATTTCGGATCTGACCGACAATCAAGGCTTCAAGGCACCGTTTATCACGCCCTTGGAGATCAACGCGATTGCGCCCACGGGTGGTGATTCGACGTGGGTCGTGATCGCGGGTGAGGCCACGTTGGACGGTTCTGGCAATGTTACGGGGCCCGGCAAGGTATTCGAATCGAAAGACCGTGGCGACAATTGGACAGAAGTAACCGTGCCGGTCGATTTCGCCGGAGTCAATGAACTGGGCGGTCCCATCGCTTACGGCGGTCGCCGACCCTCGGCGGGAAATCCTAGTGTCTTTGTCGACAACCCGGACTTGTTGTACGTTGGGTCGGGAAATCAGGTTTTCATTCGCAAGAACAACGGCGATCCGTTGTCTCCCACGTCGGCCTTAAAGACGGCGACCAATTTGAATGCGGGTCGGATTACCGATTTGGTTGTCGATCCCGACGATTGGATGATCGCCTATGCCGTTGATGCCAACGGGCGCGTGTATCAGACCAAGGACGCCGGCGGCAACTGGACC
Source organism: uncultured Planctomycetales bacterium (assembly GCA_963785495.1). Taxonomy (GTDB): domain Bacteria; phylum Planctomycetota; class Planctomycetia; order Pirellulales; family Pirellulaceae; genus CAWAVP01. The sequence continues at coordinate 351 of CAWAVP010000022.1, read as the reverse complement.
GACGTGACGGGAAACCTGCGAGGCCTGTTGTCGTCAGGGACATCGTTGCGAGCGATTACGGCGGAAATTGTGCCCGGTGTCGTCGTGTCGGGAGAGGGGCGAGCGGCCCGCAATGTGTTGGTCGTGGGTGGAGCTGGCGGGGTGTTCTATCAGACAACGGCCACCTCGCCCGTAGGCGATCCCATTTGGACCCGGATGGGCACGAGTCTGCCCAACTCATTGGTTTTCGAACTGGATCACGGCCTCGATCAAGATGGCAACACGGTCCTCTTGGCGGGGACGTTTGGACGCGGCGCTTGGACACTCGACTTCCCTCGCTTTGTCTCAACGCCTGAACTCGTACAACGCTTT
>CAWAVP010000021.1:0-162902 GCA_963785495.1 uncultured Planctomycetales bacterium | reverse complement strand
AACCATATTGCTGAATCGCCAGGCCAGCGAACCGATCGAGTTCATCATCATCTGGATCCACTGCCGCGGCAGGCCGTCGATGTCGCGATCGTAGTACAGGGGAATCACCTCGTTTTCCAGTACGTCGATAAGCGATTCGGCATCGCGTTGGTCACTGATCTCGTCGACACGTGGCTGGTCCCCTTGCCGATGGCGAAGCCGTTGCTGCCGTCGTACGCTTCCGCCCACCAGCCGTCGAGCACCGACAGATTCAGCGCCCCGTTGAGCACGACCTTCTGGCCGCTCGTCCCGGACGCCTCCAGCGGACGACGCGGATTGTTGAGCCAGACGTCGACGCCTTGAATCAGATGGCGGCAGACGTTGATGTCGTAGTCTTCGATAAACACCATGCGATCTGCGAAACGTGGGTCCATGCCGCAGAGTTGGCAATCCTCTGGATCAGCTCCTTGCCCGGTTCGTCCTTCGGGATGGGCCTTGCCGGCGAAAATGAACTGGATCGGGCGATCCGGATCGTTCAGCATTTCGGCACAACCGTTCAATGTCACTCATGATCAGATCGGCGCGCTTGTAGGTGGCAAATCGCCGGGCAAAACCGATCGTCAGCACGTTCGGGATCGAGTACATTCCGCGCGGCCTCCACCACCTCGTCGCATCTCGCCGCGGCGACGGCATTGTCGGCTGATCCGGCGGCGCACGAACGCCAACAACAGGTTTTTCAGCGCGTTGTGCGTCTCCCACAGTTCGCCCGGATCGACGTTGTGGATCATTCTGCCAAGCTTCCGGCTCACCCATGCGATCGACCCAGCCGGCGGGGAAATGGCGATCGTACAGCTGCTGCATCTGCCAGGCCAGCCAACTGGGAATGTGGACACCGTTGGTGATGTGCCCGATCGGAATCTCCTCCTCCGACCGCCAGGGCCAAAGATGCGCCCACATGCGCCGCGACACGTGACCATGCAGCGAACTGACGGCGTTGGCTCGCCGCGAGAGCTTCAGCCCCAGCACCGTCATGCAGAAGGTCTTCGTGTTCGTTCTGCGGCTCGACGCGTCCCAGACCCATCAGTTGGTCGTAGGAAATCCCCAAGGCATCGCGCAGCGGACCCAGGTGCTCTTCCACCAGTTCGCGCTGAAGCGGTCGTGGCCGGCGGGAACCGGCGTGTGCGTGGTGAAGACCGTATGCTGGGCCACCTCGCGCAAAGCGTCGTCGAAACGTCAAGCCGTCTTCCTCCATGCGTTCGCGAATCACCTCCAGCGGAGCAAACGCGCTATGCCCTTCATTGAAATGATACACGCCCGGCGTGATCCCCAGCGCCGCAAGCGCCGCACGCCACCGACGCCCAACACCAGTTCCTGGCGAATCCGCGTCCGCTCGTCGCCGCCGTAAAGCCGACTGGTCAACTCGCGGTCCTCCGGACTGTTGCCCTCGACGTCGCAGTCCAGCAGGTAAAGCTGACGCGTCCCACCTGCATCAGCCACACCCTGGCCAGCAGCGCACCAGTCCGCGTATCGATCGCGATCGTGATCGGCTTGCCGTCGGGTCGACAGGCCGGTTCCATCGGCAGGTTCTCGACCTTCGTGTCGATGTACTCCTCGTTCTGGTAGCCGTCGTCGTCGAGATGCTGCTTGAAATAGCCCTGATCGTAGAACAGCCCGATGGCCACCAACGGCACGCCCAGGCCACTGGCACTCTTGATGTGGTCGCCCGAAAGCACCCCCAAGCCACCCGAATAGATCGGCACCGATTCGTGAATGCCAAATTCGGCGGAAAAATAGGCCACCGGCTTGGCGCCCAGCACACCGGCGTGCGTGGCGGCCCAAGTCGGTACCGTCGACCTATGTATTCCTTCAGCCGGCGATAGGCGTGGTTGATGCGGCTATAAAAGCACCATCTCGGCCGCCCGCGATCTCCAGCCGCTCCGGCGTGAATTCCCGCAACAACGCGATCGGATTGTGGTCCAATTGCCGCCAACGGATCGGATCCAGGTCGCGAAACAGGTTGATCACCTCCGGATGCCAAGTCCACCAGAGATTACTCGCCAAGGCCATACACTTGTCATACAGGGTCTGAGCCCCCATTTCGAGGGCTCGGGGAGGCGAGGACGAACCCTCCGGCAACACGGTTTGCGTTTGACTCATCGATGGTTCCTTTTACTGGTCCCGGCGGACCGATTTGCCCGCCAACCAAATGTGCTCAAACCGACGCTCAAGTTGCGACTGCTCATCGTACCTTGCCCGCTCCACTTGGCGCGTGCCCGCAACTCCCCACAGAGAATTCAACACAATTACCCCATTCTACATATCTTAACGCCGAGTTGAATTCAGAAGGCGAAGATTGCTATCGGTATTCAAGCGATTCAACTTTGACGGAGTCTGCAATCCACCAAATAAACACAGCGGGTAAGGCCTTAGTGGCGTGCCATCAAGTCGGGCGTGTCGCTGGCAGTTCAGCCACCCTAAGACGTCGATCATCAACAACCTGACTGGCAACAGCTTCGCAATGCCCCACCGTCGCCTTTGATTCGAATTCGTAAAGATCACAATTTGTTCCTTTCGATGCCGGCGTCAAGCGAGGCCTCGTCGAGAGAGAAAAAACCCTTTCCTCTTGCGCGACACGCGTGGATGTGCCGACGCGCGGCGGGCGGGTCGTGTTCGACGAAGCCGGCGACTATACGACACGTCACGAGTTCCCCTGGGAGGCGGGTCTAGATCGCCCGGTTCCGACCTACGGCTTGCCGCCCTGATGAAACACGGAGGTCATTAGGTGCGGAAGCGGACGGGTGATTGGGCCGAGCAAGGGCGAAACCAGATGGAATCGACTCGCGATCGTCTTGCCATGGACGACACCGTTTGATCCACAGGTTATGATCAACGCACACTACAACTTCTGCGCGGCAACCCTTTCAGCAGTTTAGCCGCTTATCGACTTCACGTGGCGTGCTGCCGGTCGCTTTCGTCTCGGTCTCTGGGCTGAAAACGGCCGCGCGATCCCCACTTCCGAGGGCAGATCATGAATCGAAAAACTCAGGTAACTTGGCACGATCAGAGCGTGAGTCGAATCGACCGCGAGCGGCTGTCGGGGCATGCCGGCTGCGTCGTCTGGTTTACGGGCCTGAGCGGTTGTGGCAAGAGCACGGTGGCCAATCAGCTCGATCGCGTTTTGTGCGATCGAGGCATTCACTCGTTTTTGCTGGACGGGGACAACATCCGGCACGGACTCAACGCCAGCCCAGAAATGTTGCTGTCAGCCCATGGCGAGTTGTATGCGGATCGTTTTGGGCTGGGGTTCGCCCCGTTGGACCGACAGGAGAACATTCGCCGCATTGCCGCGGTGGCTCAACTGTTTTGCTCCGCCGGTCTGATCACGCTGACGGCCTTTGTGAGCCCCTATCGGCGGGATCGCGATGCCGCCCGCAGCTTGATTGTGAAACAAGGTCGGGAGGACGATTTTATTGAGGTCTTTGTGAACGCCCCGTTGGACCTTTGCGAGCGACGCGATCCCAAGGGACTGTATCAACAAGCCCGCGCCGGTAAGATCAAGAATTTCACAGGAATCGACGATCCTTATGAACCACCGGTGCATCCGGAATTGGTGTTGGACTCATCGGCTTCGCAGCCGGACGTGTTGGCCGGCGAAGTCTTGAAGTATTTAGAATCGATTGGCAAGATCGCCGCGCTCTTGACAATTTGAACGATACCGGAGTACCGTAGCGAGTGGGGAGAATATCCGTCGCGGCGTGCAGCGAGCGACCATTCAAGATGCGACTCCCACTCCTCTCGCTAGTGTGATTGTGTTGCTCGCTCGCATCCACCGCTGGCTGTTCGTGTAGGGACACTGTTGCATCGTTCGCTTTGCTCAAGGAGGGCATCATGGCCGAACAAGAGGCCACCAAGTTACATCAACGTGCACAAGATGCGTTGGAGAGTAGCCCGATCCGAGTCCTACGTGACGTTCGCGTCGATCGCGACGGACAGGCCCTGGTGTTGTCGGGCGCGTGGAAAGCTTCTATCAGAAGCAACTGGCCCAGGAATTGGTGCGGACCGTCGCGTCCAGCTGCGAACTGATTAACTCGATACATGTGCAATAGTCGCGTTGGCGCGACAGCGTCTCGCGGTGAGGTATACCACCCGACACCGCCGATTAAGTGCTCTGCTGAAACTGCAGCGAGTAGAGCCGCTGATAGAGGGCACAGCGGTGCAGCAATTCTTGGTGCGTGCCCAAATCTTCTATCCGGCCTCCGTACATGACCAAGATCCGGTCGGCGAGAGCCAGCGTGGACATCCGGTGCGTAATCATGAACACCGTGCGACCTCGCGCGAAATCTTCCAACGCTTGGTGGATCAGCTGCTCGCTCTCCAAATCAATCTGGCTGGTCGCTTCGTCCAGAATCAGGATTTCAGGATCGCGCAAGATCGCTCGAGCCAAAGCGATCCGTTGACGCTGGCCACCCGAGAGTCGGCTGCCGCCGGCGCCTACGATGGTTTGATAGCCGTGGGACAACTTCTCCTCTATGAATCGATGGGTGCGCGCCTGTTTGGCCGCTTGCCAAACTTCTTCCTGACTGGCGTCCAGACGACCGCAGTGAATGTTGTGGAATACGGTGTCGTCAAACAGCACAGACTGTTGTGTCACCAGGCCAATTCGGTGGCGCAGTTCGTACAGTCTCGTCTTGCGCAAGTCGACGTCGTCCAAGCGAACGCTGCCCGCCACGGGATCGAAAAATCGTGGAATCATTTGCACGAGCGTCGATTTGCCGCAGCCGTTGGGTCCGACAATGGCAATCGTCTCGCCAAAGTTGACCGTCAAATCAATCTGTCGCAAAACGGGCGTGCCGGGCACGTAGTGGAAGTCGACATTCTCAAACACCAAACGGCGGTGGCAGGTGGGTAGAGTCTGGGGAACCGCCGGGTTGCGAATGGCCGGCTGTTGATCAAGTAGGGGATAGAGGCGATCGGCCGCGGCCACACCCGCCTGAATCGAATTGAAGATCTCGGACAACTTGCGTGCCGGTTCGATCGTCCCAATCAGCAAGCCATAGAAGATCAACAGCGAGGGCACGTCCAACGGACGTTCGGACATCCGAATTCCCAACAGGTGGGTCTCCTGATTCAGCACGAGGTACGCCCCGGCCGACAGTGCCAGCGAAATCATACCGATGCCCATTGTTTCCGTCATCGGCTTTGTCAATGAGCTGAAGAACGCGATACGCATACCCTTCTGAAAACATTCGTTGGCCACCTTGCGAAATTTTCGCTCCTCGTTTGCCTCCAGCGTGTACGCTTGAACCGTTTGAATGCCGTTAAAAGTCTCCGTCAGCACGCCGTACAGTTGCGTGATCTCTTCCAGTACACGGCGGTTCGCGCCTTAATTGCGCCAGCTAATTTACGAATGGATAGACCGATCAGTGGCGTCAGAACCAGGGAGAAAACCAGTAGCCGCCAGCTAACAAAGGACGCACAAAACAAACAGGCGATCATCTTCAATGGCTCACGTATCGCACTGCCAAATAGGTTTTTGATGCCGGCAGTTAGGCAGCCAATGTCCGCATTGAATCGACTCAAGAGTCCGCTGGTACGTTCGTCACCAAAGGCATTCAGGTCCATCTGCAATGCTTGCTGGAAAAAGTGATGACGGAGGTCGAAGACCAGTAGCTGTTCCAGATACGCCACGCACATCGCATTGGCAAACACAAACACACCTTTGACCATGGTTGCTACAATCAAACAGGCCACAATCAGCACCACCGTCTGAAACGGGTCTTGCGGAAACAGCCGATTCACCCAAGGCTTTGCGGCTTGGCGAGTGGCCAGTGCACTACGTTCGGCTTGGATATCAAACTCCAACTGACGTCGTCGTGACACCAGGTCCGAGGCGGCAGAATCCGACGGGTTCAGCCGCTGCAATTCCGTCTGGTAACTGGTAATCCGCTGCTGGGATTCGTCGATCTCTCGATCTAACCAAGACTGCAAGGAGCGGCCTTGGAAGGCAACCTGGATCACGGGATAGAGGGCGCCGATATTTCCACCCCAAAGAATGGCGACCAGGCACGAGGTAATGAAAGTCCCGGCAACAGTCCACCGATAGTGAAGTGCGGCCCGAAGGGCGCGGCCAAAGTTATTCATAGGATCGATCCATGGGCAGTCAGTTTACTAGGGCGAGTCTTGTACCACAGATTGGGTCGAGCGACCAAGATCATAGCCGCGTCGCGTCGTGACCGGAGACCGCTTAGCGAGCGGCTGACGGCACGCGTATCGCCAGTTCCCTGCACTAGGCCGCGCGGGGCGTTCGGCTATCCGCGCTCAGCTGGGACAACGCTCGCTGCAATTCCTCGATTCTGGGTTCCAGTGCATGATGTCTTTCCACGTATTGACGGGCGACCTGGGAGACGGCCATAAAACGTTGCGGCGTCTCCCACAACCGGTGAATCATGGCTGCGAGCCGCGTTAGGTCGTCCTGAGCGACAAAGCCAAAGCCAAATCGCGTCAAGACGTGATCAGGGTTCACACGACGCGACAGTATTGGTACGCCGTATTTGGCCGCCTGCAAAAAGGCGTTGGGGAATCCCTCGCTGTCCGACGTATTCACCAGCGCCAATGCATTGCGGTAGACGACGTCGCTTCGCAGCCAGTCGACCCTCGGCAAGATACGGACATTGGGCGGCGCTTGAACTGTCAGTTGTCGAGTCAGGCTGGGGCCCTGAGGATTCATCACGGCCACAAACGGCACCTGCGGACATTGCTGAGCCAGCGACCAAAGTAAATCCGCCCGTTTGCAGTCGGTGTCGGCGCGGCCAATCCAGAGGAGATACTTGCGGCACACCAGGGGAGTGATGGAACCGGCCGACAACCGCGTATCAATCGGATTGCGGATCAGCACAACACGCCGCCCGATGCGTTGGATCAAGTCCCGCTGTCGTTCCGTTTGAGCAACGACCAGATCAGCCCGTTCCAACGCGTATCGATGCCAGCGTCGATGGCGGTCCCAAACGGCCTCTGGCGCAAGCGCCAATTGCGTGTCACGGTCACTCGTCAGGAATACCGCAGACCGCTTTCCGGTCGTGCGCGCGGCACGGACTACGGCGGCCGTGGGATCTTGCAACCCAAAAGTGCAGAGCACGTCGACCGGCAGTTGAGCAACAGCGGGCCAACGGCTCGGCTGCCCCGTCGCCCGGCGAAACAGCGAACGTGTGATCCGTCGACTCTGTTCCCACGGCCGTCGCCAGAGTCCGGTGATTCCCCATCGGGCGTTGATCGCCCGGCACCTTAGCCGCTGGGCAGGTATCGTGTGGATCGCCAGGCGGCCGCACGGCATTAGTGTTCGGTCCAAGTCGCCTTGAACTACCAATTGGACCTCATGCTCGGTGCGATCAGCCAACCCCTGTGCAAAGGTCAGCGACCGAACCTCGGCTCCACCGAAAATCCCCTCCGCCGACGCACTCACAAGCGAAGCAGCCGACAGCCTGATCATCGCAATCCGCATCGGAATCCTTTCCATACACCTGGCCATCTGCCGACGTCAGGCCGCAACTCGGGACCGGCGACTCACTTCCTGAATCAGCGCAACCAGTTGGTCAGCACGCGGTCGCAAATCGTGAAACGTCCGCGCGTATTGCCAGCAATTCTGTGAGATTCGCTGGTAGGCGGCGCCCCGCTTCACCAGTTCCAACAGGCATGTCTGCATCGTGCTTAGCGAGTCACGACAACAAACTCCAGCACCGTGCTGTTGCAGCATACCGTCGGGATCTACTTTAAGCGACACGATTGGAACGCCATATTTTCCCGCCTGCAGAAACGTATTGGGGAACCCCTCCGCGTCGGATGTGTTAATCAGCAGCACGGCACGACGAAAGTAGCTCTCGATATGCTGCGGTCGAACGGAAGGAATCAAAGTCACATTCTCTGGCCGAGTTGCGCAATTGCTCAAAAACCACCCGATCGTGTCGATTCACAATGGCCACAAAATGAACCGAAGGGCACAGCCGCGCAAGCTGCCAACACCGATCCGCTCGCTTGGAAAAAGTATCCGCGCGACCAATCCACAGTACGTACGGAACTTGCGGCAACTCGGCCGGATCACTCCCGCATGGGGCGGACTGCAGATCGATGGGATTGCGAATCAGACGAGGTGATAGGGCCAACGATGCGTGAAGGGCATTCTGCTGGGAGCGTTTTTGCACCACGATGGCGTCGGCGTGCCGCAGTGCATAGCGGCACAAGAACCCCAGCTCGCCGTAGGCGCCACGTTGCCGCCTGCCCCCCAGCTGGATGTCACTCAGGGTGCGGTCACTGGTAAGAAACACGATCACGCGACTCCCGGTGTGATGGGCAGAACGAACAAGGCTGGCGGTGCGATTTGTCACTCCGAAAGCACATAACACATCGTAGGCCATGCATTCCACACGTCGATGTCGTTCCGGTACGCCGGACAAACGCTTGGTGAGGGAACCGGTCAAGCGATCGGAGAAGCGCCGCGCACCCGACCACCACGCAAATGCTGAGGTGCCGGCATGGCGCGACGCGGATTCAAAGTGGACCGTCATGCCATCAACACAAACGGCCCGAGATGCACTCGCATCACGAACCAAAAAATGCACGTCCAGGTCGGGACGTTGCGCCAACTCGCGCGAACGCCGCAGCGCGGATTTCCGCACCTCCGATACCGACGCCATCACGCGGCGCCAGCACCGACCAGGCAGCCGGACAGTCGAATAGCACGCGAAGGGGGCGCAAAGCGGAAAACGAGGCACCGGTTGCATCCATCTGTGTCATGCCGCCGTCCTCGTCACGTCTACTGGGCTTGGGCTTTGGATCAAATGATCCAAAACGTCCGAGAGCTGGTCACAACGGGCGGCCGCCTCGTGAAACTCGCCCAAATATTCTCGACCCGCCGCAGCGAGTTGACGACGGAGTCGGTGGTCGTGCGTCATACGCCGCAGCAGCTCAGCAGTTCGCGCCAAGTCGCCGTCGGCAGTGACTCCGCAGCCGTAGTGGTTCAACATGCCGTCCGGATCAACTCGAAGTGAAACAATGGGGACTCCCTGACGTGCCGCCTGCAAGAAGGTATTGGGAAAGCCTTCCGCGTCCGAAGTGTTTAGCAATACGCCGGTGGAACGAAAATACTCGTCGACCTCCGTCCAAGGCACGTGCGAAACAACTCGCGCATTTCCAGGTACGGATGCGATAAGCTTGCGAAACACACGTTGGTCACGAGGATTCATGATGAGCGTAAACTGCAAGTCAGGACACTGCTGCGCCACCTGAATCGCCAAATCTGCTCGTTTTGAGAAACAATCGGCCCGGCCAATCCAGAGTACATCAAACAATCGGTTCGACGTGACGGCGCGCACTATGTCATCTTCCAGGGAAATCGGATTGCGGATGACCGTCGAATGACGATTGAAGCGCTGCTGAAGCAACTTCTGCTGATGCCTCGTCTGTACAACGATTTGCGAGGCGTGGTCGATCGCGTAGCGGCAAATATCGGATCGTTGTCCATACGCATTCCGTTGATACGTCGTGCCGCAATAACTGTCTGACAGGTCCGTATCGGAGGCCACAAACAGCAAGCTGGAGCGTCCGATGCGGGTAGCCGTATGAATGACGGACGCGGCATGGCGGTGGACGCCGAAGCAGCAGTAAACATCCGCGTTCAGCCGCGCCAGTTGCCGATCGAAATGTGGCCGATTGGCGTGCCGTCGCCCATAGCGTTTTTGCAACGAACGCCCCAAGCGACGGGCCGCCAGCCAGGGTGCCATCAAGCAGCGGTGAGTGATCCGAGGTTCGTCCCGTAAGCGAGGCAGCGGCGCCGGCAGTCGACAATATCGGAGCGTAACGCCGTGAATACACAACGGCGGCGGCGGTGCGTGCGTGTGCACCACCACCTGCACGTCCCTGCCCTGCCGAGCCAAACCGGTCGCAAAGACAAAGGCCCTCACTTCCGAACCACCGAAGGGCCCCTCGTGGGATGGCTCAAAGACGGGACGTGCCATCGGTACACTAAAACAAACTCGCATCGATTCCATCCGCAGGCCCGAGATGCTGATTACGCGGCCAATCGAGGTCGTATTGCCGCCGTCCGCTGTTCCATCCAGATACCCAAGATCATCAACAACCACAGCTTCGTAGCGTGGCGACCGTCCTGATCGAATTCCGTCACGAGGTGCCGAATGCGCTGAGAGGAGAAATAGTCGTGCAGTGAGCAGTTCGGCGACTGCAATAAATCATCCAGGCGGTCGCGGATTGGCGTTCCCTGTCGTAACCAAGCCGTTTCGGGAATGGCAAACCCCTGCTTGGGACGATGGACGAAGGAGTCGGGAAACTTCTGTGACAGATGGTACTTGGGGAGCGGCTTCAACGTCGTGCCTCGCGTCCCTTGCCGCGCCTGCCGCCAACACCGCGGTAACGTCGCCGCGAATTCGATTACGCGATGGTCCGTAAAAGGGGTGCGGACCTCCAGACCATGGCACATACTTGCGACGTCAACCTTTGTGAGAATATCTCCCGGCAAGTAGGTTTTTAGGTCCAGGTACTGCGCATATGCCAGCGATTCCAGCTTCCGTCCTGCACGATGAGCGGTCGTGAAGGCGGAACAAGGCACGCCGACTAGGGCCTGAAACTCCGGCCTCCACAATGAGCGGCGGGCCTGTTCATCAAACACGCCGACATAACGCTGCTGCCAGCGTTGTAGTCGATCGGGCCACGTCCCGCTGAGCCGCGCCGCCAAGTGCCGCAGCGATCGTTTCGGATGCCGTACTAATCCTAGCAGGTCCTGCATAAGATTGTCGCGCGCGAATGCTTCGTACCGGGTATAGCCGGCGAATGCCTCGTCAGCTCCATCTCCCGACAGAACCATGGGTACATGTTCCCGAGCCAGTCGCGACACACACCAGGTAGGAATTGCCGACGTATCGGCAAATGGCTCGCCGTAGCGGGCGAACAAGTCGTCCAGAATGGCCACCACGTCAGGCTGGACGATTTCGGTGTGCAATTCGACGCCCAGCGTTTCCGCCGCCTTTCGCGCATGGCGCAATTCCGAATAGGCTTCATCCTGAAAACCGATACTAAAAGCCTGCACGGGCCGCCCCATTTGCCGAGCCATGGCGGCGACAATCAGGGTGGAATCGACACCTCCCGACAAGAAAGCACCAAACGGCACGTCCGCGACAAGGTGTGCCGAGACCGACTCGTCCAGCACCTCGGCAAACTGTTCCAACCATTGATCGTCCGCAAGATCCTCTTGCGGCTGGAAACTAAACTGCCAGTATTCGCGGAGCAACCTGCTCGCTCCATCCAATTGCGCCGACCAACTGTGCGCTGGCGGCAGCCGCGAAATGCCCTGGTAGATCGTATTGGGTGCCGGTATGTAGCGGTAACGTAAAAAGTAGTCCATCGCCTGAGTACTAATCGGCGGAAGTCGAGACTCCAACGATAACAACGGCGAAAGTTCGGATGCAAATGCTAGATAACCGGGCCCCACGCGGTAGAACAGTGGCTTGATGCCCAGATGGTCGCGGGCCATAAAGACGCGTCGTGTCTCGAAATCTACAATCCCAAAGGCGAACATCCCGCGCAATCGCTGCACGCACTGCTCACCCCACTGCTCATAGGCATGTACGATCACTTCGGAATCGGATTCGGTTCGAAACACATGACCGGCCGTGACCAGTTCTTGGCGCAACTCGCGATAGTTATAAATCTCGCCATTGAACGTCAACCAGATCTGTTCGGTCTCATTCGTCATCGGTTGATGACCGCCAGCCACATCGATGATCGACAAGCGGCGATGTCCCAGGGCAACACCATCGCGCCGCACGATACCTTGGCCGTCCGGTCCACGATGACGTTGTAACGACGTCATCGCTTCGATCAGCTCACTGGACGGTGTCTGTCCCGAGAAGTTGACTATGCCCGCGATACCACACATTTTTCGCTCTCGTTTTTCGATTCGGCCATATGGTTCGCCACGCGCCCGGCGGTCGAGGATTCCTCCGTTGCGGATCCCTGTGGCTTTTCCGCCACCGCGACCAAATGATGCTGCGACCCGCCCTGCAAACGCCGTTTCAACCACCGCCCCTCGGGAAACGAACGAGCCTGCAGTCGATCGTGAATGCTTGCCTGAACGTCGCCGCAGGCACGGCGCCACCAGCGCAGTGTGGCGAGTTGTCGTAGACGCGGCCGAGGTGGTTGAAAATCGTGAAAGCTGATACCTCGGCAAAAATTGACCTGAAAGCCAAGGTTCGTGAGCCGCTGCTGCAACGTTTCCGGTGTCCATCGGCGCACGTGCTGCCAGCGATGAAACTCGTGACAACAATGCGGACAAAACACCGTCTGAGCACGCAAGTCTTCAGAATTCGGCGTCGTCAGTACAACCACGCCACCCGGCCGAACCACACGCAACAGTTCGCGTAGAACCGGATTCAAATGCTCCGGCAGCAAGTGTTCGATCGTCTCTAAACAACAAACCATGTCGAAACGATCGTCGTTCCACGGGAGACGTTGGCCATCAAACAACCGTGCATCACCCCAAAAGCGATCGCGCCGATACCGCTGGTTTAGATCTTCGACACAATGCGGCGAGTACTCGACGGCCGAGGCATACGCTTCTCGACGCAAGAGTTGGTCGACTAAATAGCCTGGGCCTGCGCCGTAGTCCAGAATCCTTTGGCCGGACAACGGTCGGACTTGCTCTAAGAATCGACAGACACCTTTGCCAACCTGATAGGCAAAATAAGTCGAATGACGATCGGGACGCTCCGCCCAATAGTCCCAGAACCGCGTCACGTGTTCTGGCGTCCATGCCAACGTCTTCACGTCCATGATCTCTCCCTGATCTAACGTGTGGTCCGCGCGACGGAATCGAGCGGTCACGTACTTCCTCACGTGAGACCCTCAGCGTAAGCCGCAACCCCGGCAGGGTCAAGATCGCGAGACGCTAGCGTTGGGCGTGGATCACCGGGCGTCGTCCACTGATGGCTGGCCTAGGCAACTGCCGCTTCTCGGGCAGACCGTTCGCTGCCGTCGGGTCCGTCCCAGCGACGCACGTATGGCGATCGATCGCCTTCCGTATATTGCGAGAGCCCTTTGTCGCACTGCGACGGCCGGTCACGGCGTTGCAAGTAGGCAACATTGTGACCGTCCCGCCACACGTTGGGCGTCGTTATGCCCGGTGGATGCCAGAGGTGATATGTCCGGGTATATGCCAGTATCGATTGAATGCGAATTCCGGCCGCGCGTAAGCGCAGCGCAGATCGTCATCTTCGCAACCCCAGCCGCGGAAATTCTCGTCATATCCATTTACGTGCTCGTAATCCCGCCGATAAATCCCCACATTGCCCCCAAATAGTTTGGGTTTCGTGGGATGGCGCATCCAGTTGTACAACCGCGCTTTGCGGTGCATGCGCGCCAGCTTGGCGCGTTCGATCGGTGAGGCCGCTTGGACAAAACTTCCCCGGTAGACCTCCTCGATTGTCAGCCGTTCGGTCGTCTCGCGCGTCAGCAAACAACAATAACCGGCCTGCACAACGCCTCGCCGTTGCCGTTTCAGGTGTTGCCGAAGGTGATCAGGCGGAATCAGACAATCGCCGTCAAGGAACAGCAAATACGGCGCTTGGCTTGCAAACACACCTTCGTTGCGACACCGTGCCAGCTGAAAGCCTGCATGCTCGTGCGTTGTCAACTGGACTCGGAAGGGAACCCGGCGTGCAAAGCGTTCCACCACCCAGGGCGTATCGTCACGTGATCCGTCGTCGGTCACCACCACCTCGAACTGGCCGGTGACGCCCTGCTGGCTTTCGATAGAAGCTCACCACGCGTGCCAGATGCAAGGGCCGTTCGTAGCTCGAAACAAGGACCGCAATCTCAATCCCCACGACGTTCCCTCCCTGGATTAGTGGCCTCCAAAGCGGCGTGCCTCCCGTCCTTGCCGCTTCTGCGCGATCTTTGGGGTATCGAATCGAACGGCCCGCGTCAAGATCACCGAGCGTCCCAACATCGTCGGCCCATCGTCGGGCGGGTGAGGTAGGAATGGAGCAAGATGTGAGTGACGGTCCTGATCTGGCCACATTCTCGCGATACGAGAAGGGATTCCTCGTGCGCAACAAGTCCCGTGCTCGCGGTATTCGGCGATGTTACCAACCCGCCGATCCCGCACAAATGACAAAAGGGCACTGGAAACAAGTCCAGTGCCCTCAAGGAGGAGTCAGATGCTCTCTTGGCAATTTCTGCGGCCCGGGGGCAAGACTATTCCGCCGAGGCGAACCAACGACGTCGCATAAATTGTCCGCTGCCAACCAAAGCGAGCGCGAGCACCCGAATCCGAAGGCGGAAGGTTCAGGCACCGCGGCAACCACGGCCGACTTTTTCCCGTTGAGGAATTTGCCGTTCGGGTCAAGCACTTGATTGTTCGTGTTCCATTCCACGACGCCATCGTCGTCACCCCAAGATGCCGGTAACGGATCACCTTTCACAATGCCTGCAACATCAAATCGCATGTACAGTCGATAGCCACCCTGCGAGCCGAAGATCATGTGGATCCTGTTGTCGAGCGTCGAAGCCCGCAGCAGATCAAATCCCACCGTCCCTTGCTGCGCGTCCACCGTGATCTGCAGTGGCTGAACAGCCAGGTACTTGAAACCATCCGTGGGCGTATCCGCCACTTCAAATACACCACTGCCAAGCACAGTGATCTTGTTGGGGGAGAATTGTTCGTTGCAGATGAACTGGTGCAACGAGGCTTGCGCTCCCGATGTAATCGTGAGCACAGCCAGCAGACTAAAAAACCAGCGGGCCATAGTAAAACCTCCAAAGTCGCATCAAACAAAGGTGTGTTGTCGGTCTGTTGATTTGCGTTGAGGCCATTGGTGTGGGCCTCTGATTCCAGACTAATCAGGGGCAATTGCGATACAATCTTGGAACCCTCTAAAAAACAAAAAAAGACCCGGCGGTTAGGCCGGGTCTTAACGGTAGACTCGATAAATTCGATGGGTCTTATTTCGCAGCCAAGAAACGCTTGCGAGTCCAGCGTCCCATGCCCGTGACGGCCAGTGCTAAAGCACCAAACCCAAACGCCGAGGGCTCTGGTACGGCTGCAGTGCCGATCGTGATCGAAGGATTACCAATCTGGTACGAGGTGTACGAGTTGTTCTTCATCACCGCCGATATAGTATTCGCGTCGTGGCGTTGCACTTCGGAGCCATCAGGGAGATCCGTACCAGCAAGCGTTCTGAACGTCGCGGAATCAATGTTAACCCGCATCCCACTCGTATCTCATGTGCCGTGGAAATGAAATTGTACCTTGTGCTTGGAATCTGGACTTCTTATCGAGCATGTACGGACTGCCCGGCAACGACGAATGACTAATCGCAAACGCTGAAGTCAATTCGCCGCTTGAAACTTGGTTACCCGACGCAAAAGCGCCGTCCGGATAAGAAAAATTCAGCGTCGTCCCGACCGGCGAAAGGACTCGATCTGGATTCCGGCCTGCTCGCCGCCGAAGCTGATCGTAAAGGTTCGCATCGCCGCGTTGGAAACACTGGCCACGCTAAAAACTGCAAGGATTGCTAACAAACGGTGTAATTTCATAGATGTTGTCTCCCAAAGACTGTACAGAGTCCCCGTATGCATCTCAGACTAACCAACCGGAATGGTGTGTCAATGGTGATGTTTGCGGATTTAGGCATATTGGGGCGTAAATCTCGCCGCGTACCGGGGCCACTCCTGGAAGCATACACCCGCCAGAGGGAGTCCCGCGAGGGATTTTTCGCCCCTTTTTCGTCCGTACCGGCGGCCGTTCGGTCCAGCACATCACCCGTAAGACCACGTTTTTGCCCCCTCATCCGGCCAGCAGCCTCCGTTTCTCGGCGGGAGAAGGGACTTAGGGTGTCAAACTTTCGCGAGCTCGGAAGGGATCGCCGCTTGGCGAAATGGGGTCAGCCGAAAATAATCAGTGGCCAAGTAGCCTAGAGAAGCTAGGTAAGATAAACGAAGTACTCCCAAATCGTTCGCGGGAACTTCACGCGGCAATATGATTCAGCAGCAGAATCCCTCACAGTCACCCTTGGTCCGGCGTCGATTCCTATGCAAGATCCGTTCTCTTCCGGTTCATTCCACATCGAGACCATGTCCGATCCATTTCCGTCCTGTGCCCAGCATCATCGCCTGCCCGATATCATCATGATCGGTGCCGCGAAGTCGGCGACAACATTTCTGACGCAGTGGATTGCGCAGCACCCGGCGATCGGCATCTGTGGCATGCGCGAACCCAACTTTTTTTCGCATCCCGAACGATTTGAGCGTGGCTTTGACTGGTATAGCGACCTGTATCGTGACGTTCGCGACGACCAATTGGCGTTTGACAGTTCAACCGGTTATACCCAGTGGCCGCAGTACCCTTTGGCCGCGGCTCGCATCGCTCACTACGCTCCGGCGGCCAGGCTGATCTATTTGATGCGGAACCCGGTCGAGCGGGCGTACTCACACTATGTCCACCGCTGGTCAAAGGAATGTCATTATGGCGAGCCGTTTCATCAGACGTTCGAGGAATTCGTGACGGAGGACCCGATCTGCATGGACGGCAGCGACTATCGCACACAGATCGGCCAGTATCTGGAACATTTCCCACGTGAACAGCTGTTGTGCATCTTTACGTTTCAATTGCGCGACGATCCTCTGACAGTGCTGCAAAACGTTTGCCGGTTTCTGGAGATTGACGATGACCCGGCCCCATTCCGTCAGAAGCCGCAGCAAGACAATCGGACGGACAGTTTTCTCGAGTCACGCGTGCGGGTCCAAGTGACCGATCGCATTAAGCAGATCCCTGGCGTTAAGCAGCTTTTACCCCGGGTCCCTCGGCCCATTCGCCAGGCCTTATACGGCGTTTTGCGACGGAGTGTCCTGGGCAAATCGACTGCCCAACAATTTCAGGCGCCGCCACTCACGCCGGCTGCCCGTCGCCGATTGATCGAGCGATTCGCCGACTCCAACGCTTGGGTCGCCGAGTTTACAGGCGAAGACCTCTCCGCCTGGAACGCATGAAACGGCAAGTCGGATTCAGCGGGGCGCAATGCGCACCGAGCGGCTTATTATTCGGCGAGCGGCAGCTGGACCCAAAATGTACTGCCCTTGCCAACCTGACTGCGGACACCGACATTGCCGCCGAAGAACTGGGCTAAGTGTTTGACGATCGAGAGTCCCAGTCCGGTGCCGCCGAGTTCGCGCGAGCGGGCCTTGTCAACACGATAAAAGCGTTCGAAGAGTCGATCGAGGTGTGCGGCCTCAATACCGATCCCCGTATCGGCCACTTCGATCAAGGCCCATTTCCCCTGTCGCCCCCAACTGACGGTCACCCGCCCTCCTTCCGGCGTGTACTTGATTGCGTTGTTAATTAAGTTCTCGAGTATCTGCCGTACGGCTTCGTCATCGGCACGGACCACGAGGTCCTCGTCAGCCGGCTGGGAGCTCAGTTCAATCTGTTTGGCATCGGCTCCAGGCCGATGTTCTTGTAAACATGTACTGACGGCCTCTTCGATATCAACGTCGTGAATCTCGTACGCCTCATCGCCCGATTCGATGCGGGCCAGACTCAATAGATCCATAATCAACTGGTGCAAGCGATCGGCCTGGTCTTCAATCCGTTTAACGAACTCCAGATTATGCGATTTGTCGTTAATCGCGCCGCACAACAAGGTTTCCGCGTACGCCTTGATCGAGCTGAGCGGAGTCTTCAGTTCGTGGGACACGTTCGCCACAAACTCCTGCCGCAGAGATTCCAGACGGCGAAGCCGCGTGAGATCATAGAGCACCAGCACGACCCCTGGGCAGGGCAAACCGGGTAAGGGAGTTGCGTGCACGGCCAGGGCGCCGGTACTGGGCACGTAGCGTTCAATTTCCGCATTCACGACGTCGCCGGTGGACATGGCCTTTTTGACCGATTGATTGAGCGTTTCGTCACGGATCAGCGTAAGGAGTGGACGTCCACGAGCGTCCGCGGCAGTAAAATCGAATTGCTGTCCGGCGGCATCGTTGGCAAACATGACGCGGGCTCGACGATCAACGGCGATCACACCTTCGACCATCCCACCCAGAACCGCGGCGAGCTGATCACCTCGCTCGCGCAACTGATCGATTTGCGTCTGTAGATCGTCGCTCAAACTGTTAAAGGCGCGGGCAAGCATGCCAATTTCGTCGCGGTTAGCAATTTCGACGTGTTCGCCCAAGTGACCGGCGCTCATGCGTTCCACAGCTCGAGTCAACTTGATGAGGGGCTTGGTGATCCGTGCCAGCAGGTAACCCGTGCCGACCGTGGCCAGCGCCGCCACGATCGCGGCAAATGCCCAGACGCGCAGCTGACCGCGTCGTACTTGCGCTTGGATGGTCCGCAGGGACAACGACGCCCGCGCTACTCCCAGCGGTCGCCCTGCTCGCTGAACTCGCGTGGCGTAATAGAATTGCAGCTCATCGTCCGTCGCGCTATAGCGCTGCGAAAACCCGGAGCCGTCACGGAGTGCCGTTTGAATTTCCGGACGCAGCCGATGGTTTTCCATCTGATTGACGTCCGCCAACGTCGCCTGGTTCGAGTCCGCCAGGACGCGGCCGTCGACGGTGATCAGCGTCAAGCGAGTTTGCGTCGTTGCGCTAGGCTACGTACCTGTGCCTGCAGGTGTTCTTCCCACGCGCCCTCGTCCGACGGCTTCGTGCGTGCATACTCTTCAGCCGACAACTCGCCCAGCAGCACGCTGGCAACCCGCAACTGCTCGAGCAGCTGCGCTCGCAATTCCCCTTCCTGTCCGCGCGATACGAGTAACGCAAACAAGATGGCCGAAATCAAAATCAGCGTCGTGAAAGCGATCAGAACGCGTCGAAAGAGTATCGAGGACCACATGCCGTGAGCAGCAACGAGGGCAAAAAGGAACCACAGTGCACCAAGCTGCTTCGATTGTACCGTGATCGCCTGCAGCGAACAGTCGGTCGACTGCCGTTACGATTCAGATTCGGGCACCGCGCCGAATGCGGAGCCGAATTCACTCCCTTGGCAGGCCAGCGTGTCGACGGCTGGCCCGCGGGTGAGACGCAATCAGGGCGTCAAACATGACCAAATTCGGGTCGCCGCCGGCCCAACTGCGATTGAAGACGTTGCACGATGCTACTGTGCATCTGGCTGACGCGGCTTTCACTCAGGTCGAGCGTAGCGCCAATCTCCTTCATCGTCAGCTCTTCGTAGTAGTAAAGGATGATGATCAAACGTTCGTTCCGATTAAGGCCGCGCGTAACCAATCGCATCAAATCATTCTTTTGGATGCGACGCGTCGGATCTTCGCCCTTCTTGTCCTCCAGAATGTCGATCTCGCGAACATCCTTATAGCTATCGGTTTCGTACCATTTCTTATTCAGACTGATCAAGTTGACGGCATTTGCCTCCAAGATCATCTTATCCAGTTCCGCCATGGGCAATTCCATGTGCTGAGCCAACTCTTGTTCGCTCGGCGGTCGACCTAGCCTTGCCTCCAGCGTCTTCGTCGCCTCGGACAATTTACTCGCTTTGGACCTGACCAGACGTGGCACCCAGTCCATCGTCCGCAATTCGTCGAGCATCGCACCGCGAATCCGAGGAACGCAGTACGTTTCGAATTTGACGCCGCGGGTCAAATCAAAAGCCGTGATGGCGTCCATCAGGCCAAAGACGCCAGCTGAGATCAAATCGTCGAGGTCGACGCCGTCGGGCAATCGAGCCCAAATGCGTTCGCCATTGTATTTGACCAACGGTAGATAGCGTTCGACCAAGCGATTGCGGAGTTCTTTGTTAGACATATCCGCTTTGAAGGTTCGCCAAACTGCTTCAATTTCCTCGTCCTGAGGCCGCTTGGTTGGAACAACCTTTGTGGCTGTCGTGACTGCCATGCAATCCTCCCTGAACTTCGTGACCGGCAATCTCGCTGTCCAGCATCTCGTTGGATGACATCCATGTCACGCAAAACGAGACCTTCGAGTTGGTTGGGGAAGCCGACCTGCGACCGAACATCAACGAGCTAATGCGAGTTGAGTTGAGTCGTAACCGCTATAGTTTTCGCACTCCCTACAGTTTGACGCGTCAATGCAGACGCGTCTGTGTCCTGTTATCGGTCGAGCGGATTCCCGGGGTTAATCATTGTTCATCTATTCTTGAAGAGAAGTTCTCTTCGTCGATTCTCGTTCCGTTCGTCGCCTTCAGCCCACGTCGCACATCAAATGGCGGCGCGGATTTGCCTGGTCGGCTGCTTCAATTCGTGCACACATCTGTTCGAACGCCTGACGATCGGACACAGCCTGCGCACTTACATCACTCGAGCTCTTCGCGTCGCTCGCAGCGTGGTTGCCCGAAGTTTGCTCCCAGGGCACGTGGCCCAGTGGATCGAGCGCCAAATTCAAACAGCGGTCGCACGTGGTCACAATCCTCGACTGCAGTTCGGCGACCAAAGATGGCTCGAACCCTTGTTTCAAAGCGAGCCAACAACGGGCCTGTGCGACTCGCTGCACGGTCGCTTTGATCGCTCGGTACATTCCCAGCAAGGCATCCGTTTCAGCAGCACTCACAAAAACACAGTGATCGGCCGCGGGTAGCAATGAGTGCAAGTCAGCGATCGCTTGGACGTCGACGACAACGCGCTGGTGAATCGCCGCCTGTTGGAGTTGCGTTACCAACGCATGCTCATTCGGTAATGGTTCATCCGCCAAATCCCCGTGGACTATCGCCAATCCGCACGGCCCGGTCTGCCAGGCCTCGCGCAGCGTCCGATCCCGACAAAGCACCTCGCGGAGCGTGGTACGCGGCAACCACGGACTTCTGCCAACCGAGGACGGCGCGTGCCGACGGATCTCGACCAGCGCCCCGGTCTGCTGCCGTCGTTGCCATGCGAGGGCCAGCTGTGTACTCAACCGCGTGCTCGCCCGCGTCGCTGGAGTGTCAAACACCAGGACCAGCGAGCCCGCGCGGCGTGTATCGGTTTGCGCCGCCGCCTGCAGCACCAAACGTCTTAATGATTCCGCCTGATCGGGCATGATATCCGTAGTCGCTATATCCGTAGTCGTTTTGATAAGGTTCAAATGAGCGCCGCAATCGGTTGCTGTCCTGTCAAGACGGACAACAACGATGAGGAGTCGGCGATAACAATGTCGTCTGGCACGCTCTGCCCACAGGTCAAGTAGCTGACAGGTAAGCGGCAGCTTTGCAGCACGGGAAGTAGGCTGCCCAAGCCCATGGCTTCGTCCAATTTCGTGATCACAACGGCAGTCGCGCCTAGCGGCACGAAACGGTGGACGATTTGGTGGAGATGGGAAGTCGACGAGACCGAACTCACAACCAGATGGACTTCATCGGCCTGAGCTTCTGCTAAGAGTGACTTGAGTTGTTGAAGCTGCACAGCGTCCCGTGGGCTGTGCCCCGCCGTATCGATCAGCACCACATCCACGTCCGACAGGCGTGCTACCGCGGCATTCATTTCGCGCGGCGTCGACACGACCTCCATTGGCAAATCCATAATCTCTGCGTAGGTCCGCAATTGTTCGACAGCCGCTACGCGATACGTATCGACGGTAATCAAACCGACGCGACGATGTTCGCGTAGCCGCAGATTCGCCGCCAGTTTGGCGATGGTCGTCGTTTTACCGACGCCGGTCGGCCCTACCAGAGCGACCGTGCGTCGGCAGCCCGCATGAACTTGAATTGGCCCGCAGGTGGAAATATCGATCGCCAATCTCGTCAACAACGCACGCCGTTGTTCCTCGGGCGTGGGCGCTGTTAGGCTCGTGTCCGCACGGACGGCTGCCAGTAAGTCCCGAGCCGCCGCTTCCGGCACTTCCGCTTCGATCAGGTCTGTCAGGGTTTCAAACCAGACCGCACTTTGCGACGCCGGCAGCGGCGTTTCCTCACCCGACGGCGAAACCGTATCCACTTGGGTCTGGACCTGCGGGAAATCGGACGTCACTCGATAGGGCTGATCGGTCGGATCCTGCGCATTGGAATGTACAACCAGGAAAGGTGCCACGTCTTCCTGCGGACCGCCATTGCGTCGTCGCAGCGGCAGCGGCTTAGGTCCAGGGCGGCGTGTTCGTATCTCGAATTGCCGTCCGTGGCAAATCGGTCCCACCAAGTCGTCTGGAGCTCACGAGTCTGAACAACACGCGCGTCCGGCCCCAACTCGTGTTGGACCATCTGCAACGCCTCCGTCAGGGAACGAGCACGATAAGTTCGTACTTGCATTGTCGTTCTACTGCTCCTGTGAATGACTGACAATTCCCAACGACACAACTTTCGTGTCCGCCGTGATTTCCGCATAGCTGAGCACACAGAGATGCGGCATAGAGTTGGCGGTCAATCGACGGACCGCAGGACGCACCTCGGGCCGCACCAATAGCACTTCCGGTCGACCTTGCTGACGTAACACGGCAAGTTCTCCGTCGATCGATCGGCACAAGGCGTCGCCCTCTTGAGGTGGTAGACCCACCATCACATCGCGATCCGTCAGCTGAGCCGCTTTCAATATGCGTTCTTCCAGTGCCGGATCAAGAGTAACGACGTGCAAGCGGTCTCGGTCATCGCGAAAATGGGCGCAAATCGAGCGTGCCAAGCGATGACGAACGCGCTCGGTCAACTCCACATCATTGCGAATGCGCGGTGCTTCGTTGCCGAGAGTCTCCAGGATTGTGCTCAACTGCCGAATGGAAATTCCCTCAAGCAGCAGCCGCTGTAGGATGCGTTGAATATCCGCTAACTTGAGGACCGCCGGCACCAATTCCTCGACGACCGCGGGACACAGCCGGCGTGTTTCCTCGATCAGATGTTTCGTCGCGTCACGCGTCAGTAGGTCAGCTGCATGGCGAGAGACCACTTGTCGCAGATGGTGCAATAGGATGGCAGTCGTATCCAACAAAGGCTGCCCCGCGCTTTGCACTTCGGTCAGGTGATCGCGGTCTACGCGTTCTAAGGGCAGGCGAAAGGCGGGGTGCCGTAGCAACGCGGCGGACCCGTTCACCCCGGTGTAACCCGATCCCGTCGTCCAGTAGCTGCCCACCGGCAGCTGAGCAGTTGCCACCGGATTCCCCTGAATCTTGATTCGATATTGGTCTTCGGGCAAACGCAGGTTGTCGCGTATCCGGACTTTCGGCAACACCAACCCCAGCTCGGATGCCACCGCTTGACGAAGTTGCGTGATGCGCGACAGCAAATTGCCGCCTCGTTTTGCGTCCGCCAGACGCACCAGACTCAGCCCCAATTCCAATTCGACGGGGTCAACGTTCAAATACTCTTCAATGCGAGGTTCCAGTTTCTGCGGCTTGGCCTTCGCCGATTCCGAGCGCGCCGGCTTGACTTCCACAGGAGGCCGACGGTTCAGCAGCAGAGCCGCGCCGATGCACGAACTGCCTAACAGCACCAACGGTACGGTGGGTAACTGAGTGACAACCAGCAATCCCAGAAACAAACCCGCCACAGCCAAGACTTGAGGCCGCGCAATGAGCTGTTGAATGAATTCAAGTGGCAAATTGGTCCGCTGCGTACTTCGTGTCACCAACAAACCGGCAGCCAAAGAAATCAACAGGGCCGGCAGTTGACTCACTAAGCCGTCGCCAATTGTCAGCTTGGTAAAGATCGAAGCAGCTTCCGCCGGCGTCATGCCGTATTGCAGGACACCCAGCGCCAATCCTCCGGCGATGTTGATGAGCGTAATAAACACGCTGGCGATGGCATCACCACGCACAAACTTGCTGGCACCGTCCATCGCCCCGTAGAAATCCGCCTGCCGCGAAATCTCCGCCCGACGACGTCGCGCTTCCGCTTCGTCGATCGAACCGGCGTTCAGGTCGGCATCCACCGCCATTTGCTTGCCAGGCAGGCCATCCAGCGCAAAACGGGCCGACACTTCGCTAATCCGTGTCGCTCCTTTGGTGATGACCACGAATTGAATCACCGCGATGATGCAGAATAGGACCATGCCAACCAGGACCTGATCGCCTGCGACAAACTCACCGAAACTGCGGATTACCCCCCCGGCGGCATCCAATCCCGCATCGGCGGCCTGCGTGAGAATCAGGCGTGTCGTCGCCACATTTAAAACCAGGCGTCCCAGCGTCGTGGCTAACAAAACGGTGGGAAAAACGTTAAATTCCAGCGGGGCACCAACGTGGATCGTGGTGAGCAGGACGATCAGCGACAGCGCTAAGTTCGCCACCAGCAACACATCCAGGATCCCCGACGGCAAGGGCGCCATGACCACCAGGAGGCAAAGCAGCAGCCCCACGGGCAGCAGCAATTCCTTGATACGAGCAACAAGCGGCATGGTGGATCGACCTGCGTTGGAACCGGTGCCCGCCATGGACACGTCAAAGAAAAAACGAAAAGTTAACTTGAAGTGCGGCGGGAAAGTACTCGAAGTACGCTTCAGTGTCCAGGTCGCTTTGAGTCAGCACCGGCAATGCTTGATACTGATAGCGGTGGTAGAATGCCCTTGTTCCATGCGTCTCGGTCGAAATATCCCTTTTGGGCACCGCGCTTTTGGCACGGCATGCGGTTCTCCGATTGGTTTCGCCTCGTGCGGCACAATCACTTCCGCATTCACCCCTTCCGATGGGGATTAGCAACAACCGTCACCGGGCTGTCCCTGTTTAACTCGACGATGAGTGTCCTGAACCGTTGGAAGTATCAGCGCCAGGTAGCGGCCACCGAAGTGCTGGAAGCCCCTGTCTTCATCGTGGGGCACTGGCGTAGCGGCACGACGTATTTGCACGAATTGATGTCGTGCGACCGAAGGTTTGCTACAGCCCCACGACCTACGAATGTTTCGCGGCAAACCATTTTTTGCTGACCGAATCCTGGCTGCCCCGCCTCGCCTGGTTTCTGATGCCGTCGCGACGTCCGATGGACAACGTGCGGACCGGCTGGGATTCGCCCCAAGAAGACGAATTTCGTACTCCGCACTGGGGGCATTGTCGCCTTACCTGCGAATCGCATTTCCGAACGAGCCCGATCAGTTTTTGGAGTATCTGGACTTACAGTCCTTATCGGCGGACGCGTTGCGCGATTGGCAGGACAAGTTGAATCAGTTCTTACGGAGCCTGACGCTGCGGCACCACAAGCGGCTGATCCTCAAGTCACCCACACACACCGCGCATCAGTCTGCTCGCGCAAATGTATCCACACGCCCGCTTCATACACATCGTCCGCAATCCCCTGTCGATATATCCCTCCACCATCAAACTATGGGAAGTACTCGACGAGGCCCAAGGGCTCCAGTGTCCGCACAATCGTCAGCTGAAGGCTTATGTGCTGGCGGCCTTCGAACGGATGTACAAGGCGTTTGAAGAGCAGCGTGCCGAATTACGATCCGATCAAATTTTCGATTTGCGTTACGAGGATTTGGTGCAGGACCCCGTGGCGGTTCTCGAGCAAGCGTATAAGCATCTGCAGCTGGGCGACTTTGAAGTCGTAAGGCCGCAACTGCAGGAGATGACAAGGGCAAAGCGCAGCTCATCGGACAAATCGGTACGAGTTACCGTCTGAACTTGGTGAGGAGATCATGAATCGTTGGTCGGATTATGCGATCAGGTATGGCTATCCGATCTCGGACTAAAATGAAACGCCGATAACTCATCGCGCTGATTGTCGCCGTTGACGTGCAGCGGATACATCGTTGTGTACGGCTTTGACTTCCTCGCGCAGTTCCTCGGGCGTCATCTGCAAATCTCGCTCGTGTTGGAACAGTTGCCATGCAAAATCAACGCCACCCCAAATCAGCAATCCTATTCCCAGACACGCAGCGCAGCGTCCCAGTAGCGTCGTACCGGCATGCACGCTGTCTTCAAACGCTCCACTCGACAGCTGCATCAGGATGTCCCACTGCTGAAAGACTAGCCAAGCGACAAGTCCGCCCAGAATGCTGATTTTACTGACCGAGAGGAAGAACGTTGCCAAGCCCTGAGGCCGAAGCAGGCGTTGGACGCCGCGTCCGGGACTCAGCCGCCCCCAATCCGGCTGCAAGCGGTGGGGCAACCACAATGGCCCGTGCTGGACCCAATGCCCGACGATCGCCGCCACAACGATCACCAATAGCCACGGCAACAACCACCAGCCGAGTTGAACGAGCGTGTGCTGCAAATGGTACAGCGGATCCGTCATTGGCCCCGAGGCCGCCGTCAACTGCTGACGCAGGCGTTCGCGTATCTGCGTAAACCATGTGGGACCATACAGCAAAACCATCCCTCCGGTGCTGGCATACACCATCGCAAAGACGAACTCCGCACTGCGCGGGACACGTCCCTGCTGTCGGGCCTCGTGTCGCCGGTGCGGAGACGCGGCGTGTTCGCCCCGGTCGGCATCACTCACGGGCCACTCCCTGCCTGGCCAGACCAGACCGCCACAAACCGATCGACTCCCGACGACCATGATTGTTGATAGGCGGTGGCCATCGCCTCAATCGACAGACAACTCACAAGCAGTAATACAAGCAGGTTGACTCCGATTCCCACGCCGAAAGCCCCGAGCGACGGGAGCGTACGAGCCAAGATCGCGACCAGTAGCGACGAGACCATCAAGCAAAAGGCCACGGGCGCGGCAACACGCAACCCGGACTGAAAACATTGGGTCAACATTTCGCCGGCCAAGGGTACGGGAGCTACCAGTGGCAGGGAGTCCCCCAAGGGGACCCAATCGAATGAATCGATTAGCGATTCGACAAGTTGCCGGTGGCCGCTCGATATCAAAAACACCGCCAGCGCGAACCAGCTCAGGTAGCGTTGCAGCGAATTCTCACCCGAACCCCGCTGCTGCGGGTCTGCGGTTTCCGGAAAGTTAATGCCGGAAAGTTGACTGAGGAATGCTCCAGCAAAAAACAGGCCAGCCAGCAGTACGACAAACCCGAGGCACAGCGCCAGTCCCAAGACGACCTCTCGCAATAGAGCGATCGCCAAGGTCCAATCAACGTCACCACTCCAGCTTGCCGACGCGGCGTATTTTGGCGCAAGCGACAGCGACACGATGAACGTTAAGCCGACGCCCCACCAGCGAGAGGCGGTTGCCGAAAACACCTTGGGCAACATGACCGCTAAGGGGAACATTCGCCCAAAGATCAGTAGGGCCACAACCAGGACGTTAGGCATAATAAACTCGATTCGCTTTCTTTCGCGACTTACGTTGATAGCGGTCGCCTTATCCGGCCGCCAACGAAAACAGGTCAGCCGCGTACTGCGTGAGGTACTGCATGAGCCACGGCAACAACAGCACCAACACGACCAACACCGCAATCAGTTTGGGCGCGAAGCTAAGTGCCTGATCGTGGATTTGTGTCACGGACTGTAATACTCCGGTCAACAAACCCATGACAATCCCCACGGCCAGCACCGGTGACGCGAGTAGCAGTGCCGTCAATAGCGCTCGTTGTGCGATTTCGACGAGTGGAAAATCCATCCGGCTTCCTTTATCTTCAAACTCCACATATCTCTATTGGAAACTGCTGATCAACATTTCCACAATCAACCGCCAGCCATCCACCATCACGAATAGCAACAGTTTCAGTGGTAGCGAGACCATATGTGGAGGCAACATGAACATCCCCATCGAAGTCGTGACCGCAGCAACCACCAAATCAATCACCAAGAATGGCAGATAAATCTGGAAACCAATCAAGAAGGCGGTTTTCAACTCACTCAACACAAAGGCGGGTAGCAGCGCACTCAGGGGAACCTGATCGTACGACGTTGGATAGTCCTCCGCGGCCGTAAGATGCCGCATGAAGAGATGAATATCGTCGGCGTTGGCATTCGTATCGATCTGACGAATCATGAAGTCGCGAATTGGTTGGACGCCACTTTCCCAGAGTGCCGCCAAATCCGAGGGCTGTGCTCCGTTGATCGCCGGAAGGACCGCGCGTTCGTGGACCAATTTCCACGTCGGTAGCATCACCACGCCCGTGCAAAACATCGCCAAAGCGGTTGTCGCTTGCATCGGCAACAGCTGGCTGCCCAAGGCCTGCCGCAGCAAGGACAAGACAATGGAGATTCGCACGTAAGACGTAGTCATCAACAGTAGCGCCGGAATCAAGCCGAGCGCCGTCATCGTGACAACCAGCTGAGCCGAATAGGCGAAACGCTCCGGTTGAACCCAGCGATCAAATCCTTTCGGCAATGATTTCGCTAGAGATTCGGTCAGCTCCATGCCGGCGACCGGCGAGTCACTGAAGGGGGCATCCGACGCGTTACCTGTGTTGGGGACGGCATCCGCGTGCGCGCTAACGAGTTGAACTGGTTCGCTCGCTGCGACATCGACGTCCTCGGCATAGCTCACGCACGTACACACACAACAAAGACATCCAGCCAACAGCCATCGCCACGCGGGCCACATGCGTTTGCCCGTTGGGCCAAGGATCGATCGGCTGCATGGTTTTGAGCGAGCGTCTCTCATGCCAATGAATTCTCGTGGCCTCGAAAATGCGCCAACACCTGCCCGACATTCAGTGATTGGATATCTGCTGGGGCGGTGCCACGGGGATCGAGCAGCTGCCTTACTTCCTGTGGATCGGTAATCTCGGCAATACGTTGCACTCCTTGTGGCGATTCCAGCAGGACCAACAACCGCTGACCGATGCGAACGAGATGCAATGACTGTTTGGAATCCAGAGCGACTTTGCCACAGACTTGGATCATGCCCGCCGGCAACGCCGAACGTTGGCCTGGTCGAAAGAGTTTTTGGACGCCAATCAGGCCGAAGAACAGCATTAGCACTATGGCAAGTCGGCCGGCGATCCAGCTGGGACTCTTGTTGGCAGCTCCGGCCATTTGGCTTGCGAATCGCTTGAAGGTCGGCGGCGGCAAACGTCGAGCTGCTGCTGTCTCTTGTCCCACGATCTCCGATGGCGCAGGCCGCGACGGCATTTGTCGGATGGCTTCGTGTGACGCGTGTTCGGATAATAGGCTCGCGGGCTCGGCCGCGCGAGTGTCGGCACACCTTCAGCCGACAGACGCGCGTTCCATCCGCTCACCACGAAAATTAGGGCAACGATTCTTCGCACTGCCATCGGCATCCATCTGCTCGCTGTTTGCGGAACGTCGAGTCGCTACTTACACTTGTCGCGTTCAAGGTTTGTGTCGGCGCCGCTCACGCAGTTTTCGCGGGTGAACGGCGTTTCACTTGACACACCTGTATCGCTAGTTTGTTCTGGGCAACGACCAGCTGTCCCCACCCCACGACCTCGCCGGCAACGACAATCTCTACCGGTTCATTCACCGAGCGATCCAGGACGACAATCGATCCGGCAGCGGGCGGGTTCGCCTCACCCGGACGCAGTCGGCTGGCCCCTAATCGGATCTGCACAGGACACAACGGCTGCTCGTCGCGCAAATCGTGCCATTGAAAGGGTTCGGGACCGCCGCGTCCAATCAGCGGTAGGACCTGCCGTTGGCTGTCTTCCGAGTTTCGTGGTTCCGACGTCTTCGGGTTGTCACCGGGGGACGGTTGCCCGTGGCGGAAGACGGCCTTCGTGGCGTTCGTCTCAGGGCGGCGAAACTCAAGGATTTCTTCCTGGTCGGACATTTTACGCGTCCCCGCATCCGTATTTGACCTACCCGGCTGGCCGCCTCCGGCAGCGACTCCATTCACGGGACGGCTAAGGCGGGTCGGACTGTCGCCGAAATGGAGTCCGATTGCAAGCCCAAAGCGGACGCTAGTCGGGGGAGCAGGAGATCGCAGCCAGCTGATGCTGCAACTCCTTGGCCAAGCGTGCATCGCTATTCGAAACGTTGTGCAAGATACGCTGCCGTGTCCCCGAGTGAGTTGCCTCCAGGATGGCTGCCAACCGCGCGGCCAATTCAGCTCGATGCAATGAGCGCTCAATTTGCTCATTTAGCCAGTGATAGAATTCGTCGCGGATGTCGGGAAGATCCAAGGCATTGGCGGGATCGAATTCGACCAATCGCTCAAGCACTTGCGCCTGCAACGTCGCCGGCAAATGTGCCACCACTTCCGAAGCCCGTTGTGTTGACAGTTGCGCCAGTGCGACTGCGATGGCTTGCGGCATCTCGCCACATAAACACTCTGCGATCAACCGCTCAGAGGCACGGTCCAATGGCTTTCCCGCTACTTTGCTTGGTGTGTCCGCGTCCACGTGGGCAGCGGCCCGCATCCCAGCCGCGGTGTTCGGCAACGCTCCGTGGGGCAATAGAGCTGAGGGGAAACGCAGGTTGAGTTCGCGTCCGTCGGCCGCAAGAAAGTCGCGGATCACCTCGCGCTGCTCCGCCCCATCGATGGTCGACAGGGCCAGGACCGCGTTGCGAACCGCCTGGGCTCCGTCTTCCGAGAATTGGTCCAGTAATCGATCTGCCGTCTCTCGGTCCAAACTTGCGACCAGCAGCGCAACTTTGCGCAAACTCGACTCATTGATGTTCATCATCTCGACTGCCATCAACCCGCCTTTTCGATCCATCGATGCAGGATTTCTGCGGCTCCGTCCGGATTCTCACGCACCAAATCGGTCAACGTCGCTCGCAGCTGCCCTTCGTCCAAATCCATTCCCAGGTTTTTCGCTGGCGGCACAAGCGATACATCACCATCGCTCGATTGATAGGAGTGAATCGAAATTGTCCCGTCCGCTGGCGGCGAGCTCCGTCGCCACATCCTCGTCGCCAGTCCCACAATCGCGCCGGCGGCAATCACAATCACCCAAGCTGCCTTGTGCTCGACAACCACCGCAACCCACTTCGGCCAACTCTCCCAACCGAACCGAGCGGACGGTGAAAAATCCTCGAAAGTCGTGACGGTGACCGCCGACGCCATGTCGATGTGGTCGGGGACGAGGCCGAGAATTGCGGCCCGAATCTGCGCTTCCATCTCTTCGCGGACGGCCTGCAACTGGCCCGCGGACGGACGGAACGTGCTGGAACGTTGCAACGAATCGGCACGACGCCGCCAAAGGCTCTCCAAATAACTCTCGGGAACGGCGATCGAAATCGCCAAGTGTTCCGCTTCGGTAAGCACTGCCTGAGATGCATCAACGCCCGTGCGCGGAGTCGCGAACTCGGCCTCCACAGCCACTTGAGCTGTCGGAACAAAGCTCAAGACACGTGTTACTTTTTCCGTCCATTCACGTTCGACCGCTCGTTTGACACGCAGATATTCCTCCGCCGCGGGCACCGCTACATTTTGGTCATCCGGACCCCCGTAGACCAGGCCCGATCGTAGGTCGGTGATATGTACGTCGTTCGGTTTCATGCCTGCTATGGCGCCGGCCACCAGGTGGCGGATCGCTTGAATCTGCCCACGGTCGAGCACGTGCAAGTCGGCCGGCAGAATGGCCACACTGGCCGTGATGATCCGCTGGTTCTGAAAGCCTCGCTGCTCCACTTCATCAACTTGGACCATCGCGTCATCCACCTGGTCCATGTTTCGAATCGCTTGCGCCAAGTCGCGCTCTCGAGCGTGTCGAAAACGTTGTCGTCGATCGCGGTCCGATTCGAAGAGATGATTCTGTTGCAAGGCGGCGGCAGTGTGAGATTGCAAGTCGCGGGGCAGCGCGTCGCTTTCCGCCAAGGCGCTCAAATACTGGGACATTTGGCGATCGGGTACGCGAATGCGATGATCGTCGACCACGTAACCTGTCAGTTTCGCTTTCGTGAAGGCCTGCACCATGGGCCCCAACTGGCTATCGGTGAACTTGCGACCGTCCAAAAGATAGTCACCGACTGCGGGCGTTGCCCATGCCGACTGGAGCTGCCAGATTAGCAGGGCCACGATCAAAATCAACATGACGGCCATCAGCATGCCAAGCCAACTGGGCAAAGCATCCAGTTGTTTCTTGACCTGTTGCGTCGCTTGCCAAACGGATTGCATCGACAACACCCGTGGAGTGAAGAGGGCCTTCGCCTACATGCGGCCATGGTGAACGCATGGATGTGCGGCCGTCAGGCTGCCTTTCGCGACATCGGGAGTGACGTACCCTGAGTCGCCATGTGGACTGCGGGGATCACCACCGTCCGTGCCACTCCACCTTGAGGGCACAGCGAAGTTTCCAGTCGCAGCTCGTTCGCCGTTAGCAAATCGTTGGATTTCCCCGTTGGGATTTGCAGGTGACGGTGCCAATATTCGCGTGTCTCGTGTAAGTCTGTTTCACGCGAGTCGGCGACCTCGATTTCCAATCCGCTTGCGCCCGCGACAACCGATATGTCCAACTCTCCTCCGTCGGGCATTTCGCTCAACGCCTCTTCAATCCATTCACTGAGGATCTGCCGAACAAGTGTTCTTGGAAACTCGCAGATCAAATCTGTGTCCACTTCACAATGCAGTTGAACACGACTCCTAGTGAGTTCCGCAGCAAATGCGCACTGCAATTCCTGACAGAAAGTCGCCAGATTTGTCTCGGTCGCCGAGCAATTCCGTATTCGGTGAGTTGTCATGTGCGAGGTTCCCTTCTGCCGGCTCCACGGGGTCCTTCAAGCGCGTGCACTCGCGGCTGGCAGTAACATCAATCGCGGTGGAGCGCGGGGTGGTTGTACTGATTTCGTACCGCAGTGTCAATGTGATCCGACGGTTCGTGGTCACGGCCACCTTCGGTGGCGGCATGCGCACACGAGACGGTCAATCGTCGGCGAGTCGTCACCCCAAAGTCAGATGACCGCGCGACCTGACGATCCCCGGTCGTTGATCTCGTTCCACGCCTCCGCCAGAAACGCACCAACATCGGTTCCTGAGCGAAGCATCCGCGGAACCATTTCCGCGACGTGGACGATGGCGGCGCTAGTTTCGATCGTCGGATGACAGCGGCGAGTGTGACGAAGTATCCTGTGAACGGACTCCGGTCACAAGCTCCATCATCCAGACATCCAAATCGCTGAGCATCTGGGTTGTCAGCTCGTGTCCACAAGGATACTGTCGCAGATTAAGCGACATACCGGCGACATGAAATAGTCGCAACTCGTCGCAGATCTGACTTACGGGATACGCATCGCTGTCGCGACCGTGGGAAATCAAAACGGGCAACTGGCGTGCCTGCAACAGATTGGCCAAGGGCTGATTTCCACGCGGGAAAGGTCCCCCTAAGGATGCGACTCCCGCAAACATCTCGGGTGCCGCCATGCCCAATCGCAGGGCCATCGTCCCTCCCGCATCCACTCCCGCCAAGAATACTCGCAGACGATTGATGTTGAAGCGAGCCTGCGCTTGTTCGATGGCCTCTTCGACGCACTGCAAGGCGGCAAAGATCGTGGCTTCATTCTGCTGCCAGGGCGATTCCGCATACTCGGCCCGCGCTCCCGTGGCTTCGACCGATGCGGGTGCCACGGCGACATAGTTGCGGACACTCACGTGCGGCATGACTCGCTTGAGCTGTTGATGGCCATCCTGGGGACCATGCAACCAGACCAACAGCGGATACGCATAGTTCGGTTCATAATGCATCGGAACAAAGAAGCTCTGCTGCTTTGGACGTGAGGATGCACCGTGTGTAAGCTTTCTTCGACGAGGCGTTGTCGTTTGTTGCCGCGCCAATTGTGGATGATGATCCAACAGCTGAATTCGATTCATGAGAAAAGGGACTTTGCTCGGATGAGAGTAACGAATTGCAGATGTAGGCTCTCAGAGGTATGGCCAGCGGCTGGCGACCCCGTCGAACG
Organism: uncultured Planctomycetales bacterium; assembly: GCA_963785495.1. Classification (GTDB taxonomy): domain Bacteria; phylum Planctomycetota; class Planctomycetia; order Pirellulales; family Pirellulaceae; genus CAWAVP01. The sequence continues at coordinate 129,287 of CAWAVP010000021.1, read as the reverse complement.
ATCGAACGACTCTAACGAAGGATGAAAATCGTGTCAATGCGGCCCGGAGTCGAGAACAAAGAATAGCCAACACGTTGGCAGAAGGAGCCATCGGCATCAAGAAGCGTGTGGATACTGCACTGTTCGTGCGCACTTGTCGCACATCGAAAAGGCAATTTTGCACTCAAGCCGCGTGCATCGTGCACGCTAGCAGCGAAGCAGCCACGGATCGCTGCTACGCGCGCTTACGCATCTTCACGTAACTCGGACGCTGCCGCATCGTCACGAACTTCTACTCGCTCGATGGCCGTGGCCCTGCCGGACTCCCGGCACACCGTAACCAGGGTTGCGTGCAACCGCACATCATGTGTGGCTACTTCGAATTGTGTCGGCCGAAATGTGGTGGTCGTCTCCATCACGCAGTCAATTCGACGACCGAGTATGCTATCGTGCGGACCGGTCATCCCGATATCGCATTGAAACGCAGTACCACCGGGTAGGATCTGTTCATCGGCTGTCGTCACGTGCGTGTGCGTCCCCAAGACGGCGGTCACGCGCCCGTCCAGGTACCGCCCCATCACCTGTTTGTCACTGGTCGCTTCCGCATGAAAATCGAGCCAGCGGATACGCACGTCAGCGGGGATATGCTGCAGTACGCGATCCGCGGCGGCCCAAGGGCAATCAACCGGTCGCATGAAGACGCGGCCCAACAGGCTGAACACGGCAATCGTGATTCCGTTGCGCGCGGTCACAAGCGTCCATTCCTTGCCGGGAGCGTTGGCCGGAAAGTTGGCAGGTTTGACTATGGGTTCGTCCGCTTCCAAAATCGAATAGATCTCACGGCGACGATAGACATGGTCACCCAGCGTCACACAATCGATACCACCGGCAATCAATTCACGATAGAGTTTGGGCGTGATGCCGGAACCGCCAGCGATGTTTTCCGCGTTAGCAATAACCAGATCGATCTGGTGGCGCTGCCGAAGCTTGGCAACCGAGCTCAGCACGATGCGTCGCCCAGGACGCCCGACGATGTCGCCGATGTGCAAAATCCGCACGTCACCTCTATCCTTTTGCAATGCGGTGCCTCGCCGCGGGTCGATGAACGTTGGCCGCTACCGCGCAACCTCGATAAAACGTGACTCACGAACCACGGTAACCTTGATTTCCCCGGGATACGTCAATCGCTCTTCGAACGCCTTCGCGATATCGCGTGAGATTTTTGCGGCGGTTTCGTCATCGGTTTCGCGCGCGTTCGCGATTACGCGCAGTTCACGCCCGGCCTGAATGGCGAAGGCCTGTTCGACTCCCGGAAAGCCGCCGGCGATCGATTCCAACTCTTCCATCCGCTTGATGTACCGTTCCAGGGTTTCGCGGCGAGCTCCGGGTCGCGATGCGCTGCACGCGTCGGCGGTCGCCACCAGCACCGTATATGGGTGCTCGATGACGATCTCGTCGTGGTGGCCGATCGCGGCATGCACGACTTGCGGCCCCTCGCCGTGGCGTTTCAAGAAGTCAGCGCCGATTTTGGGATGACCGCCCTCTAAGTCATGGTCGGCTGCCTTGCCAATGTCGTGTAGCAATCCGCACCGCCGACCTAAGTCGCCGTCGAGCCCTACCATTTCGGCCAACATGCCGGTCAAAAAGGCGACCTCGATCGAATGACGCAACACGTTTTGGCTGTAACTCGTGCGGAAGCACAGGCGTCCCAACATGCTGACCACTCGGGGATGTAAGCCGTGGACGTCGGCTTCGTGAGCCGCCTCTTCGCCCTGCTTTTGAATGTATTGCTCGATCTCGTTGCGCGTTTCGACAACCACTTCTTCGATCCGCGAGGGATGAATGCGCCCGTCGGCAATCAATTTGATTAGTGCCTGCCGAGCGATTTCGCGGCGGACCGGGTCAAATGCACTGACGATCACCACGCCCGGTGTATCGTCAATAATCACGTCAACTCCCGTCTCCTTTTCGAAAGCCCGTATATTGCGCCCCTCGCGGCCGATGATCCGCCCTTTCATCTCGTCGTTGGGAATATCCACGCTGCTCGTCGTCGACTCGGCCGTATGTGCCGCGGCGTAGCGTTGCAGGGTGGTTATCAGCAGTTCTCGTGCCTGCTGCCGACACGTCTCCTCAATCTTCTTCTGATGTCGCATGATCACCGTGCCCGACTCGTGCTGCAATTCCTTTTCCAACATTTGCAGCAGTCGAGATGTCGCCTCATCGCGATTCAGGCCGCTCAGTTCATGCAGCGTCTGACGCTGACGGTCCATCAGTTTTTCTAATTCCGTCGACCGTTTGTCCGCGTCCTCAATCTTTTCTGTGAGTCGCCGCTGTGTTGCTTCGACAATTCGCTCCTGTTTGCGCAAATGCTCTGCCTGCTGCTCGGTTGATTCCTGTCGTTTATCCAACGATCGCTCGCGTTCCCGCAATTGATCGCGGAGCTTATTCATCTCACGATCCAGATCGGCTTTTTGCTGAATACTCTCTTCCTTGATCTTCAGTTGCGATTCCTTGACCAAGTTGGCCGCGTCAAGGTGAGCTCGTTCGATGACCGAGCGTGCTTCCGATTCGGCGTCCTTGCGGCGCAGCCGATCCAACAACTTGACGCCTACGAATGACAAAACGGCACCGACCAAGGCACTGCCGGCCGACACGAGGGCCGGATGCGGTGACGCGCTGATAATGATCCACTGCGACACGTCGCTCTCCTTCGGGGAAAACTCGCTCTGCACCGCGTACCGGCTCACCAGGCAAGACGGCGCTGTACGTCGAGATCCATTCGTCGCTCAATTCGGCGGAGCCGAGCCGACACGGTCAGCCGGACACTCCGCAAAACGCGGCAGCAATGGCAAGGGTCACCGTCGAAAGGTTCGGCGCCATCGGCAGCGACAAGTCGCGCAACGCGTGACAGGCCCCCAGATCGCCAGATCGGGGATCGGAAAAGAGCTCAGGCCCATCGTTCAGACAGCGTGCAAGTCGAGATCCTCGGCTACGGCCAGCGGAACTGGCGCATGCTCTCGCCATGTCCCAGTACTCGGTCCGCAGGGGACACATCCGCACCGATTCCTCGGTCATGGACCGACCGCCATCGCCCCCGAAGCGTCCTGGCCGCGCACCATGCCCGTGTTCTCCTCGCCGTTGACAACAAGTCGCCTTGGATCCAGCAGTCATTCAGCCGATGGCGGATGATGCCGGTCAACTCGATCCCGCCAGGCGCCGACATCCATTGCCACTCCCAACGGCCCACGGCGTCACACCGCGTTACGATCGCGACGCGCCCCCCTCGGTGCCGCCGACGTCCACGACGACGCAGTTGAACGGGCGACGGCGCATCTGCCGCCGGCTGCCAAGCGGCCATCGTCTGTGGGATCCATCCTCCCAACAGGGAAGCGATACCCCTGAGGACAACGATTAAGCAGTGATCCAGCATGGTCCGAGATTCCAAAGCCACATTCCTAAGCAGATTTTCCGATCGTCGTTGAACCTTCCGACCGTCGACGGCCCGCCAGGCCGCTCGCGATCGGTTATAACTCAAACACCCAAGCACCGACGGCACGCATGCCCTCCTACTTGGCCGGTAGTATGTTACCAGAGGACGTGCAAACTGCAACTCACACTCGCCGCCATCATGGCGCGGTTCCCTACGATCAAGCATCCCGGTTTACCTAATCATTCTGAACGCCCTTTAGCTTCGCCTTCATGTCCCCGCTTCAGCGGCAATTTGACCAGCATTGGACCCGGTTCCGCACCGAGCCACGCGTGTTGATTGCGTGCTCGGGAGGCCCGGATAGTGTTGCGCTGCTGCGACTGCTGCAAGCCGCTCATCTACCATCTCACGGCCTAACGGTGGCTCACTTTAATCACCACCTGCGCGGTGCCGAGTCGGATCGCGACGGGGAATTTGTCCAAACCCTTTGCCGCCAATGGGATCTCGATTGCCAGGTGGGCCATGCCGACCCCCTTCGCCTCCAGGACGCCGCGCGCGGGGAAGGGTTGGAGTCTGCGGCACGGCACTTACGCTACACCTTTCTCGTGCAGATCGCCGAACAATGCGGGGCGCGATATCTCGTCACCGGTCACACAGCCGATGATCAAGTGGAAACCGTCCTGCAGCAAGTACTGCGTGGCTCGGGCCTGGCCGGCCTAGCTGGCATGCCCAGCGTGCGTCCACTGAGTCCGGCCGTCACACTCGTACGCCCTCTACTGCGTTTCCACCGCGCACAATTGCTGACCTACTTGCACGACCTCGGGCAAACATATCGTCACGATGAACACAATCGTCAGCGCCAATTCCTCAGAAGCCGCATTCGCAATGAACTGTTGCCGCAGCTGGAAACGGACTATTACCCCGGTGTCCGTGACGCCCTCTTGAAGCTCTCACGGATTGCCAGTGAAGCCCAGGACCTGATTCAAGAACTAGCCGAAGAGTTGCTGGATCGCTGCCTGGCTCAGAACGCCGCGCGAGCAAACCGCCTGGACTGCCGGCCACTACAGCAAGCACCCGAGCATCTCTGCCGAGAAGCCCTGGTGCGATACTGGCATCGACAAGCGTGGCCGCTAAAGGACATGACCTTCAATCACTGGCAACAAATTGCCGCACTTGCCCGAGGCCGCGACGTCCCTCGCTTCATCAATCTGCCGGCATTCGTCCGGGTGCAACGCGACGGCGACGACTTGATCGTTGAACGTCACGCTTGCCCCGATGTCGGTCCGCGCTCGCCAGTCTCGTAGGCCTCCTCTGCGTTCGGGTGGTGCCGAGTCTCGTGCGACTGACCGTCCGCGCCGATTTCGACCGTCGTGTAACCTCCACGAGCTTGGAAATACAAGAAAAGCAGCAGATAACCGACAAACATGAACGCTGGCACCGCCGCCGTTAACCGCAACGCCATCTGTCCTCCGAAGATCCGGGATTCCTCGACGGGCAGTTTGTCTTCCGTCGAATGAGGCCTACCGGTTGCCTCCCACCAGGAATGCAAATCTCGCATCCCGGCGGGAACCGGTTCGTTACGGTCTTGGAAGATCTTGATATCACTCTCCAAGGTCGCCGCAGGGCCGTTGGAATCGAGCAACACACCGACCTTTTGACCATCGAGACCGCGTACTTTTGGGAAAAAAAGGAAGCCATTCTCGGTCGCTGCCGCATAGCGTTCATAGGCCGGCGGACTGAGCTCCTCGAGATGCTGCTTGGCATTGTAGTCCTGCTTGTAACCGATGCCAGGTCCGCCCAGCAGGCCTGCCGAAAGCATACCGACGCCGCCGATCATCCCCATCGTTAATGCCCCACCGCGTGGGAAACGCTCGCCGACGATTCCCAACATCGTGGGCCACAAAAAAGTCTTGCCAAACCCATAAATGGTGACCGCCAGCCAAGCCATCATCGCCGTTTTGGCTGAGCTCAAGAACAGCAGTCCGGTTGTTCCCAAAACCGTACTCAGACACAACAAGCCCAGCGGATTGGTTCGCTCAACTATCGGGCCAGCAAAGAAGCGCAACACAAACATGATCGCCGACGCGTAAATGAACAACAGAAATCCATTTCCCGTCATGGCCTCCGTGATATTCGTAATCCAGCTGTCCGTGCCCAGTTCGACGTACCCCACGCACGCGTGCAACACCAACAGGAACAGCAGAATTGGCGACGCGAACTCAGCCAACATCTGTCCAAACGTAATGCCCGCTTTTTTGACCGCCGACTCCGGAAAGTGCTCCTTCAACACGATCAAGCCGTACCAAATGCACGGAATTAAATAGAGTCCCAGGACTATTTCCCAACGTAGCTGAGTTAGCTTGGCATTCGTCCCCAACAACAAATACCCAACGATACCACCTAAAATCAGGCCGCCCGGCCAACCGGCGTGCAAGATGTTCAGGTAGTGCGTCTTGCGTTCGGGGTAAATATTGGCGATCAACGGGTTGATCACCGCTTCACAGAGGCCATTGGCGATCGCGAAGATGAAAATGCCGATATACAGGCACCAATACGTGGCATCCTTTCCCATCGATTGATAGACCGGCGTCGCCGCCAGCGTGATGATCACCGAGAGGACGTGCAACAGGAATGCGAGCAGCAGGATGGCCTTGTAGCCGACACGGTCGATGAACATGCTGGCGCCCAGGATCACCACCCCGAAGCCGACCAAACCACCCCCAGTGATGGTGCCTAGCTCGAGCTGTGTGAATCCAAAATCTTTCGCCCATTCTGCGAGCGTTCCGGTCCGCACGCCAAAGCCCATGCCCGCCGCAATGAGCGTCAGAAAGCTCGCCCACATCAGTCTTCCACGGTTCTCCACCATGTCGTTATTCCCTCTCTTGCCGCCGCGCCGGACCACTGCCGTCCCACCAGCGGGCTTTCGCTGCCTACGTGCCCCGCGCCAGCCGGCCCGGAGCACGGTTGACGCCTACCTTCCCCCTTGTCGCACGACACCACCAACATGGAAATCCGTACGGGACTGACCCGCTTCGCCAGTCACCATGCTGTCATCGCCGATGCAAGCAGACAGAGAGTATAGCCACGCCCTCCAGCGGATGAAACGGAGTTCGACTCGCTTTTCAAGCATTTTTCCGAACTAATAACAGCCTCGCGACGATCGTGCGGACCGATGCGCACGGCCTTCGTGCGATGGACATCGGCCGCGACAAACGGACCGACAATTACTGCCAAACCTCTCCCGAAACACTCACTTACCCCACACAGCACATTCACCCAATATCACCCACACCTCCACTCACCCCGTCACACTTGGCTTGACCTCATGACCGTGAAATCCTTACTATTGCCCACCCTTTTTGCGCACAGGTTGGGGTGCGCCATGTGTCGTATTGTCGCTCGGAACGGTCCCTTGCGCGACGGGCACGTCGCAGGACCTTGGAAAAAACTGAATGCGTAGATGTCGACCACTTCGGCTCGTCTAATTCGATACACCTGGTCAGTCGTCTCCTGGATCGTGTTGACCGGTCTGGTGACGGGGATCGCAGCCTCGCTCTACTACTACCAGCGAGCGGAGGACGAGCTGCGCCATTTGGTCGAGTCGCGTTTGGCCGAGATCTATCCGGGGCTCACCATACGCGTGGGCTCGGCGCGGATCGTCCAGGGCGAGGGCATCCGTTTGGGACAAATCTCGGTCGTATGCCCGGAAAGTCACGTCAACGCATCACCGCAGCGTTCGCAGATGGCCTACATCGAGATGTTAACGCTGCAGTGCGACGCATCGCTGGCGGCACTGCTACAGCGCAAGCTAATCCTGCGGCACATCATCTGCGACGGGCTGACCATTTACGCGAACGTGATTCGCGCGGGAGCTGGAATCTGGGAGAATTGATCCCGCCCAAGCCACCGGACTGTCATGCGCAGAACTGCCGCGAGTAACAATCCAAAATGCAAGTCTGCAAGTGCATGACGCGCGGGATCCGCAAACTCGGTCGCTGCACGGCGAGGATGTCAATTTGCGGATTCGCCTGAAACGGCTGGGAACGTCTCAGGCGTCGTCGGCAGCTGAACAAGGTATTCCTGATGTCCTTGTGGCCTTTGAGGGTTCGTTACGGAGTCCCTATTGTCAGCGGGTCGAATTGGAGGGTGTGGCGCGGACCACGGACGGTGCGTGGACCTTAGAGGGCGACGTTGCGGGCTTGACTTGGTCGACGGACATGAGTCGTCAGCTGCCATCATTCTTAGCGGAGTATGCACAACGGCTATCTGCGCTGCGCGGTCGCGGGGACATTCGTTTTCAGCTTGGACGCAAGTCCCGTGACGAACCGCTCAACTATCAGGTCAACGGACATGTCGCGGAGGCGGATTGGCAGGATCCAAAATGGAATCAACCGATCTCCAACATCTCCGGTGACTTTTCGATCGACCCCTCGGGCAGTCATGTCCGTCAGTTGACCGCGTCCTACGGCACGGCTCGACTGAGCGGCAACTTGGACGCCGCAGGTTGCGATTTGTCGCAACCCTATGCCCTCACCTTACGGCTCGACCGGTTTCCACTAACTTCCGGGTTCGTTGCGACCTTACCGGCGTCACTACAGGAAGCCTGGCAGAAGTTCCACGCCGAAGGCGTCCTATCGGGCGAGTTGCGGGTTCAGTTTGACGGTCGCCAACATCGGTACCAATCCGAATTGACAACACAACAGTTGTCGCTGAAGCATTACAAGTTTCCCTATCCGATCGACGAGTGTCAGGGCACGCTAAAACTCACGAACGATGCCTGCCAATTCGATCTCGCCGGGTCGGCCGGCGGAACACCAATCAATCTGCGGGGCGTAATTCAACATCCCGGTCCGCGGTTCACGGGTTGGTGGGAAGCAAAGACGACGCGTTGGAAGGTTATTGACGACGCACTAGTCAGTGCCCTGCCGACGTCCGTGGAAAATTTCATTCGGCGATTGCAACTGCGCGGGAACGTGGGTTTCTGGGTACGGCATCAACGCGACGATCCGGACTCGCGGCCGCCCCCCGAAATGATCGTGGCAATCGACCAAGGCTTTATCAACTACGACGGCTTCCCCTATCCGATCAACAAGATCCAAGGGCGTCTGGAAGCGCACAACGGCCGCTGGTCGTTCAACGATTTGACGGGCTGGAATGACAATTGTCAGATCCTCTGCAATGGCTATTGGGACACGCGCGATGCATCCAAACCGCTTGCCTTACGTTTTCAGCTCCAAAACGTGGGACTCGATGACGAACTGAAGCATGCACTGCGACCCGCAGGCAGCAGGTTTGGAATCAATTGCGGCCCAACGGACGACTGGACCACGTCGACGTGCATCTGTTCAAAACCGTCGAGCTGATACGCCCCGAGCTGGACATCCAGGTGCGTCATGACAACAATCTGCGTGCGAACGAACCCCAGGAAGGGCTTCAATTACAGCCGACGTGGTTACCGCTTCGTTTTTCGCACGTACAAGGGGAAGCACGGCTGCGGGGCGAGTCGCTGGTCCTGCGCAAGGTGTCAGGAGACCACGGCAAACTTCGATTCCAAACCAACGGTATCGGCGAAATGCGTCCGATGGAAGCTGGGCGGTCAATCTAACCAACCTGGACGTGGATCGTCTGGAAATTACCGACACCCTTTTGCAGGCCCTACCCGCGTCGCTGGCCCAACCGATCTCTGAGATGGGGCTGGGCGGTACGTTTTCACTCGCCGGGGCCATTCGTTTGGAGCGAGACGAGCCGCAGGCGCCGATTTCTACGGGCTGGGACGTAACGGTCAACGTTGAGCAAGGACAGATGCGTAGCGGCCTGGGATTGATGGGTGTATTCGGCCAGCTCGACGTGAACGGAGCCAGTCGTGGCGGGCAGTTCTGGTCGCGCGGTCAGCTGCAGCTCGACTCGCTGGTTACCCACGGCGTTCAGTTGACCGGCATCCAGGGTCCCTTCTGGCTGGATTCCACTCGCATCCTATTTGGACAGCGCGTGCCGCCCCAAACCGCGGGTGAAACGAGCTTACCGATCACCGCCACCGTCTATCAGGGCAAGGCCAGTGGCAACGCGGAAGTGCTACTGAACCGTGACCGCGACTTCAGTGTCCAACTGAACGTCACTAGCGCCGAGGTCGCTACGCTATCGCGGGACTGGCAACTTGGGCAGGGCAATTTAGCAGGTCAGGTCTTCCTGGAACTATTCCTGACCGGCAGCAAGCGGGGGCGACAAACGCTGCGGGGTAACGGTACTGGCCAATTGCGCAACGCAAGCCTCTACGAACTGCCATTAATCCTTGCCCTGCTCAGCCGCATGGGTTCCGGGCGCACCGACAACACGGCCTTCACCAGCAGCGATGTCGCCTTCCACATCAGCGACGATTATGTATATTTCGACCGGTTTGATTTGGCCGGCGACGCGATTACGCTCAAGGGTATCGGAGAAATGAGTTTGGAGCGTCAGTTGAGTCTCGATTTCTATTCGATCGTCGGACGTGAACAATTGTGGAATCCGATCGTGCGACCGTTTTTGGGTGAGGCCAGTCGACAATTCCTGCTGATCCACGTGAACGGGACCTTGAGTAATCCTCGGACGACACAGGAAGTCCTACCGGGCCTAAACGAAACCCTCCAGCAATTGTTCCCGGAACTGAGTAGCGCATCCTCCAGCATTCCCCAGGCGGATAATCGCAATGAACGCGGCCCTCTCGGGTTGTTTCCGCGCTGGCGGTAGCAGCCGCTTGTTGCACTACGTGAGCCAATTCGCAAGGCACGAACATCATGCAATTCACTAAGATGCAGGGCGCGGGCAATGACTACGTATATATCAACGCCTTTGAGGAAACCTTACCGGCGGACATTCCCGAGTTGGCTCGCCGCATGTCCGACCGACACTTCGGCATTGGAGGCGACGGCCTGATCCTAATCACTCCCTCGAATCAGGCCGACGCACGAATGCGGATGTACAACGCCGACGGCTCCGAAGCCGAAATGTGCGGTAATGGAATTCGCTGCGTCGCGAAGTATGTCTACGATCATGGCATTTGCCGTAAACCGACGTTGCGGATCGAGACCCAAGCGGGCCTGCTGGCATTGGACGTGGACGTCGTCAATGAGCGTGTCGAGCGGGTTCGGGTAGACATGGGGGAACCCATTTTGGCAGCCGCGCAGATCCCAACTCACCTGCCGGGGGATCCGGTCGTCAACGCTTCGCTGTCGGTCGGCGGTCGGTCCTTGGCCGTCACCTGCGTTTCCATGGGCAACCCTCACTGCATCGTGTACGTCGATCAATTGACAGACAGTTTGGTACGGGGCCTGGGCCCACAAATCGAGCGACACGAGATGTTTCCGCAGCGAGTCAACGTGGAATTCATCGAGCGAATCAGTGCCGGTGAGGTACGCCAACGGACGTGGGAACGCGGCAGCGGCGAGACGCTAGCGTGTGGCACGGGGGCGGCAGCGGTCTGCGTCGCCGGAGTGCTCACCGGAAACACCAACCGTCAGTTGAGTGTTCATCTGTTAGGTGGCGAATTGGAATTGGCATGGCGGGAAGATAGCCAACATGTGTATATGACGGGCCCTGCCGTGGAGGTCTTTTCCGGCCATTGGCCCTGGCACTGACAGCCGGGGACAGGACACGTCCTGCGGAGGGGGAAGTGGGAGCTTAGGATGGCAGACAAACGCACCTTCTCGATGAAGCTCGGCGGCCTCGCCTCGGCCACCTTTGTCCGCATGTGGATGGGCTCACTGGACCTCCAATCGGTCTTATACGATCCCACGGCCGATCCTGCGCAGAGCGAATTCCGCGGGCCCATCATTTGTGCATTTTGGCACGAATACCTGATGGCACCATTCTTTATTGGAGGGCACACGAACACGGCGATCTTGACCAGCCGTCATCGCGATGCGAATTGGATCGCGGAAGCGGCGCGGCACTTGGGATTCGACACGATTCGAGGTTCGACAAACAACGGCGGTAGCCGAGCGATGTTGGAGTTTCTCCGCAAGCATCGCACTCGTAATCTGGGAATCGCGTGTGATGGTCCGCGGGGTCCTCGTCGCATCATGGCTCAAGGCCCCATTTACCTGGCGTCGCGACTGCAAGTGCCGCTGGTCCTATTTGGCGTGGGTTACGATCATCCTTGGCGGATGCCCACCTGGGATCGGTTTGCCGTTCCCCGGCCCGGCGGCCGGGCCCGGATCATGATGGGCCCGCGGATGCCGATTCCCTCACGATTGAGTCGAGCGGCCGTCGAGCATTACCGGCAGCGGGCCGAGGATCTGTTACTGCGACTGACGTTCGAGGCCGAAACTTGGGCGGCGGAGGGAACGCGCAAAGAATCGCAATTCGCACCGCGTGGCAGTCATCGACCGCCACGGCCAACTTTGCCCGTTGTCATTCCGTGCAAGCGGATGTCGACGTCCCGGTTCGCCACGCGCCACCACCGGCTACTGTCTTGGAGCGTGCCGCTTGATCGCTGTGTCCGAGCCCCACGACCGACGCCGCCTGCGATCCCGCTAGAGATCTCGCTCGCTCAACAGCTTCATGTACAGCCGCTGCACTTCTCGCATGCAGCATTTCCCGTCGACGGCGAGTGTCGCACAGTGGGCGGCCGATGACTGCGATTGGGCGAGCAATTGCCGAATACGCGTGGGGACGCCATCGTGAACGTCGGCGACGACATCATCGTAGGTAAACCCAAAACAGGCACACATCGGCGCATCAAGATCATACGGATAAACCGGCTGCTGCAGCTCGTCCAACGTTACGACCGTTTCGAACAAATTGAAATACGCCACATCGCATCGCGCATAGTCACAATACCAAGCCGCGTCCGGTAGCTTACTGCGTGATTCGCCACGGATATGCGTGTCCATCGTCCCCTGCCCGACCGGCACACCTTGGCTGCCGCACCGAGGACAAAACGCCCGACCGTCAAATTCCGGCTCTCGTACAAACGCTTTGTTCATCAACGACGACCTTCGCACCGAGGCAACAATTTCGGTTCTATGCGAAGGGGCATTTTAGCATGCCGGCTCGCGGCCAGCGCGACTTGACCGCGAAAACGCCGCCCATCCGACCCCACCTCGACCGTCCCCGCGGCCTGGCGTATTCTGAGGAAACTATGAATCGATCGCTGTTCGATCTGACGGAAGCGCCATCCCCGCGCGAAATCCTGAGCGTTACGGAGCTCAACCTGCGCATTCGCGACTCTTTGCAGCGTCAATTCTCGACGGTGTGGGTCAGTGGCGAAATCACCGATTTGGCCCGGCCCCGTTCCGGTCACGTCTACCTGACGCTCAAAGACGACGAAGGACAGTTGCGCGGCGTCATGTGGCGAGGCGTCGCCAATCAGTTGCGATTCGACGTTTCGGATGGCATGGAAGTACTTTGCGAGGGACACATCGATGTCTACCCTCCGCGCGGTACCTACCAGCTGATCATTCGCCAAATCGAGCCGCGGGATCGGGCGGCTGCAGCTGGCGTTAATCAAACTGCGTGAACAATTGGCGTCGGAGGGATTGTTTGATCCGCAGCGAAAGCGCCCCTGCCACGTTTCCCGCGCCGCGTGGTCGTCGTGACTAGTCCGACGGGGGCGGCGATTCGCGATTTTCTGGAGGTCCAGCGCCGGCGTTGGCAAGGCAGCCAAGTACTAGTCATTCCCACACGTGTACAGGGGGCTGAAGCGGCGGGGAAATCGTCGCCGCAATCCAACTCGCCCAGTCATTGCGTCCCCTGCCGGATGTGCTGGTCGTGACGCGGGGCGGTGGTAGCTTAGAAGATTTATGGTGTTTCAACGACGAACGCGTTGTGTGCAATCGCCGCGGTCGCCGATGCCGGTCGTCTCAGCAATCGGACATGAGATTGACGTGACCTTGGCCGATTTGGCAGCGGACGTCCGGGCATTGACTCCCAGTGAGGCCGCGGAACGCGTGTCGCCTTCGCAGCAGGACCTGGAGGCTGAGTTGGAAGGGATCGAACGACTGCTGCAACGACTCTGGGAACGCAAACTGCATCTGGCTCGCTCCTATGTCGACGCCCTGGCAGCGCGACCGGTCTTGGCTCGTCCCGAACAACCCCTGCGCGACTTGGCCCGCCGTGTGGACGAATGGGATATGCGGTTGACGCAAGCTCTGGGCCAACAACTGAAGCTCGCACGTCAACAACTGCGGAACTTTGCCGGCCGGCTGGACGCACTCAGCCCACTCGCCGTTTTGAGTCGCGGCTATAGCCTAACCCAGCGCAAGCGCGACGGCGAATTGATTCGTGACGCAAGGCAAATTGCAGTGGGCGAGCAGATCCGGACGCGGCTGGCGCAGGGCCAACTGATCAGTCGCGTCGAGCTGGTCATTAATGAGGATTCCGAATCCGAATCGGGATGATGCCAACACGACTGGGAATGTTGAGATGGCGGGCCGCCCGACTCAATGCGATAATCAGGATGGATGTCCGGTTGACGCCGCGCATCCATCCGCAGAAAAGGAAATGGGATGAGCGACGAGCCCTCGCAACCCCGACGACGAAAAAAAACTCGCAAGGCCGCCACGTCCGCGGAAGCGGAGCCCCGTGACGCGAGGGAGTTGCTCTCATTCGAAGACGCGCTGACGGCGTTGGAGAGCATTGTGCGAGCACTGGAACAAGGCGAGCTGGGCTTATCCGATTCACTCGCTCAATATGAACAGGGCGTGAAGTACTTGAAACAGTGCTATGGCCAATTGGCGACGGCGGAGCGACGAATCGAATTACTCAAACAGGTGGATTCTCAAGGGCAGGCCCTCACAGAGCCCTTTGACGAAACAACCATGAGTCTGGAGGAAAAGGCCGCGGCGCGGGGAGCCCGCCGCAGTGTCGAGAGGGGCCGGCGCGGTAAGCTGGGGCAGCCCGCCCGCGATGACGCCGTGGACGATTCGGCAGAGCTGTTCTAGAATGCCGGAACTTCGTCGGTGGGCTGGCAATCGGGCAGTAGACACGACTGCCCGCTCTTGCCTCATCCACTCGTCTGTCGGCCAATGCCGTGCCCCGTCAGAGATTTGGGTTCATGTTCGACGCCTCGACTGATCTTTTCCAACAGTTCGCCAACACGGCTCGACCCGCGATCGAAAGCCGGCTCGAGGCGTATTCCGACTTTGACCGTGGCTGCCCCGAGCGACTTAAGGCGGCCATTCGCCACAGCCTCTTGGCACCTGGCAAGCGTCTGCGACCACTGTTGGTGTTATGTTCCGCCGAAGCCTGCGGTTGCTCTGAAGACGTGGCGCTACCAGCCGCCTGTGCTATCGAAATGGTGCACACGTATTCGTTGATTCACGACGATCTTGCCGGCCATGGACGATGACGATTTGCGGCGAGGCCGGCCCAGTTGCCATGCGGCATTTGACGAAGCCACCGCGATCCTGGCAGGTGACGCTCTGCTGGCACGCGCTTTTGAGGTTCTGGCGAGCGAATCGCCGAGTGAGGTTGCGGCGCGGTGTTGTGCCGAATTAGCGCAGGCAGCGGGAGCCGACCCAAATGGTGGGGGGCCAAGCAGATGATTTGGCGGCTGAACATGCCGCGGGCAATCTACAGCATTTGGAGCAAATCCACCGGCGAAAAACAGGCGCAATGCTGGTCGTGTCGCTACGATTGGGAGCGATAACCGCGCAAGCCAATTGTGAACTCTTGGACCGGCTCACTGCGTATGGAACTCGCTTGGGATTGGCGTTCCAGATTGTCGACGATTTGCTGGACCAAACAGGGAACGTAAACGACATTGGCAAGAAGGACGGGTCAGGATTCCCATCGCGGGAAACTGACATTCCCGTCGCTCCTGGGAGTGGAAGAAAGTCGCGGCGCCGCGCCGACCAGCTTGATTGGCGACGCGATTGAACATACTTGAGCCCTTTGGGACGCGTGCAGGGCCCTTGGCGGCCCTGGCACGGTTCGTGCTCGAAAGGAACCGCTAGCGCATGGCGAAAATGCTTCCCACGATTGAATCGGCGCTCGATTTGCACGCACTTGTCTGCGGAACAACTCCGGCAGCTGGCCGACGAGATCCGCGAAGTATTGTGCAATCTAGTCGCGACGCGGACCGCACATTTCGCCTCGAATTTGGGAGTCGTCGAGCTCTGTCTGGCACTGCACTCGCGTCTTCGATTTTCGCCGCGATCGGTTGATTTGGGACACCGGTCATCAGATCTATCCGCACAAACTGGTCACGGGACGGTATCAGCGAATTCAACACCATCCGCACCAAAGGCGGCCTGATGGGCTATCCCAATCCGGCACGAAAGCGAATACGACCTGTTCATGACGGGCCATGCCGGCTGCAGTGTTTCAACGGTCGCTGGGCCTGCGCAGCGGCGATGAGTTACTCGGCGAAGACGATCGACACGCGCGTGGCGGTGATTGGCGACGGGGCTTTCCCTCGGGCATCGTGTTTGAGGCGATGAACAATGCCGGCTCGATACCGCCGCAAGTTGCTGGTCATTCTGAATGACAACAAGATGTCCATCTGCCCGCGGGTCGGCGGCGTGGCAGAATATCTGGATCGTCTGCGTACCAACCCCATATACACCGGTTTGAAGACGGAAGTCGTCAAATCCTGAATCGTGTGCCGGTGTTCGGCGACCCGGCTGAACGCTTGTTGGCTCAACTCAAGGAAGCGGCCAAGGCCGGATTGCACGGCGGCATGCTGTTTGAAGATCTGGGTTTTCGCTATATCGGTCCCGATCGACGGCCACAACATCCCGTTGCTGCGCAAGTACCTGAAGATGGTGCGGGAAATGCACGATCCCGTTTTATTGCACGTCGTCACCGACAAGGGGCACGGCTTCAAACCTGCCGCGGACGACCCTGTGTTTTTCCACACACCTCCAGCCTTCAGCCAGGAGAACGGATTGGCGGTACCGAAAACGTCCTCCGGTTCGCCGGCTTACACCAACGTGGCGCGCGATGCCATTTTGCAGCGTATGCGCGAAGATCCCCGCGTGACGGTGTTGACGGCCGCGATGTGCCAGGGCAACAAACTGGAACCGGTGCGTGACGAGTTTCCCGATCGCTTCTTTGACGTGGGCATCTGCGAATCCCACGCCGTTGCCTTTGCCGCCGGTCAGGCCAAGGCCGGCCTGCGGCCGATCGTGGATATCTACAGTACGTTCTTGCAGCGAAGCTACGATCAGATCTTCCAAGAAGTCGCCCTGCAAAACCTGCCGGTGACTTTCATGTTGGACCGCGCCGGATTGACCGGCCCAGATGGCCCCACGCACCATGGCGTGTTCGACCTGGGATACTTGCGGATTTTTCCCAACTTGGTCGTCATGGCCCCGGGCGATGCGCACGATCTACCCAAAATGCTGGAATTCGCTCTGCGCACTCCAGTCCCTGTGCGATCCGCTATCCCAAGACTTCGGCCAAGTTGCTGCCTGGCAACCGGCAGCCCATCGAGTTGGGTAAGTCGGAGGTGCACTTCTGGGGAGCCGATGGCATGTTGCTGTGCTGTGGCACGCAGCTGGAAGCGTGTTTCAGCGCGCGGGACAAGCTTGCGCGGGAGGGTGTCGATGTCGGCATCATTAACGCGCGCTTTGTCAAACCCTTGGACAGCACGCTCATCCTCAGGGCACTGCAGGAGTCTCCGTTCGTAGTCACGATCGAAGAAGGCGTCTTAGCGGGCGGTTTTGGCAGTGCGGTGCTGGAGTTGGCCTCGGATGCCGGCGTCGACTCGCGCAACCTACGTCGACTCGGCATTCCCGATCGTTTCGTCGACCATGGCGAACGGGCGGAGCTGCTCGCAGACCTAGGCCTGGACAGTGAAGGAATCGTGCGGACCTGCCGCGAGCTTGCTCAGCAATTCCAGGTCTGACGACTTCCCCGGCCGGCGTGCCCTTCCGGAACCGCCAGCGCCGGCTCGGACTTGTTGCCTTCCTCAACGCTGCGTATCATGCGCCCGTATGAACGTCTCTGGCTCTGCATCCCCTGCCGCCCATCCGACACGACCGCGCGTAATCCTGCTGGGATCCGCGGCCGATCAGATTCGGCCGACGGTGGAGCAATTGCGACCGACGATTGCCCAGTCGGCGGACATCGTTCTTGAGGATCTTGACAACCAGCACGACCTGTCCGCATTGGACGCGGACTTTGCCCTGGTCTTCGGTGGCGATGGCTCGATCCTCCGTTCCGCCCGACAAATGGGACAACATCAGCGTCCCGTGCTGGGCGTGAATCTCGGCAAACTCGGCTTTTTGGCGGACCTTCCTCCCGCCGAATTGCTGCGTGTGTTCCCGGAAGTGTGCGCGGGACGCTATCACGTCATACAGCATCTCATGCTGTCATGCCAAGTCATCCACGGCGACGACGTGGTGACCGAGCGTTTGAGCTTGAACGAAGTCGCAGTCCTGGGCGGGCCACCCTACTCGTTAATCGAAATCGATCTTTACGTTGACGCCAAATGGGTGACCACTTATAGTTGCGACGGCTTGATCATCAGCACACCGGTCGGATCGACCGCTCACAACCTTTCGGCGGGCGGACCGATTCTCCGTAAAGACCTCCAGGCGGTTGTGATCTCGCCAATTAGTCCTCACACGTTGACCGTCCGCCCCGTGGTCGATGCTGCCGAACGCCAATATGAGATGCGAGTGCGTCGGCGTTCCAGCCACCGGGACGGCGCCCAAACGGCGGTCGTCGTGGACGGGGATGTCGCCCATCAACTCGGTCCGGATGACCGGGTTGTTGTGACCCGCGCGGAGCCAGAGATTTCAGCTGATAGAAGTGGCGGGCCACGGGTACTATCGCACACTCCGCGAGAAACTCGGTTGGGGCGGCGCGATTCGCAGTGAGAAATCACGGTAAACACGCCCGGCCGCAGCAACAACAGCACGGATGCCTATCATGTCGAATCGATTCGTTTTTCTGACGCTCATTGGATTCACCTTCGGTCTCGCCACGCATACGCCGCAAGGAGCAGCCGCCGATGACGCCGTGCTCCAGAATCTGGAAGACGCCAAAGCCCAGCTAACGTCGGACAAGTACCGGTTGCGGTACAAGTACGAACAGGGAGAGACGATTTCCTATGCGGTGGAGCACTTGGTGGCGATTGATACCACGATCGCAGGCAACAATCAGAAGACCAAGCTACGCACGCAATCCACACGTTCACTTCAGGTCGAGCACGTCAGTCCCGAAGGTAACATGCGTTTCGCACACGTCGTCGATCACGTCGACATGTGGTCGGAAGTAGCCGGCCGCAATCCCCTGCACTTTGCGAGCGATCAGGAGGGTCCGCCGCCGCCGGAATATGAGCACGTTGCCGAAACGGTTGGTAAGCCGATCAGTCTGATCACCATCAATCCTCGCGGCGAAGTGATCGATCGGCAGGACAAGGTCCAACACCCCGATCTAGGTTTGGGAGGGATTACCATCCCGCTGCCCGAAGGCGAAATTGCCAACGGAGACAGTTGGTCGCGACCACTGGAACTGAAGGTGCGTCTGGAAGACCAACGGATCAAGGCGATCCAAACTCGGGAACTCTATCAGCTCGAAAAAGTCGAGACGGGCATCGCGACGATCTCGATCAAGACCCAAATCCTCACGCCAATCGACGACCCGCGTGTGAAAGCCCAGATTGTGCAGCGGATCTCCGAGGGTGAGGTCCGCTTTGATATCGACAAGGGACGATTGGTATCGAGGCAGTTGGAATGGGACGAGTCGGTGCTCGGTTTCAACGGTGCTCAGAGTAATATGAAGTACTTGGCGAAGTTTACCGAAACGCTTGAAACAACGCCGCGTACGGCGCAACACGCCACCCCACCCAAGAAAGCATCGTGAGCGCGCCGTTCGGGGGGAGGCGCGCGTGGCATGCGCGACGAGTCGTCCACTGCGACGGGGAAGACCGGGCAACTGCGGCTTTCATACGGGGGAACCTTCCGTACCACAGCTGCTGCTCGTCAACCCCGCGAGTGTCGTGTAAACTCGGGGCATGAACCACGCCACCGATGCCCCACAGAAACAACTCGCCGAACATTCGCGTCACCTTAACCGTCTGCGAGGCCGCGCATCCTGCCTTCCCAACATACGCGGCCAAGCCCCGCGCACCGCCCTTCGCTGGCTGGGGACTTTGCTGCTGACCTGGTGCGTGATGTCACGACTAGGATCTCTGGGCGCCGAAGAACTGGACTTCACCGATCAATTGCAGCGCGTGCCACCTCGCTCGCCCCAAGCGGCACTGCGTGCGTTTCATCTGGTCGACGGCTTTCGCATCGAATTGGCGGCTTCCGAGCCCCTGGTTGTCGACCCCATTGCGATGTCCTTTGATGCCGACGGACGGTTGTACGTGGTGGAGATGCGGGGATATGGCGAGAACGGTGCTGCGAACTTGGGCCGGATTCGTTTGTTGACGGATGTGGACGACGATGGTCGGTACGACGAAAGTACCATCTTTGCCGATGGACTTTCTTGGCCAACGGCGGTGACGTGTGCGAACGGTGGCGTCTACGTTACCGCTGCTCCGGACCTGATATTCTTGCGAGATCACGATCACGACGGCATCGCAGATGAACGCACCGCGTGGTTTCAGGGATTCGGACGTGACAACGTACAGGGCCTAGTCAACACACTGACTTGGGGCCTGGACAATCGCATCCATGGAGCCACTAGCAGCACCGGTGCTCGGCTGAAACAGCTCTTGGATCCCGCGCAGCCTCCGCTCGAGTTACGGGGACGGGATTTTGCCTTCGACCCACGCACTCACCGGTTGTCTCCCACCAGCGGCGGTGGTCAGCATGGTCTGAGCTTTAATCGATGGGGCGAAAAGTTTGTTTGCTCCAATAGCGATCATATCCAGCAGATTCTGTACGAAGATCGTTATTTGGAACGCAATCCCTATATGATGCCATTGCCTGCGCACGTTAGCATCGCGGCAGACGGACCGCAGGCAACCGTGTACCGCACGAGTCCCGTCGAGACTTGGCGGGTCATCCGCACGCGATTGCGGGTATCGGGAGTCGTGCCCGGGCCGGTGGAAGGGGGCGGCACGCCCGCGGGCTACTTTACCGGCGCTACGGGTATCACACTCTATCGCGGCGATGCCTGGCCGGCCGAGTTCTTGGACTACGCCTTGGTCTGTGACGTCGGCAGCAATCTGGTGCATCGCAAGCGTCTACTCGACCAAGGGATTCGCTACCGTGCCGAACGCGTTGACAACCACCGCGAGTTTCTGACGTCGGACGACATTTGGTTTCGTCCGGTTCAGTTGGCCAATGGACCGGACGGAGCACTGTACGTGATCGATATGTATCGCGAAGTGATCGAGCATCCCGCGTCACTGCCGCCCGTGATCAAACGCCACTTGGACCTAAACAGTGGCCGCAATCTCGGACGGATTTACCGAATTGTGCCCCAAGGTTTCGTTCATCCTCCGCAGCCTCAGTTCAGTAAACTGACGACGGCAGAGCTCGTGCCGCAACTGACCAATGCCAATGGGTGGCAACGAGAGACGGCGGCTCGACTGCTGTACGAACGCCACGATGCCTCGGTCGCGGCGGACGTGCGTGCACTGCTTCGACAAGCGAACCGCGCCGAGGGACGTCTACGGGCATCTATGTGTTGGACTCGCTGAGCAGCCTGGAAAGCGCCGACCTGATGACCGCCCTGGCTGATCCGGAACCGCACGTGCGTCGCCACGCGATTCGCCTGGCCGAAGGACGATTGGAACAGGACGAGGAGTTGCAGCAAGCCGTCCTGAAAATGACTGACGACCCGGCGATGAAGGTACGGTATCAATTGGCGTTCAGTTTGGGAGCCTTGCCGGCTAGTGCTGAGAGGCAAACTGCCCTGACCCAATTGGCTCGCTCCGCTCCCACAAATGCCTACATGCTGGCGGCGATTCAGACATCTTTGCTGGACGGAGCCGCCGAGGTACTGGACCAGTTGGCGCGAGACGACGACTTTCGAGATCCGTCGACGGCCGTTGCATTCCTACAACAGCTCGCCGGCCAAATCCGTCGACAACAAGACGTAAAGGATCTTGCGCGGTTGATCCTGCTGATCGAAGACCTTAGACGACAGAGAGCTCCTCTCCTGCCCGATCTGCTGTTGGAATTGACTCGCAAACATGACAATGTACTGTCACAGCGTCTCAGGCAAAGTTCAATCGTGGAACCGATCCTTCAGTCGTTGATTCGGGAAGCGCGCGAATCGGCCCTCGACGCGAATCGCACCGTGCCCGAGCGACAGCGGGCCATTCGCCATTTGGCCCTGGGACGCTGGGAGAACACCGCCGACGTGTATACCGAATTGCTGTCCGCCAGTCAGCCACAACCGATCCAACAACAGGCCGTCGATTCCCTCGCCGAACAGGACGCGCCGGCCGTGGCCACGCAGCTGCTGTCCGATTGGGAACGTTTCAGCCCAAGGTTGCGTCAGTCGGTCCTTCAGCAGTTGCTCTCGCGATCTTCGTGGCAAGCCGCGATTTTGGAGGCATTAGAGTCGCGCCGCATCGGACTGCTGGAGCTGACACCTGCGCAACGACAACAACTCGCCCGTCTTGCCGGGGCGGATGCTTGGCAGGCCTTGGAGGACGACCTGAATATGTCGAGCACGCCCGGTTTGGACGTGCTTGTCGATCACTATCGCGCCGCCCTGCGGGACCCACCCGATACGGCGGCCGGTCGCCAAGTCTTCCGTACGGCGTGCGCGTCATGCCATCGGTTGGAAGAGTATGGACACGAGCTGGGACCAAATCTGATTGCTGTCCAAAACCGGGGGGCCGACGCTATCCTGATCAATGTGCTGGACCCCAATCGCGAGGTCAATCCGCAGTACATCGCCTATACCGCTACGACGCACTCCGGCCGCATCGTGTCCGGGATGATCCGCAGCGAGACGGCGACCAGCATCGAGCTAGTCCAAGCGGACAACAAGGCGGAAACGTTACTCCGCGACGACATCGAACTGCTGATCAGCACCCAGCAGTCGCTGATGCCCACCGGCTTGGAAAAACAAGTTTCGCCGACGGCGATGAAAGACCTGATCGGCTACCTGAGATCGTTGGCGCCATGAGTTCGGACAACATAGAGCCGACAGCGCGCGACGCGATTCACACGTCGACGGCGAATGATGTTCTCGAGCATTCCTAATACCACACACGGCTCCGTTGGGCAGACGCGGGTGCCGCAACGCACGTGGCAACGTGCCGCCCTGCTAACGATGAGCATCGCGTTGGTGACGGCCGCTGTGGTAGCGGATTCGCGGACAAGACCGTTGTTGTGGAACACCCTGCTGTTCGCCGGTGGCGCCGCCTTGTTGGCGTTGCCCTTGGGCACCGCGCTGGCGTTGCTGCTGCATCGGACGGATCTGCCTGGACGGCGCTTACTGTGGCGCTGCTAACGGTCATGCTGTTCGTTCCACCGTATTTACAGGTTGCAGGCTGGGAAGCGGGTTTCGGATTACAGGGTTGGTTCTGCCGCTTTTGGTTTCCTGGTAGCGCGTTAGCGGTCTTGAGCGGCTGGCGGGGCGTATTGTGGATTCAGACCCTCGTGAATGTCCCTTGGATTGTCCTGATCGTCGGAGTGTCTTTAACCAGCATGCCCGCCGAACTGGAAGAGCAAGCCAGCTTGTATGGCGCTCCCTGGCGCGTGCTGCGTCACGTCACCCTGCCAATGATGGGCCCCGCCCTGATCGCCAGCGGCTTGGTCGTGCTGCTGCTGGCGGCCAGCGACATCACCGTCACGGATGTCTATCAGATCCGCACCTTTGCCGAAGAAATCTACACGGGCTTTGCTCTTGGAGATACACTGCGCGATGTTCCGCTGCGGACGATGCCCGGCATGCTGTTGCTGAGTGGACTCGTCTTGGGAGGACTATTGGCCGGCAGCCAGATTTCTCGCAATTTGAACTCTCGGCGACGTGGCGATGGTTGGCGCATTGCACTGGAACGGCGGACGTTGCCAATCTGGATCGCGCTGGGACTGCTGCTGGCGTTGTTAGTCGCCGTACCGCTGGCCAGCCTAATCTACCAGGCCGGGCTCAAGGTCACCTCGGCGGGCTCTGAGCGAATTCGCCATTGGAGTTTGCTCAAGGCGGTCGCCATGTTGGCGACAAGTCCAGCGCGCTTTGGACAGGAATATGCTTGGTCTTTCCTACTGGCGCAATTGACTTCGATCAGTGTCTTGATCGGGGCGATCCTGCTGGCGTGGGCCAGTCAAATGTCCTGGACGGTCCGCCTGTTCGCCTGGGGACTCTTGCTGCTGGGATGGGTACTTCCGGGGCCCTTTGTCGCCCTCGTGTTGGGTCGGCTGCTGAATCAGCCGAACTCTCCTTGGCTCTTCTACTTGTACGATCGCACCTTGTTGCTGCCATGGCTGACGCTGTCGTTGCGATTGTTCCCGTTTGCGTATCTGATCGTCGAAATGCTGGTGCGTCGATTGCCGCGACGGCCTTTCGACATCGCACGTACTGAGGGTGCCAATCGTCGTCAGCTGCTGGCAGTGGCAGTTTGGCCGCAAATCGGTCCCGCTGTTGCCTGGCTGTGGCTGGTGCTGGTCGCGTTGGCAGTCGCCGACCTGTCTGCCACCATTCTGGCCGTGCCCCCCGGAGTCACGACGGTTGCCATCCGCATTTTTAACTTGGTGCACTACGGAGTGGCCGACCAATTGGCTGGGCTCTGCCTCGGCACAGTGATGCTATTCGGCTCACTGGCGGGGCTGGTCATCGGCTTTTGGCCGGCGCGGCTCGGCCGGTCGGACGCGAGGTTATAATAGAGGTACTTGTCCTCGGTCAGTGCTCGTGGAGACCGCGTTGTGCCTCATCGTCCTATCTCAGCTCGCCTCGTCCTGGTGGCCTGCGTCAGCTCTTGGATGGTCTTCCACGGAACCGTTTCGGCGTTGGATTGGGTCACGCTGGAGGTCGACGGTCAGCTGCGGCAGGTCGGCGGTCGCCTGCTAGTCGAGGCACAGGATGGAGGTCTGTTGCTGGAAAGTACCGACGGACGCATTTGGACCGCCCTGCCCGACCAAATACGTTCTCGTTCCGCCGACGATGCGGAATTTCGCTACCAAACGCGGGCCGAGTTGACCGAGGGGCTGTTGACGGAATTGCCGCAGCGTTTTCGCGTGCATCACACCGCGCATTATCTGATCTGCTATGACACATCTCCCGCCTACGCTCAATGGTGCGGGGCGCTTTCGAAAAGCTGTATCGCGCGTTTTTCACTTTCTGGCGACGCCAGGGATTCGATCTAACGGAGCCTGATGTGCTCGTCGCGCTCGTGTTCGCGGATCGCACCCAATACGCGGCGTACGGTCAAAGCGAACTAGGGCAGGCGGCCGGTGCGGTGGTCGGCTATTACAGCTTGGCGACCAATCGTATCTCGACATTCGACATGACAGGAACGGAACCTCTGCGACAAACGGGCAGTCGTTTGGGCATGACGAAACGAATGAATCAGATTCTCAGTCAGCCCGGGGCGTCCAAAACGATCGCCACCGTCATTCATGAAGCGACGCACCAGCTGGCATTCAACAGTGGCTTGCAGCGTCGTTTTGCCGACAACCCTTTGTGGCTAAGCGAAGGTTTGGCCATCTATTTTGAGACGCCGGATGTCACGAGCAGTCGTGGGTGGCGGAAGATCGGGGGACTTCATGAAGTCCGTCTTAGGACGATGCGGCAGTACTTGCCCTCACGTCCGCAGGATTCTTTGTTCACCCTGTTGACCGACGACAATCGCTTTCGGGATACGCAGCATGCCGAAGTCGCCTACGCAGAGGCCTGGGCGTTGGTGTATTACTTGCTCCGACAACGTTCGGATGAATTCGGCCATTATTTGCGGAACGTCGCAAACAAGCCCGTGCTGGGCCAGGACACGGCTGAAGAACGCCTGCAGGATTTTTCCCAGGCCTTTGGGCAGGATTGGCGCGAATTGGATGCGGATCTGCTTCGCGCATTGCCGACTTGGCGCTAACCTGCATCGTACGCGACGGCGGCCCCCCGCCGTCCCCCCGGCCCTCGAAATCTGGTAATCTGGGGTGAGGTGCGTTAAGATTGAGGCTCACACCTTGGCTACCCGCCGGCACATCCAGCGGCCGCGGGAAGTCCGCCACCTGGACCAGCTGAGCGGCTGCTCGCGCTGGCCAGCTTTGCCCGCCAAACACGCGATCGCTTCACCCGACGAAGGAGCCACCATGTCCAATCCCCAACCTGCCTCCGATCCCTCACCCAACGCGAATTCTCGACGCGACTTCCTCAAACGCGGCACGGCGACCGTCGCTGCCGGTTCCCTGGCGGGAATGCTCTCTGGCACCCGAATGGTCCATGCCGCCGGAAGTGAAACTCTGAAGATTGGCCTGATTGGCTGCGGCGGACGAGGAAGCGGTGCGGCGCTCAATGCCATGCGTGCCGACGGCAACGTCAAAATCACGACCATGGCCGACTTGTTCCCCGATCGGCTGCAAGGCAGTCGCGATAACATCCAAAACTCGGCGCAGGCGGAAGACCTGGGCGATCGCTTCGCGGTGGATGACGATCATTGCTTCACCGGATTCGACGCCTACAAACAGGTTATGGATTCGGATGTCGACGTGGTAATTTTGGCCTCCACGCCTCATTTTCGTCCTCGCCATCTGGCCGCCGCCATTGCCGCTGGCAAACACGTGTTTTGCGAAAAGCCGGTCGCCGTCGATGCGCCTGGCGTGCGCCGCGTCTTGGATACCGTGCGTCAGGCCAAGGAAAAAAACCTGAGTATCGTTTCGGGGCTCTGCTGGCGTTACGACTACGGAGTTCGAGAAACGGTCAATCGGATCAAGGACGGTGCTATCGGAGACTTGGTGGCAATCCACACGAATTATCTGACCGGCACGTTGTGGCATCGTGGACGGAAGCCCCAATGGAGTGAAATGGAATATCAGATTCGCAACTGGTTGTACTTCACCTGGCTGTCAGGCGATCACATCGTCGAGCAACACATCCACAGCTTGGACAAAGCGGTCTGGCTGATGAATGACGAGTTGCCCGCGCGCTGTTTCGGGCTCGGCGGCCGTCAAGTTCGTACCGGTGAGAAGTGGGGGAACATTTACGACCATCACGCGGTCTGCTACGAGTACCCCAGTGGATTGAAAGTGTTTGCCTACACGCGGCAGATGGGCCAGTGCTGGAATCAAGTCGATGACTTTGTCTACGGAACTCAAGGAACAGCACAGTTGCTGGACAAATCCATCCGCGGAAAGGACCAGTGGAAATACAGCGGTCCTCAGCCCAGCATGTATGATGTGGAACATAAGGAGTTCTTCGCAGGCCTGCGCTCGGGCAACCACATCAACAACGGGGTCTACATGGCCCATAGTACCATGATGGCGATTATGGGCCGCATGGCCTGCTACACTGGCGACTTGATCGAAGCCGAAAAGGCAATGAATTCAACGGAAGACTTGTCGCCGGCGAGCTACGAGTTTGGCGACGTCAGGATTCCTGAGGTGGCAATGCCTGGAATCACCAAGTTCACCTAGTCACAGGTGGGCGACGGCCGCCGTCAGGCCAAAGTCTTGAACTTCGATGCCAATTCAAAGGCGCTGCGATTGCGCGCTGGACGACCATGGTCCAGCCGCCATCTTCTGGCGGATCTGCCGGCAAGCAAAACCGTCCGTTCGATTTTTTCTGAAAGATTCCGTCTGCTATCCGATACCTGCTGCTGTTACGAGCGAGCCCGTTGAGCTCGCCGATTTCTTCAACCTCAGTCAAAGGCAGGTGGGATCATGCGTCAACACAAGAAACTTCACGTCGAGAGCCTCGAAAATCGAACCGTGTTTTCCGTCGCTCCGGGTCTGGATGCCCTGGCACAGATCGGCGACGTTGCCATTCCGGCAGCGGTGGAGCCTGTTGCCGATTATGCTTCATCGGAATTCGCGCTCGACCACACCTCGAAAACAGCGTCACTGGACCCACAGTCGATTGACGCGGTGTTGGGTGAATCGTCCGGAGCGACAGCCCAAGGTCTGGTATGGAACGAAACCGGCGAGGTGGGTTCGAAAGGATTCCACCAGGCCCGTGCCAACGGCCTCGTCTGGAATGAAACCGGTGAAGTCGGCTCGAAGGGTTTTCATCAGCAGCGCGTCCGCGGCTTGGTCTGGAATGAGACCGGCGAAGTCGGCTCGCAGGGCTTCCACCGAATCCACGCGAAGGGCCTGGTATGGAACGAGACCGGCGAAGTCGGCTCCAAAGGTTTTCGGCAGACTGTCTCCAAAGGATTGGTCTGGAACGAAACCGGCGAGGTCGGGTCCAAGGGATTTCAGTCGTAAACGGATCGCCTGCATCTTGGACGTTGATTTGCGGGCCGGAGGCACTGGTCGCCTCGTGATCGGGGCCCGCATCCACACACCCTCACCCCGACCTGCCGCCCCCATCCTAATCGGCACGCAGGTTGCCAAGGGGCTGCCTGCGCCCATCCCCGGTAAGTGAAACGATGGTGCGCTGGGACGTGTCTTTTTAAATGCAAAGCTGCGCAGAGGCCGCCGAGGTCTCGCAGAGAGGGATAGGACGCTTTTCAGAAAAGGCGACATCGTGCGGAACGGCCTTCATCCGCCAATTCGCCCCTGCTCATTTGGGATC
Source organism: uncultured Planctomycetales bacterium (assembly GCA_963785495.1). Taxonomy (GTDB): domain Bacteria; phylum Planctomycetota; class Planctomycetia; order Pirellulales; family Pirellulaceae; genus CAWAVP01. The sequence continues at coordinate 101,320 of CAWAVP010000021.1, read as the reverse complement.
AAAACTCAAAGGGCGCCTCTGCGCCACCCTCCGTGTCACGGCGGCCTCTGCGTTTGCAAGAAAACGCCCGAGCAGGAAATCTTGAGCCGAACAAGATTGCCTGCGGCCACCTTCTCCGGGTGGGAGATGTGTTAGCTCTCCCCCCCCGTCGCCGCCGGGCACCCGCTTGCGGGTATGCGGTGGGTGGGGGCCGATGGAAGACCAATTCGTTAACCACTCTTATCGGGCCAATGGAAACCCTCTTTCGCAGGGAAAAGGACCTTGCAGTGCTCGCAAATACCCGCACAATAGCCGTGAAAGAGCAGAATTCGAAACATCCCCGACATGAGAGCAAAGGCATATTCGTTGCGAGATTTCAGACAAAGACGTTCGCTGGCTGGCAAGGGTCGACAACGTGCGATGCGCTTGGAGGCGTTAGAATGGCGTCGGTTGCTGGCGGGCGAGGCGATGGGCGGGACGATCTGGGAACAGGTCTGGCACAATTCCCCGTCCGAAGACATCGCGATTGATCCCTGGAATGGCTCCACCGCGATAGGGTCGTCGGATATGAATTTGGATGGATATCGCGATCTGATCACGCACACCGGTACCGTGGGCGGGCTGCGGTTGGGTCGCGGTGATGGTACGTTCGCCGATCCCATGGTTATACCCGATTTACCTCCCGTCTGGTCCATTGTCGACATCGATGACGATGGTGACGACGACTTGGTAGGGATTGTCGACCAACGCACGCTGATGAGTTGGGAGAATCAAGGTATCGCTGACGGCGGCTGGTTGGGCTTCGCCATGCAGGACGTTGCCGCTTTGCCGCGCGACGAACCCGAACCATCAAGGCCGATTGCCGGCGACTGGAATGGCGACGGTCTCACCGATTTGGCAATGGGGTCGACTAACGGCGTGTTCGTCTACTTGGCGAACGAATCGCATCAGCTCGGCGCCCCCGCAGAATTTTCACTCCCGAAATCAGGACAACGCCAGCTCGTCGCCGGAGATTTTGATCAAGATGGCGATCTGGATCTCGCGGTGGCCGCTCAAGCCGTCTACGGCGTATCGCCTACGGTGGAAATAATGACCAATGATGGTCAGGGCCGTTTTGAATCAACGACACCCGTCAGCCAACAACCGACCACGAATCTCATTGCCGGTGATCTTGATTCGGATGGCGACCTGGACCTGGCTTGCCCACGATTACTCCTACGAAAACAACTTGTCGATTTACCTCAACGACGGCCAAGGACAATTCCAGGAAAGTGCGCGGTTTTCGGTCGATGGGACCCCTCACGAATTCGCGATCGGCGATCTCAATGCTGACGGCGACCTCGACTTGGGTGTTCGGCACAATTCGGGTTACGACGGGAACGGCGCCGGCATGACCGCGTTGCTGGCACAGGGTAACGGCCAATTTGCGGTGGCGCCGATCCGCGAACACGATTTGGTAGGGTTCGCCATCGATTCGCTCGATGAGTCGGCGGCCGACGAAATCGTCTCGCTGAGCTCAACCGGAGTGATCGACGTAACGCGGTACACAACTTCCGACTTTCTGCCTGCGGAAATCCAAGTCATTAGTTTTGACGAGCCCATCGAGCCAGATACCAGCAACTGGAATCGGCTCGCGACGGGCGACTGGAACGGAGATGGCCTGGACGACGTAATTCAAGTTAATGAATCGTCACCAGGAGGAGTTTTACAGCAAACGTTCGTCCTCGGCGTCGCACACGATGACGGCTCGTATGACTGGATTGAATTGCCGCAACCCACGTCCGCTATCACGGGAAGTTGGACCATCGCTGACTTGACCGGTGACGGCCTCGTGGACATCGGGGTTGTGTCGCAGAACGCCGATTTCACCGCTGACTTTATCGTGTTACCACAGCTGACCGACGGCCAAGTCGGCGGCGCGAAATCGGCGCGTTTGCCCAAAGGATCTTCGTCCATCCTGAACGTCGACGATCTCAACTCCGACGGCATCCCCGATGTGATGATGCTGCATCGCAAAGTCAGCGTGAACCTCTATTTCGGTATGGGCGCCGGCGAATTCTCGTCACCAACCACCGTGGGCACGTTTTCCAACGTGCATTTGGTCGATCTCAATGGCGATCGACGGCTCGACATCGTCACCTACGGGCCGCCGAAGCTGCGGACCTTGATCAGCCAGCCCGACGGCACGTTTACGGAAGCCTTCAGCGCCCCGTCGACGGGCAGTCCTGCGCTGGTCGGATTTTACTGGCGATGGGTATGTCGATGCGATCATTGGCAACCAGACGGAACTCCGCGTGCTGACGGGCAATGGCGACGGCACCTTCAAGCCGGCTCCAGGCACTCCCATTTCTTACAGCACGGCCGATGGTTATCCCGGTTATCGAATCTGGTTCGACACGGCAACACAGGGCGAACCGAACGGCCTTACGATTATCGCTGGCAGGCGCTTAGTGCGTTGGCTCGCTCAAACAGACGGCACGTTGGCCCTGGTGGCGGATCGACAAGTCGCTGCGGGTTCTGAGGTCCATCGTCGAGAGGACCTCAATGGCGATTCGCTCGTCGACCTGATTCTGACGTCTGCCGTGCAGTCCGAAGTCTTGTTGGGACAAAACGATGGTGGCCTGCAGTCGGCGTTCGACGCCCTGGTGGGCCCCACGGCCTACTCATCCATCTCGGAAGACGTGAACGGTGATGGCGTCCAGGATCTGGTCATCCTCTCGAATTCAGGCCTGCAAATGTGGACCCGCGAAACCGACGGAACGTTGCGCGAACACTTCACGGTTCCCATCGCCGAATTCCAGCAGCGTTTTCCGCGCCTGGCCATGCGCTGGACCGGCGATATCAATCAGGACGGGCAAACGGATTATGTGATCCACGAACTAGCGGAATTGCACGTTATCCTGTCGGGCGACGTCACACCGCTGACGGATACGTTTGTCATTCGCGATCTCCCCTCAGTCAATACCCGGATCGACTTCGCCGACGTCACCGGCGATGACCTGCCCGATGCCATCATCTGGGAGGACGACGTAAACCAGTGGGAGCCCGCCACCGAAGCAATCACGGTCTGGCAGCAACATCCCGACGGCAGTTTTTCACAACTGGCCTCGCCGGATGCCGTTGGAACGTTCATCTCGGCTGTCGATATCAATCGCGATGGCTGGCGAGAACTAATCGCCCTACATCAAGGGCAAGAAGTCTTCGTATGGCAAAACCTCGCGGGTACTGGTTTCGAGGCGTCGATATTGGTCGGCAGCAACGGCTCAACTTCATACACTGCGACGGCGTACGGAGATTTGAATCACGACGGTTACAACGACGTTGTGATCGGTTGGAATCGTCAGTCGAGCTTCTCAAATGGCTGGCAGGTAGGACCGGGCCAACGGTTGACGATCTTGTTCAGCCAGCCTAACGGCACATTTGACCGGCCACTTACCTACGCCTTTCCTGGTTCGTTCAATTTGGGGAACGTTATTCTGAGCGATGTGGACCAAGATGGCGACCTTGATGTGCAACTCGAAGGTCACGCTGGCGACGAGTACGACCCGTACCCGTATGCGAACAACGACGACGCGCCAATTACACGTCGCGGCGTCATCTTGAACCAAGTCGATCAACTCTGGCCGGTGGGCGACGTCAACCGGGACGGCCGCTTTGATTCGTCGGACCTTGTCGCGGTCTTTGAAGCGGGCGAATACGAAGACGACCTGGCGGAGAATTCCACTTGGATTGATGGCGATTGGAACGGCGACGGTGACTTTACCAGCGACGATGTGATCTTGGCCTTCCAACAAGGCAAATACGTCGCAGAATAATTGTCGAGCGATGACCGGACGTCGCCGAATCGACGTGAGTCGCGACAGTAATGCGGGCTTTTAGGCTCGCAGACTACGTTCCAATCGAGACAACAAGGTGCGCACGTCGCATGGCGTGCGGTCGCATTTCACCTGCTGTCCGTTCTGCATCCAGCCTTCGACTTTCAGCTGTGCCGAGAGGACCGTGCTGTGGCTACGGCGGCCGAAGAACTCACCAATCTCCGTCAGGGCCGCGTGCGTGTATTTACGAGCCAGCCACATGGCTAACATCCGCGGGTGGCTGATGCTACGAGTTCGCCGATCGGATCGCAGTACGTCGGGATCTAAGCCAAACTCATCGCAAACCACGCGCTGAATATCGTCCAACTTGATCACACCACTGGTGGATGGAAACAACTCGTCTAATACATCGTCCACGGTCGATCGAGTCGGCGGACGATGCATTGCCTGGCTCGTCGCCCACAGTCGATTGATCAGCCCCATCAACTGCCGCGCATCGCCGGGCGTACGCTCAGCCATACGTTCCAGGATGGCCTCACCCAGCCGCAACTGGCGTTGATCGGCCAATTGGCCGATCAACACTCGCCGCGTTGCGACGTCCAGGGGTTGCATCATGCAGACCAAGCCTCCACTGATGCGAGTCTGCAGCTCCGTCCCCAAACTCGTAAGCTCCGCCGGCGGACGATCAGACGCCATTACAATCTGCGCGGAATTGCGCAGAAGTGCGTCAAGTGTATGCAGCAACTCGGTGATCGTCGCCTGTTTACCGGCAAAAAACTGAACATCGTCCAAAATCAATAAATCGACGGCACGATACTTCTGGCGAAAACTTGGCAAGCCGCTGCCGCGCAGCGCTTGCAAGAAGTACGTGGTGAATTGTTCTGCCGTCAAGTAGATAATGCGGCGTCCACCGCGACGCCGGACCTCACTCCAAACACCCTCCAAAAGGTGCGTTTTTCCCACGCCGGAGGGTCCATGAATAAACAGCGGATTCATTTGTCCGGGATCCCGAACGACCAAATCTACGGAGCCGACGGCAATGCGATTGCAGCTGCCCTTCACCAGTGTCTCAAGCCGCGCAAATCGCCGACGACGGGTCGCTGCTCGGTCAGTCCACCGCAGCGTGTCCGCCGGACCTGCGTGTGGCAATGCTCCCAAACGCGGTCGGGAATGTGCATGTGTTGACGACGTCGACGGCGCCGACTCCGGTTCCGACACCGTCTGAGTCGCTGAAGGCGCTGCTAACGCCACGGTCATCGGCAATGTATCGTCAGGTATTGGTTCCACAGCGAACTTCACAGTGACTCCATTCCCCAATTCCTGGCATACTACGCGCTGAATCTCGGGCAACAAGCCACGACGCAAACGGTCAACGCGGAAGGCCGTATCCGCGCAAATCCGCAACTCGCCCTGGTCCCACAATACCCGGGTTCCGTTTCCGAACCAAAGCTCAAAGCGATCTTCGCCCAGCTGTTCGACGAGTCGTGCTCGAATCCTCGACACGATCTCCGTATCGCGATCAGTCACTTCCTGCGTTTCCTTCATCAGCGCGCAACATCAGCGCGAGAATCACCAGCCAAGAAAAAGCACGCTCGCCCGTTTGCGAGATTGGACGCAGAACGAAACCCACGCCTCCATCCCGGAGAAGCGAGTCATTTTGCCACTAGTTGCTGACGTCCGAGTGGTCGATTTTACTTTCAGGTTGCATGCTGTCAAACGGTCGCCGGAGTCTGCGGAAGCGATTTCCCAAATCTCAGACCGAACGTGTTCATTCTTCGACAAAACGCGCACCGCACGTAAGGTCGCACAGTCCAAGCCGCCTAAAAAGGAAGGTGGAAAACTGTGCGATGATTCGATCGTCACGTCTCTGGATGGGGCTCGCGTCAGCCACAAATCGCGGGGAAAGCTGCAATTCTCCGCTGCTTTTCCGAATGACGACGCCGCTCACGTTCGCGGCCAATTTTTGTCATTTTTGTGCCGCAGGTCGTGAAGCGCACCGTATCATCGCCAGCTTGGCAAGCTGCCTATCTTCCATGGTCCGCCTTGCCGTCGCCGCCGCCCAGACGGCACGTCAGCTTAAAGGGTTTGGCCCATAGTACGCGGGACGCCCACACGCGGAACTCAGCGGCCTCATAAGCGCAACGCGCCGGCGTATTGGTCACTGCGACGGCCGCCACGACCAGTCCACTTTCTGTCGCCGCCATTTGGCGTACTGCCTGCAACGTTGCGACGGCATGTCCATGTCCTCGATCACGCGGACAAATCCCGAAATAGCGAATCTCTAATACGTCCGATGTTGGGTCGCCCGAGAGATTCCGCTGTAGTACCAGCGCACCAATGGCCCTTCCGTCGAAATGAATGAAATACTCCGAGCCCCCCCGGTCAGGGTCCCTACTGTGCGGATGTATAAGCCCCGTTGAAACTTGCCAGTCATCCAATTGAGGACAGTCGTGAGTTGCTTGCTGGGTCGTCTCAAGCAAGGCCTCGAACTGGGAACGGTCCGACCCTTGGACCGGTTTTAGATGGACCGCCGCAGACGAATCATTGGGCAAGGTGCGGGACGCTAGAAAGTCAATCTGAGTCAGCCGCTGAAATCCACAGCCGTGCAGACTATCGGCGTTTGGACGATCGTTTTCGTCCAAGAGAACTTGCGTCAGCGCAGTCGACCGCGCCGCGAGATGTGGTGTTCCAATTGGACAAGCAGTTCGCGCCGGAGCGAGATCGGAGCGTCGTCCGCCAAGCGTGGCGGCACAAGAGTCGCGATTTCTGACGTCGTGAGCTGAGCCCACGCCACACCCCAAACGCGATCGCCGTTGCGGGCCCACAGCCAAATGTCGTCCGGACGGTTCAGATCCGACGGCCAGAGCGTTTCGCTGACGTCGGGCAGCAAAAACCGCAACGCCCGTGGCCGCTCGTCGAGAGACACCCGTTGAATTGTCATGCTCGACCAGGAAGTCATCGGCGCGAACCTCCGGGTCCCTCCCGACGATCAAAGAAGTTTGGCGTCGTGCAGACGACGCAGTTTTTGCATCACCTCTTCGCTCAGCATGGCACCCTGACGCGGCAAATTCAACTCCAATTGTACGCGATATCGTCCTCGTTGCCCGTCGGATTTCTGTACCGCCACATCCTCGACTTCCAGGACGCCGATCGGCACGGTTTCATAGAAACTTAAGAAGAGCCCTCGTCCCACGGCAGCGTAAGGGCGCAGGCCGTATTGCTGCTGCAACAGGCTAATGAGTGGTTCGGCATCTCCGGTGTAGCCATAGAGGGTGACGCGTTCAACATAGTTTTGGGCGTTGAAATAATATGAAAGGGAGCCCGCCACGTCTTCCGGTGCGGTTCCGGTCACCAGGGGGACTCGCAGCCCGTACCAGCCAGTCTCCATTCGCTGTGGCGTTAAGCGAGGCCAGGTGGCGGCGACCCACGCGGGCGTCACATCAAACCGCAAGGCGTCGGCGAGCGACACGCCGGGCAAGCCAGCCAGTTCCAGGACATTGATGGGATGCCCCGCCAGCATTTGCTTATTCTTCGCCAACAGTGCTTCGGCCTCTTCGAGTGTTGCCGCGGAGGAGGCGGACTCGGATGACGAGCCCCCTCCGACTAGCCGTTTCCAGAAGCCCGTCAGCTTGGTTTCCGTACTCGCGTCGGTGGAGGGATCGGAGGAGTTTGGGCTGCTGTCGCGGATCAGGAACGGAACGGTTACCGCGAGGATCAGGATCGCGATCAGTAAAAGCGAACGGCTGGGCATTCGAGGCCTCCAACGAGCGGATTAGACATTTCCTCCTCTGTTCAAGAATCGGCAACCACGACGCAGCTTCCCCATCGCAAGCGGTCGGACGATGCGATATCTGGCATCCAGCGACGGCCTACGACCTGAAGAACTCGCGCAGTTTCCAAATCATGCCATCGCGGTCAAAATGGAAGACCCGATGTCGAGATGTTCGATCGTTTGGATCGCCGCCTCGCTGCTTCACGATTGTCCTCACTGAATAACCCACGCCGTGCCCGTTACCCAACCCGAATACGCCGATTATCAGTGGCTCGTTTCCAAAACGGGTCAGCATTGGCTGGCGCGCTGCGAGGCGCAATCGCTGCCGTTACCCGACTTGGCGAGCAAATTGCGACGCGAGTTGACCTTTCCCCAAGTACAACTGCTTTTGACGCAAGTTCAACTTCGACAACGAGCGGCAACTCGATTCGGGCAATCTAAGTCGTTGTTGTTCACCGAACGCGCCTTGCAGCAGGCGACCGATGCCACGCTGGCCGCCTACAAAGCAAGCCGGTTTGTCCGCGGCGGACCCGTTGTCGATCTAGGCTGTGGCGTCGGTGGAGACTTGCTGGCAATCGCAGCGCGAGGACCGACAGTCGGCGTGGATAACGACCCCATCCTGGTGTTATTGGCCGAAGCAAATTTGCGCAGCCTATTTCGGGACGCCGCGAGGGTCCACCTGGCGGACGTCCGGGAACTGTGTATCCTGCCCGAGGTCGCCATTCACCTGGATCCCGATCGCCGACCGGGTGAACGAAGATCCGTCAATTTGGAGTTTCACCAGCCCGGACCTGAGCTGTTCGGTGATTTAGTTCGCCACAGGACAGGACTGGCACTCAAGTTGGCACCTGCCACGGACGCTGCGACGCCACTGCTGCGACCGGCCGAACTCGAATGGATCGGTCATCGTCGGCAATGCCAACAGCTCGTGGCCTGGTTCGGCCCTTTGGCACGATTTCCGGAACGGCGAGTCGCCACCGTCCTGGATGCGGCGAGCGTCCCTCATCACCTGGTCGGCGACGCGACCCTACCCGTGCCGCCCGGCAGCGAGATCGGCCGATACGTGTGTGAACCGGCCGCCTGCGTACTGGCCGCCGGCTTGGCCAGCGAATTTGCGCATCGACACAATCTGACGGCAATCACGGCTGGCGGAGGGTATTTGACGGGCGATACCCCGACGGACGACGCATGGAGCACTTGGTTCGAAGTGCGCGAAGTTATGCCTTTCCGGCTCAAACGATTGAAAGCGTGGTTACAGGCACACGGCATCGGCCGATTGGAAATCAAGAAACGAGGTGTGGATGTCGATCCAGCACAGTTGTCACGTCAACTGCGAGTTGCGGGTGACGAATCGATGACACTGATGGTAATGAGCCAAGGACCACGCAGGAGGGCTGTCCTCGCCCGCCGCGTGACCTAAATGGTCGCGTTGTCGAGTATCGCGGCCGTAGCCGTTGGGTGGTGCGGCCGAGAGATGGACACGGGAGTTGACAGGAGGACGAGAATGCCTTTTGATCAGCAACACCATGGAAACGCACCCCTACGGCTGGTTGAGCTTGTTCCCATCGCTGATCGCGATCGTCTTCGCGATTGCCACACGCCGAGTCGTGCTGTCGATGTTGATCGGCCTGTTCACTGGGGCCATAATTACCGCGCATGGCAATCTGATCCGCGCCGTCGGCGAGACCATGGAGTTGCACCTTTGGAACGCCCTCGTTCAGGAGCAACGTCTGCGTGTGTTCGCCTTCACGTTGTTGATGGGCGCGATGGTCGGTGTGATCGAACGAGCGGGCGGGATGGCCGGCCTGGTGCACACGGTCTCGCGATGGGCAAACAACCGACAGCGAGGTCAACTAGTTGCGTGGCTGTTGGGGCTGCTGATCTTTTTTGACGATTACGCGAACACAGTCCTTCTCGGCAGCACACTGCGTCCGCTGTGCAAACGGCTGCGGATTAGCAAAGAGAAACTGGCTTACTTGGTCGACTCCACCGCGGCGCCGGTCGCGGGGCTCGCCGTCATCTCCACGTGGGTCGCCGGCGAAATCGACTTCGTCCAAAGTGGCCTCGACGGTCTGGACACAACCGATGTGTCCATCACCGCGTTTAGCCTGTTTATTCGTAGCCTGCCGTATCGCTTCTACGTAATTTGGTCGCTGGTTTTCGTGCTGTTGGTCGCGCTGATGCAGCGGGACTTTGGCCCCATGCTGGCTGCCGAACGGCGGTGCGTGTCGGGCGAATCGGCGGAGGACGAGTTACCGGACACGAGCAGTGAAATTCGCCCCTCAGCGTGGTGGAACGCCGTCATCCCCATCGCAATTACGGTGGCAGCGGTGCTGGTCTTTCTATATCGATCGGGCGTGACCGCGTTGGGGGAAGCGGCCTCCGATGCCCCCTGGTCGTGGTGGCAAATCTTTGGCAATGCGGACTCATATTTTGCCCTGCTCTGGGGATCCGTGTTGGGGCTGCTTAGCGCCGTCCTGATGGCCAGTTGGCAACAACTACTAACCTGGCGCGAATCCCAACGTGCCATGGGTCAAGGAGCGCTAGTGATGCTCCCGGCGCTGGTCATCCTCTGGCTCGCCTCGGCCCTGTCCACGATGACGGGACACGATCCATTGGCAACCGATGTCGCCGCCGCATCGTCCACGGACACCTATCCGGCCCGCGCCTACCGGCTGTATACAGGCGAGTACTTAGCGGGGTGGTTTGCCGGCGACGCCGAAGCGCCCGACACCTCGAATCTGGCCAGGTGGATGCCGACGGCGGTTTTTGTGCTGTCCGCCGTCATCAGCTTCGCTACTGGGACGAGCTGGGGAACAATGGCCATCGTCATGCCGATTGCGATTCCGCTGGGATACGGCGCCATCTCCAACCAGGTGGAGATTCCCTGGCAGACGCATCCGGTGCTGATCGGCACGATCGGTAGCGTCTTGGCCGGTTCCATCTTTGGTGATCACTGCTCCCCCATCTCGGACACGACGGTGCTCGCTTCCCAGGCCTGCGGATGCGAGCACTCAGCACACGTCTGGACGCAACTGCCGTACGCCCTGGTGGTCGGATTGGTCTCGATCGTCTTCGGAACCCTTCCCGTGGGGTTCGGTTGGCCCGTGGCCTTGTTGCTGCCACTGGGAGTCGCGGCCATGGCCAGCCTGCTATGGCTGCTGGGCACGCGGATATCAGAAGGGTGATTAACGACCCTGCAGGGCGGCTGGCAGCCGGTTTTCCTCCACTGACGTCCGCCGACCCAAAAGCTATGATTACGGGTCCGGTTGACCGCGCCCGCGCACACGGCGATCGCGAGCTGCCGGAGCTGCGGATGCACTCGTTCCTTTGCTCTTGTCCCCGATCCTCGATTTGACGCCCCATGATGTCCGAACGCATTACCGGGATTTTCACGCCCAACATCGTTCCCCTGGATGATCACAGCCGCATCCATGAAGATGAACTAAGACGCTACGTCGACTGGCTGATCGAACGCGGCGTGCACGGCTTGTATCCCAACGGATCGACCGGCGAGTTTGTACGGTTTACCTCGGAAGAACGCCGACGCATCGTCGAAATCATGGCCGATCAAGCGCGGGGCCGCGTCCCGATCTTGGCAGGCGCCGCGGAAGCCAACACCGGCGAAACCATTCGGGCTTGTGAATACTACGCGGGCTTAGGCGTGCGCGCCGTCGCGATCGTCTCACCGTTTTACTACCGCCTGAGCCCCGAAGGTGTATACGCCTACTTCAAAGAAATCGCCGATAATTCGCCCGTTGATATCACGCTCTACAACATCCCCATGTTCGCCTCTCCCATCGATGTCCCTACGGTGCAGCGATTGGCGGATGAATGCCCGCGGATCGTCGCCATCAAGGACTCGTCCGGCGATGTTCCTCACATGATGCGGATGATTTCCGCAGTACGTCCGCAGCGGTCTGACTTCAGTTTTATGACGGGCTGGGAAGCGGCCTTGATGCCCATGTTGTTGATCGGCTGTGACGGAGGCACGAATGCGACCAGTGGTATCGTGCCGGAAGTGACGCGACGCTTGTATGAACTGACCACGCAAGGCGATTTGGACAGAGCCCGCGACCTGCAGTACCGTCTGTTGCGATTGTTCGACGCGATGCTGTATTCTGCCGAGTTTCCCGAGGGATTCCGCGTGGCGCTGAACCTACGAGGGATCCGTACAGGCCCCGGCCGGCAGCCCCAATCGTCGGTGCAACAGCAGGGGCTGGCGCGTTTAAAAGAACAGCTCTACGGCTTGCTCACCGATGAAGGTTGGGCCGATGACGTGCCCGACCAGGACCAAGTGGCACGAATTGTGCGACAGGTGTTACAAGATCTTCAGCGTCGCGGTTGGTAATAGCGTGGTGGGCAAGGCCAACGAACTGAGCCAGGCTGTGGCTGGGCAGAAGTTGGTGAATGGACTACTATGGAACTTGGTGTGAAGTTTCTTCCATGAAGCCCCTCATGTGTCCGCTTGTCAATTCGTCGCCCTGCCCTCGCTGGTAGCGTCAACCCAAATATTCGTGGCAAAGGACCCCCTGAAGTGAAGGTCATCTTGGCGAGTCCCCGAGGTTTTTGCGCCGGCGTGAACATGGCGATCGAAAGCCTCGACTTGGCCATCAAGGCATTCGGAACACCGGTCTACGTCTATCATGAAATTGTGCACAACAAGTACGTCGTCGAGAGATTTCGTGATAAGGGGGCGGTGTTTGTCGAAGATCTGGACGACGTGCCCTGCGGTTCTCATTTGCTATTTTCCGCGCACGGCGTCTCGCCCCAAATCCGGCAGCTCGCCGCAGCAACGCCACCTGGTTGCCATTGATGCGACATGCCCGCTAGTCACCAAAGTGCACCTTGAGGCAATTCGTTTTGCGAAAGCCGGGTATACGATCGTCTTAATTGGACATGAAGGCCACGACGAAGTGATTGGGACGATGGGTGAGGCACCGCATGCCATTGTCCTCGTCGAAAATGTCGATGACGTCAACCGCCTGCAGGTCGACGATGAACAAAAGCTGGCCTATCTCACTCAGACAACCCTGTCGGTCGACGATGCGAATCGTATCATCAATCGACTGCGTGACCGGTTTCCTAATATTCAGGGCCCGCCTCGCGAAGACATCTGCTACGCGACCCAGAATCGTCAAGAAGCCGTCCACTTGCTGGCCCCAGAGGCCGACCTGGTGCTGGTCGTGGGCAGCCAAAACAGCTCCAACAGCCAACGTCTGCGAGAACTGGCCGAGGAACACGACTGTCCGGCTCATTTGATCGATGGGCCACGCGACATCTCCGATCAGTGGTTCCATAACGTCAACACGGTCCTCGTGACGGCCGGGGCAAGCGCACCGGAGTCCGTGGTACAGCAATGCCTCGATTGGCTGCGGGCTCAATACCAGGCCGTCGTGGAAGTTCGTACTGTGCGGCGAGAAGAAGTTCATTTTCAATTGCCGCGAGAGCTGCGGAGCCTAACTCACTGAATTCCGCCCGGCGTCGCGCCGGCGGTTGGCCAGGACTTGTTGCATCGACGGCCGCAAACCGTCGTGTCCTCAGGGCTACAGAGAGAGTGGGTCGACTTGGCTGTGCTTGAGGGGCAGTTCAACTGTCACGGCCGTCCCCGTGCCCGGTTCGCTGGCGACGTGAATCTGACCACCGTGCAGATCGACAATTCGCCAGGCCTTGGCGAGTCCGAAGCCCAACCCCCGTCCCGCCTCACGCCCGGAATAGAAGGGGTCGAACAGGTGCTGCCGAACATCTGGTGAGATGCCCGGTCCGCTGTCAATGATTTCAATTTCCGCGCAGGGTTGGCTCGCCGAGGGCTGTACCGAGACGGACCCGGCCGACCAAATGCAGGGTCCCTCGATCACCCATCGCCTCGACCGCGTTCGACCAGATCGCTCGGAGGGCAACGGTCAATTGGACGGTGTCACCATCAAGCCAAACCGTCCCCGGCGGAAAGTCGTGCGTTAGCTGGACATCGGAAGGCAAATCGGGCGATAGCTGTCCGACCAGTTCACGCAGGAATGCACAAAGCTCGAAGGCCGTGGGCTGAAGTGCCGGAGGCTTGGCGAATAACATCATGTCGGCAATCATCTCATGCGCCGGAATGCCTGACTGTTGATTGTCGCCAGCGATCGTCGTCGTTCTGGATCACGTTCATCACGCAGCAGCAATTGGGCGGCGCGAAGATATATTGGCCAATGGATTGTTGATTTCGTGGCTGGCCCCATAAGCCAACTCCTTCATAGCAAGTAGTTTTTCCCGCTCCAAGGTTGCTTGAAATTCCGATTCTTGCGTGGCACAGCGGAGGGCCATTCGTAGAACCACAGGAACGATTGCCAGAAGCCCTTCCCCGCCTCCGATTTGCTCCGCTGGGGCATCGGATGGCTGATCCCCGACCCCATCACAACTCAATACCGCCTCTTGCGCCATTGCCTGCCGCACACAGGTCAGAGAAGCGAACCACGGGTGATCGGCCGGCAATTCTGCGGCCGTCCAGCCGGCCCAAATGGATGTCCACGGACCTTGAAGATGCGAATCGACGACCAATGGCGCCATGAGGTAAGTTACCTGCCAGCGAATGTCGATCGCCTGAGCAGGCCATTGGGATTGGGCGATTTGAGCGGCCCGCTGTGCCAGCAATCAAGCGCACCGTTGCGCTCCCTGCCATTGCACCGCCCGCGCAATATCCAAGGCCGCGACCTCCACCGCATCCACGAGCCATCCCAAAACCTGCCGACGATCAATTCGCGCGCCACAGCTCGCCAATGCTGGATGCACAACCCATCGCCGAATCACCCGCCCCGACAAGCGCCCTCTTACTCGCCTCAGACGAGACCGATACGGGGCTGCGCATAGAGCCAGCAGTCCATCGATCGATCAACCACGCGGCAAAGGACGGATCGGCCAGCACCAAGGACTGCCACGTACCCGCTGCGGCAATCCCATCGCCCCCCGTAACCCAACGAATCAGTTGGCAAGCGGTATCTTCCTGCACGAGAATGGCGTGCGAACGGTCGCCCGCCCACAGCCATAGTCGGTGAGGATCGGGCGCCGAAGACATAAAGCTCGTCCAACGTCGACGCCCTACTTGCTCGCAAGGCGTCGCTGTGGGTTTAGATTGTCCGAAGTCTTGATCGTCCGAGCCTCGGGGAAACATGACGAAGCGTCTCTCCCACGCTCACCTTGCGCAGTTCGCTCGCCCTGTACACGACGACGGCGTCGAGATGGCCCGCCGGTGTTGGTGGTTGGGCAAGGCAGCAACTGACGGGCGCGGCCGTGGCTGTCGGACTCGCCAGCTCCCCCCATCCGGCCTGCGGCCCCCTTCTCCCGGTGGGAGAAGGAAGTCCGTTCGGCAATCGGCAGCAAAGGGGAAAATGCGACTCCGCATTAGCCCGCGGCGGCGGTTTCCAACATCAACAACTCGCAAGATCGCTCCATCAACTTGTCGACGGCAAACGGCTTTTGAATGAAATCGTTCGCGCCGGCTTCGCGCAAGTCCGTGACCTTGTCCGCTTCGACCATGCCCGAAATGCAAATGATCTTGACCTCGTCTAGGGACTTGTCACTGCGAACCCGTACACAGACCTCACGGCCATTGATGTCGGGCAGCATGACATCCAGAATCACTAGATCGGGTCGAAACTCTTTGACCAACATCCCGGCGTCAAAGCCATTGTTCGCCGTGCGAATATCGAACCGACCGTCGCGCTCAAAAGCATCCCGAATCAGTTCCACCAATTCTTCGTCGTCGTCGACGATCAACACCTTACGTTTGCCGCTCTCTAACGCCTCTGTCGGGATGCCATTGTCCTTCATGAAGGAAAATAGCTGGTCGCGGGGAATCCGCCGGAAGCGGCTGCCTGGCACGCGAAACCCTTTAAGTTGGCCGGAATCGAAACAACGAATAATCGTCTGCTGACTTACTTTGCAGATCTTCGCTGCTTCGCCAGTCGTATAAACCGTTTTCATGGCTACGAATATCCTTCCCTAGCCTATCGAGGTGAGCCGGGCGCAAAACCAATGCGGGGCGAAATCCGTTGCCCCTGACAGCAGCGCCTTCACTTCCTCTAGCTCCGTCGTTCAGCAGGATTCCCTATCGCGTCCAGCCCGCGCTACCCCGGGATCACCCAAGCACGCAGACCACACACTTTTCCCGCTACTTCCAATCGGCCAGCTATCGTCGATCCTTCCAGCTTTGCCGAATCGCCACATGTCGTGCATTATAGACATCTTAACTACAACGTCAAGATCGACACAAAACAAGCAAACCCTTTGATATAAACGACTTAGGTGTAAACCATGATCCGTCGAGCTTAAACTTGCCGGGTTTACTAATCGGAAAATCAGCCGCAGAAGTGTTGTAAATCTCCAATTTGTTGGAACCCTCGTGAAGCACTCTGTTCCTCCAAACCGTCCGCATCACCCAGCACGGCGGGCCGGATGCCACCCGAGGGGCCCCCTCGGGTGGACGTTACGTTGCTTCGACTACAGACGAGAAATATGTCGCGTTGGCGCGTCGACATGCACCGGACATGGCACGTGTAGGGTCACCAAGGGCAGCGTGATACCGAGGGCAATCAGATGGGTGCTGCGAGGTTAATCGTGTGACGGCCGATGGGCATGCGGCGTGTCGACATTGCCCACATCGCGATTCGATTTGGGGGCGTGCAGGTACGCCATTAACAGCGAGATATCGGCGGGTGTGATGCCACTAATTCGACTGGCCTGCGCTAGGCTAATGGGGCGAATGTTGCCTAGTTTTTCTTTGGCTTCGCTGCGCAGTTGGCGAATTGCTGCGTAATCGAGATCGGCCGGAATCAGCTTATCTGCCAAACGACGTTGGCGTGCCACTTCCAGATCTTCGCGCACGATATATCCGGCATACTTGACGTCGTACGTGACCTGCTCGGCGACGATCGCATCGACTTCCGCCAAATCTGGCAGGCGGGTAACCAAGTTCTTCCAGGCGATTTCCGGTCGGCAGAGGTATTTGGCGGCCGACACATTGTCGATTCTCAGCTTCTCTAATCGGGACCGCACAGACCCAATCTGGTCTTCCTTCGCCACGACGCGAAGTTGGCGGCACTCATCCACCAAACCCAGCGCGGCGGCACGCGGCGTCAATCGTCGATCGGCGTTGTCGTGTCGTAGCAGCAGCCGAAATTCCGCTCGGCTGGTAAACATCCGATACGGCTCGTCGACTCCACGCGTCACCAGGTCGTCGATCAGCACGCCGATATACGCCTCCTCGCGGGCTGAGCACGAACGGCGCGTTCGCCCCGCAAGCATCTGTGCGGCGTTGGTACCGGCCATCAATCCTTGGGCCGCTGCCTCCTCGTAGCCGGTCGTGCCGTTGATCTGACCGGCGAAAAACAGACCTGTCGACCGTTTTGGTTTCCAGCGAAGGCTACAGTTGGTCGGGAGGGCAGAAGTCGTATTCGACCGCATAGCCGTAGCGCATGATTTTGGCCCGTTCCAAGCGCGGGATCATGCGTGCATCATCTGCATCCTGGACGTCGCGGGGCAGGCTCGTCGAGATCCCGTTCACATAGTACTCTCGTGCGTCTCGTGTCCTTCCGGTTCCAGAAACATCTGGTGCTGCGGCTTGCTCGGGAACTCGCACGACTTTGTCTTCGATCGAAGGGCAATACCGGGGACCGCTCGATTTGATCTGCCCGCTGTACATCGGAGCACGGTGCAGGTTCTGCGAATCAGCTCATGCACCTGCTGTTTGGTGTCGGATCCAGCATGGCAATCTGTTCGACTTGTGATCGGCTGGTGAGGAACGAGAAGGGCTGCGGGATCGTCATCTCCCGGTTGCACTTCGGTTGCGGCGAAGTCGATCGTCCGGCCGTTGCAGCCGGGGAGGAGTGCCGGTCTTGAATCGATCCAGTTCGAATGCCCAGTTGCCGCAGCGAGCCGCTGATCCACTGCTCGTTGCCTTCGCCGGCTCGGCCGCCCGGCGTCTTGGCCTCGCCCGTGTGCATCACCGCCTGCAAAAATGTGCCGGTCGTCAAGATGACCGCTCGAGCTCGATAAATCGGCATTGCCCCGGACCCGAACTCCCTGATCCGGGGACGCTTGTCCGCCGATTCGGCTTTCCACCACCAGCCCTTCGACCAGCTTCCTGCCGCAGGTCAGGTTGTCTTGCTCCTCGACCAATCGTTTGATCTCGTGCTGATAGCGTTTCTTATCCGCCTGCGCCGAGGACCGTGCATAGCGGGTCCTTTGCGTCGATTCAGCAAGCGAAACTGGAGCCCGTGGCATCGATCGCCAGGCCCATCGCGCCACCCAAGGCGTCGATTTCGCGGACGATCTGCCCCTTGCCGACACCGCCGATCGCCGGATTACAGCTCATTTGGCCAACGGTATCCAGACTGATCGTAAGCAATGCCGTACGCGCACCCAGACGGGCGGCGGCCAGGGCCGCCTCGGTTCCCGCGTGGCCCGCACCGACGACCACCACATCGTAATCGTAGTATGTTGGCCGCATTAGCCGTCGCTTTCTCCCCTGTCATACAACACGAAACCCAGACGAAATCTAGCTAAACGACTTCGTATGGCTATCACTGTATGCCAAAAGCGGTGTGCCGCGAAGGCCACGCAGTCGTACTGGACTGGCTAGTCAGGAATCGTCCTACGTCGCCGTCGGTCGACGTCGATACGCCTGCGTCGCGATCCTTCCGACGGGCGCGGTCACGCCCCCAAAAGAAAACGGCGTCTGAGGGCCATACCAAGACGCACTCAGACGCCGGGATGCGAGTGGCCGCATGGGTCAGCCACAGCGCCTCACCCCCGAACTCACTAGTTGCAACAATCGATATCTACAGGCTCCACGCGTTTTCCCGCTTGTCGTCGCCGGCAAGCAAATCGAGCACCGTTTCGTCGAGTCCATCGTCGGTCGCCAGCCAATCGTCGGTGGCATATCGCGAATCGTCGACGGACGGCGTGAGGGCTTCCACGACACGTGCCGGCGCCGCGGCCTCACCTCCATCGAATGCGTCTTCCACTGCGGCGGCGTCGAACAAGGGCCGCGCGACACGTGGCTGGATATCCAAGGCAGCGCCAATTAGTGTCGTTGCTGGCGACCAGGTCGCAGCGGTCGCCGCGACCGGCTGGGAATTATTTAATTCGTTGATTACGAGCAGGGCATCTAACGGCGACAGGAATTCGTCGCCATTGACGTCCAAATAGGGCGGTGGCGTCTCTGGTCCGGTGGGGGACGGCGGCGTGTCCAATGGCCGCGATCCATTGGCATTAATCTCGTTAATGACCAACAAGGCGTCCAACGGGACAACAAAGCCGTCGGCATTCACGTCCAGCGGGTTTTCTTTGTTCTGCCACGCTGACCCCAGATCATTGACCGTCACCGTGACGGTCGCGACGTTGGACGCCAGATTCAGATCGTCGCGGATCGTATAGCGGAAGGTATCGACACCCACGAAACCCGTTGCGGGCTGGTAGTCCGCCGTACCGTCCAGATTGAGTGTTACCGAACCATTTCCTGGGGCCTGCGAGATGGAAATCGAGCCGGACACCAGTTGGCCTTCCGGATCCGAGTCATTGGCGATCAGATCGATCGTCACCGGCTGCTCGCGGTCGGTTGTCGCAGTATCATCTCCCGCCACCGGCGGCTGGTTCTGACCGGACACGTTGACGGTGACCACTGCCCGATTCGACGTCGCTCCCTGGTTATCACGAACGGTGTAGCTGAACGTATCGATACCCAAGAACGTGGGATCGGGCGTAAAGATAATCGTGCCATCGGCATTAAAGCGAATCGTGCCGCTCTTGGGACTCTGCGTGATCACAATTGCCTGCCGATTCAACGTCCCGTCGACGTCGTAGTCGTTTGCCAAGAGGTCGAAATTGGTCGAAGTGCCTTGCCGCACCAACATCTCGTCGGCAACAGCAATCGGAACGTCATTGACACTGGTGACTGTGATCGTCACCGTCGCCGCATTGGACGTCGCCCCTTCGGCGTCATCAATCGTGTATTGGAACGTATCCGTGCCAAAGTAGTCGGCATCCGGCGAATAGAGAGCAAGGCCTTCGTCATCGATTTCCACCGTACCATGGGATGTGGGCTGGGTGATGACGATCGACGTTCGCACCAGGGCGCCATCAGGATCCACATCGTTGGCGACCAAGTTGATCGTCGTTGGAGTATCCTCTTTGGTCGTCGCCTGATCGTCACCGGCCACTGGCGGGTCCGGCTGGGGCGCGATTTCGATGGTAACGGTGGCGATGTTCGACCCCAGAATATCGCTGTTGGCCTGGTACTGGAACGTATCCGTGCCGTTAAAGTCCAAGTCGGGTTCGTAGTCAAACGAACCATCCTCGTTCAACGTCAGCGTGCCATGCCCCGGTGGTTCGATCACGATGGCTGTCAGTTCTGTCGTCGGATCACCTTGGCCCGGCGACGTATCGTTGGCCAACACACCCGCTTCGCGAGCGATGGTCAAGGGTTGGTCCTCGTCGACGCCGTAGGTATCGTCGGTCGCGGTCGGGGCCACGACGTCGGCGATCGTGATCGCGTAGTCCTCGACTTCGCCATCGTTGGCACGCCCCGTGGCGTTCAATCCTCCCTGCGTGCTAAATCGGAAACGACTCCAGGTCGCCCCCAACTGGGCATCGGCGGGAATCGGCACACGTAGCGTATTGGAACCCCGCGTCACGGCGACGCTACTGAGGACGCGATCACGCGGCTCGTCGAAACGGCCATCGCCATCCACATCGACCCAGGCGTCGATAAAACCTTCCGTCGAAACGACGATTTCAACGGGGGTCCGTCCGCTCGGCACGAGCTCATTTAGGAACGACACGCCGTCGTCGTTAGGGTCGGAGGGCAACGCATCCAGTTCGGCTCCGTTGGCGGCGCCCAAGCGAATATTGGGCACGACCACGTGGCGAGCTCCGTTACTACTGAGCAGCGTCTGATAGGTGGGATCGGGGGCATCACCGAAGTCTAACGGAGCGGGCAAGTCGACAACCAAAACGGTCGAAAATGGCGGTTCGTCTTGATTCGTGCGTAACAGATTGCCGGCGATGTCACGGATCGCAGGGACGAATGTGTTCGGCAATCCGGTAACGTCCTCGGCATCGATCACAATCAGTCGACCAGCTTCGTCGATCAGCGTTGTCACTCCACTCAGATTCTCGCGCCGATCGCCTGCTGCATCAATACGGAAATCTGACTTTGGTCAATCCCTTCGGTGGGCACAAACGGTATGGCGGTGGCTGTGGGCGTACTCAGGCCCGGTTGCCCCAGAATCGCAAGACTGCTGGTTTCGGGTTCGATGGTTAGCCCGGCAATCGATCCCAGGTTAACGATTCCATCGGGTCCGAGCACGGCGTCGAAAGACAAAGGCGCGTGCGTTGATCGCATCACGCACCGACATCGCCAATTCGCGACGGGTGTCGCTGTCGTTAAACGCGATCGGTTGATGGGTCGATGCGATGATGCCGTCGTTATCGAATTCGTAGCGGACGGTCGTGCCGTTCTCTCGCAGTGTCATGGTTTGACCGTCAAGGAACACACCACCGCTGCCAGACTGTTCGAGTGCGGTGACGGTCGTATCCACCAACGTCGTGAATGGGCCGCCGACGTGTACGTAGCCTTCGCCCAGGCTGCGTGGCTCCAAACCCAAATCAGCCGACGCAATCGCTGTCACAATCGCGTCCGCCACTTGTGCCGGCGTACTGGAGGGTTGGAACGGCACGCGCACGCGGCCGTTGCCGATCGAGTTGTTCGAATCGAACTCGAAGGTCACCAGACGGATGCCGTTGCTGATCGTAAAGATCTCCTTGTCGGCAACGGCCGACAGGCCACTACTTCCGGCAGGTACAAACAACGTCAAGGTTTCCGGCACCTGCAGCGAATAGCCCGATTCGAATTCGAACGTCTCGGAATTCCCATCGGCATCGGTTACCGTGAACGCTTGGCCGTCGCTTACCAGATCGCCGCTGGATATCACAAATCGATCCCGATTGACCAGCTCGATCTGATACGTGTATCCTGGCAGCCAAACGCCCGCTTGAGGCGTCAGCAGAATTTGGTTCGTAGTCGCTTGGTAGTCGAAGCGATAGTCGAGGCCCGGTTGCAGGACTTCGTCGTCACGGCGAAGGATCACCGAGTCGGACGTGACGATCGAGTCGTCGATACCGGTGCCGGTGGGTGCCGTGGCTTCGCCCAGATCGACAAGCTGGATGACAAACGACGTGAGCGTCGTGTTCTCGACTCGTACTTGGTCAATTGCGGGGTTCAGGTCGTTGCCTGCCGCATCGTTGTCCAGCGGCACCTGGAATTGAGCGATCGGACCGAGGAAGTCGACGCGGTCGATCGCCCCACGGTCTTTGAACACATTGCGGCCGAATCCTTCCGGCGGTTCGACGCGCGGGTCGTCGATTCGCAATTGCCCCAGCACATCGAAGTCCGGCACCAGAATCGGCGATCGGGCAATACCCACCGGCTCTTTGACCGTTACCAGTTCCGTCCGGTCCTGCAAGGAGTCAATTGAACTGTCGATGATCCGCGACAAATCGGCGGGATAGAAGTTACCGCGTTCGCGGTCAACGAACAGCGGTGCCGAGTCGGGCAGTTCGATCGCGAAGTCGCCAATCCCAATATTGCGAGCGTTGTCTGTGTTGCCTTGAAACAGCGTGCCGCCGATGATCGTGGAGAGCGCGTTGGTATTGTCTACTTTGATGCCGGCATCGAAGTTCACGACCACGTTATTCAACAACGTCGGTGACGCCTGATCCTCCACGAGGATGCCCGTATCTTTGAAGTCGCGATCGTTGTAGAGATTGTTGCCCTCGAGTGTGCCTCCTAAGCCCACTACGGTGTTATTCACAACTCGGCCAAACGGAACAGCCGACTGCTGCGGAGTTGTATTGAACGTATAGAACCACTCGTCAGCGACGAACGTCACCGAATCCGGAGTTCCACGGACAACAACGCTGAGAATATCGGCCACGCCCTCCAGGTACAGTTCGTCTCCCTTGGCGCGATAGGTGCGCACGTCGAGATTACTGCGTGCGACCGCATTCAGAATCGACTCCGCCATGTCGGGATAATTAGGTGAATACCGGGGCACGCAGGACGGTACGTAATGAATGCGTCCAGGAGGCTGGGGAATGGGACAATCCGGTGTGGTCGCCCATTCGATAACTTGATCGCTCAATGCCAACGGTGTTTGTCCGGTGACACGAAATTCAAAGACTTCCGCGTAACCGTTCACATCCTCAATCCGCAGCAAGAAATGAACCGTCTCGTCGTCCCAGACTTCCGAGACGTTGACCGGTCCTCCGACCGGGGCGATCACGACGCGGCCGCCGGGATCGCCGGAATAGTGGATGCCGCCTTCGCCACCAAACGCGATCACGTTGTTTTCGATGACAATGCCGGGCGTCAATTCTTCTTGGTTCAGTTCTTGTAGGTTTCGCGTGGCGCCATAGGACGGAGTGTAATCAGCGGCGGCGCTTGCGCGTCATCGACCACGTCATTCGTATCGTAGTGTCGCATGTCGCACACGGGCGGCGGGCCATCGTCCAACGCATCTTCATTGCAGGGGAAGTCACGGATGGCGTCCTCAACCACAACGCCAAACAGGGCCGAATGCGAAATCGTGTTGCTGGTTACAATCACCTGCCCCTGATCTCGCTTGCGATTCTCGGAACCCGAATCGTTGAACACGACAGGTTCCAAGTCACCACCGGCCAGCACCGGATTGCCGAAAAGGTCAAGCTGATCGGACGTCCCAACGGACCCCACTTCCGCCCCATTGGAACCCGCGGCCGTAATTAACAGCTCTCCATCCAGGAACAGGGAATTGATCGCGTCGCGCAGCGTTTCCACGATGACCGGCGGTGCGTCGGTCGATGAAAATGGAATGGCAATGTTGCCGTCCAAAACTCCGTCACCACTTTCGGCCTCGTCGAACTCAAAGGTAATCGTGCTCACGCCGTCGGAAACGAAGATGGACTGGCCGTCATACAGATCGGCCCCAGCAGGCAGGATCAGGCTGACGTTCTGACTGAGCCTCGTGCGGGGATCAAACATGCGCACCGGGGTCAGTCCGTCGGCAAAATCCGCACCTCGACGTATTTCGATTTGGTATTCGCCGTTCAGGATGGACCCGGCGGGTACGGGTTGACGAGCCAATCCACCCTGTTCGATTTCAAACACATTCGGAATATCGCCCCCCCAGCGATAGTCGGGCCGCAGATCTGCGCCGCGTTCGCCGAACGCGGCGAAGCCGATAATCAAATCGTCGATATAAACGCCTTCAAACGGCACGGCGTAATTGAGCTGGTCGTCCTGGAAGGCATACAAACGATCGTCATTGATCGTCCCCTGAGGCGTGTTCTTCGCACTCAACGGCCGATTGAAGTTACCCAATGCATCGCCCGGTAGGGCCTCGGTCACTCCCAAGGGTCCGGGATCGTCGACGGAATGGCCGTAGATCTTGACAAAATTCGCATGCGACTTGATGGCCGTAGTGACACCGTTCGCCAGCGCGTCGGCCAGAGGCTGAATCATTGCTTCCGCGACATCGTCCGCCGACATCCCGTAATCCACGATCACCGGCAGACCGGCCGACACCCCGGCCTCACCCTCCAGCAATAGGCCGCCATCGGCACTCAGTTCGACCAGCGTGGCGCCTGCTAAATTCAGCCGATTTTGATACTGATACGGTGTCACGCCGGCCGGGCCGTTGGCCTCGATGGCCGTCAACAGGGCCTCCGCGATCTTCGTCCCCGGGTCGTTGCCACTGTAGGGGACGGCGATATTGCCGGCGGCCACCTGGCCATCTTGATCCAATTCGTAGGTCACGACGTTGTTGTCGGCATCGGTAATCGTCACCGTCTCTCCGTCGATGATCGATTGGCCGCTGCGCGTAACGACCGTATAACCCAAATCGAATTCGAACGCCTGCCCGTCGACAACAAAGGTGTCGCCGTCCTCCAACCGCGTCGCTTCGATGGCCCGTAGCTCGATGCCGCCGGTTTTTCCGACGTCCATCGAACCCGCCGTGCTGAAGTCAAAGCGAATCCGCAACGAATCACTGTTGGCGAAATCTTTCAATGAAATTCGAGCCTGTCGCCATACTCCCTGCGGCTCTTCCAGTGGATAGCCAGCCCGAGTTTCAAAGCTAGGCCAGGCGGCTCCCTGCGGATCGAACGGACGCTGGGTATCGTCATCGGGGTACGGGAAGGGATCCCGGCGCCATTGCGACCCGGAGGCACCGAGTTGGGATCGTTGGGATCGGCAATCACGAAGGGAACGTCCTGCCATGAGTTGTCCCATAGCGGCTGCACGTTGATCAAGATATCGTCCTGGCGGTCCACATCGAGGGCCCCCACGCCGGTCTCGCCGGGTTGATTCGAAGCCACCAAATGCCATTGGCCGCGCAGGTCCTCGCGGCTGTCATCCGCCACGAACACACGAACCGTATCACGGGCCGTCGGATTCAACGGATCATTGAACGCCTCTTCCGTGGTGAGGAAGTACGTGAAATACAGGTAGGGATCGTGCGAATCGTCGTAGCCAGCCAGACTAAATTCGTTGGACGTGACGCTGCCGTGGGCACCACCCAGAAAATCGTACCGTCGTGCGGCACCGCCGCCGGGATTGAGGTCTTCACCAAAATAGAAGCTTGCGCCACCACCTTGAGGTGATGGGAACAAGCGACCATGCCCCGGATCGCTGGCCCGCGTTTGCGTGACGTGCCAGAGATTCTCGTCCAGTCCGCCAAAGTCCAGGCCCGTGGCCCCCGAGACTCCCGTCGATACCGACAATTCGCCGTCGGCAAAGATAGGCTGCAATTCCCCGTCGCCGTTAAACGCGTATAGCGTGCCCCGACGATCGATCCCGAACAACAAGTCACTGTACAGGCCATCCTCGACATCCGCCGGTCCGGCGGCCAACCCCGTGAAGGCGATGGGTTCGGGTTCCGCGTTGGGATCATCGCTGGGCGCGTTAATCGTCGCCACGTAACGGGCCCGCGCACCGGCACCGCTGAAGCCCGAAATGTTGTAGAGACCGCCTTCGTCGGAAACACCGTAGAGCCGTCCACCTAAGAACGCAATTCCGGTGATATCGCCACCGTCGCTGCCGTCGGGAAAGGTCGTATCCAACACGCCTTGTTCCACAATATCGAAGCCGGCGTTGGGCTGTCGCACGGGCACGGCGGGCGGAGGTTGGGGAATGGGATTCGGCACAGGTAGACGCTCGGCCTCGTCCTGGACATCCAGCGTCGCGCTGATCGCTTGCCCGGTTACGGCGTCGAACTTCACCAGGATGTTGTTGACGCCCGCCATCGTTCGACGACCGATGGCATAGCCTTCACTGAAGTCATTTGATCCAGGATTAAAGGCGATCGCGTCGTAAAAGACCCCTTCGTCGATCAGAATGGGCTCGGGCATCGTCGGATCTTCGCTATCGGGATCCGGTCCCCAGGTTTCGATGGTATCGTCGGTTAGCGCGCCTTGGTCACCTACGCCACGGACCGCCAAGCCGCCCGCCGGCAACGGACTCCCCTGACGCTCCGCCGCCGTCTCTTCCGCTAAATCCAGGAACAAATAGGCACCGACGGTGGCGTCGGCAGGCGCCAGTCCCTGGCCGAGGTCCTGAGCAAAGGCCATCAAACGCTGAGTGCGGGCCGCATTCGGATCCGTGTTGTAAGGGTCAAATAACGGATTATCGCGGAAGGCGAAATCGCCGATGATGGGCAACGTCCCGGCCGCGCCGTCAATTCCGGTCAGCGAACCGTAGTTCACTTCCGCTCGTCCTGTGAAAGGATCGACCGAGCGAATGGAATTCGACGTACTCACAAATAACTCCACGTCGCCCAACGTGTAGGGGACGGGTGCGGAACGGGGATCGAGCAACACGGGCACTTGCGGCGGACTAAAGGTCGTGCCCTGACCGTCCTCCGTAATCGGCTCGTTGATGCGATCCTCGGCAATCCGCGCAATGGCCTCCACGGGTTCAAAGCGGTTGTAGGGGTTGGGCGGCAGTTTTTGCGTGTACTGCAGTCGCTCCAACTCGACCACCGCATTGCTCACCACGTGCAGCAAATAGTAACCCTCGGGCAGTGATATGGGACCGATAAACGGATCCAATGCGCCCACCGACCCACGGGACAGATCTTCCAAGTCGCTACCCTGTAGCGGTGCAGGATGATCGTCAGGGCCACCGCCGTTGAGACTGTGATAGAGTAACTGTCCCGGCTGGGTCTCCAGGCCGGACAGGTTGGTCGTGCGAATGAAATCCGCTTGATAAATCGCAAAGCTCAAGTCAGGTCGTGCCATGCCGTCGGCATAGTCCAGATCGAACGTCAATTCCGCGGTGTTACCGCCCGGCTGTTGAATCGAGTCGAAGCGGACTTGGAACAAGTACCAGTCGACGACATCGGTGCTGAACGTGCCACGACGGAAGCCATCGTCCAACATCCCCGCCACGGAAATCGCTGCCCGATCACTCTGCAGCACATTGCCGATGTATTGTGCGTCCTGGAAGCTATCGGGATATAGATTGGAGACCGACACATCTTCCGGGGGATCATCGATATTGACTAGAAAGGCGCCGGACGCACGAGAATCCGGGAGTTATTATCAAGCGAGGGCTCTCCCGTCGTGACCCCTAAGGGCAGCGCGTCGTTATTGTCAATCGGCTGTCCTGCCGCATTGAGCCAGACGTCTTCCCGCACTTCGCCAGTCAGCGGCGAATGCTTGGGCAAACCCTGGATGCGGATGCCGTCCATCGCATACCGGATGTCGGCGAATTCTATCGTCGAACCGGGATGCTCGTCGATTTCGCCCAAGCGAATTTGCAATTCATAGACGCCCTCGGTCAGCCCACCCGAGACGCGTTCGACATTGTCGCTGCTACTGCGGACCCGGACATGGTAGGTTGTCGTGCTGCCTACCGCCCCCGGCAGGATGACGCGCAGTCCCGCGTCATAGAGATTCTGCGTGTAGTAATCCTGGTCATAGAATAACGTCTTCTGAAGTCCCTCGACGTAGACGCCCGGTGCCCCGTAACGGGATTCCGTTCCCTGCGCCTCGGCGTAGGCGTTGTCCGAACGCGCCAAAACGACGCCGTTGGCATCCACTAGCTCCACGACCGAATCGAGCCGGTTGGAGGTATTGTCGATGTCCAACCAGATTTCGGTCCCCGCTTTCGCTTCAAAGCTGTAAACGTCGACGTCCGCCGGTTCGTCGATCGTGCCATGAATTACAAAACCCAACCGCAAGTTTTCGTCGGTCGCGTTTTCACCTCGCCCGAATGCACCCAGGAATTGCGCCGTGGCGGGGATGGCATTGCTGCCCGGCGCGGGCAGTTCAGGATCTTCCAGCTCGGTCACCACGCCCACGTTACGATCGTGCGAGTATTCGTCCAGCTGGATCCCTTGCCAGTCGCCAGCCACCGGGTCGCCAACGACATCCCAGCCCAAAAGGTCAAAGGCAGTCCGGTCAACTTCCGAGAACCACGCTTCGCCAGTGGGGGCGGTAGGATCCATTAGGCCGAGTGTCCGTCCCAGATCCTTCCAGTGCGAGGCTTGAGCACCATCGCCGTTGTCCTCGCCTTGGGACAAAGGTATGTCACCCAGTCGCAGCCCGGCGATATCGATACCGAAGGGGTCAAACCGACCGCCATCATAGAACACCTGTGCGAGTGCCGGATCCGCGACGCGCGCGGCATCAGCAAATCCGACCGTCGCGCCGTCGCCAGGCTCCAAGCGGAACATGTCCAACGGATTCAGGTTGATGTCGCGCAGGCTGGCCGGATCGTTGAGCGCGGCATCTACGTCGTCTACACCACTGACAAACCCCAGCGCATGACCGATCTCGTGGATCACAACCCCGGCAAAGTCTACGAAGTCCGGCGTCAGGCCGTCCAAACGATCCAGATCAAAGAACGAAGGGGTGCCGTCACTAGCAATATCCCACGGATTCGTGCAACATAATTGTCGCGTCGCGAATCTCGGTCGGATCATAGGCCGAAGTGACCGCGGGCAGGAGGGCCGGGTCGATCCCCAAGGCCAGGGCATTGGCCCGCGTAATGGACAGTTCTCGTGCGATAGTAAAACGATTGGCCGGATCTTCGGGAACGGTAAACGTCGTGTCGTCAAACAACGGCATTTGGTTCAATAGATCCAGTTCCTGACTCCGCCCATCATCAATCATCGCTTGACGCACGGCGTCCCAATCCAGCGTCGCAAACTCGGCCGACGTAACTCCCAAGGTCCCTGTACTGAGCATCCCCGGATCGATTTCCATGTCGATCACAACGTTGATGGGGTCTTCGACCCAGCGTTCCCAGAATCGCACCGCCATCTCAACGGCTGCCACAAACTGAGGCCTCGCTTTCATCAGCGGACCGTAGTTGACTTCGATCTGGAAGCTGCCGGGGAGTTCTTCGGCCGGTGCGCGGCGAAAACCATCGGTATCTGTCTGCGGGCGTCCCGACGGATCGAATCCGGCACCGACGGTGTCGTCATTGAACGCGGTCAGCACCACGGGATGTCCGGGCTGGCCGACGATATGCAACATCCCACCCACGCGGTCATCGATGTCCAGCAAGTCGCCAGTCGCTTTCAATCCGGCATCCGGTCCGGCGAACTTCACCACCAGGCTCTCCGAAGGGCTGCTTTCCAGCCGCAGGCCACCAAAGGTATGCAGATTGGAGACGATCATTTCGTCGAATACGACGTGCACGATATCGGTGTCGTCCCACACACTTTCGGTCGTCAGCGTGGCGCCCTTATAGTCCAAGGCCGTGCCCTGGTGGATCCAGGTCTCGCCGCGAACCACCATACCGTTGATGCTGTTATCGCCCAGCCGGTTCAAGCGGATGAGCGGGCCCTGGTTGTCGACAAACTGCTCGAAATCCTCAATCAGCCCCGTCGAACGTCCCAGGTCCGTGATCAATTTGTAGTTGAGCGAATTGAGATCGATGTTGATCGCACCGGCATACTGTCCGGTGGTGCCTTCGATCACGTTGTTCACGATGATGGGCTGAGCACCGCGAATGTAAATCGCTCCCTCGCCGTTGCGCCCGACGCCCTTCGCGCGTTAATTCGGCCTGACCACCGCGACCGTTGGCGTTGTGTTCGAGCATGCTGTTGGTCAACCGCAAGTCGCCCTGTTGGGCCTCAACGGCATTAAAGCCGGCGAACGACCCTTCCAGTCGACTCAAGCCTCCGGCGTAGGCAATCAAGGCATGGTCGATGCTGCCCCGCGCGGCCGGGCCGATGTACAAGCCGCCCCAGTCGCCCGGACCGGCAGCATCCAGCACGCCGGCGGCTGGAGTACTGGTGCCGAATGTGCCTCCCGCGCCGTAACGATTGTCCAACAGCGAGGTAAAGATCACCTGGTAGCCGGCTAACCCTTCCGCCAGTAATTGAGCGCCGATGCGGGTTTCGATCCGCGCCCCGTCCAGTTTCACGGTCACGCCAGGATCAACCACCAATTGCGCATCGGTGCGTGCCACCAGTTCTCCCGTGGACGGATCTTTGCGCGGACCGCCCGGTGTCCCATCGATCAACAGGTTTTCGGCCACGACGTGCACGATGTCGGTATCGTCCCACCGACCCGACACGGTCATCCGTTCGATCTGATCTCCCGCCGGCGTATCGATGCGGATGAACAGGCCGTTGATCGAATTATTCAGCAGACGATTCCCGCGTAAATCGGGACCGACGCGATCGTAATCGGGCGTGAAGGGCGTCTGTTGGTAATCCACATGCAGTGAATCGAAGCCGGAGAAATTTGTCTCCTCAAAGCTGTCGGGATTGGCCGAAATCGCCGCGTCGGCACTGAACGTGATCCGGTTGTAGCTGACCGTGGGCCGCGCATCGATCATATGGATGGGATTGACGACCTGTTGCACGGAATCAATCAGCACGTTGCCGCCACCGTAGCGAATGTCGGCCTGATTGACGATGTTCAGGTATACGCCAATCTTCTCGTAATCAAATCGCCCCTCCGCGCGATCAACGTCATTTTGCACGATCAATCCGCCCCAGTCGCCCGGATCCGGGCTCGTTTGACGCGGGTTGGTGTCCACGCCAATCGTTTGATCGTCGTACGACGTGAAGATCACTCGTTGCTGCGGTGTGCCAAGCACCTGCAAGCCCGCACTGCTGCGATCGATCGTGACAGACGAACTACCGACGTGGATATTGGCCTTCAACATCTTAAAGATCGCACCCGCATCAATCATCAACGTCGTATTAGCGGGCAGCCGCAAGCCCTGCCCATCGGCCAGGGTGCGTCCTTCGTTGATCCCAAGCTCGTAAGCCAGATTGTCGCCAAGCGTCGCGACATTACCGTCGGCCCCGCCGTTGCCAACAACTCGTAGCAGACCACCGTCAGCGAACTGCGCCGCGGCCGCGGCTGTGGCGACCGACAGATTATTGAAGGGTCGAGCCAACGTGCCGTCACCGCCCGATGGCGCCGCCTTGTCGACAAACAACGTGTGCGCCTCGTCGGCAACCTGGAACCAGAAATTGAACTGTCCCCCCGGCGCGCCGTCAGCATCGCCGTCCAACGATGTTCCCGTACCGTCAACCAGAAAGTTGTCTTCGCGGGGCTTAAAATCCAGACGCAAGTCGTAAGGGCCGTCCGTGGTGCCTCCCAATCCCGTGTTTTCGATGGTCGGGTCAAACGCCAAATTGCCGGTCGATGACACGACAATGAAATAGCTGCCGGCTTCGAGGTTCAGCCCGAGAAATGCGTCCTCGCTGAAATAATCATCGTTACGGGCGATCAGTTCGGGCCCGCTGGGCGTCTGTTGGTAGAGCGTCAGGGCGGAATCCAACTGGCTGACCGTCGGCAATCGCTCGGCGATGATTTCCGCGCTGAATTCCCCAGGGACATCCAACTGGAACCGATAGACATCCAAATCGTTTCCCTCGGGCCGATATAAGAACTGCCCGTGAATTATGTCCGCGGCACCGGGAAAGACGGGCTCAGGGAACGGCACTTCCGATGCCGATATGTCCAGCTCTTCTGGCTCTTCCCCCATCACCGTGTGGGGCGGCAGGTCGTAAGTGTGCCCGAGTCCCAGCAAGTGGCCAATCTCATGCATTGCCGTGTCAAACCATGAAATTCGGCCCAAATCTTGCGTCTCGCCAAACTTGTCATCCCACAGATCGGCGTTATCCATGATGGCCGTCGGCCAGTCGATCATGGGATCTGGATTCGCGTCGCCGGCCAGGCCGATTGTTCCCCCTGGACCGGGCACCTCGGTGCGATCAATCGCCCGCAAATCCCCTGTGACAATCGTAAAGCCCTCGTCACGCGTCTCGACAAACTGCACCCCTAGATAATATCCATACAGCTCAAACACTTCGCGCGCCGTGTCTTTTGCTCCGCAGTGATCAAGTTGCGCAGCGGGTTCCCCTCCGGATCCCAGCCGTAGACCGTCTTGAAGTTGTAAGGCTGGATGGTGATCCCCGGGGTCTCGTCGGCCGGCCCCTCGTAGTGCACCTCGACTTCGTTGATGTCGCGATGACCTGGCTCGTTGATCGAACCGGGATATTGCAATGGGTAATCCTGCGGATCAATCCCCTCGCTGAGCAACAGGGCCGACCCCAAGCTGCCGACGTCGAATGCCGTGTCGAAACTCGAACCCGGATCACTCCCCACGTTGGCAAACTGCGGTTCGCCCGGCAACGGATCGTCGGTGCCGATCCGCAGTCGGTAGGTACCGGTGCCAGTAGCCAGCGAGTCCAGGTCGCTGCTAAACGTCAAGATTGCCTTGTCGGCGGCCGGGTCGTAGGTAACCGATGTCGGATTGATGATTTGATCATCGGTGTTCTCCACGGTCTCGTTGGTAAACACCAGACTGTAGAAGGCAGGATTCCCTGCGGAAGCCGGATTCAAATCGTCATTGTTGAAATACACCTCAATCTGGTCGCGGGCCTGCGCCAAACTGCCGTCGGCCTGCCGCGTCACGGGCTGAGGAACTACCGCCAATACCTGCGCGCCAAGTCCAATTCGAAGTTCACCGTCGTGCGATCCGCTCCGCTGACGCCGGGCTCAAATGATTCCCCAAAGACATTCGCACCGCCACAAATCCCTTGGTGGGGTCGTCGACGGCAAACACCTCAATTCGGTAGAGATCGTCGGGCAGTGCTTCGGCAAACCGCACGATCACTTCGTTCGGTCGATTGGGATCGACGCCAGAGTATCCGGCGGAAACCAACACGTCCGTGACCCCATCAAAAGAATTGTCGAAGCCCGCTCGTGTGATGTGAATACCGGCCAACGTACTGTCATCGATGATCTGGGATTCATCAAAGACAAACGTCAATTGCTGCGGCGCCACATGGCGGACCACACCATTGCTCAATACATTGCCGGAATTAGGCTGAATCGAAATCAGCTGCGGCCCCACGGCCAACAGCATGCGCTCTTCCAAGTGTTCGGGGCGGAATGAGCGAGTCGGCGTTGCCAGTCCTCGTCCAGCTTCAGAGCGACGATGAGGCAGACGCTTAGGAGAAAGCAGAGATGGAAGTTTCATGCGACGAGCGTACCTTTCGCTCCGAATTTCAGAACCTGGGGATCCGCCGGTCGACTGCGCCATGACATGCGACGCCTTGGCCACGAAAGCGGATCCATACTGCTGTGATTGCTGCGGATTTCCAGGGCAGGAGATTGACGGCATGTGGGCCCCAAGGCATTGCTTGCCGCGCGACGTGCGAGGGCCAAATTGATGATTGGGGGCCTGCCGGTTGCAATTCTCATACCATCACAACCGGACCCTATGGAACAGTCAGAATATCATTAAATCAAAGGACTTCCGACAAATTTGCGCAAATCCGCAGGGTGCCGCATTTCGCGACACAGGCGGTAGATCGAATCACCGTCTTGAGACGGTCAACCCAATCGGCTCGCGCATTGTCCCCAACCCACAACACCAGCTCGCCCCCGGGAGATCTTCGCCCCGCGACGACCACCGCCGTTCACCACGTTACCCGGCGTTAACCATTTGATGGAAAAGTACTTGTGTCCCGCCGATTATAGTCTCGGCGAAAATCACCTCAAGATTACAATCGTCTTAGTTCATACAATCCCGCTATTTTAGCATCACCGCGTAAATCCCCACTGCAGGAAAATCCATAACTTGCCTGAAAATTTAACTAACGGCAGTTCGCGCTGGGCCGCCGCGCATCAAATCGCGGCGCTCGTCTGGTTGACGTGTTTGACTCATTGAACACCCAAGCCCACCCACGGCGCACTGCGAGCATCGCGTAGGACGCAAACAAAAGACCACCAGACGTTCGGATGGACCTCGGCACGGCGCACTTCGATTAGAGCCCGCGCAAGGAAGGAAGACGGGCAGGGATCCGACCCTGGAAACATGACGTGCCTTGCATCGGCGCGACGCGAGGATCGGCGACTAGACCTTCCGCGCGAACCAATGCTGAGGCCGTAGATGTCCGCAGCAACAACAGCGATACGGCCAAAGCAGCCTGGCCAAGCCCATCGTCACCACGAAAAGCACCGCGCGACTGAACGTATCAAGCTTTACGGGGGAATGGAACTCGTCGCGCCAACAACTGCTGCAGTAGCAAAATTTGTGCGTCTTCATCGGGCAGCACACCTCCTACGGCCCAAGATTCGACACCAGGCGTGGTCCCGGTCGACCTGCGACCCTGGGCCCATGCACTAGTTTCATTCAATTGACAATATGATGACAATTGATGACAAAAACATCAAGAATCCTGATCACAAATCTGGCGTACAACGCGGGAAAGCACCGGTGCGCGAGCCGCGACAATTTCAATCGCGTTAAGCCCCTAGTCGTGACTTGGCGAGGTAAATCGCCATCGGCCAAAAATGCCCACTAAGCGGACCGGCCGAAAGGAGCCCGATAAGGCGACGCCGCGAATCGAAGCCCGCGACAATGAAACGCCGCAGGTCACACGTAAGGGCGCACAGAAGCTGGGGCGCAGGGACTTGAACCCCAACTAACGGAGCCAGAATCCGTCGTGCTACCAATTACACCACGCCCCAATGGGAATCCCCAGAATTTACCAATTGGTAAGTAGAGCGGATAGACGTGATGACAAAAAATCCTTTCGCCGCAGGCCGTTTCTCCGGGGGGCCCGACCAGCAGCGACGGGTCAGCTTTTCATAGCTCAATGTGGCGAACCCGACTCATCCGGCCGGCAGCCAACGTCTTCCGACGGAGTAGCACCCCCGTCCGGCGCCGGTTGACGGTGTGCGCCCGCGAGCACTAGAATCGGCCCAGATCCCGCCCACCGATTTGTTTCTTCCCGGTAACGACACAGATGGCATTCCTTGTGGCCGAAAATGGTTCGTCTGCCGGCCAGCGCCATGGACTGACAAAGGGTCGGTACGTGCTTGGTCGTCATCCCCAGTGCGACATCGTTGTCGACGCGGGGGCCGTCAGCCGCCACCATGCTCAGCTGTTCCGTGTCGGCGACGATTTTTTTGTCGAAGACATGAACAGCCGCAACGGGACTTTCGTCAACGACCAAATGATCTTCGGTCGTCATCGTTTGAGCGAGGGAGATAAGATTCGCGTCTGCGATATTTCCTTCACATTCCATGGCGAGCAACAGGCCGGGACCGGCGACCAATCCAGCCGGGCCATCCTGGTCGACGACTCGCAGGAATCCAGCATGTCGACGATCATGTCCAAGCTGGATGTCTCATCGGAGGACGGCAGCGTTCGCTTCAGTGCCACGCCGGACGCACAACTCAAAGCACTCGTTGAAATCACGAAGAGCCTGGGCAAGACCCTATCCTTGGATCAGGTCCTTCCACGGGTCCTGAACAGCCTGTTCAAGGTCTTTCTGCAAGCGGATCGCGGATTCATCCTGTTGCGGGACGACCAGGGGGAACTACTACCCCGATGGACGAAACTACGCCGCGAAGGCTCGAATGAAACCATTCGGATCAGCCGGACGATCGTTAAGGAAGTCGTTCGCTCGAAGCAGGCGATCCTTTCCGCAGACGCCGCGGCCGACGAGCGATTCGAGCTAAGCGAGAGTGTCGCGGACTTCCGGATTCGATCGATGATGTGTGCGCCGCTGATTGATAGCGAAGGCGAAGTGATGGGGGCGATCCAAATCGACACGCTTGACCAACGCAATCGATTTCGA
Source organism: uncultured Planctomycetales bacterium (assembly GCA_963785495.1). Taxonomy (GTDB): domain Bacteria; phylum Planctomycetota; class Planctomycetia; order Pirellulales; family Pirellulaceae; genus CAWAVP01. The sequence continues at coordinate 65,612 of CAWAVP010000021.1, read as the reverse complement.
CCTGAAGATTTGGAAGTGCTTGTCAGTGTGGCCATCCAAGCCGCTGTCGCGATTGATAACGCCAAACTCCACGAAGCCGTCTTGCAGCAGCGCGAGTTGGCTCGGGACCTGGAACTGGCCCGCGAAGTGCAGAAAGGGTTCCTGCCCGATCGTCCGCCCAAGCTGCCCGGCTACGTGTTTTTCGACTTCTACGAACCGGCGAATCACATCGGTGGCGACTACTACGACTATATCCCATTGCCCGACGGGCGAATGGGGATTGTGGTCGCCGACGTCGTCGGGCACGGCGTGGCCGCGGCTCTGCTGATGTCCAAACTATCGGCCAGCGTCCGCTTTAGTTTTGTGATGGAGTCCGAGCCTGCCCAGGGCCTTACGCGTCTGAACCGTACCCTCTCGCCGGAAACCTTTGACGGGCGTTTCGTGACGTTGGTGATGGTGATCTTAAATAGCCAGACGCACGAAATCACCGTCGTTAACGCCGGCCATATGGCGCCCTTGTTGCGCCGCCAGAACGGTACCCTCGTTGAAATCGGCTCATCCGCCTCCGGGCTGCCGCTGATGGTCGACGAGGACTACCAATATCAGCAGTACACAGACAAATTCGAACCAGGTGACTGCTTCCTGCTATTTACGGACGGGATCACCGAGGCAATGAACCCGGAGGGAGATCTGTACGGATCGGAGCGATTACGCGATAGCCTGCAGGGTTCCGATCCGTGTCGCGTTGGTCAATTGGTGATCGATGACGTGACGCGTTTCATGGACGACCGGCCGGCTAAGGATGACATGTGCCTAGTTTGCTGCGGACGCGATCGGCAATAGGGAAAATTTCTCAGAAGCTTTAGGGAATAAGTGCCGCCTGCCTGGGATCTTAGAACTACATACTGAGAAGATCTGCCGCAACGACGGCAATCCTTCGTTTGGAACAAGAAATCTGCGAAAGGTCAAGAAAAATGAAGAAGTTCTTTGTGCTCCTCGCCGTCCTCTGCGGTCTGTCGCTCGGCTGCCAGCCCTCCAAAACCCCCGAAACGCCCAGCACGACCCCAGCCGCGGGCGGAACAACAGAATCGACCGATGACGCGGCGGCCCACGATCATAGCGAAGACAAAGCCAGCGAAGACACGTCGGAAGACGCCGCCGAATAAGGCGACTCGTTGGATTCGCATCGAACGGACATAAGACAACAAAGCCCGTGGAGCAGTTCGCGGGCTTGTTCTTGCGCCAAGCGGTTTGCATTGCGCGGTTCGGCGACACCGGAAACAGTCCGTCGAACTGCTGAAGTGCCGCTCCGCATCGAGCCCGATATCAAAAAGAAGAGGGCAGCGGTAACCAACCTAACCGCTGCCCCCTCGAATTCAGGCCACTTGTGAGGCGACGAACAAGTGACGACCTGAGGTGTCGCGGAGGGCACGGCGAGATTTAGAAGGCCGTAACTTCCACGACGTCCAGAGTGTACGGAGCAATTGTGAAGGTATCGTTGTGAAGCGGTAAACATCGCGCAAAATCTAGGATTCCTCCGTTGAGCCCCGCCCGCCGGCGACCCACAACCAATCCCCCCACCAGTCGGTGTTTTCCCTCCACTGCGCGCGTACCGACGTTAAGCATCCCGACGGGTCGAGGCGCTAGCTACGTGGCGAAATCGGGGGGCGCTGTGGGAAAGTCCGGCATCTCGCGTAATCGCTCTTCGAGCAGCCGCATCAGGGCGAGCGTGCGGGCATCGGACCACCATGGTCCGATCACTTGCACGCCAATCGGCAATCCGGCGCTGTTCTGCCGAGCTCGCCACATGGCCTGGTCAACGGAATCGCGGGGACAAGGCGTCTCCTCCAGCTCGTCGGCCCGTACGCGCGTCACGGGTACCGTTCCCGCCGGCACTCCCAGCAAATTGAACACGCTGGTGTACATGAGCGAATAGTTGGCGTAGAACTCGCCGTGCGGGAACGCAGCCACTGGGCTCGTGGGCCCCAGCAGCGCGATCAGTTTTTGTTTCCGCAGTTGCCGGGAAAACAGCTGACGCAGGCCGTGCATCTGAGCCAGCATTTCGCAATAGTGCTCCGCGGAGACGACAGGGCGACGCAAGATACTTAGCGTGTGGGCAATATGCGGCTGACCGAGACGCCGACCAATCCAGGCGGAGGGTCGACGCAGCCAGCGGGGCAAACGTGTCAACTGGAAGTATTTGCGGATACGCCAATCGAGCGGCGAGCCCTTTCCCTGTCGCTTCAGATCTCGCAGACCTTCGGCGTAGAAGATTGCAGTAAACAGGTCCCACATTGCCTGTGCGCGTTCCAGGCGAAAGGGCACGGTCTCGATACCCACGTCCTCTAACACGGAAGCTGCCTGTCTGACAGCGCGGCGCACCGACGACATCGCTGGCAACACGTCGAACTGCTCGAAAACGCCGACGCGGAGACCGCGCCAATCGGACGGCTCGGCCGTTTCCACGGTGATCGGCACCTCACCGTAGACTCGATCTTCGTCTACGGGGCTACTAAGTACGTGTAGTGCCAACTGCAGATCAGCAACGGTACGTGCCATCGGGCCAGGTTGGGCCCAGCTGTCAGGCCAATTGACGGACAGAAAATGCCCTTGCAAGGGGAGTCGTCCCCCGGTGGGTTTAAAACCGCAAATACCACACGCGTGGGAAGGCTGCCGGATACTACCACCGCCATCACTACCCAATCCCAAGGGCGACGCTCCGGCAGCAATGATCGCGGCTTCGCCGCCACTGGACCCACCTGGCCCTCGCTCCAAATCCCAGGGATTGTTGCTACGTCCGTAAACGGGATTGTCCGACTCGGCCATCATGCCGAATTGCGGCACATTTGTCTTACCCATGACAATCGCCCCGGCATGTCGTAAGCGACGTACGCATTCGGCGTCACGAGTTACGTTCCGAGAGCGACGTCGTCGGATTCCTGCGGTCGTTGGTAGACCGGCAACGTCGAACATCTCCTTGATGGTAATCGGCAGCCCGTGCAGCGGCCCGAGGATCTGCCCGTCACGCCGCGCTCGATCAGCCTGCTCCGCCTCGACTCGCGCTTCGTCCCAGCGCGTCACCACCATCGCGTTCAGTGCCGGGTTCACGGCTTGGACGCGCTGCTGATAGGTGTCGAGCAATTCGACGGCAGCGATCCGTCCGGAAGTCAGTTCGCGCACTAAGTCCTGCGCGGATGGAAACTGGTGAACGATCGACATCGACGCACCTTTCGTCACTATGCCTCGATATCCGCATTCGGCTCGCGGGCACGGCCGTCGCACGTTAGGGTAGTTTCGACGGTTCGAGCAATTCGTTGAGTACGTCCGTCAACTCCGCCTTTAAGTTCGGTGTCGCGCCGACATGCACGTGTCGCACCACGCCCTTGCTATCCAAAATCAGCGTATAAGGGATCGCATTGACGCCGAACATCCGATTGAGGCTTCCGTCGTGATCCAGGCCAACGCGCAACTTCCATAGTCGCGACGCGACGAACTCACGTACCTCCTCGGGGTCTTCCTGTTGATTGACGGCGATCAGTTCGACTTTTCCGGCAAATTGTTCATTTAATTCCATGAGGGTGGGCAGGGAAACGATGCAAGGGCCGCACCAAGTTGCCCAAAAGTCAAGGATCACCGGCCGTCCGCGCAGTTCGGACAGAGTAAGTTTTTCGCCCTCCAAAAGGACCATCGAAAAATCAGGCACGGTTTTGTTGAGCCATTCCGATTCGGAGCCGCTGGCTGCGGACTCTGGAAAATCGGGCAACGGAGGCGGATCGCGCAACACCCAATCGGCATAGGGCGGCTGGGGGTTACCGCGTGCCCCGAATTCAATCATGGCAACGGCCGACCACGGGACCGAGATTGGTCCGGCCAACGCAGAGACGCCAAGCAGATGCGCGTCGGTGGCCCGCAGTTGCGACAGGGTCACCGAACCACCTCCCCAAAGTTTCACGCGCACAGGCATGGAATCGTTGACCACCGTATCGGTCGTCGCCGGTGGCGTCAGCGCCTGCAACGAGATAATCTCGGCCACGGCCTGGCGAGGCACGGTAATCGTATCCAAACGCGACTGGAAGGTGATCTGGTCGCCTGTCATGGCCATCAAACGACCTCGCAATGCGTCACCGTTTACTGCGCAGTGCATGCGTGATCGAACTCTCGCTGGTCCCCATGCGGCGAGTCAGAAAGCGGGTGCGATGATCCTCGCTCATGAAGCCAGGCCAATGATCGATACGAAAGTTGTACAACTCGACCTTCGGTTGCTTTGCATCGCTGACGGGTTGTGACGCGTTGTTTTCCGTAGGTGCCAGCCCAAAGTGCAGAAATGCGCCCTCCAAAGGCGTCGGATCACGCCAACGAAACATTTCCTGCCCATCGCCCAAGATCACGTACTGTCGCGCGGGTCGATCCACCAGGAACTCGACATGCAATGCGGCGTTTTCACCTAAGGCAGCTACCGGATGGCTTCCCTGGTTGATGCCGAAGACGTTCGCGCGAAACATCATGCCTAGAATTCCCGCGACGCGCGACGTACCTTGGGCCGTCACGGTCTGACCATCGCGCGTGAGTGTCATTTCGATCAGATTGTCGGGTTTCTGTTGCACTGCGTCCTTGAGCATCTGTTCGGTGATCGTCCGACTCTCTGGTCGATCCAAGGCGTTTGTCGCCGAGTCAGCTCCGACTCCCACCAACAAACTGACATTGCTTAAAAATCGCACGTCGAAGCTCACCCGAAATCGCTCCGGCAAGGCGAACTCTCGTGTCAGCAACACGTGGTCATATAGCTCGACGGCCCCATCCCGAAAGCGGAAGTACTTTTCGGCCGGACGATTTGCATACCAGTGGTCACCGGCCGCAAAACCTTGGTAGACCCAGTTCTCCGGACGAAAATCCCTGAGGGCTTTGAAGTAGTCGCGGGAGATCCGCGGTTTCGCCGGCCGCAAATCGTGCGGTCACCGCCTGGTCATCGATCGCCTTGACTTGACACGGAATGGCGTCACCGTTGGTCAGCGTAAGTTCGCTGTCGAGACGATCGAGCGCGGGACGTTGATCGCGAGGTTCAAACGTCACCCGCGTGGTACGTTCCGCCAGAAAGGCGATCGGCGCGTCGCTGTATACGGGCTCCCAAATCAATGCCGAAGGACCTTCGCCACTGAGCACCCGGCCGTGTAGACGGCAACCCGCATGCTCTACCAATCCCTTTTTTACCGTCGATTCGATCGGTGGGTCCGCTGTGGGCCATCGCACTTCCAGAAGATTTTGCCAACCAATCAACACCGGTTGTTCCGAGAAATCGGTGGTCAACCATATCCCCTGATCGTCGCTACGCAGGTATTCGCCGCGGACAAGACCGCCGTCGGAGTACGTGGCTTCGATTTGCCCGCCAAGATCGCTCGCCGGCAGCGGCGCGGATTGGAACCGAATGCGATCTACCTTCGCCAACGATATCGATTGTGGGTCGTCACTGGAGAATTGCAACAGGTCCTGCCGCCTGTCGAACGAGCGAACGTCGCCGGTCAGCCAAGTGCCGTCGGTCAACACGACCACATCGCCATCGGCTCCACGAGTTTCGTTTTGCATGGGGCCCACCCATTTGCGAATCCGCGCTTGTCGCACGCGCAATTCTGCCCCTCGATTGCGAATCAGCATTCCTCGCCCGGTCAGCTTGACCTGATCCTCCGTACGTAGTTCGCCTAGCAGCTTCCCTTGCGAATAGACCGCCAGCCGACGAGCGTCGGCATCACAATAGACCTCCAGAGATAGTTGCCAATTGGTCTTTTTGAGCGACGGACGTTTGAGCACCACGTGGCGGAATTGTCCCCCGGCTTGGCGATGAATCACTAGGTCGTCACCCCAAGTTTCCACCGAGAAACCGTTCTTGACGTCATTTAATGAATTCCCCATCCCAAAGACGAGCTGGAACTCCGGATGCTGGCTGCCGGCCAATCCCACCTCGTAGATCGTTCGACGACCTTCCGGCGGCTGGTAGTAAAGATTCGCGCCGATTTTTGTCGTGACCAGATCGCGATCGTGGATTTGCCATTCACCAGCCTGGAAGTCGCTGGGACTGAGGATGGTCCAAGCCGTGAGACTTCCGGAGCCATCAAATAGCAACGAGGAGCTGGCGGAGATACCATCGAGAGCCACGACACGTGAGCGGCGGATTTGCAGTGGTCCATGCCGCTCGCTGGACACATACAGGTGGTCGGCATCCAACGCGGTCACGTCGCCCAAGAGCACTTGCCCACCTGCCAACTCGATTCGGGCTCCGTTGATGGGCACGGCCGACGGAACCTGCGGCAATTGTTTGAGCAGATTGAGGAAGCCGGCGGCCAGCGGGTTGTTCGTCTGGGCCTGACCGGAGCGTCGCTCGTCCCGAGGTTCCGTCACATAGCTGATGCGAGCTACTCCACGCACATCGAATCGCAACGTGTCCTGGAATAGGGAAGAATGCCAGCGCAATGCCTTGCCGTCGGCGGCCGCGGCGAGGCGCCCTGAAACAAAATCGCCGTTCTTCAGATGCAGGGTACCTGGACGCGCTACTCCGACGGGCTGGGCGATTAACCGAGCGCAGGCCAAAACGGTGGCGGCGAAGATCGCCGACCGATGGAGCCGACACGGGGCGTCACTTCGATTGATCATTTAACGCTCGTAAATGGGCAGGAAACGATAGTTCAAGGCCATTGACAACAAACTCATCGCAGTCGAATAGGTGCTGCCGCCGATCGAACCGTCTTCGCGCTGATCGTCTTCCAAGATCTCGGTGTTCATTTGATTCCACTTTTGCCAGGCATCGAAATCGCCCTGAAACAACGCCTGAGCCATATCATAGCGCGAATAGTAGGGCCAACTGCCGGTGGTAGGTCGATCGACACGATCCTGCAGATAGGCCAAAGTCGCTTGAAACTGCTCCGACTCTTTCTCTTTGGCAATCGATAGTGCAAGGCAAGCGATGGACGAGCGGGCGACCGAATCGCCAAAGGCGAAGCCGGCGCTACCGACTTGATAGGCCACTGCGCCGCTGGAATCGGTGGATTGCTTCAATAGATCCATCGCCTTTTTGATGTTTTCGTCGGGGACTTCGATCCCGGCGTTGCGCACTGCCAACAGCGCCACAATGTTTGCGCCGGAAACCGAGACGTCGGCATCTTTGGCATCCGGCGTGTACCGCCAACCGCCGAATGGATTTTGATCTTGGCTGGCCAAGATACAGCGAACGGCCAACTCCAGCGCTTGCCCGAGCGTCCGTGCCGGCCGCTCGTCAGCTCCTTCCCACAACAATTCTTCATCCACCGTCCCGTAGGCTTCGGCCAAGGCCAACGTCCCAAAGCCGTGATGATACATATTGCCATGCGAACCTCGATCCGTGGCCAACAGGCCCGTCTCGGCGTTCTGCACGCGCAGTATGGCCCTCAAGCCGCGTCGTAAAGGCTCGGCATACGTGCCGAAATTCGGGTCTTCGCCGCAGGACAGAATCGCAAGGCAACACAACGCATCGACACCCGGCCCCGACCCATATTGACTGGAGGGCCAACTGCCGTCGGCATTCTGCTGTTTGATCAGGTAGTCCAAACCCGCTTCGTACAAGGACTTGACTTCAATGGGCACGGGCGCAGCCGTGTCGAATCTGTAGCCCCTGGCCTTGGGCCGTGCACACGAGACTCGCCGCAATGCACAAACCAACCGTCGCGATGGATCGCAATGAAGACAGCATAGTTCGACGTGGTCCTTCGATTCCGTATCACGGTAGGTCGGCGGCAGGACATGCCTCGACAAAAGGCCGATCAGCCCTCATCCCGGCCGTCCAGCGCCGAGAAGTAGGCGTCCAATCCGCTCCGGAATTCTTCCGGGATCTGCGACCGTGTATTGCCGGCCGCCTGCGCGATGTCGCGTTGTTCACTCATGAGGTCGTCGCCCAGTCCGGCCAATGCCGAAGGCACATCCGCTTCGCTTTGGCCTCCCCCGCCACCGGGCGAGCTGCCGCCTCCACCCCCGCCGCCCTGTTTGGCGCGTTTGGTAATCAACAGCGCTTCGATGGCCTCGGTTTCGGCGGCAATCGTCATGGACCCGGTCTCGGCAGTCGCCAGCAATTGCGACGCATCCTGCATCGCGGCCCGAGCTGTCGACAATTGTTTCAGCGGTTGACCGTAGTTCTTGCCTTCGTCGACTTGCAGGCGCAACAGCTGTTCCATGACCAATTGCGTTCGCTGCACCAGTCCATCCTGCGACTCGCGCAGCTGTTCCGACGCTTCCGTATGGGTGGCGGGTTCTTCCAACGCCCGCGTCTGTTCGGCAACACGCGTGGAATCGCGCAGATCGACTTCGGCCTTCAGAATCCGAAGCACTTCCAACACGATCGCCGGCGGCAGGCTATCTCCCTTGCCGCCTGGACAGGGGCCGCAATTCGCGCAGCCGGGCCCGACCAGCAGCTCGGCCCAACGATCCAATTGATCCGACCAATACTCCGCCTGGGCAATCGTGTCGCCTGCCTGATTCGCCAGCAATGCAGTTCCCATCGTCTTGAAGTTGCTGACGACTTCGGTCTCGCGCATTTCGTCATGCACTTGCTTAAACTTCTGTTGTTTCGTGCGTTCGAAATAGGCGGACAAATCCTCCTGGATCAAACGCATGTCTCGGGCGGTATCGGACTGCTGAGCATACAGCCTCTCCAGCAGCGTCCGGCTGCTGTCCGTCAAGCCCGTGGCGACATTCCCAAATGCGAGTGGAAGTTGTGCGTGCAAATCCGATGCAATCGAGAGCTCCGCGTCGGCGGCTGCCTTCAATCGCTTCACGAATGTGCTGCCTTGCAGGTCCTGCATGATCTGAGCCAGCTCGTCCATTACTCGATTGAACTCGGCCAGCAGCTTTTGTTGCTCGTCGACCGCCTGATCAATGTTTTCATTGGCCGAGGCATCGGCATTGGAGCCACCCGACGAGGAATTGGCAGGGCCACCGGGAAGAATGGTCTGAGGCAATTGCAGCGTCCCTCCACCTTGCGAGGGCGATGCGGGCGGCGCGCCGTCCTCGTCCCCCGGCTTGGGTGGCTCGGGGTCCCGCGACGCGGCGCGGACGGCGTCGGACACGCTGGCGCGGTGCGAGGTTTGCCGCTGCCAACACTCTTGGGTGCATTGGCCGCCGATGCCAATCGATTCGCCACCGACGGCATTTCGTTCTGAGAAAGCTGCTTGAGGACCTGAAGGACTTGAGCCCAGCGTTCCAATGTCGCGACGTTGAATTCTGGATTCCGAGTGGCTTCGTTGATCAACTGATCACCAGACGAAGTCAACTGTTGTAGCCGCTGGGCATTCGCCCGTTCGGCCGCGGCCTGCCGGGCAACTCGCTGTCGGTTCGTGTCCTGATCCAATGCCTCAGGGCTCAATTGCTGGAGCTCACGGTTCGTATCCAGCAATCGCTGCTCTTCGTCGCGCACCTCCAAAGCCTGACGTTCCCATAGCTCGAGTTGCTGCGTCACCCAGATCATATGCTGTTCACGATTGAGCACGTAAAGTCGATATACGGGCGAATACACGCGAGGCCGTCCCGGCTGATAATCTTCGGCGTAGACACGCAAATGGATCGGCTGCGGTTCGACGCCCAGCTGACGTGGGGAGAAAGCGCCATGCGCGTTGAGTGCCACGGCATCATGCCTTCCGCCGGCCAACAAATACTCACCCTGTTGCGGATCGGGATTACGTCGCGGATCGGCCACGCCTATCCACTCCACACCGACCGTGCGTACGCCGTAATCATCGCTCGCCGCGACCTCAAAACTGAGTGTCTGTTCGTCCAGGATCACCTTGTCGGTCACCAATTCGCTACATTGGATCGCAGGCGGCCGATCATCGATGGCCCGTACCCGCAGCTGAAACGGCGACTTGGCTGAAAGGCCTTCGATGTCCGTCCAACGAAATTCCTGAGTCGCCGCGTCTGCCACCTCCAGCGTGGGCGTCACCAGCTGCTCTCCGTGCACGTTGACGCCATTGTCCCCACCGTTCACCGTGGCCGCCGCCAACGGACGACTGACCGTCGCGCGAAAGTTGGCTCGGCTGCCCCGGACGATCGAGATCGCGCCGCTGCGCACATCCCGTTCCTGATCGTCATAACCCAAATACTCTGGTAACTGGATGTGTGCCAACAGTGAACGCAGCTCCGGACGTGGCTTGGGTTCAATCGCGATTGTGTGCCGAGCATCGCCGACCGCGATCTGCAATTCGGCCGGCTCGTTCTGCGCGGGAACGTCGAACATAAAAACGCCGTCCTCGGTGCGCTGCGCCGGGATCGCCGCTTGGCGGCCGTAACGTACACGGCCTTGGTCAGGTGTCCAAACCGTTGCATCCGCCAGTTTCACGCGCAGCGAAAAGGGCTCACCAATCGCCACCACTTGGCGACTGGGCAACGCGTCCAGCTGAGCGAACGTGTAACGGCCGATCGATGCCCAGGGTGCGACCCACCGTTGTAGGGCGTTTACACCGGCCCCCGGTACCAACATGGCCGCCAGCCCGAGGACCAGCATTCCCCCTGCCGCCCATCCCCAGCGACGATGCGTGGGATGGGGCACCGAACGAAGAAAGTCGACGTCACGCGTGTCGTCAGCAACCTGCTGGATCGCCGCGCGGCACAGGGCAGGCGACGCATGCCGATCCTGTCGGCTCTGGACCAGTTCGATCACTCCCAACAGCCGATCCCCAACGCGTGGCTGATCTTGGGCCAACAGGCGAGCCAATTGAGTCAGACGACGATTTCCCCACACCCAACGATAGAGCTTCCAGGGAACGAATGCGAATAGGCCCGCGAGCGCCAATGCCAGCAACAACCCCCGCAACCACGTCGGCGTCTCACCCAAACGATCGGCCACAAAGACCGCCAAGTAAGTGGCCACGCCCAGCACAACGGCTGCCAGGATCGCTTCGGCTGTTTTCACGGACCAAACGCGTTGACGAAATTCTGTCAGTTTCGAGTGCAGGTGTGCCGGCAACTCGAAATGCATGCCGTCGTGTTCAATCTTCATGCCCGCAACCCTCCCGTGTCGTACCCCGCGCAAGCGACCTCGCCGGCCACTCCGTCAAATCGCACCCACCGCCTTCCGCCCAATCCAAAAGAGTCCCATCATTGCGATCAATGTACCAGCCCAATACGGACTGGCCCAAATCTGTTTACGCCGAATCGTGGGCTCGGGCGGCGGTAACCGCAAAACCTGCTCGCACAGACGCTGCATTTCGTCGTAGGGCACCGCCGCACCGCGCGTGATCGTCGCAATCTCCCGCAAGACCTCAGGCCGAGCCGGCTTGCCGACAATTTCCCGTTGTTTTCCCTGGACATCCAGTACCGTTTCCAATAACGCGGCCGTCTCCTGGCAGCGAACCGTCAAACGGTACGCACCGACTTGGTCGGGTGCGAATCGCGCAGGTGTACAATCCCCAATCTTCCCCCGCAGCTTGCAACCGCAGCCGCTGTGTTTGCCCTGCCGGATCAATCAACTCGGCCGTCACGGTACTGCCCTGGGCCGGGGCGCCGGTCGGATCCAGGACGGTGGCATTCAAGGTGACGACATTGCCCGCCGTGGGACGATCGGGTGTGTAGAACACGCGCAACATTTCTCCTTCGGCCATGTGACGCTGATAGGCCATCCAACGTGCGACTTGGCCCCAGAAGCGATAGTGGTAGCGATCTTCCACGCCCTCTCGCCGGCGCCATGCACCGTCGGTACCCATAAACAGGATTTTGCCGGTGCCGAAGGTCTTGGTGACCAGCAGGGGAGCGCACGATTGTTCGTGGATGGCCAGCACATCGCTGCCTGCCCGAGCTCGGATGGCTGGGGAGCGCCACTGAAAACCCGGCAAGCTCCGCCAAACCGCATCATTTTCTTGCATGTGTCGGCCAATTTCGTCAAGAGACTAGATTGTCCCAATTCGGTCAACACAACGCTCGAAGCCAGTCGCGAGCCATAACCACGACGGGCACCCGCATCGAGAATTACGGGATACAGCTCATTCAATTCCGTGTTCAGCAGCGAGAACTGATTGCCTTTCATTCCGGGCATGAACACCAGGCCGCTGGCCTGCTTTTCGACAAGGCCTTTGATTTGACGACACTGTTCCGCCGTCAATTGTCCCTGGCCGACACCGACATCCCCCAAAAAGACGACGTCGAACTTCGCGAGTTGCTCGGCCGTGTCGGGAAAACTCGGCAAATAACCATTGCCGCCGCCGACTTTCGAAAGACCAGGATGGAACAACAAACAGGAAACATCCACCCCGGGATCACGTTCCAGCGCATTTCGCAGGTAGCGATATTCCCAACGTGGCGTCGATTCCACCACCAGGACCTTTAACGATTCTGCCTTTATGGCCACCGAAACATGGGCCGTATTGTTTTCCCGCAGGGCCTCTTCGCTATGCGGCGGGACGTGCAAGGATAGTTGCACATCTCCCACTTGATCGGGCGTCCAAAAGAACACATCCCGTAGTGTTCCCATCGCGGGCACGACCACTCGCTTGGATAACTGCGCACCCGTTGCGACCTCCAAGGTAACGTCCACCTCGTAGTCGACCGCCAACGTGCTACGCAAGCTGAACGGTACTTGCAGGGCCTTCCCCACGACAGAAAAAGCGGGGGGTTCAAGCGACGCCACTTCGATGTCCGGAAGTGGTTCTTGGCTGCCAAGGGCCACCGTGTAGACCGGCACCTGGTTGATCCTCAGTCGCGTGGCCGTATTGGCCGGGGCTTCGCCTTCATTCCAATCACCATCGGAAAGCAGCACGACCGCGCAAGTTCTCATATCGTTTGCGAGCCTCGGCCAGCGCTCGGTCAATATCGGTCCCCTGGCGACGCTCGTCGCCGTCGTTCGACGACGCAAAGGTCTCATGGACCACCCGTACGGAACCATCCAGTTGATCCCAGGCGATGGCTGGCAACTGCCGATCTAGCCAAACCTTTCGCGAAACAGGTTCGGCATTGGGCTGGTTGGGATCGAGGACATCGCGGGTGTCCATGCTGAGCGAATCATCCGTAAGCACCGCCAGAACAGGCTGTTCCGTCGGCTCGTAGGTCTCGGTCCATTCAGGTTGGCATAAGGTGATCGCCGCCAGCGTCGCCACGACGACTCGCAGCAGCTCTAAGCCACCTACCGCGCGATCGTAGCCACTTTTGCGCCAAGCGAACAGCGATACCAGCAAAACGCATAACACGGCCGCGACAGCGACCGTCAAGACGGCGGGCGAGGCGTCGAAAGTGATTCCGCGTGTGATCATGCAGGTACAAGCTTGCGTGGCCGAACATCGGGTAGGCACAAACAGGCTTCCGCGACGAGTGCCACGAGCAGCAGACCCACAAACATTCGCCAGATTTCGGCGACTAAAGAACGACCGCTCTGCAGTCGGTCCTGCACAATTCGATAGTTTAGCCCGGCCAGCAGTTGGTCCAACTGCCTCAAGCCGACCGTGCCGGTCGAATCTTCCGACTTCGGGCGATTTCGTGCCAACAAACGTTCGCTGACATCGTAGATACCCGCCACGAGTGGTTGTTCGGTGGACAGACTTCCCTCGGGCCAGCCTTCCAGGCGTTGCCCTGCGGGGGAATTGGTCGAAGTGTTGCGCGGATCGATCTCGCCGAACTGCGCCGCCAACAGGCGCTGCGTCCCCGCCGCCAGAGCCCGTTGCACCATCACAAAAAAGACGATCCCCTCACGGGCCAAGTTCGAATAAGGTTCTTGGGGCAAGGTGGCGCAGAAAAAAACGCCGCCGCGGTCCGTCGGCACGCGGACCAACAATGGGTGGGCACCACGTAGACGGGCCAACACCTGACCGCCGCCTTCAATCCGCCGATAGTCTCGGACGACAAGCCGATTGACCGGCAGTGGCTCACCGGCGTCACCATGTGCAACAACCCGCTGTCGTCGCGCCACTGCTCAATCGCCTGCTCGTCTCCTTCCGCCAACTGCTCCCATCCTCCCCAACTGATCCCTTGAAACGGTGTCGAATCGTCCTGGGGCGGCGGAAAAAAGATCACCGTCCCGCCGCTGTTCACAAACCGTTCTATTTCGCGCTTGGCGATTGCCCGTGGGTAGCGGCGATTGCCACAGTAGTAAGGAGGTCTGATCCCACTGAATCGCATCAACTTCACCGCTGTTCACGACGACGGCCTCGGAGTTGGCGGCGTCAGTTGGTGGAGCGGCAGCCAATCGTAGAGGCCAGGCGGAACCGGGTTCGTCGGACACTACGGCGGCTCGCTGTAACACCGAGTCGCCATAGGTGAAGAAAAAGACATTGTCACGAGGATTACCGTCGTTGGGCAATTCGACCTTTCCCCACCCCGCAGTGCGTTGCCGATCCAGCGGTACGAATTGATCGCTCAGCCGGATTGCTTCGCCATCCAACGGCACGTCCACCACACTGCGAGCTCCATCCACGACGATCCCCAACGGCACATGTTCCTTTTCAGCACCTCCCTTGTGCTCGCGTTGGATTTCAATGTCCATCACCAATCGATCGGTATCCTGCCCTCGCTGACGGCGCAACTCGACGATGCGCACCGAGCGATTTTGTTCGGGCCGTTGGGCGTACGCCAACACGTGAAACCGCACCGGTTGTTTGAGCTCCAAAAAGCCGCTCCGCATCGGCGCCCGACTGCCCGGCCTCAGGCATCCAATCCGCGGCCTGCAAATCGGAGCATACCCAGATATCGGTGCGTCCTGATTTATTCGCCACGATATAGTCCAGCGCCTGCTGCAGCATCGCGGGCAGATTGGCTGCCCCGTCCGTGGCCCCCGTTTCGGGAATCTCGCGGAGTGCTGCGGGCGAAGCCACAACGTGAGGTGGACGACCGCTGCTTTCGATCAGCACCAATTGACGCGGTGCCCCCGCCCGCTCGACGGCTTCGGCGATTTGATCGACCACCTGCGAACGTTTCGACTGGCCAGTTTGTAGGTCTTGTTGCGACATGCTGGCCGAGCGATCCAAGACCACAATCACCGTCTCCGGTCGCCCACCCAACAGGCCAAACCAGCGTCCGGCCATGGGTCGGCTGACAAGGAATATCAACGCGGCGATCGCCAAGACGCGGGTCAATAAAATCAACAGGTGTCGTACTCGCGTGTGTCCCCTTCGCTGACGTGTCGCTTGCAACAAAAACATCATCGCACCCCATTCCACCTTGCGATGTCGACGCAAGTTGAGCAGATGGATGATGATCGGTAGGGTGGCTAAGGGCAGGCCCCAGAGCAATAGGGGTTCCAAGAACGTCATCGTTTGGCCCTCCGCGGGATGCGGCCGAGCAGAAAACGGGCCAGCACATCGCCATGCGATTCCTGAATGCGAATCCGATGATAGTCAACGGCAGCTTCGCGCACCGCGACATCCAAATCGTGGAGATACTCGCGCAATGCCGCGGCGTATTCTCGACGAATCGCACTCGGTTCGATCAACAAGGACGATCCGCCCTCCAAATCGAGAAAGCGAGTGGGGCGGTCGAAATCAAAATTGAGTTCCGCGGTTTCTAACAGGTGGAAGACCACCACATCGTGTTTGCGAAACCGCAGATGCTGAAAACTCTGCGCTAACTCGGCGGGAGGAACGAACAGGTCCGAAATGATGACCACCAAGGCGCGCTGCGCGGTCTGTTCGGCAACGGCGTGCAAGGCATTGATCAACCCGGTCTCGCCCGTGGCTTGGATGTCGGTCAACGCATCGAAGATCGCGCAGATGGGCGGGGTTGCGACGAGGCGGGATTTGACGGCCCAGTTGCTCGGCGGCGCAGATCAGTCCCACAGCGTCCCCTTGCTGGCTGGCCACGTAGGCCAACGTCGCCACGAGCTTTTTGGCGTACCGCAACTTGGATTCGCCCGTTGTTGGATAGCGCATCGACCCGCTGACGTCCAGCACCGGCACCAGCCGCAGGTTCGTGTCGGCCTCGAACTCTTTGACATAAAATCGGTCCGACCGTGCGTAGGCCCGCCAATCGAGTCGCCGTGGATCGTCACCCGCCACGTACTTACGATACTCGGCAAATTCGATGCTCGAGCCGCGATGAGGGCTACGGTGACGTCCGGAAACGCTACCCAGCATCGGTTTGCGGGCAAAGAGTGACAAGTTGCCCAGCCGTGACAACACGGCCGGATCCAGAAACTCACGATCAGGCCGATCCACTGCCTTGCTCCTGCAGTAAGCGTCTCACGATGTCCCGGCTGCTGACTCCTTCGGATTCGGCGTTGAACGTCGTCAGCACACGGTGCGTTAGCACAGGCTCGGCGACCGCTTCGACGTCCTCCAGGCGCACCATATAGCTGCCCCGCAAGGCCGCACGGGCCTTCGCGCCCAAGATCAGATACTGCACCGCCCGCGGCCCCGCGCCCCAACTGACCAACGGCTTGACCCAATCGGGCGTGTCCGCGTTTTCGGGACGGGTGCGGCGCACCAAATCGACCGCATACTCGTAGATGTGATCCGGCACCGGCAGACGTCGAATTACATTCTGATAGGCGATAACTTGAGGTCCGTCGATCAAGGCATTGAGCTCAGGAAAGCCCACGCCTGTCGTCGTCCGAGCGATCATGATCTCCTCGTCACGACTGGGATAATCCACCTCGATCAAGAACATGAAACGGTCAAGCTGGGCCTCGGGCAATGGATACGTCCCTTCCTGCTCCACTGGGTTCTGCGTCGCCAGCACCATGAACGGCGGATCCAGATGGAAGACTCGTCCCACCACCGTCACCTTATGTTCCTGCATCGCCTCCAGCATCGCGGCCTGGGTCTTGGAGGGAGCTCGATTGATTTCGTCGGCCAGCACGACATGGGCAAACACGGGCCCTTTGACGAATTCGAATTGGCGTTTTCCGCCCGGCACCTCCTGCAGAATGTCCGTGCCCGTGATGTCCATCGGCATCAGGTCCGGTGTGAACTGGATGCGGCTGAAACTCAATTCAAACGTCTGCGCCAAACTGCTGACCAACAGCGTCTTGGCCAATCCGGGAACGCCCATCAATAGGGCGTGCCCCCGAGCAAACAGGCATAATGTAAGTTGCTCGATGACAGCCTCCTGCCCCACAATAATCTTGGCCAATTCCCCACGCAGTCGATCGTAAAACGTGCGCAACTCGTCGATCGCGCGTACATCATCATCCGCCAATTGTCGGTCAGTTGCCCGTGGTACAGTGGTCACAGTGGCCCCTTCTCAGAGATTTCAATTCGTTTCGTCGATTTCGCCGGGCTGGAACGTAACTTCATACACCTGGACTTCGGAATTTCGTCCAGACGCATCGCTCTCCGCTTCGCGAAAGCGGTCGCCGATCGGTATCTCAAACCGCTGTCCTGGCCGCACGGCATCGTTGTCTGCCAGCTGATTCACCTCCAGCAAATGCGCGAGCGGCATCCCAAAAAACTGAGCCAACTCATTGAGCGTGGCCCCATCGGACAACTCGACCGAGTATTCGACTAACAGCATTCGGCCCACCGGCGGCTCTTCATCCGCACCTAGTCCGTTCATTTGGCGCAGAAAGGGTTCGCTCACCTCCATTTTTTCTGCGAGCTGCTGCAATGTCTGATCCTCTGCTGAGCCGCTCGCGACGCAACTTCAACGACTGTTGGTTGTACGGCACACGTCGCTCCGGGTTCGCATACCGAGCCAACCTTAGATAGCTGTAGCCATTTTTTCGATGGTGGTAACTGAATTCACCGGGAACAGACAACGGCGTGCCCGGCTTCAGGCGGTCGTTAGGGCTCAAGTCATTGAGCGTCGCCAAGGTCTGTGGTGTCGTATTGTAGAGTCTGGCCAGACTCGCCAGCGTCTCTGCCGGCCCCACCTGATGCTGCCAGGCAACACAGGCCACATCCGGCGTTCCGTACACTTTCTCGGCAACGGCCCGGTTTAAAAGCGCCAGTTTCTTGACATCGATCCCATACTGCGCCGCCAGTTTTGCCAGCGTATCCCCCTGGATCATCCGCACGAATTTCGCTGAGGGCACGAAAGAACGGGCTTGCTCAATAGCGTCCATCTTTTGCGTACGAGGAATCCCATCCGGACCTACGTACGTCATTTCGCCATCGGTCAGATGAGTGAAACTACGGACTACGCGGCGCGCGCGGGGGCCGGTACTGGGGCCGCCAAGGGTATAGCGGCCCGACCACCATCCCGGCGAACGATTTGCTGGGCGACGCGCGTCCGTGACAGCGCAATTCAAGATCGAATCCCAAATCGCTACTGGATTGATTCGCTTGATGAACGCGCACCGCAATTGTGTTTGTGCCCTTTCGCAACAGCTTGCCGTCGGCCACAAATTCCCAATAAGTCTTTTCGTCATCGCCCGCGATCGCGGCCGTCGAGAGTGTCGAAGGTTCCAAGTTGCCCTGGGGCAGATTGCGACGATACACTTCCCGACCGTTAAGATATACTGCCGCAGCATCGTCACACAGGATCGCTCCCGCCAAATGCGGCATCGCCGACGGATCTTCGACCTGAAATGTATGGCGAAAAAATACGACCACATGCTTCGCGTTTGGATCGTTTCCAAAGCCAACCGGAGTTTTGATGTGCTGGTCGCCATAGCCTAGCGGCCCCGGACCCGCCGCCCATTGCTGATCATCAAAATCGGTTTCCGCCCAATCCGCGCCAGGATCCTTCGCACTGTCCCAGTATTTCCACTTCGCGTCACTCTTCTTCACCAACACCACGCCCGGATTGTCACCCGCTGCGCGCGGAGCCACGGCAGGGATCTCGCGAACCTCCACCGCCTGAATCGCCGGCTGCAGTCTCAAAGCTGGCAGTGCCCGCTGGATTTGGACCGCCTCCACCGCGTCGACCACAACGCCGACGGCTTGCTCGACCGCAGCCGGCTCCGCGACGTCTAGCCGCGGTGGATCTTCGGCAGCGTCGACGGCCGCAACCAACAGCGTCCCGCACCAAGCCAACGTCAAAATCAACGAATATGGTCTCCGTCGACTGCGATGCATCATTCTCAATTCCTCGCTCAACCTACGATTGCATCCTGGCACGGAACGACATCGAGCTCACGGACCGACGGAAGCGTCAGGCTCGACTTGCGCAGTCGTTCACGCTCCAGATGTCAACAAACAGATACTCTTGCGATCGTCCCCCGCTTGGACCACCCGCTCTCTAGTTTAAGGCGGCGTGGATTGGAACGCTACATTCCGACATTCCCCCGTCGAACTTGGCGGCATCCGACGCAACAAGCCTCGTTGGGACGCGTCTTCACCTGCCCTCACGCGGTGGTCCGACAAAAACTTGCTTATCCGTCCCGCAAGAATGATTGTGGCGCCGAGACATTCATTTAGAATCAAAGGCTAGGTGCAACCAGAAAATTCCATTTAATCGTCACAGAACGCCGCGATCACGAAAGTAGGCAGTCTGGGTCAAGACGGGAATCTGAGCGGGGCACCGACAACGGGAAGAGGCGAGAAGGGTCCAAAGCAATTGGAATGGTTAACTAGGGTCTGATTTTGCGGGGAGACGAGGAGCATCATGGTGCACAAGACAATGAGAACGATATTGGTCGCCTTGACGGCATTTTTAGGTGTGGCGTTGCCGGGCACGGTGCGAGCGGACTATTCCGCCGCGGTACTGGCAGATAACCCCCTAGGGTACTGGCGATTTAACGATCCGAACACGAACGGAACGGCGGCGAACGCGGGCACGGAAGGTTCCGCCTACGATGGTAGCTACGTCGGCGGTTCTCTGGTACCGGCGGAAAGCTTCACCCTCGTGGACGGCCGCCAGGTGACGGGCTTAGGGGCGGGCAACACGGCGTACCGCGTCGGCGACGACCTGGACGAGTACATGACGGTCGAGGAGTCGATCCTGAGCGACCTGCCGGAATTCACAATGAGTGCATGGGTGTATCCCGAGGCCCGCAATGGCGACCGCGTGGGCCTGTTCGGCCAGAACGATGCCGTGGAATTCGGTTTTATTAATCCGACGCAAATCCAGCTCTGGACACCCGCCGGCCAGACACTCAACTACACCATCGACCCCAACGTCGAGATTCCAGACGAAACGTGGTTTCATCTGGCGGCGGTAGCCAACGGCAATAACATTCGGCTGTTCATCAATGGCCAACCTACATCTGCCAGCGCGAGCTACGGGAATTCGTCGTTCAACTTCAACATCGCCGGTGGCGGCATTTACGATGACGGGGCCGTCAATTCTAACCAATTTACCGGCACGGTCGATGAAGTGGGGATTTGGACTAAAGCCCTAACCGAGGCGCAATTGCAGGCCCACGTGAACGCAGCGACGACGGCGGGAGGAAACTACGAAACCGCCGTCCTGGCCGACAATCCTCTGGGATTCTGGAGTTTTAATGATCCTGATGGAGATACAGCCGCCAACTCGGGGACGGCAGGACCGCAACTAGACGGGACCTACAACGGTGGTGATCGCTCGGCCGTCGGCCCCAACGAGACCTATCCGGGCTTCCCTGCCGACAATCGTGCGTTTGGCGCCGAAGCCCCCGACGATGGCTTTATCTCGGTCGACGCATCTCCGCTTAGCGGCCTGCAGGAGTTTACGCTTTCCGGATGGGTCAAACCCGGTTTCATCACTGACAGTCGAGTTGGCTTGTTCGGTCAAAATGACGCTCTCGAGTTTGGCTTTATCGACCCCACGACGATTCAGATGTGGACGCCCGGCGGAGGATCGGTCAACTTTCCGATCGACGGCTACGTAACGGAGGACGAATGGGTCCATATCGCCGCGGTTGGTACTGGCGAGGAGATCGACATCTATATTGACGGTGAACTCGTGGCGACAGGTGGCAACCCAATCACGGTCGCTACCGTCGATAACTACGGTGCGTCTGACTTTTTCTTCAACGTCGGTGGTGGCGGCATATACGACGCCACTGGAAACCAGTTCAACGGTCAAATCGACGAGTTGGCAGTCTGGGACACGGCGTTGACGGATGCCCAGATATTGGCCCAGTTTGAAGCGGCCTTAGGCGGCGGCGGTCTGGAAGGCGATTTCGATCAGAGCGGTGCACTCGATGGACCCGATATCGATATGCTGACGACCCAAGTCGCCGGCATGATGAATCCAGCCGAATACGATTTAAATGGCGACTCGGTCGTCGACGCTCAGGACATTAACGTCTGGGTGAAGGACCTGTTTCACAGCTGGATTGGCGATGCGAATTTGGACGGCGAGTTCAATTCGGGTGACCTCGTGGCAGTTTTGGCAACGGGCACGTATGAAGCTGATGTCGATTCCGTTTGGACATCGGGGGATTTCAACGGAGACGCCCGCACCAATTCCAGCGACCTGGTCGCGGCCTTAGCTGATGGAGGCTACGAGTTGGGACCGCGTGCGGCAGTCGCGGCGGTGCCCGAACCCGCGTCGTGCGTCCTGATGATCATCGGTCTGCTGGCGTTGGCTCGCTACCGTCGTTGATGGACGATCGCGGCCAATGGGCGGCATCGCCGCGCCCTCATCCGGCCGGCGCCGCCTGCTTCCGGAGGGAGAAAAATGGCATGTGAGTCGACTCTTCCTCCGGATCGCCGCGCAGGGGGCGGGTGAAGGCTGTCCGGTTGGCCAATTGGCCGGCAGCCCTCATTGTCCTGGGAATACCTTCTCTCGGCGGACGAAGGGACTCATGTGCGTGACGGCTGCCCGGTCGTCGTCATCTTGGAAGTTGGATTGCCGGATGAAGAAGTCGCGGAAGCCCTGGCCACTCGTGCTCGTGCTTATTGTGACCACGGCATATTGGGATCTGCGTGCCGCGGATGCGGAACCTAACGCAAAGCCGCCGAACTTCCTGTTCCTGCTAGTCGACGATCTTGGTTGGGCCGATGTCGGCTGTTTCGGCAGCACGTTCTACGAGACACCGCACATTGATCGTTTGGCATCGCGAGGTATGCGATTCTCGCAAGCGTATGCGGCGTGCCCGGTCTGTTCGCCAACGCGTGCCAGCATCATGACAGGTCGGCATCCGGTCCGCGTTGACATCACGGATTGGATTCCGGGTATGTCGGCCGATCGCTTTCCCGATCATCGCTTCCTTCAGGTCATGGACCGTGACAACCTGGCCTTGGAAGAAGTCACGATCGCGGAAATCCTCAAGCAGCGAGGCTACCGGACCTTCTTCGCGGGCAAATGGCATTTGGGAAATCAGGGCCATTGGCCCACCGATCAGGGCTTCGATGTGAATGTTGGTGGCAACGAGAAAGGGTCGCCGCCAGGCGGCTATTACGCTCCATGGTCGAATCCCACGTTGACGGCAAATCGTGACGGGGAGTACCTTACCGAGCGGCTGACCGAAGAAGCCATTTCCTTTTTGCAGTCGCACGCGCGGTCGTCCGAGTCGCCCTTCCTACTGTACCTGGCCTATTACAACGTCCACGCGCCCATCACACCCTACCGGAAACGTTTTGACCATTTTCAGCAGAAGTCGCGCCGGTTTCGCGACGCCACTCCGACCGAGGCAGAACACCTGGGTGAATCGCGATTGCGCAAGACGATCCCGCATATGCGTCGATGATTGCCGCCGTCGACGAAAGCGTTGGCCAACTGCTCGCAGCGCTCGATCGGCTAGGATTGGCCGAGAGCACGGTCGTTTGTTTCTTTTCGGATAATGGCGGATTGTGCACGCTCCGCCGGGCCGGACCGACCAGCAACCTGCCATTACGATCGGGTAAGGGCTGGCTGTACGAAGGGGGAATTCGCGAGCCCACGATTATTTATGTCCCAGGACTCACTCCGCCAGGCAGCCATTGCGATCATCCTGTCGTCAGTATGGACTTCTTCCCCACGATGCTCGAGCTCGCCGGCATCAAGCTGTGCCCCGATTTACACGCGGATGGTCTCAGCCTCGTCCCCTTGCTCTCCGGCTCAGGCTCCATCCCGGAACGGACTCTTTATTGGCATTATCCGCACTATCATGGGTCGACATGGACACCCGGCGCCGCACTACGGAACGGAGACTGGAAGCTAATCGAGTTCTACGAATGGGATCAGGTCGAGTTGTATAACCTGAACAGCGACCCCGGCGAGCAGCGGGAAGTGAGTCAACAACACCCCCAATTGACGACGCAGTTACGTGCCCAACTGCGCCAATGGCAAGCCGAAATGGGCGCCCGCATGCCGAGTCGCACACCGTAGTCGAAATACTTCGGACGAACCGCCCATCGAATACGCCCCACTCTCACAACAGAGAGGTAAGGGTGATACCGCAAGCGGGCCTCTCGACCCGCCTGCAACATCACAGCTCAAGAGCGTCGCACGGTCGGCTCTGCAAGATCTCATCGCCCTCGATGCGACTATGCGACTGAGCAAAACTGGCCTCATTGAGGGCGTTGGGGGCGATTGCCACCGCCACCACCATTACGTCCCCCGCCGGGTCCACCCGGCCCCCCGGGACCGCGCCGTCCACCTCCGAACAGATCGCCTTGAGGCATTTCAAAGGGAGCCCCTTTCATCGATTCGAAATCTTGACGTTGCTGGGTGGTCAACACAACCATGACCTTCTCGTCGGCGGCCTTACGCAACTCAGTCATTTTCGCGATCGCCGCTTCACGGTCGCCCGATTGGAACGCGTCCCGCATTTGCGAACGCAATTCATTTTGAGCATCTTGCCGAGCCGACTCGATTTTAGATCCTTGATCCGCCGTGATAGCCAGCTTCGCGGCCACATCGGCGTCGGAGAGTGCCTGCGTGCCGGCAACTTGAATGTAGATCTCCTGCAGGCGCGGCAAGTTGATCGTCCAACAGAATGTTTTTCAGCTCTTCCTTCGCCTTGGCGGCCGTTTCTTCGGCCTGCTTACGACGCTCTTCAAAAAACTGCTGTCGTTCTTCGTCCGTCATATTCTGAAAGTCGGGACGGCCTCCAGCTCCGCGTTGCCCTTGTCCGCGGAGCTTTTCGGCAACGTCACGGATTTGAGCGATCTGATCGTCGACCAACTCAAGCTCTTTCTGTACGGCATCGATCCCCAACAACGCCAGCGAGTTCGTCCCTCCGCCGGGACCGCCAGGACCGCCGAAGCCGCCCCGCCCACCTCGCCCACCTCGACCTTGGGCCCACAGGGCCGTCGACCCACATAGCACGACCAGCAGGGCCACGGTTGCCACTCGAAATCTCATCTTGCGCTCCTTGATAACAGTTTGAATTGTAAGGCCATGACCAAAAAACTTCGGAGTCGCGAAGTTCGCTCCGTTCAAAAAAACGAACGTCGGCAGCCTCCCCCTGAGTCGCGGCTGCGGCCTAGGTAAACACCGTCTTCTGAACATGGTTTCGACGTCTTCGAGGATTCTTCCGTCGTCTCGATTCGCCTACCGCCCGGGTTCGGATCGAGTCGCCCCTTTGCGAGATCGGGTCGATCGAGTAGATTCAGCGAAGCGTGGCGAGCGCGGGATTGACGATTCCATCACGATCCCCGCAAACAGCTTGTATGAACGCAAGCGAAGGCGATTTGCGATGCAAAATCTCTTGTCACCTAACCACCT
This sequence comes from uncultured Planctomycetales bacterium, assembly GCA_963785495.1. GTDB lineage: Bacteria > Planctomycetota > Planctomycetia > Pirellulales > Pirellulaceae > CAWAVP01. The sequence goes on along the minus strand of CAWAVP010000021.1, from coordinate 41,189 downwards.
TGCCAGAGTGGCGGAATTGGCAGACGCGCTGGATTCAAAATCCAGTGTCCGTTAAGGACGTGAGGGTTCGAGTCCCTCCTCTGGTACTCTCATCGCACAAGGGTCTAGGTCACTTCGGGACACGGGGAAAGCCGACGTCGTTTTTTGGACTGTACCTAGGTACGTCGAAGCGGCAGCAATCCGCTGGCGGATATCCGTTTCGCTTGGGCGGGTCAAGTTCCTGGCATCGATCTCCAGACGCGCCAGCGAGTTACGGCCCCCGGATAGCCATCTATCGTTCTTGGAACGACTGAACTTAATAATCGCCTCACGAATCATTGCAGTGATGACCCGAAAACCAGGGTACGCGAAACCGCCAGCAAAAATGCAGTGGCGTAAAATGGCAACCGCTCGTTACCCCATCGACCGTAGTTCATTGGTTAGATGTCGCCTGTAATTGCCTCAGTGCCGCGTACAGGGCAAACCCGGCGGCGAAAGATACTTGCGGCAACCGACGACCATCTTGACTGATCCAGCGTCCGGTAAGGTGAATCGTCCGGTAGGTTTTGCGTAAGATGATGATGCGTCGCTGAGAGGTTGTGATACGGTAGCGATGGAAACAAGTGGTGCAGGGCATGGTAGCGAATCGCAAATGGAAAGAACAACCACGTTAGAACATCTCGTCCCGTGTAGTTGCACGAGTCAAGTATGTGTTCTTCATAGCTAAGTTTTGCCCCATTTGCGTTGAAATGGTGATCGGCCAGCAGTCGCATCTGGTTAAGCAACAAAACACTGACGCCCAAGCAATATAATAACGGCACCCGGGTCCACGGCGTTAACCCGATCACAACCGCCATCGGAATCATGGTTGCGCAGGATCCAGCAAAGTAGCTCCATTGCCGTGATGGTCTTGCGGTCGAGGGAAGTCACCCTACGCTCGTAGTGCCAGTTCATCGTCAGCGACGAAGCCCGAGTTAGCGTCCACTCGCGGATTTTGGGATGCACAAAAGTCAGCGGGGCAAGCAGAAACCGCAGAAAGACGACGAGCGGAAAAAGGATAATCTTTCCGACATAGGCAATGATACTGAGCCCGTTGCCCGGCTCGCAGATATTAGCGACATACTCCGGATCCTTGGGCGTGCCATAGATACGCTGTGAGTGGTGATCGCGGTGATGGGCCGAAAAAAACGGCGACGGAGTCAGCGTAGGGACCCCCACGATGAGATTCCACGCAGTTTTGAATACCCGCATCTGGTCCTGAGGAAGGTGGGCAACTTCATGCACCAATGAACCGAGGCGGTACAGCCAAAATATGGCGAGAGGAAACGCGATGATCTGGGGCCATGACAAAATGGGCGAGAGCAGAAATGTCGTCGCCGCCGTGTACGCGATGACCACACTGACCAGAAAGTCCGTCCAGTAGATCAGCGGCTTGTGTTGGAAGAAGTCCGTCGTTGAGTCTCGCAGTACCTTTCGCACGTCATGTATCCATTCCGCCTGCACTGCAGTCATGGCAAGTCCCTTTGTTGAGCCAGAACCGTCCCAAGCCTTTTGCCTTCATACCACGGCATCCTATTCTGTCAACACGTATCCGCTATCGACTTGGCATATAATCACCCGCGTTTGGCTGGATCCTCGGCCGGGGCATGGCCTTTCTCGTATGGGGTGGTCTTACGACGCATTCTTTATTCAACGAGCTCGATCGCATTGGGACGCCATGTTTTTTCAAACCACGGTTCGAGGGGGCCGTAGTGGCGGAGGATCATGAACCAGTCCTTGCCGACCATTTTCTCCGCCATGGCGGGTGTAACGCCGTTGACAAAGTAATAGAAGAAGATCGCCCCGTTCAGATTCGCCGCGCCGGGGGAGTCCTCGAACTTGTAGCCACCGAAGAAAGGCAGACACCAAGGGCTATTTGGATAGAAATAGGCGTCCTTGTCGAGAATCTTGAAGGCGATTGCTCTGGCAGTCACAGCACCGATGGTGGCGGCGTCGGTGAGGATTTGTTTTATTCGCTCAACTGGATTGAAGAGCTTGCCCTTTTCGATGCCGATCGAAGCGCACAGGCCAGGCGTAGTCGGATCACTTCCCTCGCGGGGTTCTTCCTGAATGACTTCGTTCAACAGACTCCAGAATGAATGGTAGAGTTGGTTTCAAAACAGGGAGGGCGACGCTCTGTCACCCGCCCGTGCACAATTCGGCTGAATACCATGGCTCAGCAGTAGCTTCGCCCTCCCACTGGAGCTTCGCCCTCCCAAAGTCAAGTTTTGAAATGCGTTCTAGACCAGGGGCGACGAAGTTCGACGGAATGCCTGAGGCATTGACGAACTTCATGGCAGGCGGATTGTCTGTTTCGGAGAGGTGATAAATCTTGAGGTGCTTCTTGACCGCCTCGACGCCGGGTGTTGTCGATCCACCGACGAGAAAAGAACGAAGTCATCAGGGAAATGTGCCGCTGGCACAAATTGCGTGCAGGCCACGGAATCGGATTGCGATCTACGGTTGCGTTTCCACACCAGACGGGCCCTGCATGACTTCGGGATTGACCAACGTCACAGATGGAAGAGGAGATCCCCAGTTCTCAGCCAGTATTAGGCGTTCCGCCTCGTGGCGGAGCGTTTGATACTCCATACGCCGATTTGGATCTGTGTACATCTCGGCGTCTAATATCAGCGTGCGGGGTGCCTTTTCTAGCCAGGCCCGCGCCTCCAATGGCCGTTTGGCGTGGTGGTTGGCGACAGCCAAGGTAATCTGTCTTATCGGATCGAAATCAATCGACTCGGTAGACGTCAGGTACTCGATCGCCCTTTGATATTTGCCTAAGCGAATCGCAATCCTCGCAAGCAGCTCCGGCCGTCGGCTTGGCGTATGCCTAACGGCCCTTTCCACGAGTTCCCGGAGTTGCGCGAGAGACTTGGGTAGATTAGGGTCGAGTGTGCATAAAGCCGCGGCGCACCGCAAGTCATCTCCGCTCCACTCGCTCCGACGTTCTAACAGCTGACGGCACACTTCGTGATAGCGGTCCCCTTTGCCTGCAAAGAGGAACAGCGGGACGATGCCCGCCAAATCGCTCGGATTGTCGGCAGCAAACTGAACGGACAGCTCGGCATCCGCTTCGGCCCCTGCCCAGCCCCTTTCACGATAGTGTGCCAGCGCCACGCGATTCCAAGCATCCCATTCTGTTTCATCTTCGCCGCCATTCTTGGATTGAACTACCTCGCGCGCCGAATCACGGCGGTATCAAGAGCGGCATTGAAAACCTGTTGAAATCGACCTGTCTCATCGCTCGGTCGCGCACCGCCCGTCGCGACGAAATCGTAATCTTCCAGACAGTTAGCAACCGCATTCAATTGCGACTGTTTGTCGTTGGATAATCCTTCCAGGATCTCCGCATTTGTCGTATTGTCGCTCTGCTTCCTCCGTATTTCCCAATCGCCGCCAGGCGTCGGCCATTTGGAGACAAACGGAAAGACGCTGGTCGGTGCATTCGGTCGGATGAGGTGATTCCTTCTGCAGCTTTTCCCACGTTAATAGTTGTTGTTGCAGGAATTCTGGTACTTCTTCGCCGCGTCCCAAATCCCGCGTGCACTTCACAACTTCTCGACGGTGATAGCGCAGGGAATCGTCCGCTTCGGGAACGTGCGCAGGATCGGCCTCGATCGTTCGAGCGTCGACGAACGCTTTCTCCAATAGCTCTAAAGCGTTTTCAAAGGCCACCAATGCGGCTTCCATTGCACCTGCTTTGTGCTGCAAGCGACCAAGCTTGTGGTGGGCCCATGATTGCGCCACATGGAAATGCAATTGGTGAGGAGATCGTTCGAGTAATTTGTCGCCTTTCTCTACAGATTCCTGCAGATTGGCGATGGCCGATTCGATATCTCCCATATCCTCGAGTATCTCGGCAAGTCCAGAATGTGCATCCATTTGGTAACCCAAGTACGCGTCGGCTTGCTCTAGGATGGTCATGGCCAACTTGAACGAAACGACCGCTTCGTCGAACCTACCCTCGGACCTTTGAGCCTGCGCGAGCCAAATATAATGAACGCCCAGCGTCCTCTCGAAACCATTATTGGGATACGCTTCGACAAGCTTCTTGAGAATGTCCAGACCCGCCTGTCGTGAGACAAAGGATTCGGCGATTTGCCCGGCTTCATATTGTGAATCCGCTACATTCACGTATTGCTGGGCCAGGTCCATTTGAAGCGCAGGGACGGCGGGGTTCTCTTGAGCCAACCGTTTGTGGATGTCTAGTGCCATTTCCTGATTATCCGTCTCGTTGTAAACCGCAGCGAGCCGGCGTTGCAGCTTGACGTCATTCGGATTCTTTGCAGCGAGCCGTTCGCGAATCTTAAGACACTTTCGACGGTATTCGTCCGCGTCTTCTGATCGTCCCGCCGCTCGGTGGAAACTTCCGAGCACCGCGAAGACATCCGCCAAGTCCGTTTGATATTCGTTGTTCTCAGGATCTTCTTCGATCAGTGCTTGAAATACTTCTTGGGCGTGCTCAATGGCGAGATTCGCCTCCGTCGCTGATTCTTGTCCACCCTTATTTGCGAAGTGTAGACTTTTGAGAAGTGCAAGTCCCACGTAGGCATGTCCCAAGTTCTGCCGATCAACCGGTGTCTTTAGGTACTTCCCAATCGCAATTACGTTTTGCACATCCGAGATCGCCGCGTCGGGACTTGTTCGAATGTGGCTCGCGTCGCCGTAGCACTTGGCCAATGCCCCTTGAATTGCCGCATCTTCAGGGTGATTGCTTGCCAGTGATTGTAGGATTTCCAAGGCCCTCAGATGCGCTTGATGGCCGCGTCTCGATCGCCGACATCACGGGAGATCTCCCCCACCCGTGGCATAACGTTCATCGGGGTCCTTGCTGATGGCCTTTAGCACAATCGTCTCCAGATCGTGCGGTACGGCAGGATGGAAGTGGCGAATCGGCCTTGCTTCTTCGAACGTCAACTGCTTCAACAACTCTTCGCGAGTTTCACCGTCGAATACGGGGCGTAGCGCAAGCAGTTCGTACAGCGTGCCCCCCAGGGAATAGACGTCCGCCCGGTGATCCACGACCATTCGCTTGGCGAGGGCCTGCTCAGGCGCCATGTAGCGCAGGGTCCCCAATATGTCGCCACTCATGGTCATCCCCGCAATGGACGTTTGCTCGGCCTCATACACGACGCCCATACCACCCCGTCCAATTTCGCGTAGGATGCGAAAATCGCCCAACATTCGCTGGGCGGGGAGATTCGCCGATGAGCGGCGCCGCGACGGATTCATCCAACAGACTCACGGCGGGAAAAGTGTCGCGAATCAGATCAGCAATGCCGGGGTATTGTTGAGCAAATTCTTCGACATCGGGTTGTTCGCCGCGGGCGATTCGGTCGAAGTAGGCGTTGGCCGCCTCGCCCAGCAGCCGATCCGTTGCCGCCGAGTGTGGCGGTTGATCTTGTTCGCTGACTTGTCCTGGGCGATTTCGCTCATGGGTCATGGGACATTCCTGTTTAAGGCAACACGCAGGCGACGCGGCGCTCGACCGTAGCGTTGGCTCGCCGTCCCAGGGTCGATCTCCAGGACATCGGCGGTTTCGGCATTACTTAGCTCCTCGACGTGCCGTAGCAACAAAACTTCACGGTCCGCATCGCGCATGGATTGGACGGCTAGACGAACTTGATGTGCCAGCTCCTTGCGAGTTAACTGTCGACTCGGTGACTCGATAAGAAGGCTACGCGCGAGCGCCATGGACGAGCAATCCGATAGGGTAACCTCCCGTCGAACGGCGCGTCGTTCGGCATTCAAGTGACGGCGTCGGAAATCCACGAGTCGCTCAAGGGCCTTGCGCCGGAGCCCGATCCGAAACGAGGCGGGACGACGCTCAAGAAAGTCGTCAAGGCGTCAGCTGGCCTCCAATTGCGTCTCCTGCACCACGTCGGATGGGTCCACGCGGACGCGCAGCTCGTCGTCCATCCTCAGGTCGACCAGCTTCCGCAGATAGCCTCGATACTTCGAGAACAACTCGTCGAGAGATCGTTCGTCGCCCGCAGCCACTTGTTTAAGCAGTCGGTTGGTTACGTTCGAATCTTCGTCTGCGTTCACGGTCTACGATTCCTCTGATCCACTGACCCCGTAACCGCCGCCGGAAATCGACAAGCAAAATAGCAAATGAGGAATTCACGAAACGAGGCGTGTGAGGCGGGCTTATTTTGCCCAACGCCAAGAAATCTCGCAAGTTTTTCCGCCAAACCTGTCAATTCCCGGCGGCGGTTACGGGGTCAGCGAGTCGAGCGGCGGGTTCGGATGGACAGGCCTCTTGAATTACCGCTGGTATCTGCACCTAAATCGAGGATCGAACCATGTCGCACCGCCTTTTCCGTCGCTCAAGCCGGCTCAGCCGACGTGAGCATTCCTTTGAAGGCCTCGAGAGCCGCGAGCTGCTGACCTTCATCACCCAGATCGGAGGTACAGGAAACGTCTATACGCCCTGGAACATGAGTCTGGTCGCCGATGCTGAAGGAAACAGCTACATCGGCGGTCGCTTTCAGGGCACTGCCGATTTCGATCCGGGGCCTGGGATCTACCCGTTGTCCAGCGAAGAAAGTACTGCGTTTGTCGCCAAATACGATTCACAGGGTGCGCTCGTCTGGGCACGTGGCTTCGAAATGGTTGTCGACGGTAAACCCACACACTTTACCTCTCCAATCGCCATGACGGGCAGCCTCGCATTGGACGGGAACGGCAACGTTTTCGCGACGGGTAATTTCAACTACAGCGTGGACCTCATGGGTAATGGGAGTTTCGTTTCGGCCGGACGCGAGTCGGATGCATTCGTCGTCAAGCTCAATGCGGCAACGGGAACGACAGTGTGGGCGAAGACGGTTGGTGCTGCAGGTTCCGACCGTGGCTCAGCGATCGCCGTCGGCGATGATGGCCACGCCTACGTCGGCGAAGGGTATTCTGGCACAGTCGATTTCGATCCAGGAGGCGGCACGGACGAAACATACGAACTAACAGCGCCGGTAACCAGGACGGCTACGTTCTGCACCTCGACGCAGACGGGAACTTCATGGACGCTTGGCGCTTTTGGCGGGCCCACGGAAGAACGTGTCGGTCAGTTGGTCCTTGATGGAAGCACGCTCTTTGTCGCGGGCTCGTTCTTGGAGACGGCAGATTTTGATCCTGGCCCCAGTAGCGAGTTGCGCACGAGCGCCGGGAGTTGGGATCATTTTTTCGCCAGCTACAAGACTGACGGACCGACTGAAGGAAAACTTAATTGGGTACAGAGCATCGGTAATGAGGGAATACAACTTGGTTGGACGAGTCTCGCAGTTAACGAAACGAGCTTGTTCGTTGCCTCCACGACGTGGGGCGAAGGTTGGATCTTGATATCGACCCGAGTCAGTCGACGTACGACATAACCGGGAATGGTCGTCAAACGAGCTTCGTTGCGAAATATTCAAAGGGCGACGGTGTGCTTGATGACGAGTTCGTGCCGGCAGTTATCAACGGCATTGGCAGTGATGACACTGTGCGGGTAACAGGACAGATATTACGTGATCCAAGTGGGGGCCTACACATTGGCATGGCCTATGTCGGTTTGATCTACATCGATCCCGGCATGGGAGTTATCTCACCACCCAGTCTCACCACCGACCAACGCTCATTAGTCCTCAAATTAGATGCGTCGGGCAATTATGCTAATCACTGGGACAGTGGCGCCTCCACCTCTTCACCCGTCCAACTGTTTGACAACACTCTCTATATCGCAGGCACGTTCAGCGGCACAAAAGACTTTCCGACAGGCGATACTTTAACCGCCTCCACGGGCGATACCTATTTGCTCGGCGTGACATTGTCCTCGCCTTCTGCCGCCGCCGGTCGCGCACGCGGGAGCGGCATATGGCGGTGACGAAGATCAAGTAATCACGTTCGATGCCACAGGGTCAACCGATCCCGACGGTGATACGTTGTCCTATCATTGGGATTTTGGCGACGGACAGACCTTGCAGACCACCAGTGCCACGATCGACCACACCTACACCTACGGAGGCACCTTTCAAGCCACGTTGACGGTCGCGGACGGAACCGGCAATCAGGTGAGCGATACGGCAATCGTAACCGTCGACGAAGTGAATGACCCACCGATTGCCGACGCAGGCGGACCGTACAGCGGTTTCGTCGGGGCGCCGGTGACCCTGGATGCCTCGGGCTCGTCCGACTTCGATAATCAGGATGGTACATCCGCCAACGATCAGACGCTCACGTACCACTGGGACTTTGGCGACGGCACGACACAAACGACAACGAGCCCTTCGATTGCGCATACGTATCAGGCAGTCACAAGTTATCCGGTCACCTTGACGGTGTCAGACGGTGTCACGACATCTTTGCCGGTCCTCACCACAGTATCAATTGACGATCCACCCGTTGGCGATCCCAATGTGATCTACATATCGGACATCTCGTTCGAGTTAAAGACGCGCGGAAAGAACATCGATTGGCGAGTCGTCGTCACCGTGCGTCGTGACTCCGATGCAGACGGACTCGGGACAGCGGGTAATGCGCCCGTGGTCGATGCGCAAGTCACGCTGAACTTTGCCGGGCAGACCTTCACGGGGCAAACCAATTCCGCCGGCGTGTTTGAGACCAACTATGTGAGAAACTTAGGCAGCGGCAGCCATGTCGCGGAAGTCACCGAATTGGCCTTCAGCACCTACGATTGGGACCCACAAATGTTGGTCGTTGACACGGACGGTGACGGCATTCCCGACGACGATCTCGACTCCGACGGCAACACTTTGCCCGATGCCACACTGTCGCTCTGACCAAGTATTTGACGTGACCTCGGCGTCCGCGCCCATCGGGAAAACCACCAGGAGGAACGAAGTGCGACCAAAGCGATGGCGGAGAGGTGAGATTACGAAGATGCGATTTCTCCGCTGAGGGCTAAAAGGCAAAATGATCATGGTGCACTCTTGAGTTATCGTCCTGGTGCTGTGTGCTCTGAGTCTATTCAGTGATCGTACTGGCATCGCGGTGGAAGTCATCGGAATTGCCGAGGACTTTTTCATCGTGCTGCTATACCGGAACCAACCACGGTCGCGATGCTTTTGATCGGCCTGTTTGCCGGCGTGTGTGCACTAAGAACGCTTTGAGTCCCGATTGCGTTCGGCAGTACGCGGTCCTGGCTCGGAGCCACCATCGGCCATGGCAAATACCAGGTCGCCAGCACCGAAACGACCATCACCGTCCGGCGCGTTAAACCATCGTGCTGCTTCTTGTTGGTACTTACCCGCTTGAAACAATGCAACCAGGTCGCCAATTTTGAACTCGCCGTCCAGGTCGACGTCGGCGAATCAGGTGTTCTTGAGTCCTTCGACCAGAATCAATGGAGCACTTGCGACTCGGAACCCAATCAGCTCGCCTTTGCCAAAAAACCTCGCAAACTATTCCGGCAGCCGGCCCCGCTCGACCGTTCACGCCCTTCATTTCGACGCGCTGATCCCAACACGAGATCGGCGCCGGTAATTCGATGTGAGGATCCTCACTCAAATTCCTCGACCTGTCATCGACTCAAATAAGTGATGAAGGCCTGCAGCATCTCAAGGCAATGCCTGCGCTCGAGCATGTCGGCGTTGACGATACGAATTAGCGATTTCTGTAATCGCACCCGGCGTTCAAAGTCCCACGGTCGATGGCCCATCGGTTTGTTCCAGGGCGAGTAGGTCCAGCAGGTCGTCGGACAGATCATTGGAGCGTCCGTTCAGGAATGGCCTCCTCGGGTCCGCGAACAGGGTGTTGGCGGCCGACAAATCGTGCGGTCGACTGGCGGCGACGTACGTGCCGGCACGGAAGGCTCGCACCAAATCGGACGTCGTGAAATCGCCGTCGCCGTCCCAATCGCCTTCAGCAAACGACGAATTGCCGATCTGATCGTCTTCGTATTCTCCCGCCTGGAGCACCGAGGCTAGGTCGGCCGAATCGAAGATTCCATCGTTGTTCACGTCTCCCACGGTTAGCGGAGCACGTCCGGGCGTGCCGCCGGGAACCGGCCGGTGGCCGCCATCCTTCCGCCCGCTCCCATTGGCTTGGATCCGCCTGGCTGGGATCGACAAACTCCAGCGAATCCCCGCCGCCGTCGGTCGTGGCATACCAGGCGTCATCGTAGGCGAACTGCTGCAACACCTGCGGACCGATCTGTAGTGTGATGAGTTCGCCGCCGTTGCCCAATCCTCCGCTCCACTGCCCTACCACCGGCACGTCACGACCGTACCGGAAACGGAAGGCAGCCGCATCTTCGACGACCACCACTCGCTCACCCGGGGACAAACGCTGGACGGGACTATTCGAAAACTGGAAATCTACGCCGGCTTGCTCCCCATTGATATTCAAACGCACGAACTGCAGTTGCGAAAGATCGATCGCCTCGGCGCCAACATTGAGCAACTCGATAAATTCGAAGTCTTCGTTGTCATCAAAGCCCGCGGCGATTTCGGCAGCGGTCGCGGCAGCCGGGTTGTAGTGAACTTCGGCGATCCGTACCGCTGTCGGTGAGACGGCGGTTCCGACCAAGAATTTGGCTTCCGTAAGTGCGCATCCATTGTTCTCCCACGCGAACACGCGCTTTCACGAGACTGTCGGAGTTGAGCGCAACGGGCGTTTGGTCCGACCAGGATTGGGCATGAACACTTAATGCGCCACCCACTTCGCGAGGATCGGTGCCGTCCACGGTGTACCAAATCTTGCCGACAGGTGCGGAGAGGTTCAGCTGAAATCCCGGATCGACCAAGCCACCCTGCTGATTAAAACTGACGGCTTCAATATCCGGGTAGAGGCCCTTGCACCGCAACTGCTCTAAGACAATGTCGCGGCGGCGAGCCAGGAATGTATTCGTCAGCCAATCGACCTCGGCGGCCCACGTATCCTTGGTCAAGGGCGATTCGTTGTGTTGATCACCCCATCGCGCCGATTCTCCAACGATGGCTCGATCGATCTGTTCCATGCGCGTTTGCATCAACTGCTGCGAATTCTCGACGGTTAGCGGCCCGTCGTTGAAAAACAGTTGTTGTACGCGATCGGCAAACCGAATCTGGTACTCAGGGAATTCATCCAATTGCTGATGCAAGTACTTGGGGTTAAATGTTGCGGCATCGCGTCCTGCCGACTCATCACGAGTCTGATCGTAGGTAACGTTCAACATATTGTGTTCGTTGTCGTGGGCAATCAGCTGCCAGCCATCGCGAGAATTCGGATCTCGAATGGCATAAAAATTATTGGGGCGATCGCCACTGCCCAACGTCGTCGGCATGTCCTCATTACCGGTGAAGATCACGTTGATCATAAAGTCAATCAACACGTCGATCTGCACCAGCACATCCATGTTTAGATTCTCGCTGCCGTCCGCATTCCGTCCCTGAATGCCGAAGTAGTCTTCCAGAAATTAAAACCCGCATTGGCGATTTGCCAGAGTGCCGTCCAGTCGTCCAACCGACCATCGGTGGCTTCCAGCGTTCCGCCACTGGCCTTGATCACGTCGTAATTGTCTTGATTACCCCCCAGATACGATTCCGCAAAGGAGGCTTCCGGACGTTCCTCGGTTTGATACAGTCCCCAATATTGACCGTTAACATACAGGTGGTAGTAGCGACTGCGAGTGTACGGCTGTCCCTGTGCGCACTGCAAATCGCGCGAATAGACATCGCGTAGGAAGCTGTTTCGCGTCTGGTCATTGAACGTATCGTTGCTCCAGGCATAATTCTTGCGGCAGTGCGCAAATCGATGTTCTGGAAACGATCAACTCCTTCGTCTTCGAAGAGAGGAAAATTGAGATCGCCACCGTATTCATCTCGAAAGAACAGCCGGAAGGAGTGTTTGGGGTTAAATCCTCCGCGGCTGAAGCCCCCGCGAATTCGCAGGCCGGCATCAATTTGAAATCCGGGGCTGCCATCTGGATTGAGCAATTCCAGCGACGCGGGTCGCTCCCATGCGCGTCCATCTTGCGTGGCGTTGACATAAATGCCCGTACGAGGGTCGGTCAGGTTCGACTGCTCCGTCACCAGCGAGAGACTCGGGATTTGTGTCAGGGCATCTGGCAACTGCGGTCCCCAATTCGCATCATTCACGATTTCTGGATCCATCCCATAGTCAAACGCTTGCCCGCGCACTGGTCTGTCCGGCCATCCTAACGGTGCCTCCCCCATCGGCGACTGCTGTAACACGTCCGCCAGGAACACGTACGTTTGAGTGGTCACGCTGGAGCGTACGTATTCGTCTTTAAAGGCCGCCGCGCGGACCATCGTTGTGGCGGAAATCGTCAGTGGCAAATTGTAATCGACGCCGCTGGTCTCGGTCGGTTCCGATCCGTCGAGGGTGTAGCGAATCCTCGCCTCAGGATCGCTCGAACGAATCGTCAACTGAAATGCCTCGGTCATAAAACCGTGCGGCACATCGTATTCAACACCTGCCGTATACCCCAGCAGGCCGGCGGTGTTCGCGGCGCCGGGCGACACTTCGCTAAAGTAGCGCAATCCTTCCGCGGAGCGTCCGAAAGAGACATCGGCCGTCGGCGCTCCGCCTTGCGGTTGCAAAGCGTCAATGACCGCTCCATCGACATTCGTCAGTGCCAAGTACTCGCCCTCGGCCGCAAGACGGAAGTTGGTGTGCAATAAGCCCTGTTCGTCCTGATCTGGATTAACGAAATTCAAACCCGATGCAAAGACGACCAGATACCCTTCGCCAGGAATGATCGTCTGAGGAGGAAACTGCCACCGCAATGGATCGGTCGCGGAATCGGTCAGATGCAAGCCGCCTAGGTCCAGCGGTCGTGGCAGGCGATTGTAGATTTCAATCCAATCAAACCATTGGTCGTCCCCGGCAAAGCGATTCGCATCGGGGGCCCGCGTACGCGTCGGCAAACTACCGGTATTGAGCGAAAGAACTTCGTTGATTACCAGAGGCTGATCGACAACGCGAATGGTCACACGCGTTCCAGATGATTCGTCCTGTGCGTCACTTGCTGTGTAGTAAAACTCGTCCTCGCCCTCAAAATCGAGCTCCGGGACGTAGCGAAATGCACCGTCCTCATCGATCTGTACCGTGCCGTGGGTAGCGGGCGAAAGCAATCTCGCGGACAACGGTTGTGTTTCTACATCGCGATCGTTTGCCAAAATGCCTTGCGCCGCAGGTACGGTCAATCGCCCCCCCGGCGTCACGAAGTAGGCGTCTTCTATCGTCAGCGGCGGGTCGTTGACCGGCTGAACATCCAAGGTCACTGCGACCACTTCCGACTCATCAAAACCATCGGACAGACGATAGCTGAATGTGTCGGATCCGACGTAGTCCTCCATCGGCACGTATGTCAACCCGCCATCGGTCGCCGCTTCGAGCGTACCGGCCGTCGGCGGTTCCACCACGATCACGGTTAGATCCTCGGTGCCCTCCGCATCGAAATCGTTATCTAGGATTCCACCCGGGCCGGTGAGCTCGAACGGTATGTCTTCGCGCAGCTTCAGGGTATCGGCTGACGCAACGGGCACCGAATTGACGGCTAACGTGACGGTCGCGGGCGCGGATAGTTGAGTTCCATCGTCGAGTTGATAACGAAAAGAAGTGATGCCTGCGAATCCCATCGGATCGTATACGAAAGAACCGTCATCGCCCAGCATCAGGTCGCCGTTGCCGACGTCGTCAACCAACCGGGTGGTCAAGGATGCCTGATCGGGGTTGGCATCGTTAAACAGCAAACCCGTCGTTGTATCGATTCGCAATACCTCACCCGGTCGAAGCTTGTATTGGTCGTCGACGGCGATGGCCGGATCGTAGACTGACTGGACGTCGAATGTAACAGTCGCCAGATTCGAAGCGCGGAAATCCTGGGCGACATACGTGAACGTGTCTACGCCATAGAAGTTCGTATCGGGATCGTAGATGAACGTTCCATTTGCGTTTAGCACGAGCTTGCCATGGGCCGGCTCGGTGACGACGACCGCCGTGAGCGGATCCGTATCCGCATCGGTGTCATTTTGCAGGACCCCCTGCCCTGTGTTGGACACGAAGAACAAGGCGTCTTCCTGAACTAAATACTGATCGTCGGCAGCCACGGGAGGGGAGTTGCTATAGAAGGCCTGAACGGTCGCCGTCAAGGCCGCCACTTCTCCAGCCGTCAACGCTCCGTTGTACAGCCGCACTTCGGCCAGGTCGCCGGTAAAACCGGTTTGACGATCCGTGAGCGCCCCGAATACCATATCCAACCGCCCTCGCTTAAAGGCACTTGCGTTGACGAGCTGGTCGGGAGGCATCGTGTCGACGTACAGTGTGAGCGTTCCCTGCTGGCGCGTGACGGTGGCCACATGCAGTTGGCCATCATTAAGACCGGCGGTCGACGAATACAACGTCTGGGGCTCGACACCAATCCCAGCTCCCAGTCCGGTGCTCAATTGCCCCTGCGCATCGATCGAGAGCCCCCAATCCAGGCCGAGACCTCGTTGGTTCGCGTCAACGATTCCCGTGTTTTCGAACCAGGACCCGCTCTGGCCTTGAAGAGAGTCGGCCGAGGTGCGAAACGCCACCACGACGCTGAAATCGTCAGCACCGGTCAATGGATTGACGTTCGCGTCGACGAACAAACTGTCCGCGCCATTGCTGAGGTCAAAGTCGACCAGTGCGCGTCCACCGATCTGATTTGGCTGCAATTGCGGCGTGCCGCCGGCCGTCGCGGGAATCTGGGAGACCTTGTCGTGCCAACTGGTCACGGCGCCCCCTGCAGGCAACTCGGCCAGCAGGTCATCGGCAAGCCAATGAGCAGTTAGGACTCCGGCCAACAATTGCCGCGGCTCCAATGCCTCCCAGCCACATAGCCTCGCCGCACAACGATTTCCGTGCTTGAGGCGCGGAATCGATCGGGAAACAAGACGGGCTTCACGTCTGAAACATTGTCGACGTCGACCAACTGTGGGCTTCAGGAACGTATCGGATTGACGCTGCGGCGCATCGCGCATAGGAATTCTCCGGCAAGCAGATGCGGCAACGCAACATGGCACCCGGGCATCCGCAGTTAACGCCTCAGTTTGATGGATCGTGTCGTGCGACATCGATGCGCAACTACATACATGAAGCCGCGCAGAGGTGCGTCGCACGTGCGGTGGTTACAGACGGTTACGAAAGCGCTGGCGGCGACCGCGCAGTCCCAGGGCGCCGATTGCCCCCAGTCCTAGCAGGCCCGTCGCCGGCTCCGGTACGGCCACGGCCGCTCGGGGGCCCAATTCGTACCCCCCGTCGGATAAGGCCACCACCAAGTCACTGGAATTCGTACGGCCGTCGCCATTGAAGTCCCCTGTAGACCAGACCGCATCCTGGTCCATTTCGTACGTGCCGGCCGACAGGACGACGACCAGATCGCTGGAGTTAAACTCGCCGTCCAGGTCGGCGTCTCCAATCCAGCTTGGGAATAAATCTTTGACCCATACCTCGATGTCGCCTTGATCCACTTGATTATCGGAGTTCAGGTCGTACGTCAAGTTGTCTGCACCCCTCGCCACCTGCGACGTCAGGTCGTCGATGTCAGCTGCATCCAGCTGGCCGCTGCCGTCGAAATCGCCCGTCAATGGTGTGATAACGCGGAGGTTGTCGACGATGCTAAAATTCCATCGTGGCACATCGGTTTCGCTGGAGAAATAGTCGGCCTGCCCCACCATGATCGTGCCGTCGATGTCGGCGTCTTGATCTTGAGCAATTAGCAAATCGTCGACATAGAAGCGAGCCTCCGTGCCGCGCACGTCAACGCGGATCTGGTGCCATTGGAACGCCATCTGGCCCTGACGCGTCACGCCGACTTGATTGTCTTGTCCCCCTTGGACCGGCAGCGTTGCCACGTCAATTCCGCCTGGAAAGATCGTCGCGTAGTAGTCGTCCTCCAGACTCTCACTCGCAACATTTATGGGACTGCCGTCGGCGTTCGTACTATTATAACCATCGTCCGTGAAGGACCTCACATCCGTCGTCACGCCGGCTTCGCCGGTCAAAGTAAAATAAGTGCCATCCGTTGCGCCGGCCTCGATGGGAACGACGCCGTCAAACCCGACGCCAACCATCATCGCCTCCGTCGAGCCACCGCCACCCTCGGGTAGCGGCCCATTGACATTCATCCATAGATCATAAGTCAGGGTGTAGTCGAGGCCCGCCAGCGTATCCCCCAATTCGATCGGAGCGATCTGCACCCCACTGGTAACCGGCGTCGTATCGTCGAACGGATCATTGACGAAGAATTTGAGGCCGCTTGTCCCTCCGTCCACAGTACTTGGCGCCTCGGGAATACCCACCGCGCTGTAATCGAAGGCAAACACGGTGCCGTCACGACCCGGGTTCAATTCAAGAACTTCGTAGATCTCGGAAGAATCAAGATTAAAGTCATCGAACCACAGGGTTTCGCCAGATGCGGCGGAAACGGCGAGGCTCAAAATCCACGGTGACAACAACATTCGGCGGTGCACATTCATGTAGGTCTCCTCAAGCCAGCTCGTCAAAATCCACCGCCTACCATTGTTTGGACTGTAGTTTAGACCAGTCACCGCCGGGGTTAAATGGGGCAAACTCCGAACCGCGGCTTCCTGCGACTCCTTCCTGAGTCACCTCTCCCAAGACCAAGCGAGGTCGGCCGCGCTCGAACAAGGCGAGGGTTGAGCACGGGATGTGCGCAGCGAGGTGCTGCACTGATCCGGCACGCGGCCGCTTTTCCAAAAAGGAGCAAGGATTCACGCGGCTAAGCGCGGCGCCGTCGGCAGATCAACAGTGCGACAGCCATGGCGGCCAACAGTGCCGCGGTGGGCTCGGGAACCGCGCTTACTGCGGCGCGAGGGCCGAGCTCATAACCGCCGTCGGTCAGCGCTACAACCAAGTCACTCGAATTCGTCCGACCATCGCCGTTAAAATCCCCCGTCGTCCACACGGCGTCCACATCGGCCTCGTAGGTTCCTGACGAAAGTACGGCAACAAGATCGCTCGAACTAAACTCTCCATCCAAATTCGCGTCACCCATCCAACTTTTGAAGAGATCCTTGACCCACACAACGACATCGGCGGAATCGACTTGCGCGTTGTTGTTTAAATCATATCCAGCCGCGTTGCTGCCACTGGAAGACTGCGTCGTGAGATCATTGATGTCATCGGCACCCAGCACGCCATCCCGATTAAAATCGCCCGGAAGACCGCTCAAAAACACCGCGTTTTGCAGGCTTCCGCCCACGTAGTTGAAGCCCAGCGTCACAGCGCCCCCGGCCGGAATGGCCAACGTAAACTGCATGGCCGCGCTCACGTCGCGACTATCGTCCATTAGGCCATCACCATCTTCGTCCAGATCGATTCCCGTCGGTGCTCCCGCCGAGTTATCGATCTCCTGCATGATATTGTAGTCGTCTTCAAAAATCCCCAAATTGGCGGCAGATAATTCTGCAAACGCGTTGCACCCCCCTCACCGAATGGACGACCAGCGCCGAAGTAGCCATCGAATTCCACTCCCTGACCTGGATCGGCGATTATCGAAATTCGTCGGTCACGATCGTCGACGCCTGGATCTCCCGGTCCAGCGACGTCGGAGTCTTCGATGAAGTATGCGCGAGGCATCTCGTCGCTGACAAAGCCAAAGCGGTTGTCTTTATAAGTCTGTGCGAACTCAACGTCCTGATCGTTAAACCAAACCGCTTTGAGCGCGATTTCCGTGTCACCTGGGTTGTTGAACGTATATCGCTGCACGTAGTTCGATCCCGCGTCGGGTACTTCTTGCACCAAGTCGACCTCCAGGTCACCAAAATCCAAAACGCGAAAAGAGCTTGTACGCACTTGCCCATCGACAACATCGGATAGCATGTCACTATCATCCATTTCATTAACAAAATCGCCGGGCCAGTCGTCGCTATCCATTAGCCATCGAAAAACAAAATCGTCCGCCAACATCAACGCACCTGCGTATTGCCAATCTTTCAGTCCCGAAACGGACGGGGGATCGAATCGTCCAAAGCCGGGCGCGTTGACCGAAAACCCACCGAAGGCCCCGTACTGATCGGACCGAATACTCATTTGACCATCGCCGCCCCCGCTGGTAAGTGTCTGCTGTTCGGCTTGGAGATCGGTGGGTAAACAGGCAACTGCGACCAGGAAAACGCATGGTACAACAACGAAAAAATACGAGCTCAAGAGTTTTCGAAACATGGCCTTTTCTCACTTGCAATAGTTCAACTGGCGACGGCCTCTGTACACATGATCAACGACGGACCGCCTCCCCTCATGCGGTTCCCGTTGTCTGCAATCGTCGTTGGCTCACGGGACAGCGATCGGCAGGGTTATTGCTACCACAAGCGTCATCTCGGCGAGCTTACAACGGCGAGCTGTTATCATAAGAAACGACGGGCGTAAAACCCAGGCGTCGACGCAGAAACATACTGTCGCAAACGTCAAAAATTCGAAGCCTGCGGCCGTGTCCGTCGTCGTGCTTGCTGTATTCTTGCGAATGGTGGTGTCGCGACATGTCAACCTTTCGTCTCCATATTCAATTTGGCGATGCCGTCGGTCGCGACACATCACGGTTATTCTCGCCTAGCCTGGACGATTTCACACGCATTCTGGCACAATGGGCGCCACGCTCGTAGGTAAGCCCTTTAAGCCGAGCCCCCGTCGAATCGACTCAGCGGAGTATCAATCGTGCTGCATTGGATGGATCTTGTGATATTGGTCAGTTATCTGATCGGAATCACCCTGCTGGGTGTTTGGATGGCACGTCGAGTACATAGTCTCTCCGATTTCTTCATGCCTCGACGTTTTGGCGTGTGGACGATGATCATGCACGCCTTCGGTACGGGGACTGCATCCGATCAGGCGGTCAGTGTTGCGTCCAGCACCGCTCAACGTGGACTGTCCGGCATCTGGTACCAGTGGTTGTGGCTGATTCCCACACCTTTCTATTGGCTAATCGCCCCAATGATGCGGCGGTTCCGCGCGGTTACGACGGCCGACGTCTTGAAGCTGCGATTTGATTCCAGCGTCGCGGTCCTATTCGCCAGCGTGGGTATCGCGAGTATGTCGGTCAAGATCGGTGTGATGCTCAAGGGCGCTGTCGCGCTGATTACGGCGGGCACCGCGGATGCGATCGATCCAAATTTGGCCATCGCCATCATGACAATCTTGTTTGTCGTCTACGGCGTGGCAGGCGGCCTGGCGGCGGCGATCGTTACGGATTTCGTGCAGGGCCTCATGACACTAGTCTTTTCGTTCATCCTGCTGCCATTTGTGCTTGGCGCCGTCGGCGGCATGGCAGGGGTCCATCGGACAATCACCGATCGCGATATGCTCAGCCTGGTTGCACCGGGCGAGATTTCCACGTTCTTTGTCGTCATGATGGGCGTGCAGGCGTTAGCGGGAATCATCGCCCAACCCCATGTAATGGGAGTTTGCGCCGCAGGCCGAACCGAACTCGAAGGTCGCATGGGGTTCATGTTGGGTAATTTTGTAAAGCGGCTATGCACCATCGCCTGGTGCCTTACGGCGATTGCCGCCGTAGCGTGGTACATGCAGCAAGGTACTCCCTTGGAAGTGATTCGTAGTAAAGATTTTGCCGATCGTTTGTATGGGGATGTCGCCAGACGGTTTTTACCCGACGTGATGCCGGGTTTGTTGGGATTGTTTTTGGCGTCACTGTTGGCAGCGGTCATGAGTAGTTGCGACTCTTTTATGATTAGTTCCGCAGGCTTGTTTACCGAAAACATTTACCGCCCCTGGCGACCCAAACAGTCGGCAGCTCATTACGTACGAATCGGTCGTGTCGCGTCACTGGTGGTTGTGGCCGGAGGCGTCTGGTTTGCCTTATGGGTACCCAACGTCGTACGGCGCGTAGAGATTTGGTTCAAGATCGCTCCCATGACCGGGATCGCCCTATGGATGGGGCTACTATGCGCAGAATGACAACGGCCGGGGCGTGGGCAACCACTTTGACAGGATTCGCCGCCTGGTATGTGACGACGCGCGAAACGTTTGGCCACTGGATCAGCGCACTACCAGTTGCCAACAGTTGGCGACTCGTTTGGCGCAGACGGCGGGTCTGCCGCCGTTTACGAACCATGGCAAATCCTGATGTACATGAGTGCCGCAGCGTAGCGGGCACGCTCGTCAGTCTGGTCAGCCCCCCCACCGCACGTGATAAGTTGGATCTGTTTTACGGCCTGATGCGAACGCCCATTCAGCCCGGCGAAGTGATTGACGAACCGTGTACCTTGCCGGCCGGCGTCGCACTGATGACGCGACCCATGCTGCTTACGTGGGGCGGTTTGGAGATCCCGCGCCCGTCACGGACGTCGTGCATCGGCTTTTTTGTAGGCTGGCTGTGCGTGGTGGCGTTGATCGTCGGCTTTATTTGGATCGTCAGCTAGGCTCCGATCGACCGTAGGTCAGTCGCGATCGGCAACCCACAAGGCGCTGCGACCTGCCCTTGTCCTGCCTGCCGATACGCCACATCGCAAGTTTCCCTGGGACGCGATTCGACTCGGCCTGCATCCGGATTGCGACGACCTTCTACCGGAGCAACAACGGAAGTGCGTAGGAAGCGTACTGATTTGTCTCGATGAGTTGACACGGCCGTTGGTCGGTTGGATCGGCGCGAGCATAGCCTTTATACTCAAGAATCTTTTGGCATAGGCCCCTTGTTCACCGAGGCGACATCAACGTGCGACGACAAGCTCTTCCTCGCGGACATCGTCCGCGTAGGCGCAACGCGCTCTATCCTCATCGATTGCGGCTTGAAATGCTCGAACATCGTTGGATGCTGGACAGCACCGTGGTGTTTAGCGAATTCATGTACAACCCACCGGGCGAAGACCATGGCGCCGAGTGGATCGAATTGTACAACCCGTTGTCGGTCCAAATCGATCTTTCCGGCTGGCAGATCACGGGCGGGGCAAGTTACACCTTCCCACCTCGCGCTCGCCTCGCTCCGGGCAGTTTTGCCGTCGTCGCTCACGATCCGTCCAGCCTGCCCGATGTGGAAACGGCACAAGTGTTTGGCCCTCTGGACGGCCGGCTCGCCAATGGCGGCGAAACCGTTCGCTTGTTGAATGCCAACCAGCGAGTAATGGACGAAGTCGAATACGATGATCGCGGAGACTGGCCTGTGGGCCCGGATGGCTCCGGAAGTTCTCTGGCTAAGCTCAACCTGGAGGAAGGCAGCTCAAACGCAGAAAACTGGATCACTAGCCCCACGATCGGCGGCTCGCCAGGGACGATCAATACCGAGGAGTTAGTGCTGGAACCCAAGAATTTACAGCTATACGAACTGCCCTCTGGCGGCCAGGAACTCTGGATCGAACTGTTCAATCCCACGTCCGAATCGCGGACCGCTTCGGACTATGTGCTGCAAGTTGAGGGGAGCGTCAACCGACGTGTCACGCTGCCCGATGCGGTCATTGGACCGGGCCAATGGTTGCTGGTGACCGCAGATCAACTCAATACGACGGCGACGACTGGAGATCGTCTATTCCTAGTGGACACGTCGGGCAATTCGGTCGTCGATTCCGTTCGTCTGGGCGATCGCCTCATGGGCCGATCGGGTGAATACGCCGGCCAATGGTGGTTTCCAACAGCGGAAACGCCAGGCCGGGACAACGAATTCGCCTTCGAAACGCGGATCGTCATCAATGAAATCATGTATCATGCGGCGCCGCAATATGAAACGGCGACACAGGCCTTTGCTGAATCCAGCACCGAATGGATCGAACTCTACAATCGTGGCGAGACAACGGTTGACTTGAGCGGCTGGCGTCTGACGCGAGGGATCGATTTCGAGTTTGCCGCCGACACGCGAATCGGTCCCGGGCAGTATGCCCTCGTTGTTGGCGATCGCAACCGCCTATTGGAAGAGTTTCCCGAACTGAGTGATGTCATCGTCGGCGAATTCGCCGGACGTTTATCCAACGAGGGTGAAAGCCTCGAGCTGGTGGACGCTGTGGGAAACTTGGCCGATGACGTTCACTATTTTGATAGCAGAAACTGGCCGGCGGCCGCAGATGGCGGCGGCTCGAGCCTGGAGTTGGTCGATCCTGATGCGGACAATTCGCGGGCCGAAGCGTGGGCCGCCAGTTGGGAGGGCGACAAGTCGCAATGGCAGTCGTTTATATATCGCGGCGTCGCGCGTGATCCCATCGGGACAACTAACCCCCGCGGTTTCAACGAATTGATACTCGGTCTGTTGGACGCTGGCGAGGTCTTGATTGACGATCTACGGGTCATCGAGGATCCGGACGGTGCTGCCATTTCGCATCTACAGAACGGTTCCTTTGATCAGGACGTGCTGAATCAACCACCGGAAAATTGGCGGGTCGTGGGCAATCATGATGGGAGTCGCGTTGACGTGGATCCGGCGGATCCCACCAATCACGTATTACGGCTGGTCGCGACAAGTGCAACGGAGCACATGAGCAACCATGTGGAAACAACATTCATGGACGACGCTCCCTTGGACCGAGGGGCCGACATTGAAGTTTCCTTCCGTGCTCGCTGGCTGTCGGGATCGCCATTGCTCAATTCGCGTCTGTATTTCAACCAAGCAGCAGAGACGGTCGTGCTGGCAATGCCCGGGCGAGCCGGAACGCCGGGTCAGCCAAACAGTCAGCGACAGGAAAACCTGGGACCGACGTTTGACCAGTTCCGTCACGCACCCCTGATTCCGACGGCAGAGGACCCGGTATCCGTCTCCGCGCGACAGGATCCCGACGGTGTAAAATCCATGACACTGCTCTATGCCATCAATGGGGCGACATTCCAAAGCGTACCGATGGTACCGGATACCGACGGCAATTTCACGGCTGTCATTCCCACTCAACGCAATGGACGCACGGTGCAGTTCTACATCGAGGCCATCGATGGGTTGGTGCAACAAGTACGTTTCCCGCGGCAGGCCCCGACTCGCGTGCTCTCTATCGCGTTGGTTCGCGAACAACGCCAGAGGACATTAAATCGCTTCGTCTGATCATGACTCCCGCCGACGTGTCGTTCATGCACACGAACACCCATGTCATGAGCAACGATCGGCTGAGAGCCACGGTCATCTTTGATAGCCACGAAGTTTTTTACGACGTCGGCGTACGATTGCGAGGGAGTGGCTACGGCCGGAACGATGCTCGCACCGGCTTCAACCTGAGTTCGCTCCCGACCATTTGTTTCGCGGAGTCCACTCGTCGGTCGCGGTGGACCGCGGCGTGGTCCTCTCCTCCGGCAATGGCCAGGGTCCCGTTCAAGGTGTACCCGGCGCGAGCCCTCACGAGCTGCTGATTCATCACATCGCCAATCATGCTGGGGGACTGGCGGGAATGTACGACGACGTCATCTTTTTTGATGCACCGCGTTCCACCAATGCCGGCCTTGGACTCCTAAAAATGGCCCGTTATGGAAATGACTATCTGGACTCACAATTTAAAAACGGAAGTGATGGATCACTGTTTGAATTGGAGCTGATTTATTACTTCAATCGTACATCCACAAACACTCCGGAGGCCTTGAAGGGTAGTCCGAACGCCGTGCTAAATACCGATATCCGCGATTTTGGAGAGGACAAAGACGCATATCGTCTCAACTACATCCTCAAAAACAATCGCGATCGAGACGACTTCAGCCGCATCATTCGCCTGGGACAAGCGTTGATGTTGCGCAGCGACGAATTGCAGGCGGCAGCTGAGGAAGTAATGGACGTAGAAGCCTGGATGCGTTATCAAGCCTTTCAGTCGTTGGTCGGTACGGCCGATAACTTCAACATGGGCCTGAGCCACAATCTGTACCTCTACGTCCGTCCCGAAGATCGTCGCGTCGTGCCCTTCGCCTGGGACGTCGATCATGGTTTCTTCTATCATCCCAAGGCCCCTTTGACGGGCCAGGGCGGCACGCGTTACAGTCGGCTAGTGAACCTGCCGCAGAATCGACGCCTCGTATACAAACACTTGCTGGACATCCTGGAAACGACCTACAACGTTGATTATCTGCAGCCATGGATCGAGCACTACACGGAACTCACGCAACAGGATCTATCGGCGTTCTTGACCAACTACATCGCGGATCGTGCCGCCTACGTATCGGCACAGTTGCCCATCATCGTGCCACGCGTCGACTTTGCCATCACGACAAATGACGGTCACGATTTTGCAACCGAGGAACGCACGGTTAAGCTGAGCGGGCAGGGTTGGATCAACGTTGATCAGGTCCGTTCGATGCAGGGCGAAGCGATGCCGGTACGTTGGACCGATGAGACCAGCTGGGAACTTGACCTAACGATTCAGCCGGGCATCAACCAATTTACGCTGTCCGCCGTCGATTTGCAGGGCCGCATCGTGGGCGCGGCAACGATTTTGGTGACGGGGCTGGGTGGTTTGGAGGGTGATTTCGACGGCGACGGAAGTGTTACGGCGTTGGACGTTGATGCCGTCTGCCGTGGAATCGAATCTCACGATCCCCGTTTTGATCTCAACGGAGATGCCCGCATCGATTCGGACGATTTGGATCACATGATTCACCAGATCGCGGGTACGAACTATGGAGATGCGAATCTGAATGGAAGCTTCGATTCCAGCGACTTGGTCGCCATTTTTGAAGCAGGCCAATACGAGGACGGGCCCGTCGGCATTTCCGGCTGGGCCGAGGGCGACTGGAATTGTGACGGCGAGTTTACGACCAGCGACCTCGTCCTTGCTTTCGCCGACGGAGGCTACGTGGCGGCTGCGCTTCGTTTGTAGGTCAGTTGCCCATCGCCGAAGGCTTGTTGGACGCGGCGCCCCGCTCCTCGAAACCTCCAGCGGCGCGGCACCGCAGATGTAAGAGCGAAAACAACAGCGCTGCCGAATCAGCAGCGCTGTTTTCGCACAGTGGCCAGCGGCGGCGAGCCGCAGTGTACGTTATCGACGTCGCACAGCCAACATTCCCAACGCGCCCAACAGCGCGAGCACACCGCTGGTAGGTTCGGGCACCAGCGAAAAGCTGACGTTATCGACCAACATCGTCGCATCGCCGGCAGCCGCTGGCTGAGCTGCAATGCGCACGGTGATGACATCGGTCGGCGCAGCGAACTCAATTGCAGCCGTATACCATGGGTTGCTGTCGCCAGCGGGAATGATCGCCCCGGGAGCCGGGAATAGATCGACCGAAGTGCCGGCCACGATATCGTTCAAGTAGATCGTGCCAATCGGAAAATCTCCGCAGCAATCGCGAGCGTTGAAATCCAGACTCAAGACATACGATTGACCGACCTCAAATCCGCTCACGTCTTGCTCGATGTAGCTTTCGCCCTGCAAAAAGGCGACCGAAGTGGTGTTGTCGCCATTGTCGCGGAACGGCGCGTCCGAATCTGCCGCTGGCACGACCGGATTGATGCCGTATCCACCGCTGCCGGTCCAGCCTGTAATCTCGACCGGGTTCTCGCCGCCTGCCGCGTACCCTGGCCAGGTGATCCACTGATCCGTATCGGTCTCAAAGTCTCCGTTGACCACCGTGGGGGCCGCCCGGAGTTGAGTTCCGCAAATCATCACCGCCACCGCCACGGCTGCGGAAAAATACATTCGCTGCTGCTTCATGGTGAACCGCATCTTGTCACTTCCTCTCGCATGAGTCGCTCGCGGGAGCCCAACAAAAAAGGACGATGTCTCAAATCCGCGCCACTAGTGCACAGATTCGAGACGCCGTCCTTCAGGTGGGTTAGCCGCTCAGGAGCATGCTCATTGCCGTAAATACGAATTGCACTTAATTAGAACTTCCCTCGTCCAACTGACCTTGTTGACGTCCTTCTCGGCAAGCAGGATACGCTCCCGATCTGCCGAGCCTAACTGTAATTCCACCTTTGCCGATTTTCAACGCGATTACTGGTCCAAAACACCAAAAATGCATGAACGCGGCGATGCGTTCCAGTTTGTAAACAGGTGCGTCCGCCAGCCGTTCAAAGCGCGAATCAGCCGAAGACGAACCGAGAAGTTGATTGTTGACTTGATTTCGTGCAATTGGAACGAGCCGCAGCTATAATGTCCGCCGCGTGACGGAGGCGGTCGTTTGTCGAGACATCCGCCTACGATGTCGCCATCGATGACAATGTAGTGTCACACGGTCGACATACAAAAGTCAACATGTCAGTGAGCTACTCGCGGTGGAAGCGTTGGCAGCATAAAGAAGATAGTGGCCTTGACGTCTAGAACAAGAGCAGTCAAAGCGAAGGGTGTCATGATGCGTGCGAACATGAGTTGGATTATTCGCGCTATGTTGGTAGCGAGTATCGCAATGTGGTCCGCTGGTTCTCAAGTGTCTAAAGGCCAGGAGTTCATTCTCAACGGCGACTTCCAACAGGATCTCGATCTATGGGTGGTGTGGCCAGGTTATGTCAATGGCGCCGACGACAATGGAATCAATCCGCCGGAAATCTCCGAATGGTTCAATTCAGGCGGCGTAGGTATTAACCCCGTACAGCCGGGCTGCCGATGAGAATCCTTCGAACATTTTCGGGTTTAGCGGTACCGGCGGGCACGGCATTAATCCGGTCGTTCCCTTGGACCAGGATCCCGCTCCATTTCGAGACAATGGTGACAACGACACGACGGTTGCTTTCCTTCAGGGAACGTCGTCACTATTGAAAGAAATCTCTGGTCTAACGGTCGGCGCCAACTATACGCTGAGCCTGGATTACAATGCGCGCGACTGCTGCGGAGATTATCCGGTGCCTCAACTGAAGCTGAACGACACACTTGTCCCCGGTTTCCCGGATCTCGCCGTCAATCCCGACGGCGTCGTGTTCCCTGTCGGTGATTTTAACCCCTGGTATTACAGCGAAATCGAATTCACGGCTGAGTCTAGCGACCTGGCGATTTTGATTTCCACCGAATCGGAACTGGGGCTCGATTCAACTTTTCTGGTCGACAATCTCGAGCTGCTGCTGGCCGGCTCAGGAGAGAATCTGATCGAAAACGGCGACTTTGAGGCCGACGCGGATACATTTAACTCGTGGCCTGGCTACGTGGGCAATGACGCCCAACGCGTCCCGTTTCGCGATAACGGTAATAACTCAACCGCCGTCGCCTTTATGCAAGGAGCCGCCTCGCTGGAACAAGACATCTCTGGCCTGACGCCGGGTGATGAATACGTGTTGAGCTTTGATTTCAATGCGCGCAATTGCTGTGGCGACATTCCCATCGCGACGGTCAGCCTCGACAACGTGCCCCTCGATGATTTTCTGGGCGAGGACGGCGTCGAGCCGGTTGGAAATGGCAATGATTGGTATCATTATGAAACCACCGTGGTCGCCGATCGCGCAACCACGACGTTGCGTTTCGATTCCTTCGCGGCGGCCGGCGGCGATGCCACCTTCTTGTTGGATAACATCAGCTTTCACCCCGCCACGGCCGCCTTGCCCGGCGACTTCAACGGCGACGGCGTACTGGATGCACAAGACATCGATGATCTGACGGCTCAATCGGCCAGCCAAATGAACGATCCGGCCTACGACCTCAACAACGACAACGTAGTGGACGTCAGCGACGTCACGATTTGGACGAAGCAGTTGTTCAATAGTTGGATCGGCGACGCCAACCTCGACGGCGAATTCAATTCGGGCGATTTGGTCGTGGTGCTTTCCTCAGGAACCTACGAGGCCGACATGGATGCCGTCTGGTCGACAGGTGACTTCAATGGGGATGGTCGCGCGAATTCTAGCGACCTAGTTGTCGCCCTGGCCGATGGAGGTTACGAGCAAGGCCCGCGCACCGCTGTGCAGGCCGTACCCGAGCCCAGTACCGTGTGTTTGGTCTGGCTGTCGGCCAGCTCGCTCGTCGGTCGGATGCGCCGTTCGCCGCGCGTAGCCTCGATTAGGTTTGGCGCCCCAGGTCGGCCCATGCCAAACTGCTCCTTTCCCAGCTGTCCAGGTGGTGTAGGGAAACAGGGCCGATGCACCTCGTGCCAAAATCGCCGGTGGCGTTGTCGTTGGAAATCGACGGCGTGACCAACTTGTCCTCCGGGTCGCGGTCCGACATTTTGCAGGTGTTGCTGAGCGTTTCGCGCGTTCGGGGACGCGGGATTCCGTCTATCCGGCGAGTTGAGACGCTGCGACTCGTATTGGGCAACAAGCGGCACGGACCTACAATTATGCCAGACGGCGTGACCGATCCGCTCGTTACCCCTTTTCCGATGGCTCGTTCGAGCCGATAGCAACCACGACCGTCAGTGCGACCCCCGAGGAAGCCGGGATGCGATCGGCCGCGGTTAACCGATGACGGCCGGGCGTGGTGGCTGAGCTACGCTTTTTCTGACGTGACGGCAACTGAAACACCGCCCTCGGGGCCCCAATCATCGCTCTCGTGAGGTCTGTGATGCGTATCGTGGTATTCGAAGACGCTCAGGTCCACCAACTCGATCCATTGACGTTGGGGCGGCCGGCTTATTCCCTTCAATGCGGTGGCTTGAGCCTGGCTGACCAGCTTGACCACGGCGATGGACGTGTGCAGGGCTGCATCCGTCCGCACCTCACGGCTTGGCAAGCGGCCGAGTATCCTCAGTTCAGCACGACGGCCGCGGATTCCGACCCCCAATTGTTGGTTAATGCCCGGCTGGTACCATGCCAGCAGACGTTTACGGTGCTGCAAAAAATGATGTCTTGCTCTCGAGCTGGGTTGGTGTTCCAGGGCGAGACGCTGGCAGCCGCGTACCTACCTCCCAACGCGCCCGCACTGCAGCAGCCCTATGACCCTCAGCAGTTGGCAGCTTTCCTCCGTCTACCAAACATCGCAGCGCTTCCCGTGCTGGAGCACCGACTACCGCTGCTGAATTACCCACACGATCTAATTCTCCGTCACGCGGAAACGCTGGGCGAGAATCTGGAATACCGGATTCAGCGGGGAACGTACCGCGAAGTCCGCGATGGCCTGTTCGTGGGCTCCCAAGTGGAAATGGCCGACTGGGTTGACGTCGACACCTCGCAGGGTCCCATCGTTGCCGAGACCGGCAGTGTGATTCGCCCCTTTGCCTGTTTGCGAGGTCCGTTGTATCTCGGACCCATGAGCCGCGTAAACGAACATGCCGTGCTCAGGCCCGGCGTTGCGGTCGGCCGCCTTTCAAAAGTCGGCGGTGAGATTGAGGCGAGTGTCATTGAAGCGTTTTCCAACAAACAACACACCGGTTATTTAGGCCATTCGTATCTGGGCCAGTGGGTGAATTTGGGCGCCGGAACATCGAACAGCAATTTGAAAAACACCTACGGCACGGTCCGCATGGAGGTCGCCAACCGACGGATTGACACCGGCATGCAGTTCATGGGTTGCGTCATCGGCGACTTCACGAAATCGGCCATCAACACAGGCATCTTCACAGGCAAGTTGATCGGCGGTTGTAGCATGCTCTACGGCTTTATCACAACCAACGTGCCAAGCTTCGTCAACTACGCTCGATCTTTCGGTGAGATCACGGAATTGTCTCCTCAAATTATGGCGCAGACTCAAAAACGCGTCTTTCTCCGCAGGGGCATCGAGCAGCAAGAGTGGCATGTGCGTCTATTGCATGATATGTACGAGTTGGCTTCTGCCGGACGGCAACTAGCCGATCGGCCGGTTTCGCTATAGAGTATGGCGATACTTTGTGTTCTGCAGGTCCACCGATCACGTTGGGCAACCCCGATACGATGAGAATCTCGGAAATCTACGCTTCGCGGCCATTCGGCCTCTCGTTCGAATTGTTTCCTCCCAAGACGAACGCCGGACTGCAAACGTTGTTCGTCCACCTGGAAGCGCTCATACAACACCGACCCGACTTCGTCACGTGCACGTACGGGGCTGGCGGATCGACACGCGACAAGACGCTGCAGATCGTGAATCAGGTCAAACAACGTTTTCAGCTGCCCGTGGCGTCGCACCTGACCTGTGTCAGTTCGACCGTTGACGAGTTGCGAGCGTACCTTGACCAAGCTGAGCAGGCGGAGATCGACAATATCGTTGCGCTGCGCGGCGACCCGCCGCAGGGCGAAACCCATTTTCAACCGGTCGACGGCGGGCTGCGGTATGCCAGCGATCTCGTCTGTTTAATTCGCAGCGAATTTCCCTCCTTTGGCGTCGCCGTGGCCGGATATCCCGAGAAACACCAGGAAGCCCCCAGCGCGGAGGTCGACCTGGATAATCTGTGCCACAAGGTCGAATGCGGAGCCGATGCGGTTATCACTCAGCTTTTTTACGACAATCGCGACTTCTTCGCATTCCGCGACCGGTGCGTGAAACGCGGCATTCGCATTCCCATCATCCCCGGATTGCTGCCCGTCACGAATCTTAGCCAGATCCAGCGGATTACGTCCCTCTGCGGCGCACCGACTCCCTGAGCAATTTGTAAGTCGTTTGGCCGACAAGGACGATGATGCGTCGCAGTTCGAAGCAGGCGTTGAATTCGCAATCGGCCAGGTGCAGGAATTGATCGATCACGGCGTGCCCGGCATCCATTTTTACGTGCTGAACAAATCGCAGGCCACCTGTCGCGTCCTCGACGCCGTCACGTTGCCGCGCTAGCAAAATCATCCGCCTCGCCTCGAAGACATCACGTCCGCTGCTGTAGAGGCTACCATCGGCCACGCAAGTGAATCGCGGCTGCCACAAAGGTCGGCGCAGCGAAACGGGCGACGCTTTCGCACCGCCCATTCGCACTCATTACCCAGAACACCTGTCCAACATCAGGAGCCCGGACCTAGCCAACGTTGTTCTCCAGAGACGGCGGAATGTCGATTCCCTCCAAGAACCCCATCAAGCCACGGCACCGATACGGTTGCTGCAGTTTGCGGACGGCCTTGGATTCGATTTGGCGAACGCGTTCGCGAGTGACGGAAAAGATCTGTCCCACTTCTTCCAGCGTGTACGAATACCCGTCGGTCAGGCCGTATCGCAATCGCAGGATCTCACGTTCGCGATGGTTCAGCACTTGCAGAGCATTGTCGATTTGCTGCTTTAATGCCTGTTGATTCGTGTCGTACAGCGGATCATCGTCGCGGTAATCTTCCAGGAATTCGCCGAAATAACTGTCATCGTGATCCCCCACCGGTTGATCCAGAGACAGCGGTTGGCGAGCCATCTTGATGATGCAACGGGCATCGTCCAGCGACAATTTGGCCCGGTGAGCAACTTCCTCGGCCGTGGGCTCACGTCCCAGTTCTTGTACTAGGTCGCGCGTCACCTGACGCACACGACTCATCGTCTCAATCATATGGACGGGCACTCGAATCGTACGACTCTGGTCCGCAATCGCGCGAGTGATGGCCTGGCGAATCCACCAGGTTGCGTAGGTCGAAAACTTGTAGCCACGAGCGTGCTCGAATTTATCGACGGCCCTCATTAAGCCGGTGTTGCCTTCCTGAATCAGATCCAGGAACGTGAGGCCTCGGTTTCGGTACTTCTTGGCGATCGACACCACCAACCGTAGGTTTCCGGCCGAAAGTTCACGTTTGGCAGCGTCGTATGCCCGTTGATACTGTTCGGTCTGAGCCAAGCGGCGTTGCAGTGTCGCAGGACTTTCCAGCGTGATTCGCATCAGGTAATGCAGTTCGGCTCGCAGCGACTGAACCGACATCCCACCGGTGGACTCATTACCTCCCTGGCGGATCTGCTCCAATAGCGAATTCATGCGCCATGAGATTTCGCGAACCTTGTGCAACAGAGGCAGCAGGCGCTGAGTCCGTAAGTTGAGTTCCTCCACTAGGCGAACGGCACGATTTCGTCGTTTGATCAAACGCTGCCACGCAGCTCGCCGCTCAGCGACGGGATTTCGCTTATTGACGGCAATGCGAAAATCGCGATGATTCGCAATCAAGATCTTGCGCAGAGTCGCCACGTTAGGCGGAATCCGTTGCATGATTTTTTTCTTCTCGGCCGTATTCGTCACCGAGACTTCGATCGTACGATCCAATCGCAGTTCTCCATCGCGGACTTTTTCGAGTGCCGATACGGCCGCCTGCAAGACAAAATCGGTTGCCAGCATGGTGTTGCGGAAGCGAGTGCGGGTCTTTTCGATCTTGCGGGCCGCGGAGACTTCCTCATCGCGATTGAGCAATGGAATCTCGCCCATCTGCATGAGGTACATTCTCACCGGATCGTCGATCGCAATCGTCCCTTCGGTCGACTCGATCAGTTCCTCGTCACCCTCGTCATCATCGACGTCCCGTTCCTCGTCGACCGCCTCGTTCGATTTCAAACGAGGATGCCTACCTCGCTGCTCCTCAAATCCCTCCGATGGTCCCTTCGACCCGTCGGCCAGCGAACGACGTGTGCGGGCATTGACTTTGCGGCGAGACGGTTTGCGAGTAGTTTTAGGCACAGGTGCGTTCCCCATGATGCTAGGCCAGGACCGGACAAGACGAGCTAACTGACAAGTGATGGCAGCTAGAAGCAGCGGGGATGCCAAAGCCCGGAAAAGACCCCACGGATCATCACAACCCATGAGCTTAAAAGACTTTACATAAGAATTGCGTACGCCAGCGCGGAGTTCGTTTGATGCCGCAACGCAACGGTCGTCGAAGATTGGCAACTTGTCCCCTGCCCACCGCGCCTGAGTACGAGCAACAACTCCCCTCCAGCCCCGCGGAAGGCCCGCCTTCCAGAAAGGTCGCCATGACGAGTTCCTCCGGTAATACCACCTCGGTACAAGTTCGCGTCGATGGACGGTGCGGCACAATCGTGCTGAAGTCACCCGACCGCCGGAATGCACTGGACCGTGATGCATGGGATCAACTGCAACAAGCACTCGACGACCTGCATCAGCAGGCGGGCGTCCGGGCCATCGTCCTAACGGGTCACGGCGGATGTTTCTCCGCCGGGTCGGACCTCCATCAGATTCACCGCTCGATGGACGACGAATCGCCACAGCCGTATTGGTTCGCCGACGCCAATCAGCAGCGGACCGTGCTGACGACGATGCTGCAGTTTCCCAAGCCGATTATCGCCGCCGTGAACGGGCCGGCCTTGGGCGTTGGGCTGGGGTTGGTCGCCGCTTGCGATCTGGTCTTGGCGGCACCCAGGCACAGTTCGGTTTTCCGGAAGCACGACTTGGCCTGACGGCGGGTGTCGCCATACCGGTCATTTCCTTTCGACTCGGGGCCGGACACGCGGGCCATCTGCTGTTAAGAGGCCACACGATCGACGCGGCCGAGGCCTACCGCATCGGTTTGGTGCACAAGGTCGTGGACTTTGATCTGCTGTGGGCACAGGGTCGGGAATGGGCGAATGAAATCGCCCTTGCCAGTCCGGTCGCCTTGGCCATGACGAAGCGGGTGCTGAACGAGACAGTCGGCGAGGCCATGCTGTCGCATCTGGCCACCGCCGCTGCCGCGACCGCGACGACACGGACCACCGACGACGCCGCAGAAGGCGTGCGAGCGTTTGTGGAAAAGCGACTACCCCAGTGGTAGCCGCGTGGGACTAACGCCCCCACTTGTGAAGTTCCCTGACCTCGGTTCGACCCAAGCGACCGTCGTGTCGCGCTGACGCCAGTAGCACCGCATCGCAGCCTTCTGCCGCCAGTTGGCGTAAGTCGTTCAACCCGCGAATTCCGCCGCCACAAACAATCTGCCAGTCCACATTCAGCGCACGTGCCCGCCGCAGCAGGTCGATGGTGCCGGTCCCCTGCCCCATGCCCACACGCCGAATGTCCAGCAGAATCAGCCGGCGGACGCCAAAGTCCACGAGTTGCTCCAAGATGCAGCACGCATCGACATCCTGCCATACGCGACTTGGAGTGCGAGGGCGGCCGTCGTCGAGGTCCAGACTTACGATCGTCCGATCGGGACCCAGTCGCGATAGCAAAGCCCGAATCGAACTGGGGTCACTGACGGTTTCGAGCCCCAACACCACGTCGACCTGCTCTGACAAACGTTCAGCGAATCGAGTTCCCTGTTCCGAATCGCGCGACGCCTGCGTCCAGCCAGAGCTGAAATCCCAACTCGACTAGGTTTTGGTAGATGTGCCAAGCCGGTTGGCCACCCCCAATGGCATCCAGATCCGCCAGATAGACCTGCAGGAGCCCCAGCCGATCGATGATACCACGCGCCAATTCCAGCGGATCGGACGACGGCGACAAGACACTCTCGATGGGTCGATAGGCAGCTCGCTTACCTGCGCGACCATGCACAGCGGCACCGGCCTGTAAGTCGATCACGGGCAGGACTAGCATTTACCGCATCCGAGAGATTTACAGTTCAAAGTCGTCGTCGGTGGCCTGTTTGCGATAGAGCGGCAGGTGGCGATAGTAAACCTCCAGGACCATGGTTGCCATTGCGGTGCAGTAGAGTCGGCCGCCGGTCATCGAAGTGTGGTTCTGCCCCATAAACCAACTCCCCTCTTCATGGCCTTTTGTCGCCTGCGTCTTGACCAAAAAGTCACGCATTTCTTTATTCCATTTGTCCCACGGCTCTCCTCCAAAATGGCGCATCACCTGAGTAGCGTAGTAGTTGTAGTACATGTCCACATCGGAGGGACCACTGCGCGAGAGGCGTTCGACGCCGCGTTGTCAGCGCAGGCTCTTCTCGCCCCCAGCCCAGGTACATGCGACACAATAGCCCGATGGCCGTCGTCGAAATGCGATCCCCCGGATCCTTGTAGCCATAGGCGGCACCGCTATCGGTCTGGACGGAATCCAGGAATCGCGTGGCGCCGACAAAGACACTGGGATCCACGTGCAGATATGCCATCCGTCCGCTCTTGAGCGCCATCAATTGCCAGCCCACAACCGAGGTATCCCCAGGTTGACGGGCTACATCGCGCCATCCGCCACCGACCGGATCCTGTGCGTACGCGATGTAATCGAGCGCCGCCTGGGCAGGACGCATCAGCGCCGGGTCTTGCGTCATCGCATACGCCTCGGACAAGGCGATTGCGCAAAGTCCGTGCGTGTATAAATTCCCCGCGTCGACGAACGCGCCGTTGGGCTGCTGATGATTGAGCAAATAGTAAAGCCCGGCCTGGACCTCACGCTGATATTGGCCTTCGCGATGCGTATTGCCGGCGCCCAAAAAGGGCAACAAGGCGATCGCCGTCGCCCCGTTGAAGGCCGTTTCCAGACTACCGGGATTGCCACAAGGACAACGTCCAAAGAGCGGTTGAAAGCTCCAGCTGCCATCCGGATTTTGGTGCCGCTGTAACCAAGCCAGCGCCCGTTGCACCGCCTTTTCGCTACCCTCGGTCCCCCCGCCTTCGCGCAGCAGTCGCGCGCGGGCCGCCTGGCCTCGCCCTTCCAGGCCCTGCCCACCGATCGCACCAATCTGGGTCAACAATTCGCTGAGAGGCGCCACGTCCTCGCCCAACGGATTCAACTCGGTCATCGCCGGCGCGGCCTGCAGGTCCGACGCATCGAACGGCTGCGGGTCGGTCGTCAGCAAATCCGTCGGGGTCACTTCGATGGCATCAACCGGCGTCACGTCGCTCATCTCCATCTCGTCCAGTTCCCGGTCGTTCGCCGTGTCGAAGATCGGCGCCTCGGTCAGCTCCGGTTGCTCGGCATTGCCTACCGTCAGTTCGTTGTCCCGATTGCGCATAATCTGCGGCAGTGTCACCCAGGCCAAGCAGAACAAGATCAGAATGTGCAGGACCATGCTGACGAGCCAACTGGGCAGTGCGGCAAACACCAGAAACCTCGTGCCCCGATCCGGTCGATCTTCAGCCGCGGCCGGTGCTTGGCTGGGGACCGCGCCATCGGGCACAGCATCCCCCGATGGGGAATCGTCGGCCGAGCGATTCGCGTTGCCCGGGCGCTCAACCGGTGTGCTCGACCCGCTGTGCGACTCGGCATGGGCACCCCGTCCAGCTTTCGTCGAATCCGCCATCGTTGTCCCAGACACCTCGAAAACCAATGGACCACGCCGAGCAAACCGCTGAAATAAGCCTGTCCATCGGGCAGTCTGCCGCCAGGCTACTTCGCCGAGGGCGCGTGGATTCCCCCCGTCCGCGCCGCCGCTCCCTGCATCACATTGTACATCCGAACCCCCAGATCCCCCAACGCCCTGAGAGTCTGCGTGCCCCCTCTTCTTGCGGGACCATCCGCGCGGGAACTCGACAGCAGCGGCGGGCAAACCCTGGCCGGGCTGGCCGCCCCGACAGGAGAAACCGGCGGCTCCGACCTGGAAAAGAGTCGCGTCGGTCGTTTACAATGCCCAATCGGAATCTCGCAACGCAACCAGCGCAGAGGATAAGGGCCCTCGATATGGCGAAAAGCAAAGGCAAAAAGGCCGAAACGGTGTTCTTGGTCTGTCAGGAAACCGGCGACTACAACTATGTGTTGCGGCGCAAGCCGGGTGGCGAAAAGTTGAAGCTGATGAAGTATTCGCCCCGGCTCCGCAAACACACCATGCACACGGAAAAGAAGAAGTAGGACGGCCGCGACAAGCGGCTCAGAAAATTCAGGTCGTGGAGCCAACGTCTTCGGGACAGTTTGGCGGGACGGCCGAGTTTCACCGTCAGCACATACGGCTGCTCCGGCGCAACCGCGCCAGAGACGAGCGTGGCGACTCGGTGTCGTTGAGTGGCACGCTTGGGGTGGCAAGGGCCGGAGGCCGAACGCGAGGAGGACGACGCACAAAGGACATGAGCAAACGCTGGCGGATTCGACCTCATGATGTGCAACTGATTTCCCGCATGGAACGTGCAGCGGGAGTTCCTAGCGTGGTGGCTCAATTGCTCGCCGCCCGCGGAATCACCGACCCCACCGCCGCGCAGGTTTTTTTGGAAACCAAACTCAGCTGCGCGCTCCGCGACCCCGAACTCTTACCGGGCTTGCCGGCGGCAGCAGATCGAGTCTACGCGGCGATCCGAGCCAAGCAACGGATCGTAATCTATGGCGACTACGACGCCGACGGCATGACGGCCACCGCATTGCTGTACCGCTGCCTAAAACTGCTAGGGGCGAATTGCGGTTACTATCTGCCCAACCGTATGGATGAGGGCTACGGCTTAAACAACAAAGCGCTCACGAAACTTGCTCAAGCGGACACGTCACTCGTCATCTCGGTGGACTGCGGCATTGCCAGCGTGGCTGAAGCAGAGACGGCGCGACGTTTGGGGCTGGATCTACTGATCACCGACCATCACCAGATGGCCGATCGCTTACCCAATGCCCTCCTGGTGCATCCTCAGCTTCCCGGTTCGACTTATCCGTTCGATGCGTTGTGCGGCGCCGGAATTGCGTTCAAACTCGCCTGGGCGGTGTGCCAACGCTCCAGCCAAGCGAAACGAGTTACCGAACCCCTGCGCGACTTCTTGATCCAGGCATTAGCGCTGGCCGCCATCGGCACGGTGGCCGATGTCGTTCCGTTAATCGACGAGAATCGCGTGCTCGTTAAACATGGCCTGATGAGCCTCAAGTCGCGTCCCACACCCGGACTGGCCGAACTGCTGCAGTTGGCGGGGCTCCGCGACAAACGCTCGCTCAGTAGCGAAGACATTGCCTTCGGCTTGTGCGCCACGTTTAAACGCCGCAGGCCGATTGGGCCAAGCACAATTAGGCGTCGAGTTGTTGACGACCGAATCCCCAGAACGGGCCCGCGCGTTGGCCGAGTACATTGACCAACTAAACGAGAATCGGTTGCATTTGGAACGCAGCATTTACCTGGGAGCCACGAAGCAGGTCAAAGAAGAATTTGACCCGCAAGCCGATCCGGCGCTGGTTTTGGCGGCGCGAGGTTGGCACCAGGGAGTGATTGGGATCGTAGCGGGGCGACTCGCGGAAAAATACCACCGGCCGGTCATCTTGATCGCCTTGGACGAGTTAGGGGGTCGGCCCGGTACAGGCTCGGCACGCAGCGTCCCGGGCCTGGATTTACATCAAGCGCTGGCTGCCTGTTGTGATTGCCTCGTCAAATTCGGTGGTCACGCCGCGGCGGCAGGATTACGAATCGAGGAGGATCAGGTGGCAACGTTTCGCGCCCAGTTCTGCGAGCACGTCGAGCAGCAATTGGACGCGGCGGCCCGCGTGGCCGAATTGACAATCGACGCAGAAGCCTCGCTGCCGGAATTGACGTTGCGGGCAGTTGAAGACATGGAGCGGTTAGCGCCATTTGGGCAGGGAAATCCGCGGCCGCTCCTATGTGCCAGCGCCGTCCAAGTGGTCGAGGGACCACGGGCGATGGGCAAGGGAGATCGCCACCTGAGCCTGCGGTTTGCACAGCACGGTCAGCAATTCCGCGCGCTGGCGTTTAACCGCGCGGAGTGGATCTCGGAGCTTGAGGCCTGCGACGATACACTCGACATTGCCTTTCGCCCGGTCATCAACGAATTCCGAGGCCGCCGCTCGGTGGAGCTGCATTTGGCCGATTGGCGACGCTGCACATCGCCCTCGCAGCCAGCGCCGCAAAACGCCCCGTCCGCCTAAAAACCCAGCCGCCGCGTCCAAAAAGCCAGCAACCCTCCGTTGACGCGATTCGCCGCCGCGGGTTACGATTAGCCCTCCAGTTTACACACCACGGGGCGTGGCTCAGCCTGGTAGAGCGCTGCGTTCGGGACGCAGAGGTCGCTGGTTCGAATCCAGTCGCCCCGACTTGTCGTAAATCCCGCCGAATCTTGGACTTAGATACCTGCCGACGGTCGGCAGTGCGGCCTGCAAAACGCGTGAAAAAGGGGTAGCACTTCCCCCTTTCCTGCGAAAGGTTGCACATGACCGTCCGTCTCCCCAAATATCGGCTCCACAAGGCGTCCGGACAGGCACTCGTTCAGCTGGACGGCCGCCGAATCTACTTAGGCAAGTATGATTCACCGGAGAGTCGCGAACGTTATCGTCAATTGCTGGTGCAACACCTCGCGGGTGCCAAGGCAGCAAACGATCGATCCGCTGACGCGCCGCCACAACCTCAACTTTTGCTCAATGAGCTGGTCCTTGCTTACTTCAAGTTCGCGCCTCGGTTATTACGTCAAGAATGGACAATCCACCGACGAAATTGCCAGTATCCGTACGGCACTCCGACGGCTCAGGCTACTCTTCGGAACCATGCCCGCCCGCAAGTTCGGTCCCAAGGCCTACAAGGTGGTCCGAACCGAAATGATTCAGGCCGGCCTGAGCCGGAAGTACATCAATGATTCGATGGCCCGTATCCGCCGCATGTTTCGCTGGGCGGTCTCCGAAGAGTTACTGCCACCGAGCGTCTATCAACGTCTCGTCTGCGTGCCCGGCCTGCGCCGCGGCCGCTCGGCGGCGCGAGACAGCGATCCTGTGTTGCCGGTCTCGGACGAACACTTCCTCGGCACCCTGCCCTACATGCCCTTCGCGTTCGTCGCGGATATGGCTCAGGTCCAGCGCCTTACGGGATGCCGCCCCCAGGAGATCTGTCTGCTGCGAGGTCACGACATCGATCGCACTGGCGACGTGTGGGAATACGCCGCCCCTGGCGACACAAGGGGCAACATCGCGGTCGCTGCCGGATTGTCTTTATCGGTCCGTTGCCGCGGGAATCCTCGTACCCTACCTGTTCACCATCGCTTCCGTATTGTTTTTCACCGCGCGACGGCGGGCGCAGGTATGGGGCGGAGCAAAGTCAACGTGCGACTCGGCAGCCACCGAGGCCTCGTGCGATCCTCGGCTGCGGGATCGTTATGACCGGCATTCGTACCGACGGGCGATCCGCCCGGCACCGCACCTGCATCAAGGCCAAAATTCCCGTCTGGTCGCCAAATCAGTGCCCGACACACCGCGGCAACCCAGGTACGTGGTCACTTCAGGGCTCAAGGGCGGCTCAAGCAGTCCTGGGACACGCCCAAGCCGATGTGACACAGATCTATGCCGAGCGAGACTTCGACCTGGCGGCCACGTCGGTCATGCGGACCGTCGGTTAGAGGCTGGACACGTCATCGTTCGGCAGTATTCGGGGTGAAATTGGTCGAGTTGCGACAACTTTGCATCCTCAAACTGGGAACACGCAAAATGACAATTCAGCCAGTATTGCAAGTCGTAGATCGTCTGAGTCGCTCGCTGCCGACGGCGGAGATTTTGACGAGTTCCGTGGCTACTTCGGGATCTTCCGCTATAAGAGCTATCGAATTACTTCGCGAGCAACTGGGAGATAGGCCACCGTGCACAGCGAGGTTGCTACTATATCGACAGCTTAGCTTAAGAGCAGTTGCAACGACTCGTTGGCGGTTGTGGCAAGCGTCTGCCGACAGCTTCACAACCACATCGCCGAGACGGTGAATCAAACGCCGCATCCGATGCACGGCGGCATTTGTCGCGACCATCTTTGTCGAGTGTCACGTACCGCAAATCGACGCCATTTGCAGTACGTATAACGTGAAGCCGTCGCAGAAGAGGCGGTGTCAGACTTCAGGTATTTCCTGGAAACTCAGCTTCGTGTGTCGCTCCTTGAATCAGCCAGCGCGGTCCTCTGCCGGGCTACTCAGCGATGAACCGCAAGAGGTTTTGTTTGATGCGACTCTTTCAGGAATTCTTCTCGGTGTTCGCCCCATCGGTAATCGGCAATCATGTCTCAGCCCGTCCGCGGCGAGGTTGGCACCGCAGGCAAAACTGAACGGACGCTCGCGACTGGCGTTTGAGGATCTGCAGAAGGTAGAGCACATAGTTCCCCAGGGTTCAATTTTCAGATATCCAGCACGACGAGCTTCGAGGCAGTGTTGACTGCCCTGTGCGAACACGGCGGCTGGATGACGTCGACGAAATCAACAAAGTGATAGCGGGTTGACCGCCCCCGACATTCCATCGTGGATTGCAGGGAAGAGGCGGACACTCAATCCGTATCTGAAGGCAGTGGGACTAAGGCTTGCCAAGACAAGCGACAACTTTCCACTTGATCGAGGGAGACGCTGCCCGGCCAGGACGAAAGCCTGAGAATCCATTTCCACGCCACCATTAGAAGCCCATTTCACGCGCATGACGATGCGTCGCTTCCGTGGGCATCATTCTCGCAGTCGCATTTGTTGCATTGGTACGCGAGGATGAGCAATGCCCGATTTACCCCCAAATGAGCTAATCAGTCTAGCAGAGGGCTGCCACGGGTCCTTCCCGCGCCGCGCGGGCAAACCGGTCCACGTGTTGCTACCGTCTACCGCTGGGCCACCCGCAAGCTGCACGGGACGGATGCTGCAAACGTGGCTCGTCGGCGGCGTCCGGTACTCATCACGGGACGCTATCCGCCAGTTCCTTGCCGCGCGCCGCCTATGCCCGGCACACGCTCGGCACAGCGCGCCAAGCACGTCGAGGCTCAGCTTGGCGGTTCG
>CAWAVP010000020.1:0-142436 GCA_963785495.1 uncultured Planctomycetales bacterium | reverse complement strand
CGCTGTACTAAAGGAGTGACGTGTCGATCGCGTCGTGAACAACGGCAATTGTCGTCTCCGGATTCCCTCTTTGGGGTACGTCGGTGCGTTGTTGTTGCTGCAATTCGATATCTACGCCGTAATGGGAACATTTTGGTTCTCGCACAATGACCCAATACGCTTTGGTAACCGGACCACATCGAAGGCAAGGGGTATCATACGCTGCGCGACGAGTTGGAACTGCTGACGCAGCGACTGCGCGAGATTTCCGATGATTTAACCGTGATCAGAACGCAAACATCGCAAATCCACTCGGTTGCTCTCGCTACCGATATGCGGGACGGGTGAACTTTGAGACCAATTTTGCGTGAATGCTGGCAGCAATCGGGTCGTCATTCGCTCATCCGAGGCAGCGGGGCCGCAAATCGTGTCATGGGCGACAGAAACGACGCCGCGCGGCCCACTTTTTTTGCGAGTCCAACGCCCCGTTGTTGGCGATCCGTCGAATATCCAATGCGATAGGTCACACACGCGCCCTGAGATTTGTGCCTGGACTGCGGCAGCCCGCCCAATCCGCGCGGACTTTTGTTTACGTCCATCCGCCGCTGGGCATTTGTCTCCGTAAGCCGACCACGATCGGGCTTTCTAACCATTGATCGGGTCTTGAATCGCAAAGGATAAGAAATGGCTACCGGATCCGACACCCCGGCTCTCAATGACGCCCAGCGTGCCTGGATCAAAAAGATGAAAACCGTCCTCGGCATGCCTACCGAGTCCATTGCCGACTCGCCGCGCGAAACGAGTGGTTCAGTTCACGGTGTTGGCACCCCGCCCGGTCAGATCGCCGCGGCGCTGGCCGATTCGCCGTTGGACATCTTGCCCGAGTTTTTGCCTGAGATCAAAGACCTCTTAAAGTCACTGCTTGGGCGTCGCTCTGCCGTACTCACGGTCATCAACAAAACCGATCTCGATATTCATTTTGGTGTATTCGAGCACGACAATGGCGCCATGTTTACCAAACTGCCACCGGAAATCATCAAATTGGGCGAGTCCGCGCAGTTCGTGGTCTCCAGTCCCGAGAACGATCCCACCGTGGGGGCCGTCGGCAAAATGGACTGGATGTTGAACGGCGACACGAGCTGGCATCTCAGTTGGGATGTCCCGCGTTTGGGACACCCTAGTGGCGACTCGACCATCGACGGAAGCATTGCCTCTAAGTATTCGCCCGTGCCGGTCCGACCGACCAACGATAGCGTGCCCGAATTGCGATATACACTACTGGGCGGTGAGCCGCGGCCAAAACCGCTTCCGAAACCAAAGCCAACCGTCGAGGATGAGAACTCGAGTTGCTTGGTCACCGTGACCAATGAAACTCAGTTGCCATTGGTGTTGGTGAAACAGTCGCACGAGCACGGTGATTTTATGACATTTCCATCCAAAACGCTCGCACCGGGTCCAGTACGAATTTTGCGTCGGTCGAAACCCCCAACAGTCCCGATCAAGGCTGCAAGGGGAGTCTTGTTTGGGAAATCGGGACGCCTGCCGTTGGGACGTGGCGCATCGAGTGGAGCAATCCCGAACAAGAGAAAAACACCACGGCCTTCACGTTAAATCCAGCAGATGGCAGTTTTCGGTGCCTTGATCAAATTGGTCAAGGGGAAGAAAACGTTCCAGTGGCCTTCACGCTCTCTGGCGGAGGAGAAGACCCTGGTCCACCCGGCCCGAAACCGACTCCCAAACCCGTGCCAGAACCTGAGTTTACGGAGGACGAGGAAAAGCAACCGACGCTGCGTCTGAAGGACGAAAGCGTCGATGGTTGGGTCGAGTACTTGC
Organism: uncultured Planctomycetales bacterium; assembly: GCA_963785495.1. GTDB lineage: Bacteria > Planctomycetota > Planctomycetia > Pirellulales > Pirellulaceae > CAWAVP01. Next base: position 140,624 of record CAWAVP010000020.1, on the reverse strand, counting down.
AGTCGCTGTTAATCAAGCACCTGGGCGACTCGATTGAGCAAGAGATCAACGGCAAGTTCGACAAGACGACCGAGGAGAATGTCAAAAAGTTTCAGCGCGAACACAAACCCAAACCGCTTATGGTCGACGGGATTGTGGGCAATCAAACCTGGGCTGCGCTTCGCAAGGCACCTGACGAAGCACCGGGCACTGACAAGCGAGAACCACACACCTTTGTCGAGCACGGCCCAAAAGCCCGCTGGGCGTGCGAAAAGACCGATTTCGGGATTGCGTATGACGCGCAGAAAGATGAACTGCTGCTGGCGGTTATTTCGGTAGGCGACGATCGAATCGACGATTTCCAGGCCAAGGTCCGCGTCACGCCACCCCAAGGTAAGGCCCAGGAAAAAATTGTTCAGGTTGGTCCTCCTACCGCCGAACGGGAGACGGGTGCCGGGCATGTCCACAAAGTGCGCGTGCCAAACTTTGCCAAAACCTTTGGGCCTGGGGAACATCGCATTGAAGCCAAGTTGGAGAAACGTCTCGGAGGCGACAATTTTGACGACACATTCACATTGAATGAACCGGGTGCCACGGGCGGCGTTGTCGTCACTGTGACGAATCAAGTTACGCGCAAACCAATTGGCAGGGCGAGCGTCCAAATCGATACGTTCTCATCCGAAACCGGCCAAGATGGATTAGTCGTCTTCAAAGGCTTGCAACCAGGAAAACACCCCTTTCGCGTGATCGCACGTGGGCTTCAGGAAGCAAAGGGCACGATTGACGTCAGCAATGACGCGGATGCCCCCGCAAACACCTTGCTAGTGCCGCTGAAACCGGCGTCACCTCCGCACAAACCTGACGTCAAAACGGGCAAATTGACCGCTAAGATCACGTCGGAAGGCAAGCCCATCTCCGGTCAGGTGGTCACGGTATTGTCAGATGATGGCGCGGGCAATAAACAGCAAGTCAAGTCAGACGAGAGTGGCATCGCCACATTTACGCTACCCGGTGGCAACTACGTGGTGAGCTGCAAGGTACCGCCGTTTGCTATGACGGTTACTGTTGTTGCAGGTCAGCAGGAAACGGTCACATTTAACGGCAAGATGCCAAACGGTGTCGTGGTCGACGCGGTACCCTGGAACACCTATTTCAACGAACAGTTTTCCCATTGCGAAAAACAATGGTTTCTCTTGAACGTACCGGGGACATTTCCGATTCCTGGGCTGCAGCCGGGCGGTAAAGCAACTGACTGGATCCTAGAATGCATGTTTCGCGGCGTGTCGCTCCGTGTCGAGGCTGAGGATAAAGTCACGGGCCGCGCACCCCAAGCCAGCCGAACCCGTGCCGAATTGCGTAGTTGGTTCCAATCGAACAAAAAGAAGTTTGAACCCTTCGAAAAATGACAGGCCATGTTGACGCCTCTCCGGTAAGTACTGCGAAACGGAAGGATGCGACCGATGAAAGCGACGACCAAACCGGATTTTTCGCGAAAGTGGTGGACATCTCAGAAGCCCGGAGACATCAAGGGGGCCGAGTTGGAGAAGGCGTTGGCGTCTGCGGAAAAGGCGCTGAGCGAGGAAAAGAAGAGGTCCGATCGTCCGTCGATTGAGGCCTGCCTCGCGGCGCTACAAGACGTGGAATCCGCGGTGGATCGCACGATCAAGAAGGAGTGCGACAAGAAGAATCACAAGGACGTGATCACGGTGCTGGGAAAGTTCGCCGCGCTGATCAAGAATGAAACCAGCCGTCTGACCAATCTGCAGAAAGCTGCCGCCAAGGACGCGGCCAGCCGCGACGGTGCCGAGGAAGACGAAGAGGATGAAGGCAAGCTATTCGACAAAGACTACTTGTACAAAATGTGCAAGATGCTCAAAAGCACGGGCAAGGAGCTGCGATTTGGGTTTGGCCTGAACACCAAGACGCCGGAAGCCAGTCAGCTCCTGCTGCGGCGGAAGGGCAAGCCGGAATTATTGTTTAAGGCCCTCAAGAAAACCGGCAACTATCCCAGCCGTCTGATTACCTATGGTATCGCTCTGCCCGACTCTCAGGACGGCAAGACCCTTGTCTTCAAACTGGCCGACAGCGCCGGCGAACCGCCCCAGATTGTCAAACTCGGACGACGCTTCCTTCGCTCTGATAAGAATCTCCGCTTCCGCAAACTCAAACTGATCCTCCCCAACGGGCAGACCATCGAAGACAACGAGCCCGACACCGATGACGATGTCCAGACCACCGCCGAGGCGGCGCGACTCTCGCCCGAGCAACGCGACGCAATGTGGCAAGAATTGGCGGAAATGGAAGCGCGACTTGATGCTCTCATGGCCAAGCACGGGATCACTTTGTAGTCGCCGCGCGTCGAACCTTACTTCGACAGGGAAATCAACATCCCTTGCACGTAAATCGAGGTTAAACTGAACATCGCGATGTCCTCAACCCTTTCCCCTGCGTACGCGAAACTTCTCAAAGAACTCGAAAAACACGAGCGGATGCTCGCCAAGTATCGCAAGGTGTTTGAAGCCGACGGCAAAATCACAGGGGCCGAGCAGCAGAAGCTTGACAAGATCCAAGCGGCGATTGACGGAATTATTAAGGCATTGACGGCGGATAGTGAAATCGTCGTCGTCACCGATCCGCCGCCCAGCGTGCCCAATGACGTGGATGGGCCGATTCAATACGAGGGCATTCCGCTCGACAAACTGACCAACGCGCACGACAAAAACCTCGCGCGACGAAAGCGCACAGCAAGTCCGCCAAGGCATCAGGTCCCTAGAAGGATGGACTCAGAAGCTCGACGACGATTCCCGTGATCACACGGAGAAGCAAGTCCGATTTGATACGGTCGTCTCGCATACGGAGGACGTCAACGCCGCCTTCGCCAAGGATCGCAGCGGCGGCGCATTTAAAAAGCTCAGCAAGGCGGCAGGGCCCGCCTTCACTGATACACTGAGTGACTACGAGCAAGCGACTTCGGACGTAAAAATAGCGTTTATCGAATTGAAGGTCCAGGCGTACCGCATAGCGGCGGCAAGAGCTATGGTGGAACAGGCGGAAACGCTAGTGGATGCCTACTACAAAGAAAAAGAACGTGATGCCCAAGGCAAGAAGCTTGCGGCACTGAAGAATCAGCTTGATGACCTACGGAACGGTGTCAACTTTGTGATCGATGCAGCAAAAGATCCGAAAGGTTCGGCTAAAGATGTCGCCAAGAAAGTTAAGCTCCATATCAGAGATGCAATTGTCGACGAGATTGTTGACGGTCTCCTTGGAGGGCAAAAGCTGAAGAAAGAAATGGCTGAGATCGAAGCTCGGATCGCAGCCCTCAATAAGCGCCTCGAAGACCTTAAACTGACTGGGCTCAATGCCGGCGTTAGCCAGGCGTCAAATACGTTGAGTGCCGAGGTTCAGCTGACGATGAAGGCTCAAGAGGCATTGACGAAAGCCAAACGAGGTCAGGGCCATGCCGTCGATAAACTAGCGATTATGGAGAAAAACCACCCTGGCACGACGACCGTCTTCAGCGAATTGCAGCAGTACTACAGCGGCGTACAAAGTGAATCGGCCGAAATAATGAAATCAAGTAAGGACTACGAAAAGACGATGCGCGATTCGGCAGCCGCCTTAACATACACGGCCGATCTCCGACAGGCTGTAAGGTCCGACCGCGCTGTCATGAACGAACTGTACCCAGTGGGCGGGGGAGTGTACTTGGAAGACGAAAAGCAACGCGTTCAGACAAAAGCGATTGTGGACTACGCCGACAATGTCGATCGCTGGTACAAGTCAAAAAAGATCGAGGATCAATTGCTGGAGCAGCGGCAATTCCAGGATTCGCTTCGCGGAAATCAACAATACCATTACGTCAGCCAACTTGTGGATGCCATCCAGGCAGATGGACTGGGCGATGTTCAACGGGACCATCCAGGAAGCCGCACGTCACATCAACCGCGTAGACATTGAGCCTCGATTGCAGCAAAGAGAGTACATGACGGCTGGAACAAAAGTCAGTGTTAAGAGCGTTGGGGGCAAAAGGACAGGACGTCGTCGATCAAAATCGCGGCGAAGATATTGGGCGGGGCGCTCAAGGGGCTGGAGAAGCGGGATGAATGGGGAGAGTTCGACGGCAAAATCGACCACAGCTACAAGAGCATGGTGTTCAGCTCACGATTACAAAGGAATGTGAGTAGTCGGCGGGGCTACCCGCCCGGTGCTACGTAGGGCCACGAGCCCTGACTCACTTTGCGGCCAAATCCCGATATTTGCCGCACGCATAAGACCGCATTTTGTGAACGTCGATGTGCGTGTCGCATCGCGGCCCTTTGGTTACGTCAAACTTCGCTGAATGCGAAACACCGTTTGGCGGCGACATGGGTTCGCAACGCGTCGTTGGACCGCCAAATGACCGAAATCTTAACGCACCCCATTTAGGTCGCCGTGTCGAATATACTGTCCGAACGTAAACAAGTTTCACATCAACCCGGGGGAGCGACGGCTGCCACCAGGACATGGCTTTCGAAGCGGGTTGCCATCGTTTCTGGCCCGCAGCCTGTTCTATCGTTCTCGAAGGATGCGACCGATGAAAGCGACGACCAAACCGGATTTTTCGCGAAAGTGGTGGACATCTCAGAAGCCCGGAGACATCAAGGGGGCCGAGTTGGAGAAGGCGTTGGCGTCTGCGGAAAAGGCGCTGAGCGAGGAAAAGAAGAGGTCCGATCGTCCGTCGATTGAGGCCTGCCTCGCGGCGCTACAAGACGTGGAATCCGCGGTGGATCGCACGATCAAGAAGGAGTGCGACAAGAAGAATCACAAGGACGTGATCACGGTGCTGGGAAAGTTCGCCGCGCTGATCAAGAATGAAACCAGCCGTCTGACCAATCTGCAGAAAGCTGCCGCCAAGGACGCGGCCAGCCGCGACGGTGCCGAGGAAGACGAAGAGGATGAAGGCAAGCTATTCGACAAAGACTACTTGTACAAAATGTGCAAGATGCTCAAAAGCACGGGCAAGGAGCTGCGATTTGGGTTTGGCCTGAACACCAAGACGCCGGAAGCCAGTCAGCTCCTGCTGCGGCGGAAGGGCAAGCCGGAATTATTGTTTAAGGCCCTCAAGAAAACCGGCAACTATCCCAGCCGTCTGATTACCTATGGTATCGCTCTGCCCGACTCTCAGGACGGCAAGACCCTTGTCTTCAAACTGGCCGACAGCGCCGGCGAACCGCCCCAGATTGTCAAACTCGGACGACGCTTCCTTCGCTCTGATAAGAATCTCCGCTTCCGCAAACTCAAACTGATCCTCCCCAACGGGCAGACCATCGAAGACAACGAGCCCGACACCGATGACGATGTCCAGACCACCGCCGAGGCGGCGTCGCCGAGCCAGCCGGCCGAGGCCGAGCCGATGTCGGCTGAGAGTGCCGTCGAGATGGAAAACCGCCGGAAGGAGTTCAAATCTGCCAGAAAACGTTGGGTGGAGGCCCGAGCCCAAGCTCAACGGGACCTGGAAATTGTCAAAGATGGCGTCCGCACTTATTACATGGACGATTTGGAACAGTTTCCCATCGCCATGCAAAAACTGAAGGAACTCGACGAGGTCATGGACAATCTGAACCATGATCTCCGCGATGCTCTAGATGCGTATGTTTCGACACCGCTAAAGCAACAACAGCGTCTGCGAGAATTCGGTGCCCAAGCCCGAGAAGTCCTGGGAACGTTCGCACAGTATGTTGCCAACAGCGAATTGATCAACGCCATTGATCAGCGCGAGTTTGCCGATGTGCAGCTTAAATCGCCGTTGGTCACCGCGTTGCGCAGATTTGGCCCGGACAATCAGGTAAGAAGCACGCGGTCCTTTCGTAGGTTTCGAGATCGGATTCTGGCCGCCCCGTTAGTACTTTTCCAAACAAAGGACGCGTACCATGTCAAATGGCCTGAAGCAAACGTGGGGATTGAAGGATGCCAAGGGGCCGCCGTCGACCGCGCAGGCCGATCAGTTTAAGGCTGCCTTTCAGACGCATCTGAATTCGATGAACGACGCGTTGCTGTACACGGCCATCAATGCCGAACCGTCGAAGCACGAGCAACTTGCCGGCAAGCGCGACAATTTGATGTCTGCCTATCAGTTGGTGTTGGGAAAAATCGATCCGAACGACGCGTCCACGGCGAAAGCGTCAATCGAAAAAACACTTGGGGCCGCAAAGTCCTTGGCCCACGAAATTACCTCGTTCAAAAAGAAGGTCGAAGCCGCCATCGCCGCCTGGCAATCCAAGGAGCCAAGCTACGAAGCGGGAGTCAGCCAAGTTGAAGAACTTGAGGCCTGGGAAGACCCTCAGGCCGCCGCCATGCGCACCGCCGCGACCGCCATTCGCGATCTGGTTAACAAGAAGGCCTTCGGCAAGCTGTCACGAGTTGTGACAAGTTGCTGACGACACTTAAACCCATTTATCAGGAATACATCAAGCAAAAGGCAGCCAAACAGCAATATGATGAGGCGTTAGGTGCTCTGCAAGATCGCTTGGCCGAAGCCTCTACTTGCCAATATGCTAAGTTGACCCCGCTGCAGGAAAAGATCCTGGCAGCCCAAACGAGAATGGAAACCGCGGCTACCGCCAAAGACTACGTGAAGGCGGTCAAACTGGTGCCCGACTTGGCGGGCGCGGTTACGGCCTATCTTGACGCAAAACAAGAGTTGGAAAAACAAAAGGAGGCGTACGAGCAGGCCTTGACGGGCCTGCAGCCCAAGCTTAGCGAGGCGTCGTCCTGCGAGTATGAAAAACTCGCCTCGATGCAGGCCGACATCGTAACAGTACAGGGGCAAATGGAGGAAGCCGCGAAGGCAGAAGATTTTGAAAAGGCGCTTGGCCTCTGCGGAGATCTCGGTGACAAGATCGATGCCTATCTCGCGGCCAAAACGGAAATTGACGAAAAGCGTCAGGACTACGAAACCGCACGCAAGGCCGCGCAAGCCAAAGTCGATGATTGTATGGTTTCGGCCCGAAACTTTGCGACACTCAAGACCGATCGCGAGGAACTCACCAAGAAGCAGTCGGAAATCGAAGCCGCGGCGAAGTCCCAGGACTTTGAGAAGGCCAAGCAGCTTGCCGAAGAGTTAGCCTCCACAGCGGACGCCTATCTCGCCAAAGCAAAAAAGGAACAAGAAAAGTACGACAAAAAGGGCGAGGAGATCTCTAAACAGCTTGACGGCGCAAGCGACGCCACGCGAGCCGACGTCGCAAAAGCGGCAGCCAATGGGTTGAGTTCCGACGAACTTCAATATTTGCCGATCACGGTTCGCAATCGGCTGTTGGCTGAGATGCAAAAGGGAGGGCTTACTGACGACGAGAAAGCGGCCTGCAAAAAGTTGTTTTCGAAAAAGTACCTGGACCCCGAATTTGAAAAGCTGGATGGCGAAGCTCGCAAGAAGATGATCGAAAAGATGAAAAACGATCCCGATTTCAAGAAAGCACGTGACAACTGGAATACGATGACCGAGGCCGAACGCATCGCGATAATGCAGAAAGCGGTGGACTATCAGGCGGAAGCCTTTGGCATTCCCAAAACCACGATCGCCACCTACTCAAAGAATGATCCCACTGACTACGGCTACTATCGTCACAGCGACGGCAAGCTCTATGTGAATTCTCACGATGCGGCACTGAAAAACGGTGGCTTCGATGAAGCCATCGACACCGCCGTGCACGAAAATGGGCACCGACAACAGTGTACCATGATCGACGATGTGAATTCCGGCAAGATCAAGCCAGGTGACCCACTCTACAATCAGGCCATGGCCTTCAAGTTGAATGATCCCGTCCACGGCTACTACGTGCAGCCACCCAAGAGCGGTGAGGCCGACACACCGAATCGTGGCCGAGAGTACTTTTCTCAGCCGCAGGAGAATCATTCACGTATAACAGGTCGCGACGTGCAAAATGCGGGTATCGGAAAATGACGCACGTGGCGAGTGCACGCCGTCGCCGCGAAGTAACAGACAGGCCCGATGTGTCGCACATAGCTACCGTCACGGGCCGATTGGCGATATCGTCTCGTCACGGTACATCCAAATCCAAGGAGCTGCGATGTTAGCCACCCACTATATCGTTCGATGGAGTTGTGTCATTGTTGTATTGTGCGCCCTGGCCGGTTGTACCAACAGCTCTCAGCGCGAGAGCGATGAGCCGGCCACCGTTATTGGGCCGCCAGACGGTGAACATTCGACTACAGAAACGGATCGCAATCAACAGGAGACTGGAAAAGTGACCAATCGAAATCTGAGCGTTTCTAAAGCCAATGACGCCGGCGACTCTGTGCAACTCGGTGTTCTCCAGTTTGACGAGACGAATCATGCCAAACTGATTACCGAAGGTTCCGGACCGGCCGTCGATCAGCTCAAACGGGACTGGCAGGAAGTGTCCAACCGTGCGGAATTGACGTGGAAGAAATCGATCGAGGATACGATTGATGGCGAAGCGGTAACGCGAATGGTGGGACAACCGGTTCGACCCGGTGATCCGGACTACATCTATGCCGTGTTGAGTACTATGGAACGTTCCTACGGATACGAAGTCGATTTAACTGAGTAAGCGTCATTCGGCGCCGCGTATCTATGACGGCGCTGGCTTGCGATCCGATGGACGGCGGTCGATTGGATCAACGAGAGAACGCCCTGCAAAGGAATCCCACCCGATGGCCGGCGACGACAAAATCTCCTGGGCGAAAAAGATGGCCCAAGTCCTCGGGACAGCGGCGAGAGCCAGCAAAAACGTTGGCCCGACCAGCGGAGGAGGCGCCAGCGGCGGAGTAGCTCCTGACAGCGGTACGTCAGGTGGTCGTGGTGGTGGACCCGGAGCACCGACCGGTGGGACGGCACCGAGTGGAGGGGCTGCGGGCGGCGGCGGAGGTGGCGGTGGAGCGACGGCTGGAGGCGGTGGAGGCGACGCGGGAGCCCCCAGTGGGGGCGCTCCCGTTGGAGCAGCAGACCCTGGGACTGCTCCGTCCGGGGGCGGTCCCGTTGGGGCTATGCCATCGATTCCGACGGCGGGTGCGGACGCAAAATCGATGGCCGAAGCCGCACAAAAGGCCTTGGCGGACGTGACGTCACTTGCCAACGACACCAAGTCAGTTGAGGCCTCTAACAAAACCCTCCTGAGTGACGCGCAGGCCGGAAAAAAACAAGTGGACGGCGCGGTCAACGCGGCGACCGCCGCCGAGCAAGGCATCCCTGCGGCGCCTCCGGTGGCTGCACCCCAAGGCAAAGATCCCAAGGATCAATACGACTCAGCTATTCAGATCACGGGCAAGACACGCACAACGCAACAAGACGGAGACGCGAAAGCGGGTACCGTGCGTGAACAGGAAGGCGTGGCGGCGGAAGGAACTTCTAAAATCGACACCGCCTATCAAGGCGCAAACAAGAATGCCGACAAGCTGAAGAAATCGGCGGAAAGCGCGGCAGAGCTTGCCGAAGCGGCAGCAAACGCTGCTAACGGTGCCAAGGCGGCCGCCGACCAGTCGAAACAGAAAGCGGATCAGGCTGTCAAGGATAAATCGCCCGACAAAGATACTCTGCAAAAGACCGCCCAAGAAGATGCTCAACACGTGCGTACAGCGCAGGACGCCGCGGCCAAGGCCAAGTCGGCTGTTCAGCAGATCAACACCGCGGCCACGAATGCCGCCACGCAAACCCAGAATATCGAAAAACTGAAACAAGAAGCGAGCAAGTCGACTGACGCTATTAAACAGAAGACCAGTGGATTGGATGCCAAACTAAAACCACTCGCAGATTCCGTCGCGAAGTCGGAACAACAAGAAGCCGAATGCAAGGCAAAACTTTCGGAAGAAGATGCACAAGCTGTGCTCCAGCGGCGTTACGAAAAACTTGGCGGCGATCCAGAGCTTTCCAAGGCGCTAGCTGCCGAGGATAAGGAATTCGAAACACGCGTGGAGCTCTTCAAGGCAAAGTGTAACGACGCCAAAAAAGACACCATCCGCAAACTGGACGAATACAAAGAACAACTGCAGAAGACGCTCGATGCGGGAGATGCAATCATTCCGCCCGCTAAGCAATTCGTTGAGAAGGAAACACCACTCGGTGAGAAGGCGAAGGGCGAATTGGATGCGCAGGGAGAAAAACTGAAGACGGAACCCGGCAAGGAAGTCCTGCATGAACTGACAACCCGTTTGGCAAGAATCGCCAAGGTAAAACAAAAAACCGAATATAACGAAAAGGTGATTGAAAAAACCAAGGCCTCGATGGAGGCGATTGAAGAACGCTATAAGGATGTGGATGCCGAATACGAAGCGGCGGAAAAATACATTAAGGAGGTAAAAACCGAGGTCGATAATCAACTGCAAATGGACAACATGTCCTTAGAGCAAAAGGTCGATTTTTTGCAGACACGTCCCAAGATTGTGCGCGATCGAGTTCAAAAGCAACTCGACGGTGAATTGACGCGCGTCGTCAAAGCCAGTAGCACGGATACGATGCTCGAGTCGTCTGAGTTTCGCGAGAAATGGGATGCGATGCCCCAGGAAACGATTGACTGGACACCCGTCACTGAAGGAATCGCGAAACTCAATTCGAAAACGTTAGAGGAATTGAAACAAGACGATCCAAAACTTGCCGGAATCCAGGAGGAATATGAAAAAGCCGGTGGCGATCCAGCACTACTGGAGAAACGCACGGCTCAATGGAAGGACGATGTCGCGGCAAATGAACATTCAATCAAAGAACAAGCCGATTCGTATTTGCAGCGTTCGGAAAAGCTGCGCGCACAGTACGACGAAGCTCAGGCAAGCTTGCGAGATGGACAGAATAAATACAATAAGCTCGATGCGGTATTAACGGAAAAGAAAAAGCGATTTAAGGAATTGAGTGCCAAGCTTAATCCAATGTCCCCCTTTGCTGACTTTACGGAGAAAGAAAAGGACGAGTACACTTTGTTGGACCGAGATATTAAGCGGCTTGAGACGGATCTGAAGAACATATCCGATGGCGTTGCGGCTCGGCGGAAGTCCCGGGACGACGCCGAAAAAGTAGTTGAAACGGAGCGTCAGCGATCACAGCAGGTCGTCGATTATTCGAGGACCGACATACCAAAGCCGACCTCCGAGGAAATTCACGCGATGCCGCTGCGGGCAAAATATACCGAACTCACTGGCAAGGCCGCGCCCGCTTAGGGGGCCGGTCGACCGACCAAAGATCGACAGGAGATTCGGTCGTCGAACTCGTGGCGCGATCCCACTTGGCCGCTAACGGCAATCCGCGTCAACCTCCAATGATTTTGATTACCTTGGCAATCGCGCCGTTCGTGGCCGCTTCCACAGCCGCCTCGTATTCACCGTCCAGTTTCTTTGGCGGAGGAGACGGTGGACTCAGCGTGGCTCCCTCAGTTAGCCGCGTGACCTTGCCTTTGATCTTGTTGCCTTCGACTTCGCCGATCGACATCATCACCTCAGCGCGGATCTTCATCGCGTCATCAGTTCCGATGTTTTTGAGCGTGTTGAGCGTGGGCTCAATCTGAAAGCCTCTACCACCCTTGCCGATGGATTCGAGCACAATGTTCTTTGACTTCGCTTTCTTTACTGCAGCGCAAGTCAATTTCTCCACCAAACTCGACATAGGTTTTTGATACTTGGGTTCGACATCCTTCTTGTTGATAACGGTCGGACTCACCTGGACTCGGATCTCGCTTTTCTCTTTGGCTTTCCCCATGGCGCACTCCTCCCGAACACGCATTCTCTATCTATCGTAGTGGTCCACGAACGGTCGTATTGTCGTCGGAAACATTGTGTATTGCTGCCGCGATATCTGCGTTGGGTTTTACGAAAACATGACTGGCTGGAGATCCTGCGCTGGCATTGAGGCGGTTGAGGACCTGTAAAGCGTCGATGGGGGAAACGAAGCCATCACGATTGACATCAAGATTCAACTGGCTGCGAGCCTCTGCCGCCGAGCGGGCGAAAACCAGCGATTTCGCGTTCAACTCGTTGATCACCAACAACGCATCCAACGGGCTGACTTCTCCGTCAAGATTCACATCCAAGGGATCTCGCTCGAAGGCGACCTGAGTCGCGAGTATAGCCTGCCGATCTGGCACGAGCAAATCCAGTGATGTACTACCAGTCGCATGCACGAGCGTTTCAACGGCACGCTCGACGAGATCCTGAGCCGATTGCTCCGAAGGCACAGGGAACCGGGCCAACAGCCAAGACCAAACGCCCTTCTGAGCACTTCTTCAAAAAGGTTCTCGATCTCATCGGCGTAATCCGACGGGGCGCCAGGTGGAACGAGCGCCATGCCTTCGTCGTAAAACCCAAAGTCATTACCATCACCGAGATTTCCCAACACGAGGTCGCCGCCCGTGGTGACAATCTTAGTCTTAGCAGTGACCATGCCGCTGGGCGCGATCTCGACTGCAGCGACTTGTAAGTCCGCGATGACAAAGTCATTACCCTTGTTACCGAGCATCGCGTCGACTCCATTGCCCCCGACGAGCACATCCGTCCCGGTCCCTCCCACCAGGATGTCGTTACCGCTTTCGCCCAGCAGCCACGCAGGCGTTGTCGTGTCGTTGACCAGCACATCGTCGTCGGCGCCCCCACGCGTGAAATGAACTCGACGTTTTCGATTTCTGCATGGCGCGGACATTCGGATCGGTAGTCCGTATGCCAATCCGCGTTTCGTTAGACTGTTCGTTGCCGACAACCAGCAATTGGTCGATTCCGGCTTGGTGACTCCCCCCATCAAATGTGATTACGGAGGGGATTTGGGGAAGCAGAACGGTCAACTGATCGTTGCCCCCGCCGGCCGTGATTTCTACAGTCTCGATTTGTTCATATTCGACGTTCAACTGCGTCGCACGTGTAAGTACCGATGCATTGATCGTGTACGTATTGCCGTCGTCGTCAAGTCCATCCAGAATTGACAAGGTGTCCCCGTGATCACCGGGCGACGGTGGATCCATCATGTACGTGGAACTCGGTCCGTAGGGCACGCCTGGCTCGACACTCGCGCCGACCTGGACGACTCTTCCACCGGCGTCATGCGTTCCGCCATTTACAAAAAGTGCCCCGACCAGGCCATCAACGGTTTGCCCGACGCTACCCAGGGTTATTGTGTCATCGCCACCACCGCCCAAGACATCCATCACGCTGTCGGTCGCCGACCCCTGTAGTAGGCCGCTGTCGGCATCGTCGCCAGCGTCCCATTGGACCCGACTGGCCTGACCGCTGTTGTGCAGGGTGAACTGGTCGCTGCCCGCACCCGTCTGGGCGACGACGAAGCTGCCCCGTCCCACCGCGCCGGCGCCACCGTCGGTCCCCGTCGTCTGCAACTCCACCGTGTCCGCACCCCCGGCGGTGACCAGCTGCAGATTACTGTCGTCGCCGCTGCGCAGCACGTTCACTTGATCCGCCGCGTCCTGGGTCGTGAGATTCGTGTTCACGCCGGCCGCCGTGTCGGTGATCGTCGCCGTGGCACGGGCGGAGGTCGTCCGCAGGTTCAAGGTCTCGATGCCGCCGTATTGGATGACGGCACTGGGCGCAGCCGGTGTCGTCCGCTGGAACTGCGTGTCGCTGAGCGTGTACGCTTGATCCGTCACCGACCCCGCATCGCTGATCGTCAGCAGATCGCCACTGGGTAACGCGTTCACTTCGCCGCGGATCGTCAGGCTGCTCTGACCCGCATCGGCAGCTCCCCCTGCGAGGAACACGGCCCCTTGGAGTCCGTCGAGGGTACCCACATCGCTGGGTGCGTCGGAAGCGAGATGAAACGTATCGCTGCCACCACCGCCCAAGACATCCATCACGCTGTCGGTCGCCGACCCCTGTAGTAGGCCGCTGTCGGCATCGTCGCCAGCGTCCCATTGGACCCGACTGGCCTGACCGCTGTTGTGCAGGGTGAACTGGTCGCTGCCCGCACCCGTCTGGGCGACGACGAAGCTGCCCCGTCCCACCGCGCCGGCGCCACCGTCGGTCCCCGTCGTCTGCAACTCCACCGTGTCCGCACCCCCGGCGGTGACCAGCTGCAGATTACTGTCGTCGCCGCTGCGCAGCACGTTCACTTGATCCGCCGCGTCCTGGGTCGTGAGATTCGTGTTCACGCCGGCCGCCGTGTCGGTGATCGTCGCCGTGGCACGGGCGGAGGTCGTCCGCAGGTTCAAGGTCTCGATGCCGCCGTATTGGATGACGGCACTGGGCGCAGCCGGTGTCGTCCGCTGGAACTGCGTGTCGCTGAGCGTGTACGCTTGATCCGTCACCGACCCCGCATCGCTGATCGTCAGCAGATCGCCACTGGGTAACGCGTTCACTTCGCCGCGGATCGTCAGGCTGCTCTGACCCGCATCGGCAGCTCCCCCTGCGAGGAACACGGCCCCTTGGAGTCCGTCGAGGGTACCCACATCGCTGGGTGCGTCGGAAGCGAGATGAAACGTATCGCTGCCACCACCGCCCAAGACATCCATCACGCTGTCGGTCGCCGACCCCTGTAGTAGGCCGCTGTCGGCATCGTCGCCAGCGTCCCATTGGACCCGACTGGCTTGACCGCTGTTGTGCAGGGTGAACTGGTCGCTGCCCGCACCCGTCTGGGCGACGACGAAGCTGCCCCGTCCCACCGCGCCGGCGCCACCGTCGGTCCCCGTCGTCTGCAACTCCACCGTGTCCGCACCCCCGGCGGTGACCAGCTGCAGATTACTGTCGTCGCCGCTGCGCAGCACGTTCACTTGATCCGCCGCGTCCTGGGTCGTGAGATTCGTGTTCACGCCGGCCGCCGTGTCGGTGATCGTCGCCGTGGCACGGGCGGAGGTCGTCCGCAGGTTCAAGGTCTCGATGCCGCCGTATTGGATGACGGCACTGGGCGCAGCCGGTGTCGTCCGCTGGAATTGCGTGTCGCTGAGCGTGTACGCTTGATCCGTCACCGACCCCGCATCGCTGATCGTCAGCAGATCGCCACTGGGTAACGCGTTCACTTCGCCGCGGATCGTCAGGCTGCTCTGACCCGCATCGGCAGCTCCCCCTGCGAGGAACACGGCCCCTTGGAGTCCGTCGAGGGTACCCACATCGCTGGGTGCGTCGGAAGCGAGATGAAACGTATCGCTGCCACCACCGCCCAAGACATCCATCACGCTGTCGGTCGCCGACCCCTGTAGTAGGCCGCTGTCGGCATCGTCGCCAGCGTCCCATTGGACCCGACTGGCTTGACCGCTGTTGTGCAGGGTGAACTGGTCGCTGCCCGCACCCGTCTGGGCGACGACGAAGCTGCCCCGTCCCACCGCGCCGGCGCCACCGTCGGTCCCCGTCGTCTGCAACTCCACCGTGTCCGCACCCCCGGCGGTGACCAGCTGCAGATTACTGTCGTCGCCGCTGCGCAGCACGTTCACTTGATCCGCCGCGTCCTGGGTCGTGAGATTCGTGTTCACGCCGGCCGCCGTGTCGGTGATCGTCGCCGTGGCACGGGCGGAGGTCGTCCGCAGGTTCAAGGTCTCGATGCCGCCGTATTGGATGACGGCACTGGGCGCAGCCGGTGTCGTCCGCTGGAACTGCGTGTCGCTGAGCGTGTACGCTTGATCCGTCACCGACCCCGCATCGCTGATCGTCAGCAGATCGCCACTGGGTAACGCGTTCACTTCGCCGCGGATCGTCAGGCTGCTCTGACCCGCATCGGCAGCTCCCCCTGCGAGGAACACGGCCCCTTGGAGTCCGTCGAGGGTACCCACATCGCTGGGTGCGTCGGAAGCGAGATGAAACGTATCGCTGCCACCACCGCCCAAGACATCCATCACGCTGTCGGTCGCCGACCCCTGTAGTAGGCCGCTGTCGGCATCGTCGCCAGCGTCCCATTGGACCCGACTGGCCTGACCGCTGTTGTGCAGGGTGAACTGGTCGCTGCCCGCACCCGTCTGGGCGACGACGAAGCTGCCCCGTCCCACCGCGCCGGCGCCACCGTCGGTCCCCGTCGTCTGCAACTCCACCGTGTCCGCACCCCCGGCGGTGACCAGCTGCAGATTACTGTCGTCGCCGCTGCGCAGCACGTTCACTTGATCCGCCGCGTCCTGGGTCGTGAGATTCGTGTTCACGCCGGCCGCCGTGTCGGTGATCGTCGCCGTGGCACGGGCGGAGGTCGTCCGCAGGTTCAAGGTCTCGATGCCGCCGTATTGGATGACGGCACTGGGCGCAGCCGGTGTCGTCCGCTGGAACTGCGTGTCGCTGAGCGTGTACGCTTGATCCGTCACCGACCCCGCATCGCTGATCGTCAGCAGATCGCCACTGGGTAACGCGTTCACTTCGCCGCGGATCGTCAGGCTGCTCTGACCCGCATCGGCAGCTCCCCCTGCGAGGAACACCGTGCCGCGAATTTCATCAAGCGTTGTGGTTGCTGACTGGATCTGAATCTCGTCGTTTCCCGCTCCGGTCAGCACCGTCGTGATCGTTCCCACCGCAGTCGCACGGACGACAATCAAATCAGCTCCATCAAACGTTTCAACCTGAATTCCGCCACCGGTGATGTCGGCCAACGGAATTGTCGCCGAATTGGCATTGACCGATGTGAAGCCATTTCCCGCGGCGACACCTTCGGGGCTGAATACGCGCAATGTCCCTCCGGCGACAAGACTAAGTTCGACGGTGTCAGCGAAATTACCGGAATCGGCCGCAAGAATTTCGACATTGCCAAAGCCCGTCAGGTCGGCATTTATCGTTAGATATCTACGGTCTTCCAGTTGCTGGATTACCAACATCGACCAATTGGATTCGCGTTTATTGGCAGAACTAAGCCGACGCCTCGTCTGGCGACGTCTTGGTTGTGATCGTCGTACGTGACGATACATCAAGCGTTTTAGTGATACCAATTCAATCAAAAAGAGAGCCGCGCTGGGTGCGGCACGATCAAGTCGATACCTTACGGTTATGGACATCGAACGGCCGATCCCGATGTTGAGCGAGCGAAGATAGTTGGATTGCACGGTCTATGATAACTGGTGAAAATTGGAATTCCAGCGCACTGGTATTGTCGAGCATCAGTCGGATGGAGTGTCATTTTCGACGAACGCTAATGTCAACTTGCATTAACGCGGTAGCGAGTATCGTGTCGTCCAAGCGGATCGCACTTAGACGAAAGATAACGGGCGTTGGGTCTTGGCGTTCGAAAAGGCGGAATGGAATGGCGAGTGTTCCGACGGCAGGAATACACTCAGCAGGTATGATGATATGGGTACACCCATGCAATTGAGATCTCTTGATGGCTGAAGTCACCCGTTCTATTTACGCTGCCGGCCACGAGCTTATTCCGGGTTATCATCTGGTTAAGCCGTTAGGGGACGGTGCATCGGGTTCCGTTTGGGAAGTCTATGGACAAGGCAAGTCGCTCGCACTGAAGATTGTCGATTTGAAGCGAAGGATCGGCCGGCGCGAATTGCTGGCGCTGCAGCGTGTTAAGGACATCAATCATCCGAACTTAGTGCCGATATTCGCGATCTGGTTTAAGGATTCGCATGGCACTCTCGTTAGTCACGCCGACCTCTTCGACGAACGGGCTCAGACGACAACAAACCCCACGGACGGTGATGCACTGGAAGCAGTCGAATTACTCATCCTCATGGGATTGGGTGAAACGACCTTGGCGGGGCGGCTACGTGAGTATCGGGGTCAGGGGTATGCCGGCATTCCGCGCGAAGAACTGTTGGATCACCTTGAGTCCGCGGCTCGGGCCCTGGACTGTTTAAACCGTGATCACGGAATTCAACATAGCGACGTCAAGCCATCGAATATTCTGATCGTCGGCGGTGGCACTCAGGTATGCGATTTTGGCTTGGCTAAGGCGATGGGAGAGGACATCCGACAAACCAGTGCAGCCTGTTCGCCGGCCTACGCTGCACCTGAGGTGTTAGAACACGCAGCCACCGGTCGGTCGGACCAGTACTCACTCGCTGTCTGCTATGTCGAATTGGCTACGGGTCGCCTTCCCTTCCCATCGTCGCAAAGTGGACTCTTGGCCGCCAAGTTACGAGGACAGCTGAACTTAGAAGAGTTGAGTGAATCGGACGGTCGAATCATATCGCGCAACGGCTCTCGAGCCAGACGATCGGTACAGTCGTTGCGTCGATATGATTCGCGACCTGCGGCAGACAGGTAGTCGCGCGGGCGAAGAGGTCACGGGATTTCGCACGACATATGAGGTTGGCGACATGCCGGTGCCGGGATACCGCCTAACAACACCGCTGGGCGCGGGTGGAGCGGGTCAGGTTTGGAAGTCGACCCGTGCGGGAGTTGAGGTGGCGATCAAGGTCGTGAATCTAGATCGAAACATCGGCCAAATTGAATTGCGAGCGCTATCACTTGTCAAAAGCATCCAGCATTCGAATCTGGTACCGATTCATGGCTTTTGGCTCAAGGATGCTGCTGGGATGATTCTAGAGGGAGGCGCTCTCGATGCATCCACGCCGCTGCTCCGTTCATTGAATGGATCAAGCGTCGCGACTAAGACCGGGCCGTCAGCGGAGGAGACCGGCGAATCGCGAGCGATATTGGACGGACCGGTCCTGAGTGGAACCTTGGATGTTCACGGTGTGTGTGCAAGCGATACGTTAGAGTCAGTTGGTCCGACGACGACCAGCCCTGACGATGCAAGAAAGTTCGATCACACGGCCACCTTCATACCGAACAAAATGGGTTATTCGGCAACCCAATTGATCGTAGCGATGGGGATCGGTGACGCGACATTGAGCGATCGTTTAGCGGAATGCCACGCTGAGAAGCGTGCCGGAATTCCTCGTAACGAACTGCTCGATTATCTGTACAAGGCGGCCGAGGCCATCGACCTGTTGAACGAACGCGGTATTCAGCACTGCGACATTAAACCATCCAACATTTTATTGGTTGGACGTGGTCAACGTGTCCAGGGAGGCGTGCAAGTTTGTGATTTTGGGCTCGCACAAGCTGTGGGAGGCGACGCCAGCAAACAATCGGTGGCCTATTCACCGGCCTACGCTGCCCCGGAACTAATGCGTGGCACAGGCCCTACAACGGCGACCGATCAATTTTCGCTGGCGATAAGTTACGTTGAGCTTGTCACGGGCGAGTTGCCTTACCGATGTGCGACGCTGAGTGAACTCCGCGAGGCAAAGACACGTGGCGAGCTGGATCTGTCGCGGCTACCGCGCCACGATCGGCGTGTCATTCGCAAAGCGTGCGATTTGGATGCGACCAAACGCTTTCGCGACTCGCGTGAGATGATAGCCGCGATGCAGTCACACCGTGGCATATTCCCGCTAATGGCAAGATTATTCGCCGTCGCGTTGATCGTGTTAATCGCGATTCTACTTTTGACCCGACCGGATCCAGACGGCCACACAGCCGACGGGATCGAAGGGCATCTTAACAACCATGAATACCGAGTCGCATGGCAATTGTCTCGCGATCTGAAGGACGACGCGCGCGAGCCGACGTACAGTCCCGCATCGTGCGTGACTGGCAAGCGTCTTTGCTGAAGTCCAATCAGAGCACTCTGGACGACACAAGCCAATCGCTCGGCGAACAGGCTCAGACTATCTGTAAGACGTGGGACGAGTTGCTCGGCGCGGATGGGAACAGTCAACAGGCGGCGCTAGTGAGTCCGATGGCTTATGCTCAACGAGCCAGGGCGTTTTCGGTTTTGAGCAGTTGGCCACGGGCAATGAGCGATCTAAACTCGCGTGGCCCCCGAGGAATACGCCGAGGACGATGCTGATTCACTGCCTTTGCATACAAACATCGCCATGGTCAAGGCCTTGCGGCGTTTCGCGCCGGACCAAGCCAATCAACTACTCTCACTGCCCGACGACACCCAGTTGTTGGATGAGGTTGCCTTTCTTATTCGTGCGATTCCTCAGTTGGAAAATGACTCGTCGAGCCGGTGGAATCGAGTTCAATTCGACGAACTCTTGGAGAAGCTTATTTCGCAAGCGGCCATGCTGGGAGAGACGGATCCGCTGTTCCTGAGACTAACAGATCTGATTCACGCTGCTGGGAGCCGAGAGGATCGCGAGATTCTGATGGAGCGAGTCGAGCAATTAGTCCGCCAGGGCACTCCCGACAGTTTAGCGCGAGGCCGTGAGATTCTCAGACAAGTCGCCACACGTTATCAGGACGAAGATTCTCAGCGACGTCTGCAACACCTGAATTGCTTGGTTAGTCTGGCCGACACCGATCAACCCTGGGCGGCCGCCCTAGACGCATTTGAGCAGGTGTCTGACAAGTCGAGCTCCGACTTAAAGGCCGCTATGCGATTGCGGCTCGAACGTGAATCCTTCGACTCTGGTGGCGACGCGGAGTTCGACACAATTCGGCAGCACTGCGAAGTTTACCGCTTGGTCGACGATCAGGACGTGCTGACGAATGCCTGTTGGATCGAATCGATTATTGAACAATCACTAAACAACACGCCGGATGCCCATTCTCCAAATTGGCCGGAACTGCTGTCGGTTACCGATACCTTCGACGCGACGAATTCGCGACAGTCAAACTTCATTCTGTACGTCAAGTCGCTGGCCAGTTTCTACTCACGAACGAACGCGGATCCGACGCAGGCCGCGATGGCGGTTCTGCGTTCGACGGAAGACAAGGACTGGCTCACTCCACGTCGCCGTCGTCGTGCCGCCGAGATTTTGGTCAAGTCATCCACGATATCGTTGGAGCGGGTCACGCATCTGGGTTCGAGTGCAACCATTGCGTATATCGAGGCGATTCCCAAGTCCGTCGCCGATAAAGTATTTGAATGGTGCTGTTCGTGCCGACGAGCTAACTCGAGACATTTCAGTTTCCCCGGCCGGATCGAACCCGCTTGCTGCGAATCTTTGCCCTTGCTGCCTACCATAGCGGCAAGTTGGGCCATCAAACTCCGGAAAACTCTCCCGCCGCAATCATTCAGCGCATTGATGAATTTCAACGACTGGAGGGCCCGGATAATGTTGACTCGCGACTCGAGTTAATCAAGGCAAATAGTTTGGTCGCGACGCCATCAGCGGGCGACGAAGAATTGCAACGGGCCATCGTGATTTACCACGAGGTGCTGCAGCGGTGGTTCGATTCTCTGCCGCCGAGCAAGGCCAAACCGCAGCGTAGACCAGGAAGATACAATACGAGAGATCCCGGTGTACAGGTTTGCCAATACACCATCGAGCCAATTATCCAAGTCGCACAGGTCGACGTACACGAGGATATGCCGCAGCCTAGCCTAGTTGAAGTGCCACCGGTTCCGGAACGACTGCGGTCTGTCGCGAATGATCTTGCGGCCATCGTGGCAATGAAGGGGTACCTGTTACTGACCAATTACGATGTTCGCCGTTTTTACGAAACCGCGGGAAGGAACGACAACCGACAGACGTCTGGCCAAGCGGATGCTCAGGCCTACGCGTCTTATGTCGTTGCGTTCCAGTTGGATCCGACACATGAGCACCATGTCTTTGGTCTAGGAATTGCTTTTTATCAACTGTCTGGTGTGGACGACGAAACCAAGCTGCAAGAGCTTAGCTGGCTGATTGATTGGGCCAACGAACACGCGACCCAATCACTGCGAATTCGTGGGCTTCAAGGCTTCGTCAATGCATACCGTGCACGGCGCACGAATGCGCTGGACACACGTCGTGAATTCCTTTTGGCGGCAAGAAGCGACTTTAAAACGGCACTAAAGAGTTCCTCCCAGCTTTCTCAAGCTGACCGCACGACATTCGAACCGTCCTATCTAATTAGCTTGAGCAGCGTCGATTTAGACTTGGCATTCATCATGGCCCAGCTTAACCAGCGTCGCGATATTGCTCGGCGACTGCTACTGGAAGGGATCCAGTGCGCGGACGATGCCATTAAGTACGAATGGGCAGTTGCGCCGAGTTGGCTTGGATCGCCCGCGGAAACGCACAGGAGGACCTTGTGTTGTACGTTCAAGATAGCCAGAGCGACTACAGCACGGCTTTGGCTTCATTCGATCGAGCAAGTGCACTCGCTTATGATCACTATCGCGATACGCGATACGCGAGATTAAACTACCAGCGTTGTCAATTGCGGCGCATTCCTACCAGTGGGCCCGATATAGACGCGCTGTCGATTATTATTGACGATCTGGATCGAATTGGAACCGACCAACCTGATCGCATGGATTGGGAAATAGATATTCTGCTGGCTAGAGCGCTAGCGCTGCGATCCAAACCGCAAGACATCGATCGAGCACGAGGACTATTTACGCAAACATGTCGGGAATCCAAAGGAAAGTCGATCGATTGGTGCGTTTACCAATACGGCTGGACTGAGTTTGAACGTGGACAGCCGTCGAACTCTGGCAAGACACACCCAGATCCGAAATCGTTGGCCCGAGAGATTCTGGAGACGGGCGTAGCGCAGATTCGCGATGATATCTATCTGCAAGCGATCCAAATTGCTTATGACAGGGAGGATTCAGCGGAACTGATCGAGCGACTCAATGCAGACCTGGAGACAACAACGCAACGCCCCTATCTTCACGCCGTTTTGCGATTATTCAGAGCCCAGAAGCTGATTGATGCTGGACGGCAAATTGCCAGGACCGATCGAGAACGCGCCCGTCAAAATCTAAGAGACGCGTATTCAGATGGACAATCGGTGCGCCGATGGTCAGCAGCTCAGCTAAAGAACGACGCGAGTCGCGGACATTTCGAATCTCGCGCGATTGTCCGCCAGGCCGCCGCACTCTCGAATCTCGTCGCTTTGGGTTACTTGGATCGCAGCCTCGCTTGGTCAAGAATCGAGCACGATTTGACCACGGCAATTGACTGGCTTGTGCAAGACGATTCGGCGTCGCGAGATGAGCTGAGCGCCGCCGGCTTTTTCTGGCAGGACTTTACGGGCCGGCCTCATCCCTCATTGGCCCAGTAATATCACATCTGCTAGCAGCAATCGTTAGAATCCGCAGATCCATAAATCTTGATACGACGCATAAAGTCTACCAAAACGCCTGGCCGATAGAACTCGGTAACAGTGCGACGCGAATCTGGCGCACTGCGTACTATCGAGGGGGGGTGCCGTGTTAGACTGCCCAAGGCTGCTACGACGGGCACTGCTGTTCGCCTTGCCGCTCGTGGCTTATACCCTGGGTGGTACGTCCCGCGGGCAGGATGAATCGTCGTCACTGCCACCGATCGTCGCTCGATCTATGCTGCCGCTCACGAATGGCCGTAGCGGGCCGGTGCGGTTCTATTTTTCAGACTTGCCAACGTCCTCGTCCGCACTCACGTGGCTCACCGATACGCCACATGATCAAGTTGTTCATGCGAGTGTCCCGTCGCAGTGGTTCGCGGAAACTGACGGCGTAGCGCCGACGCAAGCGACGACACCCCTTGTCACACCCGCGAGGTGTCCGACGTGGGACGTGCTCGTACACTTCTGGACTTTTCGACAATCGGGGACCTCATTCCGGTATCGCGTGCCGGTGCTGCCACAACGGCCGATGTCGTCAGTCAATCGTCGCTGGCAGATCGGCTGAACGTTGCGGCTCCAGAGCGCCATCACCGGCCCTGCTATCGACACCGGCAGTCAACGTCGCGACGGGAGCGGAAGCCGCCGTGCTGGCGGTCGAATCAGACGACGGCGCTATTGACCGAATCGGCCAGCGTACAAACCGTGGATGCGCGACGGCGGTCGCCTATCGATTTGGACCCGCATGTGCGCGGCCTCCAAATCGGCCAGATTTTGGCGATATCCGATGGTGCCTACTGGACGCCAGTTCGATTGGATCTGGACACGATGCTTAGCAAGATTGATCCGGCACTGGTGCAGGATGTGATTGTCATCCCAGGCCCCTATGCGCTGAGATACGGTGCCGGCTTGGCCGCAATCGATGTACTAACCGCCCCGACACCACGGTACGATACGTTCGAAGCACATCATCGTTCGGGCGTCTCGACGCGCACCAATGGTGGACAGGTGTACGGTCGAGAAACTGTCTTCGGCGGTGGACCGGACTGGGGTTTTGTTTTCAACTACGGCAATCGCAAGGGCAGCGATTACCTGGCTGGAAATGGGCAACAGATTCCGTCGAGCTATCATGCACAAAACTTTCTTTGGCAGTCGGGAGTCGATTTGGACGATAGTTCGCAGCTCGAGTTTCGCTACAACCGATTAGACCAAGTGGACACGGAATACGCTGCGCAGTTTTTTGATGTCGACTTCCTTGTCACTGATGGCTTCTCGGTAGCGTACCTTCACCAGGGAGACGGACTTCCTTGGGATCATCTGAAACTGGAGGGTTGGTACAATCGCACTCGCTTTGCCGGTGACACGACAAACCCGAGCAAGCAGACCTTCAACGTGATTAATCGCGTCGATGCAGCCCTGGGTCTGACAGGTCCCAACGAAGGACTCGTCGGGAAAACCAACGGAGCATTAACGTCTGCGGGCTACCGAGCAGCGGTACAGTTTGGCGAAGTAGATGAACAACACTTGACGGTAGGCACAGACTCTACGTATCTAAAACAGGGTCTGACCGAGAACTATGATATTTTTGCCACGGACGGCACGACGACATTTTTTACCAACCTACCGCGTTCGAACAACTTTGATGCGGGTTGCTACACCGAATGGACAGCTCCTTGGTGCGACGTTTGGTCGACGTCGATCGGTGCGCAGTGCGGACTGGGTTCATGCCAACGCGCTGGCAAGCGACCTTCGACTCGATTCCTCGTTGCCCACCAACGGCGACGATCTTGATCGGAACAACGCGCTATACGCATTTTACGTCACCAATGACATCCAGCTCAGTGATAATTGGCAAGCCCGTGTGGCAATGGGACACGCACAGCGCGTACCGACGCTGATTGAACGTTACGCCGATGGATTGTTTTTGGCGATCATTCAAAGCGGCTTTAGTCGCGTGATCGGCAATCCTGACCTGGCCAAAGAGCGGTCCTGGCAGGTTGACGCCACATTGGAGGGTGAAATGCTGGGTTGTCGCACTCGCGCCAGTGCGTTTCACTCCTGGGTCCTCGACTATGTCACGTTTATGGGCAACGTGATCGACGACCCTTCGGGCACTCGCTTGCTGCGAACCATCAATACCGACCTCGCGACGCTCACCGGTTGCGAACTCTACGCCGATCGACGTTTGTCTCAGCAAGTGACAGTTTACGGTTCGGTCCAATACCTGGACGGCCGTGACCGCGTCATCCACGCCCCGCTAAACGGCATATCACCATTCGAAGGAAGCGCGGGAATTCGGCTGTTCGACGAATCCGGCGGCAATGATTGGGGACTAGATTTCGGCAGCCGAATCGTCAACGACCAGCATCGATTAGGGGCACTGCGGATTGGCACGACATCTGTTATCGACGTGATTCCATTGGAGCTACCAACACCGGGCTTTGCCGTATTCCATCTAAGAGGCTATTGGAATATCACTCCCGATCTGCGCGTCATGGCCGGTATCGACAATCTGTTGGATCGCGGCTATTTGGAGCACCTCGATCTCCGCCTCCCCAACCAAGGACCGTACACGAATACGGCCGTTTTAGAACCCGGCATCACGCCCTACGTCAATATTGAGTGGACCCACTAGAGACCTTCAAGGTCGGAAGTCGCCGACCAGAGGATCCCGGGGTGACAAGCGATTCGTTGCGGGGCAATCCTGGCACCAAAGACGATCGTACCGTGATCTTGCCAGTGGGCGATGCCGTCGTGGCAGGATATACTTCAGGGCCAAGCGCTGAAACCATCTAGCCATTTGACAAGGAGATTTCGCGATGTCGCCTTCCGACCGCGGGTCGTCTCAGGGGGCAGCCAATTTTTCCACGGGCGTGGTCGTGTCAATCGTCGACGCGACTTCCGGAGCGCAGTCGCCGCCATGCAAGTCCGCGTTGGGGGCATTGAGAAGGAAAGCGACCGGCACGGTCGAGTTGAATTCGAATTGCCCACGGGAAAATATCGTTACAGCGTGAGCGGCGGCGGCGATCCGATCGACGCGGGAGTTGTTGACGTAAAGAATGGACAGCTCACGCACATTACCGTGCATTATCAATCCAGCTCCGCGTCCACTGCTTCTGTCGATGACGCGGGGCGGGGAATAAGGTCAGCCGAGACTGCGTCGGGCGGGCCGGCGGCGGAGTGCGTGGAAGGGTTGGCCGTGGTCGTGGTGAATCAATCATCCGGGCGGCCGATCGCCGCGCACACGTGCGGGCCGGAGGCGTGACTCAGCAAAGTGATGCCCAGGGTCGGCGCAGGAATTCATGCTGCCTCCGGCTAAGTATCTTTACGTTGTCAACGTCGATGGCTTTGCGGAAGTAAGAGGTTCGGCGGACGTTTTTCAGGACAAGCAGACGGAATGCGTTGCGCCCCTCTTGGAAGGACGTTCGCCTCGCTTCGAATCCGGTGCCTTAATCACCGTCCGCGACCGTGCGACGGGTCAACCTATCGAGGGCGCTATCGTCCGAATCGGAAGCGTCAGCCAATGGAGTGACCGACAGGGATTAGCCGACCTCGTTGCTCAAACCGGCAAATACCGATATCACGTGCGAGCCAAACGGTACCATGGCGAAAAAGGGCTGATCGACGTGCCCAACACAGGTCAACGCGAACTGGAGGTGAAGCTGCAGCACGATCCGCTGTCGGTCGATAATATCGTCTCAATTTCCGTGACCGACCGCAAATCGGGGCTTCCAATCGAGGGGGCCGAAGTTCAGGTGGCCAACCATTCGCAGCTCACCGACTCTGGCGGCAAGGCGGTTTGTTTTCTCTCAGCGGGCGACTATTCGTATCTCGTTAAAGCAAGCGAATATCAAGACTCACGCGGTGAAGTCGAAGTCACAGAGTCCGAAGATTTGCATCTGCAAGTCGCGCTCGACGGAGAAGGTGAGGCGGCGACGACATTCGACGACGACGACATCGACAACAATAGCGATATAGACGAAAGATTCGGCGGCGAGACCATGTTTCGCGCAGCTTCGCCGCTGAGGACTCGGATGACCGGTTTGACGACGACACAGCTTCGCCCGCTCAGTCGACCGAGATGGGCGATGTCTTTGTGGAGGTCGTTGACCAAGCCACTCGCGACCCGGTGAGTGGCGCCGTGATTCAAATCGGCAGCTATTCGGCGAATACGAACAGCATCGGCGTCGCGACACTCGAGCTCCCCAAGGGCAACTATACGTATTCAGTGACTGCGGACAACTACAAGACCGCCAGCGGTTCGGTGGACGTGGACGAAAACACGGATCTAACGGTCGCCATGGAATCGGGTGAGGTAAGGGAGCCAGCCGCAAGTGAAGAAGGGACTCCCGGCGAATTTTTTTTGGAAGTTATTGATCGGTCGAGTGGTGATCCGATTGATGAAGCCCAGATCCATATTGGCACCCTATCCGAATCAACCAATGAACACGGGTTGGCTAGTTTGGAGCTGCCCCAAGGAACGCACAACTATACGGTGCGCAAAGGGATATGTCATGGTCGAAGGCAGCATCGAGGTGTCGGACGATACGGATTTGACGGTGGAGATGGACGCCGAATAGCACCGAGGTCGAAGTCATCAGTCCCGCCCCCTGCGACTCCGCGAGAACCCTTAAACTCAGATGTCAGCGAAGCGTGGCGTGGCTGTTTTGCAGAGGCCGTTCCCGCGCGAGCATGGTAGGAACTTAAGGCAGTGCAACTTACCAATTGGATGGGCTGGGGGCACACGCCGCTCGAGTCGCACGCCGTATACGCGGATTATCGAAAATTGCTATGAATTCTCGCGCCGTTCGAATTGTTGTTGCTTGGGGGCTCGGCGGACTGTTGTGGCTAGCCCTGGTCATTACCGTGATTCGCGGGTGGTCGCGAGCGCCAGTCCGGATGAGACGAAATCCTGGTTTCGAGAGCTTTCAGCAGCTTCTCGAGAGATTTCGCAAACAGTCGGCCCTTCAGTGGTTCGCATTGAAGTCGATCGTCGGCCGTCAGCAGGAGATCCTGAATTGCAGCAGTTGTTTGGTGGCGCAATCCCCTCGGCCGCTCAAGGGACCGGGATCGTTGTATCGGACGAGGGACACGTCCTGACCAATTATCATGTGGTCGCCGGGGCAGATCGAATTCGCGTGTTTGCGGGTTCGGAACCGAATTCGGCAAGACTTGTGGGCGCCGACGCCTTGACTGACCTGGCACTGCTTGTCGTGGCAAACCTGTCCATCCCTGCCGTGAGATGGGGTGATAGCGACAACACGGCCGCTGGCGATTTTACCTGGGCGATAGGCAATCCCTATGGACTTCAGCGAAGTGTCACGTTTGGAATCATCAGTGCCGTGGATCGTGATACGGTTGCCAGCAGTCCCTTTCAGAATTTCCTGCAGACCGACGCTGCGCTCAATCCGGGCAGCAGCGGCGGTCCGCTCGTCAACGTGAATGCCGAGGTCATTGGCATCAATACAGCGATCATCGGTCAATCTTTTAGCGGTATCAGTTTTGCCATCCCGAGCAACACAGCCCGCGATGTCTTGGCACATTTGCGAGAGTCCGGCAAAGTCCGGCGCGGCTGGATCGGTCTGCGATTGGACGACTTGCCAGTGGACCCGGCCCGATCAATTGACATCGGCCACTCTCAGGGAGCACTTGTGGGTGGACTGAGCGGCGATGTCGGCGATATGACTCCCGCTCGCGCCGCCGGATTGCGGCCATACGACGTTATCGTACGCTGGGGTGACATCCCCGTCGTGTCGGCCGTTCAGCTTGGAAGGCAGGTCGCCCAGACGCCAATTGGTGCAACCGTTTCGGTGCGGGTCATCCGCCAAGGAGTCCCCGTGGCAGTCGACGTGACCGTGGGCGAACGCCCAAACGAGGATCAGCAAGCAATGAAGTCGCCAGCAATGCAAGGCCGGTAGCAACGGTGCGGCGATACCTCCGCGTTAAAACAGGCTTGGTTTTCGGATTGGCGAACTTAGACCGTCTTGGGCTGAACGTTTTTAGCAACAGCGCACCACGAAAGTAGCACAAGATGTCCTGAGATGCTCCAGTTATTTCCATCGACTCGTCGAAGATAGACATGGTGTGGGTTTCGTTTTTGGGACGATCAGGTCTCACGCTTGGAGGCTAGTGCCAGTGTTCAGCTCAATGCAATCGCATCGGTCGATGATGCTGTGCGCTATTGTCTTCGCGATGTGCACGGCGAGGATAGCAACTGCTCAGCAACGCGTCGTCCTGGGAGCCTGCGACGACGGATGCGAGCCGGCGCACACCGACGGACTGCGAACCTTTCTACCAGGAAAGTGACCGCCAACCATCGGCGCCGATTGCGCCGACGCCCCTATCAGACGGAACCACACCGCCGACTGGAGAGTCGATCACATCGGATGCCGGACCTGCGTTATCCGACCTTTCCTCACCGTCCATTTCCTCGGGAAACCTTGCCGCGTCTTACGGCGGCGTGGCGGGGCCGTCCGGCGTACCCAGCATGATCGGTGATTTTTTCGCTGGTGGGTACAACTATGTCACGATCCCGGGCAGTTCGATTGGCCAAGGAGCGACTGTGGCCGTCGGCGGAGGAGATCGGCCATACAAGTTCGCGGAAAATAATAGCCCGTTCCCGCAAGATCGAGTGTTCTTCAACTATCACCATTTTCACAATGCCGTCGTGGACATCGCCAGTCAGGACCGCGATTTAGATCGTTACACCTTTGGATTGGAAAAGACTTGCCTGGACGGTTGGGGATCTTTCGAGGTGCGAGTTCCCTTCGCCAATACTGTCAGTGCGGCGCCCACGGCCTATACCAATGGCGATCTAAATAGTACCGAATTCGGTAACATGGCCTTGGCTTTCAAGGGCTTGGTGTGTCGCGAACCGGGAAAGTTCGTTTCGGCGGGGCTAACGGTTGTCTTACCGACGGGTCCCGATTTCTCAGTTGGAGGCGATGTGCTATTCAACCAGTTCTCCAATGACGCGGTTTATCTCCAGCCCTTCCTGGGTGTCTACCATGCTCCGAATGATCTCGTATTCACGCAATTCTTCGCTCAACTCGATTTCGCGGCCAACCCCAATTCGGTCCAGATTGGGTCGGTCAGCAGCGACCTGCGCCTCAGTCCTTATTGATGCTGGACTACTCGGTGGGAGTTTGGTTACTTCAAGACAATCGTAACAAGTACGTCCGCGGTATTGCTCCGATGGTGGAACTGCATTACACGACCACACTCGAGGACCAAGATTACGGTGCGTTCTCGGGCCAACAGATCTTTGTCCCGGACCTCCGCCGCGACTACCTTAACCTCACCGGAGGCCTGTTCTTCCGCCTTGGCGCGATGTCGTCCCTCAAAGTCGGAGGCGTGGCCCCGCTGCGAGACGGAACGGATAAGCCGTTTGACGCCGAGATTGGCGTGCAATTTGTCCGTAACTTCTAGAGAGCAGTCCATCACGTCATCCAGGACCGCCAAGTTCCGGCCGTGTACCGCTACGTGCATCGGTGGCCCTCTGGTTCTCGTCACGATCGAAATCGAGCTTAGGGCTTAACAAGCCCCAACGTGGCGGTACGAGGGCGCACCGTCGTCGCTGTAAGTGGAATGGACACAATGTCCAATAATTCCGCCGGTCCCGCCGTCGGATATTGGAGCCGACTGCTGCTGGCGGATTCTTCCGCGACGTGTCGTCGCACAAAAGCGACGAGCTCTGCCAGCGTGACCTGCCCATCTTGGTTTCCCCCCAATTTGTCGGCGTCGCCGCGCAATGCTTGAAGTAGCCAGTAAGTGAAGAGGCTAAACTGTCTTTGAGTCACTTCCGTCGCCTCCTGTCCACCCTCGGACGCCGTAAGTGTCAAAAACAAATCATCATGCAAGAGACGCAGCGCACTTTTGAGTTCATGTTGCCGAGGTGGCAGGATTGCGCCGCTGTGGCAGGTATCGAGGATGACTAATTTGCGGCAGGAGACTTCAGCGAACGCCCCCAAGTCGTCGAACGACAAGCAGTCCTCGTATCGACGCGCCAAGACATCTCGAACCCGTGCGTTCGCGGTGACATAGTAGTAAGTCTGCGTCGGTTCGTCCTGGATGCCGTGACCGGAGAGAAACAGGACCAGAAAGTCATCGGGTGCGGCCTCTCTGCGAAGGCGGTCGACGCAGTTTCTTAATGTGATCTGCCACGTTGCACGAGTTACGTTGTCGTCCAGCAGGGAGACCGCCTGGCACGTATATAACCGCTCCGCACCTGTTTCCAAAGCGCCCACCACTCCTTGGACATTGTTGACGGCGAACTTCAAATCCGGGACGCCCGCATCCTGATAATCATTGACGCCGGCCGCGATGATAAACATGCGAGGTGTGCGCGAGGTGGTCTGATCCTTCCGCCGAACCTTGACCCGAGCCTCGGACGCTTGCTCGTTGCCCGTGGCAGCTGCCACCTGAATCAAGAGTTCCGGGTCAGCTGGAGCAGGTATTTGCCAAAGAAAGTCATAGGCCATGGTCTCGCCCATCGATTCTGTGCGAATCAGGCGACGTTCCTGAGCGACGACACCATTGGCGAACGCCTTCGGGGGAATTAACGTCTGGCCTGCCGGTACACGAATTTGAGCGGCTACCGCGATCATCGCTCCCTCAATTACCTGATCCGGCGCTGGCTGCGAGATGGTAATGCGCGGGCTTAGTTGTTCCTGCTGAGCGAGTAGTGTCGACCAATTGTCCGGAGTATCGAGGAGCGCTTGTTCGAACGCTGCGGGAAGGTTGCCTGCGTCAAGCAGCCGCGTCATGACTTGCGGACGTTCAAAAAAACCGCGAACTTGCGCCGCCAGGAAGAAGTCCGGCAAGGCACTCAGACCGCGATTGACCTGCCAGCCGAACAGTTTATGACCTTCAAATGAGGCATCGTAGAAACCAGCGGGCGTCCAAAAGGCCCACTCGCGATTGCGTGCGACGTGCAATGTCGCCAACGGCTGCCACGCCGGAAACGACTGGAACGACACAGGTGGCGCGGCGCGCGCTGGTATACAAAGGCTGTCAAATTCGCCGAGCGGCGCTCGCGCAACACGCGAAGCGCATCCTGCGGCTGATCGATGGTCGTGACGCGTTCGGCCCCATTCACGTTGTCGACGAGAATGAGTTCGCGAATTCGATCACCCTCGCGCAAATGTCGAAAATACAGCGGACCATCTCGGCGGATCGAGTCGACCACAAGTTCGTTGCCGGTCACGTCAAACGTCGCGCCCCAGCGATTGATCATCGCATCTTCTTCAAGCCCGTCTAGGTTCCAGATTCGGACTGTCCGGTCCGTAGCAGCGGATGCGGCATAGCGCTGGTCGTGGGATCGCGAGATCGACGTAATCGTACCGGTATGACCACGCAGCGTTCGGACAAGCTGGCAGTCACCCTGTAGGGCGATCTGAAATACGTACAGATTGCTGCCCGTCGTTCCCAATATGACCCATTGCACCGTGCCCTGCTGATCTAGCCATTCGACCGCAGTGGGTACACCGTCGATCGACATCGTCAGGGGAATGCGCCCCCGCCGCTGTCCATTCTGCTCTAACCATATTTCGCCGGTCTGGGTGTCCCATTTCACCGCCCACCCTTGGCGTGTCGCTGACGACTCCATCCAATCTGTCGCGCGTACGGGTGACGTGTCCAGTTGGCCAAGGTGCGGAACAAACACGGTATCCAATGGCTGACCGGAGCCGACTGCCGTGGAAATCGCGACACGGTACGGTGGCTGCTTTGCAAACGCAACGCGAGTCGGCATCGGAAGATTCGCGCGAATCGTCATGGCTTGTGCCGCCGGCTGGCCCGCGCTACGGATCACGACATCTCCATTTTGGCTGTACGCCATGAACGCGCCATCTGGGCTCAAGGCACATGCCAACACATCGTGCGTGACCTCTTGCGAGAAGACCGTCACGGCAAGTTGGGGATTCCGCAAGTCCCAGAGTTGTACGAGTCGCTTTCCTGCGTAACCCGTGCCGATTGCCAACATTTCTCCATCAGGACGGTAGCTCAGCGCCGAGGCGATTCCCGGCAGCACGTGCCGCACACGCACATTGAGCCGGTTCAAGTCCCAAAGGAACAATTGACCCTGACTGTCAGCCGATGCCAGACGTTGCCCGGAGGCCGATGCGGCGAGAGCTGTCACCATACCGAAATGGAACTCACCTGGAGGAGAGATCAAGCTCGCACTGCCGGTGGTTGCGTCGTAGACATTGAGTTGCCACCGAACCTGGTTGCCATTACGGCCCGCGAACTTGGGAGCCACGACCCGATCATGCGAAAGCGCTACAACGGGATGAAGAGTACGATCCAGCTGCAGCGGGACAGCCTGCGATTCGTCGTACGCAAGCTGCTTCGCTTGCCAAATCCCCGTGTTCGGGTCTTTCTGCCAGAGAAGCAGGCGGCCATTTTGGTCCATCGAGGCAAGTGCTGGATCGTTCTCTTCGGGCGATAGCGATAGGGAGGTCAAACGTTGTCGATGACCATGCTGAGCATCCCACAGTGGCTGCTGCAAATCGCCGGTGCGAGGGTCGACCAGCAGGATTTCGCCCAGTGACCCCATCGCGCCGTAACCCCCGAGCGCGAGAGTGCCCGATCCCGTTGCCAGCGCGTAAATGCGACCCGCCTGGCCGCGTTGCACTTGCCAGCGCACCGAGCGCTCGTATTCAAACGTGTCATTTACGGTCCGTCGATATACCAGAACTTGCTTGTCGTCCCCGGCAACGAATAACCGCTGCGAGTCGCTGGAAAACGCGATCGCTCGCACGCGATCGAGATGTCCCTGAGACTGAAGACGCAGCCACGGCCGCTGATCTTCGCTCTGCTGCAATCGGAGCAATTGTTCTGGTTCGGCATCGGCCGGGGCAGCTGCTGGGGCGTCGACTTGAGCCTGGACAACCGTTGGCAAGGTCGCTTCGCCCGGAAGTTCCGTCGTGTTGGGTGTCTCAAGAGGTTGCTCAGAGACTGGCGGCGCCGACTGCACGGTCGGCGGTAGGCTTGCTTCCGACGGTAACGTCTGTGCATGAGGAGGTTGGGGCAACTGTGATTCATCGGGCAGCTGTGCAGACGCGGGGACCAATCCCAAGACGACCCAAAGGACTAACCATCGCACGGTGCTGTGGTAAACACTCATATCTAACTTGCCTCGGCAAATGTTCATCCGTGTATGCCCATTGAGGCACGGCGTGAAACGTACGTATAATTCGGCATTGCTTCTGACCCTGCCGTCAATTGTCTACAATGACAGGGCCTCTACAAGCAAGCCAGAGCAGTCCGCCCAGGATTTTCCAACCTTGGCGGCATCGGTCGAACCAGCCCAGGAGGAGCCGGTCATGTCAAGGGATGAATCGAGTCGAAGTGCCCCGGTGCGACATGCGCACGTTCACGGTCCAGTGTTTCCGCTTGCTTCTGGGAATTGCGATAGGGACGTTGCCGTCGATGCTTCGTGCGGCGGACGTAGCGCCGGCCGCTGCGGCGCTGTCAACAATTTTCAGTCCGGACCGTAACCCGCCCAATCGCACAATGGGCCTCGTGCAACGCAACTTTCTCGATCTAATCGAACACTCCAAACCCCGATTACAGGTCGGCGTCGTGCTGGATGGGACATCCAGCATGGATGCCAGTCTCGATGGCATCAAACAAACGATTGGCACGATGCTGCGCGATCTGGAGCTTTACAAACAGGCGGATGTCGCCTACCAGCTAGTCGTCTACCGTGATGTCGGGGCGCCTTCCGGCGAGCTCGATTTTCCCTTGAAGGTCGCGGGCAAGCAATTCTTGGCAGATCGTGAGGCGTTTCGGCAGGCGGTGGAGTCGCTGCAAACGGAAAGTGGTGCACCCTATTTTCACGAGCTGATTGATGCGGGCGTGCATGCCGCCATCGAACAATTGGAATGGTCGACTGATGACGAGACGACGCGCTGGCTTTTGGTGATCGGCGACGCGCCACCCTTCGACGCGGGATTTGAGGAGCCCCAGACAGGGGCTCGTCGACGCTACGACACGCAACATCTGGCTGGTTTAGCGAATTCGCGCCAGATCCACATCAATTGCATCTTGTCCACTAGCCGACCTGAAGAACAACAAGCGCAGGAAGCGGTCCTAGATCGAACTCGTCAATTCATGAGCACGCTGTCATCCGAGACAGGTGGTTTGCTGCTGGATCTCTCGTACCCGGACATTCGCCGAGCCATCATGGCTGCCGCAGAAAAGTGCGCCCTCGAAATACACGGGCATCGGCCAAATAACCCAAGAACAAGTGAACGAGGCACGTGAAAAGGCCCGCCAGGCAGAGTCGCTCCTATCCGATTCGCGTTGCGCACGAATCGCGGTCTTACCTCATCTGCCCTTAGCGGAGCTCGATTTTCGAGCCGATCGTCCCGAGGTGCGAATCGCAACCGATCTACGACGAAGGTTTCGCAACGTCGCAGGACTCGAGGTTAAGTCCTCGCGCGCTGTGCAACAACGTTTTCGGGAGCTATCTTCGCGAGGTCTATCGGACGAACAACTCCTGCAACTGCTGGCCAGCTCGTTAGATGTAGATTACGTTCTGTGGGGAAGTCTGTCGTCGGCAAACGGATTCGTCGAGGTTCAGTCCTCGATCTACCGTGGCACGGACGGCAGAACAATTGTCTCGGGACGTGGCAGCAAAACCTCGGTCGACGAAGCAACACGCGCTTTGGTCACCGATGTCGTAAATACGGTGGTTGCCAATCACAGTGACGCCAAGCTCGTGAGAGTATTCAACACCATTCGGGATAATCAGTCCGTGACCACCGGACTGACCACTCCGGTGTCCAACGTGACGGAAGCCGTAAGTCCGTTGCTGGAGGCCTATGAGTTGCTGGAACAAGCTGCGGGAATGGATAGTGCGAATCCGGATTCGGCTGCCTTCCTGATGACGGCGCGTTGGACCTTAGAGAGCGCTGCCAAAATCGATCCGAATAATCCCATCGCGCATCAGCTGTTGGCCAATTGTTGTTTTAGCCAGGCTCAGGTCGCCGAGGCGAGTGGCAAATCGGAGCAAGCCGCCAAAGAATTTGGCGTGGCTCGTGCCGAGTTAGAGCGTGCCAAAAGTACGCGCGACCGTCCCACGGTTTCCAACGACGTAAAAACTGAGATTCTTGCCGATTACGCACTCCTCGCGGAAAAGGATGTTCAGCAGGCGATTTCTTTGTATGAAAGGCTGACTGATGTATCCGCCAGCGGTCAGGATGCAGTCCAATTGCATCTGGCGCTGCGAGCGCATTGGATGTTGGCCGGCATCTTCAGTGGCGACTGGGGCGTGGGTGAGGAATTCGTGGACGCGTCAAAAGCGCGGGAGCACCTTACCGCAATTCTGGCTTATTGGCCGCAGAGCGCGGAGGCGGATTACGTACGCACGAAACTGAGATGGAACGACGAAGCGGGTCAATCTGAATTTGAGTACTATCCGCATCAAGGCCCCGTTTTCCTTGATCTGATCGAATAGGGATGAAACGAGGCAACGGCCTGAGCGAATTGGACTCCTACGCCTCAACGCCGGTGGTGGGAGTCGATGCAGGCTGAGCGGTCACGCCGGCGCGGTCGCAAGCTCGTTTAATTACGCGACATTTCTGCAGGTCCCAGGCATTGACCTGGCCATCCGCGCTGGCCGTGAAAACCCACCGGCCCTCCGCGCCAAGACACATACGAACGATGGGAACAGCTTGTCGCTGGAGAACCGCGATCCTTTGAGTCGCCGTTGTCAGGTCCCACAAGATCAATTGTCCGTCGTTACCGGCGGACGCCAGCAATTCGCTGTCGCGATCAAACACGAGCGAATTGACCGAATCGCGATGTTGTGTCGGCAGCGGAACGTGTTGCCACTGATCGTCGGCCCCAAGTTGCCAGACGGTTATGCGCCCCGAATCTTCGCTGCCGGCTGCCAGCCAACGTCCAGACTCAGCAAAACGTAGGCAGACGATCGGCGACGTATCGCCTTCGGCCAATTGTTGCTGGTTGCCTCCGCCTAAGGTCGAGACGTAAACGTGGTTCTCGTTGCCGTTCTCCGCGCCCGCCAATGCGACGGACTGCGAAGAAACCGCAACCGCATAGACATCTTCGCTCAAATGACCTAATTCAACCCCGTTCTGCGAACCGCCGTCAATGGACCATTCCATCACGGTCCCGTCCCAACTGCCCGTGATCACCCGACGATCGTCGGGCGTTACGCGAATCACGTCAATTAGCTCCTCATGATGCCCAATTGGCATAGGATCAGAACGAATGCCTTGAGGGGATAAGGTCCAGCGCCGGACGTTACCATCGTTGGCCGTGATCACAAACCGGTCGTCTGCGGTAATCGCTAAGCGGACAATACCTACAGACTCCAGCTTCTGAGTGAGATTCCTCGAGGTCGCATTGCGCAGCGAGCTGGCAATCAGTGTCCCCATGCTGTCCGCGGAGATCACCCAATCTTGTCCTACGGCCAGCGCTTCAACGGGTCCGTCGTGACGATGCAATACGGTACTTTCACGATCCAGTGAATGCGACTGCGTGTTCCAGGCGGCGGACAACGCCGTCCGTGCCCGCGACAGCCAACCAGCTGCCATCGCGGCTGACTTCCATGGCCCGGATTTCATTGCCATTTTCAGAAGTGCCTCGTGAGAGCAACACGTATGGAGCGGGAAAGTCACGACAATTCGCGTCTTTTTCAATGGCCCGTGCGTAAAGATCGACGGCGTCATCGACTTGTTGGTCGAGAAGTTTCCGCCAGCTTTCCTTAATCAGGAACGGCGTGCTGGGTTGCAGCTCGATACGAATCGGCTCGTCGGAAGGTTGCTCCTGCAGATCAATCTGCCGGACTTCGACATCGAAATCAGCACCATGGGACGCGACCAATTTCAAACTGCGCAAGCGGATCTCGCTCGATCGTGGCCTGGCCCTCCGCCAATGCTACGATTTCGCCATCGACCAAGAGTTCCGCACCTGGTGGCTCCACTTGGATCGTAATCTGTGTTGTCGGCCGCGGTGGCTTGGGACGATTGGTCAGCAGCCAGCCTAGTACGAATATCGCACCGGCCACGGCTAAAGTGATCCCCAGTCCCATCCACTGCAAGGACCATGATCGCGTCGGCGGTCGACTAATGGCCTGCGTGGTTTGTTTCAGAGCGCGAACCATTGCTAGACAATTGGGAAAGCGATCTTCAGGCCGAATTGAAGTGGCCCGCGCAATCACGGCGCGTTCCCGATCTGGCAGTCGTGCTAGATCAAGATTTCCTGTGCGATGGGCCGTAATGGCACCGACGGCCGTCTGTTCCGCAAACGGCAAATCACCCGTTCTGAGTTCATAGTACGAGATGGCGAGCGAATATTGATCCGACGTAGCGCTCGGCGACTGATCCAAACATTCGGGAGCGATGTAGGCAGGAGATCCCAACATGCCCGTTGCTTTCGCCTGTTGGTCTGCCGCCGAGAGGAGCTGAGCCACGCCGAAATCGCAAATCAATACGGAGCCGCCGACCAGCAGCATATTGGCGGGCTTAATGTCGCAATGCTGCACCGTATACAGTCCCCCTCCCAGATCGTGTCGGGCGGAATTGAGAAAATCAATGCCCTTCGCGGCTTCCTCCATGTAAACCAATAAAGTCTCTAATGGGATGCCTTTTTGTCCTCGACCCTGGCAACGCTTTAACTCGTCCAGTAGCGTCCCGTCCGCCAGCAGTTCGCGCGATGACCAGCCACCGAGGTGAGCACGTCGCCTGGGCGTGTCCGGGCAGAATGGTATCGCGTAGGGCATCGTCATCCTGGGTGAGGTGGCGAATTGATTCGTTGTCGAGAATATTGCCCGCTTCGTCCAGCAACCAAAAGGCCGTCACTGGCATGAGGTGGGCGTGCCGAATCTCCTTGACGCGCTGGATGCCACGAAATTCTTTCCAGCCTTCTTTTCCGCCTAGATCCAAGAACTTTAGGGCCGCCGATCCACCACCGGGTGCCGTGCTTCGCCAAACCTGACCGAATTGACCGCTGCCTAAAAAAGACTCTAATCGGTATCCAGGAATGGGTTCGTCACCGGGGCGTAGCATAGCGGCAATTCCGTTTTGGC
This sequence comes from uncultured Planctomycetales bacterium, assembly GCA_963785495.1. Classification (GTDB taxonomy): domain Bacteria; phylum Planctomycetota; class Planctomycetia; order Pirellulales; family Pirellulaceae; genus CAWAVP01. The sequence goes on along the minus strand of CAWAVP010000020.1, from coordinate 101,680 downwards.
GAGAAGTCTCCAGGATTATTATCCATCATACGTCATCGCGCGTCAGCGCCAGGAATGTACCGCCCCAGAAATTCGTTGTCGTCGAATGTTATGGGGCAGGGGGTTAATTCATGAAATACTCAATGAATCTCGGTCGTTTGAGCAGTGCGGGGGCAGCCCGCCCGCGACCCAGCGACGCGCCGTTTCGCATGGCCTTACTGGGCGATCTGTCCGGTCGTGCGAATCGAAGTCCAATTGAAGCGGGGGATTCGTTGCTGGCACGCCGGCTCGGCTCGGTCGACGTCGACAATCTGGATGATTTGCTCGCGCGGGCCAAGCTGCGCCTTCACCTGCCGCTGGGAGGGGACGCGGCGGCCGAGCTTCAGATTCAGTCAATGGATGACTTTCATCCGGACACCTTGTATCAACATCTGGATGTATTTAGCGAACTGACCGGATTACGGCGATCTCTGCAGAATGTTTCCACGTTCGCTGCTGCAGCAGAAAAGGTGTTGGCCTTGACTAGCCAGGCGCCGACCAACTTCTCGCTTCCCGTTTCGAAGTCGGCGAGCACAACAATTCCGGTCGGGCGCTTAAGTGACTTTGCCCGCTTGATCGGCCAGGAAAAAGAGGCCACGTCTACCGAATCGATTACCGACCGCTTGATTGGTCCACTTGTAGCGCCTGATATCGTGTCAGCGCCCGATCAACGTCAGGAATCACTGCTGACTGCCATCGACCAGGCAGTGTCAACGACACTACGCCTAGTGCTACATCATCCCGACTTCCAAGCCGCGGAAGCGGCGTGGCGCTCGCTCGATCTGCTCACGCGACGATTGGAATGTGGTACTGACGTCGAAGTCGTCCTGTTTGATATTTCGGCCGAAGAGTTTGCCGCTGATCTCAGCTCGGGCGACGATCTGGACGAGACTGGCGTTTACAAATTGTTTGTCGAGCAGCCGAAGACGGATTTACAGTACGGTCCCTTTTCAGCGATTATTGGCATGTACGATTTTGATCAGAGCCCCCCCCATGCTGAATTATTGGGACGCATGGCGAAGATTGCTGCGGCGGCGCAATCTCCATTCGTCGCCGGCATGTCGGCGCATGTGTTGGACGATTTCAATCCCAAAAAGACAAAGGTCCGGCATCCGTTGGTGGGACCGTCCTGGACCAATCTGCGTCAACTACCTCACTCCGCCTACCTCGGGCTCGCGTTGCCACGGTTTTTGCTTCGGTGGCCCTATGGCAAAAAAACGGAGCCCATCGATTCGTTTCCATTCGAAGAGTTTACTCAGCAAAGTGGACTGAAGGGAATGCTGTGGGGCAACGGGTCGATATTGGCGGCGCTCCTCTTAGGGAATGCCTATAGCGAGCAGGGTTCGCACGCAATGGAGTTGGGCAGTATTATGACCGTGGATGACCTGCCCGTATATTACTATTTCGATCAGTACGGCGATCAAATCGCGCTGCCCTGTACGGAACGGTTTATTCATGAAGAATTGGCGCGATTGCTGTGCACGGAAGGCTTTATGCCGTTGCTGTCGATGCGCGGACGGCCCGAAGTGAGGTTGGGCGGGTTTGAGGCGGTGCACGGCGGTCCATTGGCCGGCGCATGGGCGGCCGTCGACTGCTCGTTCGCAGACGCTCCGATCGAAACAGGCTCTGCGCTTTCCGAGGAAGTCGATCGGCTCGCCGACGAGGCCACTGACCTGGTCGATACCGTGGTCGGCCGCTCCACTGCCGATCCAGCGGATGACGCAAGTGACGATGTAACACTGGCTCCTGAGGATACCGGCGACGAACTCGATGAATTACTCGCGCAGCTCAGTGAGGAAACTGCCCACGGAACGTCGCAAGATGTCCTAGGTGAGGACGACATCGATCCGGAGCTAAAGCAACTTTTAGAAGGCCTCTGACGCCGACGGGCCCAGGAAGTGAAGATATTTCATGAGTGATAAGTTCAATATGCCCGCCTCCATGCGGCAACTGCACGTGGAAGCCGTGGTCTTCTACTTGGAGTCGCGAGGATGGAGGCAGGTGGACAGCCGGTACGTCGATCGGATCTACTTTGAGGGAGACACGCACGCGGGTGGCGAGCCCTATCAGCTCGCGCTGCCCACGTCGCCGAGTGTACCCAAGTACCGGACGCTGTTGCAGCGGGTGATCTATAAGCTGAGCGGCATCGAAGACCGCGAACCATCAGAAATCATCCGCGATATCATCGTATCTTCGCAGGTTCCCCCGACGACTGAAGAGGCGTCCGAACTGCAGCGGTTGGAGCCGTGTATTCGGATTCGTAACGCGGGAAGTCGTCCGGTCCGAGTCCAACTCGACTCGCGAGAACAAGAATATCAGCTATTCCCTCAGGAGAGTATCGAGCTACTTTGCCGCTCGCAGCGGGCAGGTGCTATCGAAGTTGAGCATGCCGGCGATCTGATTCGGATACGTGACTAAACTAATCATCAAAATCGATCTGAAACTCATCGTTGTTCGCCGAGACTTTGACGCCGCCGACGGGCTCCGAGAGCATCATCCGGCGGAGAAACTCCTGGCTGATGGACGGCAACAACGTATTCGTTAGAATGGCATCAATCATTCGGCCGCCACTTTCCAATTCCGTGCTGCGGGCCGCAATCAGGTCGACAACCTCATCCGCATATGCAAATGCCACGCCGTGGTTGACTTCAATACGGTGTCGAATTCGCTCCAGCTGAAGTCGTGCGATACGCCTTAGCATGTCGTCCGACAGCGGATAATACGGGATGGTCACAAGGCGTCCTAGCAACGCGGCCGGAAATGTCTGCAACAGCGGCTTCCGCAGGGCTTTCGCGATGCCTTCGGTACTCGGCAGCAAATCGGGATCCCTGCACATGTTCATGATTAAGTCGCTGCCCACGTTCGATGTCAAGAGAATCAACGTGTTCTTGAAGTCAATTAACCGACCTTCGCCATCCTCCATCATGCCCTTGTCAAACACCTGGAAGAAGATTTCGTGAACATCGGAATGCGCCTTTTCCACTTCATCCAGCAAAACGACACTGTAGGGGCGTCGTCTGACCGCTTCTGTCAGAACGCCTCCTTCGCCGTAGCCGACGTACCCGGGTGGGGCGCCTTTAAGTGACGATACGGTGTGAGCCTCCTGAAACTCACTCATGTTGATCGTAATCATATTGTGTTCGCCGCCGTACAACGTTTCGGCTAAGGCGAGCGCCGTTTCGGTCTTGCCCACACCGCTGGGCCCACAGAGCAGAAACACGCCGATCGGTTTCTGTGGATCGTCCAAGGCGGCGCGCGAAGTCTGGATCCGCCGGGCGATCATTTCTAACGCATGTTTCTGCCCGATCACTCGTTGATTCGAGCGTATCCGCCAAACCCAGTATCGCCTGCATTTCGTTCTTGACCATTCGCCCGACAGGAATCCCCGTCCACTCTGCGACGATGGCCGCAACCGCTTGTCGATCGACGCTGGGCAAAATAAGCGGAGATTCCCCTTGCAGATCCGCCAGCTGTTGCTGCAATTCTTTGAGTTCTTTCAGTAACTCCTCACGAGGTTTCCCAGGCGGCGGCATCTGAGAGCGGCCCGCTGTCGATTCGCGGCTATCGACGGTCACGTCCTTGGCTGCTTGATCCGATTGAGACTCGAGTGTACTTTTCGTGCCTTCCACTTTCGCCAACGCACCACGCAACTCGGCGCGGAGCTACAAGAATCCGTTGAACGAACTCGTTTTCCTGTTTCCATTTCTCTTCCAACTCGGACAGTCGCGATTGCTCCGCCTCACGCTTGGTCTGCACGCTGTCTTCACGCTGCCTTGTGTCGATGCCAACGACCTCTTCATTTTCAATGATCTTGAGTTCGGTATCCAAGACTTGCAGCCGTCGCCGCGCAGTCGTCGACGGCGGCGGGAACGGCATGCTGGCTGATGGCTACCCGTGCGGCGGCTGTGTCCAAAAGGCTAACGCATTTGTCAGGTAGTTGGCGTTCGGGGACATAGCGATGCGAAAGGTGCACCGCGGCTTCGAGTGCCTCATCCAGAATTTGGACCCGGTGATGCTTTTCTAGGGTCGAGGCCATGCTGCGCATCATCAGCAGCGCCTTCTCTTCGCTCGGTTCCGAAACCTGAATCATCTGAAATCGTCGCGTGAGTGCCGGATCGGCCTCGATATGCTTTTTATATTCGGCCCAGGTGGTCGCCGCGATCGTGCGTAACTGTCCCCGTGCCAAGGCCGGTTTGAGCAGGTTTGCGGCATCACCCGTCCCCGCGGCGCCACCCGCGCCGATCAAGGTGTGTGCTTCGTCAATAAACAAGATGATCGGTTGCTCCGATGACTGAACCTCTTCAATCACTTGTTTAAGACGACTTTCAAACTCTCCCTTCATGCTCGCGCCCGCCTGCAACGCCCCCACGTCCAATGAACGAACCGTGACGTTCCGCAAAGGAGGTGGAACATCGCCAGCCGCGATGCGCAGGGCGAAACCTTCCACCACAGCCGTTTTGCCGACTCCGGCTTCGCCGGTCAGAATTGGATTGTTCTGCCGTCGCCGCATCAAGATATCGACGATCCGGCGAATCTCTTCGTCACGCCCGATAATCGGGTCGATTCGCCCCTCGCGGGCATTCTCCGTTAGGTCAACGGAGTACTTTTGCAGCGTTTCCTGTTTGCCGAGAGCCGCTGGAGCGACGTGGTCCCCATCTTTCGTGTCGGCAGGGCCGTGGCCCAGTTGAGTCCCGTCGGTCGCGGTTTGACGCTCTTCCGGAGAGCCCGCTGTGATCTTTGCAAAGGACTCAGATAGCTCGTGCAAGCGAATCTTTTGAAACTCCTGCGATATCCCCATCAGCTCGTAGCTCAAACCCCTTGCATTGAGAATGCCGACCAGCAAATATCCCGTGCGAATTTGCGAATCGCCAAACAGCAGAGTTGCGTACACCCATCCTCGCTCAACGGCCTCTTCAATATGCGACGACAGGTCAGAAATTGATGTCGCCCCGCGCGGCAAACGGTCGAGAGATTCCGTCAGATCTTTTGCCAACCGAGCAGGATCCAAATGAAAATGTCGGATCGTCGCGTGCAGATCCGAATTGGGCAATTGAAGGATCTGGTGAAGCCAGTGTGCCAACTCGACATACGGATTGCTCCGCATCTTGCAGAACGTCGTTGCACTTTCAATAGTCTGGTATGCCAGACGATTAAGTTTACCGAACAAGGCGGCACGACTAATCTCCATCTCGACCCTCCCAGTTGTCCCAGATTATTCGCATGGCGAAGACTGCCGATTGACAACAAAGTACGAATCAAATCACCTCGCGAGCTACAAAATCAAGCTACCGTCCCGTCGCTGTCCCAAGGCTTGATGATCCCACGACTCGTTAATGCGGTAGCATGGACTGGCTGTCGATTCGCGTTCCAATTGCATCGCATCGAGGATCAGATCGTCCGAATCACTTTCAAGCCTGTCTCGCAGCAACCAGGTCGTCCACCCAAGATACCCTTGCAAGCCCAGCCCCAAGGGAGGTGCGTCAAGGTGGTTCAAAATCAACTTAACGTCCCACTGCAGGGAATCGCCGACATAACCCCGCACTACGGCGGCGAGTCGTTCGAGGCTAATCGGTTGGCCTGCCCGGGCCGCCGTGGATGCTGTGGACGACCGAGGGGTTTGCGTTGAGTTGATCGCGGCCGTATCTGCATTCGCCGCAACACGGCCGTGCTCCGCCGAGTGCCGCGCCGGCCTGGTCTAATGAAAGTTGTCTCGCAGCGCTGGATTTTCGTCGTCTTGGATCGGCGACCCGAAGATCATGCAAACCGTTCCCCTGAGCGCCGTCTAGTTGTCGATTGTGTACCAGGTCGCCGTCAAATATGGCCGCCGACACTCGAGTTGCGTGCAATCGCGACAACTCATTTCGTTTTAGCAATTCGAGCCAGTCCTGATCGATGACCGTCATATCTGCGTATTCACCCGGGGTCAAAACTCGCGGAGAGCCATCGCTGTCGGCGGCCGACGACTCATCGTGAATCAATTGGTGTATCGCGTCCTCGAGATAATCGCTCAGCGGCGGTATTTCTCCGGATTCCTCAGCGCCATGCTGTGAGACTTGGTGGTGTCGACGTGCTCTGTCGTGTTCCGCTTCATGCCGCAACGCCTGGCCGAGACGAGGTTCGTTGAAGGACGCAGCGTCCGGTGAAGATTCCGCCAGGTCGGACATATTCCCAGGTTCCGTGGCTGGTTCTGCTGGCGTTGACGCGGTTGTCTGAGCCGCTTCGGCGGACTGACGCACCCGCGACTCCAAAACCGACCAACGACGGTGATAAGTAGAGCCCAAGTCGTCCGCCGATTCCTTGGATGGGAATGCTGCGTCAGACACGCGGTGTTCGAACCAATCAATCGCGGCCAGCGTAATTGTCCCGCGCAGGCGTCCGCTGGTCGGATGGCGTCCAACGGTTCCGTTGGCGGGAGCCTCCGTTTGCTCGTCGACTTCCGCGAGTCGTAACGCTTTCGAGTTCACCCAAGCGAGCTCGCCTTGGGTGTCGCGGAGGAACACAGGATGATGTGGCGCGAATTGATCGAGGATGTCGCGTGGTTCGAGGTGATCGCTCGTCGGAAGTGGCCAATCTTTGCCAACGACCCATGTTCCAGCCGCGGTGCCGTTGACGACTCGGCGCACTTGAGACAGGAGTTCCGTAAGATGAGCTGAGCGAGAGCCATCGACGGGAACCACGAGCGGCGAAGAAGAAGTTTCCGACCCAGAATCGTGGGCATCGGCAAGGATTCCCGGCAGGACGATCGCGTCCTGCAGGTCGATAATGGACGTGTCCGCTCCTCGCAGCGCCGTCACCTCGGCATTATTCCCCACAGCGACGATGCGGCCCATGCGGCACGGCAACGGCGTCTGCCCAGGGAGCATCGCAAAGCCCGGTAAAGATGCGTCCGTTCCAAAAAATCGCGTCGGGTGCGTGGTCACTTTGCTGATCCGCCGCAGGGAATTCGCCCTCCGTATCGTCCTCCAATATGTCCGCCGTTTCGGCGTATCGAAAAGCCAGGGGCAACATGCGGTGAAATTCGTCCAGGTCAAGGGGACCGAAGATCACACGAAACTTTTGCTGGCAATCCCAGACGTGCGAGCCAATAGCCAGCGTTTGACCTAATTGACCGGAGCCAAATTGTGTCCCCATACGGCATTGGCAGTCCTCCGGCAATTCGATCCATTGTCCGACCCACGTCTCTAGATCGACGGGAAGTTGAAAGTAGGCTTGCAGGATCGCCAACAAGCCCTCGGCATGTTTTGTTTGGCAACTGAGGAGTCCTGCGAAATGACGTTTGGCCTGATCGGGAACCGCATCCCGGCTCATCAACGACGTCATGCCGAGTCCGAACGACGAGCTGACATATTCTCCAAAGCGGTCCTTTGATCCGAGATCGAAGTTCACCGTCGGCCGAACTCGCGCCCAAGCCAGATAGAACAGCGTGGTCATGCGATGGTGAAAGACGTCCAGGAACCGAGAGAACGTATGATCTCCATGATGCTGGATGCGCGAAAACGCATAGTCGGTCAGATGCAAAGGTAAAGGACCCTGGGGACCCAAGCAGCCGAAAAAACGTTGTATAAGGCGGGGGATGAAAATCATTCGCATCCTGTAATTCGGCAAGCGTGGATGGAGCGAAAGACGCGGACGGCTCCTGACCGATTCGAAACGAGTCTTCGGCCAGGTATCGCGAACGTCCTGTTTGTGGAGCGAACGGGTGCGCACAATCGAGCAAGCGAATGGCTTGAAAGAAATCAAAGCCATAGGGTTCTCGCTGCAATTGGTCGATCAATTCTACAAGATGTGGCGAAGTCCGATCCTGGCCGGCCATCGTGCAATCTCCTGCTGTTGCGTCGTGCGCAGCACCGTTTCCGTGAATGAATTAATTGAGGTGTATTTTGAGAAAAACAGTTCGAGTATGGCGCCAATCAAGTAAGTCCCGACACCTTCGAACGCTTCTTCGTCCACCGTTACGGTGACTCGTAGTCCACGGCCAAACGTAAGTGGACCTGTCGTGGGAAGTGGACGAATGATAGACTCGCTGCCGACCGACCGGATCCCGTCAATCTGCTTTTGAGCGACGACATCTCCGACGTCGGCGTACAACCGCAAGATCTCGCGCAGCGCCGTCGCTCCTTGATCCGAAATCGAAAGATAATTCAATGACAGATGACTAATCAACTTCCAGATCATTTCCCCGGCGCGCATGCGCTAGCGAGGGTTGAGGGCGAGTGGGACCTGTAATGCACCGGATCGAGCTAATCGGGGCACCGGAAGCCAGATTGAAGTCGGTGTCGCCTTGGCCGACGGGCATCTGCAGTGGGAGGTCACGATTGGTGCAAAGGGCATCGATGGCCAGTACGTGCAGATCAGCAGAATACGGAGCCGTTTTTCGATCGACTAGTGAAATAAAGGCCTCGCTACCCAAATAACTAGATCGCGTGCCGAACTTCTTCTGTCGCGACGACAGCACGCGCGGTGTGCGTCGTATCGCGAAATACGCTCGCTCATCGTCGTTCGAATGATCGACCAAGGAATAGAAGGGAAAGAACTCGCGCTCACCGCCGTCCGAATTGAGCCCCAGCACTCGGTCCACTCGAAAGACTTCGAAGTCCAAGGGACGCGTCCGATCGGGAACGATGTGGTGCTCGGGACGTCGCCGATCGACCCGGATTGGGTCCACGCGACGAGGAAACAGATTCGCCGCCGGCGTGCAGTAGAGGCAAAGATTTTGCGCGGTCACCGAGTTGGAAAGGCCCCAGGCGGCCGTTTCAAACAATACGATCACGTCGACTTCTGACTCGGTAACGCGTCGTAGAGCACCTAGCCCGCCAATGTCCGCGAAGAGAAAGCGTTCACGAAATAGAAAATACTCGGTCAACAACCGATATCCATCGAACGACGAGTATCGAAACGGGATCAATGCATGTTGCGGGCCGAAACCGAGCGGCCGGATCATACGGGGGTCGATCAACTCGTACCAGCTCTCACCGCCTTCGGCTGGTCGCACAAGCACGGCTATGGCTTTGGTCATCAATTGTTCATACAGTGCCATTGGCAAATCTTCGCGCCGCGCAGATAAATGGGCAGGTTCTCGATGGCCAATTCGTCGAATCGATGCCCCGGTGCAATTCGCAGCCGCATGCGTAAACCCGCTTCCGCGTGCCGCACTCGGTCGGGCAATTCCATGTCGGCGACTTCGCGGCTGAAGTACTCGGCTTGCGAGATTTCCAGTGGCCACATCGTCACCTCATGGCTGGTGCGGAACTCACATTGCGTTTGCTCGCCTTTGACCATTTTGCCTCGGAGTGCCGTATCTCGCGGAATTAGGAAACCGTCCGAGAGCGATCCTTCGGTAAGATCCGGCTGGAATTGGACGATGGCGACCGACGGCGTGGGAGACAACACGTGCGGATAGACGATTTCCAACAGATTTTGAACGAGTTGGGGAAACTCGGAATCGATCTTCAGTTGAACGCGCGAGCCGCCATGAAGGCGAACGACTCAATGAGTCGCTCGACGTAAGGATCCGCACATTCAAAGCCTTCCAGGCCGAGTCGACCGGCAATCTTCGGAAATTCGCGCGAACTCGGCACTCAGCTCGCGGACATATTGCAGTTCCGACTCGTAAAGTTTTAATAGACGTGGATCCATGTCCCTCGTCACCCATCATTCGGGCATGTTCTTGCCAGTCGTACGAAACTTATGGCTAACGGTCGACCGGCTTTACGCGACAGTGTCCTGTCTCCAGATCGACCTCGGTCATGAGGAACAAGTGGATCGGCAACGGTTGCGCCCACAGCTCGGCCTCGATTTCAAAGCTCAGTGTATTCCGACTCATCAGCTGTTGCGAGAGAACGGCGTTGACCGAAACCGTCGTCGGAATCAGACGTGGTTCAAAGGCGCAAATTGCATCGTGAAGTTCCTGAGTCAGTCGACGCAAATCGACGCCCGATGCGGTGCGTCCGGACAGGGGCGGGATGCCGAAGTTGATCACCGAACGCTTAGCCAATTCGCAGTCGTCAAAGTCATACGACGAATCAAGGTTTTCGGCGTTCAGCAACCAACTCAGATCTCGAACGACGGAAGCTTTCAGCCGAGCATCGGACATGACGCGCTGCTCGCGCGACTCGACTGTTTTGTCGGGTTCGTCGTCCGTCAAACGATCCAACAGTGAAGGCTGCAGCCGCTCCTTGGGAGTCAGTTCTGGCATCTGGGAGTTGCCCCTACGACGTTGCCGGCATGTCGAGTCGAATCTGGCGAATGTTCAATAGGGAGTAGTCCCCCTCGTCGGTCGATAGTAGACGCTGCCCAAGCCCCTCAAACATTCCCGCTGCTGGCTCGCGCCATTCGGTGCGCCGGGATAATCGTAGCTCGGCGTCCTGCGACGCCTCGGAACCGGGGTATCGAACCGGGATCATGCCGGGTGATTGGCCTTCGTTTGTCCAGGTAAAATGGGCCGGCAGCCAAACGAGATCCCGCAGATCCGTGGGGGCCTCCAGATCGATTTGGCGAATCCTTTCGAATGGCACCCAATAGTAGCGACCGTCGACGATCACTTCGAAGATGGGGCCGAGCCGCATGTCGGAATCGGCGATCCATTCAAACCGAGCGGATTGTGCGGTCTCGGAATCTTGTACGAAGCTAATTTCGCCAGCGGTTGCCGGCGCGCCGCTCCATGCGTCCTCGCGCAGCGTCGCCGCGGCGTCATATTTTCCGTCGGCCGCCAGCCGTGCGGCCTCCATCGCGCGAGCGACCCATTCGGCCGGCTCACCAAACACCAGCGGACGTCGCTTGCCGGCGAAAACTTCCTGCCGCAACACCTCGCAGCGGAGGACCTCCTGGTACGTCTGAGCCATGAGCAACGCTTCGACGTCCAGGTCCCGGGCAACGTTCAACTGAGTAAGGGCTTTGTCCCACTCGCCCAGGACCGCATACAATTGAAAGAGAAAGACACGCTTTTCCACCGAGTCGGGCTCGCCACGAATCTCGTCTTTCAACGTGGCCAACGCCAGGTCAAGTTCTCCTCGCTGTAACGCGGCCAAGGCGGACATTGTTGCATCCCTCACAATAATCGATACAGCGCGATGCGGACTGATCGAGAGTTCCCGTTAGCCTTTTTGCGATGGCAGCTTCGAGGTCAGCCGCAACGAAACCGTGAGTCCTTCCAATTGGTAGTGGGGCTTTAGGAAAAACTTGGCGGAGTAGTACCCAGGATTGCTGGCATCATCTTCGACAATCACTTCCGCTGCAGCCAGCGGTCGGCGTGCTTTATCCGCGTCGGTCGCCAGGGTGGGATTCGGTTCCACATATCGGTTGATCCAGTTCTGCAGCCAAACTTGAACGTCGTCCTTCTCCATACTCCTGCCGATTTTGTCACGGACCATGCACTTCAGGTAGTGAGCAAAACGGCAAATGGCAAACATGTAGGGAAGTCGAGCCGACAAATTGGCGTTGGCCGTCGCGTCAGGATCTTCGTATTGAGTCGGTTTCTGTAACGATTGGGCGCCGATGAACGCCGCGAAGTCGGAATTCTTCTTGTGCAGCAGCGGCATGAAGCCATTGTCCGCCAATTCCTTTTCGCGGCGGTCGTCGATGGCGATTTCCGTCGGGCACTTCATGTCGACACCGCCGTCGTCCGTGGGGAATGTATGTGTCGGCAGCCCTTCGACTGCGCCGCCACTTTCCACGCCGCGAATCGCCGTGCACCAGCCGTAGAGTTTGAATGCACGAGTTACATTGGTCGCCATGGCAAAGGCGGAATTGGCCCAGCAGTATTTGCTGTGATCCGAACCGTCAACGTCCTCTTCGAAACTGAATTCCTCGACCGGCTCTGTCTTGGCGCCGTAAGGGAGGCGAGCCAAGAAACGCGGCATCGCCAGGCCGATGTAGCGCGAGTCATCGGCTTGTCGTAGCGATGCGCCAGGCGGCGTACTCGGGCGTGCCAAAGATCTTGGTTAGGTCCCTGGGCTTCATCAGATCCTGCCAGGTTTCCATGCCCATCACACCCGGATCGGCAGCCGCCAGAAACGGTGTATGCGCAGCGGCGGAAATCTGCATCATCTCTTGCAACAACGCCGTATCGGGTGGACTGTGATCGAAGTAGTAGTCACCCACGATGCAGCCGTACGGCTCACCGCCGAACGTGCTGTATTCCTCCGTATACACTTTCTTGAAGATCGGGCTTTGATCCCAAGCGGTGCCTTTGAATCGTTTGAGCGTCTTGCCCAATTCGTTTTTGCTGATATTTAGCACCTTGATCTTCAGCATTTCGTCGGTTTCGGTGTTATTGACCAAGTAGTGCAATCCCCGCCACGCACCTTCTAACTTCTGAAAGTCCTCGTGATGCAGAATCAGATTCATTTGCTCGGTAATGCGCTGATCCAATTCGGCAATTATCGAAGTAATGGTCTTCAGGGCATCGTCAGAAATCAGTGCCGTACCTTCAATGCTCGCTGCGAGAGGGTCTTTACGGCCGCCTCGATCGCCTGAGTGGCTCGATCTGACTTCGGCTTAAATTCTTTCTTGAGGAGGGCCGCGAATTCCGGGGCAGCTTCGAATGTCGTTGCGCCCTGAGCGGATTGCGATTGGGGGTTCGGATTGGCCATGTTTTCAGTATCCCAAAATCAACGAGATCATTAACGTCATTTCGTCTCCGCTGTTGATGTCTCTAGGGCGAGTCCTCATCGTCAGACGAGGACGCTTCGCTGACAGCATCCACCTCGGGCGTCGTCGCACTCGGTTCCACAGCTTCGGGTTCTGGAGCCGACGGCGCCGGAGGAACCTCTGGAGGCGCGCTGCAGCGGGTTTGGGGGCTGAAGTGAGCGTTTGCAAGAGCGACGGATCCTGTAGCAGGTTGGCGATGAGGTTTTCCGCGCCCGACTTGCCGTCCATCCAGGTCATCAGATTCGACAATTCAGTACGTGCTTCCAGCATCTTCCGCAACGGTTCGACGCGTCTTGCGACGGCAGCCGGGGAGAAGTCGTCCATGTTTTCAAAAGTGATATCGACCGCAAGGTTGCCTTCTCCGGTCAACGTATTAGGCACATGAAACGCGATGCGGCTTCATGGCCTTAAGGCGACTGTCAAAGTTGTCCACGTCGATCTCGAGGAATTTCCGTTCGTCGACGCCGGGCAGAGGATCCGAGGGCCTGCCGGACAGATCCGCCATCACGCCCATCACAAACGGCAGCTGGATCTTCTTCTGCGATCCATAGACCTCGACGTCATACTCAATTTGAACCCGCGGCGCAGTTTCGACCGATAAACTTCTGACCACTCTGCTTCGCCACGATTGTACCCCTTCAGGACTGGAATCTAGCACCCGGAGCGCGGAAGCTGCCCTAATACCTCAGCGTACTATGTTACTATTCGCCAAGCCATACGTCGACATTGCTCTGGACGACTGCGGCGTGAATGGCGCACGCCGTGCCGACGACAGCGACCGTATAGCCTGAGATGGCGAGCTAGGGAAACTAAGCATCCGAGTCGTTGGGTCGCTCCGATATCCCCTCCATCATGAATCCGCCGATGGATTGGGCCTTTGACAGGGCCTCCGGCGTCAGCTCGCGCACAATGTCAAGAAAACTCATCGACGCCAGCCGCTGAGCTCGCCGTAGCAGTAAGGGGACCGGGCTGGAGGGTTCGTAGCGATCGTAGTACAAGCAGATGCGGTCGATTGCCCGGATGACGTCCTCGCGCGAAACGATTTCGTGACTTGATGGTTGGGGCTGGGCCGCTCCGTCGCTTTGCGCTGGGCTCGGCGAGTCGGAGGATGATTCATCCACTTCCTTGGGCGCCTCGTCGACCGGTTCCGGCTCGCGCTGGATCCCCAGACGTTTGACCTGTTCCTGCAGCGTCTCCCCAATCTTACGAAGTAGACTGCCCAGGGAGTTGAAATTCGTGGCACGCGCGGCACCGACGTGTCCAGTGACCAGTGATTCGATCGCCTGCAACTCCTGCTCGGCTTGCTGCACCGCGCTGAGACGATTCAACAGGACCTCGTGATCGGTATGCTCGAACGCGGCCTCAATTGCCTGACGGGTGGGCACCTCATCGCCGGCCGACGGCGCCGCTTCGCCACGCATGATTTCGATCTCATGGAATGCGTAGCGTCCCAAAGGGCCCGACTCGACCAACGGCGAGTTCCGCAACGCCTGCGTCACTTGGAAATTGTTCAGCGCAGCGAGCGTATTAACGGCCGCCAGGTCGGATCGTTGTCGTCTTCAGGATCCAAACGAGGATGAACATCTTCCCAGTGATGCTCCACAAAGTTGCGCACTAGTTGAAGTCCCAGGCTGAAGTCGACCAGTCCATCGGTTTCGAGCATCGCATGGGTAACTAGACAAACGACGCGCAAGTCTTTGGTTCGCTTCAATAACGACGTGCCAACGCGTACGACTTCCCTCCAATCCGGCGGTACAGGCGGAACGATGGTATTGCCGTACTGTTGTTCCGGCTTGCCGTGTGAAGCACCATCCATGGCCAGAAAATCGGCGTCGTATTCTAAGTTCTCGCCACAAGGCTGCTCAACTGACACCGGTTGCAATAAATTGCTTAGATCAAAAGCCATCCGCTGATCTCACTCGTCAAGACGCTCATTGAGCACACCTTCGAATCAACAGCCAAAGTTTACTGTTAGCGGGACCGCCAGGACGTCCGTTGCGGCTCACTTCATGCCGGACATCGTGATGGCAGGCCCGTTACCTTGGCAGCTGTTTGTCCACCACTCGTTCATAGCGACCGAAATTGTACGGCGCCGGACGCTCGCCGCCGCGGGCAATGCGTCCTCCGGCGAAGTGCTTTCAAATCGCAAACTCCTCCCATTCCGTGCCACCTGCCGACCAATCTGGCGTCGGCCATGCTACCTGGACGACCCGCCGCGAGCTGCACCGAGCCTTTACGCAGGACAGCAAACATGCTAAGTTCTTGGACGGTCTGTGCCCTTGGGTCTTGAATCGCACGTGCGCCTTCCGGCATGACACACACGTGTTCTCCGGCACGCCATCCGGCGAGTATTGTCTCATGCAGGACATTGTTTCGGCGAGGCAGTGGCCGGTAGTCCGTAATTCGCCTGTCCTCTTTTAATGCTATCGTACCGTCCTGAGTGCCCGATAGGAAGCGGTGTGCGTTCGGAAGTCCACCCGTCCGTCCGCCCACCTTGCCGCCATGAAGAACTTGCCCGTTCATTGGTACGAAGGATTATTCTTACGGCCGCATCACCTCCAAGCCGCGGAACGTCACTGGTCAGAGCTGCTGTCGACTTCACTGTGCAGCGACAACCCGTATAACTATGGGTTATTCCGATTCGAGTACAGCAAGGAGGCATTGGCCAACTATCAGCTCGATATTACGTCGCTTAAGGCTCGCATGCGGGACGGCACGCTCATCGAGTTAGGAACGGAGAGCACGTCGGATCGGGTCGACCTGAAAGGCGCGATCAACGACGTCTCGCAACTGGTGGCGTCATTGGGGGACGCTGTCGAACAGACGGCCAATGTACGCGTCTATTTGGCGGTGCCACACCTGAGGATGGGGCGTAACAATTGCCGCCGCACTCAAGAAGATGATCCAGGTGCTCGATATACAGAGGCGCGGATTTCCGTGGCCGACGAGAATCGGGGTGGACACGATCAAGAGGTTCAATTCCGAGATCTCAATGTCAAACTGCTGCTTTCAACACAGGATCTGGCGGGCCACGAGTTGCTGCCGATTGCCCAGTTTCAGCGCGTAGTGAAGGGGACGCTACGCCTCGGTTGGATGAAAGCTATATCCCCCCGCTGGTTGTCACCGAAGCTTGGTCTCCCTTGCATCGACGCTACGTTCAAGCCACCCTGGATATCATCGGTCAGAACATCGAGACGTTGAGCCATCAGGTCGTCAATCGTGGGATGCGGTGCGACAGCGAGGCCCCAAGTGATCAGGATCGTGTGTGGATGCTGGATAAACTTAACGAGGCGTACGCGTCACTCTCGGTCATGGCATTTGCCCGAGGGATGCACCCGCTGGTCGTCTATCACGAGCTCTGTCGAATCTTGGGACAGTTGGCCATTTTTACCCCACAGCGACGCGCAACGGATATCCCCCCGTACGACCACGAGGACCTGGGGCGTATCTTTGCGGAAGTCGTCAAGCGAATCCGCGTTGCCATGCGACTACCTGAGGTGGCGTTCGAGCGACGCTATTTTCTGGCGCGGGATTGGGAATGCAGGCCTCGCTGGAACCCGCCTGGTTTCACCCGAATTGGGACTGGTGTATCGGAGTGAAGAAAGGCGACCTGTCGACGCAGGAATGTCGAGAGCTGCTTTCCGGACGAGAGCTGGACTGGAAACTGGGTAGTAGCCGCAATGTGGAAAACATATTCTTACGCGGCGCTGAAGGGTTGAAGTTGCGTCCGCTTGATCGCCCAATCCACGGATTGCCCGCGCGACCCGATTGGATCTATTACGAGGTGGTCCAGGATGAGTCCCCCGGTTCAGCTTGGCTCGATGTTGTGCAGACTCAAACGCTAGCGATGCGACTGAAGGACTCTCTGATTCTCAACAAGGACCGGTTGCAAGGAGAAAAGGAAATCGTTGTGGCGGTGCTTGGGCAAAAGGTCCGGCTGCAGTTCGCCCTGTTTGCCATCCCGCAACCCGAATAATCGCTGCCGATGACTCCCAAATTCGCCAAGGCCGTCGACCCGATCTTCATGCACATGCTTCGGCTATTGGATCGGATTGAGAGTGCGGAATCGCCCGACCCAGGTGAAGAGCGTATCCAGATTCGCGCGTTGATTGATCAAGCTGAGGCAATGTTGGGCCTGGGGAGCGAATGGGAGCTGGCCAAGTACGCCTTGGTTTCCTGGATCGACGAGATGCTGATTGATGCCCCGTGGGAGAGCCGCGAGTGGTGGAAGAACAATGTACTGGAACAACAGATTTTCGGAACGCGGAAGCGGCATCAACAGTTTTTCATTTTCGCACAAAAAGCAGCCGAGTTGATCGGCAAGGATGCTCTGGAAGTCTTCTACGTTTGCGTGATCTTAGGTTTTCGTGGGATTTATCACGATCCCGCTAGTGGTCCCGCCCTGTGCTCTCCCTCAGTCTGCCACCCGACCTCGGTGACTGGGCTCGACAAACGGCACTTTCCATCCGGTTAGGACAAGACCGACCGCCGATGGAGGCGTCGGGCCGGGAGATTCCGGGTGCTCCACCGCTGTTGCCGATTGGACATGTTGTCTGGCCGTGGCTTGTGAGTCTAATGCTGGGAACCGCCGCGGTCTTGTACTACGTTCATTGGCTGACCAGATAAGTTTCGATTGAGGTAGTGAGAACTTCGATGGCCCCGCCCACAGACGAAAACCGATCAGCCCCTCCAGCAACCGAGAACGCCGGCTCGGGTAAGGCGGCCGGCGGACCCTCGCCCGAGTCGTCGTTGGCGACGCGCGCCTCCTGTCTGTCGTTCGTCTTTTTAGTCCTCGCCGCACTGACGACGTGGATCTATTTATATTTCTTCAACGAAGACAGTATCTCTTTCTACACGGCTCAAGGCTGGATCCGCCTTTTGCTGGTGTTGGTCTTGATTTTGGTGATTCCGATCACTGTGTTCCGGACCATTACGCTTTGGATGATGCGGGAGAGTTCTCGTTATCCCGACATCAAATATTCCTGGAAGGCAGGCCTCAGCGCACTTCACGAACACGGCATCGCCCTACGATCGACACCACTTTTCCTAATCTTTGCGGGAGGCGATGAACGACTTCGACGCAATTTCATGCATGCATCTGGCCTGGAGTTTCGTGTCAACAGTGTGCCAGAGGGCCCCGCGCCGATGCACTGGTATGCGAATC
This sequence comes from uncultured Planctomycetales bacterium, assembly GCA_963785495.1. Lineage (GTDB taxonomy): Bacteria > Planctomycetota > Planctomycetia > Pirellulales > Pirellulaceae > CAWAVP01. The sequence goes on along the minus strand of CAWAVP010000020.1, from coordinate 83,850 downwards.
CCGACGCGATCTTCCTGGTGCTCAACGACGTTTGCTGGCTACATGCCGCCGGTCGCGCTGTGGGGTCACCAACAACCTCCGCACCCACCGATGATCCCCGCCCCGGTCTGGCCCCGGCCGACTTAAGAGGCACGATTGTACCCGGAAGACCATTGACCGCGGCTCCGAAGAAGACCGACGCGGCCGAGGCCGACGACGAGACTCAGCCCGGAAGCCGTGATGCGCGTGAGGAGACGCACGGACAGGCGGAACTCGATGCCGCACTTTTGCGCGGCACGATGGTGCCCCCTGCCACGCGGATGGGTAACGTGCCCAAGCCGCTGGCGACCCAGCGCCGTCGGCCGCAGCGCGTCACTTCCGAAACCTCCACCCAACTGCTACGTCGTCTCCAACATGTTTGTGGACTCTTGCGTCAAGCACGTCATCCGGTCTGCCCAATCAATGGCGTTTTAATGTTGCTGCCGTTCGATGCAATCCAAAGCCAAGACTACGATATCGAGGAACTGGAACGGGCCGTGTCGGCCGATTTATCGGTGACTCAAATCGAGCTGCAGTTTCGCTGCCCCGTTACGGCCGTCGTGACGGGGATGGAACGAGAGCGAGGTTTTCGCGAATTGATTCGCCGCGTAGGACAACAACGTGCAGCGCGACAGCGTTTCGGCCAACGGTTCGACGTACGGGCAATCCCCACTGTCCAAGAGCTGGGAAAATTCACCAGTCATGTCTGCGGTACTTTCGAGGATTGGGTCTATACACAATTTGGAGAAAAGGATGCGCTCACGAGGCCGGGGAACGCCCTATTGTTCGCTTTACTTTGCCGAATACGACGCAGCGTAGGCACTCGCCTGAACTCCGTTCTCGGAGCCGGCTTTGGCTACGACGAGTCCGGGCAGCGCGGACTCCCCATCGTCTTTAGCGGCTGCTATTTTGCTGCCACCGGACCGCGAGGAGATCGTCAGGCATTCGTCCGGGGACTTTTCGAAAAGTTGCGAGATGAGCAAGAGGAAATTGAATGGACCGACGAAGCCCTAACCGACGATCAACGTAACCGGTGGCTGATGCGCGCCGGATGGGCGCTCAGTCTGGCGTTGTTGGTCGCCATCGTCGGTCTGTTTATCTACACGAAACTCCCGTCTTCCTAACTCACTGAGACTTACGATGGTGCCGTTACCGCAACGACAATCGGCTGGGGTGCAAGTCCCTTAGCGAAGTTCGCGAGCCCGATTTCCATGGCAGACGATCGTCCATCGCTTGGTCGACGATTCCAGGGGCGTCGCGACGCGGACGGATACCGCCAGGCCAATTGCTGCATCGACGGCGTCAGACGAGCCCGCGTTGTAAGGCGAGCAGGCGACGGCAGCCCGCGCATCCACCGAATAGCCCCACAGGACCTTGACGTCGGCCCAGACCCCAAAGTCGTTGAGGAACAGGCCACCGATAGTCGCGGACTGCCCGTTCCACTGGTATCGCAAGTGGAAATCGATCTTAACCGCCTCTTCATTCCGTTCGTTCGTCAACGAGCACGTCCAATCGGCTCGTTCCGTCTTCCACTCGGTCAAATCCGCCGGTCTAACATTCTTCGGGAGAGCTTGGCAGGCGTTTGCTCGGGCCGATGCGATGGCGCGACTGTTCTTGACGACCACCCAATCGGTGTCACCACGATTGACGAATTCCACAGCGCCTTGGCCCGTGCGCGGGGGAATGCTGATACCGGGTACGTTCGACAGTCCGCTCCAGGAAAGATCTGACTTAAGTGTCAGGTGGACTTCACGCTCGTGCGAAAACTCGTGTGCCAAATTCTCCAGTTCCGACAGCAGCCGAACCGCGTCCTTGTCCTTGGCCTTTTTGGCAGTCTGTTGATCCTTCGCGATGGCCGACTTCAAACTGCTGACCGCTTTGAAGAATTCATTCACTTGACCGGATTTTTCCAGCCCTTCGCTGATGCGAACAAACTCCCCAAGCGGCTTGTCCACGGCGCTCTTGCCGAGGCAGGCCGGACGGTTCTTATTCCACCAGCGAGGATCCAATCTCGCCTTGTCTGGCATGAGTTCATCCTCGAAGCGACAGCGAAGCTCATCACGCATATCGGAATATGTAAGGAGTCGACACGCCTGGATCGTGGGGACCAACCGTCGTGACGCCTAGTCCGGGAAGTTGGGATAGAAAGCCGTTTGTTTATGCCACCAATCACCCGTCTTCTGATCAAAGCCGGCCATATTCTTGGGATCCTTGAATATGCCATCGGGCGTCGATTGGTAGCACATCTCTGCCCGCTCAAATCCCAGCGTTAACGACTCGCCCGGCCGAGAATCTCCGTCGCCGTTGATACCCCAGCCTTTTACTTCCACGAGCTCCAGGTGAATTCGCAGAAAGGTAAAGGTATGGACGGTGCTCCCCCTTTCGCCTGCGTGGGTGCCGACGAAGTGAATATCGGCCTCAATCTCCTCGGGAATTCCGCCCACCTGTCCGCCGGCGCGTCGGCGTTTCTGGGCCATCGCCAGGCGCATCAGATCCACGGTGGCCATGTCCACTTTTTTGGAAATCTGCAATTCTGAGAAGGCCTCATCCTGCCCGACGCCCCCTCCGCCACCAGCGGACGCATTCCGGCCCGCCGATGCGGTACCACCGCTCGAGGGTACGCCGCCTTTGGAACTCGCTCCGCCTCGCGCACCCCGGTCACTATCCGGTTTAAAGCCGAAGCTGATGTTGTCGATAGGAAACCAACCCCCGCCTTGTTGTTGAAAGGATTTGTCCTGGTAGGGAACGATTTCGCACAACCCCATCACCGCAGTCAACCGCATCAGTATCATTACAACACCCTTCTCCGCAGTCGGAAGTCGCCGCGACATCTATCGTAGAGATCGCGACGTACAAATACTGCGACTGCGGTATTATGTGGCTTTGCCTGCGGGCATTATTGCGAAAGCAAATCAATACCGTGGTCGTCCCATGGGATGTTCTGGACATTGTCCCATTTCATCTCGAACTGCGATTCAAAGTCAGCTCCCGACTTTGTCGGCGAATAGGCAAAAGCAATTTTGTTGTAGTAAAAGGCGACTTCCTCGGTGGGACGATCGTCCGCGTCTCCACTCGTTGACCACGATTTGATGAAGCAGCGGTCGAGCTTGTAGAGCAGGTAGCAACGCATTCCTGTCGCTTCTTGCCCGCCGCCGGCCACTTCCACAAAGTGGATCTCAGCCGTCCCGCATGAGTTGCCATTGATGGCGAACTGGGCCAACTTGGCCGATGCGGAATCCATGCTCTTGCTGATCGTGCACTCTTGCAGTTCGCCGATCCCGATGTTGATATCCTCGGTACCCCCCTTTTCACCGCTCTCTTTCATTTCACGTTCCACGCCAAAACTAAAACTGTCGGCGACGAAAAAGTCGCCGTCGCTGTATCCCTTTGTCTTGACGTCACCCTTGAGTCCCTTGATTTTGACGAAAATCGGCATCTGTTTACCCTTTCGATCGTGGTACGCCGTTAGCTAGACGCGGATGGGATCGAGCACAACCTCTCGTTCCCCACAAAGCATCGATCATCTTCTTAACGTCACTCGCCCGAAATCAACTCGTGGGCGCCCCCGGGGGGCTTCGCGGGACCGCGATGAGTGATCCGCCCCCGGTATGGTTGGCTGCGATAAGTTATTCGACTGCCAGCGCGACGGGGCGGTAAAACTTTTCCGGACGTGCGGCAGAATTATTTCCCTTTCCGTTGTACTCTACACGTCAGAATCCCTACCGCGCCGGCAGCGTTTCACGCTTCCGATGTTTTTTGAATGTCCCCCCACCGGAAAGGAGCGACCGATCGGATCGGTACGCGTGACCGATATGAGTGACGAGCAACTACAGGCTGGCCTTCATGTGGCGAATCGACTTGCCGCCGATGGTCTTTATCACGACGCCTTGTCCGTGGCGGAGCAGTTGGTTCAGCAATTCCCACGTGCCGCGTCCGCCCATTTTAGCCGGGCCATGGCGTTGGTTTTGCTAAATCGACTGCCGGAGGCCGTGTCGGACTACCGGACAGGACTCTTGCTGGAGGACCATCCGGCTGCTTACCGAAATCTTGGCAAGGCCCTAGAAAAACTCGGGTGCCGCCAAGAGGCTCTAGCGGCCTACCAGCGGGCGCTTGACCTGGTCCCACATCACCCGTCTACGGTGGCTCGAGTCGCAATGATACTGCAGTCGCAGAGGATCTTCGACCAGTCCGAGGCCCTGTTGCGGTCGGCGCTGGCCGCCTCGCCCCACGACGCGGGTCTGCAATTTCAGTTGGGCAATGCCTTGGCAGATCAATCGCGGCATGCCGAGGCGCTGCGGGCGTATCACGCGGTGCGCGAGTTAAATCCCGATTCCGCCCAAATTCACTACAACATCGGGCACGTGTTGTCGCTGCTGCAACGCTGGCAGGAAAGCATTGCAGCCTTCGCACAGGCAGTCGAACTTGCGCCGGACTATGTTAACGCTTACATTGAAAAAGGCATTGCGCATGTACGGCATGGAGATGCGGCGGCCGCTGAGGAGGTTTTCCGATCTGTTTTGCAAATTGACCCCCGAAGCTGGCAAGCCGCCGTGTGCCTGGGAGACCTGTTAGCGAGCCGCGATCGTTGTGACGATGCCTTGGTCGCCTACGAACACGCAGCGCAACTGGCCGAGGACAAGCTGGCCGCGCGGTTGGGACTGACATACGCAAGGTGCGGTCGGTTGGAGGAAGCTGTGACTCGTCTGCTGCAGGCCCATCAGCTAAACCCGCAGGACGAACAGATACTTAAATTCCTTGGCCTAGTTTACTGGCAACGCGACATGACAATGGACGCCGAGTGGGCGTTTCAAAAGGTCGTGGAACTTCAACCGAAAGATCGGGACGGATATAGATTCCTGGTTCACATCCTGGTTTATCGTAACCGTCGAGAGGACGCAATTCGCTTGCTCCAACGATGGCTCGCGGCGATGCCCGACGATCCAATTGCCTTACACTTGTCGCAGGCGATTGTCGAAGGCAACGGAATGCAGCGGGCTACAGACGATTATGTAACAAGGGAATTTGACGGCTTTGCCGATTCGTTTGACGAGGTTCTCACGGGACTTCAATACCGGGCACCTGAACTGGTGGGCGAGGCGGTTGTCCAAGCGATCGGCAATCGCGACGGGCAAATCGCGATACTGGATGCTGGCTGCGGAACCGGTTTATGTGCCACGCACCTCGCACGCCGCGCGGATCGCTTGGACGGTGTCGATTTGTCGGAAAAGATGCTGCGGCGAGCGGCCGAGCGTGAGTTATACGATCAACTCGTGAAGGCGGAATTGACAGAGTATTTGTTGCGACCGCGCGGCAATACGATGTCGTCGTGGCCGCCGATACACTTTGCTATTTCGGTGAACTCAGTTCAGTGTGCCGAGCGGCGGCGCATGCGCTGAGGCCGGCCGGTGTGTTCTGTTTTACGGTTGAGGACTTGGCAGCCGACCCGACTCAGACGACGTTCAAATTGAACTACACAGGCCGTTTTAGTCACACGGAACTCTATGTTCGGCAGTCGCTTGAAGCGGCGGGCTTGCAATGCTTGTCCCTGCAGAAAGTGATCCTGCGGAAGGAGGCGGGCGAGCCCGTCACGGGCCAGTTGGTCGTAGCGAGGTTACGCGGTGACGCTCTTTGACGCGTTGCTAGAGACCGAATCCTGCCCCGCCTAACCTCGTTGAGGAGCCAGACTCGATTTAAGGTGCCGAATGAGCTTTCGTCGCCGCCGCTTGATAGAATCGTACGAGATTCCTAGTTGCACAGAGATTTCACGCAGGCTACTGCCCTCGACAAGCAGTTCCCAAATCCGGTTCGACTCGCCATCCATTTGAGCCAACGACGCGTACAACCGGGCTCAGCGATTCGCGTGATTCGGCCAACAGCGCGGGATCACAAGGCTGACCATTCCGACCGTTGCTTGATTGATCGTCAGGTGGTGAACCATGCGAACGGACGTAGTGCCGCTCGCGCCGGTGAACGTGCTTTGTATAGTCCTTGAAGCGGCAGATGAGCACGCGGTTCAAGAAACTATAGAAACTACAGCCCTGATCCATCGTGATCTGTTCGGTGTCGTACTTCGCGATCGCCTCAAGCGTCCAAAATACGGCATTTTGCCGCGCGTCCTCAATATCGGCCGGTCGAAACGAGGTCGATTTGGCCAACCAGCCAACCAAGCGGTCCCGCGCGGAGGCGTAGCGGAGGATTAGTTCGTTTCGAGCTGGACCGTACTCACATTCCTTGGCGAGCACGATCAGCGCATCGTCACTCATCATCGCCATGTCGAGGTCGAACCATTCATTCGCAATGGCCATGAAATTTGCTCGCTGATCTAAAGTCGGTGTTCTTGAATTGGGTCCGAAAGACCGCCTCGTAAAACAGCGTAGACCACCGCTAATTGTTACAGCTTCCCTGGTTCGCTGACCGGCACGCGGTCGGCGGCGGGCGCCATCACAAGAGCGGACTCGGCTGCACCCGGTGCAGACGGATGTTCGATGAAATGCCACTTCCGCGTCGGGTCACGACGTAGTTAAGAATTGACTGCAGAAATCCACGGCACTATTATTGAAGATCCGCCGTCAAGTCGCAACATTCCTCCGGGTGCCCCGGCGTACAGCTAGATCCATGGTCGAAATGGAGGCCAACCTTGAAGGGGTTTTCTATCGAGCGCGTAATGCGCAGGCTCAGCATCATTCCCGGTTTGTCGTTTCTCGAGCGTTGGGTGACGGAGTTTCGCGGAGTGCAGACCTCCGTTAATCAGCGAGTGGGCGATTTAGAGGCTTATCGTAATGCTGCAGTGGGTGGTGTGTCCGACATCGCGGGGGCGGCTCGGGGGGGAGATGTGTCGGCCAGCAATACGGCTGCGAATCAACTGGCCAACGAGACTCAGGACCGAAGCCAGCGCGACTACGGCTACGAAGATGCGAACCGGGACGACTACGAAGAGGAAGATTACGGTTGGGAAGATTATTAGATTCAAGTCAGTTTGAGATGCCCAAAGGGGCAGGGGAATGCTCGCGCTGAGCTGCTTCTTGCGGCAATCATGAATCGGATAAAACTCGCCCTCCGCTTAAAATGGAAGGCACGCCGAGCCTAGCCCGGAGCCCGCCCACTGTTGAAACCGCGCCGGGACTTGGCCCCACAGCCAACGGCGAAACGATGCGACTTCGATCCTTTCCTGTGAGCCGTAAGCATGTCGACTGAAAGTGACCGTGTCCATGAGATCCGGAGTCCGTTGCCCCCGGATAGCGATGGCCAAAGCCCCCTGCTTCTTCGCTCGATGAAAGTCGACGAAGAAATCAGCCATCCTTTTCGCTATCAACTTGATGTGCTAAGCAAGAACGGTGACATCGATCCCAACGATTTACTGGGCGAATCAATTACCGTCATTGTGCGGACCAATCAACGGGTGCGGTATTTTAATGGTTTGGTCAGTCGATTCGCCAACCTCGGCCAGGCCGGTGGCTATACGCTCTATCACATCGAATTGCGGCCCTGGTTTTGGTTCCTGCAACGCACGGCCAACTGCCGTATCTTTCAAGAACTTTCCGTGACCGACATATTTTCAAAGGTGGCCAAAGACACTCACGGGTTTTCGGATTTCCAGCTGGCTCTATCCGAAAGCTATACGTCGCGCGAGTATTGCGTGCAATATCGCGAGACCGATTTGAACTTCCTGAGCCGACTGCTTGAAGAGGAAGGAATCTTTTATTTCTTTCAGCACCAAGAGGATAAACATGTATTGGTCTTGGGGGATTCTCGCAGTGCATTTGAGGCGGCGGAGACGGGATTGTCGGGCGATCAAATCCCGTACCGCGCTCCCGGTGAGGCTCAGCAAGAACAAGAGCATGTCTCACAGTGGCAAGTGAATCATGAGTTGCAGTCTGCCAAGGCGGTGTTAGACGACTTCGATTTTCGAAAGCCCAAAGTCGATTTAGAAGGTCAGTCGCAAATTAGTCGCAGTCACGGATTGGCGGAGTTCGAAGTTTACGACTACCCCGGCTGCTATGAAGAAGTCGCCGACGGAGAACGCTATGCCAAGATTCGGATTCAGGAGTTACAGGGTCACCATAAGCTAGTGACCGCAGAGGGCGACCACCGGGCTCTTTGTGCGGGCCAGACTTTTAATCTCATTGAGTACCCGCGCGATAGTGAAAACGCCGAATACGTCGTGCTGGCGACTGAAATCGAGATCCGTTCTGCCGAAGTCGAGCAGTTTCGGGCGGACGCCGTCAATCGTTTCGATGTTCGCTTCACCGCCTATCCATGCGCTATCGATCCGTTTTACTATCGGCCGCCGCGCCGAGTGGCCAAGCCGGTCGTAAAGGGGCCGCAGACCGCTATCGTTGTCGGAAAATCCTCCGAAGAGATTTGGACCGATAAATACGGCCGCGTTAAGGTCCAATTCCATTGGGATCGCGAAGGGCAGTCGGACGAAAACAGTTCGTGCTGGATCCGCGTGGCCCAGGTTTGGGCTGGCAAAAACTGGGGCGGCATTCAGATTCCGCGGATCGGGCAAGAAGTCGTCGTCGACTTCCTGGAAGGAGACCCGGATCGACCGCTCATCACCGGACGAGTCTACAACGACGACGTGATGCCCCCTTATGCACTGCCCGATCACCAAACGCAAAGCGGGATGATAAGCCGCTCGACCAAACAGGGGACTCGCGATACGTTCAACGAACTGCGGTTCGAGGACCTGAAGGATGAAGAGGAGATTTACTTCCACGCGGAAAAGAATTTTGTGCGGATCGTGGAAAACAACGACGCGCTCAAGGTAGGCTTCGACAAACAGGACCCGGGAGATCAGACGATTGAAGTCTTCAACAACCAAGTCGTGAAGATTGGAAACAGCAGTGCAGGCGACGGAAGCCAGTCCATCGAAGTGTGGAAAAATCGGACGGCCGATGTGAAGACCGGCAATGATGCAACGACCGTTTCCCAGGGCAATCACTCTGTGAAGGTGACCGCGGGACACAGTACCATCGAGGCGGCCCAGAAAATCACACTCAAAGTCGGTGGAAGCACCATCACGATCGAACCAGCCAGTATCAAAATCAGCGCACCGCAGATTACCATCGAGGGTCAGGCCACTACGGACGTTAAAGGGACGATGACCACGCTTGAGGGATCGGGGATGGCAATGATCAAGGGAGGCTTGGTTAAAATCAACTAGGCGTCATGAATTGATGCACGTGCGTCCCTTCACGCCTGCGGGGAAGCTACCCCGGCTGTGGAAGGTTGATGGGGCAAAGCAGACGAGCGGACCCACCCTGCAATACGGACCAAGGACATGCACGTTGTCTTGCTAACACGATCAAAATACGCCAAGGGACAGCGAATCCACCTGCACGTCCATCAGGTCGCTCGATTTGGCCGCTCGGATTGGGCTGACTATTGCTTTGCCGATGATCCCGTGATGGCGGAAATCCATTTTGAATTCCGCTGTGAGGTTGAAGGGTGCCGGGTCCGAAACTTGAGTCACGAAACCGCGACGCGAGTTAATGGCCATGAGGTTGAAGAAACGGAAGTATTTGATGGTGACGAAATCGTGGCGGGAAATACGACCTTTCAAGTCCAAATCGAGGGCAATCTGCCTCGCCCAGCCGTGGAAGCGGCAAGCCAACCAGATGGCTCGTCAGTCGCAGCGGCTGTCGCCAGCCTGTCCACGCTCGCCGCGACCTGCACCTACCTCGAATTGTCTCACGACGTCCAAGTGAGTTCCGAGACGTCCGCCGATGCCGACGCATTGATCGAAGTCTTGGTCGCCGAGGAAAAATTCTTGGACGCACTCCGCATTCGCGCTTTTTTGCTGCCCAAACGCGACGCTGTGTGGTGGGGCTGCCGCTGCGTGCGCGATAACGTCGAGGACGAGCTGGAACTGAAACAAGTCGCGGCCCTTTCCGCCGCCGAGGCCTGGGTAACCGAACCGGGCGAGGACCTGCGCCGGGAGGCGGAAGCCAAAGCGGATGCCGTCAGATCGCGAGGCCCCGGGGGGCTGTTGGCACTTAGTGCGTTTTGGTGTGAGGGAACGATTGGCCCACCGAGTGCGCCCCACGTCCCGGCGGACGATCGGCTGGTATGCCAAGGCGTTGCCGCCGCCCTGATTACGGCCGCCTACCTGGGTGATGCGACACAGTCCCAAGCTCGCCTGGTTGCGTTCTTGGACACGGGAAAGGCCATCGCCAACGGAAAACTACCGATTCCAAACGTCTCCGCGTAGCCATCCCCTAGCCTTCTTCGGGAATCTCCGGCGGAGGAGGGGGCGGAGGGGCGCCGGAGGAGCCGGACCGCCGATTAAAACGGTCACGCAGCCCGGTCCCGTGATCACGCCTCCGTGTCCCGCAAGATCGGTGAGGCGCGCCGCGGGTTGGCCGAGAATCAAAACCGCCGGAGACCCGGTGGCGACCACCCCAGGTCCGCCGGCACAAACATTCATATCGCCAACACGCGCCGCCGGCAGGTTGCCGATAAGCACCGTCGGCGCTCCCGGTGGGGAAATGGGTCCGCCCACGTGAGGCACGAGACCACTCCACGCGGGGCAAACGACCATGTCGGTGATACGGGCCGCAGGAAGCGTCATAAACGACTTTCGGAACAGGTAAGGCCAACGATCTGATAATATTAAACTCGGGGGAGAATGTATATGGCCAAGCGCGGTGCGAGATTCATGGCGGCTCAAGGGCAGGCAAGGGACGTCCGCGCGCTTTTGGCTGACGGTGCGGCGTACCACCGCGACGTTGGTGGCGTTGGCACTGATTGGAGCCTTCTTGTATTTGGTGCTCCGACCATTCTTCTTACCACGGACCTACCTGGTATTTATGACCAGCGGCCAGCACAAACCGGGCTGCGGCGAACCCATTGACTTTGCCTTCGAGGACTTTCAAGCGCTAACGGCTCTCGAACCGGCTTTGGCCCGTCGTGGCGGGCCGCCGCTGGTCTTTTCTGGGGTCGAATCGCCGTCACGCGTCCGGGAACAACTTGCCGAGCTGGACAAATTACGGCTGCGGCGATTTGACTGCCTGATTCTTTATATTGTCGCACATGGTACGGTGAACGGCGGCGAGCCTTATTTGAAATGCGCCAACTACTCTCTTGAGCAGCCAGACCAGGGCCTGTATCGCGTTGGCGATCTGCTGGAGCAGCTAGGAAGCTTGCCGCCGAAGGCGAAGCTACTGATTCTCGATTGTGGAAGGGAAGAACCCGAACTGACATCAGCGACGCCCGCCTACGCCTTTCCCCGCGTTGTCGAGCAGATGGTACGCGACCTGGGAGACCCTTCCTTGTCGGTACTGTTGTCGAACTCAAGCTGGGAACGATCCCATGTTTCGCCTGCTTTGCGTCAATCGGTCTTTGGCTACATGCTCTCGCGCGGCCTGACCGGCGCCGCGGACGCCGACGGCGATCGGCAGCTCGATCTAAGCGAATTGTTTCAATTCGTACGAAGTAATGTCAGCCGGTGGGTCGAGCGTGCCACCGACGCGCATGATTCCCAAACACCGCTGCTGTTCCGATTTCCAAGCAATGCATCAACACCACTGCCCGTGTTGTTGTCGCTTCAAAGGCTGGCCAACGTCGACACGGAGGATGACGTACGCAGTGACATCGAAGCGGCGCAAAACACAGACGACACATCGATGCTGGCCAACGTTGGCAACTTTATCGTGGGAGTTTCAGGACAATTCGGCATTCCGAGCCCAAATCAAATCAAGGCTCGTACCAGACCATTGTGGAAGTTGGCGGGTAAATTGACCGGCGGAGACGAAGAGACGGCAGACGAAGGCAATGCGACGGAGGCCGACGGCAGTGAAGCGGCCGAGGCCGTGGAGGCAGACGCCGGCTCCGCCGAGCTCGACTGGGACCACGTCGCGGCTCGTCGACTGTCCGAAGCGTGGATTCTCGTCTCTCGAATTGAAAATCGCAATGGCGCCAGCCCTCTGCCGATCTATGCACCGCACCTCTGGGAAAGGCTGCTCGATGAGTTGTTGTGGCTCAATCATTTGCATGAGTCGGGCGCGATGGCCGATCAGCAGTTTGCGGCCAGGCAACTCCAACAGAGCATTGCGCAATTGAGATTTCTTGCCGGTGATGATGTGTCGACGCCCAAGCCAGATAGTCTTGCCGCACAAATGGCCGCCGCCACACCGCCGCCTCCGCTTGAGCTAGACGCCGTGCAATCGCTCGGCCTTGCCGCAGCGCTCGGTACGGTGCTGCCTGATGAATTGAAGGAGTTCATTACCGCCTTTGACCAAGCGCTCGAAGTGTCCGCTCCCGACACATTCAACGAATTGATCCAGTCTCGCCCCGACCTTTGCCAGCAATACTCGGAGCTTTGGTTGGCACTAGACCTTCGATCACGTTCCGACATTCCTTGGGACGCGCGACGGCTGGCCCTGCAGACCCGGAGGCAAGCGGAACTCGCCGCTGCTGAGTTCGTATGCGCCGAGGGTTGGTTTCGTGATGATCTGGAGTCGGCCGATCGTTTGCGGTGGGAGGCAGAACGATTGATGCAAAGTCAGGCCGAGGGAGACTGGCCGAGATTGGCCCGCGACAACCTCACTCAGGCGATGCGGCGATATCAGAACATTCGCGTGTCCGCGCAAACTGTTCGTGACGCGGTTCAACTGCGAAATCGAGTGCTTCGAGACAGCCATAGCCTATTACGCCTGCATCAAATGGCGCGGGGCGATTCGATCGCCGGCGCACCTCAGCCGGCGGATCTTATAGAGCTGTTCGACGCGGTGGCCGAATTGGATGACTCGCTAAACAGTGCTCAGCGAAATGCCAGCGAAGTTGCGCAGCGCCTCGAACAACTGCGATTCGTACACCAGCGAATTGCTGCGGGCTTGGGACCGGCGGCCGTCCGTTCGTTGATCGAGACACCGCTTACGGGCAATGCGTGGCGTTTAGACGTGCTAATGCATACCACGTTGTTGGATGCGCCTGACCGTGAAGCGGCTCAAAATCAACTGGTCAAGCTTTCGTCCGAGCTCGATTCGTCGTTTCAGCTTGCGATTCCCCGTTCGACGGCGATGGCGCCCGAACCCGTCATTGGCGACGCCACCTGGCTACGCGTGCGCACACAGCTCGAGCTCGAGTGTCGCTTGGCGGGACTGGCGGGTTGTCCGCCCGAAACGGCGAGAGATCAGCTTTTCGCTGCCCTACCTCTGGACCAGTTGCCTGTGTCGTCCGATCTACAGGTTAAACTGTCCGACCGGGGATTTTCCGATATGGCGGCGGTTGCGGATGCGACAGTCAATGATTTGGCAGCCGCATTGGGACAGGAGAATGCTGCGGCAACGGCATTGCGTGAGCAAGCGCGATGGTTGACCTTTCGGTCGACCACAGCCCGTCTGGCCGATTTCCACCGTGCCCTGCCCGAGGCTATCGTTGCCGCCACCACGTCGCAGGCTGAAAATCCTGACGTCCACCGAGCTCGACTCAAAGCAGCCGCTCGAGATCTGAATCTAATCCGCGTCAACACGGCGGAACTTGCGGCCGTTCATCCGTTGACGAAACTGCGAACGACTGACTGGCAGGATCTTTTGGCCTGGCATTCTCAGCGGTTTTTGGAGGCCGCAGAAGACGCCACACCATCTGAATTAGCTCGACTGCACCGAGCCAGCGATCGCTACGAGCGGCTAGTGGCCAAGTTGACTGGTCAATCGGCGCCTGTGAAATTGCCCTCCAGTGGTATCGAATTGGCCACCGAATCCGAGCTTTTGCTGGACTCGCGTGACGGCCAAGACATGCTCGACGTCCATGTGCAGTCCAAGAGCAGCCAACCGGCGCCCATTTGGCTTGTTCTGCAATACGATTCCAATCTCCTTCGTGTCGGCGACGTGCCGGGTGTCGCTCTGTATCACGAGCATGAATTGCGTTCGCGTCTAAAAGACGCTGACCCTGGCGACAGTGGCAAAACTCAGACGGCTCAGATTGCGCGAAACCCGACCCAATTCCGCGCCTATCCTTATCGTCCGGATCTATTTGCCCTCCCACCGACGCTGCAGTTGGGAGCCAACCAGCTGCAGTCCCTGAGCATTCCCGTGCGGCGTGTGAGTGGCGCACGAGGTCAGGCAACCTTCGTGGTCAAAGCACTTGGAGCGGGAAGTTTCTCGCGACAGACGGGCCTCGCACAATTGCCGGGGCACCAAATGTTTCGACTGCTGGTTGCCGATCCGGTGACCCTGGAAGTCGCAGATGCGACCACCTGGACCGCCACCGCCGGCGGAGTGCGACTGCATCCGTATCCAAACCGTGAGCAGGCCTTCGTGCTTCAATTACAGGATCTGGCCAATCGCGGCGGAGAGGTGCACGTCGAACTCTCGATTCCGTCGCGGTCGCTCGACTTCGACTTACCGGAGGGCGCGCTGCAGCCGGCCGCCCTGGAGGAGATCCTACGGCTCGTCGGATCCCGCGAGATAATCGGCCAGGCCACACTCCAATTGTCGCCCGGGGCGGCAACCGTGATTCCCTTTCCGCGCGATGACAAGCAATCGCCCGTGAACCCCGCGCCGCCTTCGGACCCGTCAGATTCGAAGACACCGACCGGAACGTTGTTGCGACACGGACTGTTTATGGTTATTACCGACTCGGAAACTCAGCTGAAGACATTGCGACGAATCCAATTTGCGGCACAGCGCACGCGCCGGTATCTGAATGCCCACGCCAGCTATGACGCGTCGTCGCAACGTCTAACCGTCGACGTCGAAGCCCCCGATCCAAAAGTGATCCCGACCGCGGGAATGATGTTGGAGCTGAGTTTCGCCGAGCCGTTGGACAACGACCAACAGGCACGGCTGAAGCGTCGTTTAACACCAGCAAATCGCCACGTGCAACTCTTTACGCAAGTACCGCTAAGCGAACGACGCAACCTAACCGCGTGGTTGACGGTCGATGGTTATCCGCGGGCCTTTGTCTTCAACGTGCCCTGTACCGACACAATGCGCGACATCCCGCCGATGACTGACCTGCGTGAGGTTCGAGTTGTCGCTCCCAGTGGCAACAGCGCCTATGCTTCCGCTGGACTGTCGCAGATTCCGGTGAGGATTGAAGTTGACGCCCCCTGGGCAGCTTTCTCCGAGGCCGGTGTCGATTTTGTCCAGGTCGGCATCGATTCGGATCAAGATCTTGATCTTCAAGAAGAGGACTATACGCTGCGACTAGCTGCCGATCGGCAGGTTGAACTCTACTTGCGGTCGCTGCTCGACAATGGAACTCTAAGCGTATACGCCGACGTCGATGATTTTGACCTGGAACTCCCCGTCGTTGGACTCGATAACCAGCGCGCCTACGTCTTGGCGCCCCTCGTGACGGGCAACACGTCCGTGTTAAGTCGGGGTCCGGATCGCCCTCCTGTCGAAATCGTAATCGACGGTAGCGGCCCGACAATACCCAGCCTCGACTTTTCGTCGTCCAGAAGACTCGTTGTCGGCTCCAAGGTTTCAGCATTCGTTACGGCGGTCGATCGTTGGACACGCGTGGTAAAGGTCGAGGTGGGCTTCGATGAACTGGGAGCGGGCGACTTCTCGGGAGTGAAACAACCGATCGAGGCAAAACCGTCGGATGGCGGAAAAATGGGTGGCCATCCTTAATATTCCCGAACTGCCGCTCGGCACTCAACGCTTTTGGCTGCGCGCGACGGACGAAGTGGGCAATCAGACCGAGACCTCCTATCCGGTCGAACTATTGTCTCCACCCCAGGCCACCGATTCGGGTGTCGCCGCGTCGGCCACACCAAACAACGCGGGCGAGAAAAAACCTGTCAAATCGCTCACGACCAGCGTGTCGGGACAACTGATGTATGGGACACGCGCCGTGCAGGACGGAGTCGTGACGCTGGTAGGCAACGGCTATTCGGCTAATGCGAAGGCCGATGCAAATGGCCGGTTTCAGTTTCAAAATGTGCCAGCTGGGGCCTTTCGTCTGACAGCCCGGGGCGTGTCGGGCGGGAACTCGGTCAAAACGCCCAGCGACGTCAGCGTCAATGTTCTTCCGCCAGAAAAAGGTCCGACGCAGCTGGGATCGGTCCGCGTCAGGTGATCGCGATTCGTTGCTGAGCTTGCCGAACCGGTAATTTGGCGCGGTTTCAGCTTAATCTCTCAAAACTCGATCGTTGATTCGTCGATGTCAAGGAAGCGAGGGTTTCTAGGATGCAAACCTTCAATTTCGAACATGTCAGGTGAATTACCATGACTCGCCCATGCAATCTAACGCTGCTCATCATTATCAGCACCGTAACCGTGGGATGCGCAACGGCGCCGACGTCACCCGTCTCCACGGCGCCTACCAGCGCGACCGCGGGAAACACCACAATTGTGGCCATCGCTCCGCCGGCCAGGGCATCGTACAGCGTATTTGACTTGCTTGGGGTCCAGCAGATTGCCGCTTGTACTCACAGTGTACGTGATCGAATTGCGGGCAAACTGGGAATGGTCTACCCAGGACTGGAGCCACATCCGCCCGTTCTGCTAATCACCGATCCTGCTAACCTGAGTGCTGACGCGCCACCAGCCGTGCAGACGGCGGCCGAAATCAAGCAGAAAGAAGACCAGGCTGCGCAGAAGATCAAGGCGATCCGTTATCTTGCCACGATTGGCTGCGGCGGTTGCTATGCCGGCGTCGAGGATGCCTTCCTCAAATCGCTGGAGGATTGCACGGAGGAGGTTCGCTACGAGACGGTGCTGGCGCTACGCGAGACGGTGGGGCGCGAGTGTGGTTTCTGCCGAGACAAGGCCTGCTGCAGCGCTAAGATTCAAAAGAAGCTATTTGAAATGACCCAGATGGATGCCAACGGCTGCTATAGCGAGCCTTCGGCGCGAGTTCGGCGACAAGCCCGGCTGGCACTTCGCCAATGTGGACCGGTGATCCCCGGCACTGTCGAGCCGGTGGACAACGAGAGTGGTGACGACAACGGGGAATCTGTGCTGGAAGGGCCTAGTTCCGAAGAATTGCCCGAGCAACAGAACAAAGAGGACGTGGAGGAAGGCGCCGCCCCGGCCCCCGTAATTGATGCCGCATACACTCACGGATATCCACTTTCTTACATTCGGACACTGCCCCCCTTGCAATAACTCGGGGTGGAGCGCACAGCGGCCAGTGGTGGGCAAAGGCCCAGGTTGCCCGTCGCTCTCCATGTTGTTTTCGATCTCCCGATCGATGGAAGTTCGGCGTGACCACGTCGGCTTGAACGGCCTTTCGCTTTGCGGCCGCGCGTTCACGCCTTATAATTGGAGGAGCCTTCCGCAGCAGGAAATCGTTCGCCTGCCAATTAACGTCTGGAGAATTCACCCATGGGGTGGAGAAAAAAAAGTGCATCCTCTAAGCAGGCATCCTGGGGAGGCAAGGAACGGTCACAGACAGCGCGAACGTACCGCTGGCAGGGTTGGGGGGCAGGCAGGTCGGGTGAGTTGGCTCGGCGGACCGGGGGGCGATGGCATTGGCGGGTCTATTTTTTCGCCAGCTTACTGCTGCTGACCGCGCTAGTCATTTCACTCTTGACGTTCAAGGAAAAGACGCTCGTGATTGTCATGGGCGTCACCGACTACGACTATCCCGTGCCGCCAAATGCCTTCGCGCGAGAAGACATCGCCGGACTGCAAGAGCTGTCGGGCAGTATCGTCATCAACGATATTTCGAGCGATTGGCAGAGTCGTGCCGCAGGCCTGGAATCTTGGAACACGGCATTAACCGAGGCTAATAAGCGACTAAATCGAAATCCACTCGTCATTTACGTGAGTATGCATGGCGTTGTGGATGATCGAGGACGGCCCTGCTTGCTGCCCCCCGGAACGTCCCCGCTGGACACCGGCCGTTTTATTCCGCTGCAACGTTTTCTGGACGCCTTGAAGGAGCGCGTTCCAGCAGATGCAACAAGCTGTTGATCCTCGATGCCCAACGGATCCTTGTGAATTGGAATATGGGCATTGTCTATAACACCTTTTCCGAACGGCTGGCGCAACTGATTGACGAATCACAGGTCCCAAATCTTGCCGTCGTCACGTCCGCATCGCCCGGACAACAAAGCTGGGCGTCAGCCGATTTACGCGGATCGGCTTTTGGTCGCTACTTTAAGCTGGCCGTGGCCGGCTTTGCCGACGTCGAAGGAGGCGACGCGGATGGTGACGTTTCCCTGCAAGAACTGGTAGCGTACCTACAAGCTCATGTTGCAGATTGGTCGTGGGCTAACCGTGCAGAACGGCAAATGGTTCAACTGCTTCCCAAGTCGACTAACGACTTTCGGATCGCCTGGTCGCTTAAGGGCGACATGCAAGCGATGCGCGAAACGTTTGAAAGCCAGTCGGCCATCACGTCGCCGATCAGCGTATCGCAGATCTCGGGACTTTGGAAGCAGCTTGACGACTTGCGGTCGTATGAACCAATTCGCTACGATCCGCTCGTTTCGCGCGACCTTGAACATCGATTGCTGGAGCTTGAGCAACTGGCATCCGCGGGCTCGGCCTATAGGGACCGAGCGAAGCGGGAATACGAGAGTTTGCGTGGCGATCTAACCCGGATTGCGGATCGTGGTGCGCGGTTAGATGGTAGCAGGCTTTAGCGTATCATTGGGGGATCGTTGTCGATCGTCTCCGCATTGATCGCGCGTTCGGCTTTGATGTATCGCAGCCGTCGGCGAAAGTAATCGAACCCCGGTCACCCCATTCAGCTCCCGATCTGCCTACCCTGGCTTTGCGCCAATATTTTGGATTGGTCGACGCCAACGCGGCTCAAACAGCTGCGCACCACGCTCGCTGGAATGGCGTCGCCGGCAACCGAGCTGACAGATCTATTGAAGTCGGATGGCATCACCAGCCTGGCCGAAGCTCAGTTGTTATTGATCGCGCGCAATCGGAATGTGTCGGCACTCTGGGGGCGCCCCAATTTGATGGCCGAGTTGCTCCAATTACGTCAAGCAGCGGAAGCTCTGGCGGTTCCACTGGATCCTCAGCAACACCCGGGGGATGAGCGAGCGCACTACCTGGTGCGCCCGCCGTGGAGCGCGCCGATCAAGAGCGGCTGGCCTTGGAAGACGCCGTATTCTTGGGGCCCGCTAGTGCCGGGGTAGATATCGATTCCGCCAAGCGGCAAGTTGAGCGGCTGCACGAATGGGTGGGGGAAATTCGCAGCCAATCGCAAGAGGCACTGGCGGCGTGCGACGGTTGTTGGGCCGAAATACCTTACCTGGCAGCTTGGATCTGCCGCCCGCTGGGACCGGAAGTTCCCGCGACGGACTTAGACGCGACACGACGCGATCGCGACGAATTGGTGCAGAACGAGTTGTCCAAACTAATTCAACTCACGCGGTCACTCCCGGACGAGCTTTTCCATGAGCCGCCTCCTGCTCCCAATCGCCCGCTGGCCATGTTGGCAACTTCACGAATGCTGCAAAGCTCCCTTCAGCGAGTCAAGGACCTCTTTGGCCGTCAATGTCAACGCCTGGCCGAGGATTGGTCACCCGACGCACAAACAGAACGAGCGCTGCACGCGGTACTTTCGGTCCCGCTAATCTCCCCCGCGCAGGCGAGACGCTGTTGAAATTGCAGGCCGATATTTCCAAGAAATTGCACGCCGATTTTTTGGCCGGTAAACCGCAAACTGCTGCGCCCGCCGGGGCGGACAACGATGCGCTCGAAGGGCTCAACCGTGGGACACACCCCTTGGTCGCGCTACTTCGTCTGCCGGTTCCGTCGGAAAGCGAACACAGCGCGGACGCACGAAGCTATGCCGAACATCTAAACGTCAACGTGCGTCGACGGCTCGGTGACCTGGCCGCGTTGAATCCGGCTACGGTCACCGCGGGCCTAGAGAACGTCAACTCACTTGATGAGTATCGACAGCAACTCAGCCATTGGGAACAAGACGTCCGCGCAGCCGCCGCGCTTGGTTTTGCTGACTCAGGGCAAGCGGCACCGATTGCTGACCTTCGGCACTTTGACATCCAACAACTGCTGGTGTGGCATCGACAACGTCTGATCGATGGATTCTGGCAATCCCCACTTGATCGAGAGATCCCCTATTACCAGAGTGCCGCCGAGTCCTGCCTGCAGGCAGCCCAGCGGGTCGTTCGACCCTCGCTGGTTGTGGAGAATCAACTCCGCGACCAGGATCAAGTATTGTCGGCACGCAAGTCCGCCGACTTGGCGATTTCAGCCAGCTCGCGACCGTCGCTAGATCAATCCGGTGGCGTTCGACTGGCCATCCAAGTTGAGTCCAAGTCCACCAGGGGTGGCTTTCCGTCAGGCACCGCCGCGATATTCATCCGGGATCGAGATCGACGGTTGGACGAATTGCCGATCGACACAGGCATAACGTTGCCGCTGGAGGGAGACGCGCCTAGTTCGTTGGAGACGCGCACCGAGGGACAGGCCAATTTGAGTTCTAACCTCGTGGCAGTTGCGTTTTTTCGGGGGCACGAATACCGATCCGATTTTGTCGTTAATCGGCTCGATGGCGTCCGAGTGGAATTTGAACCCCTCGATTACGGACCACCCAGTATTACGCTACGCGGCGATCGACCTCAGCGAGCATCCTACATCTTTATTCTCGACTGTTCCGACAGCATGAAGAATCTTATCCCAGTCGACGAAGAAAGTGGGAAGGATTTGGAGCGGCGAATTGATGTCGCAAAGCGGCATCTCATCAGTATGCTCACTCAATTAGCCCCCACCGATACGCGCATTGGTGTCAAGTTTGTGGGCCATCGCATCGTCTACGAGGACAACCCTGCCAAGAACAATCCCACGTTGATTCAGCCCGAATGGCCCAAAGATCGCTTCCCGCCGGGGCTGGTACCACCCCATGACGTGGAGACGATATTCCGCCTGCGGGAATTCGATATTGTGGATGCCAACGAAGTCCGGCGATTGCTTCGCCTAGTTCGTCATTGGGGTCAGTCTCCTTTGTACTTGGCTTTAATCGAAGCGTTTAACGAATTCGAACCGGGCAGCGACGAGCGCAAGGGAATTATCGCCATCACCGACGGCGCCAATATTCAGCAACTCCTTTCGCGCGACGAAGATTACCGAGTGCCAGGGAAGACGAACGTCGAGGAGAATGACGTTCTAGCCCGCCCCAATAGAGTACCGGTTCACTTTTTCGACTTCGCACGCACGCCCGACGAGCGTAACCGAGAATTCGTCGACATCGCTGTCAAGACCGGAGGTACCTATCATTCGGCCACCAGCGGCAAAGACCTCCTGGCAGCCCTCAGTAAACAGTTGGACTTGGATGGATACTTCGTCGCCGACGAAACCGGTACCGTGTTGAATCCCCTTGTCGATGGCGAGGCCGTTCCCGTCCGTCTCAATAGCCCTTTGCGGATTTCGAGCGAACAGTTTCAACCGCAAGACTACACGGTCGAGTTTCGCTCCGCTCACAAGTCGGTCTCGTTGGAAGGAGGCGAAGCCGTTGAATTGAAGGTGGAACGTAGCGGCAACGACTATGATATTGTGTCCGTCCCATTCGAACCGTCTGAGGCAGTTGTCGATTTGGTGACCTCTGATGGACGCCCCGCCGGTTACCTGTTTCGTGTCCAGCGCCCGTCGCGCATCGGCAGCAGCGCTCGTTTCTCTGTTTCAATCCAATCAACTCGGTCGCATTTTACGAAGCGTCCCATCGAGGTCTGGTTGCAGGTGAATCCCCTGTTGCCCGATGGGCAGGGTGATCCCTATGTGTTTTACGATGCCAGCTTCCAACCCGATCAGCCCGTACCGGTGCTTAGTTGGACCGCCGAGAGCTGGCCTGAACAGGCGAATCAGGCGCGCATCGAATTCTGGTGCAAGTACCTACCGACGTCCGCGCAAAACCTGCCTTTGACGCGCATTCTCGAAAACCCACAACGCTATTCAGCATTCCAAACGCTTCCAATCGATCCGCGTGTCCGTACAGTTGATGGTTGAACCCGTCGGCGACGACGGCCGACATCGTATCCGAGTTGTCGAGCAACATCGGAAAGATCCGAACGATACAGGTTCGGTTGATATTTACAAAATCCGCGTGCTCTTGCGAACATCACCCGGGCTGCGCCGGATCGGATTGCTCGTCGCTTCGACCGATCCGATGGCATCGCGACTCACGAATTTTATTTCACGGCGGCCAAATGGACCCAACTTGTGGCCGACGCGTCAAATTCCTCGCTAGAATTCGCCACGCGCAATGACGTGTATGATGGAGCGCTGCACGTCGAACAAAACCAGAATCTTGACGTGCGGATTCATAACGCGTCGGGACTATTACCGGTCGACGCCGCCAGTGGCCTCGACCCCTAACGGCCACGTCCCCTAGCGGCCTCACGACCGCCGGACCGTGGGCAATCTTAGCTCTCAAGGCCGATACTGGCCCGTAATCTCTTTGCATTTTACCCTCGTTGACGCGCAGCGAGGCCGCGTTCGGCGAGGAAACAACGTCCATCAGTTCCACTAATTTCCGTCGTGCCGCCGGACCGATACGGAGTTAGACGAACCTTGCCGGAACGACGTGGTCCGACACAATTCAATCTCTATGACCATGTTGGCCGATTTTCCGGCACGGACCAGTCCAACGGAAACGAAACGTATGGATACGAAGACACGCTATTCTCTGTGGCTGGCCGTATTGCCGTTTGTCGGCGTCGTCGCCAGTCAACCCCTCTTCGGTCAAGCGACGTACTGGATGAGCGACTCGTCTCAGACTGCGCCGGTTGCCGCCTACAACAACATGGAGGCGGAATCCGTTGTCGAGTCCGGCGACGAAATGTCAGCGGTCGCTCCGATGATGAAGGACGGCAGCTGGGACGGGTGCAACTGCAACGCGTGTCGTCCGTCGGGCGGTCTGGAATTCAATCCGTTATTGCGTGGCTTCGGCTTAAACTTGGCAGGCCGCCTGTGCGGCGCCGGCTGCTGCAACTCGTCCTGTTACGAAGGTGCCCTCGGTCACGAGGCGCTGCCGTATGCACCGTTCTTCGTGCGGCGGGCCAAACCGCTGAACAATTTCCAATTTCAATTTCTCGCCGCTTACGATCAGGAATTTCCGGATCGCAGTGAGGTTTTTTGGGCCAGATCCCCGGGAAGCGGGCCTCAGTGGCGCCGGAGTCGGAGAGACGTCGGTCGATTACCAAGATATCCGTTTCCGCATGGAAACTGGTGGTGAAAAGTTTTCCGTGGCGACAGACATCCCGATTCGAGTGCTCGATCCGGAACTCAATGCAAACACCGCCGGCATGGGGAATATGTCGCTGGCGACTCGCGTCGTTCTGTTTGAAGGACGCGACTGGGTTCTCACCCAGTACTTCAATACGGACTTCAACACGGGTTCTCGAACACACGGCACAGGCAATGGGCACATCTCGCTCGAGCCCGGGTTCCTGGCGATGTGGCGACATGACCGAGCAGACTTATCTGCACGGCGAGATTACCTACTGGTTCCCGCTGGGAGCCGACCCTGATTTCGCCGGCGAGTTCCTTCGTTACGGGCTCGCCATCAGTCACGTCTGCTACGACGGCGACGCATTTGGCATCGTGCCGACTCTTGAATTCGTCGGCTGGACGGTGCTGGATGGTCAAGAAACGCTCCCCAACACCGACCCACTAGTCATCGCCCCACGGCCCGTCGATGGCCTGAGCATTATGAACGTCTATCCTGGCGTTCGTTTCATCTTTGATTCGCCGGGCGATTGGGGCCACTGGGACTTTGGGATTGCCGGTGGCGTCGCCGTTACGGCCGACCAATGGTACGACAGCGTTCTGTTGGCGAATCTACGATTTATCTTTTAGCCGCACTTCCAGCGTCGCCACGATTGCCTTCGTCCGGGACGAGCTTGATATCCACGGGCATCGTTTGTCCGGCCGTGGCGCGGATGTCATATCCGCTATTTTCGTGTTCCAGTCGGAAGCCGCGCTTCTTTACCTCGGCCTTGTAGCGGCCTGGTCGGACAATCAACTCGGCGTCGCCGTTCGTGGCGGTCCGCTTTTTCGCTCGTCCGATTTTCACCTCGGCTCCTTGCACGGGCATTGTCGTCCCTCGACCGGATGTACTGCACACCACGCGCACGCGAATGACGCACTGGCCGGCCTCCGCACCCGTTTGGTCGTCACCGGTGTCGCCGGTTTTTTCTCGCTGTTTCTCTGGGGGATCCGAGGCCCCCCCTTGGCCCTTGACGAGTGCTCCCCACGTCTGTGGACCTACGATTCCGTCCACCGACAGCTTGTTCTTTTTCTGAAAGTCCTGGACTGACTTTTTCGTACCCGACCCAAATGCTCCGTCGACGTCGGTCTTGACCCCAGCCGAGGTGAGCTGCTCTTGCAGAAACTCGACCGCCGGGCCTTTTGAGCCGGCCTTGAGAGTTTGCGATGCGTATTTCTTGATATCTGAAGCGGAAGCCTTTTTTGCCGCCATGAGAAATCCTCCTCTGCGTGGTAATTATCCGCGGAAAGCTCGCAGCCAACCACCGTCCTTGGGGCATTTCTTTCAAAACGGATTCCCAGACTCGGGCGCAAAATGCCTGAGCGTCGTGCGCACGGTGGGCCACTCGAATCAAGCAGGCCGCCGAGTTGCGTCCTTGCATTGTGGCATTCACGATCCGGTAAGGGGCAGTCCATTAGAAGATATACGACGTCCCGCTCGATTTGGGGCAGCCACTCCCACCTACGGACATTTGGAGGCGTGAGAGCGCGGGATCGATGGTCGCCGTTCGTTCCGTTCGCTTGAAGTGGTCGCCCTAACGCCCGCAAGGGCCGACCTGAGACCAAAAAGATACAGATCGATTGAACGGCAAACGCCATGCGCGGGCGATTTAGTGCCCCAAACCGCGGGGCCCGTCGAATAACTATCCGATTGGCCGCCGCGATGATGGGTCGGACCGGCCCGAAACAGCACACGCCATAGACGCCATAGAGGAGACGAGGTGATATGAAAGCCAGTGACAAACCCCAGTTCTCGTCAAAGTGGTGGACCGGCGAAAAGCCTGCGAGCCTCAAGGGAAACGAATTGGATAAGGCTCTGGTACGCGTAGAAAAGGCCTTGGGCGCCCTTAAACGCAAGACCGACGACGAGCGAACCATCAAAGACTGTTTGGAAGCACTCGGCGATGTCTCAGCGGCGGCCAACAAGACGATCAAGAATTGTGACAAACGGGAGCATAAGGATGTGATTGCTGTTCTAAAGAAATACGATGCACTCGTCGACGCCGAGGTTTCTCGTTTACAACGCACCAAAACAGAATTGGCCGCCGGACAGGCTGGTGATGGACAGGCAATCGAAGACGATGTCAATGACGACGCATTGTTTGATAAGGACTATCTCTACAAGATGATGAAGCTGCTCAAAAGCACGGGCAAAGAGCTGCGCTTCGGATTCGGCCTGAATACCAATGCACCGGAGGGTAGCGTTCTACTTTTAAAACGCAAAGGGAAGCCTGAATTACTGTTTAAGGTCCTCAAGAAAACCAAGCAGTTCAGCAATCGACTACTGACGTATGGATACGCACTGGCCGATCCGGAGGACGGTCAGACGTTAGTGTTTCGCCTGGAATCCGGTGCCAACGAGCCACCTCGTATTGTCAAATTGGGCCGCAAGTTCCTACGCGCTGACAAGAAGCTGCGATTTCGCAAGTTGAAGGTCATACTTTCCGGCGGTAAGGTACTAGAAGATCTGGAAGCGAATGAGGATGAAATGGGCGAGGCCGCCATTGGCGCCGATCAAGCTGGGGACCTAGGGGCCCAACTGGCGCAGGCAGAAAGCTTTGTTGAACTGTGGAACGGAACGCTGAGACAAGTGGAAGGACAAGTTGCCGCGTTACGACAGGCAATGGAACCGTTTGAGGATCCGAGTATCCAAGCGGTCTATCAGGGGTTAGGCAACGTCATGGCGAGTTTCCCTGATCTCGATTTGACGAGGCTCGCGGCAGCGGCCCGTGCCAATGATATGGCTGCGTATAACCGTGTACTCGAACAGACCGCCCGAGAAGTCGATCAGGTTCACGATGTGTTAGCGAACAGCCCTCTGCTCAGCACGATTGACGAAAACCCATTCGTCAATTCTCGAGTTCACGACACCGTTATCCAAGCGCTGAACCGAATCGTCAGTGGTTTGGGCGTTTAATACTCCAATTTCTTGCTGCCAAGAAAAACTTACTTTTCAATCAGCTTTGCAAGATCATCAGGGTGGAGCATTGATGCGTTCTTGAGCTGTTCAAGATCCATTCCCTTGGACTTTTCCACCAACCGGCGATGTTCTTCGGTTGTCAATCGAAACTGTTCAGCGGTTGCGCTCGTACTCCTCCGAGAACCGCTTCGACTCGGCTCGCAGACGAGCGATTTCGGCTTGCTGGTGGTTTTCGACCCAAGCGACCCACCGTTTTCAGAGCCAATTCAACATAATCGGCGCTCAGGCCACTTTGCGGTAGTAGTACCTCAGAATGCCGCCAACCCGTTCGCGACATTCCATCTTGCCTGCGATTGCAACGACCTCATCACTTGGGGCGATGATTTCGTTGCCCAACCCTTGATGGTTTCTTTCTCCATCAGGTAGCGTGTCGTCGCAGAGGCCCCGCAAAGCGAATGGTTGAATCCGCCATACCGGACTGTTTCAGGCAATATTTACCCAAATCGTCAATGGTGGAATCCGCCAGCTTGGAATCAGAGGCTTGGCGATTTCCTGCACGATGTAGCCGTCCAATAATCTTTGGACTAGCTAAGCAGGGATGCCGAAGTCAGCGAATACGGAACCTGTTGCTTTCTGCGACCTTCACTTCATGGATTCAACGAGGTGCCCGTGATGAAACAATTCTTCAAACAATCCTGCCCTGTATGCGGACGCCCACTCTATGTTCCGGTGGAATTGCTGGGCGGCGGAGCGTCGTGCAGTCATTGCTCAGGCATATTCATCGCCAACGACCAAGATGCAAACCCGCGGCATGCCAGTGGCAAACTGTGGGGCAACGGCGAACCGCCGACATGCGAACCCAGAAGTCAAAACGGAGTCAAGCTAGACGGATGCAGTTGCTTCACCTGCCGTGTTGACGCACTTTGCGAAAGTGAGTGTTCATGAGCACTCTTCAAGCGACGGTCCAAGTGCCACGCGTCAGAGCAAACCAAAACAACGCCGACCCACGTCGTTGAATATTGCATCGTCACGCGGTCAGCTCAAATACGACTTTGTTCTAGGTGTTCTGGTTTCATGCCGTCATGACAGCACATGAGTTTCGCTCGAGCGGTCGCGTTTCGAGGGTTGGCTTCTACAGTTTTCGGCCTAAATTCGTCGCCAGAGTCGGACTGAGGCAGGACGACTTTTTTGGGAAGCCTCGCGCTCTTTCGTCGTTCCATCTCAGCAACCGGCTGAGCGATCGTGCGGCAAAAAAAAGCGAAT
Organism: uncultured Planctomycetales bacterium; assembly: GCA_963785495.1. Lineage (GTDB taxonomy): Bacteria > Planctomycetota > Planctomycetia > Pirellulales > Pirellulaceae > CAWAVP01. Next base: position 56,502 of record CAWAVP010000020.1, on the reverse strand, counting down.
GCTTTGCATTTGGTCAAAGGTGTTGTTCCTTTACTCAGCACGAAACAGATGCGTGATCTAAAAGGAGATCCAAAATGAAGAAGCCAATCACATGTTCGGCCCTAGCCCTGTTGTGTGGTACTTTGTCTGCACCGCTGGTCATGACTTTTCCATTGGGCTTGCTGCTGGTTCGGCTGAAACCGAACTATCCCAAACAAAGCGCTTAGCAACTCGTTCAATACTCGACGTGTGACGAACGAGAGAGGCGACCGATAAAGCAGGCCGACTTACTCGGTCGGCTTCTGTTCCAACGTTGCCGACCGTTCGACGGACATGCCGAGGGCTTCCAGGCGGCGCGGAGCGTTGTGCGGGTGATGCCGAGGCGCTTGGCGGCCTGAGTGAGATTGCCGTCCGTGTGATTGAGAACTTCGGCAAAAATCTGACGCTCGGCAATGCCGATCAGTTCGTGGTGGATTTCGTTAGATCCGTCCTGCAGGGCCTGGCGCGTAAGCCGCGCAAATCGGAACTCTGTGTCCTTAATGCTGCGTCGGGTCCGGCTGTGCTGATTGACGTCTCGGCGTGCAGGAAATCGGGCAGCGAGGAGATCACGATCAGGGGGCCTGTGGCTTCTAACAAGGCGTGTCTGAGCACGCTCTGTAGTTCGCGCACGTTGCCGGGCCAGCGGTAACCCATCATCAGCTCAATCGCTTCGGGAGCGATGCCGGTGATGGCCATGTCCAGCGCGGGGGCAAAACGACGCAGGAAGTGGTTTGCCAGGAGCCGGATGTCGTCGCCGCGCTTGCGCAGCGGCGGCAACCGCATTGTGTAGACGTTGAGTCGGTAGTACAAATCACTACGAAACTCCTTTTCCTCAAGTCCTTGTTAAAGGTGATGATGCCGTCAGCAGCGGAGTCAAAAATCGCACCCAATTCCGCCTGACTGAATCGCAAGTCGGCTTCCGCCTCGTTCCGTTTCTTGCGGTCAATGTGAGCGATTCCACCACTGAACACAAGCAAGGCGAGGGTCATCAGGGTGCCGGCGACAATGAACCGTTCGGACGCGGTGGCGCGCGACTTTGCCACTGCTTCACTTTCAGCCAGCAGCTTTTGTTCCTCCTTCAGGATGTCCCGCGCAACCCCTCGCATTTCATCCATTGGCTCTATTCCGCCTCCGCCCACGGCAAACTCGCGCGCCTTGTCCAAACTGCGCCGTTTCCCCGTCGGCGCTCCGCAGCTTGATCGCTCGGGCAAGTACCAACTGTTTGTCTTCGAGGAGCTGCCGGAATTTGTCCAGGTGGCGTTGTTGAGCCGGATGGTTCTGCGTTAGCATTCGCAACTGCGCAAAATCTTCATGAACTTTATCCAAACCGGCTTGGTAGGGCCTCAGATATGCAGGGATGCCCGTAATCAGAAAAACACGCTGCCCAGTTTCCATGTCCTTGACCGAGGACAGTAGCTTACGCGTCGTTTCGAATACGGCATACGCATGGGCGACCAATGCCTCACTCTGGCGGACAGCGACCGTGTGGCGATACGTGACGATTCCAAAAACGGCCACCACCACGAAAGTCAAGGCAATCGTCACGGTGAGCCCGGATATCAGTTTTCGGTTCGGCGGGGGAGAATTCAAACGCGCCTCAGCTTCCTGAGCAAGAATTAGTCGGGTGGACAGAATCTGTCCGTGCATTGTTCGCTGTATTCTAGCGAGTTTTTCCAGGGTCTTCGACTTAGACCACGTGCTGGCACTACTTGTGCGTCTGCTCAGTTGGATTGCGAATTAACGGCCGTCATTGGCCTTGCCGCGAATCGGTTCTGGGCTCTTTTCCTCTCATCTCGAGGCTATTCCATTGAATAACGACGAAGTAACGCGGCAAGTCATCAGCGGTTACCTCGCGGCCGCGGAGTCCTGGCAGGGGTGCGACTGGACCACATCGTTCGGTCCGCGCGGATTGAACTTACGCGGTTTGAAAGCCAAGCATACTCGCTTGTTGGTGGAGGCGACTTCGGGGGAGGAATCGCAAGCCTGGGCCGCCGCAACCGGTTGGTTAGAGCAGGTCGAACGCGACGCTCGCGATGCGCGATCAGCCGCCTCGTCAGCCGTCGATCTCTTCGCGAAGCAACAATGGGACGCGGCCCTGAGTTGTATCACTGAAGCCTGCGAACTGGAATCCCAGTACCACGAACAAATGGTCTGGGGGCGTCTGCGCGACCTGATCGTTGCCGTCAGGGAGCAAAGATGACGGCCGAATCAGCTTTGTAGCAAACGACGGCACGTCGCCGTCTAGATCGTGCTCGGCGCGAGAAGTTTGTGCTCGCCTACCATCCGGGTCTTTGTGCTCGCGAGAGACAGTCAGTTGTCATGGAGGGGAAACACGATGTTGGTACTTGGATTTGCGGCGGCTCCGTGTCCGAGTCGATGTCGCGTTCGCGAAAACGCATCACAAACACGAGTAACGATCCGCCAATGAGTCCGAAGATGATTGCCGCCACGGCAAAGACCAAGAGAAACTGGCTGCGAATCGACTCCGCCGCGTGCCCCTCCGGATCAAACGCTTCCGATGTCTGGCTGTGCGCTGCGCGCACTGGCATCCCACCGCCACGAGCCCCACGACGATTCGCAGGATGGCCGCTCCAGGCCGTCTGTTTTGCCGTGAACGTTTCATGCGCGTGTGAATTGTGAAATCGTAGAAGTCATCGGAAAACTAGCCTTGTTCGGCGGCCGCGTGGTCGGCCACGATCGTCGCATTGTCCTGTCGAACGCGACCGGCTGGAATTGTGAGGTCTCCCCGACGCAGGCGCTGAAGCATCTCCGCCTTGGATTCTCCGGTCACCAGCCACAGTATGGCACGGGCTCGATGGAGCACCGGAAACGTCAGCGTCATCCGGCGATGGCCTTGGTAGACAGCAGGTAGTTCAGCGAAGCAATCTTCCGCCGCCACGGCAAGTGCGCCGTGAACTGCAACCACTTAGCGTGCTGGTTGAACATCGAATCGACGATGTGAAAGAACGCCTCGGAGCAGTTGAACAGACCGTGCCGGCCGGTGAGCAAATAGCCTTCGAGCCAGCCTTCGCATTGGTGCTCGCTGAGCATTTCCACGACGCGTCCGGTGGGTACGAGAAAGTCGTCGTTCGGAGCAGTGTGCGCATCCCATTGCCGCGTCGTGACATCAATGACGGCTTCCAGGCCGTTTGAGACCGTTTCGTCCGGACCAAACACGCGAAAGTTTTGTTGCTCGGCGTTGAGCTGGATCACATCGCGGATGAATTGTCCGAGCTCATGCGTGTCACCAATACCTTGGACTCCCGGCTCGGGTACATCGACCGCGTACTCGCGATAATCAGGCATCTTCAAATCACGAAGCAGCATGCCGCCGTTGGCGTGCGGATTGGCACCCATGCGGCGTCGACCTACCGGAGCAAGTTCCGCCAATTCAGGTTTCAGACGGCCCTGTGCGTCGAACAACTCTTCCGGGCGGTAACTCCACAACCAATTCTCGAACAGTTGAAGATGCTCGGGGTGCGTCGCTGGATCGGAAAGCGGCACTTGATGCGCATGAAACGTTCCTTCGATCTGCACGCCGTCCACGATCTTTGGGCCCGTCCAACCCTTGGGCGACTTGAGCACGATCATGGGCCAACGCGGACGCGTCAAGTTGCCGTTCTCACGGGCGTCGGCTTGGATGTGTTTGATCTGATCGATCGCGTTGTCAAGCGTCGTCGCCATCGCTTCATGCATCAATTCGGGGTCATCGCCTTCGACGAAATAGGGTGTCCAGCCGTAACTACGGAGTAGCTGTTGGAGTTCTTCATGCTCGATGCGCGCAAGATCGTCGGGTTGGCGATCTTGTAACCGTTCAGATGCAAGATCGGCAGCACGGCACCGTCGCAGGCAGGTTTGAGAAACTTGTTGGAGTGCCACGCCGTTGCAAGTGGTCCGGTTTCCGCTTCACCATCACCGACCACGCAGGCCACGATGAGTTCAGGATTATCGCGTCGATGGCCTTGAGTTCGTGGGGCAGATGATTAGGAGCGAGGGGGGACAACTTTTGGAGAGAGGCGGTCAGCTCAGGCGTGATTAGCTGGGTCTGGACGTACTTAGTTCCACCATGTACGACCGGGTGGCCCACGGCATCCAAAGCCCTGAGCAACCGCTTCCTCTCGCAGCCAAGCAAAGAGGACCGGAAGGCACTGTCGTGATCTGGCGATTCGAGCCGTCGCTCGACCAAGACTGCGCCATCGGCACGCCGAACCTGAAACACTCCAACGCCGAGCCCGATGCGATCCATCCGACCAGAGAACACAAGGGTTTCTGTCCGGTCTACATGGAACAGGGCAAACTTGACGCTGGACGATATGCTGTTGATCATCAGGATACGGATGAAATGCTGATCGCTCGTCATTCCTGAAAACTTTCTGAGACTTTCCCATTGAGACTCAGCCTGAACAACTCACTTGTTGGTCGTCCGTTTTCGCGGGCCTAATTTTCGGGAGCAGGAATCCACGTTAGGCCGCCGGTAGCATTTTCCGAGTAAGACGGACCGCCGGTCGGAGAGGAAAATCCAACCGACAGAACGTTTCGCCTTTGGCTAGCCGGTCAGAAACCGGTCGGTCCAGCAAGAAGCCGGTCGGCTCTGTGACGGTTGACAGAATTCAAGTTTTGCCTTTCAAGCAGCGGTAACGTGATGATCGACGGCGATCGAGTTCGTTTTTTCGACGATGCTCTTGGCTGTAGTGACGTTGTCAGGCGTCCCGTGGGCGATCAAGAGGAATTTGCCTGCTTTGAGCGCCGTTTCGTACTGCACGATGCTGTCCTTGGGGATGCCGATGCTGAATAACGCCGCGCCCAGCGCGCTCAACCCGCCGACAACCGCCGCGCCTTCCAAGCCGCCCAAAATGAGGGCAACGAGCGGTCCGGCGACCAAGAGCGGACCGATGCCGGGAATCCAAAAAAATGCCGACCCGAACAACAGCCCCCAGATGCCACCCCAAAACGCCCCAAATTTCCCCCAGTATTTCATGCGGTCGCCTGCGTTGTAGTAGCCCACGACGTGTTCGTCGGTGTGGTAGTCGCGGCCGACGATTGAGAGCTGCTTCATGTCGAAGCCCGCCTTCTGCAATTCCTTGACCGCGTCTTCTGCGTTCGTGTGGGTGTCGTAGGTGGCGACGACGGAGTTCTGCTGTTTTGTAGCTGTGGCCATCTCGGTTTTTCCTTCCAAAAATGTCGTGCGTCCACGTTGCTGTGGATCGTAACTCAATTCCTTTTGCAACCAGGAGCAACTGTTGTGCCAGGGAACGGCCGGTGGAATGGCACACTCGTTGCTTCAATGCCTTTGTTATGGCAGAAACGAACATTCACACAAAGGAAGACATGGTGACGACGTTATTTCACAAGCCTAACGAGACAAAGAGGGCCACGCTGGTGAGCCCGCCATTGTTTTGCTCGCCCGTAACCTCCTGGAATCGCATCCCCACTTTCACCATCATTGCCAAACGATCCGCCTCGAATGGATCGGAGATCGCTTGGTGCTCAGCGGTTGCCTACGCTGATTGCTCATTTGGTAGTCCAGGTGGGGTAGGTGCGTGAAGAATTGGGGCATTAAAGTGTGCGGACTCGTTCGAAACCGTTTGGCCGAGTTTGTCGGCTGCCGGCACAATATCTGCGGTCGTCGAAAGTGTTTCTAATCCACATCGAATGAAAACGAAAATGGAGTATACGATGGCCACGCCCAAGAAGATTCTTTTTGCTACGAGCTATTCTGATGTGAGCGCTGAAGCCTTGCGAGTGGCAACGCACCTGGCGCGCAGAAGATGCCGTGCTGCTGATCGTCCACGTCTCGGATATGGAAGAGTATCCTGTGGGAGAGCACTGTGAAGAATCTGAACCGAATCTCGCTGAACTGAAACAGCTCAGGTCCGTGGTTCCACCGGACCCAGCCGTACGTTACGAACATCGGCTTGCCTATGGCGAGCCCGGTAGCACAGAGATCACGAAACCTGCCCAAGTGATCATCAAGGTAGCAGAGCAAGAAAACGTGGACATGATTGTGATCGCGACACATGGACGTAAAAGTTTGGCACATTTGCTGATGGGAGACATCGCCGAAAGCGTCATCCGTGACGCACCTTGCCCTGTGGTTGCCGTACGGCACGCGAAAAACACGAAATCATAAATCATGCGCATAATGAGCAGATTGTGCTCGTCAGTAACTGACTTTACGTTCGGCATGCGGATTGCTTCGCAGTCAGCATGCTGTAGAATGATTTCCGCAAACAGTTATCTTCCACATTCACCTTTGGCCAAGACGAGTTTTCAGCGCACGATTGGAATGTTGGCATTGGCGTAATGTGGATCACAAGCAGCGAGTAAACAGGCGTCGCGCTTGTTGGGCCATGGTATTTACTATGAAGGCATCGCACGACAACCGCGACAGCAAACGATCGTCATTTATAGTCTGCGCGATGATGATGGCCTGGGCAGTGGACATGAACGTTGCTTTGACGGCTCATGGACAAACTCAGCCGCGGGATAGGTTGGAGGCAGCTCGGATCGAACCGATGGTCGGGCAATCGCTGCCGATGGCGGCTGAGTTTCGCGATCATCGTGGACAACCGTTTCGACTGAGCGACGTCGTTGGCAAAAGGCCCTTGGTAATGTGCCTGGTCTACTTCGAATGTCCGATGCTTTGCAAATTGGCGGCCGATGGTCTGGTACGATCGGTGGCCAGCTTGCCGGAAAATGTCGGGCAAGAGTTTGATGTCGTGATCGTCAGTTTCGATCCGCGAGATACGCCCGAACGAGCCACGGCCGCGAGGGAGTTTGCACTCGCCAGTACGTCGCGCAGGATCCGACGAGGGCTGGCACTTCTTGACCGGCGAGCAGAAGAACATCGACCTGCTGACGAAAGCGGTCGGATTTTATTACGCCTGGGATGAAGAATCAAAGCAATTCGCTCACGCGGCCGGGCTGATCATTGTCTCGCCAGATGGTGTGATTACGGAATATCTGGACGGAGTAAATTTTTCACCTAAAGACCTCATCTCCGCTGTCAACCGGGCCGCTCATAACGAGCTGACGGACCGTCCACCGAGCTCGTTCGTGCGTTGCTATCTATACGATCCTACGACGGGAAAGTTTGGCGCGGCCGTCCAATGGACGATTCGTGTTTTGGGCGTCGCGACCGTGTTCGTGCTCGTTTTCGGGACGTATTGCCTTAATCGTCGCGCCCAATTTCAACCAGACGAGGCTAACGGATCATGAAGTGGATTCACCGAATCGGATTTACCGGTTTGACACTGCTTCTTGCTGCGCTCTTGTTGGGCGTCGTTGCGGTCGCGTATGGGAACACCGCGACGAAGAGTGCAAACGCACCCCTCGAATCGCAAATTGAGCATGGCAAATATCTAGTGCATGACGTGGCCCAATGTGTTCAATGCCACACGCCGCGCGACCGGCGAGGTGCGTTGGACCGATCACGTCTGTTGGCCGGAGCCGCTATCCCGGTGGTTGGACCACAGTTCGCTCGACCGTGGTCCGCCGAGTCAGCATCGCTTGCAGGGCTAGGCAATTACGACGAGTCTTTCGTACGTCACCTGTTGACGCGCGGCGTCAGACAGGACGGCACGTACCCCAAATCACCGATGCCTTCGTTCAGACTGAACGAACCAGACGCCGATGCCGTGATTGCGTATCTGAAGTCGCTGAATTAACTACACTGCCGTTGTCGTGTATGCAACTTATTACCTAGCGGGGCTTATCAGCCGCCGTGAGCAAAATCGGGATAGTCGGTCATGCCGCCGTCGACGAAGACCGTACGCCCGGTCACGTACGAGGCGATATCTGAAACGAGTACCACCACCATGCGGGCGACTTCTTCCGACTGTCCGATTCGAACCAAGGGAATATTCTCTAGCAAGTCTTTCATGCTCGCCGGATCCCTCCAGACGGACTGGTTGATGGGCGTCTTGATCGCACCCGGAGCAACTGAAGGCGCGGACCTTATGCGTGCCGGCTGATGAGCCAACCTCCAGAGCTCGATACGAGTGGTTGACTTACTCTTTGCGTACCGCTGGTAAACCGGCTCGACACGATCATAGACCACGCCATCCTCTTGACTGCGAACAAGCGAGATTTAATAGGCTTGCGCCCAGCACAACGGCATCGCGAAACGGCCGGTTTGCCGAGGAATATTTCGCGTTCAGGCACATCAGGCGCATCCCAAAGCTGCTCCGCCAACAAGCCACCGTCGCTGGCAAATCCTTCCTTCGCCTTGATATACGGCGTCGGATCACGTCCCGCGGCCAGTTCATAATGGCCTCGCTCGCCCGACAACAGCGGCCAGCAATGCACTAGCATTCTGCAAACGCCATGCGAGGATCACTGGCGCGATGATTTCATCCAGCTGCAGACCCTTCCAATACGCCGTCCCGTCAATCGCATTTTTTTAGGCATCCCGCGCCGTCCTCGCCCTGGACACACGACAGCCACGCGGGCTCGCAGCGGCTATTCGGTATCGCCGCATGCCAGCCCGAAAGCAAAACGACGGACGAGTGCAGTGCGCCGATGACTTCCTTGAGGATGCGGTACCTTCCATCGGGATCGCTATTGGTCAAACGGTACAGCAGCGCATGAGCGTCGGGTCGCTCGCATTGACGCCGATACCGTCTTTAGCACTCGATGTCCAACGTGGCGCGATGCCCGGTTGGCCGGGAGCTTGATTGTTATTCATGTCCTGTTTTCACGTTCGAAATAGTTTTGATGGGCTCGCTGGAATACTCGACACGATCATAGGTCGTATAGTGATCGCTTTTTCTTAGTTCGTGTCCCTGTGTTTCATCCCAGCCGCGGGTCATGTAATCGGCCATGACCAGGGTGATAGCGAACGAAAGCCAGAGCAATCCGGCGCCGGCCGCCAGTTGGGCGGCACGCGGTGATCTGGTTAAGCCCATGAAGATCACGACGACCACAATCGTCTTGGTGACCGCAATGCCAAGTCCGATCCAAACGTGCGCCGCGCCCAGTGGCACGAAGTTGATAGCGATCGTGGCGATCAGCAGCGCCAGCAAACCGGCAAACGCGATGTAGAGAGATTTGTTGCCGCCGGTCGCCATGTCACCGCACCAGATAAAACAGGGGATAGAGAAACAGCCACACGATATCGACGAAGTGCCAGTACAAGCCAATCACTTTCACTGAGTTTCTCAGGTGCGCCGGCTCTGCGGGAACGTTGAATCGCAATCGCCAATCCGCTCACCAGCGAGATGCCGATGATCATGTGCAAGCCGTGCAAGCCGGTCATACAGAAGAACAACACGAAGAACATTTGCGCCGACCCGCCGCCGAAATCGAGTTGTGCAAATGCGGAACTGTCAAAATGCGATCCAGGGAACAGCCGCTCGGCGATCAACGTGTAATACTCGTAGAACTCACAACCTCAGAAACGCCACGCCCAGCAGCGCCGTAACCGCCAGCCGCCAGAAGATCGTGCTGCGGAGCTTGTCAGCTTCGTGGGCGCCGCCAACTTCGCTGTGTTCGATCAGCATGATCCGACATGGCGACCAGCAGGCTGCCCGTCAGCAGGACGGCTGTCATCACGCCGCCCGCCCACAAGTTGACGTGCCGGCCGGCCAGTTCAAAAGCGTCGGGAAACTGGGAGCGATAAACGGCGTAGGCGACAAACATTCCGCCAAAGAACAAGACTTCCGTCGTCAGGAACACCCACATCCCAAACGTGGCGGCAGACCGCTGTTGGTCGGCGTCATCGAACTGCATTGCGACGTTAGCGTGTGTTTGGCTCATGATTGTTTCTGTAGCCGAATTCGCCAGAATTTGGATGGACAGCATTCTTTCGTTAATAGTTTGGGTCTTGTCGCGACTCGTCCAAAGTCTGGCGACTTCGGCTACGACAACTCCCTTCTTTTCGGCGGTTCGCCTTCGCCAATTTCCACTTCCGGATAGGGTTCGTCGTAGTTGTAGGGACTCTCATCAACGATCGGGCGTTTCCGCAAAGTTATGCGTCGGCGGCGGCGAACTTGTCTTCCATTCCAGCCCGGTGGCGTGCCACGGATTGTCTGCTCGCCTTGCGGCCATACTTCAGCGACCACAGCAAGTAGAACAACGGCAGCAAATAACCGACGCCCAGAATCGACGCCCCCAGCGTGCTCATCACGTGGAACACCTGAAACTCGTCCGGGATAGACGTGATATCGACGCGGGTTGCCCAGGTAACCGAGAATGAACTGCGGAAAAAACGCCAGATTGAAACCGATGAACACGACCAGCGCACTGACGCGGCCCCACCACTCCGAATAGATCCGCCCGGTCATCTTCGGCCACCAGAAATGCAGTCCGCCCAGATACGCCATCACCATCGCCGCCGACCATGATGTAATGAAAATGCGCGACGATGAAATACGTGTCATGCACGTGCATGTCGAAGCCAAGCGTCGCCAGGCAAATGCCCGTCAGGCCGCCGATCGTGAACAGGCCGATGAATCCCAAGGCGTACAGCATCGGCGTCTTCAAAAAGATCGTGCCTTTGTATAGCGTCGCCGTCCAGTTAAAGACCTTCACCGCCGACGGAACCGCGACCAGCATGCTGAGAAACGAAAACAGCATGCCGGCATAAACCGACTGGCCGCTGACAAACATGTGGTGGCCCCAAACCAAGAAACCCGAGGCTCGCAATCGCCAGGCTCGCCACGACGACAAAGCCGTAGCCGTACAGCGGCTTGCGGGCAAAGCAGGGCACGATCTCGCTGATCACCCCCATGCCCGGCAGGATCATGATGTAGACCGCCGGATGCGAGTAGAACCAGAACAGATGCTGAAACAGAAGCGGATCGCCGCCAATCGCCGGATCGAAAATGCCGACGCCGAACAATCGCTCGACCGCCACCAAGCCGAGCGTCACGGCCAGCACCGGCGTGGCCAGCACCATGATCAGGCTGGTCGCATACATCGCCCAGACAAATATCGGCAAGCGAAACCAGGTCAATCCCGGGCGCCCGCATCATATGCACGGTGACGATGAAGTTCAAGCCCGTGAGCGATCGACGAAAACCCGACGATGAAGATCCCCGTCGCCGCCAGCATCACATGCGAGTTCGCGTAGGTGCTGCTGTAGGGCGTATAAAACGTCCAGCCCGTGTCGACGCCGCCGACGACCATCACGGTCAACGTGAACAGCCCGCCCGACATGAAGATGTACCAACTGAGCAAGTTCAGTCGTGGGAAGGCCAGGTCGCGGGCACCGATCATCAACGGCAGCAGAAAGTTGCCCAGCACCGCGGGCACGGCCGGGATCAAAAAGAACCAGACCATGATGATGCCGTGCAGCGAAAACAGTTTGTTGTAGCTGTCGGCCGAAATCAGATCGCCTTGCGGCGTCAGCAACTCCAGGCGAAACAGCACCGCCGCCGCACCGCCGACGAAGAAGAAGAACGTGATCGACAGCATGTACAGGATCGCGATCCGCTTGTGGTCGGTGGTCAGCAGCCACGACCGGAGCGACGTCCCGTCGTTCAGGTAGTCTTGTTCTCGCTCATGGCGAATCATCCTCCAGGCGACTTGATTCGCTATCCATGTTGTATCCTGCTGCACTGTGTTTGGCTGATCTGGGTTGTCGACCTGCCATCAAGCCCGGCCCGGCAACGGTCCCGTCGCATCGGCGATCGAGCGGATGTAGGCCGTGATCTCCATGATCTGTTCGGGTTCGAGCTGGCCTTCGTAGCTGGGCATGACGGCGGAGTACCCCGCGCGGCGTTCCGCTTGGGGATCGAGCATCGCCCGGCGGATGTAGGCATCGTCGGCAACCACGAACTCGGCCATCGCCCAGCGCCACGCTGCGGCCGTAAAGTCCTGTCAGCGGCGGTCCGACTTGCGGTCCATCCAATCGAGCCGTGGCATTGCAGACAGTTCAACGCTTCGACCAAGCGGCGGCCGCGTTGCGCCAGCGGACTCCGAATTCTCGTCCGCCAGCCAACGTGCGTATTCTTCCGGCGTTTGCACGACGACCTTTCCCATCATCCGTGAATGGTCCGTGCCACAATACTCGGCACAGAACAGGTGATAGTCGCCTGGCTTGGTGGCTTCAAACCACAGCGTCGAGTACCGCCCGGGCAGCACGTCCTGCTTTATGCGAAATGCCGGCACGAAGAAGCTGTGAATCACGTCTTCGGAAATCATCGTCAGCCGCACGGGCGCCCGATGGGAACATGCAAGGCGTTGATTTCGCGGCGGCCGCCCTGGTGGCCGATCTTCCACATCCACTGTTTGGCGACGACGTAAACTTCGATGGGGTTTTCGGGCGGCCGGTGTGCGCGAATGTAAACCGCGCCCCCCAGACAAACATGACCAACAGAATAATCAACGGCCCGATCGACCACGTGAGTTCGACGATCCAATGCAGCAGATTGGAGTGGCTGGAAATACGATTGACGTCGCGCGTGTGCCAGTAGCGTGCGATAAAGAAAACGATTGCCACCGCGATGCCAACCGAAAACAACGTCGTGATCCCCAGCAGCGCCAGCGACAGGTAATCGACTTCGGTTGCAGTTCGCGAAGCCGCTTCGGGAAACATACGGAAGGATTCGTTCATTGCGGCTCCGTTTTCGCTGAAGCTGGACGAGTCGGCATTGCCGCGTGATCGCGGCCATTCGACTTGCAATTTGCGCTGAGCCATCAGCTTCAATCGCCCGTTCAATGGGAATTCTGCGCGACGCCATGTTCCTTGTCCTGCCAACCGTAGTGGCTCAACATCGCGCGTTCGGCCGCCTCGATTCGCTCACGATCGTACGCCTGATTTGGTTGAACGCCGGGCGTCATGAGTTGCTGTCGAGCCTCTTTGCCGGCGGAAACTAGCGGGGTCTGCGGAACCAACGATTTGAGAGCCAGTGCGACGCCCGCCAGCGTTGCGACCACCAGCGCGAACAGCCCCAGCCCGATCCACGCCATCCGGCGCACGGACACCGTGTCGGGTTCGTGTCCGCGCTGTGCGTTGTCACGACGAGCGGAATCGGATGAAGCATCGGTCATCGAATTGCCTCCCGCGATTGAACCTGCTCGGACCGCCGCATCATCCAGCTCAAAGCCAAGACGTAAACCGCAACGACGGCGACGGCCGCCGGCAGCACGGACCAGTGCAATCCGGATACCAACTGATCACCAGTCGTCGGCATCACCATCCACCACAGCTCGACAAGCCGCACGACAGAGCAAGCACATTGCCAGCGTGCCGACCTTCCGCGGCGAGCGTTTGAAGTCATGCGACAGCAAGCAGAGAAACGGCACGACGAAACCGCCGATCGACAGCAGCGGCGCGATCCAGCCCCAGATGCCGGCCGTTCGGGCGAGGTAAAAGCTGGCTTCGATCGGTAAATCGCCGCTCCACATGATCAGAAAATGGGCGAACGAGAAATAGGCCCACAGCATCAGGAACGCCAGCAGCAAGTTCGACAGATCGCCGATCGTTTTGTCATCCGTGGCCGCTCCGTGCAGCGGCTGCCAGAAACAAACGGCCGCGACCGTCGCACTCATCGCCGCCAACATCGCGCCGATGCCGATCATCGCGCCGAATAACGTCGAAGTGAAAAATGGATCGAACGACATGACCCAGTCGATGCCGGCCCACGTCACGGTCAGCAAAATGGCGATCAGCCCCAGTCCGGCAACTGCCTGACCGCCGACAATCATTGGCGGCCTCGATTCATTCGTTTCCAACCAAACGTTTGCCGCGACCATGGCCAGCCCGCGACCATGCAACCGAGCACCGACCAAACGAGAAAATAGAACACAGTTCGCCCCACGAAGAACGGCACTTGAAAAAACCATTGACGGTTCTCCGTGTGCTCGAATTGACCGAGGATGTCCGAGTTCGCCCACGGATAGATCGTATGGATGCCAAACAACCACGGCACGAACAACAACGCCACCAGCGGCATCAACCGCGCGTTCATCGCCAGCCACGGCCAGGCCGCTTGTCCCCAGCGACCACCGGTCAAACAGACAATCAACAACAGTGTCAGGCTGCCGAGCGAAACGCTCCACGGCAACATGGCCGCCGCCAGCCACGCTTTGAAAAACGGCTGTGGCGCCGACCATCCGGCAATCGCGCACCCCGCCACAGCAACAATGGCCAAAATCAGGATGCGGCGATTCAAGCCAGTCGCGGATTCACGTTGTTGCGGGTCGATCATTGTGAGCCACCCGCCTTGTTCTGTGTGGATGCCCGACCGGATTCGGCCTCGTACCGCTCCGTCTGTTTCAGGTCCGCTTCGGTCAATTCGCTCGTCGGTGCGTATTGGCTGAACTGCAATGTTCGGACATAAGCAGCGATAGCCCAGCGATCGTCGGTCGAAAGAAAGTCGCCGTATGCCGGCATTTGGCCGCGGCCGTTGGTGGCCACGTTGAAGATGTAACCAAGTGGCTGATTGCGTAGCCGGTCCGTGTGATAACTCGGTGGAAACTTTAATCCACGCCGAGCCACCATTCCGTTGCCGCTGCCTGTCTGATCGTGGCAGGGAACGCAGGAAATGTTGAATCGCTCCCTGCCGCGGAAAATTAGAGTTTCGTAGTCGTAACGCTCGAGCACCTGATCTGGAATGGTGTTGACGAGCTGCCCTTTGTTCTTGCCGGTCAGATATCCGCCGGCGTCATCCTTGTCGGCCGACTTCAACCAACGACGGTTCGGATGAGTCGGACCCGCGGAGACCGATTCGACGGCAGAATCACTGGCGACGATTGCGTGTTCGGGTACCGCCCGCGAAGCCGTATCGTCAGGGAAGATGTCCGTCTGCTCCTGCGATTCGACCCGCCGCTGATTCTCCATCTCCTGCCCGCAACTTGTCAGCACGAGAAACAGACAACAGGCGAAACCGGTCATGACTCGAATCCCAAGCGACGAAGGCGGCGACTTCTCGCTAACGCGTCGGGTTGTAATTAGCTCACCGCGTGAGAACGACAAACAACCGGTAACGGGTCGCCTAAACATGCGGAACCTCCCACACGTCGCAGGCGCCGATGTCTTCTAGCCGCTCGCTCAATGTCTCGTTATCGAACTGCGCATCGTCTGATTTCACCGCCAAAAAGAAACCATCGGTACTCGCACGCCTGAACGCATCGACTTCAAACACCGGATGATGAAGTCGCGGCAAACCACAAACGAGTATCACGCCGGTAATCGCAAACAGCGACGCGACCAAGACGGTTCCCTCAAACGTCGGTGGAATGAACGATGGCCAACTATGCAGCGGTCGACCGCCGATGTTAAGCGGATAGGCATACAAGTTGACCCAGTACTCCAGCGAATAAACCGAAAAGCCACCCAGGATTCCGCCCGCGAGAATAATCCACGGCATTGGCGAATGTTTGAATTGCAACCGCTCGCCAAGTCCTTCTACCGGAAACGGCGTGTAGGCTTCGATTGATGTGAACCCGGCATCACGCAGTTGGCCGACCGCGCTGAGCAATTCCGCGGCGTCAGGAAACTGTGCGAGCATTCCCCATGTATTCGTCGCGTTTGTCTAGGTCGGTCATTCGGCATGCTCCTTCGACTCGTGAACCAACTCGCGAACTTCCGTCATGGAAATCGCCGGCAACAGCCGCAGGAATAACAACATCAACGTCAAGAATAAGCCAAACGTGCCCAAGTACAACAGCCAATCCCACACCGTCGGATAGTACATGGCCCAGTCGGACGGCAAATAATCGCGATGCAGGCTAAGCGAAATAATCACAAACCGCTCCAGCCACATGCCGACGTTGATCACCATCGCGATGCTGAATAAACAAATCGTCTGCCGGCGGAAATAAGGAAACCACAACAACTGCGGCACAAGGCAATTGCAGACAATCAGTCCCCAATAAATCGCCCCGTACGGCCCGCCGAAACGATTCGTGTAGATATAACTGTCATACGGCTCGTTCTTATACCAAGCCATCGAGGCGTCCATCAGGTAGCCATACGAAACCGTCATACCCGCAGCCAGCATGATCTTGGCCATGTTGTCGAGATGCTTGGCGGTGACCAAGTTCTTGATTCCGTAAACTCGTCGGAGTGGAATCGTGATCACCAACACCATGGCGAATCCACAAAAGATTGCTCCGCCTACGAAGTACGGTGGAAACACCGTCGAGTGCCAGGCGGAAACAATGCCCACCGAAAAGTCCCAGCTCACCGTCGTGTGCACGGACACCACCAGCGGCGTCGCCAGCGCGGCCAAAATCAAATACGTCTTCTTGTAGTGCATCCAATGCCGCGCAGAATTTCGCCATCCCAACGCAAATAGACCGTAAGTGCGTGCGACCCTGCGGTTTTCGGAGCGATCTCGCATTGTTGCCAAATCGGGGATCAATCCGAGATACCAGAACAACAGCGAGACGGTACCGTACGTCGAAACCGCAAACACATCCCACATCAGCGGACTGCGAAACTGAGGCCACATGTCGGTGGTCGCAGGATAGGGAAACAGCCAGTAAAAAAACTGCGGCCGACCCAGATGCACCAGCGGAAAGAGCCCGGCGCAAGCGACCGCGAACAACGTCATCGCTTCGGCCAACCGGTTGATGCTGGTTCGCCACTGCTGATGTAACAACAACAGAATCGCCGAGATCAAAGTCCCCGCATGGCCGATCCCGATCCACCAAACGAAATTGATAATCGCAAAGCCCCAGCCGACGGGAATGTTGATGCCCCACACGCCGACACCATACGCGAACAACCAGCCAATCGCGGTCAACAAAACGTTCAGCAGGAAAAGCCCGACCAGGAAACCAAAGATCCAGCCCTTTTCGATGGGGCGTTTAAGTACGATGTCGGCAACTTGGCCCGTCACCGATTCATGAGTCGCGTCGGCGGAAATGAGCGGCTCCTGTTCAGTCGCTGTGCCGTTTGTTAGAGACGCTCATCCGTGCGCCTCTTTAGGATTGGTGACTTCCGCCAGATAGGTCGTGCGCGGTTTGGTATTCAGTTCTTCCAGTAGCATGTAGTTCAACGGATGGTCGTGCGCGGCGCGGACCTGGCTGTTGGCGTCGTTCAAATCGCCAAAGCGAATCGCCTGCGCCGGACAAACGGCCTGACACGCCGTCTTGATATCGCCATCGCGGATCGAGCGGTCTTCCAATTGCGAAGCGATCCGCGCCCCTTCAATTCGCTGTATGCAATAAGTACATTTCTCCATCACGCCGCGCTGCCGCATCGTGACTTCCGGATTGGACAACAGATGCAGCGTCGGATCGCTGATGAAGTCGTCGGAAAAATCCAGAAAATTAAACCGCCGAACTTTGTAAGGGCAGTTGTTGCTGCAATAGCGAGTGCCGACGCAGCGGTTGTAAACCATCTGGTTGATCCCCTCGTCGCTGTGATTGGTCGCGGCGACAGGACAGACGACTTCGCACGGCGCTCGCTCACAGTGCATGCAGGTCACCGGCTGTTGCAGCGTGTGTTCGGGCTGATCCGGCGAGCCGGTGTAGTAGGTGTCGACGCGCATCCAATGCATGTGCCGATTCACGGCGACTTGCTCTTTGCCGACGACCGGAATGTTGTTCTCCGCCTGGCAGGCAATCACGCACGCCGAACAGCCGACGCACGCGGTCAAGTCGATCGTCATGCCCCATTTGTATCCTGTGTACGGCCAGTCTGGATAAAACGAATCGTCCGGCGCGGGATTCGGCGGATGAGCGAACGATGGATTGTCTGGCTGAGCGAGGAACTCGGCGAGCGTCCCCGCGCGAGCGATATGCCGGCCTTCCATCGTTTGAAAATGTTGAGTCGTCACGATCTGATGCTGGCGATTCGTTTTGCGAACCGCAACCGCCATCTGCATGGTGCCCGAGTCCTTGGTCATCAAAGGACGGACGTCAAAGCCGGTCCCCTTGCCGACTCGACCAACCACTCGGCGGCCGTAGCCTGTAAACAATGTAATGGCTGCTGTCGCGTGGCCAGGCACGATCCACACTGGAATCTCGACCGAGCTGGCTTGAGCGCCGCCTACACCGATTGAAACTACGTCACCATTCTTAAGCTGCAAGCGTTCGCATCGGCCGGAGCGATCCAAGCGGCGTTGTCCCATACCGTATTCGTTAAAGGCTTCGGCAACTCCTGCAACCAGCCGTTGTTGATAAATCGCCCGTCCCAGATCGTCGGGTCGGGCTTGAAAACGAGATCGAAACGGTCGCCAGTGGTCGATTCTTGAAGGCCCGAATGGCAAGTGAGAAAGATCGAGCTGCGTTACCGCGCCGACACTTCGGCTCGTGGTTTCATCGCGCGTTCTCGAATCACGCCATCGGCGACGGCTTGCCGCCAGCGCGGATCGTCATCCCGTTCACCTAGTGTTGCTTTCCAAGTCTTGCGAACGGCGGCGTAACCGGTTGGCGCGTCTTCGCACAGGCATGGCTAACAATTCGATTTCGGAAAGGCTGTCGTGCAGCGGAGCGATCAGCGGTTGGACGATGCTGGCCGTGCCATCGAAAGCCCTCGCATCTCCCCAACTTTCCAGAAAATGCGAGCGAGGCACGAGCCACTTTGTGGCCACGGAAGTTTCGTTCGCGGCGTTCACGAGAGCCAGCGTGAATTCGACTTTCGCCAACGCGCGGCCAAATTCGATTTCACGCGGCGCGTCGAACGCGGGATTCCCGCCGAGAATCAACGAGCGTGTCCACTTTGCCGTCGCGCATTTCTGCTGTTAACTCGTCCAACATCGCCACGTCGGACGACGAACGATCGGGGCGAACCTGTGGTGAGTGAACGTACTGGATCGTCTTGCCGACGGCCTGCAGATGCTCGTTGATCGCGTGGGCGATCGCGTGAACGGCCGCCGGCTGCTCGCGACCGACCACGACCAATCCTTGTCCGCCTGCCGCTTGCAGGTCTTCAACGACATTTGAAATCCACTTTTCGCTCGCTTCATCAGCCTCGCGGCTTTCAGATTCACCGACATCGACGCCCAAGCGCCCAGCAACTCGCAGAAGCAGGTGACCGATCGACGAGGGAGCCGCCGCCAAGGCATGATCCGCTTTGGCGGAAGTCGGCGTCGGCGTCGATCCCAGGTGATACAACCGCACCATCGAATCCATCGCCCGCGGGTTTTCCGTCGTCCTGCCGCCAGCGATTCGACGCGCGTCGGCGAACTGTCGCACATAACACGGTGGCAAATCTCGCGCGGCAAGAAAGTCGCAATCAACCGACAACACGACTTCGGTCTGAGCTGAAATCATAGACCGGCGACAGATTCGCAGCCAGTTCGCCGTACGCCAATTGCCAAACCGCCGCGAACGTGATCGTCATTGACGGACTCGTACACCGACCATTTCGCACTCGGGCCAGCGAGTTAACACGCTCTGCAACAATCGCTCCAGCGTCGGGACTGGTGGAGGTTCCGATCAACAACCGCAGGCCGCGGCCTGCGGTTTCGTCCAACGTGCGCCGCCGCGCATCGAGTTCGTTCGCGCAGGGAGTCGAGTGTCACAATCTGCCCCCTGTACAACGGAGTTCGCGCGCGGTCCGGATCGTAGAGATCGAGCGTCGCGGCCTGCGCGAAAACGCTCGTCGCGCCGAGACTCGCCGGATGGTTCGCATTGCCTTCGATCTTGATCGGCCGTCCGTCGCGACTTTGTACGGTCAGACCAATCGCCGAACCGGCAAAGTCATAAGCCGTAGTGAAATACAGCGGCAAGCCTGGACTAGCGTGACCTGTCGAACGGACGGTGGGAACGATCTTCTCCTGCGGTTGCTTGATATTGCAGCCAGCCACGCCCGCCAGAAACAGCGATGCTCCCATCAACCGCAGGAAGTCGCGACGGGACCCTGCCAGCCACTCGGTGCGTTTTCGGGAAATTCCCGATGCAGGTACTCGTGAAACTCCGGCGCATCGGCCAGTTCTTCCAACGACCGCCACCAACGACGTCCCGCCACGAGCTCGGCATCATCCGGCTGAAGGATCGGCAGTGCATTTAGGCGAGACATGAATTCTCGGTTCTCAAGTTGATGTTGAATACGGTTTGGGAAGCCTATCCCACGAGGGCGTCACCGGTGACACGTGTAACAATTCGTTTTACTCTGCAACTTAAGGTCCTCCGCCAGATGCTCGCGCAATTGTTCTATTGACATTGGGTCGGACTGCGCCAGCAACCTCATCTCGCCCGGCCAACTCCTTCAATGGTTTGGTAACGTAGATCAACCCGCGCGGCCGCACATGCTTTTCCGGATCGCGATGACAATCCAAACACCATTGCATCGTCAATGGCTGATCGCGTCGGGTCAGCGGCATCTCACTGACGTCACCGTGACAGCTATAGCAACCAATGCCTTTGTGAATATGAATGCTGTGATTGAAATAAACATAGTCGGGCAAGTCGTTAACGCGATTCCACAACAGCGGCCGATCATCGCGAAAACTTTCCCGCACCGGAGCCAGCATAGGGGCCTGATTCCACAGGTCGCGGTGACAGTTCATGCAGACTTGCGTCGACGGCACGCCGGCGCGTGCGGACGTTTCGACGGTTTGGTGACAATAACGGCAGTCGATACCAATGTCTGCGACATGATGCTGGTGGCTGAACGGCACTGGCTGTTCGACCGTCACGTTTTTGTCTGTCATATATGGCGACCGCGCCAAGGCAAACATTACGCATCCCACCACACCGGCAATGGTACCCGCCCCAACCAGCGTCGTTCGCAGAATGGTATCCGCCGTTTTGGAAAATAATTGCGACACTGCACTTCTTCAACACGGGGCCAGCGACGTAGCTTGAATGCACATTGTATCACATAGTCCTACGGAACCTTGCGACTCCGAGGCGGGACGGTCCAATCGACGCGTGCGCGAGGTGGTTCAGTCGATTCCGGGTTCCAGTTCGAGCGATCTGGCCCGATCGGCCTTGGCCTTTTCCACATCGCCCAAAGCCTCGTTAGCTCGGCCGCGCATTAAGTAACGTCGTGCATATTTGGGTCTAATTTCGATGGCCTTTAGCATCGCGTCCCCGTGCGACAGTCGAGCGAAACTGCGGGAGTAGTGGGCCTTGGCGTTTTGAGGATCATCCTGGATGCCTTGTCGTAGTTGGCCAGGGCCTCCTGTTTCAGGTTTGGATCGAGCTGAGTCATCTTGTTGTAGTCGTTGCCGGTGACATCTTCGATCTTTTGCATCTCATCAATTCGCCATGTACTGTAAAGCAACACACTGCTGCTCACGGATGTTGAACACAGTGGGCAATTCGTGTGCCGGCCTGATGCGAGGATAGGCGCGCTGGGCTCGATCACCTGGCGCCGATCAGAGTATAGTCGGAACGGCTGGCTTGTGACCGGCGTTGTGAATTGCCAGTTGTCTCAACTATTCGACAAGCTTTCGCTGCCGCCGTTGGTCCAATTACCTATCGTGCTGGCACGGGTATTGCTGTCTGACTTATTGGTGGTAAGCCATCACGACAGTGAAAAGGCAAATTCGATGACGACCAACGAGATTCTTTTGCCCGGTAATGGTTATCAAGCCGCCGACCACGGACATGATCGTAGGCAACTTATCACATCTGGGCAATAGTCAAACAGGAAGGGTCAAATGAGTGACGAATGTGTGGTGGCCGTTTACGAGAACGCGGATCAAGCGACTGGCCGTGGCGCATCCTCAACCGGTCCGACTTTCCCACGCAGCAGGTATCCCTGGTCACGGCACACCTAGAAGATCATCCCGAACTCGAGACCGAGTTGAACTTCGGCGACGATTCGGTGCGAGACGCGTTCATTGGCGCTGGTTTGGGCAGTGTGTTCGGCATGCTAGCGGGAACTTCCGTTGCTGCGTTGGCAGGCGGCGGAGTCGCCCTTTTAGCCGGGCCGCTGGCCGGCCTGGGCACTGGAGTGATGGTCGTGCGCTGCTCGGGGGAATGGAAGGTTGGGGAGTTCACCATGCACATCTCCACCATTACGAAAAACTCGTTAACCAAGGGCATCCGTTGGTTATCGCTCACGGAGAGCCTTTGCTGGTCGCGGAATCGCACCGACTGCTGAAACAAACTTCCATTAAGGAGTTGCATGTCCACGCCAAGACGGCTGACGACGCGGCTGAAATTCTGGCGTCCAATAAGAGTGTACCTCCAACGCCCAAGCCGTAGACTGAACATACTTGTTCGTCAGCTCTTCACAGGAACAAACTTCATGTGGTAGCAACGCCACTCCCACCAGCCGGAGACAAATGTGATGTCGCTCGAAAACGGAAAACAACGCTTCACAAGCGCGGTTCGCTGCCTTGCGGACGAACAGGGGCCGATTAAGGAACGCCATATTGGCGAGCTGGGCGGAACGAATTACCTTGCTTCTCGTTACCTTCTAAGCACCGGGTCGCCATGTTAAACTTGACTTCAAGTTCGCTTGACTCGGATCTAACCCACTCTTTATTCGTACTGCCACTGAATGTCATCATGCACAAAATCGCGATGCAAAACACTAGACTGATGTTTCCAAACCAAGGTTTGTTCCCACTTGTGAGGTTACTCTTAGCAGGTTTCGCCCTCTGGCTACCTGGCCCCATCGCCTTGGCACAGGAGCCCGTGTCCGAAATGCCGGAGAATGCGACAACTCCCGCGAGTGCGGAGCCCATGATCCCCAGGATGAATGCGCAGGCAAACCAGCCGATCCCCCTAGAGGAAGTGCCGAATCGCGCGGAAACCACAATCGCCGATTTGGATGCACTCCTAGCTAGCGATACCACCCGACAGACTCTCGATCGAGTTAGTTCCGAAACCGATCTTACGCTCCAAGAGATCAAGTCGAATCTGGCAAAGACCCGGCAAGTGCTCACCGGTCGGCCCAACGTTCGCGCATTGCAAAAAGTTGAGGCCGAACTCAGCGAGTTGCTAGCGCACTTGAGTTCACTCAAGGAGGAACTAGATGAACAACTCGACACCCTCCGCGTGTCACTCGAGCGGATCGACAATATCTCGGCAGTTTGGGACGCGACGGACGAACTCGCCAGGACTCAGGAAGGAATCGACGAAACGACAATGACGCGCATCGCAGCTGTGCGTCAGTGAAATCGACAAAGCGCGGTCGGAGATCGTAAAGCTGCGTAATGACATATTGGCTTCACGCGACAAACTGGTGAATCCGAGCGTCGCGATTGGAGAAACCGTCGAACAGTTGCGAGGCACCGTGGAGGCGAGGCTTGCGGGGATCTTCCGTACCGACCACCCGCCTCTCTGGAGTCCGCTAGTGCGAGACTCATTCCGCAAGGAGTGGCAGACCATCGGGCCGCGTCACTTGCTGAAGCGGCTTGAAGAGAACGTGCAAGACGCGTTTGGACGCGTCGAGACACTTGGCCTCCAGATTGTACTCTTTGTGGTCCTCGCGTTGGGTCTCCGCTGGCTCCGCGGCCGCACCCGAGAGACGGCAGGCGATGGCGACCACTCTACGACATGCCCAGTTGGTCTTCGAGCACCCGTGGACAACGGCTTTGCTGCTGACGGCTCTCTTGACGATACCGCTCCACCCATTGGCGCCCCGCATCGCAGGCCCCATAGCCGCCGCGCTAATCGCGGTGGCGACATTGCGAATCGTCCAGCGTTTTCTTGCCGCCCGCCATGACCCCGTTCGCGTGGGGACTCGCGATCCTGTTCATTCTCGATCGGGCACGCGACCTGATCGACACGACGCCCACGCTTGACCGCCTCGTCTTCCTGGGGGAGATGATTGGTGCACTCGGCTTGCTGCTATGGTTGCTGCGTCCAAGCCGGCTCGCCAGACTGCCTGAAGATTGGCGGCGTCATCCTTTCGTCAGGCTGCTTGACATTGCGATGCGCGTGGGTGCTGTCCTCCTGGCGTTTGCGATCTTGGCCGAGATAGCCGGCTGGAGCGACCTCGCCATCCTGCTGGGAGACGGCGTCCTGCGGAGCGGCTTTTTGGGCCTGTTTGTCTTCGTAATGCTCAAGATACTCCATGGCCTGGCGAGTTTTGCTCTCGTCCTGCGGCCTCTCCGGCTACTGCGGTCGATCTCGATTCACCAACAGTTCGTCGAGAACCGGCTCGAGTGGGTATTGAGCGTCCTTGCCGTGGTCCTATGGGGCGCACTCGTGCTCGGGCAAATCGGTCTGCTCGCTCCCGCGGCAGATGTCGTTAGCCGGATTCTCGGCGTCAGTGTCAACGTCGGCACGCTTTCCGTTTCGGTTGCCGACGTGTTGGTGTTTGCGTTCACGGTTGGGGCCTCCTTCCTCCTCGCGCGTTTGGTGCAAGTTATCCTTCAAGAGGACGTGTTCTCGAGGGTGCGTACGGCCCGAGGTGTGCCGTACGCGATCTCGAGCCTCGCGCGATACTGCGTGATCTTCCTAGGCTTTCTGGTCGGCCTATCGGCGGCTGGTGTCGAGGTCACGAAGCTCGCCATTGTCGCAGGAGGGCTGGGAGTCGGTATCGGATTCGGCCTGCAAAACATCGTCAACAACTTCGTGTCTGGTTTGATCATGCTATTCGAGCGACCGATCGACGTGGGAGACACGATCGAATTGTCTGGCACCTCAGGCACCATGAAGCGGATCGGTATCCGCGCCAGCGTGATCCACACGTTCGATGGCGCCGAAGTCATTGTGCCGAACGGGATGCTCATCTCGGACAAGGTTGTCAACTGGACCCTTTCGGACAGGCGTCGGCGGATCGACCTGGACGTGGGAGTCGAGTATGGGACACCCGCCCAGCGCGTGATCGACTTGCTGGTCGGAGTGGCGAAGGCCAATCCGAAGGTGATTTCCGATCCCGAGCCGCTGCGCCTTCTTCGAAGCCTTTGGCGACAGCTCACTCAACTTCAAGCTACGGGCGTGGTTTGATGCTAACTCCTCGACGCACATCCACACAATCCGCAGCGAGATTGCGGTCGCCGTCCAGCAGGCGCTTGATGACGCGGGCATTGGCGTCCCATTCCCGCAACGCGATCTGCATCTGATCAGCGTGCCCCCCAACGCGGCATCCGACCTCGGTACGGCAAAGCCGCAGTCAGATCCTGGAGAAAGAAAAGCCGTAACACAGTTCGGCGTGGCATTTTCCCCAGCATTTCCGACTATAAGAAAGCAAGAAAGTTAACCAGGAATCGTCGATCTGCCCCCGTCTTCGATCACGGCAGATAGAAGATGAACGCAGCCTGGAGGCGATGTGCGTCGCCCTTCTCGCGATCGACGTTTTCTCGCACACCGTACAAGTACTCGATGCCAACATTCACGCGATCTACCGGTTCCCAAATTAAGTTGGCGGCTAGATAAGTTGTTCCCCGCACGTCGTCTGGCGCTTGAAGCAACGAGTTATCAAGGGCGTTTTCAGCGTAGGTGAAGTTGGAATTAAGGTGGTCTGTCCAGTCCCGCGTATAGCCGACCATCCACCCCGTAAACCTCAACACTTTATCCGTGGTTGCGGATTCAGGCGCCGCATCCGGCAGTCCGTGGTAGCTGCCGATTCCATCCCCAAAAACGATCTGGTAATAAAATTTGCTGGTATCCGTCAAGAGGACCGTTCCGGTGAAGTTGAGGCCCCAAGCTGAACCCGTAATAACACGTTCGCCCGTTGGTTGAAAGCCACCGAGGCGATACAGATACGCTACTTGGAACTGCCCCCAATCTTTGCTTAAACGCAGCCTCGCAATCAAATCGGGCGAAGGTGTACGAGAATCGCCCGTGATACCCGCAGGAGGCACTATGTCGAATTGCGGATTCTCTGCAGCGAGCGCCAATGTTAAGTCCTCATGAAGCACAGGTTGTGTCCAACGGACCATCGCCTGACGTCGATTGACGTTGGAAACGCTACCCTCGAAATCGAGAGTTGCAGGAGCTGCAGCCACGTCGGTAAATGTGGTCCATGTCTGTCCAACCAACAGAGAGCCGATCTCGCCGTAGGCATGTCGCAAGCGAAAGCTGTTGCCGTTCCCATAGAAGTCTCCTTCGACGAATATGCGAACGGGATTCCCGTCAGGGGCCCAGCGGGTGTCAAAGCTCATCCTAGTCTGCCGCGCATGAAAACGAGTGTTTGTCCGCGGCGGGCGCGCCGACGGGTATGCATGTCGGGTCGAAAAAATCCGTAGAATTGATCGGGTTAAAGTCATAGATGAAGTCGGCCTTCACATATCCGCCGATCTTCATTGCCACATTCTCACCGAACACAATCAAGCCGCCTTCGAACTCGGGCGGAGAGTAAAGATCTGTGCCGATGGAATAGCGACGTGAGTTGTTTGAAAATTGCCCTTCAAATCTTCTCGCATCGGGGACCGCCTCGAATCCGGACGGCGCAAGGCCGGAATTAGGCGCTTCCCTTGTGGACGGCTGCTGAATCACCTCTTGACTATAAGCCGCCAAGGTTGGTCCTAGCGTTTCCTCTTCAGAGCCGCCGGCCGCGAGTGACACGGGACCCTGTAGTTCGCGCGTTGCCTACAGGTGGTTCCACGTCGCCATAGTTGCCCTCACCCGATTTCGACAACCAGGTATCCGTAAAGAAGCTATCTTGCGCGTAGCACCAACTGGCGGCCAAGATCAAACATAGCGCCGGCGATAGTGCTCGATGCAAGAGCATATTGACTCAAGACGCGGCGAACCGATACGAACGGAAAAGGGCGGCCCCGACGGGCTGGAGATGCGCATGAAGTTGGGGTAATACAAGATTACTTAATGTTTGTCAAACTCAGGTAACCGAGCAATCTGACGCCCTCTCACGCCACGCCTTCAGCTATTTCAGCATATCAAGCTATTTTGCGCTGGAAGGACCTGACGAGTCCGCCGACTTAAGACTTTACTTGAATGTCTTCCAGCCAAACCCTTTTCTCGCTCTGGTGGTTCGATACGAATGGGCGGCAAGTTCTCACGGGCAGAATGCGCTCGATGCTCGTTGTAGTAGTCGACGCAGAGTGAGACGACGTAGTCGAACTCGAAGGATCGCGCATTCGGCTGACTTGACCATCACGGCGGGCAACGTCGCCACACCGGACATGGTCCAAGAACTTTTGATTTCCAAGCGCCCTCGAGTCGTCCAGTTACGTGAAGCTCGGTCCGATCATGAAATGGTTTACGGGAAACATCGGTTCCTGCCAGCTGGTTTGCCATGACCGCGTCGAGACGATACCATGTTACATATGTGCAGACACCGACAGTACTGTTCCAGCCCCTCGGGTTGCCCGTCGCTGCCGATTGGCGAACTTCTCAATCAAGGCTTCACGTGAGCGTCGTCGTAGTTGCGGCGGCGTGTCCGTATCTTCACGAGTCTGAGTTTGCTGTCTGTTCATTTTCGCCTTGGTCATTGCGTGACCGGTACAGGCATCTGTGGAAAGCATAGGGGTACAAGGATGGGAAGCCACTGGAATGGGTTCGTATTGGTATGGGTTCTTTCGTTCGTCTGCGGATGTGGTAGTGCGCCGTCAGTGCGCGTGACGTCTTCCGCGTCGGACGCTGCCTCCACCGTTTTTTTTAGCGTGACGAGTGATGCCAATGAGGATCCTCAGGCCGTGGACATGGCGATGAAGCTGGCGGGGTTCTCACTTGAAGAAGGGCGGCACGTCGTTATGTTCTTTAACGTCAAAGGAGTGAAAATTCCCAGCAACGCCCTTGCCGATGACTTTGCTTTTCAGGAAGACAAGCCGATCAAAACACAACTTGCGGACCTGATCCAGCGAGGCGTCGATGTCCACGTCTGTCCGATCTGCATGAAGGCGTTGGGCGTGGAAGAATCGGACCTGATCGACGGCGCAAAGTCACCACTCGCCACAGTTTGTTTGCCAACATCAACCCTAACACCGCCGTTTTCACCTACTGAGGTTCATCTCGTGACGGCGCTCGAAGACTTATCACCACTTGCTCTCACTGGAGAACTACCATGAAGGCCTGGTGTTCAGCCGTTTTGCTTTGGTGCCTCGTGTTCGCCAATCTGACGTCACTGTCGGTTCGCGCGGACGACGCTCCCGCCGGCGAACTGCCCAAACCCGGCAGCATCGTCGTCGACACGACCAAAGGCGAGGTTATTCTATCGGCAAACGTCCAATTCCCCGAAGACAAGCCTTGCATCAACGAGTTTGGACAACGCGTGCAAGCATTCGCCGGTTGTGCCACGGCGGCCGGGGGCGACGCGAAGATGGCTGGGTACTTTGTGTTTCTAGTCGATGTGGACACCGAAACGGTATTCGACGGATTGATCAAACTTGGCTGCCGCCCGCGAGTGCATTACTCCATCCAAGATGGCCGTCAGCGCAGCGGCTTGAAGCAGGATACCAAGCTTGACGACTACCTGCAGGGCGATCCGGTTGTGTTGTCGGTGTTCTGGAAGACCGACAAAGGTAAGTGGGTTGAGAAGGCGTATCAGGACTTTGCTACCGAGTTAGTAGAAGTCGGCGACCGTCAGATCGAGAAGCCGTGGACTCCGCACTTCGTCTTTCACGGCAGCGGGGCGATCCACAAGTCGGGGACCGGCTGCATTGCCTGCCCTTGCGATTGCCCGGGCGGCATCATCGCCGATAA
The DNA here is from genome assembly GCA_963785495.1 of uncultured Planctomycetales bacterium. Taxonomy (GTDB): domain Bacteria; phylum Planctomycetota; class Planctomycetia; order Pirellulales; family Pirellulaceae; genus CAWAVP01. The sequence goes on along the minus strand of CAWAVP010000020.1, from coordinate 28,074 downwards.
TCGGTTTCCGGTCTACGATCCGAAGCCAACCGTTCGCTTTGACATGGCGAAAGCACCTCCGCCCGGTACCCATGTCTATGTCCGCATCCGTCCGATCTCGTCGCGGCCAGAGTAGCAAGACACGCCCATGAGTGATAGGACCCGCTGCACATGGTTGGTTGTGAGCGTTGTGATACTGGCGTTCGCCGTCGGTGAAAATCCGCTTTGCGCGGCATCGTTCGACGAGTTCACAGGCCACGAAGAGTACGTTTACATGATCGCCCTGTCGAATGATGGACGGCTGATGGCGACGGCGTCCGGCGACAACACTGCTATACTTTGGGACACACGCCAGCGGATCGCTTTGCACGTCCTGCATCATGCCGCCGCCGTTTATGCCGTGGCGATGAGCCCCGACGGTAAGTCGATTGCGACGGCCAGCGGTGATGGTCAAATTACGCTATGGAACACGCAGGACGGAAGCCGCGTCGCCCTCGTGAAGAAGCACAAGGACGCGGTCTACTGCGTCGCGTTTTCTCCTGACGGAAAACGACTAGCCAGCGCCGGCGGAAGCACGGATGGCGGAGATTCTGTGTGTCGAATCTGTGCGCCCGCGATTTGCAACTTCTCACCGAGCTTGCGGGCCACACACGTCAGGTCTATGGTGTGGTGTTTTCTCCCGACGGACGGACCGTGGCAACCAGCAGCAGCGATAAGACGATTCGGCTCTGGAACGCCACCAGCGGTCAGAGTACGGTGTTGAAGGGACACACTAGCGACGTCTATCGCTGCGCCTTCTCTCCGGACGGCACGCTGCTGGCATCGTCAAGTCAAGACGGAACGGTCCGCGTCTGGACGGTGCAGACGGGCAATGCTGCGTTAGTCTTCGATGGAACCAAGAAGAACCCGATGTACGCCGTTGCCTTTTCCAGTGACGGACGCCAACTGGCCGCAGTCGGCGCTGACCACCGATTGCGGCTTTGGCGAATGAACGACTGGCGTCTGACATGCGAACAACAAGTCTCACAGGGTGCGTTGTACGCCGTCACGTTCCTTCCGGATCAGGCTTCTGTCGCGGTGGGCGGTGAAGACGGCACTGTCTTTTTCGTGCCCACCAGTTCGAATCGCTAATCTAATAGGCAATTTCGGACATCGTTGCTGGAGTACTCCACGATCTTCGTATTCCGTAACTCGCAGCGGTCGCAGGCCTTCACGTTCCGATAATCTTGCACTTGTGCGACCACGTCACAAAGTTTCCCCGGTTTTCCTAACCCGTAATTTGTTCAAAATCTAGATTCCCGTAACTCGCGCGACGATATCGATACTTTCGGGCTTTGGACCTGATTCAGAAACTTTATGGTGATGACGGGTAGTGTTCAATGGTCAATCTCCGCCAGGTCGTATTGTCTTGCGCCATCGCTCTGGTTGCTTTCGTTGCTTTCGGTAGCGTGTCCATTGCGCAGGAGCCTTCTTTGGTCATGGGTGGCGACGGCGAAGGTTTCTTCACGGCCCACAGCGTCGGCACCATCCCAGCGTCGCAAAAGGCGGTTGGCGATTCGGGCTGCACTTGTCCCCAGTGCAAGCCTTCAGCTCAAGCTAAGCCGGCAGCAGGCTGTAAGACGTGTTGCCACGGATGCCTTGTCGATTGGTCGAAGTATCCGGAAACGATTCGGCCGATGCCACGTCCTGGCATTTTTCCTATTCCGGCGACGGCCGGCCCTGCATATTTCTCCCTCTGGGACGCGCTCACCGGCGAATGTCGCGAGGCACCTCCGAAATCCGGATACGCTCCATTTGCCATTAACGCTTGGCCGTTTTTTGATTCCGATTGGCGGTTCGTCGAATCCATCGATCCAGCCGACCGGACGTTGGTAGAGAGTCTCAAGCGGATTCATCTGAATGACTGCCTGATGTTCAGCACAGGTGGCGAGTTTTGGCTTCAAAATCACAATGAACATAACAGTCGACTGACCGAAACAAACAATGACTACACATTAGGTCACGTGCGGTTATACGGCGATTTGCAATATAGCAATCTGATTCGCGTCTATGGCGAATACGTCTGGGCCGATAGCTTCGGCGAAACGCTTCCACCCTTGCCGCCCGATGTTGACCGCGGAGATATCCTTGACCTCTTTGTCGATGTCAACTTGTTCGAGTACGAAGGAAAGCCAGTTTACCTCCGAGGTGGTCGGCAAGAGCTGTTATTTGGCTCGCAACGTATGATTACGCCGCTCCCCTGGGCTAACAAGCGACATAGCTTTGACGGCGTAAAGCTCATGCGACGAGGTGAAAAATGGGACTTCGATGCGTTCTGGGCGCAGTTCGTCCCTCCGCAGGCAAGCGAATTTGATACACCGGACGAGAATCAGAATCTCGCCGGTTCGTGGTTGACCTACCGTCCCCGAAAGGGAGAAGCTGCTGATTTCTATTATCTGCTGTATGACAACGAGAACAGCGTCGTACAGCAGGGCATTGTGCGGTCGCCGTTTCAGAATCATACCTTCGGTAGTCGTTGGTCTGGCGACAAAAACGGATGGCTCTGGGACTTCGAAAGTGCTCTTCAATTTGGCGAACAAGCCGGTAACGACCTCTTTGCCGGCATGTCTACGGCCGGTGTGGGGCGATCCTGGAAAGACAAATGTTTGACGCCAACCCTTTGGCTGTATTACGACTACGCCAGTGGCGACAGTAACCCTGACGATGGTAACGTGCACACGTACAATCAGCTCTTTCCCTTCGGACACTATTACCTCGGTTGGATGGATCTCGTAGGCCGCCAGAATATTCACGACGTAAACGCTCACTTGTATGTCTATCCCGCCCCTGGATGACCGTCTGGACGCAATACCATCACTTCTGGTTGGATCAAAGTCGTGATGCTCTTTACAATCCAGGTGGCGTCGCCTACCGGCGGGACCCCACGGGAGCGGCGGGACGAAATGTGGGTGACGAGATTGATCTGGTCGTGAATTTTCACCTCTCTAGGTATTCGGACCTTCTCGTAAGCTACAACATGCTCTTCGGGGGCGATTTTCTTGAAGCGACGTCGGGACCCAATCAAGCCGTCGACGCCGAATCTCTCTATCTGATATATCAGCAACGGTGGTAGACCCGTCGCTCAGTTCGCCGTGAACCCATCAGTGTCCATGTAGCGAACAATCACAACCGCGACTTTCTGTCCTAGGCAAAAACGAAGTCTCGCCGAAGGTACTCGATGAATTGGGCATGATGCAGGAAGCGATCCAAAATGGCAGTCGCAGCCGGGACGTCGCCGATCAGTTTTTCCCAATCTTGGGCAGGTCGATTGGAGTCATCATCGTGCTCTTCAGTTCGTAATGCTGCATGATGATCTCAAAGTGTGCCGCTCATTGCTTTGCCTCCTTGCACTCGGCGGCGCATTTGGAGGCCCTCACCAGCACCAAGATTGCGTCGCGAATAGGAGGTTCGCGACGAGGCCAGCACTCGTGAATCAACGCCAACTCAGAGTGACATGTGGCGTCACTTGGCGACAGGTACCGCCCGGCGTGCGTGCAACCCCCAGTGCAACCGAGAAATTGCGATTGACGCGAGTTGTTTGGGGCAGAGGCATTTGCGTGAGACTGGTCGAAGTCTACGGATCAAAGGGGCGCATCAACCCGTCACGCAACGAACGCCGGCGATTTCTTCGCGTGATCGTCATCAGTGAACAGCCGGTCGATTGCTGCGGCGATCCGCCTCTCGAGCGGCTTGGCCGCTGCTTCGTATTGACCTGCCTGGAAAGCGAACGCAAGATCGGACGAGTCAAAGTCGCCGTCCTGGTTCCAATCGCCCTCCTCAAACGTGGCGTTTTCGTCGATGTGGTCTTCGTACTTACCAGCCTGGAGCACGAGGATGAGGTCCCTCGAATCGAAGACACCGTCGTGGTTGCTGTCGCCGGCGAGGCGAGTTTCATGCGGTGGCGGAACATTTTCTGCCACGACGTCTACGTCTTCGGCTCGGTCTCGCCCCAACACAACGTCCGTCGCTCTAAGTCCCAAATGAGCGAAGTACCAGTCACGCCCCGATTGTCCGTCCAGAAAATCGACTTGTCCGTCGTCGAGAACGGAGACGTTGGCAATAAGGAAGTCGTTCTCGTTTTGCCGATCGGCAAAACTTGCACTGCTTCCGTCTCCGCGAAGGTTGGCTGTGCGTTGCTCATAAGGTCGCTCGGACGTCCACTCGGAAAGAATTGTCCGCAGCGTCAAATCCATGTTATCGAAACGGGTCTGTCCACCGATCAGCAGATCGTCATGGCCGCTACCCAAGAGTCTGTCGCTTCCCGTGCCCCCGATCAAAACGTCACGGCTATCCTGACCATCGAGGATGTCGTTATCGCCTCCTCCTTCGAGAATATCGGCGTCGTCACCTCCCAGCAGAAAGTCGCGACCACTCCCACCGAGGAGGAGGTCTGTGCCCTGATCACCCAGCAAACGGTCGTTTCCGTCCTGCCCCAGCAATACATCGTCGCCCTCCGCGCCGAGGACTACGTCGTCGCCCGCTCCGGCGTAGATGGCGTTGTTCGCACTGTTGCCGTGGATGAAATCACTGAAAGGGGACCCCCAGACGTTTTCGATCGTGCCAATCAACCCCAAGACAACACCCGAGGTGCCAATCGTTAACGGCTCTCCGCGGTCATATTCCAGATAGAGGTCGGCGCCCGAGTCCATCTCGGAGAAATCCAGCGCATCGATACCGGAAGTGTCTTCAATGGAAACTTGCACCATGGAGGCCTTGAAGGCGTAAGTATCATTCCCCTCTGAATCGGACACGGCAATCCTGCGCGGGCCGAGTGCGCCATTGGCTATGATGCGGACCTGGTCGTTGCCGGCGCCGGTGAAGATCTGGATCGTGCGGACGTCGGTGGTGTCAACTGTCGTACCGTTGATTTCCACCCGATCGTCGTAGACCGTAACCATATCGTCGCCGTGGGTTCCTAGTAAGGGCAAGGAACCGTCCGTTGCCATCACAGAAACATGGAAGGACATGGTCTGCGACAAAGTTGGAACATTGGCCGCGGTCGCTCTGATTGTCACGGGATACACTCCGGCAATGGAGGTACCGTTCCACCGGAATAGGCCGCTATCGGGATCAATACTGGCGGCCGTTGATACGCCAGGATCGAGCGAAAAGATGAGCCTTTCTCCCAAATCGACGTCGGTCACCGGGACCGTCAGTGAGGCGACTTGTCCGTCGCTCAGAATGCGATCAGCGATCGGCTTCAACCGAGCTCGCGCCGTGCCAAAATCCAGCGATCCCGTAGTCGTGGTTCCGCCGCGACAGGGTAACTTGATGAGACCCTAGACTGGGCGTGGTGATGAATCGGTGCTGATCCTCAACCAGGCGGATATGGTAGGTCCCGTCGACAAGATCGCTGAAGGCATAGGAGCCGAGCGAGTCGGTTGTGGTCGAGAGTTCCGTGGCCGCATCAAATTGACCGTTGTTATTGCCGTCGACGTAAACCGTCACTCCTTCAAGCTCATTCTCGGTCGTATCGAAAAGCCCCGTTCCATTGGCATCATTAAACACCTTGCCATGGACCTGCGAGTCCTGTCCGTTAAGGAAGTCGTTGCCCGATGATTCTACGCCGGTAAGGAGGTCGACGTTGATCCTGGTGTTTAAACCGCTGGTTTGATTCAGGAAGGCCTGCAAACGATAATTCCCGTCCGAGTTCTCCAGGGCGAGCAGGTCGAGGAACCCATCACCATTTACGTCGGCGGTGATCAGATCCGTGAATCTGTTACCGCTCTGTTCGATCGCGGCAGCTCCTTCGAAAAGCGAATTGCCGTCGCCCCGATTCGCGATGACTCGAATCTGCTGAATCTGGTTCTGATCAAATTTGGGGAGCACGACGATGTCTGGTTTAAAGTCTCCATTCATGTCCGTGACGAATTGCCTTAATGTGTCGGCGGCAGCGCCCGTATAGACACCAAAGCCTTCGAGTTTGCCGTCGCCGCCGACGACAGGTAGTCCTTTCTCATCCAGGAAGAATCCTGAGACAAAGGATTTTCCATCGGGATAAAGAATGTCGAGCACGCCGTTTCCGCTGACATCGGCTCAGCGACACGGGACCTCCCAATTCGAGGTTCTCGATCGTCCCTTCGTCAGGGATGTTTATAAGCTTCGGAAAGAGGCCTGTTCCGTTGCCAAACGCGGCAACGACCGCTTTCTCCTTCTCACCTTGGTTCAACGCGAGATCCAGGAAGGCATCGTCATCGAGAAAGCCGGGGGCAATCCCACCGAGCGACGATGAATTCAGGTATTGCGATGTTGCCGCGCCGAAGTTGCCCGGCAGGAACGTGATCCCCGGAGTTTGCAGAATCCGCATGCCGTCGATCCTGCCATTGGGGTCGCTTCCACCTTGGTTGAGCAATCGCAAGGTCAGCGTTCCATCCGACACGACGATATTGGTGTACTGCCTGGTGGAGTATGAGCCCTTGGTTGTGGTCACAAGATCTACTTGATTTCCCTGTAGATAGACTCCCACTTGATCGTGCGTGTAGTCAGCATCTCCATAGTATAAAGTGACGCCATAGATTCCGTTCGGCAGATCCGTCCGAAAGATGATGTCTGGATTTGCAATTCCATCAATCGTCAGGTCGAGCGGATTTCCGCCGGACTTGCGAACGCTGCCAAGTACAGGATTAGAGACCCATCCGTACCCGCGAGTCGGGTTGTAGGTCATGTCCGAAGTCACTTGGAGGTATCCCGCCTGGATCGGTGAAGTCGGCGTCCCGAAATCGAAGAGCGCTATTCCCTGGGACGATTTGCTGCGAGTGACCACGAGATCCTGTAGGGTATCGCCATCAAAGTCTCCCACCGCCACTTCGACCGGTGGCGAATTGTCGGGTAGCTGCCATCCGGGATTGCCGCTTGTAAAGAGAGTTTTGCGGATGCGACTCCCATTATTCATCAGCGTCTCGACCTTTCCGGTCGAACTGAATACCGCCAAATCAGAGGCACCATCACCGTTGAAATCAACGGCGGCGAGCTTGGCAAAATTTGTAAAGCTAACGTCGAAGGAGTTGGAGGAGCTGCGGTCGTATAGGCCGTTTCCCTGTCCCCATTCGATCCGGACACCGTCGGTCGCAGTGCCGGTAACACCGTATGCCAGGTCGACGTGGCCATCCTGGTCAAAGTCGGCAGCAACGATGGAGACAGGGCTTGAATTGAACGTGCTTGTCTTTGGCGCGGAGAACCGAATTGTTGCGTCGGATGGAGACGCCTGCCGCCAACCGGCCGGCACGTTCTCTTCGATCAGATAGCTACCCGTCGGGACTCGCGGAAAGATATAACTGCCGTCGGACGCGCTCTTTGCTCTCATGGGAATGCCGAACTGGTCCTTAACAGGCGTCCCATTTGGATTCAAGAGGTTGACGGTCCAGTCGGCCAGCGGATTCAGTGCCGGATCAAGTAGGTTTCGCGCATTGTAGTTTCTTCCCTGGATGGTCCCACCAACCGCGAGGAACTCGTCGACGCCAAAATCCATGTTGTCCATGATCTCGAAGTCCTGGGCGATCGTCAGGGAATAAGTGTCCGTGGAGGACGGGGCGTAACTGGGCGACGTTTCTCCGTCAAACAATGCCTGAATTTGGAGTCGGCTCAGGGCAGAATCCCAAACGCTCAACTCGTCCAGGAAGCCTCCGAAGAAAAAGCTCGTGGCACCATTGCTGGATCCACGTGCTCCGATGTTGAAGTTAATTTGTTGCGCAGTGGAAATATCGGGGTTGACCGGAAGGTCGTTGACAAACTGAATCGTATTCGTCTGTAACTCGCCGTTGACGTAGATCTTGACGGCATCGAATGCTACGTTCCCGTTCTGATTGACAATTGACGGATCGTAGCTAAACGCAACGTGATACCACGTATGCGCTTGGAGGATTGGACCCGCCGCGACCTGCAGCGATGAAGTCGAGTTGTTTTCCCGGAGTACGAGCGAGAGCTTGCTGGCACTCTGGGCGTTGTAGCTAATACGCAGTGCCCAACCGTCGTTAGTATTCATCTGATCATTCACGCCGGCGATATCCTGCGCCTTGGTTGGGTCATCGACATTGATCCAACCTGCAAACGAGAACGCACCTGTACCAGGCTCCAGGTGGGTGTTCGTGAGCACTTCGACAAATTGGTTGGTCCCGTTAACATGCAGGATTTGATTCAAGGCGCTCGCATTCGGACGAGGGTCTATCGAAAAACTAGCTGCAGTACCGACCGACGCGCCGTTTCGGAGTGTTCCGACTTGTTGATTGGCTTGACCACTTCCGGAGACATCGGCGACGGTGTCATCCGATGGTTTGGTACCATCAAACGAATACGTCGCCGCTGAACCATTCTGGGGAACCAACTGAACGGTGTAATCGCCGGTTGGGAGATCACGGAATTGGTACGAGCCGTCTGTCCCACTCAGGGTGGTGGTCTCGCCGTCGTCTCCGATCAACTTCACGGGCCAACCGACCAGCGGCGGATCCTCGGCACGGATGATTGACATGCCGTCGATCCAAGCGTTGGCGTCGCTTCCGCCAAGGTCGGTCAATTGCAGCGTCAATGCTCCCTCGGAGACGACAATGCCCGAGTACGTGTTGGTCAAGAATTGGCCCACGTCCGTGGTCACCGTATCCACCTGCGCACCTTGCAGATAGACCCCCACTTGATCGTGGACAGTGCTCTTGTCACCAAAGTACAGCGTGACGTCATAGATGCCATTCGGCAAATCGGTCTGGAAGATAATGTCCGGGTTGTAGTTTGCATCCTGCGTCAACTCCGTGGTGTCGACGTCTGATCCACGGTCGTCGTCGCTCACGGGATTAGTAGAAACGTTGACCCAGCCGTACTTAAGCGACGGACTATACACGGTATCCGAAGTCACTTGGGTGAAACCAAACGCGACCGGTGAGATTTGCGTACCGAAGTCGAACTGGCGGCTCGGCTTTGCCGCCACGCGGACGCCGTCATGTGTCAGATCCGTGTAGACGTTGCCGCGTATGACGGAATTCTCTTTGACATTGATTAATGCTGGGACAGCGTGCTTTCCATCGTATATGCAAGTTGAGTTGCTACAAACGACGCTATCGAGTTCATATCCTTCAGGAGACGTACCGATTCCGAGATTAAAGGCCTGGTTGACTGGGATTGACTGAGCCAAAGTGCTTCCTGTTAGGTATGCTCCGACGCTTGTCGACGTCTGATTCGTCCACACTTCGGTCTCATTGACGACGGCCGTCACCTGATGAATTGTCCTGGAATACCCACTCTCTTGTGACGCGTTAACAAAGAATCGATCGCCGACTTGGAGTCGATGAGGCGCCGCGAATTCGGCGACAATCTGTCCCGTAGTTTGATCTTGGCGTACGCTTTGAATTGATGGCAACGGACTCGTCTGAGAGAGCAAACTCGCTTGAACGATACCGGAGTCGACAAAAAGCCAGTTTTGGTCGGTCTTGACGTAACTCTGCCCTTCTTGGACGAAGATATTCGTGACTCGATACGTTTTGTTGTAACTGGGTACGGAGCTTCCGGTGATGAGGATCTGATCGCCGACAAGTATTCGGTGGCTCGGATCCGGAAACACGATGTAGACCTTGGGAGTTGCTTCATTCGTATCGGAGGTGAACGAGACCGTTGCATAGGGAACGGCATCTTCGGCGAATTGATACTCACCAGAAGACTTGCTTAGCTGCGAAACCGGTTCGTTGGCATCTTGTACGTTGGGTATCCCGGGATTATTCAAATCCGCATAGATCGTCCAGCCGGCCTGCGGTTGGTTGTTCTGATTGAGGATGGTTCCCTCGACGAAATGATGGGTAATGAATCCGCTGGAATAGGACGAGTAGACTGGCGTATTCGTCCCGTCGTTGACGACTGCGTACAGGTGATAGGTTCCCGTCGACAGATCGCTAACGTCCAGTTGGGTCTTCGATGCGAACTGGTACGGACCCGAGGCCGTTGACGTGAAGGTCATCGGAACCTTGCTCTGCAGTAGCACGCCATCGTAGCCGCTGCGATCGGTATCCAAAAACAGATTGACCGTCGTTGTTGTGCTATCGGCGAACGCGGAGTCGACGGTTCCCTCCAGTTCAACTTCGAGGATGGGGGTGTCCAAGATAAACACGTCATCAATTGTCGTCGCGCTGTTTGAGTTAAATGTATCAACAACGACCGTCGGCGGTGTGGACAGGAACGTCGCGGAGAAGTCCGGTTGTTGCCATCCCGTTAACGTTCCATGTTGGGCGTCCTGACTGTAAAGTTGATCGGTCACAATGGTCAGCCCATCCGGGCTGACGGAGGTCACGACATGTTCCGTGTTGTAGCCAACCAGATCGTTGCCTGCCACGGTGATCTTATTGCCAACATGTACACCCTGCACCTGGTCAGCGTCTTGCCCGTCCAAAACAATTTGGGTGTTATTGTTTCCATCGTTTGTGATCAAAAGGATTGTGGCCGATGGGGTGGGGAATTCGTAGTTAGTGCTTGCCATTGTGATCGTGTACTGACCTGTCGGGAGCAGATTGTTGTCCGGATCAATCATGCTCACGTTAATCGACGTCGGTGAGTTGAGATCGTCAATCAGGGCAAAACCGGTCGAGCTGGGAGTGGAGCTGTCGACTTGAGTTGTTGTCCCGCCCGGTGGCGTCACTGAGATCGTCTGAGTACCGGAATTTGACGGGAAGTCGACCGAGAACGAAGCGCTCGTCGTACCCGCGGGTGCCGTGAAGTTAGCCGAATACGTCACGGTCTTTTCAATTGGACCATCCGGGGGTGGACCATTGATCTTTTTGACGTCATGGCTTCCGATGACCTTCGCCTCTTTCTTTCCGAAAAGGTACTCAACGCCAATGGTTGGCTTGGTGAACACAAGATTGACTCGCGTCCAGGCGGCAACATAACTATTGTCCGCGTCGTTTGGATCGAAGGCGAGTCGAAAGTCCATCGAGCCGAGATGATCGCCTCCAATCAGCGGGATACTGTGGGGTACGTTGACCGAGGCATGGGCAGAGATCCAGAGTTGTAGGTTGTCGTTGAATTCGACCGTGGCGTCGAACGTATACGTGCCATCCACTATGGATGCATGCATCGTCATGGAGTAGATACCGTCGTGCCAGTCCAGCAGTAGCTGGCCATTCCCGCTTCCCAAAACACCTGTGGTCTTTCCGCCATTCGTTGAAGCACCCAGCCACACATCGGCATCCAAACTCAACTGGTTTCGATCGACCGAGAAGGATCCGTCCGCCCGGAACATCGAAACTTTTTCGCCGAAGATTGCAACCTGCTTGCCGAATACCGCCGCCATGTGTCCGGAAACAACGATCTCATCGAGGTTGTCGAGATTCAGGACCGTGGCGTCCATCTCCGTCAAGAACAGGCCGGTATCGCCAATTGCAATCTGAGTTTCCGGGCTGTCGGCCTGATACTCGACAAAGATTTCATGAACCTTGTTGTCGACGATGGTAATTGATCCGGCGACTTCCCAATCTTGAGGAAACTTCAGGGCGAGCGTCACGCCATAAGTCGGATCCGAAGTCGAATCGCCCGCCGAGTACATAATGTCAAACTGCTTGATCGTAAATGCGCCCAGATCGACATCGGAAAGTTTGAGCTCGAACGATTCGACTTTGAACTCTCCATCGGTGATCTGCAGTCCCTGTTGGCTTGGTGTGCCCAGGATTGTCGTCGCGGAGAAGAAGTCCGGCACAATGATCTCGCCCGATATGAGATACTCATTGCCGGTATTCTGATAATCGAGCGTCACTGGATTGTCGTTTGGTATCTGAATGCCCAACCCAAAGAGTGTAAAGTTTCCGCTGAGCCCCATATTCACGCTTTCAATCGTGCCATTGCGATCGACAACGAGTCCAGGAGACGTCATTGTTCCCATGTCTGCGGTGATGGTCGTTTTCGATACACTCACGGCAAGCTTGCCGTACAATTCAAACGTGGGTTGTGTTTGATTCACGTCGTATTCAAACGTCAAGTTGTCGGGCATGACGGAAAGTGCGAAGATCTGAAACGTTCCTTTAAGACCAACGCTGAACGACGAAATCTTGCCTTTCTTGACAACCAAACTGCCATCGGCTGCCACATCTTTCATGCCTGTGTTCGTCGAGAAAGTCACCTTGCCAGTGAAACTAAAGGTGTCGTCGGTGTCCGTATAACCCACATCAAGATTGCTCTTGAATTCGACGCCAGCCGTGGTGAAGCTCTTGGTGTATGTGGCGTCGACGCCATCAAGCGTGACCGTCGTTCCATCGGCGTAGACATAGTTGGTGCCCGAAACGCTCAAATTCAAACCGATCAAATCCTGCTGGCCGAAATCGAAATTGCCCTGTAATCCGACCCGTGAACCCGCGGTTGCCGTGCCAGCGTCGGGATTGTTAAGAACAAGAGTGTTCATCGCGAACTGAATACCAGCCACGTAGATTTCTTCGACACCCGACTTGAGAGCATCCGCGCCGAAGTCCACTCCGTCGCTGGCCAGGTCGCTAATCTTAATCTGCGTGAATTGGCTGTTGTCGGGACTCTTGAACACCTCAGGGGATCCGCTGGCGGTGACAAGCTCAATTGCGCCAAAGAAAGAAAACTTCGTCTGGTCATCCGTGTTCGGACCCGGAAGATCAACCGTTCCATCGCGAATGGTAAACAGGGGCTTGAAGCCTTCTCCCGTCACCGGCTTATAGCCAACTTCAACCGAATTGGTGGCCTCGTAGTAGCCTTGACTATCGAGGTCGAACGTTCCACTGAATCGCAACTGATCCACCGAAGTATTCGGGATCGCTAAATCAACGAATGAGACCGCGAGTACGAGGCGTTCCTCAAGCCGTTCATAAGCGAAAGGTAGAGTTCCGAACCGATGACCTGATATATTCTCTCGACGATGGTGGCGGATGCGGCGCGTCGTACAACTCGGGAAAGTCCAAGGAAGGGCTCGTGCTAATTTTGGCATGCAGTTGTACTTTCTGAGTCGATCGCTTGACGGGAATGAAAACGGTCTGGTCGGTTCCTGCAATCGTGGTGCTCGACAGCAAAGTCGTCCAGACATCGATGGTGGTTACTCAAAGGGGCGACAACAATTCCGTGCACGTCGACGCGGTCCTAGAGCCCCTCAAAAGCAAGGGCCTTGAGAGGTTGAAGCGTGAACAGGGCACACACATGCATTGCACGGCGAGCTTTAGAGTGAACGTGAACGTAAGACATTCGCCTCCGTCACGCAAGAATAGGCTTGGAAAATGAACACCTAATGCCGACCTGAGAGACGCATGCCCTCGGATTTCGCTCTCTAAATATTCACCGTGGGATTTTGTAGTATGCCAAGCCGACGCCGCCGGTAGCATGGCGTTGATCCCACGGAATCCCCGGGCTCGACAAGCAGCGAACCACAAGAACGGTGATCATTTCGAAATCGTCCGCCGACGCAAAGTTGATTGCAACGACCCGTTGCTGGCGGGTAAGGAACTACCAGCCTTTAAGTTCGCTTGATCAGGGTCTAGTATCCTTTTGCTCTTACCCAATTTCCCGAGAAATGCTCCACCAATGCATTGATCTTTGCCATCGTCTGACCTCCGTGAAAAATACGTTCCTTGGACCGTCACGAAAATCATTCGATCCTAGCCTTCACTTCGGCAATATCCCCGCTAACAATATCAGCACCGACAGAAGATGCGTTTGCCCTGAGCGCGACCCTTCTCAACGATATCAATCCGTGCTGGAATTTGAACGCGACGTTCAAAGCCTGCTTGATGGTGGCCCACCAGCGTCAAGCTGCCCTGCAGTCGGCACAATGAGAAATCGCCGCTCTTCGGCCGGCAGAGAAACCACGCGAAGTCAGCAGGGCATTGTCCGAGGAATTGTTGCCTAGTCCATCTCTGCGCCCGGTTCGGTGCACGATTTAGCTCTCCAGCAGGTATTGTCAAACATCGTTTCGTTCGGGGAGGTGGTAAGCGACAATGGTTTGTTGGCGGAGTTGCCAAAGATCGTGGCGCAGCTTGTGCATCCGGATGTCTAGCATTTTTCGGAATCCGAGTATAAAGATGCGCTGCGAGTCATCACAAGCTCCTCCCGTCGCCAAGTCGTGACCAGGGATCATATCAACGGCCGCTGATGGCAACAGCAACAATCAGACCCGTAAGAGATCAAGTCCAGGTCAATCGCCTGGGCTTTCTTCGTGCAAACGCCAGAACTCGCAACAAGTTGCGATTGGGCGAGTCGCTCCAAGCAATTTCTCTCTGTGTCGCAGGCGATATCCGTGGTTGGACGTCGCGTACCGAATCAGTTGATCCAAACGCCCAAAGTCTCGGTTATTTCCCTCACGCACACCCGTTTGCGTCAAGAGACGTTCAGTCCCGCTGAGCGGGAAGAATCCGGTGCAGAAACGCGCATTGGCGGTCTTTATGCTCATAACCGCCCGACCGTGGTGATTCCACTTTCTCATCCATTTTCCAGTACCCACTGCGTGGCATTGCGGTTTAGCTCGGCGCTGTTGGCGAGGTTGAGTTTGATCTTGAGCTTCTCGCGATAGGTGTCGATTGTGTGGACACTCAGATGTAGTTGTGTGGCGATGGCGCGGGTGGTTTGCCCTCGGCCGATGAGGGTGAAAACTTCCAATTCGCGGTCGGAAAGGCTGTCGATGGGGGACTTGCCGGGTTCGATCATACCACCGACTCGACTCTGTAGGATGCGATCAGTCATTTCCGGGCTAAGGTAAGTCTTTCCCGCGAGGACCTTGCGGATGGCGTCGATCAGGTTTTCGCGAGCGGCTTGTTTGTTGAGGTAACCCAACGCGCCGGCTTGCAGCGCACGTTCCGCGTAGACCGATTCTTCGTACATCGAGTGGACTAGCATCTTTGTCTTTGAGTAACGCGCGCGGACCTGCTTAATCAAGTCGATGCCGTGGCCGGTTTTGAGCGAGATGTCGATCATCACTAAATCGGGATTCAATTCGCCGACCAGTCGCAATGCCTCATCGACGTCCTCGGCCTCACCGCAGACGGCCAAATCGGGATCGTTGGAAATCCGCGCCGCCAATCCGTCGCGCATCGTTGGATGATCGTCGACGATGAGAATCCTGGCTGGGCTGGTACGGGCCAGTCATCGCAAGTTACCCCCCCCGAAAAAAACTCTGCAGGTTACCAACGTGCCACCGGTTTCGACGGGGCTGACCGTTAAGCTGGCTCCAATCAAACTGGCACGGTAGAGCATGGTTTTCAATCCCATACCCTCGGTCTGTTCCGTCGCATCGAAACCGATTCCATCGTCGGCGACCTGGAGAATCGGCTGGCCGTTGTCGGATTCCAGGGCGATGAGGATATGCTCCGATTCTCCATGCTTCAGTGCGTTTGTAATTGCTTCTTGCGCAATGCGGTAAAGATGGGTGGCGGTCGAGCTATCGGCAGATGTCGACCGGCTGTTCGCACTTGAACGCACAGGTGACTCCTGCTAAATCGTCGGTCCTGAGAGCAAGTTCGCGCAGTGCATCCATTAACCCTAGGGTGTCAATCCTGACGGGGACCAGTCCCCTAGCGATGGCTTGCACATCCTGATGCGTTCGTGTGATTCCGTTCACGATCTTTCATGGCGAGTTCGCGAAGTCGCGATGCTTGAGGGTCGTCCCGCTTGTCGGCTTCTTTGGAAAGATTCTCGAGCAGCGTCTGCGCCAACATTCCCAGTCCGGCCAGTTCCTGTTGTGTGCTGTCGTGCAGATCCTGGCCGATTCGTCGCTGCTCGTCTTCCGCGATGCCGAGTACTTCGCGCTGGAGTTTCTTGCGTTCACTGATGTCGCGAATGATGCCGGTGAAGAGCCCCAAATGTTTCACTTCGCTCACAGCCAGGCTGATTGGAAACGTCGAACCATCTTTGCGGCGGCCGGTAACGTCTCGGCCGATTCCGATGATCCGGGCCTCGCCGGTTTCCAAGTAGCGAGCGATGTAGCCGTCGTGCTCGTTGCTGTACGGCGCGGGCATCAGAATCCTGACGTTTTGGCCGACAAGTTCGTCTTGTTGGTATCCAAACATCTGCTCGGTGGCGGAGTTGACACTCTCGATGATCCCTCGATGGTCGATGGTAATGATGACGTCAGCTGCCGTGTTGAGGATCACCCGCAGCCGTTCTTCGCTCTCCTTCAGCGCCCGCTCCATCTGCTTACGCTCTGTAATATCGCGTGCAATGATAGAAGCCCCCACAATTCGCCCATCAGAATCGTTGATGGGCGAAACGGACAGCGACACGTCGATAGCCCGCCCTGCTTTGCATTGGCGCACCGTTTCGAAGTGTTCGACTCGTTTGCCGCATCCAACCTGCTGAAGCATCCTCAACTCTTCATCGAAACGATCAGGCGGAATCAGCATCATGATCGACTTCCCGAGAACTTCCTCCTCCGAATAGCCGTAGATTCGCTCCGCGGCATTGTTCCAGCTATCGATTGTGCCATCGAGGCTTTTGCTAGTGATGGCGTCGTTTGACGAATGGACGATCGCGGCCAGCAACTGGACGTCGTACGTCTGTTCGACGACCCGCTGTTCCAGCGTTTCGGTGAGTTGGTGGAGTGCCGACTGTGCCGCTTGCTGCTGTGTGACGTCAATTAGTGCGGTGCGACACTGCCGCGGGTGCCCGGTTTCCTGCGCGATGCTTTCCAGACGCACAGCCTTCGGCGTTCCATCCGACTTGTACATTTTCACTTCGCAAATCTGCCTGGCGTTGCCGGAGAAGACTGCCCGCCGGTGCAGGAAAAAGTCGTCCTGGGCATCGCGGTCAATCCAGGTGGAGAGGTTCGCGCCGATCAGGCTCTTTCGCTCAACTCCCAGGAAAGTCGCTGCCGACAGGTTCGCTTCGAGAATGCGGCCGTCCTTGTCCAGCGTGACGTAACCGACCGGGGCAAAGTCGTACAGGTCGGAGTAGCGGTCGCGCGAGTGAGCCAGTTCGAGCTGTGATTGGCGAAGTTCTTCGTTCTGGATCTCCAACTCAATCTGGTGGACGTTCAGTTCGTGGACCAGCGCCTGCACGTCCGCCGTCGGCATGGTCGGCATGTCCGCCGGTTTCGCGCCGAGCAACGTTTCCGCCCGCTGGCGAAGCGTTCTGGTGTCCGTCGTCTGACTGCTCGTTTTCTTTTTGGCCATCAGTGTCGTTTCTATCTGGTTGTCACAGAGCAATTGAAGTAACGACTTACCCTTGTTCGGCGTCTTTGGCCCCCGCGGCTCGTCCGAGTTTTTTGACACTACGGAGTGCCGTTTTGAGGAAGCGTGATGAAGACTTCCGCTCCGGGGTGGTCGCTGAGGCCGAACGCGACGTGTTCCACTATGTGCCTCGACGATCCGCTTGACGATTGCCAGCCCCAGACCGGTTCCCCTGGTTTTGGTTGTGAAGAAGGCGTCGAAGGCGTGTTCCATTTCTTCCGGCGACAAGCCGGGACCGTTGTCGCGAATCGAGATCTGGAAGGCAGGAGCACCGTCGACGTGCGACGGAGAAATCGTGACGTCAATTTCGGCATTCTCCCCGCAGGCGGTGATCGAGTTTTCAAAGAGATTACGGAAGACATTGCGCAGCATGAACGGATCCACTTTGCACACCGCCGGGACATCCATTGTGGCCAATCTCATTGTGGCTCGACGTGCCGGTTCCTCGTCTTCCAGATCTGCCCAGGCCTCGCGAATGATGTCCGACAATCGAATCCTTTCTCTTCGCGGCCGAATCGGTGCGGCATATTCGCGGACTTCTTCGAACTGGCGCTGGATGTCGGTGTTCGGCGCAGGGCACCTTCGATGAACTCGAGTAATTCCTCTTGTCCTTTCAGCCGCCGCCGGACCCGGTTCAAGTTGGCGTTGCTGCGGCCGAGCGCGTTGCGGCTTTCGTGGGCGAGGCCTGCCATCGCTTCCCCCAGAACCGCCAGTCGTTCTGACTCAATCAAACGTTCCTGTTCCGCACGGCGTTCCCTGATGTCGCGAATGATGCCGGTGAACAGGCCCAAATGTTCCGTCACTTCGCTGACGGCCAGGTCGATCGGAAACGGTCGAGCCGTCTTTTCGCCGACCGGTCACTTCTCGGCCGATTCCGATCATACGGGCCTCGCCGGTTTCCAGATAGCGGGCGATGTAGCCGTCGTGCTCGTCGCTGTACGGCGCGGGCATCAGCATCCTGACGTTTTGGCCGACAAGTTCGTCTGGTCGGTATCCAAACATCTGCTCGGTGGCCGGATTGACGCTGTCGATGATTCCCTCGATCCGTCGATGGTGACGATGGCGTCCGCTGCCGTATTCGAGGATCGCACGCAGCCGCTCTTCGCTCTCCTTCAGCGCCTGCTCCGATCTGCTTCGCTCGGTGATGTCGCGGTGAATCGAGACGAAATTGGTGCGGTGGCCCTCGGAGTTGAAAAGCGGTGTGATGTACAGTTCGGCATCGTACGGCGTGCCGTCCTTGCGGTAGTTAACCAATTCGCACAGAACGGGACGACCGGCAGCCAACTCGCGCTTCATACGCGTCCTCGTCCCTCGGTCCGTCTGTTCGCCTTGCAGCACACGCGGCGTCTGGCCGATCAGTTCGTCCGCCGTATAGCCGGTGATGCGGCACATCGCCTCGTTGACGAACCTGATCCGCGGCCCCGGCCAATCCAACTCATCGTCGGTAATCACGACCCCCTCCGCGAGGTGCGAGACGGCTGCGGCCAGCAACTGGACTTCGTGCGTCTGTTCGACGACCCGCTGTTCCAGCGTTTCGGTGAGTTGGCGGAGTGCCGACTGTGCCGCTTGCTGCTGTGTGACGTCAATCAGTGCGGTACGACACTGCCGCTGGTGCCCGCTTTCCTGCGCGATGCTTTCCAGACGCACAGCCATCGGCGTTCCCTCCGACTTGTGCATGTTCACTTCGCAAATCTGCCTGGCGTTGCCGGAGAAGACTGACCGCCGGTGCAGGAAAAAGTCGTCCTGGGCATCGTGGTCAATCCAGGTGGAGAGGTTCGCGCCGATCAGGCTCTTTCGCTCCACACCCAGAAAAGTCGCTGCCGTCAAGTTCGCTTCGAGAATGCGGCCGTCCTTGTCCAGCGTGACGTAACCGACCGGAGCAAAATCGTACAGATCGGAGTAGCGGTCACGCGAGTGAGCCAGTTCGAGCTGAGATTGGCGAAGTTCTTCGTTCTGGATCTCCAACTCAATCTGGTGGACGTTCAGTTCGTGGACCAGCGCCTGCACGTCCGCCGTCGGCATGGTCGGCATGTCCGCCGACTTCGCGCGGAGCAACGTTTCCGCCCGCTGACGAAGCGTTTTGGCGTCCGTCGTCTGACTGCTCGTTTTCTTTTTGGCCATCAGTGTCGTTTCTATCTTGCCGGATTCATGTGGTGCGCTTCTCGGTCACGTCTTCCATGGCCAGCAGGATCATGCCGGGCAGACCCTGCTCACGCTCCAGGCGGCGGGCGTTTAACAACAGGACTTTGCGTCCGACCTTGGGGAATTCGTGATCCACCTCGAAGTTCTCGAACGCCGAGTTTTGGGGCAGAATCTTTTCCAGCAACTCCCTGAGTTCGGGAATGTTCCATTCCCCTTCGCCAGTCTCCGAGATCAGCGTGCCCACGATCTGCGTCGGCCGGACGCGAAAAGTCTCGCAGAAACAGCGGTTCGCCGAGACCACGCGATGCTCTTTGTCGAGTACCAACAGCGGCTGGCGCACCGTGGTGACGATGCTCTCGAACAAGCCGTGCAGCGCCTTTTCCACTTCCTTCACTTGCCGCAGGTTGACGAACGTAATCACCAATCCGTCAATCACGTTTTCGGCCGTCCGATAAGGCATGATCCGCATGAGATAAGCGCCGCCGTCTTTCGTGCCGACCTCACGTTCACGGAACACCAGCGTCTTCAGCACCTGGCCGCAATCGGTCGTGAGTTCGTTGTATTCCAGGTTCGAGGCCAGCTCGGAAATCGGGCGGCCCACGTCCGTTTGCCGCAGCATCACCAATTCCTTGGCCTGCTCGGTGAATCGTTTGATGTTCAGCTCGTTGTCCAGGAATACCGTGGCGATGTCGGTGCTGTTGAGCAGGTTCTGCATGTCGTCGTTGGACTGCGACAGGTCGTCCAACTTGGATTCCAGTTCGGCATTGACCGTGGTCAGCTCTTCGTTCAGCGATTGCATTTCTTCCTTCGACGTTTCCAGCTCTTCATTGCGTGCTTTGCAGTTCCTCGTTGGTCGATTGCAGTTCCTCGTTGCTGGACGTCAATTCTTCGTTCGACGTTTCCAGTTCTTCGAGCGTCGTCTGGTGCGATTCCCGCATGTACTGAAGTTCCCGCTCCAACTGTTCGATCCGGTCGTCGTCACGGGGCTTCGTACGTTTTCGCTTGGCCTTGTCCGGCGCGGCGCTGGCGAAATGGGGCGGAAGGTCACCAGCAATAAACCTCGGACAGTCTCCGGATCGTCGAGCCTGGCCACTGACAAGTCGATATGCACAAAATCGCCATTGGACTTGACGCGGATGTCTTCGCGGACGACTTCTTTGCCTTTTGTGGCACACTGACGCAGGGCCGCCGCCAGTTCGATCTGCAGCCCCTCGCGGGCCATCTCCAGCACATTGCTTCGCGGCTGTCCCTGTGACGGCTCCAGATACGCGCCCGTTCGGCCGTGGATATAGATGATGTCGCCGCGATCGTTCACCACCACGCTCGCCGGCGCGAATCGGCCCAGCAGCAAACGCTCGAGAACGGTCGAGATATGCGTTTCCCTGACGGTCGGTGCGGACACCGTCGCCGGTGCCTCGTCTCCGTCACGCGTCAATGGTTGGGCGGGCATCTCCGGTAGTGCGTGCATGGCCGTGGCGCATTCCTTACGGCGGAAGATCTTCCAGTGCTTGTCCAGCGGTTCGAACAGGTCGGTGAACGAGCCGATCGTCTCGGAAGAACCCAGAAACAGCAGGCCGCCGGGCTTCAGCGCGTAATGAAAGATCGGCAGCAGCTTCTTCTGCAGGTCCGCGTTGAGATAAATCAGCAGATTGCGGCAGACGAGCAAGTCGAGCTTTGTGAAGGGCGGGTCTTTGATCACGTTCTGCGGCGCGAAAACGGTCATCTCGCGGATCTCTTTGCGGATACGAAACGTACTGTCGTCGCGGGTGAAATATCGGTCGAGCCGCTGGGGCGAAACATCCACGGCGATGCCCGCGGCATACTGGCCCGAGCGGGCCGTCTCGATGGCTTGCGAGTCGAGATCCGTGCCGAAAATCTGCACGTCAAGATGTCGCTTGATCTGGTCCATGCATTCGCGCAGGGTGATGGCGAGGCTGAACACCTCCTCGCCCGTCGCACAACCGGGGAGCCACGCCCGCAAAGCGTAATCATCGGCCCGCGAACTCATCAATTGCTTGATTGGCCCGGCCAGCGCGTCCCAGGCATCCGGATCGCGAAAGAAGCTCGTTACGCTGATCAACATCTCCTTGAACAGGATGTCGATCTCGTGCGGATTCTCTTGCAGATAGCGGACGTACTCATTGGGCTTTTCGATTTGATGCACGTTCATCCGCCGTTCGACGCGGCGGCGGAGCGTGTTGGGTTTGTAAGCCGAGAAGTCGTGGCCCGTGCGGCTGCGCAACAGCACGAAGATCTTCTGCATCGGCTCGGCGGGAACGGTCGGCAGTTCGGCGGCGACGGCCGCGCCTTGCAGGTACGGCCCTTGGGCGTACGCGACCAGTTGTTTCGGCATGGCGGCCGGCGCCAACACGTAATCGGCCAGTCCCGTGGCGATCGCACTGGAAGGCATCCCGGCATATTTCGCCGACTGCGGCTGCTCGACCATGGCCATGCCGGATTCACCCTTGATCGCTTTCAATCCGAGGGTTCCATCTGTGCCGGTACCTGACAGAACAATGCAGATGGCCTGTTCCTGTTGATCTTCGGCGAGCGAGCGGAAGAAGTAATCAATCGGCAACTTGGGCGACGTCTCATCGCCCGTTTCCATGCGATGCAGCGTACGGTTCAGAATTGCCAAGTGTCCACCCGGCGGCCCCACGTAGACGTGATTCGGCTCGACCTGCAATCCATCGGCCGCTTCGACGACCGGCATCACGGTCTTTTTGCCGAGCAATTCCGGTAGCAAACTGATATGCCCCGGATGCTGATGCGTCACCACGACAAACGCCATGCCCGTATCCGCCGGCATATTGTTCAGCAACTCTTCCAACGCCTCCAAACCACCCGCCGACGCGCCGATGCCGACGATCGGGAAGCCAGGCCTGGCCGACTCGGTCACTGCGGGCAACCGGGTTCCACTCGTTTTCTTCTTGGCGGGACGCTTCCGAACTTTCTTCGTCTTTTCCGCGCCGTCTTTGCTGCTTGCCGCAACAGGGGTGTTGGATTCCGATGACTTCGTCTTGGCCGCCTTTCGCTGAATCGTCTTCTTTTTGGACATAATATAGAAATCCTCGGGACGCCGTGGAAGGCGTTTCTGCATTGACTTGCGGCTGATCACGGTTGCGAAAACGGCGTCGGCATCGCTGCGAAGCAAACCGTCTGACAGAGTGGCGCGATCTTGTTGCAGGGTCACATCTTATCGTTCTGAAAGGCAATGAGGGAGTCCGTCCGATCAACAGGACGATGCGGAATGGCGGATTCTGCCATAGCGAGATGAGGCCAGACCGCAGCATAGCGGAATCCACTATCGGAAAATTCGCAGCGCCGCGATTCCCGGCGCTGTGCCGGACGCTAAATGCGAAGTAGATCGGAACACAGTCTCGATGTTCGATCTAGCCGATTCTTGAATCGTATCACACGAGATAGAAAGAGATTTCATGCGACTCCTGATTGCGGATTCCGACCCGGCGCTGGCAGACATCTTACGAGTCTTTCTTTTGCAACGATGGGCATGACGTGGAGATAGCTGCCGACGGGTTGCAGTGCCTGAATGTATCCGCCAGCACTTGCCCGACGTGTTGGTATTGGAATACGAACTTCCCTGGGGTGGTGGTGACGGTGTGCTCGCGACTTGTCCGCGAGGAGTTCCCATTCGCACGGATCGACGTCGTGTTGATCACTTGCGACTATCGGCCGAAGACATCTCCGACAAGTTGACGTCCGCCAGTCGGTCGCTGCCTCCGCAGGTCCTTCCGGGTGACACAGGTGCAACGGCATGCTGTTCACATCGCGACAACAGTCGGCCGTGCCGCGGATTCCTGCATGGAGAACGATGCAGGGACTGAACAATGGCTCAACGATCATGAGTATTTACCTGTTGATTGTGGACGATCACGACATGGTGCGAGAGGGCCTGAAGTACGCTTTCGCCGACACGGAGATCGAAATCGTCGAAGCCGCTGATGGGGAAACTGCCTTACGATTGGTGGCCGATCGGGAAATTGACATTGTGCTGCTCGACGTCGAAATGCCGGTGTTGGATGGCCTGCAAGTGCTGACTCGCATTAAACAACAACACCCCAACTTGCCCGTCGTGATGCATTCTTGTCATGACCGGCTTGCCTTCGTGAAGCGGAGCATGGAACTGGGCGCCGCCGGCTACCTTCTCAAGAGCCCGGACAAGAACCGAGTGATTGAAGCCATGCGCGTTGCACTTGCCGGCGGCAACGTTGTGGACGCCGGATCAACTGCAACATTCGACGGAGCTCGGCGCGGCCCCGTAAGATTTGGCGGGAGTAGGGAACGATCGCTCTCACGTTCTTCCATGCTCGCTGAGTTGATGGCCATCGCTTCACACCGCCAAACACGCCGACTTTAAGCATAGTGGATTCCGCCATCCGAGATTACTTTTCCACGCGATTGTTCGATCACCCGCTGGCCGGCACAATGGCGGTAAGGTCCCGATTTGAGTTCAGAAGGAGTCACGTGATGCAAACCACTCTCGAGCGGCCAAAGACGTCTTCAGTATGTGATTACCGGGGAGTGCTGAAGACACAGGGCGAGATCGAAGCTGCCATGTGCCGAGGGATGTCGCAATTTGAGCAGGAGTACATGGGCCGAGGGCCCAAGGACATCCGCGCACATTTGATTGGTGATCTGCTGGTGGTTCGGTGGCAGGATGTTTTGACGGCCGCGGAGCGGAATCTGGTGTCGACGGTTGCGATAGAGAAAGGACGTGAACTGCTGAAGCAAGTCCGATCGCAATTGATCGAAGTAGCGCGGCCGGCCTTGGAATCGCTGGTTGAGGGCATCACGGGTGTCAAAGTCCGCAGCTTGCACTACGACATCAGCACCGTCACGGGTGAAGCGGTGGTGATTTTCACGCTAGACGAAAGGCCCGAATTCGGGAAACGAAAAGGAAATAACCTTCGTATGCCCCAGCCCTTGCGCGTTGTCATCGTCAAGCCCAGCAAGTACCTGGCAGATGGTATCGTCGAGCGTTTTCGCCGGGGGTTCATGCCCAACAGCACCGTGCCGTACATGCGGAGCATGACGCCGTCTGTCGTGGGCGGCACGCCGGTCGAAGTCCACACGGTCGACGAGTACGTCCATACAGACCTGCGGTACATGTCCCTGCTCAATCGGCCCCAGGGCGGCCGCACGCTGCTGGCGCTGGTGGGGGTGCAGAGCCATCAGTTCCATCGCGCCCTGGACCTGGCGGCCTATGCCCGGCGCCGCGGATGCATGGTGGTCATCGGCGGGCCGCACGTAATGACCTGCGACACGTCCATGTTGCACGGACGCGGTGTCAGCTTTGCCCAGGCGGAGGCAGAACTGATCTGGCCCGAGATCCTGAACGATGCGGCCGATGGCCAGTTGCAGCCGGTCTACGGCCATGACCAGCGCTGGCAGCAGGAGATCGAAGCACCGGTCATCGTCCCGCCCAGCCGTAAGGACCTTGGCCGGTATGTCATCCCGATGCTGGGGCTGTACCCAGCCCGCGGCTGTCCGTTCCTCTGCAACTTCTGTTCGGTCATCAAGATTGCCGGTCGGAAAATCCGCAGCCAGAGCATCGACACCACCCTGGCCAGCCTTCGCGCAGCCAAGGCGGCCGGCGTGCGGACGATCATGTTCACCTCGGACAACTTCAACAAGTACCCCGAGGCGGAGGCGCTGCTGGACGCCATGATCGAGGAGCAACTCGGGCTGGAGTTCTTCGTCCAGTGTGATACTCAGATCGCCCGACAAGAGCATCTGGTGGCACTGCTGGCCAAAGCCGGTTGCTTCCAGATGTTTGTTGGCGCCGAGTCCTTCAATCGCAAAACTCTGCTGGCGGCCCACAAAGGCCAGAACCGTCCGGAGACGTACCAAGACATCGTACGGCTGTGCCGCGAGTACGGAATCAGTTCGCACTTTTCCAACATCATTGGTTTTCCGCAAGACTCGGAGAAAGAGGTCCAAGAGCACCTGCAAGTGCTGCTCGAGATGGACCCGACCTGGGCTTCCTTCTATATCCTCTGCCCGATTCCCGGCACGGAGCAGTACGATGACTTTCTGGCGCAAGGGTTGATCACCGAGAAGAATCTCGACCGCTTCGACACGACGTGTCTGACTTGGCGCCATCCCAGTCTCTCGCGCGAGCGGCTGTCGGAATTGCTATTCGACTGTTATCGTGAGTTTTTCTCGTTGCGGCACGCGCTGCGCAATGCAAAGAACGAGATGAGTTTCCGCCGTCGAGGGCTGCTGGCGAAGCCCGTGGAGAACATGGCCATGTCGCTGTTCAGTCGATATTGCGCGTGGCGACGGACGCATCCCATGTCCGGGGGGATCAAGCGGGTGCGGCTAGATGGCGTCGATGATTTTCTTTCGCTGCGCAGGGAAGCGTTCGGTTTTGAATTGGCTCCGCTGCCCCAGAGCCTGCAGTTATCCGCCGCGGAAAGAAACCCCGTAGAATCCCCCAGTCGAGGTATAACCCTCTCGGCGACGAGAGGCAAGCGGATATGCGTATCGACAATGACTCAAAGCCCGACTTCGACGATGTGCTGATTCGTCCGAAGCGATCCGAAACGCCCAGACGATCAGGCGTCATCCTGGAACGCGAACACAGGTTCCTTAGTAGCGGTGCGACGTGGAAAGGAATCCCTATCGTCGCTTCCGACATGGACATCGTAGGCACAATGGCGATGGCCAGGCCGTTTGGCCCCAAGATGATGGCCTGCCTCCACAAGTATTGTTCGGATGCGGAACTCGTCGCCTTCTTCTGTGGCAATCGCATATCACCTTCGTCAAGACGAACAAGAGCTGAGGAATCACAGGCTGATCTTAACCGGTCCGCTGAACGAACTGGAACGCGCTCAGGATCGTCTGATTAACACGATCGAGCAGGAGTAGAAGGCTAATCGCATGAAATGGTCCTGGAAAATCGGCGAGTTTCGTGGCATCGGCGTGTATGTGCATGCCACGTTTCTGATTCTCATCGGCTTCATTGTGCTGAGTCACTGGTCCGCCGGCTCCAGCCTGGCAAAGACACTGGAAGGGGTGGGTTTCATCCTCGCGCTGTTTGCGTGCGTGGTGCTGCATGAGTTCGGCCACGCGCTGATGGCGGCGCGATACGGCATTAAGACACGTGACATCACCCTGTTGCCGATTGGCGGTCTGGCGCGCTTGGAACGGATGCCAGACAAACCGTTGCAGGAATTGTGGGTGGCTCTGGCCGGACCGGCCGTCAACGTGGTTATCGCAGCGGCCCTCTTTGTCTTGCTTCAGTTCACCAGACGCCTGGGCGCCGCTGGAACAACTCAGCGTGGCAGATGGTCCATTTCTCCAACGGCTGATGGTGGTCAACGTCATTTTGGTCGTTTTCAATATGCTTCCGGCCTTTCCGATGGATGGCGGACGTGTGCTGCGGGCACTGTTGGCGACAAGACTCGAGTACACGCGAGCCACGCAGATAGCCGCGAGCATTGGGCAGTCGATGGCTCTGGTGTTCGGATTCCTGGGATTCTTCTACAACCCCTTCCTGATGTTCATTGCCTTGTTCGTATGGATCGGAGCGGCGCAGGAGGCGAGCATGGCCCAAATGAAATCCTCGCTGGCCGGCATCCCCGTCATGCGAGCAATGATTACCGATTTTCAAACGCTTACTCCGCGACGATCCTTTGGCCCGCGCCACCGAGCGGATCCTGGCCGGCTCGCAGCAGGACTTTCCCGTGGTGGACGACGGGCAGGTAGTGGGCATCTTGACGCGTCACGATTTGATTGTGGGATTGACACAACACGGCCAGGACACGTTGGTCGGCGACACCATGCAGCGCGAGTTTGAGACCGTCGATGCGTCGGAGATGCTGGAGACGGCCTTTCGCCGTGTGCAAAGCTGTCAATGTCACACGGTTCCGGTGCTGCAGCGTGGGGAACTCGTGGGATTGGTAACCATGGATAACGTCGGCGAGTTCGTGGCCATCCAGGCCGCCGAGAAGAACTTCGCTGCAGCCAAGACATAACAACCGTGACGAATGACAACGAAAGTCCCATTGGTTTGGCTCGCGCCGAAAGGTTAAATCATTGAATACTCATAACACCTGCATTTGCCACTGCCTCGCCTGCGGTCGCGTTGTCCATGCCGAGTTGGATGCAAAGCCACGTGTGTGTTGTGGACAAACAATGACCAAAACCTGCTCGGAGACGATAGCCAACGGTGACGACCCCGAAGTCGGGGGCGGTCACTCCGAAACGGCGCGGCCGGTGAATAAGGGGCGTGAAACTTCCCGGTGCTCTGGGTACACTGCCTACCTGGCCTCACAGCCAAAACTGGGGCTGTGGTCCGCGCGGAGGGCTCGGGCTGGTTGGCTTCATCGCTCTTGTCCCGGTGATCCTCACGCTCCTGGGACGAATCGAACTTTCCATGCTACGAAGGATGTTCAAAAGGGAGCTCAGTCGGCCTGAGGCGAACTGGAAAAGGCCTTCCACGACGCGGCGGGAGTTACATTCGTTCGCTGAGTTCAAGTGAGCTATCGAAAGACGCTAGGCATAAAGCATGAACGAAGGATAGCGGTTTCGGCTGGGATCGACACGAATGAGCACCCTTTACGAAGATCGTCGATGGACGCCGCCTGAAGGCGAAAGTTTGCCAACGAGTGTGGGCACGGTTGTCGCGGTGCGCGGCAGTGTCGTGGATATCTGGTTCGATGAGCATTTGCCTCCCATCTATTCTGTGCTGCGTACGGGAGCAGGCCACAAAATTATCATCGAAGTGCTGGCGCAGCGCGATGAGCACCACGTG
>CAWAVP010000019.1:0-154556 GCA_963785495.1 uncultured Planctomycetales bacterium | reverse complement strand
GGCAGCGGCAAAAGGCTAGAGCTGGTATCAAAACAGGGAGGGCGAGGCTACTGCTGTAAACATCTTCGCTGACAGTTTCGACCTTGTTTTTCTGGTGTTTTCTGATGCATGCAGAGTCGAACCGATGGACGATCCGTCGACACCGTTTTGTCAATACAGACTTTCCCGCGATTGACGCCCCTCAGCCGAGGTTTTTGTGTGATAGCAGTCATCTAACATGTTTACAGCAGGAGCTTCGCCTTCCTAAGTTAAGTTTTGAAATGCGTTCTCGTCACAAGGTGGTAGTTGTGTCCGAGCGATCTGGAGCCGGTGCGATATGAACGTTGACCGCAAGATCCACCCCCATCAGCGAAGTATGACGCGATCCGCAACTGTCCGGCACCGATGCCATCCGGAACGCGTTGCTTGGCGCGATGCCAGGTAATGGTCGAAGAACAAGAGCATTACTTGACGGCAATGATTGTTAACGACCTCCGCTGCATCCAACGCATGCGGCCAACTGATTAACCGATCGAAGACGTACGGCACGTTCCTGCGCCTTAAGGCGACCTACCAATTCGTCGGCCTGTGTAATCGAGACGACTTCGTCGATTGATCCATGAAAGATGAGTGTCGGGGGATCATCGGCATCCAGATGGAAGACTGGCGATGCCTGTTCGTACGTGTGCGGTTTTTCTTCATAGCTTCCACCCAAAAACCTTCGCACCGCTCCAGCCTCGCGCGCTGTGGTGGTCGTCAAATCGACGGGACCGTAAAAATCAACGACGGCGGCGACGCGACTGCTCACGCCCGCATGGCCGCTGTTCCCTTCCAGGCTTGGATCATCCGAGTAGGCGACCATCAGCGAAAGGTGCCCGCCCGCGGACCCACCTACGATTGCCAGTCGTTCAGCGTCAATTCGATATTGGTCGGCCGGCGACCGCATCCAGCGCACGGCACATTTGCCGGCATCCTGTACGGCTGCGGGAAACGTCGCTTCATCAGAAAGTCGATACGAAATCGTGGCTGCGGCATAGCCGCGTTCGGCGAATCGTTGCAGATAATATCGGTACACCGAACGCTCACCACCAGACCACGCTCCGCCATGCACAAAAATCAATCCCGGTACCGGGGCCGTCACGTTGGCAGGAATTGCCAGGTCGAGTTTCAATGAACTGACCGTCTGTGTTGCCGTACTCCAGACTCCTGATATTCGATGACCGTATCCGGCAGCTGTTCATTCGGTTGAATCAATTTGACCTTGCCTGTGGCAATGGCCGCTAACACGGCTTCGCGTGATGCGTATCCGGCTGTGCTTCGGGCACTTCGAAAACGGCAGGACGAGCTACGGACTCGGCCAAGAGAGGTGGATGCGGCCATCAACCAGATGATCAAACAGTAAACCGTCTGGATGTGAAGTGAGGTGCCAGGCCCGAACTGCGAGGTCATGAGTTGTGCCCCCCCCGGCCGCACGGAGCGTGGTCCGCACTGCTGTGGCAAGAAGTGAGTAACGGATGGAAGCAGACGCGCCCAGTACGTATTTCGTTCCCGAAAAACTTGGGCGGCCGAAGTCGTAGCTGTTTCGGCCAGGTTGCAGTATAGAATCTGCAGCTCGATAAAGGAAAGATTTGACGCGCACTGCGTTCAATTTGCAGGAATCGCTTGAGTGCGGCAGGGCGTTCGGTGTGCCGCGCCAAGTCGTCGCCGTCAAGTGCCGTTGTCGGTCAGAACGTTTTGCACAAAACGGAAGACGCGGCGCGGGCTCTACGATCCCCACGATTTGCTGCTGTCGATTCAGCACAGGTACGTGCCGATGACCGCTGGCGGCAATGGCCGCCAGTGCGGCGCCGCGGGGGCATCGTCGTAGACTACCGCGGGATGAGCTGTCATGATGTCAGCGACGGGGCGGCCACCAATGCGGCGAAACTGTTCACTGGTGCGTTCCAGTATGTCTCGTTCTGTGATGATCCCGACCAATCGCTTGTCTTTAACAACCAACAAAGAACTGATTCGCAGACCCGCAAGCGCGCGGACCGCGTCGGTAATACTCGCATCGGGTGAGATTTCGGCGAAGGGCGTCAATTGCATGCAACTGACCGTCCGTTCCGCCAACGCTTCCGCCAGTCGATCTTCGTAGCCCGGCATGATGTAATTCGACAACGGATCGTCAAATGTCAACGGCTCTACCTCCACACGCCGCATAATTATGCTCCCTCGCGGAACTTGAATGCCGTGTGGCCACCCAACCGCTGGACCATCACCTGTTGGGGATAGTGCTCGGAAATGTACTCGGCCACGCCTCGCTGACCTGTCAGGCCGACGACATGTCCCGCATCATCAACGACGCACAGAAAGCGGATGCCACGAGTTTGAATCGCAGTGAGTGCTTTTTCGATCGAATCACTTGTACGCAACACAGTCGAGTCGAGATCCAGATAATCGCCAACGGCCGACGTGTCCAGGTCCACACCATCGGCCAGCAACTTAATCAAGCTTGTTTCACTGAACATCCCCAGCGGCCGCGACTCGAAATCAACGACAATCGCACACCCAAGCGATTGCGAGCGGAGCTGTGCGACGACATTGCGAAGCAACGTTCGAGCACGAACGCATACGGCATTTCGCAGCGGCAAGCCGGCGACCGTTTCGCGACGGAGATTACGTTGCAGCTTCGTTAACGTTGGGCGTCGCGGACTGTTTAGTGTTTTGACCATGGGTTTCAATCCCGTCCTGAATTGTTCGAATTCCTAGTCCGGCATGGCACTTGAAAGGCCACTCGCGGCCGGGATGTAGCAGCGATTGACGTAGTCCATTACCATGCGATCGGCGCTGAATCGCCAACCCAGTGTCCGCATGGATCGTTTGACGCGACTAATCCACTGGCACGGTAAGCCATCCTGATCACGATCATAGAAGAGCGGAATTACTTCGTCGCACAGCACGTGAAGCAAGGCCTCGCTGTCACATCGGTCATGTTCCTCGACTGACGTGTGGGTTTCGCCATGGCCGATTGCAAAGCCGTTGCGACCATCGAAGGCTTCTGCCCACCAGCCATCGAGAATTGAAAGGTTAAGGGCGCCGTTTAGTACGACCTTTTGACCGCTCGTACCCGATGCCTCCAGGGGCCGGCGAGGATTGTTTAGCCAGACATCCACGCCTTGTACAAAGTGGCGGCCGACGTCGATGTCGTAGTCCTCGATCAGAATAATTTTTCCCAAGAACCTGGGATCCCGGCTAATTTCGAAGACGCGTTGAATCACCGCCTTGCCGGGGTTGTCGCGTGGGTGCGCTTTGCCAGCCAACACGAATTGAACTGGACACCTGGGATCGTTTACGATGCGGTCAAGCACTTCCAGGTCTTCAAATAACAGTCCCGCTCGCTTATACGTCGCGAAACGGCGGGCAAAGCCAATCGTTAGTGCATCGGGACTCAGAGCCCGCGTCAACTGTTTTTGGATCTCTGGCGACTCACCGCGGGTCTGCGCCTGCATCGTGGAACGGCGGCGGACGAAATCCAGCAACCTGGCCTTCAAATTCGTATGCGTTTCCCACAGCTCGCCGTCGCTGACGGCACGCAGGCCCTTCCATGTGGCGGGATTACCGATCTGCTGGTGCCAACGAGGCCCCAGATGTCGATCAAACAAACGCTGCATTTGCGGGGCGATC
Source organism: uncultured Planctomycetales bacterium (assembly GCA_963785495.1). GTDB lineage: Bacteria > Planctomycetota > Planctomycetia > Pirellulales > Pirellulaceae > CAWAVP01. Next base: position 150,911 of record CAWAVP010000019.1, on the reverse strand, counting down.
CAACTGGGAACGTGAATCCCGTTGGTAATGTGTCCGATCGGTACCTCGTCCACCGCCCGTTCTGGCCAGAGCCCCGTCCACATCGAGCGAGAAACCTCGCCGTGCAAACAGGATACCGCGTTAGCGCAGCGCGAAAGTTTTAGAGCCAATACCGTCATACAGAATGTTTCGCCGGTGTTATCGGGATCAACTCGCCCCAGGCCCGCAAATTGTTCTTGGCTGAGTCCCAAGTCGTCGCGCAACGGGCCCAAGTGCTCTTCGATCAGCTGCATGTCAAATCGATCATGCCCGGCAGGTACCGGCGTGTGAGTGGTAAAACAAGCGTAGCGATAAACGCGTTCGGCTGCTTCCGCGAAATTAAGGCCTTCATGTTGCATTCGTAGCCGGATTTCCTCCAAGACTGCGAATGCACTGTGGCCTTCGTTAAGGTGTAGAACACCTGGGCGGATGCCGGCGGCTCGCAATGCCCGCACACCCCCGACTCCTAGCAACAGCTCTTGGCGGATGCGAATTCGGCCGTCACCGCCGTAGAGTCGGGCCGTCAGTTCGCGATCTTCGGGTGAGTTCCCCTCGACGTCCGAATCCAGCAGCAACAATTGTGCGCTCGTCCCACTTGGATTTGCCACACTTTGGCATGAATCGCGCCCGTGCGTGTCTCAATACTCAAGGTAATGGGCCGTCCGTCGGTATCGACGGCGGGCGTCATCGGCATCTGTGCGAGGTCGACTTGCAGGTATTGCTCTAACTGCCAACCCTGGCTATCTAGTCGCTGGCGAAAGTAGCCCTGGTCGTAGAACAGTCCAATAGCGACCAACGGTACATCCAGATCCGAGGCACTTTTCAGGTGATCGCCGGCCAAGACGCCCAGACCTCCGGAATAGATTGGCAACGATTCATGCATGCCAAACTCGGCGGAGAAATACGCCACGGGGCGCGACCACAGTACGCCCGCGTGAGCCTCGCCCCATGTCTCTTCCGCGCGAACATACTCCTCAAGCCGCCGATGGGCGTAGCTGATGCGGCTATGCAAGACCAGTTGATTCGCACGCTCTTCCAATCGATCCAGCGGCAACTCTGACAACAGTGCGATGGGATTGTGCGCGACTCGCGCCAGCGAACCGGATCCAAATCGCGAAAAAGCGAGACGGATTCGCTGTCCCAGCACCACCACAGGTTGCGCGCCAGAGCCCAAAGTCGCTGCTGCGTTGGTGTGATGAATTGTTTGAGTGTCCGGGCCTGCGAGATGACCGGGGCCAACTGCTTCGCCGTCGCCTCCAACGCCCTCACGTCATCCTCGCGAAAGCTTCGTGGCTCGCTCGTCTGCACCGTCAGCACGCCCTGCAGTTGGCCGCGATCAATTAATGGAATTCCCAGAAACGAATGAAATAGCTCTTCGCCCGCTTCCGGAAAGTACTTGTACCGTCGATGTTGGTCTGCATCTTCCACGGCCATCGGAGTCATGTTTTCGGCGACCATACCTGTCAGCCCCTCGTGCAGCTTCATCCGCACCCGTCCGACGCTTTTGGGGTTTAGCCCTACGGTCGCAGCCAGGACCAACGTCGAACGATCGGGTTCCAATAGGTAGGTGGAACAGACGTCGACCTGCAGACGCGCTTGCAGCAAACGCACCAAAGCGCTGAGGCACTCGGCGGGGCCTTCAGTATCTGATGACAGTTGCCCAATCTCTTCCGATCGCAGTAAGGGCTCGCTAACGTCGGGCGTCGTTGGTGGATTCATAAAGATTTTGTCTTGTGGCGCCGTGATGTCGCCTCGGCCATATCGGATTGGGGGGCATGCTCTGCCCGGGTCCGTCTCTTTGGCGGGGGCCTGGATGAGGATTGTCAGCTATTGGCGATGGAAAAGCTGGCAAGACGGGGACACGCTCCGCAATTTGCCCCGTCGCGGGCAAGGAACTCGCTCCCGTGCTGCCAGACCCGTTGGATCGCGTCGCGGACCGGGACGAATCCCAGCCCGCGACTGCGGCTGCGTCATGTACGTGGTGCTCTCACCGCTGCTGTCCCGTGATAGCAACTTGCGTACCGAGTCCAATGATGGTCCGCGTTGATTGGCCCCTCTGAAGGGGTGGTGTGGTTGGTGGACCCCGCGCAAAACCAGGCGAGTGACGGATCTAATCGCGCGATCGGAGGCCCCTTTCGCCCTGGAATTGACAGTCCAGATTAACCACGCGTCGGGATGATTTGCCGCTTTGTTGCGCAGCATCGCCCATTGGATTGGCAGGTCCCACAGGACTGTCCGTGACAAATCAACATGGCCTAATTGGGCAGGTGAATCGATGGCGGTCCGTAGGGTGTTTACGCTGCCCGTCTTGCCAACTGCCGCAATTCAGCCGCAAGCTCATGTTCGAGCGCTTCGCCCAACTGCCGCAGGGTTTGGGCCGCGTGCATGCCGTCCATCACGCGGTGGTCGTAGATCAGCGTAACGAGCGCATCCCCACTGCGATCGAGGGGACCGTAAGCCAGGCTGCTGGTGCAAAGCGTGGGATGGTCGCGATTATTTACGCCTTGGCCGGCCAGCGACGACATCGAAAACGTGCCGACCTGACGCTCGCGCGTGCGTCCCGATCCATTTAGGGTCACCCACCATGCGGCTCGGCGTAGGGGCCAAGGCAGGCGGCTCAGTCGCAATTGCTTACGAAACACGTCCGCGACAGGCTGGCTGGTGTAAGCATCCAACTGCCGTTGAATGTCGCGGAGATCTCGTTGGCCAGGATCGAAAATGCGGCCCCAGCACAGTCGCGGCCTGCCAGCGTGCTCGCGTTGGATCGCAACGCGAGCCACGGTGCGTTGATGGCAGTACAGGTGCGGCCACGGCCAACGCATGTACGTGTCGCGCAACCATTCGTTTCGATCGCTGACCAAGCCGTAGGCCTTCAGGAACACCGCCGACCAGGAGACTCGCGGGATGACGATGGCTCGAAAATGTGCCACCGTCGACAGATTCATTGTGACTTCCGCACGCGCAACAGGGATGCAACGGGCAAAGTGTAAGATATCGCAGGGCAAAGCCCGATCGGAAGTCAACAGGCGTCGAGTGCGCTTCATCGTGGTGAGCTTCCCTTCTCGTACGTCGGACTCCGCCCGACCCCATACGCTTTGGCAGATTCTCACAGCTCAACCGTCGCTAATGGCTGCGTCCGGTTGAAGGGCGGATGCCATGGCGTCTGGCCGAGCGCTCGAGCGTTCCTCATCCGGTTTGTGGCCAACTCGTATCCCCAAGAGAGCCGGAACTCGCATGCGTCACCTCTCCACGGTTGCTGGGAGAAGGGACTGAGGGTCGCGGCATCGGCGCGGCGCCGCTGGTGGGCGACAATACCAGTATCGGTGCGTTCGGTCTACGGAGCTTCTTCGCCGGGCGGACTCGGGCGGCCGCAGACATCGTAGTACGAGTACGACGTGGCCTTAGAGCTGCCGGACAACGCTTCGGAGACGTCGTCGACGATGTTAAAGACGTTTCCGTCCATATTCAGCGTGCGGAAGACGTATCGCAGCGAGTCACTCATGCCGCACATCAGGAAAGGAATCCCCGATGCCGACAAGTGGCGTTTGACGCCCAACAGGCTGGATATGACGGACGATGACACGAGCTTAACGTTGGCAAAGTCGACAATCGCCGTCTTGCAACCCGTCGTCTCGAAGATCTGCATCAACTCCAGTTTGAGGAGCTCCGCCAGCGCAGTCCCCTGCAGGTGTTGATCGACCGGCCGCGCGATCGCGGCATCGCCGACTTGTTCGATTGTGAAATAACGGAACGCGGACATCTTGACTGCCATGATAGTAACGACTGCACCTGCGCGGTGCACTCTCCTCTGTTCATCCTAATCGGCGACACGGACCGGAGAAGCCCTTCAAATCCCTCGCAAGGGAGGATTTCCCGACGTGTCAATTTCCCCAAACAACCAACAGTGCCTCGCATGTTATTCTAAACGCTGACGCCAATCTGACCCGTGAATTAACAGAAATTTAACGTCGCAGAGGGCCGCTGCCGATTACCGTTCGCAGGTCTCCCATTGCTAACTCCATGGGAGGATTAACTCTACGTCGATTTGCGAGCCCGATGTGCGGAGCGACGCTCATGAGGCCTACGTCGGAGTCAGAGGCGCTCGCGTGAGTCACGTCTACCCGTGGGAGAGATTGCCCGGGGCACCCGCGTGTGGGTCCCGGCGGCGGGTGAGGGGAGGGCTGACTCGTACCGCGAAAGAGGGCTCAAATGGAATCCAAGAGGTTGTCATCCTCCAGCAGCGCCATCGCCTTGTCGTGCGCGTCTGGCGTTGCCGAAAGACTGTCGACTTCGCTATCAACGAAGAGCGAATCCACTTGTGGAGCCGGCAGTAGCGTCGGTTGGGGCGTAGCGATTGGCTGATGGTAAGAGCGCTCGTCGGCTTGCTCCTGGGCCGTCGCGACCATGGATTGCGTCTGGTTCACCGCCGAGGATATGCGGGCATCGACGGGCTGCGCGGCGCGGATGCCGATCGCCGCAGCGGTATAGTTGCCGTAGGTGAACGTCCAGACCAAGTCCGACGTGTCGAAGTCCCCGTCGCCGTTGAAGTCTCCTTCGGCGTACGTCGAATTGCCCGTGACACTATCTTCGTACTCACCCGCGCCCATGGCCACGACAAGGTCAGCCGAATCGAAGATGCCATCGCCGTTGGCGTCACCCACAACAGGCTCGTTGGTGCCCGGGCTGCCGAGTAGTAGGCTGCTAGGCCGCCATCCTTGCGGTGTGTTCCAGGCACTGAGGTCGGGGGTGTCCACGGACAGCGTTTGCAGTGAGCGGCCCGTTCCATCGGTGGTTGGATGCCACGAATCCTGGTACGTGAACTGGTGGAGAATGATGCCATCTGAGGTCAGCGTAATCTGCTCACTGGCATTTCCCAAGCCGCCGCTCCATTGACCGGCGACCAACGGATCTTGACCGTATCGAGCACGGAAGGCTGCCAGGTCCTCGACGACCACGATGGATTGACCTGGGGCGAGTTCCGTCACACTGCCGTCCGCAAGGTTGAATTGGACACCTTGTTCCGCGTTGCCCTCGCCAGTGGACACGAAGGCGACACCTGCTAAGGGAATCACTTCGCCGCCGATATTCGTCAACTCGATGTATTCGAAATCATCCGCATCGGTAAAACCGCCGGCGATTTCGAAGGCCGTGGGGTCGGCAGGATGGTATTGGACTTCGCTGATCCGCAACGACTGCATCACCGGATCGACGGCCGAGGTGCTGACGGTGATGGAATCGCTGGCGACCAATTGGCCTTGGTAGCCGATCGCCTCCAACGTGAACGTTTCGTTGGGCGTGGACAGAGGCAGCTCAATGCGCCAACCATCCGTCTCTGGCCAAAACACGTCCAACTGCTGTCCGGTCTCCGCCAATCGCATGTAGCGAATGTCGACCCAGCCTTTACCTTCTAGGGTGATCGTGGGTGTGTCGATGGTGATATCCTGACCACCATTGGTCGTGATTTCGAAGTCCACTTGAGGGATATCACGGAGCAGATCCGACATGGCCTGCCTGTTCCGTGCTGCCGTGGAAGCCGCTATCCCCGTAAACGTCTCGTCGCCTCCGTATGTCTGATTGTTGACCAACTCGCCATAGTGATCGGCCCAAGTTTGAACGTACTCTTCCGTGAACGAGCGGTTCATGAAGTCCAACATGTGCCCCCAATAGAGGCGAAGATTGTGGGGGATATCACGGATTTCGTCCAGCCGGGATGTCGCTTCAGTGCGTTTCTTAATCGGCTCGGTGAAGTTACACAAGTCGCAGTCCCAGAACAGTGGTACGAACTTGTGATCCTCAGGCCGTAGATAGATCCGCAGGTTCTTGGGGCGTCCGAATCCATACGTGTCCCAGTTTCCGAAGTACGACTGATTGGCGTAATGCCTCATCCACAGGTCGACATCCATGATCTGGTTGGTGGCCTCGAATAGCGCATCGCCATCTTGATGAATGGCTTGAGCCAACTCGGCGATCGATTGGAAATCGTCATTGGCTCGATTACTCTTGATCAACAGGTGTCCTCGATAGAACTCGGGGTTAGCGCCCTGTTGTCTAACCATTGCGCTATTGACACCAATATCGGCCAACTGATTGACTTCCGTCCCGGACTTAAGGCCTTCCGGCGATGGCGAAGGGGCGGTGGCGACAGTGACGTCGTCCAACTCCCATTTCGTGCCGTCGCTGCCATTGACGAACTGTTCATTGAGGAAGATGTTTTCATACCGCGCCATTTGCAGGATGACTTCATGCGTATGGTCGCTGCGGGGTGACGATGTAGGCCAGATCATCATAGTTACTGGCCTGGTTACCGCCGGCGCGATTCAGCATTTGCTTCATCACGATCTCAGTCAGACCGTTCATGTCGAACCGCAAAGTATCGTGTACGCCGTTGTACAGTTGTTCTGGATTGAGGACGACTTTGTAGCCACTGTTGGGCCGAATCCAACGGCTGCCGGTGAGACGCACGTCCACGTCGTAGTAAGCGGTGTCGTTGTGGATCAACGTCATCGGCAGGTACCAGTTGCTCATGACATTGGTGGACCGATACAAATCCGATCGCTCTTGATCCATCAAGACGAGTCGAAAGCGGTCGATCGGTGTCTGAGGACCTTTGCCGTCTTCCACTTGGTAGAGGGCACGTGATTCCGGCCCGGCCGCCGGGTACGTAGAGGAAGCGCCCTGCGCATCGACAGATTCCACGTAGAACTGCACAATCGCACCACTGTCGTGTGGGGGGATTTCTGCTCGATACAGGCCGGTTGAATCGGCGGTCATGGCGACCGTGTTCCAGTCCTGGCCATCTTCCCGCCAGTAAAGCGTGACGGTGGCGATTCCGTCGGGGTCCTGAGGCGCACGGAAACGACGACGTTCTCGGTGGCCGCCGGATTCACGGGGGCGTGGCCAAATTCGTCGTATGTCGGTCCGATGTTTTCCTGCACTGAGCCATTGGCGGCTCCTGGAGTTCCGGTCTTAAACGGGACATCCAATTGGGCCGTGCTGCCCAGGCGGTTAAACCATAAGCGGCTATTCACCTGGCTATTGCCGGTCAGCCACTTCGCTCGGAATGTGATCTTGTATTCGGTGTCGTCGTTGATACGGTCATTGTCAACAAACGTGGTTTCGGCGTGATCGTGGACAAACGCTTGGGCTCCCGTCGACACCATATGCAGGACCTTGTTATTCGCATCCGTGGGGTCCACGATGACGGTGCCGGAATGGTTGCCGATCAACCGCCACTTGTCGGGTGCCTGCCCAACCGAGTCTGACTCGAAGGTGCCATTCTGGATCATCTCGCGGTTTTCACCATTGGGATCTTTGAAGACGTGGATGTCGTCGATCAAGAACTCGCCGGAATCCAACAGTCCGAAGAAGAATTCGTTGAACAAAGCGCGATTGTTATAGGCATCGCGCATGGCGGTGCCTTGGAACGTATGCGTAATCCACTGGCTCTTGTCGCTCTCGTCGCTGGCCGCCCAGGCCTCACCACGGTTATTGTCTGCGTGGGGGTCGATTAACTCCAAGCTCGAGCCACCCGCGTCGGGAGCTGATGGCCAAGTGCCGCCTTCGAAGTAATGGACTTCGTCGACCAAATTGTTGTTGCCGTCAGTCAAGCGAATGAGTTCGTCGTGATCGCTGAGCGAACCATTGAAGTCGCCTACGACCGGCACGCCTGGGTATGTGGCGGCGAAGGCCGTCGCGTCCTTGGCGATGACCAGGTACTGCTTGGCCGCCAAGGTCGTACCGTCCGGCACGTTGAAAGTGATTCCGCCGTCCACCTCCCAGCCGCTAAGGTCGATCGACGCATCGCCCTTGTTGTACAACTCGATCCATTCCATCTCGGTGCGTTCCCGATACGGACTGCCGGGGATAAACGGAGTCGCTTCCTTACCGACGGTCAGCTCCGCGCCGAATACAGCGTCCCCGCTGCTCTCCGTGCGCAAATGCAGTTCGGCTGACAACGTGTTGGTACCCACCTTCAGTAGTTCAGTTGGCAACGATTCGGGACCCACTTGAGTGGCATTGTTCGTATTGGAAGCCGCTTTGGTTGTCGAATCGATGGGGCCGCTGGGCAAGTTGAACCTTGCGACCTCTTGGCCGTTCAAATAGAACACGGCCCCGTCGTCGATCATATGGGTCAAGCCGAGCCAATCGACGTCGTTGAGCTGTTCAGCAGTCAATTCGAAGTCGGTTTGAAAGTAATACGTCAGGAAGCGAGGATCGTTGTCGCGGGGAGCCGTCAATTCGGTATTGATCGGCACGCCCAAATCTGCGGATTCGTAGGCGATCAATCCCTGTCCCTGTACCCAATCGGTACCGTTGAGAGGATAGGCTTGCATCGCCCAGTCTGCCGGCAGCGCGGGGCCCGTGGCGTTATACCGCCATTGATCGTGGGTCATTGGGATGATCGTTTTGGTGTCATACGTAGGTTGTGTGTCGGGAATCGCGAGCACCGGCGACGGATGGTACATGATCTCGTTGATCACAATGTCGTCCGTTAACCCGAAGACGTTGGCAGTGCCCGGTGTTGCTTGAGTGGGATTCATCCAACGTTGGTCCCGTTCTTTGGCACGTGCCCGCACGTGGTCTTCCACGCGCACGCCGTCCAGGACCCGCCCCTTGGCCGAAAGCAGTAAGAAGTGATCACCGTCGTCCGGAGCGGCTCCCAACTGTGCGCCCGTTACGACCAGTCGCTCGCCGGCAGCCAAAGATTGGCTAGGTAGATTGAACCGCGGAATGGCGGTGTTGTCGCTCTGCACCGCCATGCCCGCCAGGTCAATCGGGCCCGCGCCGTCATTTTGGAGTTCCAGAAAGAAATCGTTCGATCCTCCCGCAGCGACTTCGTTGATCACCAACGGAATCTCCGGTGGCGGCTCCAAATCGGTGATGCCCACCAATTCAACATCCCACAAGGCGTCCGAATCGGTCAACGATCGGTTCAAGCCATGGATCGCCAGCACGTTCGCTCCGGGCTGCAGAACCTGCTCGAAGTCGCTAATCTGAAATTGCTCGAAATTGATCGCCCTGGTGTCGTTGTTGCTTTTGGTCGCTGTGGCATCCCAGGTCAGCGTTCCTGTGTCATCGTCGCGACCCGGCGCGTTGGCGTGTGCGATTTCCACGCCATTGAGGTAAGCAACAAATCCGTCATCGAAGCGCATTCGTAGTTGCAGCGAATCCAAATCACTGACGTTTGCAGGCGCCTGAAACCCAAACCGCAGATAGGCCGACGTGTTGACATCGGACAAGGGCGAGGGCGTCTGCGCGTTGGGCGGTGCGTCCAAGTCGAGTCCCAAGTAACGGTCGTAAGTGGTGCGATTATCGAAACCCACGCCACCGGTGCCACTGAGCCAGGACGAATCATCAAAGTTGACTTGTGTCCAATCGGACTGCAGGCTGTCGTCGCTCGGGACGATCGGCGCGCACTGGCGCTGGGGATACGATCAATTCCGTCGTGTTGAACAGACCGGGCTCCAGAAAATTTGGCCCACCTGGCGTACCGCCCAGCTGTTCACTGAATGTCCAGTTTGCCACATTTTCACTATCTGTCTGTTGGCGAGTCTTGGCCAACGTGGCCCCTGTACCATCGGGCGCTGTCGGCCAATCGCCGTTGTCATTGTATTCCACTTGATTCAAGACGCGGTTGTCATTGTTGTACAACTGCAGTAGCTCGCCACCGTTACTCAGTTGACCTGTCCAAGGTCCTAGGGCCTCCTGGCCAGTCGCGGCGTGGAACGCTTCGGGGTCTGCCGCCAACAGCAGATAACCCTTGCCCGGCACGACCGTCTGGTCGGGGAACTGGTATTCCACACCACCGGTCAAGACCCAGTCGGAGATATCGATATTGACCGTTAACTGATTGAAGAACTCGATCCACTCTAGCTGGGCGTCATTGGGGCCCACGGGGTTGTACATGATTTCGTTGAAGACCACGGTGCTGTCGAGCACGCGGCGTTCCTCAAGATGTTCCGGTCGCGGTAGAAATCCTTGCCGCCGGTTACGTTGGAGCGAATTTCGATGAGAACGATTTCGAATGCGAATCATGCGTTTGTCACCCTAGTCCATCGAGGTCCGTCAAAATCGAGGTCCGTCAAAAAGGAGAGCTTCCCCGAGCGATAGTCCTCGCGCGGTAATATCCAGGCCGCACGCACAGCCGTGTGATTCGAGTTTCTTTTTGGGACGTCGCAAATGAATTTGCCGCCACAACCGACGGTCGATTCCCTCGACCCAGCAGATTCGCCACTCAGGCCCAGATAAGGGAGAAAAGTCTGTCACCGTGCTGGTTGCGGGACTATGCTACAAAGATCTTTGGCCAAAAGCCAATAAATTCTGGACGCTACCGCAAGTCACCGGCCGCGCAGTTCGCGGGCGGCATTCGTCGGGACGTGGCAGCGCGGAAGCCCGCGTGTTGTGATTCTGTGACACACACTTTCCGCCGCCGCCGCGGAACCCACGTTTACACGACGCAGCGGAAGGGATTTCGCCGACTTGGCAGCGTTGCCGCGTGGCGTGACGAACTACGCCTGCCGCGCGGCCTCACGTCCCAGGACACCGAGGACCAGTGGCGCAGCTTGGGCTCGGCGGCATTGGCCGTCGCGATGATCTCTTCGACGTTTGCCGGCTTGAGCGCGTCCGGAAAACAGAGGTCGGTGACGATGGAGAAGCCGACGATCCGCAGTCCACAGTGGACCGCGACAATTACCTCGGGAACGGTCGACATGCCCACCACATCCGCACCAATCGTTCGCAAGAAACGGTATTCGGCCCGCGTCTCCAGGTTGGGCCCTGCCACCGCCACGAAGACGCCCCGGTGCAGCGAGATGTCTTGTTGGCGGGCGATCTGCTGCGCGTCGGCGATCAGCTGAAGATCGTAAGGCTGGCACATATCGGGAAATCGGGGACCTAGGCGGTCGTCGTTGATGCCGATCAGAGGATTGTCGCCCATCAGGTTGATGTGGTCGTCAATCACCATCAAGTCACCGCTATCGTATAGGGGATTCATGCCTCCGCAGGCGTTGGATACGACCAACAGTTCAGCTCCCATCGCCCGCATCACGCGTACCGGCAGGGTGATTTGTTTCAAGGAGTAACCTTCATACATATGGAAGCGACCTTCCATTGCCATGACAGGCATGCCTTGTAGCGTCCCGCAGACTAATCGGCCCGCGTGCCCCGTCGCCGTAGACTGAGGGAAGTGCGGAATGTCTTCGTAGGCCAGCACCACCTGGTCGTCGATTTTCTGCGCAAGGCTACCCAGGCCGGTTCCCAGAATAATCCCCGCCCGCGGGGCACCGTCCCAGTGTTTGCGAATGGCTTTGACCGCCGTTTGGATCTGATCATAAATCTCTAACACCGCTACCGTTCTCCTGAATCCCCTGTCCGGCGACCCGGTCAAAGCGGCCCGCCATGTCCTTCGTACCGACAAGCAATGATCTCGGACTGCGACTGCGACAGCGTACCGAGCTACGCTCGATCCAACAAGTCGCAATGCGCCGTCTTGGAAGCCGGAATCGGACGGCTGGAGGACGCAAGTCGCTGGCGTTGCTGCCCGCACGACACCGTGACGGCGATACCGTCACGCGATGCCCTTTTGCAGGACGCCACAAAGGTACATCGGTCTAACTTGCCGAAAAACTCACGATCCTCGCTACCGCCTCCTGCCAGTTTTGTTGCGTCGTCCGACCTGATGACTTGCGCGGAACAAAGTCGTGATTGCCGTCTTCCAACCAGCAGACTTCGACAGAGGGGGCCAGCCGAAAACTCGCGACGGCCGCTCGATCTCCGAAGGGATCGCGCGTGCCTTGTATGATCAGCGTCGGGGTGGTTATTTGTTGCAAAGATTGCAATCGTTCAGGTTGTGATTTTCCCGGTGCTTGAAACGGAAACCCCAAACAGATGAGGGCATCAGCAGAAACGTCGTCGGCAATCATGCTGGCAAGTCGTCCGCCCATCGATTTCCCGCCGATTGCCAATTTCCCGCCCCCCCAACCATCTTGTCTGACGTCGTCGATGACTTGACGCCATGTATCTAGAAGGACGCGCGTCGAATTGGGAGGACGACGACGACCGTGGAGACGTTGCTGCTGCATGTAAGGAAATTCGAAACGGATTACGCGCATTCCGGTATCGGCGATATGCCCGGCGAAGTATTCCATAAACGGCGTTTCCATGCCCGCGCGGCGCCGTGAGCCAGCAACCAGGTCGTGGTGGCGTCCTGGGGACCATCGCTCAACCAGGGCGTATTGGGTGGGTTCACAGTCACTCCCGGCAAGGCGGTTTCCCCCAACACCGGACTTCTGGTAAATTTCCTGGACGGTCTTGGAGGCGTAGGTCGCGTGGAGTGCGTGGCCGGCCGCGGCTTCTTTTTTCTCTTGTTGAATCACACGAGGTTTTTCTCAATGGCCAATCCGACGGCAACGTTCGAAACGAGTCTGGGCAACTTTAAGGTCGAGGTATACCGCGACAAGATGCCGATTACGGCGCAGAACTTCATCGATTTGGCCAAAGCAGGCTTTTACGACGGCTTACATTTCCACCGCGTGATCAATGGTTTTATGATCCAGTTTGGTTGCCCTCACAGCAAGGATCCGGCCAGTCCTCGCGCCGGCACGGGGGGACCACCGCATGGCAACATTCCGGACGAACATCCCGCCGCTGCCAAGCTATCCAATGAGCCTGGTACGCTGTCGATGGCCAACACGGGACGGCCCAACAGCGGCGGCTCGCAATTCTTCATTAATACGATTCACAACCCCTACCTGGACTGGTTTACCCCAGGCGCTTCGAAGCACCCGGTGTTTGGGAAAGTGATTGAGGGGATGGACATCATACAATCGATCGAGTCGACCCCCACCGACGGCAGCGACCGCCCTCAAACGCCGATCGAGGTGACGCGGATTTTGATTGAAGAGTGAAACCGCGAGGCCCAAAACCGCTAGGACTCGGGATAGTGGCTCAGCTCAAGGCTATCGGCGGGCACTACTTGTTGATGCTCGCTGTCCCAGGCCAGCATCCTTCCACTGCGCCATGATTCGTTCGCCATGCACACGGCGGCGACGCCTGCTAGTCCCAGCTTCGCCGGGCAGTTAAGTTCCTCGCCATGTCGCAGATGATTGTGCAGATTCGTGTGATGCAGCACGATATCTTCGCCACCCGTCTTTTGATGTTCCCCGAGCGTCTTGCCATCCTTGTCCTTCGCGATCCAGCCCGTGTCTGTGAAGTACAGGGTGCCGCGGTAGCCACGAATCACGTGATCCAGACCGACGCGATTACTCATCGTCCCCAGCACGTAGACCGTCATCCCTCGAGGGTACTCGCAGATCATTTCGAAATTATCGGGTAGATCTCGGCCATCGGGCCACTGCCAGATCCCGCCCATGCCGACCACGCGTCGCGGAAACAACAGGTCGCACGCCTTCATGATCCGCGTGATACGGTGGATAAACAGATCGGTGGCGATTCCGCCTGAGTATGCCGCGTAGTTGCGCCATTCGAAATAGTGATTCGGGTTCCAGTCAATCTGTGACGCGTGGCCCAACCAACGGGACCAATCCAAGTCGGCAGGTTTCGGTTGTTTGGAATCCAAACCGGGGACGCGCCAAGGACCCTGATCGCCGTAGCGACGCACGTACTCGATTTGAGCTTGCACAACTTGGCCTAAGATGCCTTCGCGGATGGCTTGACCGGCCGACACGTAGCTATCATCCGACATGGCTTGGACGCCGATTTGCAGAGGCAAGCCAGTGGCTTCCTGTTTGGCCACGACGCGGAGGGCTTCCGGGATGGTGTGCGTCATGGGTTTCTCGCAGTAGACGGCTTTTCCGGCATCCATCGCCGCGACCGTCATATCGCCGTGCCAATGCTCGGGTGTGGCGATGGTGACGTAATCGATGTCCTTGATGTCCAAGACGCTGCGAAAGTCTTGAAACGATTGTTCCGCTCCGACGCGCTGCGCCCGTCGGCGGCTCGCGTGGTCCAGCAATCGGCAACCGCGACGGGTTGCAGGTTATTCTTCTCCGTCAGTTGGCGAATCGCGTTCAGATGATTGGTGCCCATGCCTCCGGCACCGATAAAGCCAATACGGATACGATCGTTGGCTCCTAAAATGCTGGCATAGCTCTTGGCGGTCCACTGCGTGACGGTAGCGGCGGCAGTGGCCGATGCTATGAACGTGCGGCGCGAGACGGATTGACGGTCACTCATCCTTTACGGCTCCTCATCTGCGGTCGAAGGGACTCGTCGACGCCGCGTGTCTCGTGGCGAACCAACGGTCACAAACCCTTATCGTATGACAAGAGGGCCAGGGCCCGCAAGCAATCGTACGGTCGATAGAGGATGAACCCGCAGGTGCTCGGATGGTGGGCGTGTCCAGCCGCGTTGACATGCCGGGACGTTTCTGATCTGTTCGGGAGTCGCTTTCCGGGATTTTGACACCCGCCTTTCCTCCGCTCGTGCCAGGGCCGCTTGGTCCGCTTGCCACAGCGGCGATGATTTTTTTGCGTTCTTCCGTTAGCCAACTCGTGCACCTCGCCTTGGTGACGTGCTCTGCGAGCGAACGTGCTTCGCCGGAATTGACTTCATGATGTTGCAGTTATTGTTGACGTTCGCGATCCTAGCCGGTGTCATCGTCGTGGCCGGCACGTGTCTGTCGAAATACGCTGACGTCATCGCCGATCTGACGGGGCTTGGCCGGACTTTGGGAGGGCTGGTCCTGCTGGCCTCCGCGACGAGCTTGCCGGAGTTGTCGGTCGACTGCAAGGCTGCGTTGATCGGCGCGGCGGATATGGCCGTGGGCGCCGTGCTGGGCAGTTCGATATTCAATCTCTTGATTCTGGGCGTATTGGACCTCTGCCACGGCCATCGCGACCGCATTGTGTCTCCCGTGTCAGCCGGCCATGCCCTCTCGGCCATCGGCACGATCATTTTGACGGCAATTGTCCTCTCGTTTCTCGTGCTGAAGGAGTTGCCGTTGAGCTGGATGTCGGTGGGCCTGGGAACGTTGATGACGTTCCTGTTTTATCTCGCAATGCTGAGGCTCATCTACCTGGATCAACGACACGCACCGTCGCAGAGCGAATCGACGGGCGAGAGCGGAGGCGGGCTGAGCCTACGGCACGCCGTCGTCGGTTATCTCGCATCGACGCTCGTGATCCTGTTGGCGGCCGGATACCTCGCTCCGACCGCGGATCGTCTGGCGCACGAGTCTGGCTTGGGTGGGACCTTCATCGGCAGCACGCTCGTTGCCCTCACCACATCACTGCCCGAATTGGTGACTACCGCAGCCGCCATTCGCCTGGGCGCATTCGACTTGGCGGTTGGAAATGTGCTCGGTAGCAATGCCTTCAACATGGCGATACTTTTTCCCGTCGATATCTTTTATCGTCAAGGCTCATTGCTACAGGACGCAGAGATCACAAACGCCGTGACGGCGGCGGCGGCCATCCTGCTGACAGGGATCCTGACAATGGGGTTGCTGTACCGGCCGCGGCGACGATATTGGCTGCTGGAGCCCGACGCCCGCTTGCTGGTGATTCTGGCCGTTGCTGTCTTTGTGGCTTTGTATTACCTGACGCCCGTGGCTTCCTAAGCGATTGTGGCCAGACGATCGGGGTATGTCGATCAAGATTTGACGAACGATCGTTGTCATCCGGCGGCAACGGCGAATTGCATGATGGTGCTGAAACGGGGGGGGCATGGCCGCGACGAACAAGCGGGCGATCGTACTGACGGTTGACGGATGGGGTGCCGGCTATGCGGGGCCTTACGGCAACACATGGCTTGAGACTCCGGCGTGCAATCAACTGGCCAGCACCGGCCTGTTGCTGGAGCATGTTCTCGTCGACTCGCCCCGAATCGACGCATTTTTTGCGTCGGCGTGGACCGGTCGCCACGCCGTTCTGTCGGGGCGGAACCCCGAACTGTCGCTGGTCGAAGCCCTGGCACAGCGGCAGAACTCGTCCTGTTTGATCACCGACGACCGGGACGTAATTGAACACCCGTGTGCAACTGCGTTTGATCGAGCGGAATTCATTGCCCCGGTGCGTAGTGTTATCGCGGCCGAGACCGTCGAACAGACTCAGCTCGCTCGCCTGATGGCAGCAGCCCTGATGACGATCGAAGAAAATCCCGTCGACCTGACATGGATTCACAGCCGGGGGATGAGTGGCATGTGGGATGCACCGCAGGCATTCCGTGAACAGTTTGGAGACGAGGAAGATCCGCCACCGCCGGAGGGCGCTGCGTCCGCCGGCCGGACGCGTTGATGATTCGCTCGATCCTGACACGATTCAAGGATGGGTTTGGGCGTACGCCGCTCAGGTGTCGTTGTTGGACGGAGCGCTTGAAGCACTGCTAGAGAGCTGGCAGCGAATCGAGGAACCGGCGTTGTTGGTCGTAATGGGGACTCGAGGATATGCCTTAGCCGAACATGGCTATTGGGGGCATGACTTGGGGGCGCTCCGATAGCGAGCACCTGCAGGTTCCCCTGCTGATTGCCAGCAACACGATCGATATGGCCAACCTTCGCAGTCAGCAGCTCGTGCAACCTCACCATCTGTTCCAGACCTTGCTCGATTGGTTCGAATTGGAGCATCCGTGGCGTAGTGCGGCCTGTAGCCTGCTGGCATTGCCGTCACGAGATTTATGTGTCGAGGGTGCTGACTGGCCACCACTCGCCGCGGCTCGGTTGGGCGATAAGTGGGCGCTCAGGACCGCTGTCTGGCATGCCTGCCTTTCGGCACCGGACGCGGCGGCGCAGTTTGGGAAGTCAGCGGAATCGGGGGCGGACGACGGGGGGCTGGCGGGCCAGCTGTATTTGAAACCGGACGATCGTTGGGAGGTCAACGATGTCGCGAGCCGCTGTCCCGATGTGATTGCTCGATTTGCGGCCCTATGTCAAATGCTGAGCGCTGTGCCCGCCGCGTCCAGCCTAGAGGATGCGCTTCCGCTCGATCCGATACTCAGTCAGCCGCCGGAATGAGGCGCCACTCGCTCCCGCCATCAAACTTGTCACTGCCGAATCTGACTGAGTCTGGCGGATGTGCAGCCGGCACCCGGGGAAATCGCTGAGCAATGCTTGCGCGGGGCGAAATCGTAACGCATCGGGCTGGTCAAATCAATTTGACTGTGTCTATAATCCCGCGGCTTCACGCCGACATGTTTACAAACCCGTCACGATCAGGAGAGCATGTCGGTTGGACACGCATGTCGGACAGGGAGGTCCGTGCACGGTGATCCCATTGTTGGCTGCTTTTTTCGCACGCGCACCGCGTCCCGCGCAGGAAGGCTTGTGGTCGTGCTGAGCCATGCTATGTGGACTGGCGGCCGCTGGTCGTGCGCTCGCTGCCGACGACTTGGACATTCGACTGCACTTGGCCTGGGGCGGTGGCCAGGAGAGGCAGTGGCGCGGTCGAGTCATCTTTTCCTCGGGCAATCTCCGCGATCTACAACTGTTAGGTGTGGACGCCGACGAGCCGGGATCGATTCAGCTGCTTGGTCAACAAGTGCTCATTCGACAGAAGCGGGCCCGGGACTACGATGGCCTAGAGGTATCCGTCCAGGCGCCGCTGGACGCGGTCATTCGCATGGAGTTGTTGGCGGTCGGTGAGCTTCAGGCGCGCGTCATCGAAATCCCTCTGAGCGAATTGGTGGAAGGTTATCGCAGTGAGACGCTCGACGATCAGGGGAATCGTTTGGTGATCCGCCGCGCGCCGGCCGATTTCGTTCGCTTGGACTTGCCACAGGATCATCTGATTTTTCTGCCGGGTGATGTTCTCCGTTGTACGGTCCACGGTTATCGACTGGGAGTGCCTGCCGATACTTCGTTGCGCTGCCGCATGGAGCTAACTTCGGCAACTTCTCGTGCGTCGTTGTGGGACTTCGACCAGCGACAACAGGCGAATGGCAATGGCAGTTGGCCGCAACCCGAGGCCGTAGCGATCGACCTGCCGCAAGAGGAAGGTGTGTACAATCTCGACATCTCCTTTTCGGCGCACCGGCGGGCTCCTGCCTTTGGCACGGATCGTGTTGTGGCACGTCGCCGCATGCAGTTAGTCGTGTTAGCGAATTCGTCAAAGCCCTCCGCGACCACGGAGGATCGCCGCTTGGTAATGGGCATTGATCCGTCTCAAGCGAATTGGTTTCAACGGGTCGCTCGGTTGCCGCAGTGGTCGCTGCTGCCTGGATTTCGATCCGACGGACCGCTAGGCAATATCAAGGCGGAACGAGTGCGGCTGGGAGACCAGACGTGGACCAGTTTGCCGGTGGGCGGTTGGCAAGCCTATCCTTTGCCGGTCGACGAAGTCGGAACGTTGCACGAATTGGATTTGGAGTTTGCCGGCGACGTGGAACAGTCGTTTGCGATCAGTTTGGTGGAGCCGAATGCCGCTGGCAAGGTGATTCCCATCGGTTTGGATTCTGGGGTGATCGTGGCAGCTGCCAAGGACCGCGGAATCGCCGTCAAATCGCCAGACGTTTCACGACACCAGCTAATGTTTTGGCCGAAGACGAAATCCCCATTGCTGGTGATTACCAATTTGAGTGATCGGCAGGAGGCGATCTATGGACGATTTGACGTCTACCGTCGTTCGCTTCCGACCTTACCCGTCGCTCAGTCGGGCAGTCGAAAAGCGATTGCTTACTTCGAGCGTCCTTTGTTTCCTACTGCCTTTGGCGCGGCGGAGGCGTTTGACGAGGAAAGTGGCCGCAGTCTAGAGGACTGGCAGACGTTTCTCGACGGCGACTCGCCGTATGATCGAATATGCAAAGTACGTCGGCTATGACGCACTGGCGATCAATTGTGCTAGTGAGGGGAGCACCCTGTATCCCAGCCAATTACTGCAACCCACGCCCAAACATGATCGTGGTGTGTTCTTCGCGTTCGGACAGGATCCAGTACGTAAGGATGTGTTGGAACTGTTGTTCCGGCTGTGCGATCGTGAGGGACTACAATTGCTTCCTGTCGTGGAGTTTTGTGCGCCGCTACCCGTGCTCGAACGGCAATTGCTTTATCCGGAGGACGCGGAAGGAATACAGCTGGTGGATGCGGCTCAAGCTTCATGGCTCCAGCGATTCGATTCGCAAGTAGGCCGCGCGGCGTACTACAATCCCCTGGATGATCGAGTGCAACAGGCGATGTTGGACGTTGTGTCCGAGCTTGCTCGCCGCTACGGTCGGCACACCGCATTTGGCGGCATCGTGGTCAATCTGCGCCCCGAGGGCTACACGCAGCTTCCGGACGTGGATTGGGGCATGGATGCCCGTACATGGGACCGGTTTCGTCGAGATAGACAGGTGCGGCTGTCGCGCCCCGATCAGTTGGACAAGGCGACGCGAGCGGCGTGGCTAGACTGGCGGTGTGAGCGGATCGGTGAATTGTATTGCCGGATGGCGCAACAATTGTCCGCGAACCACTCCGAGGCGCAATTGTATTTGGCGGGGGCGCGCCTGATTGATTCGCGCCCCGTGCAACGTGCGTTCCGTCCCTCGTTGCCGCCCCAAGTGGATTTGGAGCAGGCAATGAAGGAGTTAGGGATTTCTCCGCTGCAGTTGCAGCCAGCCCCCAACCTGGTATTGCTCAGGCCGCAGTTATTTGTACCTCCCGGTACTCCAGGCAGCAGCTCGGCCACGCGGGAATTCAATGTTTCGTCCGAGGTCGAACATTTTTTTCGGCAGGCGAACAGATCGGGGACTCAATTTCTTCACGAACCGTACTTGTTGCGATTGCCGAGTTTCGACGACGCCAGTCCGTTCGGCAAAAACAACACGTTGATGTCGTTGGTCGCGCAGCTTTCCCCCGTGGGGCTTAACAATCGCCAGCGATTTGCGCATGCGTTGGCCGAACAGGATACGCCGCTGATCTTTGAAGGAGGGTGGCTTGTTCCCATGGGACAAGAAGAGGCAATTCGCGAGTTTCTTCAGGTATATCGCCAACTGCCTCAAGGTGAATTTGAAACCTCGGAGATTGAACACCGTAGGTCGCAGCCACTGCAGGTCCGCTCACGGTCGACGAAAAACGCTACATACGTTTACGTTGTTAACGATTCGCCGTGGTACGTTGGCGCCACAGTTCGCCTGCGGGCGCCCGCAGGCACCGAATTTGTGGGACTGGATAGTCGACCGCAGCAGCCAGTGCAGATGGAGGCAGACGTTCCCGTATGGAATTTGACGATGGCGCCCTACGACTTAGTCGCCTTGCGCGCCAATCGACCGGGCGTGCGTGTCGCCAATCTGGGGATTAATTTGCCGCCCGACGTGAATCCAGCGTTGGAGAATCAAATCCGGACACTCGGTGTCCGTGCGGCACAGTTGGGTGACCCCGCGCCATTGGCCGCTCCACAGAATCGTGATTTTGAACTCTGGGACAGCGCGAGCCAGGAACCCGTCGACTGGTCGGTGCGGGGACGTCGCGACGTTGTGTCGCAGGAGACGGCCAGCGTCCATGCGGGAAAATCTGCCCTAAGGATTCACCTGCCCAACGGTTCTCTGTCGCTCCGCAGCGCACCGATCGAGGCCCCGGAATCGGGTAGACTGAGTGTTTCGATCTGGGCCCGTGTCGCCGATGCGAATCATCAGCCGCGCGTGCGGTTAGTGTTAGAAGTCGACGGGCGCGTTTACCATCCCTGGTCGCCCATCGGTGTCGGCGGAGGTGAACGTGCCATGGGGACGCAATGGAAAGAGTTTGTGTTTCGCGTGAGCCAATTGCCGCCCGTTACGGAGGCCCTGCAAATTGGCGTCGAAGTCGCTGGGACCGGTGACGTCTATCTGGATGATATGCGGCTGTACGATATTTTGGTGCTGGATGGCATCGAGCATAAAGCGCTGGCTCATCTGCTGACGGCGGCGGACTACCAACGACGGATGGGAATGGTCGCTGACTGTTTGCGGATCCTGGAAGGGTACTGGCCCCGTTATCTAATCGAGAACGTGCCGGAAATGGCACCGGAAATCGCGGATCGTCCCCCGACGTCGACAGAAGAGCCACCTGCTACCCCCCCAGCGCGAAGCGTCGATCTGGGAGCGGTTCAAGCGTGCTGGACTATTTCGCTAAAGCCACTTCAGTTCCCTGATGCCGTCAACTAAACTCAACGTGGGTCCCACGGCGTCCCGCAGGTCGGTTTTCATCCACACGAATCCGGCTGACCGAACTCCGGGCCTCTTTCTCTGACCGAACGAAGAACTTTGCCCATTGAAGATGTTCACATCATGGATCAACCCTTGTTGGAGAAGAGCACGACAGCGGCTGAGCTGAGAATCGTCCGTGACGCGACATGTACGTTTTGCGGCTGCGTCTGCGACGATATCGATCTACATGTCCAGGGACATACGATCGTCAAGGCGCAGCGCGCGTGTGTGCTGGGGACGTCATGGTTCCTAAACCACGAGGTAGAGGATCGTCCAGCCTGCTTAATCGAGCAGCAACCCGCAGCGGTCGAAGAGGGTATCGAGCGAGCGGCGCAGATTTTGGCCGACGCCCGTTATCCGTTGGTCTATGGATTGAGCGACACCACGACCGAGTCGCAGCGAGTTGCCGTTGGGATTGTCGATTGGGCCGGCGGACTTGTGGACACGACGACTAGCGTTTGCCACGGTCCCTCGGGAATGGCGTTTCAAGGCGTTGGCGAAGTGACGGCGTCTTTGGGTGAGGTCCGCAACCGTGGCGATCTGATCATCTTCTGGGGTTCAAATCCGGCAGAAAGTCATCCTCGCCATTTTTCCAAGTACAGCCTGATGCCCAAAGGGATGTTTTTGCCGAACGGCCGTAAGGACCGGACATGTGTGATCGTTGATGTCCGGAAGACAAAATCGGCACGTGCCGCAGACATCTTCCTACAGATCAAACCGCGCCGCGATTTTGAGGCCCTGTGGACGTTGCGGGCCCTGGCGCAGGGCGTGGACTTGGACGCGGCCACCGTGCAGGAGGAGACGGGTATTGAACTGGCTGTGTGGCAGGACCTGATGGATCGCATGAAGGCAGCCAGATTTGGCGTGATCTTTTTTGGGATGGGGCTGACGATGACGCGGGGCAAGCACGCCAACAGCGAGGCGCTGCTGGCGCTAACTCGCGATTTGAATCGGTTCACCCGCTTTGTTTGTAAGCCCAATCGCGGCCATGGCAACGTAACGGGTGCGGATAATGTGGTCGCCTGGCGAACGGGCTATCCGTTTGGCGTGAGTCTGACACGCGGTTATCCTCGCTTCAATCCCGGCGAGTACACGGCGTCCGATGTGCTGGCCCGAGGCGAGGCCGACGCGGCGATGATCATTGCCAGCGATCCCGATGGCCAACTTCAGTCAACCGGCTCGAGAGCATTTGCGGTCGATTCCTTATATCGCTCTGGACCCCAAAGAAACGCCGACCACGCGCCACGCGACGGTCGCCTTTGCGGTGGCTACGTACGGAATAAATGTGCCTGGGACGGTGTACCGTATGGACGACGTGCCTATCGCCTTGCGGCCGGCCTTCGAATCTCCGTTTCCCAGCGACTTGGACATCTTGACGGGCATTGAACGTCGCGTCCGCGAATTGAAGGCCCAGCCGGCCGTCTAGCGTCACCGTCTAGCGTCACCGTCTAACGTCACCGTCTAACGCACAGGCGTTTTGCCCAGTAGTCGGCGGAGTAATCCGATCTGCCCGGCGTGGAGCATCTCGTGCGACGAGCAAAAAAAGACGGAACCAAGCTTTGTGTCGAAGACAGCATGAGGCTCAGGAAGCGAAACATCCAGGTCCTGGTCGGTGTAGCCGGCCAGTTCTTTTAGGGCCTGTTCGTGGACACGGTGAAAGACAGCCCAGATTTCCTCCATGGGGGGATAGTCGTCAGGAGCTGGAGACGGGGTGGTGCCCTTTTTGAAGCGGCGAAAAAAATCGTTGCTGATCAATGCTTGGTCGGACGGCTCTTTGCCCCGCAGTCGCAGCATCGTGAGCGCATACTGGGCCATCGCTATATGCCCGACTTGCCAGGCCAAGTGCGTGACTCCACTCACCGGAGCTTGAAACCACTCATCTGCCTGGACATCCTCCAGCAACTGTATTGTGTATCGCCGCGCAAACTCGATGTTCTTGACGGCGATCTCCAGGCGAGTACGGTCCATGACGGAGCCTCCTTTGCCAGTGTGGCGGATGCGAATCAAGTCCATTGGTATCGGTTGACAGTAGGGTGCGGGACCGTACCATGCCGTCAGAATAGTGGGGGCATGGTATACTCGAGGTTCGCGCGAGTTGCCGTGAGTCCGCCCGCTAGACGTCGACTGGTGACAACGACAGGTCGCATTACAATCCAAGAGTTAACGAACCACAAGTCCCATCTGAGTCCTTCCGCCGAGTGAGGAGCCATCGATACCGTATGTCTGCAGACCTCTTTCGCATCTCCGGGGGCTACGTCTATGATCCGCTTAACGGGGTCGACGGCCAAGTTCAGGACTTATGGATTCAAGCCGGCAAGATCGTTGCGCCGCCCAGTGACCCCCAAATCCGCCCGGCTCGCACTTTGAACGCCGCCGGCTTGGTCATCATGCCCGGTGGCGTCGATATGCACTGTCACATCGCCGGTCCCAAAGTGAACATGGCCCGCAAGATGCGGCCCGAGGATAAACGCCGGGCGGCACCGGTACGCCGTACATCCATCACGCATAGCGGCACGATGGGTAGCGTTCCTAGCACGTTTGCAACGGGCTACAAATACATCGGTTTGGGGTACACGACGGCGTTTGATGCCGCGGTTCCGCCCTTGTCGGCACGTCATGCCCACGAAGAATTCGAGGACACTCCCTGCATTGACAAGGGATTCTATGTGCTGATGGGCAACAATCATTTCGTGATGAACTCCATTCACGACGGCGAGCCCGAACGACTGCGAGCATTTGTTGGCTGGTTGTTGGGTGCCGCCAAAGGATATGGCGCCAAATTGGTGAATCCCGGTGGTGTCGAAGTCTGGAAACACCATCAGGCGGGTAATGTATCGGGCATCGATTCTAAGTTGTCGATTACTTTGATGTCACGCCACGACAAATCATCATGAACATGGCGCATGCCGTGGACGAACTTCAGCTGCCGCATTGTGTGCATCATTCACTGCAACAATCTGGGAATGCCGGGAAATTGGCAGACCACGCTGGCATCGATGGAATCCTTGGAAAGACATCGCGGACATCTCACGCACATTCAATTTCATAGCTACGGCGGTGGTGAAGGTGACGAGAACACGTTTAACTCGAAGTCCTACCGACTGGCCGATTATATCAACTCACATTCCAATCTGACCGTCGATGTTGGACAAGTGATGTTTGGCGAGACGACGAGTATGACCGGTGACGGTCCGTTGGGCTACTTTCTCACGAATGTCTATGGCACAAAATGGTTCAGTGCGGATACGGAGATGGAATCGGGTTGCGGAATCGCACCGATCAATATCGCAACAAGAGCCTTGTCCATTCGCTGCAATGGGCGATAGGGTTTGAATGGTATCTGCTAGTGGTACGATCCATGGCGGGTGGTGATGAGTACGGACCACCCCAACGGCGGCTCGTTCCTGGCGTATCCACAAATCATTCGCTTGTTGATGGACAAGACGTACCGTCGAGACATGGTAAAAACCGTTCACCCCCGCCTACATGAACGCTGTGTGCTCGCCGATTTGGATCGCGAATATACGTTGGGAGAAATCGCTATCATCACGCGCGCCGGTCCGGCTCGAATTCTGGGGTTGCGCCACAAAGGACACCTCGGTCCTGGGGCGGACGCAGACATTACGATCTACACGCCCCATGAAGACAAGCAGCAGATGTTCGAATTGCCGCGTTATGTGATCAAAGCGGGGAAGGTACTGGTCGAAGAGGGTGAGATCCGTGAGGATCACCTCGGTAAGACCTTACATGTTGCGCCCGACTATGACCACGACGTCGAGTCCCACATCGCGGAATGGTTCGAACAGTGTTATTCGGTCCGCTATCGTAATTACCCGGTCGGTGACGAGTATCTGCACGATGCGGAGCAGGTGGCTTGTGACAAATCGAACTAGGAGCTGCCCAGGTTGGCGTCGCGGAGTGCTGCCGCATAGTCTTCGTGTGTGTTCAGGTTTCGAAACGACACGAGCTTCGGATCCACGTCGCGCAGCTGTTCGGTGTTAATCACCCGCGTGGCGCACTTGTCGAACAGAAAAAATGGACGGAGTTGATCGCGATCGAGCAACTGTTGGACGACCGTCAACACCTCGTGATGATAGATGGCGGCCAGCGGGTGAAAGTGGTTGGCGTCGCGGGGCACGACAATTCGGTCGGACGCTTGCAGCGAATCAAACAGGCGGACCACCACCGCGGGTTGAAGCAAGGGAACGTCGCAACTGCTGACGAAAAATGCATCGGCAAGCCCAGCGCCGGCTGTCAGGCCGGCGGCGATACCCTCAAGAGGTCCACGGCCGGCGCAACGGTCATGAACGCGGAGGACGTCACAGGGCAGTCGCGGCAACTTTTGGTCGGGAGCGGCGACTACGATCCTGCAGGATACTAAGGGCGCCAAGATGGCGAGGATGCGCTCCAGCAACGTTTGGTTCCCGAATGGGAGCCATGCCTTGGGCCGGCCCATACGGCGACTTTGCCCACCCGCCAGAACGATGGCCCCACGTCTCATTTACTTAACCTCCGTCCTCGGTCTGCCTCGATTAACCCGACTTCCGCTGGTTTCCCCACTTTGAGTTTAGCGGGTGGAGCCCTCAACACTGCGCGGTAACGGTCATCGGCGGCATGTCACGGCATAATTGCTGCGATTGAGGACGGCTGATCGTGATACGGCTGACATGGGGGGTAGGGAGACGTTTGAGTGGACGCCGACGCAATGATGCAGACCGTGGCACTTGGCGTCGACCTTGCGAATCGCGCCGATCGGCGTTCCGAGGCTGTATTCACTTTTTTTCAACAGTTCATTGGGCCAAGTACCCCTTCTGGCTATACTTGGGTCTTGGGCACTACTAGATGCTTCATCTGCTCACACCGCTGAAGGTACGCCGAATGGGCTGGCAGCTCACATACCGCCAACCGCAAACCATCCCCGTCGAGGTGGAGGGGATCACTCCCGAACAGCTCGTCGGCAAGTCGCTTGCGGACGTCTCGCGGTTGCCGGTGATGGTGGGGAATCGTGAGGTTTCCCTGGCGGAGCTCTTCGACATTTCGGGAGACGGCTCCGAGGAATGCATCGAGTTTCATGGTGATTTATCTGGAGTCCATTGGATCGGCGCGAAAATGAGCCGTGGCCGGATTACCGTCCGTGGCAATGCAGGCCGGCACGTTGGTAGCGAAATGCGTGGCGGACGTATCGACGTTGAGGGGGATGCCAGTGACTGGGTGGGCGCCGAACTGAAACAGGGCATCATCCACGTCCAGGGTCGCGCGGGGCATCTTGTGGGGGCTGCGTATCGAGGCAGTCGCGTGGGCATGACGGGGGGAACCATTTTGATCAACGGCGATGTTGGCAACGAATTTGGGCATACCATGCGGCGTGGCCTGATCGCGGTTGGCGGCAACGCGGGAGATTTGGTCGGTTTCAATATGTTGGCCGGCACGATTGTCGTTATGGGCGCGGCGGGGATTCGTCATGGTGCGGGGATGAAACGTGGGACACTCATGTTCTTGGGCGATAAAAGTCCACCGTTGTTGCCCACTTTTCGCTACGCGTGCCGATTTCGCCCCGTCGCCATGACGTTAGTTTTGCAACGTTTACAGGAGCTTCGTTTTGCAGTCCCCAAACCGTTATGGCAACACGACGTCGATCTTTTCCATGGCGACTTGATTACAGGAGGCCGAGGAGAGTTGCTGGCGTGTAGTGTGTGAGGTGGCCCGCGCGAATTGGCGAGTGGAGCGACGGATGAATTGTCGGTTAACCAGCCCTAGAAAAGCATCACAAGTTGTTGCTCTGTGCTTAGCAGTCGCGATGGGCGTGCGCGGCGAGCGGCTCGTCGGTGCGGATGTCGCCACCGGTGCCCAGGCGACGGACACAGCCGCGACCGATGAATATCCGTTGGAGGCCGATAAGACCCGATCATTGGCCTCGTTGCTGCCGCTGATCACCGAAGAGGCCGTAGCGGGTGTCGTGGTGTACCCACGGCAATTCTTTGAATCTCACGCCGTCCGGTCTTTGCCAGTGGAGGTCGTTGCGGCGGAGCTGGAAGGACTGTTGGGTGTCAATCCTCAGCGAATTGAATTTGCGATCGCCTTTCTAGAAAGAGGTCCGGCTCAACCTTTCGCTCAGGGTGTGATCATCAAGTTTGCCGACAATTTTGATCTTCGCCGGCTGCCATCTCGCCTGTTACGCGAAACCGTGTATGGCACGCTGGACAGTCGGCCCTATCGCAAGGGAAAAGGGGCACTGGATCTGAGTTTGTTGTTGCTGGATAGCCGCACGCTTATCCTCGCCCCGGATCGCACGTTGGCACGCATGCTGGCCACCCGGGAAGTGATGCCCAACGATGAGAGCATTTCGCAGCAACTATCCCACGGTATTGGCAAAGCTTTGGACGTTCATCTGGTCGCCAATACGATTTCCTTCCGGCCGCTGGTTGCCCTGCAGTTAGAGAAATTGGGTGGTCAAGCGGAGGCGTGGCGATCGTTCACGGAGCTGCTGGACGAAGTCGAGCGTCTTGAGCTGCGTGCTCGGCTCAGCCAAGACTTCGCGATCGGCGCCGTGATGGACGCATCATCGAATGAGGCGGCGCAGCGTATCCAGTCGTGGTGGGACGAGTGGAGAGATCGTTTGGCTGATCCTCCGGCCGAAAATAGCCAGGATGTGTCTCAGCCCGCTTCGCTTACTTTAGGTGAAGAGCCCATGGTGTTGCCGGACGATGCCACGCGTGATCGAGTTCGGCAGTTTACACGCTACATTCGTCGCTCGCTTCAGGACCAGCTCTTGCGGCAGTCGTTTCGCATTGCGGACAACCGTGTGCAGTGGGGGATGGCGGAAATGCAACCCAGCAAGTATCGGCATGCGCGGCAATCACGATGCTCTTGAGTCCGGCCGTGCAGGCGTTTAATCCGCTGCTGGATCGCTGGCAATCCATGGATGGCATGCAGCACCTGGCAGATGCGATGTTGGCTTACGCACGTGAACATGAACATTTTCCGGCGCGAGCCAGTTTGTCGGCCGAATCCAAGCCGTTACTGAGTTGGCGCGTTCATCTGTTGCCCTTCTTGGGGCATTCCGAACTGTACAATCAGTTTCAATTGGACGAGCCTTGGGATGGGCCTCACAATCGGAAACTGATCCGCCTGATGCCATCGGAATACCAGAACCCACGGCGTCCCTGCGATTTTCGAACTACGTATATGGTCCCCGTAGGCGTGGGAACGATCTTCGAAGGTCCCCAGGGCTTGCCACAGCGCGATATCCACGACGGGCCGTCTAACACGTTGATGTTGGTGGAAGCCGATGAGAACCACGCCGTTTACTGGACGCAGCCGGTCGATTTTCCCTATGACGAACAGAATCCATGGAACGGTTTAGGCACGTTGCGCGAAGCCGGCTTTTTGGGCGCTGGCGCGGACAGCGCTGTGCGGTTTTTCGTGCGCTCGTTGGATCCATACCAGCTGCGGGCGTACTTCTCACGAGATGGCGGCGAGAGTCCATTCCATTGAGCGGCTCGCCATTGAGCGGCTCGCCATTGAGCGGCGGCCATCGAGCGGCCGAGTGAGTGGAGGTATTTCCGATCCGCATATCACCGTTTCGGCGTGTAGCGGTTCCTTGAAGGCTGTCGGGGCATCTGGCAATCTTCATGCATTCAGCGCTCGCCCGATGTGACAGCAAGCACAACTTGAGTCGCATGGGAGAGAAACACGATGACAGGCTCAGTCCGATCCCTCAGATCCGATAGACTCTTGGTCGTACGGCTGTAATCCCATGCTCGACAATTGTTGACGAGTGGTTGGATCGAGCAGAAGCTGCATCCAGGCCTGCACGGCAGGACGATTTCGCCGGCGTCGAGGAACGACAAAATCGAAAGTTTCGTTAGCGACGTGCAGAAAGCCAAGGTCGGACTGTTGGGCGACACGTTCGATCGCGATGCCCCAGTCGGCACGTCCCTGCGCAACGGCCGTTGCCACCGCATTGTGACTGCGCGGCTGGGACGCGTATCCTTCCGGGTGCGCACCTGCCAACAATTGGTCAATCAGCAACCGTGTGCCGCTACCTTGATTGCGATTAATCATGACACACTCGGTATCGGAAAGAGCACGCGAAACTGCCGTAGGAGCATCCGCGCCTTCGAATTGTGTATCGCCGCGCCGAAACACGATGCCTTGCCGACGATGGTATCCAGGGATTAAAAGCAGGTCATCGGTTACAAACGGGCGGTTGTACTGCTGGGTCTGCGGATCGAAAAGATGAATACCCGCTAAGTCGCATTCGCCGCGATGCGCCGCCATCAACCCAGCCGTGGAGCCTACGGCCAGAAACTTGCATCGGTAACCTTGTTCGTGCAATTGGCTCATTAGCAAATCAACACCAACGCAATGGCTACCGATAATTACGAGGTCTGCCAGTGGCAAATCTCGGCCCAGCAATCGGACCTGGACCGATTGTCCCGTTTCCAACAGTTCCTCGTGTCGGCCAATCGTGACAAACCCGTCGGCGCGACTGAACGTGGTGACCGACCCGGAGCCTTTGCCCATTGGATAGGCAAGCAGTTTTTCTTGTCGTCCATGGCCGAGTGGATTGGGGTCACCCACGAGGCCGACTAGCAGGTACTCCGTACGCCCGATTTCCGAATTCACTTTGACCGCCAGGTGAGCCGCAACTTCGTCTATCTGAGCGGCGGGGAGTCCCGCGAGTCGACGAATGACCGGTGCAACGAATTCGTGAAACGTAAATACTGCGGACGTGGGAAAACCGGGCAGAATGACGACGGGCTTGCCTTGCGTTACGGCTAGGCAGAGCGGCTTGCCCGGCTTCAAGGCGACGCCATGTGCGACGATCCCGGGATCTGTAAGTTGGTTCACGACGCGGTACGAGAGATCGCCGGCGCCCTTACTGGTACCACCGGACAACAGCACCACATCGGCTTCCGCAATGGCCTGACGGAGTTGTGAATCGAGTTGTGGGGTGTTGTCGGGCGCCACACCCAGACGCAGGGGCATGCCGCCCAACTCGCGAACGGCGTCGGCCAGGATTTGAGCATTGGAGTCGTAAACCAATCCGGGTCGCATCTGGGTCCCCGGAGGAATGATCTCATCGCCGGTCGAAAGGATTGCGACGAGGGGTTGTCGCCATACCGAGACACGGTCGATTCCCATGGCGGCCAACACGCCGGTTTCCCGGCTGGTGAGACGTTCGCCACGATGTAGGACCGTCTCACCTGCGCCAATGTCACTGCCTGCGAAGCTGATGCCTGCGCCTGCGCTTACCGATTTTCGAACGAGCAACGTCCCATGGTCCATTTCGGTGTGCTCGATCATGACCACCGCATCGGCCCCTCGCGGCACCATCGCCCCCGTGGCGATGGGGCTGGCCAGGCCCGCACGGATGGCTTGCTGAGGCACGACCGCGGTGGGAATGATTTCACCACTAAGCTGTAGACGTCGCGGCGCTTCTTCCGTCGCACCGACGGTATCGTGTGCGCGGACCGCAAACCCATCGAGATTGGAGCGATCAAACGAGGGCACATCGACTGGGGCCAGTACGTCGCACGCTAAGACGCGTCCTAAGGATTCATCGAGCGAGATTATCTGTTCAGCCAACGGCTCGAGTCGCAGGGCGTCGTGAAATCGCCGTTCGGCCTCGTCGCGATCAACGACGTTTAAGAACTGTTGCTGAGAAGTCGTGTCGGCGTTATCCATCGTACAGGTAGACTTCGACGTTTGCACCAGGAGGGTAGCCTTCGCTGTCCTCGGGAATAATGACAAATCCATCCGCGCGGGTCGTCGAGGTGAGCATCGATGCGCCCGAGATGGCGATGGGCTCGACCTGACGGGTTACAACACAGACTCGGGCGTAATCGACGCGGCCGATTTGCGAGACCAGTTTTCGGCGGAGTGGCAACGTAACGGAACGATAAGGCCAATCCTGTCGCTGGCCTCCCAAGCGGCGGATCGCTCGACCGGCAAAGAAATCGTATGCGCACAGGCAAGATACGGGATTCCCCGGCAGCAAGAATACGAGGCGTGAACCGAGTCGTCCCATGCCGGTTGGGCTGCTGGGACGCATTGCCAGTCCATGAAAGGCCAATTCGCCGTGCTGGGCGAGTAGGCGGGGCGCAAGTCCTCGACGCCTACGCTTGATCCCCCGGATACCAGTACGACATCCACCTCGTCCTGCATCGCCGCTAGGATCGCGGCTTCTCGATCGGGGATGATCGGCCGTGCGCTGACTTGACCTCCATCCCGTTGAATGAGGGCGCTGAGCATCGGGCCGTTTGCATCCACAATCTGCGCGCCGCTGGGACG
This sequence comes from uncultured Planctomycetales bacterium, assembly GCA_963785495.1. Taxonomy (GTDB): domain Bacteria; phylum Planctomycetota; class Planctomycetia; order Pirellulales; family Pirellulaceae; genus CAWAVP01. Next base: position 119,486 of record CAWAVP010000019.1, on the reverse strand, counting down.
ACTGCCACTGGGCAGGAGCTCATTGCCGGTTATCACGATGCGGACCTGAGGGCGGCGGTATACGGCGACATGCGCCACGCCGATGGACGAGAGCACGCCCAGGTCTTGCGGTCGTAGTTGTCGCCCTCCCGGCAGCACACGATCGCCCGGCTGGATATCCTCGCCGCATGCGCCCACGTGCTTTTGGGCAGGCACTGGCGCCATCACCCAGACGTTGTCGCCTTGGACCTGGGTGTGTTCTACAGGCAACACCGCGTCCGCACCCTCCGGCAGTGGCGCACCCGTCATGATGCGGGCGGCCTGGCCCGACTGCAGTCGTGGAAGCGTCGCCGATCCCGGCAGAATCTCGGCCACGACCCGCAGGCAAAGTGGGTTGTAGGTCGACGCCCCGTCGGTTGCTGCCGCCCGCAAGGCAAAACCATCCATCATCGCCCGGGCAAATCCTGGGACGGCGACTTGACTATGGATATCTTGCGCCAATACGCGACCAAAACTGTCCTCCAAACTCACGGCTTCCGCGGGCAGCGGCCGCGCTCTGCTCGTCCAGCCAACGAAACGCCTCAGCGACAGTTGCTCGCCGCACGAATCCTCGCATACGCACGTCGTGGGCCTGATCGGACGAATCGGACGCGGGAGGTGGAGAGGGCATCAGGAGGGGTCAGCGGGTGAAGACACGGAGGTGCCGGTGACAAAACGCCGCCAAGTCTGCAACTGGTCCTGTGTGAGACTGTTTTCGCGCGAATCTCGCGTTGTACCCAGTTGTTGGTGCCGGCAACATTAACCTGTACGGTAAGGCGCCCATTGTCGAGATATCGAAAGCGGACTTCAATGGGAGTCTGCGAAGGAAGATTGGCGGGCAAATCACGCACGGTGCAGCGGCCGATTTGCACACACTCGTCCGCTGCCGCGCTCTCGCCCTCGACGATCTGCACGAGCACCGAGCGCTGGTTGGCCTTTTGCGTGCGAAAGACGCGCTTGGCTGTCACCGGTAGGCCGGTGTTGCGGGGAATGATGATGGCATTTCGTCGGCGACGAGTGGTGGGCTCCGTGGCGACGACCCCCAGGCTATGGGAGTTAACGTTGCGAATGGAGAAAGGCGGGGGGGCGTCTCGATAGCGGGCGATAAGTTGACCGGCGTGCAAGGCGGCGCCATAGGCTACGGCCTCGTCGGCGGCCACTGAGGTATCGGGGGTTTTACCCGAAAGCTGCGTCAAAACCTCGATAACGGCGGGCATTCGAGTGGACCCACCCACCAGCAGGATTCGGTCGATTTGACGCCACTGAAGGCCTGCCGCCAGCAGGGTCTGTCGAGTCGTGAACGCAGTGCGATCTAGCAGATCGCGCGTGATGTCCTCGAATCGGTCGCGTGTTATTTCTACGCGGAGAGCATGCCCCTGAAAATCACAAGGGACGGTCGCTTTCTGCCGCCCTGACAGCGTCCGCTTTGCGTCTTCACAGTCGCGCCACAGACGCCCCAAGGTGTTGGGGTCTTCACGTGGATCCCGTTGATAGGTGCGGATGAACTCCTCGGCCACGAGATCGACCAAGCGGCTATCCCAGTCTTGGCCGCCCAACAGCACATCTCCGTCCGTAGCGAGCGTGAAGAAATCCGTTCCGGCGATCTCCATAATCGTCACATCGAAGGTACCTCCGCCCAGATCGTAGACCAGGATGCGAGTTGGCTTGGACCGTGAGGGAGTGTCGCGAAGGATGCCTTGTTCGTACCCAAAGGCGATCGCGGCTGCGGTCGGTTCGTTAATAATATCGATGACTTCCAAACCGGCGATGTATCCCGCGTCCTGTGTGGCTTTGCGGCGCACTTCATCGAAATAGGCGGGCACGGTGATGACGACTTTTCGAAAGTCGCCCAGGACTCTCGCAGCGTCGCGACGGACTTTGTCCAAGACCCAGGCCTCCAAGGCTTCCGGTGGATAATGTCGTCCGCCCAATTCTTTGTCGTAATAGCGACGGCCCAGCTCACGCTTCATACATTGAGCGATCTCAGTGGCATTGGTGGAAATGGCTTTAAGCGCTTCTTTGCCCACCACTACGGCGTCCTCGTCGAAGAACACAACGCTGGGTGTTAACTTATCTCCCTCCGAATTGGGAATCGTCTGCGGGCGTCCGGTCGAATCCAGATAGGCGACGGCGGAATAGGTGGTGCCGAGGTCAATTCCCACGGCGGGCGGTGGAGAATCGGTGTCGAAGCTGTCGGCGGATAAGGGACTTAGCGACATGGGCGTGCGGGAAGATGGCGAGCGGGAAACGGAAGTCAAGGGTTAATGAGGGGCAGAACAGGCACGTGTTGATGACACTCTAACACCGCACTTCGAGGGGCTCAAGCGTCACGTCGCCGCCGCACGCATTGGCTCACGCAGCGTCCGCTTGGCGGGACAGCAGGCGGCCGGCGCCGTTGGGATTGGCGAGACCTTACATTTTTCAGGGGTCGTATGGCGGCCCACAAGTCGACTGATGGGCGGGGCAGACCGCCGTCGATACTCGATGAATCAAGGAAGAGCGTAAGTCACGGCCGATACGGAGCGGCTCATTGTTGCGAGTGAGAGCAGATGTCAAGCCAATTGCTGCACGGTGTCGCAGCCGTCGTCTTCCTTCTAACCTGGGTGTTGGTTTGGCAGATCATCGTGCGGGGACAACGTGATGTCCAGCACACGGCCAGCGATGCCTCGCCGATGATGCGCCGCGACTCGGGGAATACGACCTAGTGACACCCCGAGTCGCTGCGATCACCCGTTCTTATACCGATTGGAAGTTGAAATCCGATCGGCTGCCTTTGATTCGCACGAGCTGGCTTGCGTCGTCTTGGCCAATTACTTGGATGTGAGCACGATCTTCCCGCGGTACGGCAGCCCTTAATGTTTGCCCGTTTTCGACAATCGTGATCGTCACTCGCGTGGCGTTCATCTGCACATCCGTCACTTGGACATTGGTCCAGCCACTCTCCAATTGCGCCCATTCCATGCCGTCTTGGGAGTTTACTGAGGCGTAGAAACCGGTCTTCGCGCTGGAGGCCAAGGCTTCCCAGATGGTGAACTGAGGTTGCAGGCTGCGTTCGGCAAAATTCAGCTGCGTGCCTCCCAGCCCGTCGGCAGTCAGCTGTATCTCGTAGGCATCGCCATTCATGGTGACGATCGAGCTGCCGCCAGCGTCGGGCATCGGCTTGTTAATACCATTGACGGTGAATTTGGGCTGTTCTTGCACAACGGTGTAGTTGCCGGGAGCCAACTGGGCGAAGGCAAACGCACCCGTGGAATCGGTCGCCGACGTGAGTTCAACGGCCTGTCCCGCTGTGTCCGTACCATACAGGTGGACTTTAACGCCTGAAAGCGGAGACGCGCTTTGGATCAAATCGCCGGTGGCATTGAAGAACACCATTCCTCCAATCCCGCCAGGGACAAAATTCATCACGTCGACAGTGACGGTAGCCGTATCTTCACCTCCGTTGCCATCACTGATGGTGTACGTGAAGGTTTCCGTACCAGCGAAGCCGTCGGCCGGTGTGTATTCAATTCGGCCGTCGGCTGCAATCGTCATCGTCCCCTGTGCCGAACCGGCGCTGACGGCAGTCACCGTCAAGACTTCGCCGCTGTCGGGGGTGCCGGTGTCGTTGGAAAGCACACTGATCATGATGCTACCTGCACCGGACTGCGCCGTCGCGGTGTCATCGACTGCCGTCGGAGGATCGTTGACATTATTCACATTGATGGTTACCGTGCCGACGGCCGTCTTGGCGTCGGCTTGGCCGTTGGTCGTGCCGTTGTCGCGAATCGTGTACTCGAAGGAAATTGTGCCGAAGAAGTCTTGTGGAGGTGTGTAGGTGACGGTATTGCCATTGAGTGTCGCGGTGCCTTGTGTGGCAGTGCCAATACCTGTAACCATCAAGGTTTGATCGGTTTCGCCGGCGCCCGCGGTATCGTTCCCCAAGAGGTCGGCTACGTCCAAAGTCAGCACCGAGTCCTCATTCATCGACCGAATGTCGCGACCTGCCGTAGGAGCATCGTTGACCTCAGTAATGGTCACAGTGACCTGAGCCGTATCCGTGCCGCCGCGTCCGTCAGAGAGCGTGTAGGTGAAGGAGTCCGTACCGCTGAAATTCGCCGTGGGCGTGAAGATCAAGGCCTTGCCGTCGGTCGAGATCGTTACCGTGCCATGGCTCGCGGCGGTCACTGCGGAGACTTGCAGGTCTTCGCCGACATCGGGTCCTGAAGAATCATTGTTCAATACGTCCAACGAAGTGGCAACGCCGTCCTCCGCTACCGTGAACGTGTCGTCCACGGCAACAGGTGCATCATTCACGTCGGTGACCTCGACCGTGACCGTGGCCGACGAGGTTTCACCACCGTCGTCTTCGATCGTGTAAGTGAAGGTGTCGATTCCCTGGAAATTCGCGTTGGGCGTGTAGATCAGCTGTTGGCCGTCATTCGAGATCGTGACGGTTGCGTTGGCCGTGGCACTGACGCCTGTGATCGTCAACGCGGATGTCGAGGGAACGGCGATATCATTTGCCAGGACATCAAATGCGGTGTCATTGCTGTCCTCGGCAACCATGAAATCATCGTCGACCGCGAACGTCATGTCGACAATCTTAACGGAAGCGGAACTGAATGTGATCTGATCTTCCTGTAGGGCCGTCGTTTCCCCGTGGAGCAGCGAGGCCAATTGTGGTAGCTCGTCGGCGCCATCGGTCGTAAACAGAGCATCTCCGGCTGACTGACTGACCATCGGGACACTCATCAACAAGAATTCGCCCACTCCCAAGGGATCGGTGCCGGCGGTGGCGCCGGCGTCGTTCACCAAACCAGGCGTGGCCGTGTCGCCAAACTTACCGTTGACGTATTCGGGGCCGTAAACGATATCGCCTGTGACTTCTGCCAGTGAGCTGGGGAAGTTGATGTCGACATAGGCTGCGAAAACACCACGGAGTTCGTCAGATTCACCACGCAAGTCGCGGACGTAGACATTGACATTAAAGGCTTGACCTGTCGCGACCGCGGTGATGGGATTGCCGTCAGAATCGGTGAACGTTAAACGCACCGACATCAGTTCCAGCGAGGCGACATCGATGCTGATATCCTGAGTTCGGAAATTACCTGCGGCGTCGGTGGCGACGATGCCGAACTGATTCACACCGACGTTACTGGATCCCGGCGTCCAAGTAAAGACTCCGGTGTCTGCGTCAATGGCAGCGCCGCTGGGTTCGCCCTGAAGCGAATAACGGAAGCCGGGATCGCCTTCTTCCGGGTTCTCTGCGTCGTACTCGATTAGGGATTGACTGGTGCCGGTGGTGGGCGGTGTGGAGGTGAATGCAGCGGGTGTCGTTTGATCAAGCGTCAGCTCAAGCCCTGCCGACGGGTCGCTGTCCTGACCATCGATGGTTTGGATCGCCGTGATTTCGTATGTGCCGTCGCCCAGCGCCGAAAGGTTTGATGTGGTGATCGTAACGGTGCTGCCCGTAGCCGTCGCTTGGCCGATTAACTCGCCATCCGCCAAGATGGAAACGTCCGCCCCGGTTGCGACTCCACTGACCTGGAATTGCAGTTCGGTTGCGTTCGTTAGGTTGTCTGTAGTCGAAATACCGCTGTCGCTGACCGCCAAGAGATCGACGACCGGCGTATCGGGCAGGACTTCGATGGTAATCAGTTGGGCATCATATGGGTCCTTCGTATACGAAGGTTCTGCACCGGTAACCCGAACCGTCGCCGTGGCGGTGCCGACGAATCCTTCGGCCGGCGTAATCGTGACTTCCCCGGTGGTTTCATCGACCGAGATGTCGATATTGGGATCACTGGTAAGACCCGAGAATGCGACCGCGTCTCCCTCGACGTCGACCGCCGATAACTGGTAAATCAAGGGCGTGTTGCCGAGTGTGGAGAGGGCCGGAATATCTTCTAGGAAGGGGCCGCCGTTGACCGTATCGGGCGTAACATTGACCGCAAAGCTTTCCGTATACGAATGCCCTTGGGCGTCGCTGACCGTCACCGTGATATTGGCTGAACCCGAACTACCTTCCGGTGACGAGAGTCGCAGAAGACCATTCTCGACGTCCTCAAACACCGTCACCGACTTCATGTAGACGGGGATCGTAGGCGTGCCGCTCTGGCTGGTCGCGACATTGCTGATGTTATCGCGATTGCTCTCGCCTTCAATCAATTGGCCGAAGATCGTGTGATTGAAGTCCAGGTGCCTTGAAGTGCCTTCCGTAATGAAGAATTGTGAGTTGTTTGTGTCATCGGTCGTCTTGGCCATCGACAGTATGCCGGTGCGATTGTGCTGCAAGTCGACGTCGAATTGATCGTCAAAATCGGGCAAGTCGGAGCCACCGGTTCCGTCGCCGTTGGGGTCACCGCCTTGAATTACAAAATCGTTCAAGATGCGATGGAATTTCAGTCCATCGTAGAAACCGTCTTCCGCCAGCGTCGTGATCTGTTCGACGGCCCGCGGGGCTTCCTGCTCGAACAGCTGGAACACCATTTTGCCGAAACCTTCGGCGTCGATCATCAGGCTGCGATCACCCGTCAGTAGTTCGGGATTTACCAACGTTGGATTGTCGCTGGTTACGGTATAGGTTAACGGGCCATCGTTCGGATCGTAGCCGTCCAGCGGGACGTGATAGGGACTTCCCGAGAACATATCGACGTCATCAATGGGCTGGATGTACGGCTTGTTCGATTCCGGAATCGTGATGCCCGCTGTGGCTGCCAAGGTCTCGAGGGACTGCGCGCCACGAGTCGCGTTCCGTCGGAGAAGACCCAAGTGGGATAGGACGAGATATTATTGTCGATTGCAATTTGGTTGGGTGTTCGATCCGGATTCGTGGATTCAATAAACGGCAAGAAATGTTGTCCGTCTTCAAACAATTCCTTCTGCTCGGTGCAGTGAGGACACCAGCCGGCACCGTACATTTTCGCGCCTGCCGCAGTCAGGGCCTTGGCGAACGCCACCAAATCGGGTGCCGCTGGAGTGTCCGTGAGATTCAGGACGGCATCGTCGTCGTATGCCATCTGGTCAATTGTCACGGCGGCGGTGCCGCCGAACACGAGGGTTTCGTGCTGAGGCAGAATGTCGGCCGTGTTGAGCGAAAACTGTAGCTCGCCGGCCCCGGTGGCCCGCATGCGCTGCCGGAATAACAGTTGTGCCGTTGTGTCCGTCGGGCTGGTGCTGGTGCTGATCGCTCCCACTTCATCCAGAATGCCGGCGCCCACCGTGCCGGACTTCGCGTTGGAGAATTCTTGCGAAAAGACCGGCTGCCCCACGGCCTCGGCCAACGCCGCATCCCACTCGACATCAAAATAGGCCGCAAACACGCCTTCGTTGCCATCGGTCAAGAAGTCAGTGGCACGCACGTCGCGAACCGTCGCGCGGAGTTCAAACTCTTGACCGAACTCCAGTTCACTGATGCGAGTGCCATTCAAATCCGTGGGGAACACTTCCACGCGGACGGTCTTGCTACTGAGGCCACCGTTGGGGATCAACGAGCCCGTGATGATTAGATCCTGGCGGATAAAGCTGTCCGTCAGGTTCTTTTTCGCTACCGGACCAAAGTCGATGCTGCCAAAGCCAACGGGAGAACCGCCAGTGATCAACGCGCTAAGCTTAAAGATCTTGACATCCGTATCGACGTCGAAAGGACCTCCCAAGTTCGCCGCAGCACTGCCCGTGAATATCCCACTTTTGGATACAACTTCCAGGGAAGACAACGAGCGGCCCGAGTCGACTCGCAGGCCTCCTGTGTTCGCGTTGTAGATCACAAATATGCCTTCGCCGATCGTAATCGATACGTCGCCAGCTTCACCTTCCGCGTTGTCCAGTCCTGCCGCGAGAACGCCGCCCGTGCCCTGCGAATTGTCGTACTCGATTTCCCCGGGTACGTACCTCAACATCAGGTCTTCCGCGACGTTGGGCAGCGGTGTCGAACTGACGGGCGTTGGCGTCGTCGTGTCGGCCGTGGACAGGGACGATGAGTTCGACACGCCGGCCTGTGCCATCAACGCGTCACCACCACGACTCAGAGCGCTCAGCAGAGAAAACGCAGGAGACGGCATGACGTAGGCCGATTCTGTGCCGATCGTTGCACCAGAGACGTCGCCGGCGAGCATCATTCGTGCTTCAAGAGGTTCGGAGCAACTGCGGAGGACCAGGTGGGCAGAGGTGTGGGTCGCCGTTGCACGCCGTGAACGTTTGAACGGAGGAAAGCCAATGCGTCGCATGAGCTCGATCATGTTGTTCTCTGTTCTCAATTAGGGGGGCCGGACGGCCAGCCGATTCAATCACCAGAGCGGAGATCTGACCGTTGTCGGAATGTAGAAGAGAGCCTTGTCTCTGCCCTCGCGTCGGCCGAATGGCTCGAACGATTAGGAAAGCAGAGCATAGGTTTAAAAGTACTCACGTTAAGGAACTTTTTCAAGAAAAAGGACGGCTTCGGATCAATCTCATCCCGGAGTGAAGATCGGTTAATACGAACAAACCGTTCGCTGGGGATTCAACGTTTGAACGTTCCGCAGACGACCGTGTCCAGCCCATGACGCCGCAGCGAACCCGCTCCAATACGCGTTTTGTGGCCGCACAAACCGCACCCCTCATTTTTTCGGTTGTATCGGACATTCGCCAAGGGGTGCTTCGGGCAGCCGCATCGATGATCCTGTGGTAACGCGCAGGGGAATCGTGAATCCGGCAGGAAACGCGGACCGTTGCGTTGATCGTTTTTGACTCCACGGCTAATCTAGACATTTAGGCGAGCTTTTCTGTTGGGCATAAGGACGAATCGCGGATCCACGCAGCCGTCGCGTTCCTGGCGACGGTTCTTGGGTGTGTCTTTGCATGCCAACTTCCGAGGTGGTTGCGAATTCTACTTATTTCCTTTTTCCTTTTATTGCGTCGTTCCTTTTGAACCCGGTTCGTTAATGATATCGCCGACGTTATTTGCTCGCCGAATCGACCGCCATCGTCGGACGCAGGCAATTTGCGTTGGGGAATGTCTGGAACGCCGCCAATTGTTGGCGGCCGTACCGTTCGGTGCGTCGGCCGATGACACAGCCGAATTCATGCTGGGTGAGGTGCTCGTTTCGGTCGTACTGTTAGAGTCAAACGGGCAACTTGATGCGGATACTGAAAACTGGCAGCCAGGCGCAGATTGACGCGGTTAAGAAGAATGTCATCGATGGCCTCCAGTGGTGGGAGGATCTGCTGGCAGCACAGCATTCGGTCCACAGCTTGCACTTTCAGATCGATTTTACCTATACCGATCAACCCGTTCAGACGCCCTACGAGCCCATCAGTCGTCCCTCAGACGACTTTGAGCTGTGGATGGACGACTTCTTTGACGAAGCCGGTGTCGGCGGCAGCGACTCCTACAGCGATCGGATTCGCGCCTTCAATCATCAGCAGCGGTTGACGCACGAGACTCATTGGGCGTTCACTATCTTTGTCGTCAACGCGGCGGACGATGTGGATCATCGATTCGATCCCGAAGGATCTTTTTCTCAGTCGTTTGCCTTTGCCGGGGGACGGTTCTTCGTTACGACTTCGGAGCGTCCCGCCAGTTCGATCGCGCATGAAACGGCCCACATGTTTTGGGCAATGGACGAATACGCGGGCGGCAAAACGTACTTTGACGAACGGGGCTACTACAATACTCAGAACACGAATGCGTTCGATGGCAATCCAAATCCAGAGGATCGTGTCCGCAGTATCATGGACTCGACGGGCGTCGGATTCGCGATGAACGCCGTTTCCCCGTCGGCTCTGGAATCGATTGGCTGGCGCGACTCTGACGGCAACGGTATCTTCGACGTCCTGGACGTCCCACATTTATTGGTCGGTTCGGGATCCTTCGATCCGGTTACTCATCAGTACGAATTCGAAGGTTTCGCACAGGTCCAGACGCTGCCCAATCTGAACCGGAGTGGAACGGGCCATGACATGACCATTGGTCAGATCGACCGGGTTGAAGTCCGTTATGACGGATCGGCATGGCAGTCGATCGCGGAGATTGGTGCGTACCGCGCCGATCTGCAATTCTCGATGACAGTGCCTGCGGGTGTCCAGCAGATCGAAGTGCGGGCGATCGACTCGCAAACGGGAGTTTCGTCGAATCTATACCGGGAAGTATTGGCTGCCCCCAGTGCTGGCTGGCAAAACCTGGCCGAGCCCGCGGATGTTAACGACGATTCGTTCATAACTCCTTTGGACGCACTGCTGATTATCAACGATTTGAACACAAACGGTCCCCGCACGCTGTCCCAAACAGTTGTCACTCCGCCCCCTTACCTGGACGTTAATGGTGATGGATTTCTGTCACCACTGGATGCGTTAGTTGTGATCAATCACCTAAACACCGTAAGTCAGGCCAACGCGTCGACGTCGACACATGCCGAGGGAGAACCCAGCGAGGAGGATTCCGACGTGGCGGCCGCCGTCTTGACGGCGCAGTCCTGGTGCGGGTTGCCGAACGAGGGAAAGCGGGCGATGCGTGCGTCGCTCAATCGGTCGGGCAGGGGAGCACGCCTCGATTGCATCGGCCCGCGACGTCAGCTCGCGGTGAACCGCGAACCGAATCCGATATCTGAACCCACGTTGTTGTCAACGCGTACGGTGGCTCATCGCGACCAGTTGGTGGATTTGGTCATAGCGGATTGGGCTCAGTCGGGTGGGATAGGCGATAGTTTGACTCCCTGCGGGGAGCGAGCGACGTGATCGATCCGGTGAATTGGCCGACGCAAAAGGTGAAGGTGTATGGGGCGAGGCGCTTGCTGGTGCGGCAGGGGCCGGGGCCTCGCGCAACTCTCTTTGTGATGCGATGTTCGTGTAGAATCGAAGAGTGGAGTATCGGCTGTCGGCGGCCTACGGCGTCACGTGCGTTCTTCCGCAGGTATCGAGAAGGGGATGGACGGCAACCGCGCAGACCGGCTGCGTCAAAACGATGATTTGTTGGAAGAGGCTGCATAAGACGTTGGCTCTGCGAAATACTGGTCGGCGACCTGCGGCTGGGCGTGCGCGAGTCCGGCTGGTCGGGCAGGAGTTGGAAAGCCGTCAGCTACTGGCAGCCATTGTGATGTCCGATCAGGAGCAACTGCTGCTGGAACTGGTCAATCGTGCTCGGGCAAATCCGGAAGCGGAAGCGGCCCGTTTTGGGATTGATTTGAATCAGGATCTGGAGCCCGACGAGATTTCGCCAGATCCGAAACAGCCATTGGCCCCGAATCAGATGCTGATCACGGCGGCAGGACGTCATGCGGACGACATGTTGATCCGCGAATTCTTCGAGCATGTAAACCCGGATGGCGACGGCCCATCGGAACGTGCGCGGGCGGCTGGTTATCCCGCCGGTGCTGGCGAGAATATCGCTTGGTTCGGCAAACCGGGCTTCCTGGAACGCGACGAAGAGGTTTACCGACGGCACGAAGCACTCTTCTTGAGCGAGCATCACCGTACCAACATGTTGAACGCCGGCTACCGGGAAATCGGTAACGGAATACGCTACGGGGAGTTCTCGCGGCTGAACTCCATCATGGTGGCCGAGAGTTTTGGTAATCGCGGAGGTGACTATTTCATTACGGGTGTCGCGTATACTGACACCGAGGTTAAAGATGACTTCTACACCATTGGTGAAAGCCTCGGTGGTGTGGAAGTCGTGGCGAAGCGCAATAGTGATGGAAAAACCTACAGCACGACTACGGGTCCGTCGGGTGGGTATGCTCTGCAGGTGCCGTTCGGTGTTTACGTTGTGACTGCTCAGGGAAGCGGAATCCCAAAGAAGATGGCGACCACGAACGTCGTCATGTTGGGTCGGAATACCAAAGTCGATTTCAACACACGCTCTGCCGGACTGGGTTCCATTAATGGCATACTGTTTGAGGACGCTGACGGCGATGGTCAACGCGATGTTCAGGAAGCAATTCTGGCGAACCGGAAGGTCTTCATCGATGCTGACGACGACGGTGTCCTGGATGCGGATGAGACCGTCGCGCAGACCGATGCGGCAGGCGCTTATCACTTCGAAAACCTGCGGCCGGGGAACTATGTGCTTCGGCAGGAGCTACCGCAGGGGTGGCAGACGCCGGAGGCGGTGGACGACAAGTTGGAGTTGGAATTAGGCCGAGGTCAGAATGCGGTCGATGCCAATTTTGGCTCGGTGATTGTCAATCATGTCCCAGTGGCCCAGCCGGATCACTACGCTACGGAATCCGGCCGCGTGTTGACGATGGACGTGTTCGCTAATGACACTGATAGCGATGGCGAATTGGTATTGGATTTAACGCAGATCCATATTGCTCCGCAGCATGGCGAGCTGGCGTTGAACAAGACCAATGGCACGATTGTCTATACGCCGGCGGAGGAGTTCGTCGGGAGCGACTACTTTGAGTACGCTGTCATTGATGACGGTGGATTGTCATCCGACCCGGTTCGCGTCACCATCGACATTTCTCCGGCGGTGGGCAATTCATGGCAGAATCCGGCACAACCGTTAGATGTGAATGGCGACACGTTTGTTTCGTCGCTTGACGCCTTGCTGGTTTTGAACGTCATCAATCGCGGCGAGGCGGGGCGCTGAGCTTTCCAACTGCCAACGACAGTCCACCACCCTACCTGGACGTGACGGGTGACGGATTTGTTTCTCCCTTGGATGCCCTGTTGGTACTGAACGAGGTGAACCGAATTGCCGAGGCGCGGAGAAACGCGATGCGTGCCGAAGGAGAGCCGCCGGCGGTGGAACCGACAACGGTCGCGCTGGGCCTGCCCACGAGTTTGATGGCTGCGGCTGTGGATGCCCTGTTCGCAGCTGACAATGCTGACACGAATGCGCTTCCTCGTACACGGGCTGCCAATTAGTCGCCGCAAGCTTTCGCAAGCGTCTCACACCAGGGCACGACCCGCAGCGCGACGAATTCATCAACGCGCAGAGATTGCGCGGAGGATCCGCTTCGAAGAAAACCGCCGCGGAGAGTAGCAGTAAATCACGAAAACTACGCAGCGGCAATTCTCCCACATCGATTCCTCGGATCCGTTCATAGGTCTCAAGTGTCGAACGGTGGATGCCGAGGAAATTCAGCACGACGCGAGTGACGACATTGACCTCGAGGCGGTTATCGTGAGTGGTCCAAATCATGTTGGGCGCGAGCAATCCCGATTCGAGCTGTTGCCAAACTTCGACCGCCTGTGCTACCGCGATTTCAGCCGCCGATTGCGATGCCCCGTGACGGCCTAATGCCTCAATTGTCTGTCGTTGCCTGGAGCAGGACTGAGCCCAGAGTCGCAGGACTTTCGAAGCCTGGCGAAAGTAAAAGAACACATCCTGTAACATCAGATCCAACTTGGCCGGGAACGATTGAAGCAGACTCGAATTGGGCAGCTCATCCGCTCGCTGTGGTTCCAATTCCAGGAACTGAAATTCCGCAATGTCGGCAATCAGTTCGGCTATCACAGGCGTGAGTGAAATAGCCAGCCGTTGCAGCACCAGTCCCAAGGCAAAGTCTCGGAACAACGTTTCCCGCAAATGAACCTGTCCATCGTTGATAGAAAAACAATCTTGCCAACGCACAACCTGTCCGGCCGGTGTCGTTACCTGATGATCGAAGGGCAGGGGGTCAGCGTATGTGGCCAGCTCCGCATAGAAATCGTCATAGTGCAGCATGCTGGCCTGCCAACTGTGGCCCCACACGTCGTGCGGCACATATTTGTCGACCTCATTTAGAGGTACAACGGCTGTCAGTCGGCTGATTTCCGCTGCGACTTCTGCGGTTGAGAGTCGCGCCGCATGAGCCACTCGCGCCAATAAGGCCTGCGGCAAATCGGTGCCTCGCAGGAAGCCGAAGACGGGGAAGTGCGCGAATTGTCGGTGTGCAAATCGGGAGATCCGCATCAAGAAACGACGTACGGGGGCTTGTTCTTCCGGCTGGGCAGTGCGAAACCGCTCGGTAAGCAAGCTGGTCCCGGAATAAGGGATACAGAAGAAGATCAAGCAACCCGTCACAATCAGTTCGACTTCGTCAGGTCGCAGTCCTGTGTCAGGGTGAAACGTCGTGAAGAACCGCCATATGTTGTTGCGTAGATCCGGCGCATCCGCCCAGAGTTGGAATTCCTCTCGCAGTGCTTTGACTATTTGCTGTTTGCGACGTGCGTCGTCCAGGTCTTGGTCGACAACTGCCTCAATCTCAGCTAGATCTTCTCGAGATAACTCCGGCATACGAGCGAGGGCCGTGCGAAGTCGCCGCAGGTTGTCTGCCGACGCTTGGAAATCCGACTGGATGTTTCCCAGAATTCGTGAGCCTGCCGTATCCAGACGTTGTGCTTCGTCGGCTGCGACGCACTGACTCAGATACGTGAGCATCAACGTCGCCCGCGCGAATAACTGCGAGTTGGCTCGTGGGGTAAGATCCGCGAGTGCCTCGGGCTCCAACAACGCCATCGACCGGTTCATGAGCCGGGCGTGTAGCGTGAGCATCACAGGAGGGATTCGCGTTGACGACACATCCACCTGGTGGACGCGGAGGTCCCGCTCAATTTCCAAGAATTTTTCGACGTCGACAATCACGTCGCGCCACGCGATCGGTACCTGCGTCGCACAGGCCAGTTGGTCGGTCAAAATCGCGGGCATTTGTGTGGACTCCCCCTTTTCCTGCGAGCGATCGGCAACCGCTCGCCCACGTCGCGATCGTAGCCGGATGCCCGGGCCCGTTCAATTGGGGCATCGCATATGCCGACTCCGGGGCGGATCCGACCGCGATTGTCGTTCCCGGAGACCTTTTATTGATGTCTGCGCGGCCAATGGCCAGGACGACCAACGGGCGTCCGCGAAATCTGGGCTTCGCGCTGTTCGCCGAGAACCATGAGCCGCGCAGAAGTGAATAGATGCCGTTTTCGGCCAAGAATCAGCACGTTCGCGGCTATTGGTAATTTGCGGAATTTAGGTTCGGTTTGTCGCTGGTGACGTATTGTCTGGAATTTCCGGTCGTACGCGACGATCAGTTTCTACGGATATTCCACATAGCACAGACCCAGCGAGTTATGACGATGAAGTCAAAAATAGCAATCCTAGCTGTTACGTTAGCGTACCTAACACAGGGAGCTGACTCGGCACATGGTCAGCAGCCGTACGCCCCGGGAGGCTATCCGTATCAACCGATTCCTGTCGGGGCGCCAGCCTACGGTTACGCGCCGGTTGCGCGGTTCAATTTGCGCAGCCGGCAATGAACCCGGGCGCGTTTGCCCAACAGCCTCTGCCGGCGGCCGCGATGACGTACGTGCCCCAACCGGCCTACCCGGTAAGTTCGGCCGCGCCGTATCCGACCGGTGTGGTGGGCACGCCGGCCGTCAATACCGGCATCCAGCCCATGCCCGCGTCGGTGCCGCCGACGCCCTCGGAGCTTTCCCTCTGGCAGAACGCCCCGACCAATGGTGCTGTCAGTCCATCCTCAACCGCTTGTGATGCCTGCGGCGATCCCGAAGGTGACTGCCAGTGTCAGGGCAGCGGCCTGTTTGGCAACGGGTTGTTCTGTGGTGGACTGGGAGGCTTGTTCAATTCCGATGGTGGCCCCGGCTTGTTCGGCCAACACGGTGGGCTGCACAGCCACCTGCACAATATGTTCAGTTATCCTCGTCCGGTTCGTGTCTGGGGCGGTGTTGAAGGGCTGTGGTGGTGGAACAAAGATCGCAGTCTGCCCGTATTGGCGACCACCAGCGTCGCCGGAACTCCGTTTTCTGAGGCAGGTGTTTTGGGTGAAACGGGGACGCGCACGCTGTTTGGTGGCGGAGAGTACGGTGGCGATGGCTCGGAAGGTGTGCGCGGAACGCTTGGCTTCTGGCTGGATCGTGACCAGAACTACGGAATCTTCACTCGAGTTTTCCGTTTTGGCGAAGAGGAAATCGGCTACCAGGCTGCCTCAACAGGAAGTCCCATCCTTGCGCGACCCTTTTTTGACGTCGACCTGGGTGTCGAAGACGCGCTTGTGATCGCCTATCCTGGCGTTTCACGAGGCCGAATTAATATTGGTACTTCGAATGAAGCTCGCGGCTACGATGTGATGCTGCGAAAGATGATGTACTACGGAGAATGCAATCGCATCGACCTCATTGGTGGTTACCATGCGACTCAAGTGTTCGACGACGTGAGAGTTTCCCATGACATCGTCTCGGTCGACCCCGCGGGACGTGTGCCCGTAGGAACTCGCATCAGCACAACGGATTCCTTCAAGGCGGAAAACGAGTTTCATGGTGGGTCGATTGGCATGATGGCCACAGGCTATGACGGTCGTTTGACGTGGAACTTGCTAAGCAAGGTGTCCTTCGGCAACAATCGTGAAACGGTCACGATTCGAGGGACGTCGACCACGTCAATTCCAGGTGCGAATTCCGTCACCTTCGATCAGGGACTTCTGGCCCTGGACACCAACAGCGGCGTCTACGAACGCGATGTGTTCTCGATTGTCCCGGAACTTGACCTTTCCGTGATGTACAACCTATGCAGCATGCTGTCGGTCTCGGTTGGTTATTCGGTGATCTACTGGAGTGACATCGCGCTGGCCGGTCCCGCGATCGATACGTCGATCAATCCCACTCAAATCGACGGTCCAATTATCGGTCCGGCTCGTCCAATCTATTCGCTGGTTGACGACGACTTCTGGCTGCATGGCCTGACATTTGGAGTCCACGGTCGGTTTTAGGCGAAACGATCCGAGCTGGTCTGGGCGTGTGGAATCTGGCCAACTCGGTGACGTCCGTTCACCGAGCGACAGCTCACGACAGCCGCAATTCCCTTCCTTGGGGGTTGCGGCTGCTTTCGTTACCGGCCAGGTCGGGGAGATTTGACGTCGGGTGGGTTGTGCGCTACGGCTTGCGGCTGAAGAATAGTCGGAATCACTCGACGTGTTTCATTGACTTCGACTGTGTGGGGCAACGCCACGAAAGTTTTCGTAGGGATCGAGAGGAACGCATGCCGTCACGCATCATTGCTATCGGCGACATTCACGGCTGTTCCCGTGCGCTGGAGCGATTGCTGGAGGCGGTTGGGCCGCAACCGGACGATATCTTTGTTCCGCTCGGTGATTTGGTCGATCGGGGGCCTGACAGCCGAGGCGTGATCGATCGGATTTTGGAGCTGGAGCGGTCGTGTACGGTGGTGCCCATTCTGGGAAATCACGAAGAAATGATGCGGATGGTGCTGACACAGCACGCCGGGCCGTCGGACTGGCTGCGGTACGGAGGAGTGGCCACATTAGAGTCTTATGGCTTCGATGGCGATCTGGGAGTGATTCCCGACGCTCATCGTGACTTTCTGGACCGCTGTCTCGACTATTACGAAAGCGATCGACATTTTTTCGTTCATGGTAACTATCTGAATGATGTGCCGCTGCCGGAATTGGACCCAGAAGTCCTGCGTTGGCGGTCGCTGGTCGTTTGGGTTCCCGGACCGCACCAGAACGGCAAGATTGCCGTGGTGGGGCACACTCCGGAAAAATCAGGCGAGATCCTGGATTTGGGCTACCTGAAGTGCATCGATACGTATTGTTTTGGTGGCAAGTGGCTGACGGCGCTGGACGTCACGACCGGACAGCTATGGCAGGCAAATCAGCACGGCGAATTGCGTGATCTCTAGGTCCGCAAAGACCGACCTCCGGCGTGTTCGAACCTGCTCGGCGCGAATGATCAAGTGCAAGTTGTATCGAGTCCATAGAACTCGCAGGCCGTGCCACCCCAAATCCTTGCTTGTTCGCTATCGGAGAGCGAGGCGACGCACGTGTTGAATGCGTCGTGGACCTCGCGATAGCTGCCGGTGAGCAGGCAAACCGGCCAATCGGAACCGTACATGCATCGTTCGGCGCCGAAAAATGCCAGTGCACGATCAATATAGGGCTGCAAGTCCTTGGCCTGCCAATGCCGCCAATCCGCCTCCGTAATCATCCCTGACAGTTTGCAATACACATTGGGAAACTTCGCCGCCGCACGCAGCGGTTCTTCCCATTCATCCCAGCGACCTGTGCGGATAGGTGGCTTTGCCAGATGGTCGATCACCAACGGCAGCTCCGGTACCTCGTGCGCCACACGTGCTGCGTGTCGTAAATGCTTCACGTAGAACAACAGATCAAATGGTACTCGGTGCTTCTCCAACACTCGTAGTCCGTTCAGTACATCCCGCCGGACAAGGAAATCATCATCAGCTTCATCCTGAGTGACGTGGCGGATACCGACGAATTTGGGGTGGTCCTTTAGTTCGAGCAGTTGTTGCTCACAAGCGGGGCTCGTCAGATCGACCCACCCCACAACTCCGGCGATAAAGTTGTTTTGCTCGGCCAACTGCAGCGCCCAGTCGTTTTCGCGCAGGTCATGTTGAGTTTGCACGACGATCGTTTTGTCGATACCGCAGTCGTCCATCAACGGCCGTAAATCCGCCGGCAGAAAATCGCGACGGATGAGCTCTAGCTGCGGGTCTTGCAGCCAGCCGTATGCAAATTGGTTCAATTGCCAGAGGTGATGGTGAGCGTCGACGCGGAGCATGATTGAGATTTCCGAACGAAGTGCGGTGTGGGGCGGGCGGACGCGCAATCCTAGGGACACGCCTAGCCAAGTGGTGAATCATTGTTCTCTGGGCGACCCTCGACGTAGGTCCAATTGTGAATCGGCCGCAAGATCTCTAGCACTTCGCTCAACAGTTCTTCGTCCATCGGCTGCTCAGCCCAGGTCGCCCATTGCGCGATTCGCGTCGGATTGGCCGATCCAGTAATACACGTGCTTAACTGGGGATGGGTGAGCGAGAATTGGAGCGCCAATTGGGCAATATCGACGCCTCGCTGGCGGCAGTGGTCGGCCGCTTGGCGACAGATCTCTCGCACGTGAGCGGTGGACTTGTGCCAGACCGGTAGGACCGCATTCGTTAATAGGCGCGCGAGAATGGTGCGGCGTTCATGATGCCGACCCCCTTTTCCTGCAGATAGGGCACCAGGTCTGCCAACATCGTGTTCTGTAGTGTGTAGTGATTGTACGAAAGCACGACGTCCAAGTCGGTTCGATCCAATACGAAGCGGAAGATCTTCATGGGGTAGCCGGATATCCCCACGAATCGCACTTTGCCTTGTCGCTGTAGTTTGCGCAACGCCGGTAGCGTCTCGTCGACAATCTGCGGCATATCCACGAATTCGATATCGTGACAAAGCACGATATCCAGGTGTTCAACGCCCATACGTTGCAGACTCACGTCGACACTTTCCATCACACGCCGCGCGGAAAAATCGAAATGGCCTGCGTCGTAGCGTCCCAATTTCGTGCCCAAATAGTATGCATCGCGCGGAATGCCACGCAAGGCAAATCCCAGAAGGCATTCCGACGTACCTCGTCCATAGTAGGGTGACGTGTCGATGAAATTCATGCCGACATCCAAGGCCACATGTACCGACCGTATCGCCTCATGAAGATCGACGGCGCGGAACTCTTGTCCTAAAGACGATGCGCCGAAACTGACGACGGACAAATGCAGTCCAGTGTTGCCGAGTGGTCGGAATTGCATAGCGAAGTCCTTGAATGATCACCGGAGGCAGCCGGCGTGACGGAGATTGCGCAGAGTCCATGTGTGGAGATCAAGTCTTTAGTCCATGCGCACGCCGACAGTCAGCAACAGATTTGCGAATCGCTGTTGATCCGCGGTCTGGATCGTCAGTGCCAGGTCCGGAGTCTTGACGGCCTCGTAGAAAGCCCATTTCTCAATCGGTTCAAGTTCCAACGGCAACTGCGCGTCACGAAGCGCAGTGCGATACTCGTCCCAAACCGGAGGGTCTTCAGACAGCGCATAGGGACCGGAAGTTTCATACATCATCGTGTTGGCCGCCTCGATCGGAATCGCCGACAGGAGCGTTTCTAGCACTTGTGTGCAGGTGACAATGCCCGGTGCCAAGTTCAGACTGACCAGTTGGGCATTGGGTCCCAGTGTGGTTGAGGCAGGGTAGTTGCCGTCCGCGATCAGGATCTTCGCGTGGTGACCGGCTTGCCCCAATACTTCGTTGATTTTGGGATGAATGAGTCGATGTTTGAGCACGGCGTAGTCCTTCCTCGGCAAGAATTGATGAATTGGGCCGCAGCGACTTCCGACCGTCCGGACCCCATCAGATACCAGCTTGCAGCGCCAGTAGGTGCCGCGCAAAGTGGTCCTCCAGTACCGCTTTGTAGGTGGCAGCGTACGTCACTAAAAGGTCTCGCAGTTGAGTTCCCAATTGGGCATTGGTCAGCACCGAGCCAAAGGTGCAGTGCAGGATTTGACGCCCAGGATTAGTAAACCCTTTGCCATGAGGAACGTCGCTCCAGTTTTCCAAGTAGATCCTCTCCAGTTCGACGGCCGTTGAGACATCGCGACTGGGGGGCAATTCCCGCAGACTTGCCGAAAGATGGTAGGTTGCGCGGTCTGTGGGAAAGTGTTCGCGCGAAAAGTCAATAATGCGACGGAACAACGATTCGTCGTGGCGCGCGGCGACGCGCAATGCTTCCAAATAGCTGGTCCCCGCCGTCTTCACATGAAAACGCCCTTGTGTTGCCAGTGCAAATTGCGTGTACATGGAAATCTTGTCCGAACCCGAATGCAGGCTCAACTTATATGGTCCCAACTGCTGGGCGATGGCCGCATGGTTCTGCAAGGAGTGCCTCAGATGTTCGGTATTCCCTTTGTAGTCGACCCCCTTTTCGAAATCACCCGGAAACCGCGGCGCGAGGCTGATCAAGGGCATACCGTGCTGTAAACACTGTTCTGCGACGATGTAGTGCTCCACCAACGTCGTGGGCTCAGGCGTTTCGTCAACACTCAATTCAATCTCGTACTGTCGCCCAGTATTGTAGTGTCGCGTCGCCAGATGGTCGGCCAATTCGCGGGTTTGGGAAATGGCCAAACCGTACTTCACCGCGGTGCGATAACACGACGCCTCGTCGAATGTTAATTTGGTACCATTGGGAAGTACGACTTCGCGATTTCGGTATTGGTCGAGCCAAGGGGTCTTGCCGGACAGTTCTGCGACCTTCGTGGCGCAATGTCGCTTCGTCGTAGGCTTCGGCCTTGGTGTCGACGTAATCCGAAGGGTCGAGCGTATAGAAACAGAATCCGGCTGCAAACGTCGTGTCGATATCCTCATTTGTCTTTAAGTGATCTGCGTCGGCTCCCGTTCTTCCCGACCATCCTGCCGCCAGCATGCCGCGTAGCGCGTCCTGCATCACATGCTCCGCGGTCCGACCGGTACGCGACATCTCACGGATCGACTGTTGCGGAAAGATGGGCTGTATCCCCTGTCCCGCTCGCCGCATTGCTGCGACGTGGCCCGGAGTCGCCAATCCCGTTCGATCGCCGAATCCAAAGCTCGGTTCCAACCCCAGGGTTTGCACTTGAGAGCTCACGAGAGAAGCCGCCTGATTCATGGTCCCAGAATGTCCTTGCCGGAGTTTAGTCTGAAATGGACGTCCAATGTCGGAACGCGCGGATCGTCATCTCGGCCGCGGTTCGGGAATTGGGTAACGGTAACACTTCGGCGGAAAGGAATCCGCGATAACCGATCTCGCGCAAAGCCTCCATGACATTCGCAACATCCAAATGTCCGGCCCCGACTGCCTGGCGGTTTGAGTCGACAAAGTGGACGTGGCCGATGTGAGTAGCGGCATGCTGCAGCGCCAGCGCCCAGGTCGGCTTCCTCGATGTTCATATGGAATAAGTCCGCCAATAGGACCACGTTGTCCGTGAACAGTCCCGCCAAGATCTCTTCACCAGCGGCGAGCGTATTACAGACATTGGTTTCGTAACGATTCAGTGGTTCGAAGATCAACGGTACGTCGTAGTGCGCCGCGATTGGCCCCAGTTGGTCCAACGCTTGCCTTACGTATGCCAGCGCCGACTGTTGATCAAGCGGCGGTTGAACTCGGCCCTGCATCGACCCGATGATCGCCGAAGCCTTAAACTGTCCGGCAAGGTGAATAATCGACTCCACGTATTGGATCGCGGCTGCCCGACGATCGGGCGCAGGATCGGTCAGAGTGAGCTGATGCTTTACCCAACCGGCACCGGTACCAACGGCTGCCAATTGCAGACCGTATTCCTCGAGTATCAGTGTAAAGGCCGCGACGTCCACGGCTTCGGGACCGGGTGGAAAAACCTCGACTGCGTCAAAGCCCAGTTCTGCGGCGTGTCGACATCCCTCTGACAGGCCATTCCAATAGACGAATGGACCCCCTTTCGCTTCCTTGACTAAACTAATGGTAACGCAGGACTTCATCGCGATTTTCCATTCCTTTCGTCTACCATCAACGTAGTCGGCGAACTCACGCCTCGGGGACTTCCACGATCGCTTTGATCGCTCCCGTCTCAGGCCGAGTCAACGTTTCGAAGTCGGTCACGATCTGTTCGAAACCAAAGCGGTGCGTTATCCAGGGACGAGTGTCAATCCGACCGGCTTCAATCAGCTGAATGATTCGACGAAAATCTCGTGGCAGCGAATTGCGTGACGCCAGCAGTGTTAGTTCCTTCGCATGCAACACCGGATGCCGAAAACAAATCTCGTCGGTCACAATCCCCACAAACACGACCTTGCCCGTGTGCTCAGCATATTGAAATGCGTTTTGCATCGAATGCTTATTTCCCGTAGCATCGATGACAATCGTCGGCAGATGCCCGTCGCAAATGTCCCGCAACCGCTCTGTTTCCGATCCATCACTCGTGTAGTGTACCGTGTGCGACACGCCCATTGCAGATCGGCAGAATTCCAAACGGTCCGCGTTCATGTCCATGACTACCAGGCGGACCTCCGCCAGCTTGGCAAACTCAATTACGGACAAACCGATCGGGCCGGCGCCAATGACCAGCACGCATTCGTCGGGTTCGGGGCTTGCGCGATCGATCGCGTGGCAGCCGATGCCGAGTGTTTCGACCAGTGCCAATTGCTCGAGTTCCAACTGGCGAGACACGTGCAACTTGCGCGGGGACAACGAAAAAAGGTCGCAACCCGCCGTCGGTGTGAACCCCCAGAACCTGCAGATCGTTGCAACAGTTTGGCCGGCCGCGACGGCTGGCGAAACTGTTGGGATTGTTGATATACGGTTCGACAGCGCAACGGTCTCCGGCACGGACTTCGGTGACCTCGGTACCCACTTCGACGACCTCGACGCCCAGTTCGTGGCCGGGTATGCGTGGATACGAATAGAACGGGAATTTTCCTAGGTAACCGGAAATGTCGGTTCCGCAAATGCCAACTCGGTGGACGCGTACCAAGGCTTCATCCGCTTGTAGTGCGGCCGGCTCCGCCACTTCATGGACGGCAAACTGTCGCGGTTGCTCTAAGACAACGGCCCTCATCGGAGCTCCCCAGAAAAAACAACGGCAAAACACCCGATCTCGGATCGACCTCGACGCGTGCGCACGATTGGAAGCGAGCGACGCGGTGAAGGCACGGGGAAGCAGGCGATTATGACGAGGTCGAATCCTTGCCGCAAGTCTCGGTCTCGCCACTTCGTTGCGACGAACGGGAGGGGAAATCAAGTGGCGCTCTGAGTGGGGGGCGCAGCAACGACGTGCATTTCCTGATAAGCTCATGGCGACAAATCTCAGCAATCGGAGGGAATCTCCGTCGGACCCTCGGAGTCGATGCGAGCAAAGGAGACGATGCATGGCGAAGTCTGAAGAAATGAAGTCCCCGGCACTGCAATCTCAGACGCCCGCAACGCCACCGGCCGCGACCTTGCAAGTGGACGACTCGAACCTCACAAGCTGCTACGCCAATTTTTGTCGCGTGACCGGTTCGCCGGAAGAGTTGATCATCGACTTTGGCCTCAACAGTCAACCCACGGGCCCGCTAACGGATCCCGTCAAAGCGACTCTGCGACTGATCATCAATTTTTATACGGCCAAACGTTTGTTGGGCGCCTTGTCGATGGCGATCCAGCGACATGAAGCGGCGTTTGGTGTCCTGGAAACCGACATCCAGAAACGGCTGCGCATCCCACCCGGCACCGACGGTGCGTGATTATCGGTCGATCAATCGAAAGTCGCTTAGACAGATTGTTTGGTAACGAGGTCGTCGCTGAGCAGCGTCAGGAGCTTCTCGAAATCTGCGTCGGACGTGCCGTCGTGGCTGGACAAGCTTGTAGCTTCGTCTGCCGAACCAAAGACTTGCTCGCGCGTCGATACCGCGAGCAATCTTGCATTCGGCGATGCGTCGGCCGGTGATCCCAGCGTCGGCGCATCCAAGGCCGTCGTGCGGGTTGCCCCTTGCGAATTGTCCAACGCCGCTGCGACCGCCGCAATCGCCGTGGGCTCGCCTTCCTGATCGTTTATCCGATTTAAGGCGTTAATGACTAGCAGGGCGTCCAACGGGCTAACCGCGCCGTCAGCGCTCACATCCAGATACATCGGCTTAGGCTCCCCTTCGCCAATAGCCGCCAGCGCCGTGCTGCCATTCAGCTCGTTGATCACCAGCAACGCATCTAGGGGAGAGACCGAAGTATCGTCGTTGACGTCCAATGAATTTCGTGGATTGGTCTGGGCAACCAGCACTTGCGTGAATGTCAGGGAAAGCGAGCGGTACTCGATTTGATCGGTGGGAACCGGATCGTCGCGGTCAAACAGCAATACGTTGTGTTGGGGAAGTACGTCGGCTGGATTGGACGTAAACGTGAACGTACCCGCCTGCGAGCCTTGCATGGGGATTGAGAACAACAGGGCTTCGTTGCCTCCCAACCGATCGAAGCCGTCGAAGGCCCCAACCTCGTCCACCAGGCCGGAGACGGACGTCGCGCCGGCTTGGCCATTGGGGAAATCGGGACCAAAGCTGATCGCGCCTTGGACGCTGGCTGCCGCGGCCGGATAAACCACGTCCAAATATGCCGCGAACACACCGCTCATTGCAGGGGTCAGATCCTGCACAAAACCTTGCAGCAAGAAGCTTTGGCCGACCGGAATGGAGGTCAGCGGTGTACCATCGGTTGTCGCTGCTGCCAGGCGAACGGTGACCAGATCTGGTTGGACAAAAACGGACACGGTGGCCGAATCCGTTAGACCGTTGCGATCGCGGAGTGTGTATTGCACGACCTCCGTACCTGTAAAGCCCGCTTTAGGCGTGTAGATCAAGCTGCCTCCGTTGGGCGCGATTTGCACCGCTCCGCCCGCACTTGGCGTCGTGACGGCCGAGATCACCGTGTTCGAACCGGGTGGCAGCGTGTCATTGGTCAGGACATTCAGTTGGTTGTCTTTTGAATTGCGGCGGACGACAAAGCTGTCGTCAACGGCCGTGGGACCGCCCTTAATGACTTCTACCTTGTAGTCTTCCACTTCGCCCGCCACCGCGCGGCCACGATACGAGATCCCTCGTTCATAGCCATATCGGAAGCGGGCATACGTATCACCCAACTGTGCCCAGCTGGGAACGTTGATGGTGAGCACATTTGTCCCGGCCGAGACGGCGACGTCACGGAAGACCTGCTCGCCAGGTGTGTTCCAGCTACCGTCGCCATCGAAATCGATCCAGCCCTGCAAAACGCCTGGTGGTTGACTGCCGTTCTGGATGTCGACTTCCAACGTGGCGGCCGAACCGGGAACCAGGTCGGAAGTAAAGCGTACGCCGTCTTCGTCATCCAGATCCTTGGCATCGTCGCCGTCAGCGCCCTGGCTGGGATGACCATTTAGGTCGCCATCGATTTGTTGCCCAAGTTGGAATCCAGGGACAATCCCATGCGAGGCACCATTGCTCGATAACAACGTGGGGAACGGGCCTGGGGCGTCACCGAAATCAAACCCCATTTCGCCACCGCTTCCTTCGCGGATGCCAAAGTTGAGGTTCGTCACCTGTAGCTGCTTGGCAAAGTTGACGACGTATCCTGCGTCGTTGGCAGGTGTTGTTTGGACCCAACCGGGCTGGATCACTGTACTGACGGTGTAGGTCCCGCGAGGGACATTGCCAATCGTGAAGGTTCCATTGGAGGCGGTAATGGCAGCGGGTTCGCTGACGCCAAACTGCGAATCTCCATTGGTATCGACGTACACGGTGATACCCGCCAATCCCGGTTCATTGCCGTCACGTACCCCATCGCCATCCAGGTCTTTCCAGACGACGCCTCGAGCGCTCGCTTGTTGCGTCTCACCGGCGCCGATGCCACTTAGCGCCGCGTATCCATTCCTCAGCAGGTACGCCCCCCGGCCCATGGTGCCTACGGCTAAGACGTCGTCCGCCACGTCGTACTCCATGTCAAAGACCGGGGCATTCGGTAGGTTACCAACTTCGGTCCAGTGACCCGGGTTGCTGTCTGACGTGACAAACGCACCGGCGTTTGTGCCCACGACCACCAAGCCCTGGCCTGAGCCCTTCCGAACAAATTCGACGGATCTCAGTTCGCCGCCACCCGCGGTATGGATGTTCCCTGTGATTTTCTTCCACGAGTCGCCCGCATTGCTTGTGACGTAAATGTCGTCGCGATCGATAACGTACGCATTAGCCCAGTCCGACGTATCCAAGCCGATGTCGCGGACAAAGCCGCCGGGGAATTGTGCTCGAGTGAGTCGTAGATTGGCCGTCTGCTGCGTCCGCACGAAGACTTCTCCATCCGAGCCAACATAGAGTACGGAAGGGTTAGCGGTTCCGTTGCGATGGCCACCGTATTCGACCGCCATCTGGGCCAGACCGAGCACGCCGAAGCTTACATTGTCCGGACCAAAGATTTCGCGGAACGAATCACCTCGGTCAAACGATTCGAAGATTCCGAACGAGCCGCCGATGACGATCCGCGAGGGGATGTTGGCGTTCAGCACAACGGGCGTAACAAAGTTGCCCACAATGTTCGGTGTCAGCAAGTCTTCACTGATCAAATTGTTCTTAGCGTCATACACCTGACGCCGGAAGAAGGTTAGCGTTTGCGAACTGATATAGCGGATGGAATGACCCGGGATGCTCGTGTCGTCAACGGCAACATCACCGCCGTCACCGGGGGATGAACGAATCACGACGCCGTCGATCGATTGGTTAATGACTTCGATGTCTTCCCAGCGTTTGTTGTTTGACGCGAGTTGTTGAATCGCTCCGTTGTCTTGGCTGCCGCCAACCAGGATATTCGAGTTGCTGTCGTAGGCGATGTCATGGACTTCGGTGACTTGCAGATCGCCGTTAAGGGAGTACCAATCACCCTGATTCGTCAGCGGCGAAGTGCGGCGATAGATGCCGCCGTCATCCACCTCGATCATCATCCCGTTGGCATCGAAAGCAATCTCACGAGAGTCGGCGTGAGGCGAACTGCCGCGCCGAGTGCCACCTTCCGGCATGTCAGTAATCAGATTGCTGTGAGTCAGGTGCTCCCATTGCAGTGAATAGCCATTGAACGGAATGAAACCGTTGGGGTCCAACACGTTGCCGATCGGGTCCTGACGCGTATCACCCCGGAATAGTTTGCCAGAGAATTGCCGCGCCCCGATCGAGTTGCCGGATTGGAAGGAGAGGTCCCCGTCCTGTCGGTCGCCGCCCACGTAGACGGTGTAGGGATCATTGGGATCCGCGGCGATCGAGAAATGGATGTTGCCCTGGCCGCCCGCCTTCGGACGCGGGCTGACACCAACCACCCCCGTCGCTTCCATTGTCAGGGGGATGTCCATTTCGGTCCAGGAGCCGCCAAAGGAATCGCTGTAGCCGATATACAGGGGTTGTCCTACGGAAATGATCGCGGCATAGATGCGGCCGTTGTTGGCCACCGCCATTTCTAAATTGTTGAGGTCCAGATTGTTGGTGTCGACGATCTGCAACAACTGGTCAATGCGAGCATCTCCCGCGGTCACGTTCGACCAGTTTTTGCCACCGTCGTCCGTGCGAAAGATCCCTTCGTCAGCAACACCGGCATAATACCGCTGGGCATCCGTGGGATCCGCGGCCAAATCGAAGACTTCGAAGCCGACCGGCTCGTCAGGAAAGTTGGCGTTCCGTGGGAAGAGTTCAATGTTCTCCCACGTCGCGCCCCCATCGGTGCTGCGGAACAGTCCGCCCGAGGGAGCGGGGTCGTTGTAGAAATTGCCGCCGCCGGCGGACACGACAATCAGATCGCCATTAATGGATACGCCGGAGATATTGCGACCGACGAGCAGCGGGTCCTTGATGACCTGCCAACTCGCGCCGGCGTCCTCGGTCAGAATCAGACCGTTCAATGGGCCACCGTCGGCGAAGGCGCTGTAGCGGCCGATGCCGGCCACAAGACGACTCGCATCGTTCGGATCCATCGCCATACGCGCCAATCGATAACGAAGGCAGGTTGTCTGTCAACGAAACCCAGTGCGGACGCGCGGCGGTGGCATTGTTGGTCCGCCAGATGCCGCCGTTCGCGGCGCCAATGTAAATAATGTCCGGATTGGATGGATGCGTAACGACGGTGTGGATCGCACCACTCACCTCATTCTCGGGCGACACCTTTTCAACCAGTGCGCTATGGATGATGCCCGCCGGTCCCATCGCCTCGAACGCGGCCAAGACTTCGTGCGCCTCCAAATGCTCATAGTTCAACGAACGCGCTGATCGTCTGCGCCGTCGGTGAAGTCGACCAGGATGCCGCGCTGGCGCGGCGCGACGGATGGAAGTACGCTGAGATTCTCTGCGAAAGAACACGTGGGTATCCTCTAATTCAAATCGCGATGCTGCTCTCGACTCGGCTCAATCTAGACAGAGAAAGACGCCACACGTCCGTACGTCCGCGTGGATCTAGCCATTTTCAGGCGTGCCGCGTCTCCATCTCGGTTCCGTATGCGTGGGACTCACCGCTGGATACGACCCGCCTTTCGAGTCTAATTGGAGTAATCCTACAAATCCATACTTGCGATGAGCACAAAACTTACGCGACAGACAGACCACTCCTTAAGATGCTGGCAGATTCCTTCCACTGCCGTACGGCCACCAACCGGTCGGTCTGTAACCGTCATAAGTCGTCTAACTCGCTAAAGTCTCTTCGAATATAGCGACATCGGTCCGTTTCCGAAAGTTTTTGGGTGGCGGATTCTGGGGGCGTCGTTCTGCGGCAACCCGCTGCGCAAAGAAGATGAAACTCGCCGCGCGGCGCATGTCGAGCACGCGGATGCAGATCAGGCTCGACGGTTTTTGTTGCAGCGGGAATGCGACCGTCGTCTGGAGTGGCGATGTGTTCAAAAAAAAGGAGGGCAAGGTCTCCCTTGCCCTCACTGCCGTCGCCGTGATGACCACCGGCCGAATTAGTGGGTCCACTCGAAGCCCAGCGTGGCTCCGTGATAGAACACGTCGCCGTTGTTGTCCAAGTAGCTGTCGCGGGCGGCGAAAGGGGACGCCGTATTAAAATTGTCCACGGCTAACGCCACGCCATCGACGTACAGCACTTGATAACCGACGCGTAGGGTCAGCTGCGACGTCGCGCGAAACAACGCCATCACGCCAGCTTCTCCCAAGAACGCCACGTCGTTGTCGTGATTGTATTCGCGAAGCGAGGGTCCGTCGGTCGTCGTCATGATCGTGCGTTGACTGCTCGAGGTGCCGTAGATGCCGCCCTCCACTTCCGCCCCAATTTTGAGCCGCGGCGTGATGCATAGGAACGAGTCTCCGCCGATTTGAGCCCCGATTAGGTCGTTGTCCGTCTTGACGCGATAGTCCATCGCCGCCAACGCCGTTCGCGTGTCGTAGATTAGGTCCTCACGCAACCGAAAGTAGCGAGCTCCTACCAAGATCGAGTTGTGCAACAGGCAGTTGGCTCCCACCCAGCGGTGACGCAGATTGATTTCGCCATTGTTCAGCTCAGAGGACAACGCGATCTGGTGCAGACTGGCGAAATCCGTTTCCGGAAAACCGTTGAGCGGATTGCTGCCAAAGTCGCTGAACACCGAAAACAGCTCGCCGTCCGAACTCGTCGCTTCGGCCCCCGATGCCCAATTGAGTGAACCAAAATAAGTGAACTCCACGGACGACGCGACACCCAACATATACGCCCCCGTCACACGGAAGCCGGACTCCTCACTCAAGTCCAACTGATTGGCGTTTAAGGCGTCCGGGCCGAGGATTCCGGCGGAACTGAATTGCAGGGAGTCGTCATAGTCTCGCTTCCAAAACAGCCATTCTGCGTGTACGTCAAACCAACGCGGAAGACAGCAGCCGCCGCTGCCAAACGGGCCGTTCTGTTGGCCGCAGCCGCTCAGGCATGAGCCGTCGTGCAGGTCGTGAAGGAAGCCCTGGTCGCCATTGGAACAAGGGTCGTTGCTACCGCCAAAGAGTCCGCAACCTCCAAAAAGACCGCCACAGCCGCCGATCAGTCCTCCAGTACCCCCACCGCAGCCGCCGTCACAACCGCCTTCACAGGGCATGCCCGGGTCGCCTTCGTACACGACGTCACCGCCGTAGGCATCGCCCCCGTACATCTCACCCCCGTAGGTCGGCATGGGGCCGTAGTTGGGCGCGGGGCCGTAGTTGGGTGCCGGACCACAGTTCGTGCAGCCAGCCATCTGGACGGCGCCCGGCGGGATGGCGGCCATCGTGGCCTGGTAGACGCCCGATGCCGCTGGGTTGACATTCATGTACACAGCCGGTTGATTTGGATACGCCATGCCAGCTGCGTAGGGACGCGGCGGCGGATAGAACGTGCCTTGCCCCAGAGCGGCCTGGGCCAGGGCAGTCGTCAGGGTGACGGCGAGCATCCCAAGGTATTGACGATTCATCTTCTCGTTTCTCCACATCGCAGCGACAGTAAGGTGGTTCGCTGGGGCTTTGTCTCAACGGCGACGAATCCCCGGTCGCGCCCTCCTGGTACAACCGGCTCGTCCAGTACGTTCGATAAACCCTATCGGCGCGGATTAACAAGAATAACGAGCACTTTCGGAATCCGTGGTAAGGTTGTCCTAGCTAGGCTAAATGCTGCAGGCTGGTTATTTTCACAACGCGAATCGCTACAGCCGCTGCAGCATAATGCGCCACCTGCGGTTTCGCGAAGAATTACGCAAGTCATGTGACTGAATATGCTTAAAGGAATGGCTGCATCGCTTGCAGGGATTGGCGCGATAGTTGCACAGAGGGGGCTTGAACGCTGAATTCGGACCTTGCAGCCTGTGTCTTCCGCGCCCGATGATCTGACGTGGTCAATTTAGGTTGGGTGTGTCGGTTGGATAGTTTGGGTGTTTCTTGCAAAATGAAGGGCCCAAATTATAATCAGCTAAATTGCTATAAATGATTTTCCCCACAATATTTACGCCGACCTTCGACGGCATCCCCGAGATGCGGATGAAACGCCGCTCGACGTCAGCCTTTCTTTGTGCCTACGCCGTCGTCGAATTTTTCCACTTGAGGTAGCAAGATATGGCATTTGGGTCCGCAGGGTACGTGTCTAGCCGTGCCCGTCGCCGCCGAGTCAGTCAGGGACGCCTGTCGCTCCGCAATCCGTCCATTGCGTCCTCGGGAGCGATGCACATGGAGTCGTTGGAGCCGCGTCAATTGCTGACGCAATTGATCGGCATCTTGCCGAATGACGGGCAGTTGCTGGAGGAAGGTGAGATCTTGCATGTTGCGCCGACGCAACTAACATTTCGCTTTGATGAAACGCCTCCGGCATCGATCCCAGCACGATCTCGGCCAATATCGTGATCACGCGCAGTGGCAATGACGGGGTGTTTGGCAACAGTAACGACGTTGTCATTCGTCCTGGGTACATCGGTGTCGGCGAGTCGGCGAACGAGGCGATTGTGCGGTTCGCCACGACGTTGCCGGATGATACGTATCGAATCGATGCGTACGGCGAACGATTGAGTTTTCAATTGGATTTGGGTGCGCAAGTAACGGCTGTCGTGCCACAGCCGATTCAGCGTGTAGGCGGTAGCTTGCAGCAGGCACGGGACCAGATTGTTGTGTACTTTAACAACGACGATCTGGATCCGGCTTCGGCGCAGGATCCGCGTTACTATCAATTGATTTTCACGAACGACACTGCGACCAACACGGATGATGGGCAGGTGTACCGGCCGATTTCCGTTCAATATGACGCCGCAGGTGATCGAGCGGTGTTGACGTTCGCTGAAGCACTGGAGGAGTTATCCACGGGGCCGGGCACGTATCGACTGCGAATTGGTACCGACGAAGCCGCACCCTTGCCGCCTCAGCAGAGTGAGTCGGCCAACGACGCAGGATCGAGCTTCGTTACCGCGATCGAGTTGGGTGATCTGGGCCGCAGCCAGATTGTCTCGGCGAGCATCGAGGATGTCGAACCGTATCCGTTGGATTTTCCAGGCGGCAATAACGATCCGGGCCATCGCGAGCTGCCGCTGGAATCGGAAAACCAGCACATCCCGGATACGATCCTGCCCGATGGCAGCCGCGTGCCGACGAAGGATGCCGAAGGGGGGATCTCCAAGATCGGGTTCGTATTTCGCGATAGCTACGGTTTTGATCCGTTCGGCGTACCGTTACGGAACCTGATTACCGAACCGCAAAAGCAACGCACGCGCGAGATTTTTGAGCTCTACGGGCAATACATCGGGGCCCAATTCTTCGAGGTCGACCAGACGACGTTGCCGGACTTGGTGAATGCCGAAGTTCCCTTTTTCAGCATTGCTACTGGCGACATGCGGGCAGTCGATCCCGTCGTCGTCACTGGA
Organism: uncultured Planctomycetales bacterium; assembly: GCA_963785495.1. Classification (GTDB taxonomy): domain Bacteria; phylum Planctomycetota; class Planctomycetia; order Pirellulales; family Pirellulaceae; genus CAWAVP01. The sequence goes on along the minus strand of CAWAVP010000019.1, from coordinate 86,899 downwards.
CCGGGCGGCGTGGAGGGGATTGCCGGCGGCGTGATTGATCCCGAATTGGGAGTGATTCCTACTGCAATCGTGGATGCAGCCGAGTTGTTTGAGGATTCCTATGGGGGCACATGGTTTCAGGCAGCCATGGAACTGGTCACCTATCTGCTGGGGACGAATTACGCGTTCGATTTACCGCCGGGCACGATCACCAGCGATCAGGTAATTCCTGGTTACACGCCGGAGCCCATGTTCCCCGGCGACAACGACATTGTACATGCGCAATATCTGTACCGTCCTGAGGGACGCGACATTGACATGTATCGGTTCGAGCTGGCGGAAGCAGGGCTCTTTACCGCCGAGACGATGGCGGAACGGCTGCTCGATGTCAGTCAATTGGATACGGTGCTGAATCTGTACCGTGAGGACAGTTCCGGCAATCGTGTGCTGCTATCACGTAACGACGACTACTTCAGCAACGATTCGTTTATCCAGTTGCCCTTGGAGCCGGGAACGTATTACGTCGGGGTTAGTGCGAGCGGCAACAACGAATACGATCCGGTGATTGAAGACAACGGCATGGGGGGCCGGACCCAAGGTCACTATGATTTGCGTCTGGATTTTCGTCCCGACGTCACCAAGTCGCTGGTGGACGCGACCGGAACCGCCTTGGACGGCGATGCGGATGGCCTGCCCGGTGGTGTCTACAACTTCTGGTTCCGCGCCGAAACCGCCGCTCACACCTTGATCGTCGACAAAGTGGCCACGGGTGGTGGGACAGGAACACTGGCGCGACCTTACAATAGCATCAAATCGGCGATTGCGGCAGCGCTGCCGGGTGACGTCGTACGCATCGTAGGCAATGGCGGTACGGACAACGACATCACCACCACGAATGATAACGTCGCCTACGAAATTGGCTTTGACACGCTCAGTCAACCCTTGCCCGACGGTTCGACTTTGGAGGTTCCGCGGAACGTGACGGTGATGGTCGATGCCGGCACCATCATCAAATCCCGTCGTGCGCGCTTCGGCGTCGGCAGTTCGACGCCGCGAGTTGACCGTAGCGGGAGTGCTTTACAAGTCCTGGGGATCCCCGGCCAGAACGTCATTTTTACCTCGATCAACGACGAGTCTATCGGGATCGATACGAATCCGTTGCCGACCACACCGAAGGCCGGCGACTGGGGCGGACTGGTGTTTCGTCACGATGTCGATCACGCGGAAGATCGATTCGTGTATGAGGACGAAGCGATCTTCTTGAATTACGTCAACCATGCCGACATGCGTTATGGCGGCGGCGAGGTCGTGATCGAGTCAATCCAGCAGATTGTAACACCCATCCAAATGGTCGAGGCGCGGCCGACGGTGAGCTTCAATCGCATTGCTCAAAGTGCCGACGCGGCCATGTCCGCTGACCCGAACAGTTTTGAGGAGAGCAATTTTCACTCGCCAGCCGCGCAGAGTGTGCCGTTTACGTCGGACTACGCTCGTGTGGGCCCAGAGATTCATCACAACACACTGCAGAGCAATTCGATCAACGGATTGTTCATTCGCATCAGTACACCCGCCGGGAACGATTTGCGACCGATGACCGTATCCGGACGCTGGGACGATACGGACATTGTGCACGTCGTTGCCGAGAACTTGGTCATCGAAGGAACAACGGGAGGGCCGGTCCAAGACAATTCGCGGGCTCCGGACGTCACAAATGTCGTTGTTTCGCCGGGCAGCGGCGGCGCTTTGGGTAGCGGTTTCTACAGCTACAAGTTCACGTTTGTGTTGGCTGATGGCACGGAAACGACCCCATCGGCGCCGACCTTCCCTGTGTCACTGTTGGGACGAGGTGTACAGGGTACCGTGGTCCTGGACGCGCTGCCAATCACCTTTCAGAACGCCGTGGGCAGGCGGATTATCGCAGCGCAAGCAATGGGGAGGGACCCTATACGTTGGTCGCCGAAACACCCATGTTGCTCGATTCGTTCACCGACGACGGCTCGGTACTCAACGGCCGCGTGCTCGATGAAAAGAATCTCGACTTGTCTGCCCGTTTGGACGCGAGCTTGGCAATTAGTCCCGGCACGATTGTGAAGTTAGACGGAGCCCATATCGATGTGTCGCTGGGTGGCCAACTGATCGCGGAAGGTCGCGTCGGCTATGACGTGGTGTTCACGTCGGTGATGGACGACCGCTACGGAGCGGGCGGCTCGTTTGATACGCGCAATGACGGTTCTAAGTCTGCTCCGTCTGCCGGTGATTGGGGCGGGATTTTTGTCGGGCCGATGAGCAAGCTGAGTATCGACCGCGGTTATGTCGCGTTTGGAGGTGGGGTCAATAAGGTGGAGGGGAGCTTCACCGGTTTTAATGCCGTGGAGATTCATCAAGCGACGGCTCGGATCACAAATTCGACGTTTGTCCGCAATGCCAACGGAATCGGCGGCCAGGCTCCTGTCGATCGATTTGGGCGCAGTTTCAACGCGCCGGGAACGATCTTCATCCGCGGAGCTCAACCGATTATTGTCGGCAACGTGATTCGTGACGGCCTGGGGCCGGCGCTGAATACAAATCCTTCGGCATTGAATAGCGATCTGGTCGCCGACTTCGGTCGCAGCACAGGACCGATCAATCTGATTCGTCAATACGGTGACAATCAAGGCGCACTAATTCGTGGCAATCGAATTGGCGGCAATGCCGTCAACGGAATGGTAGTTCGCGGCGAGATCGTGAATACCGAAAGCGTGTGGGACGACACGGACATTGTCCACGTGGTGTTTGAAGAAATTGTTGTACCGAACTTCCACACCGAGGGAGGCTTGCGGCTCGAGAGCAGTGCCACGGCCAGCCTGGTGGTCAAGTTTGATGGAGAAGTCGCTGGTTTAACGGTGAGCGGCAGCCCTCTAGATCAGGGCGATCGCATCGGCGGCCGCGTGCAGGTTGTGGGACAACCCGGTTTTCCCGTGGTGTTGACGTCGTTACGCGACGACTCGATTGGAGCCGGATTTGATCCAGATGGCCGCGTCCAAAACGACACCGACGGGAACGGCAGTCGCATCGACCCGGGCGGTAGTTTGCCGACGGGCCCTGAGATTAATAATGGCACCCTCATCGACAACGACGTGTTGGTCACTTCGCCAGGTGCATTCTCGGCCGATCCGGCGCCGGGCGGCGAATTGCCCGTAACGGCAGTGACCGTCCAGACACAGAATGCCGTGCTGCAGAACCAAAACTTCATCGGCCAGTTCATTAACTACATTGACATCGGCCGCAACGGCGGAGCGATCAATCTTGGCACGACCAATATCACATTGCCGCCCACTCTGATCGCGAACGATGTGGTCGCCAGCGAAGGCAACTTCACCGTCGGACCGGCCACCGACCTACAAACGATCCTGTGGCGCGTCGAAACATCGTTTGAAAACGGCAATCCAACGCTATTTAACAAAGTCTCCTTTGCCAGTGACAAACCGCTGGGCAGCTTGCGGCTGGCGAATTTCTTCGATCCCGCGATCCTGGGCGGTGCGGGCGAGATCGTATTGAGCCGCGGTCAGGTGGGGACCAGTGATTTCCGTGCCGTTGTACTCGATGATGGTCAGCGCATCGGTTTTGGACATGGCGGGTATCATGGATCCGGGAAGTGATTTTAGCAACGCCACGTTTGCGGGGTGGTCGGCGGATTTGGCGGCAGATTTGGGCGCGGCCATCGTAGGTCCGGGCAGCACGTACTCGCAAGTCGGTAACATCGACCAAGTTGACCTACCGCCGGTAGACGACGCGGATCTGGGCCGCATCTATGGTCCGAACGACGCGTCGACGGCCTTTGCTTGGGACATCAATGCCAGCGCAACGCAGGCCACTATGACCTCCTTTGTGCAGCTAATCGGCCGCAATTCCTCGTCCTTAGCCGGTGACTGGCGAGGGCTCTTGTTAGACGAGTATAGTCACGATCGCAACGTCGACATTGCGACGGAGCGTGAATCGTCCGATGGCGATGCGCCCGGCGTCAACGGCATGCCAAGCACGGCGCAGTTCCTGGGCGAGTTGGCACCGACGTCAAGTCGGGTGATGACAATCGCCGTTTGGGTTTTGAGGTTCACGGCTTCATCAACCGACCTTCGGATGTTGACGTGTACAGTTTCCGCGCCAATGGCGGGACCGAGGTCTGGTTGGATGTGGACCGCACATCAAGCTTTCTAGATTCGGTTGTCGAACTGGTGGATGCCAACGGCACCGGTCATCGCACGCTCGGACAATTCCTACGACGAGCAGATCGGCAAGTCGAATTTGTTGGGTTCGGCGTCGAGCCTCGATCAGTCGATCTTTTTGTCCCAAGATTTGTATACGACGAATATTCACGATGCGGGCCTGCGAATTCGCTTGCCAGGCGCGGCTGGTATTCCCAATACGTATCATGTCCGCGTTCGTAGTAGCAGCTCCGACTTGAATAAATTGAGCGGCGGATTGACGCAAGGTGGCTATCAGCTGCAAGTGCGTCTGGGTGAGTTGGACGAGATTGGCGGTTCGACGGTGCAGTTTGCCGACATCCGCAACGCCGTCAATGCGATCAGCATTCTGGGCAGCCGGCTCATTCGCCCCTGTTGGGTGAGGCCACGGAAGTTGACGGCGACAATCAAACACGCGCGACGCGCGAAAACCTGGGCAATATCCTGTCGTCGGATCGCGGCAGTGTGACGCTCGTCGGCTCGATTACCGATCGCGACGATATCGATTGGTACCAGTTCGACGTCCAGTTGCAGGAGATCAATAGGACGGGCTCGCCCTTCTATGCGTCGTTTACGATCGACGTGGATTATACGGACGGTTTGGGGCGACCCAACACGTCCATCTATTTGTACGACGATCAAGGACGCCTGATATATAGCAGCCTGGACTCGAGTATTCCCGATGACCAGTTCGCACCGACGGGCTCGACCGGTTTGAGTGATTTGTCAACGGGCAGCGGTGGTGGTCGTGATCCCTACCTGGGTACCGTGGAATTGCAGGAAGGTACGTATTTCATGGCGGTCGTGCCGCCGTCCTTCACGGTGGACGCGCTGGATGATCCTGCGATTCGCGGTGAGCCCCTCAATTCGTTAATTCGAATTGCCGAGGATCGTGTTGGATTCTCCGGAGGCTCCAACATCGCCGCCGATCCAATCGTCCCCCTCTTGTTTACCGACGACTACAGCATCGTAGCAGCGGACGGCGAGGAGATCCTGGACGGGGAGACGTTTACGATCACCGCCGCCGACGGCAACTCGGTAACCTACGAATTCGACAACGATGGGCACGTACGTGGCCGCAACGTGCCGGTGGTCTACGACAATACACCCGTCGGAAGCCCGCTTTTCAATCTCTTCGGCGACATCACCAATTTTGTGCCCGGCGATTCGGCAATGACGATTGCCAGTCGAATCATCAATCTGATCAATGCCTACGGACCGGCTGGCGTGACCGCGCGTGGGAGCCAAACGGGTTTGGGTGCCGTCGAATTGGTGGGAGCAGTGGGTGTCGATAGCCGTCCCGCCGTAGGTGAATCCGACGTGTCGCTGTACGTCTCTAAGCCAGCGAATGTGCCGTTCAGCTTAGGTGACGTCACGATGTTCGTGACCACCGATTCGGGACTTGATCAATCTCGCTTGATTACCATCAACCCCTACACCGGAGGCCGGGAGAATACGGTTGGGATCTTCAATGCCAACGTGGCGGACGTTGCCATGCGTCCGGATGGACAGATCTACGGCTATACGATACCCGAACAGAACCCAGACAATGGAAATATCGGCAACTATCACCTAATCGACCCGCAGAGTCTGACAACGCAAAGCCTGAGCACCAACGTGGGTGACGATGGGATTCAAACCTTCCAAGAAGATCCGCAGAATCCCGGAACGGTCATCGATACCGACGATGGCGTGCTGTTCCAGGGCATCGCCTTCGGACAGGTGGGTGACCGTCTGCGAGGGTTTGCGGTGGGCGACCGCGGCTTCGTGAATCCATTGGGCGTGATTGGTCCCACCACCAACTTGCTGTACGAGTTCAATGTCGACACGGGTCAGGCCTTCAGTATCATGCCACCCGACCCAGCGGATCGACAAGACGTCGATCGTTTGGACGGCGGCGGTACGCAGATTCGCGAACGCGGCCAACTGGATACGACCGTGGATCCGATCGGCCTCGGTAACACCGCATTGTTGACTAGCGAAGTCACGGAAGTCACCACGAATGGCACGACCCTCTCGCGCATCGTCGATGGGATGCAGTTCAGCGTGGACGATGGTGCGGGCAATATCTTTGACTTCGAATTCAATTCCGGCCCGGAAGTCACGTATCAATACAGCCCTTCCACCGGAATCTTTGTCCGGGACGGGGACACGTTCTTGTTGGACGGGACCGCCTATGAGTTTGACACGGGGTCTGTGATCTTGGTCAACGCCCTGAACGGCAACGGCGTCGTGGATGGCCAAACCATCACGATTACGGATGATCAAATTCCCAGCGTGACCCGCGTCTTTGAGTTTGACGATGGAACGGGCTTACCCATTGCGGCCGGCCGGGTTGCCATTCCGTTCAATGTCGGCATGGACCAACTGGGCTTGGTCAACACGATCATCGGCAGCATCAATTCAGTCGGTAACTTCAATATCGAGGCTTCGCTGTTGCCAAACTCCAATCGCATTTCGCTGCGAGGCGAATCGCCCACAGTCGGCGTGCGCACGACGGCCCCGGCCATTGGCATCTCGGGACTGCCCGGCGGTGCGGGGATCCTGATTCCCGTCGAAGAAAACTCTACGTTTAGCGATTTTGGTTTGGCGATCGCCAACTCCGTCCCGGGCGCTGGGGCGGAAGGCAGTCGGATCAACTTCAGTGGCGCGGTGGTCGGCAGTTTTCCGCAATTGATTTCGCGGGGTGTCTTTACCGTTAATCCGGCGGCCGACGGCAGCGTCACGCCAAACTACGTGGGGATTCCATTTGAGGCATCCGATTCGGCGGCACAGATCGCAGGTCGCATTGCCAACGTCATCACGAACGACACGCCGCTGCTGGCCACGACCAATGGCGCATCGGTCATCGTACAGAACGGCGCTTTCTTCGCGTCGACCGATGATCCACTTCGGATTGGCGGTACGGCCCCTGGTGGAAACTTCAAGGGTTTGGCGATCGTAAACGGCACGATCTACGGCGTCACCGGACCCGACGCATTTGGTCAAGGCGGTGGCGGCCTGTTTCGTATCCTCGGCCCGCTCACCAATACGGCCGTGGCGGACTATGTCGAGACGTCGACCGATTTGCTGACCGGTGGTCGCGACGCGTTCGGCAATCCAACTGGCGGCCCGATTGAATTTGCGTCGCTGACTCCCGGTCCCGACAATCTGGAAAACGGTCGTTTTGCCGAGGCGTTGTTCGCGATGGATGTCTTCGGCAATCTGTACGCCTTCGACCTAGAAGGCCACTTGCTGCCGGTGTTCATGGATAGCCAGCCCAGTGTGCCAACGGGTCTACCTAACGCAACCGGCTTTACCTTCTCGACGCTCGACATCAATCTGTGGCACGTGACTGATGAACGGTGCGCGGACGACGGGCATGGCTATGAAGTGGCGCCGGATGGAAGTCGTCGCGCAGAGCCCGATGCGGGCAATTTGAGCCTCCATTTTGGTTTCGAAGATCCCGCCAACACGCCCGGCAATTGGGCAAATGTCAATGATCCCGGCATTCGCAATAGTTACGATTTCCCGGGTGGAGCGCAAGGCAGCATCACGACAAATACGTTTAGCTTGAAGGACTACGACGCATCCGATGGTCCGGCCCTGTACTTCAATTACTTCCTGGCCACGGAAGACGTGGAAGGCGATTCTGCTCCTCCGCCGTTTATGCGTGATTCGTTGCGCGTGTTCATTTCGTCTGACGATGGCGAATGGCAGTTGTTAGCGACAAACAACAGCTTTCGAGGTAATCTGATCGGCGACGACGAATACGATTACGGGCCATTCGCCGTCCAGGAATTGTTGGACAACTCCGGCTGGCAACAGGCGCGGATCGATCTTTCGCCCTATGGCGGTCAAGATAACGTTCGGCTGCGTTTTGACTTCAACAGCGCCGGCTCGTTGGATTTGGGAAGCCCCTTGACCGGTGGCGAAGAGTTACGGGCCGTTGAGGGAAGCCTACTGTTTGACGGAGATACATTCAGTTTACAGAGCTTCGCCAACTTTGGTCTGGAGACGTTTGAATTCGACTTGGGATATACGCTCAACGCCGTAGCTGGTTCCGGACTTGCCGATGGACAGACGCTGACGCTCAGTGATGGAATTAATGCGCCGGTAACAATCGAGATGGATTTGGGTGACGGGGTGGCGGCTGGGAACATCCCCGTGCTCTTCCACAGTGGCCAGTCGGCCAACGAAGTCGCCATGGCGTTGGAGGATGCCATCCTGCTGGGATTTGGCAAGGGCGTGGAGAGCTTGGATCTGACGCGTGAACAGAACGACACGATCCCGCAGCCTGCCCGATCACAGCTTACCGATGGATATATCGTGAGCACGGGTACGATTGGCGACAATCCCATTCTGTTCGGCAACGACGCAGGTCGCGATGTGGACATGGTGCAAGTCGAACTGCGAGCGGGACAACGCATTGCCGTTGATGTGGACACCGACCCGTCCAGCTTGCAGGACCTGCCCGATTCATACGTTCGTGTATTCAACGCGGACGGTGACGAACAGGCGTCCAACGACGACGGTCTGGCCCCCGGGGAAGGCGGTTTCGGTGCGGACTCCTATCTGGAGTTTGTCGCGCCCTCGGATGGCACGTATTTTGTCGGACTGAGTGGTGCCGGTAACGAAATCTACGATCCGTTCATTCAGGGCAGCGGACTGGTCGGGCTGACGGGCGAGTACCGTATGGAAATCCATCTAATGGGAACGGATTCGCCCGTTACGACTCACCTAAATGGCGCTCGATTGAACCTGCAGAATGTCGTAACGATCAATGCCAGTGCCGGAGTGAAAATCCAGATAGACGGTGAGCCTGGCAGCGTTGGGCATCCCGTCTACGTGCATCCGAATATGAGTGATGACGAAGTGGCTCTGGCCGTCCGCACGGCGATTGCTTCGGCGTTTGGCAGTGGGGATCCGGCGGGCATTCCCGGCTACGCGGATGTGATTCGGCTGTATGGTTACCAGGTTCTGGATCCCGGTCCCTTGGGACTTTCCGTGACCGGATTTCCACTGGCTAATCCTCTTCCAGGGTTCGATCCGGATTTGGACTTCAATGGTTTGGACGGTGACCTGTTCGGGGCGTTCCTGGCATCAACTCAGGGCGATGGCTCCACAAATGCGAACTTCCCGGGATTCTTGCGAGGACGCGACAATAACTTTGAAGGTGCGTATATCGATGACATCGTCATTGGGTTCGCGGAACGCGGTACGATGTACACGACGGCCCCGACGAATGATACGTTCACGCGCATTCCCGATGCCGATATTCCAACGGAAGAGATCATCGTAGGCGACTATCAAATCGAATTCCGTCCGTCGTCGTTTTACGGCGTTTGGGATCCGCCCGGTTTGCCGACTTTGATATTGACCGAAGCGTACGATCCCACCGAGCGTCTCTCGTCGTCGGTTACCTTAATCGCCCCTCCCGGCAGCGATGCGGCTGACGGTATGACGTTTACAGTGAGCGACGGGACCAAGAGTGTGGTTTTGGAGTACGACGACCCGGCACTTCGCAATGGCGTAGCTGCCGGACACGTACCCGTGGTAGTGGCTCCCCTGGCGACGGCAGCGGAAGTGGCGAACCAAATCCGCGACGCGATCAATAGCCCGACGGTGCAAGCTCAATTGAATCTGCGTGCGGAATCGCGTCCTGCCAGTAGTCGTGTGGAGCTGTTCGGCAACGCGGTGATCGACACGGGGGTCGACATCCTGTCCGATCCGATCACCGAAGTGAATGACACGCTGTCGGAGGCGACCGATAGTCTAATCGAGCCAACGGGTCCGCATCGCTACGTTGGCACGGGCACGCTGGGTGATAATCCGACGATCGGCCCCGGCTTGGATGTGGACCTGATTCGGTTTGAGTTGGCGGCGGGTGACCAAGTAATCGTCGACGTTGATTCTGCAACGGTGCCGGTCGATAGCATGTTGCGTTTATTTGACGCCAACGGTCAGGAATTGGCGATTAGCGACGATGACGCAGCGCCCGGAGAAGCTGCCGGTCGGGATCCTTATCTGCAGTACACCGCCACACAGGCGGGAGTGTACTATGCGGGGATCAGCGGATTTAGCAACTCAACCTACGATCCCAATACCGTAGGTAGCGGAGTCGTCGGAAATCGAGGCGACTATCGCGTTGAGATTGCCGTGGGCGGTGTACGCGAGGCGGTGCGTGTGATCGTAAACGATGACCGATTTGGCGATCAGAACATACAACGAGACCAAGGCCAGATCGTCATCCAGTCGAATCGGATTTCGAATTCGTCGTCGTTTGGCGTACAGATCGACGCCGGAGCTCGAGTTGATCCGGAGCTTTTTGCTCACCAAGGTCCACCGCGGCTGTTGTTCGAAGAAAACGTGGCTCGATTAGCTCCCGGCGTCACGGTCAAGAACAACGTGATCGCCTACAATCGTGCCGGTGGGATTCAATACAGTGGTGACGATCGTCCCGCTGGGGCGCCCGAATCGTCGGTGCCGTTTGGACGCATCGTCAACAACACACTCGTGGGCGGACGCCCTTCCGCCAGTCTGGATTTGCTGGATAACCTGCCGTTGGGGACGGGGATTTTGGTCGAGGAAAACGTCAGCCCTACCATCCTGAACAATATTATCTCGAACTTTAACATCGGAATTGCGGTCGACGCGACTTCACGCACGACCGTCATTGGCGGCAATCTGTATGAGGGCAACACGGCGAATTCCACGGCCGGATTGGGCGATTTTCCCGTTGTCTTGGGGCCCAATGATCCGCTGTTTGTCGACCGCGAGACGGGCAACTTTAATCTTGCGACGGGGTCGCAAGCGATCGACAGTTCGATCGATTCGCTGCGTGACCGTCCCGCGATGATCTTTGTGTCGCAGCCGTTAGGTATCGGCGTATCGCCGATTCTTGCTCCTGAAATGGATGTCACTGGGCAACTGCGCGTGGATGATCCCAGCGTCGACACGCCGGCCGGTTTTGGCAATAACGTGTTCAAGGATCGAGGGGCGATTGATCGAGCCGATTTCCTGGGACCGACGGCATCGCTGACAAATCCGCAAGATAACGATGCGGCCGGCGAGGACCGCAATCAGGCACCGACCATTGTGTTGATCAACAATCCGGTCGTGCGATCCTTCGACATCTTGCTCAACGACGGGGTGACCGAGACAGGACGCCAGTCGGGCACGGGAGTCGCCACCAGTTCGGTCACGCGTGACACGGTGAGTGTGACGCGCGACGGTAGGCTGTTGGAAGAGGGTGTAGATTACATTTTTAGCTACGACGCGACGGGCCGGTTGATTCGGCTGACGCCCTTGTCTGGTATTTGGCAACCGGGGCGCGTGTACGAAATCGTGCTGGATAATTCCGAAACGGGAATCCGCGACTTGGCCGACAATCGTCTGCAGGCCAATCAGGTGTCGGGTGAGACGTCGTTTACGGTGGCGATTGGAGGTAAGGATCAAGATTTTGGCGACGCGCCGAATTCCTTCCCCGTGCTGCTGCTGGACAACGGAGCCAGTCACGTCATTGACACCGGCTTTTATTTGGGGGCGACGGTGACAACCGAGCCCGACGGTCTGCCTTCGCCATCGGCCGATGCCGATTTGGACGATGGCATTCAGTTCCTCGATCCGCTCGTGCCCGGCAATACCGTTCAGATTCAAGTCGTCGCCTCGCAGGCCGGCAAGATTGATGCCTGGATGGATTTCAATCAGGACGGCGACTGGAATGATGTAGGCGAAAAGATCCTGTCGAGCCACGACGTGGTGGCCGGCGCTAACACTGTCAACGTCGCGATCCCCGAAGTATCGCCAGAGGGCATCACCTTTGCCCGCTTCCGGCTCAGCCGCGACGGCGGTCTGAATGCAACGGGATTTGCACCGAATGGAGAAGTGGAGGACTATCGCGTCAACATCGTCAGCGAGTTGCCTTGGAGCAATGGGAATACGGCGATGGACGTGAACAACGATGGCTCGGTCGCGCCCATCGACGCCTTGCTGGTCATCAATGAGCTGAACAATCATGAGTTCAGCGATCCAGCGACGGGGCTGTTGCCGAACCCGCCGGAAGCGCCGAATGTACCGAGTACGGTGGGTTACGTCGACGTCGATGCTGATGGCTACGTATCGCCGCGCGACGCCTTGCTGGTGATCAACCATCTGAACTCCGCCGTTGCCGTTCAGGCAGTCACAAAACCGGTCGCCGCGTTGCCTGCCACAGAAACGTCATCGAGTTTGATTGCGTCCGCCCTAGCGCCGGTTGCAGTCGCAGACCGCATCGAACCTGCCGCAGTCGATCAGCTGGTAGAGGATGCGAAAGAAATGAAACCCAATTTGTTGGGATCGCCGGAGGAGGCTTACAGCAGCGTGTTCGCTGACCCTCGATTGGAAGATACCGACTTTAATTGGACGGTTGATGATGTCGCAGATGACCTCTTTGGCTCTCTGCGCAACGACAATTTTTGGCACGATTAGAGCACGAGTAAATCGCCGCAAGGAAGAGACGAGCTGAAGGAAACAAAGGTCAACACTGCGGAGTTGCAGGCATTGATCTGGTCGAGTCAGCCGCATTGCCGTGGCTTCGAAGTGAGATCGTTTGGCAGCACTTTCCTGAGTGACTTCGTCGGTCACGGCGGCCAACGACAAGCGATCAATATACCGTGTAAACGGGTGGAAACGGGCTTGAGGAGTCGCGCGGAATATTCGTTAAAAGCCTTCCTGCGAATGATCGAAAACGCCTCGGCTGACCGTTTGCACGAGGGATTTTTGAATCATACTGGAGGCCAGAGTAGACCCGAGATCCGGCGCTTTCAGCATGTTCTGCCTGATCCGTTCGGCTTGGACCACTTAAGATACTGACCCGCTGAGTAACAAGAATGAACAAGAGCTACTCAATGATTCTCCCACAAATTCCATTTCGTAAGTCCAAGCGACGTCGTCGGTTTCAGTCAACGGGTCAGCACGCAGAGGTGCGGCGTCGGCTGGGGGCGGAGTCGCTGGAAACCCGCGCTTTGTTAGCCGGTGACGTGATGTATAACGCTTCCCTGCCGACGGACGTGAATGCCGACGGTTATACGTCTCCGTTGGATGCCCTGTATGTGATCAATGATTTGAACACGTCGGGCGCACGATCCTTGGAAACTGGAACCGCGCCGCAGATGAGTGGCATGTTCTATGACGTGAACGATGATCAATTCCTGACACCGGTCGACGCATTACTCGTATTGAACCAACTTAACGGCGAAGGCGAAGGCGAGAACCTCGTGCAGATTCGCCTGCAAACAACCGACGTTGATGGCAACCCGATCGACTCGATTGATGTCGGTCAATCCTTCCAATTGCGAGCTTTTGTTCAGGACCTGACGGCCCGCGAGGATGGCGGCGTGTTTGCGGCTTACGTGGATGTCCAGTACGACGCCGGCCTGGCCTCCGTCGCTGGCGACATTACTCACAGCGCGAGCTACGGTAACGCCAAATCGGGCGACGTGGGGACCCCTGGGCTGATGGACGAAGTAGGATCGATCGACGGACTTTCGCCGTTGGGTCCCAATGAACTGCTCTTCTTCACGGTACCTCTCACCGCTGATGCTGCGGGCAGCCTTACATTTGTGCCCGATCCGGCGGACCTGACGCCGGCCCACGACGTGTTGCTCTACGGAGTGCCCCAAGGCGAGGATTCGTCGATCGTCGCTCGCGATCGCATTGCCTTTGTTCCGGCCACCATCGACGTTACCGGCATGAACGAAAACACCGCACCGGTCGCGGTGGACGATGCGTACGCGACGGATGAAAATATCACCCTCGTGATTGATGCCCCCGGTGTGCTGACAAATGATACCGACGCCGAAGAAGATCCCCTCACTGCCAAGCTGATCGCAGAACCCGACAACGGCACGCTAGAGTTGGGCGACGACGGCAGCTTCACGTACACACCGGACTCTGGTTTTTCGGGTGTCGACACGTTTACGTATGTTGCCAACGATGGCCTTGCCGACTCCAATCTGGCCACGGTCACGATTACCGTCAACGCGGTGAATAATGCTCCCATCGCGGTTGATGATGTCTACGCCGCTGCCGTGAACACAACGCTGAACGTTGATGCCGCCAATGGAGTTCTGAGCAATGATATTGACCAGGACGGCGACGCCTTGACTGCCGAACTGGTGACGGGGCCGGCCAACGGTACGCTTGATTTGGCCTCTGACGGCTCGTTTGTCTACGTTCCGAGTGCCGATTTTGTTGGTGCCGATACGTTTACCTACCACGCCAGCGATGGCACTGACATCTCCGAGCCCGCCACCGTAACGATAGATGTGACGGGAGAGACGGGCGGCAGTCTCGTGCGGGTTCGGCTGGAAGCGATTAACGAACTGGGCAATGTGATCACGACCATCGCACCTGGTAGTCCGTTTACATTGCGCGCCTTCGTGCAGGACGTGACGCCGGCCCAGGCGGGCGTGTTCGCCGCGTACCTAGATGTCATGTACGATTCGCAGTTGGTGGGCGTTGACGGCCAAATCAGCTACGGCGAGTCGTATCCGAATCAACAGAGCGGCAATACCACGGTTGCCGGTCTGATCGATGAGGTGGGTGCGTTCGATGGGCTCAGTCCGCTCGGCGGGGACGAATTGCTGTTGTTCAGCGTGCCCATGACGGCCACGGAATCGGGAACGGCGGTCTTTACTAGCGATCCGGCGGATCAGTTGCCGGCCCATGATGTGCTGTTGTTCAACGTCAGCACTCCTGTGCCCACCGACCAAATTGATTACGGCACCTTCACGATGCAGATTGTCGCGGGCGATCCGCCCGTTGCGGTCGATGATGAATACCAGACCGACGAAGACGTGACATTGCAAGTCGATGCTCAGAACGGCCTATTGGCGAACGATTCGGATCCGGACTCGGAAACGCTGTTCGCCATACTCGTTAGCCAGCCAGATCATGGGTCGGTCGACCTGGCATCTGATGGTTCGTTTGCCTACGTTCCCGCCGCCAACTTCTTCGGCACCGACACTTTTACCTACCGTGCCAGTGATGGATCTCAAACGTCGAATCTGGCCACAGTGACCATTATCGTCAATCCCATCGTCGATGTGCCTGTCGCCATCGATGACTTCTATCAAATGGAAGATATGGGTATGCTCCAGGTCGACGCCGAGAACGGTGTGTTGGCCAACGACATTGAAGTCGATGGCGAGACACTCAGCGCCGTACTCGTGACAGGGCCCGAAAACGGCTCGGTTGAGTTAAATGCAGATGGCTCATTTAGCTATACGCCGGCGGAAGATTTTGTCGGCCGCGACACTTTCACGTATTTGGCCACGGCAAACGAGCTCGAGTCGAACGTCGCAACCGTGACCATCGACGTCGGCGACCTCGCGCCGAGCACGATTGTCGGCTATGTCTATTCGGATACCGATAATGATGGGCGACTCGACAGCGCAGAAGCCCGATATGGCGGTGTGCGGATCACTTTGCGGGGAAGCGATCTGTTCGGCCGCGAGGTGTCGTTGGAAACACTGACTTTGGCAGATGGTTCCTATCGCTTCGATGGGATCCTACGCGGGGACTATACCGTCACCGAATTCCAACCGTTAGGTTTGTTGGACGGCAAAGACACGATCGATGGCCGGCTTTCTTTGCGGAATGATCGGTTCATCATCGATCTACCAGCCGGATCGGTCGTGGGCGATTATAACTTTGGCGAACGAGGATTGTCGCCGGAATATATTCGCGATCCATACTTCTTCGCCTCGCGGACACCTCACGGCATGCTGTCGATGATCAATTACGCGGGCGAAATGGAATGGTACTGTCTGGACGATGGCTGGGTCGGTTTTTCCTCCGTCGATGTGGAACTTTCGGCTAATCATTCCGTCGCGGAGGTAACGGTACGCGATGTTTTTGGCAGCGAAGATACCGAGGTCGTCAAACTGAACTCCAGCCGCGATGCTCGCTTGTTGGGCGAGAGTGCCGACGGCGAGTTGCTGCGGCTGACCGGCGATCCGGAGGATTTTGGCCTAGTGCCGGTCCAGGCAGCGGAGAGCCTCATTGCCGCGGCGGTCGATGCGGCCTTTGGCGACAGCGAGGGCTAGTCGACCCGACGCATTCATCCGATCGACGACGTCGTTGCCGGTAACTCGGTCTTGAAAATCTCCGGGGGGGCTCAGCCGCCAGACGCGGCTTACCCCCATCTACTTTTGGCGTCGAATCTTTCTTGACCGATGGCATCCCCGTCGATCGGTATTGCCGATCACTGCTCAGTAGCGACTCCTTTAAGCTTCCGCGATCGGCAGGCACTACACCACTGATGTGCTCCAATCGATTGGGTAACGTGTCATTTCGAATACAATCGGTCGTGCCGACGCCGGGTTTTTTCGCACCGCCCAATTTTTTTTAACGCAATTCGCCCCAATTTGGCATACTGGGCGGTTGAGCCACGGAAGTCGATGCTGAGCGGAGAGCAAGCTAGTTTTCCCGCCATTTTCTCGGGCCGCGAATGCGAGACAGTAGATTACCCACGGAGTGATGTACCGCAGCGCCCTCATCGTCGATAGCATAACGCGGGTGGTGGCGCGATGTTTGCATCGACGTACAGAGTTGGCAAAGACGCCAAGCGAATTGGCAGTTATGCCTGCGGGCGATCCAAGCCGGGAGTTGGGCCAATCGGGGAGTCGGACTGGGGTCTGAGCTGCCACAGTCCGGCAGTTACAGGGCAATCGAGAGCATGAGCACCAAATTCATCGTAACGGCGCTGCTGACGAGCGTAATTAGCCATTCGGCATGGGCCCAGGAGGTGGATCCGGTCCTCCCCGATGAACCCTTGTCGTTCTCGGCCGATGGCAAAGACATCGAAGGGGTGGAGCCTCTGATGCGAGGGCCCATTCACGAGGCGTTTGCCGAACCTATTGTCTCCAATGACGAAGATCCTTTGGTCGTCGCAACGGAGCCGCCGGCAGCGATCGAAGAGATCCCTCCGGAGGCGAAGCCGGAGGGAGCACGTGTCGTTTGGATTCCGGGCTATTGGAGCTGGGATGACGAGCGTGAGGATTTTATCTGGGTCAGCGGGGTATGGCGTAAATCTCCCGTGGGACGATCCTGGCAATCCGGCAGTTGGGAAAAAGTTGAAGGGGGGTACCAATGGGTTGCCGGGCGGTGGATTGGGGATGCGCAAGTGCAAACTCATCGTTTGCCCGCGCCCCCTCCGTCATTAGAACATGGGCCGACCAGCGACGCGGAATCGGACGACGTGTTCTGGGTGCCAGGCAGTTGGCAGTACCGCGAGAATCGCTACGCCTGGCGGCCTGGCTTTTGGTCGCCGTGCTATGAGAACTGGGTCTGGGTCCCCGATCACTATGTGGGCGTGCCCGGAGGCTGCTATTACGTCCCCGGTTATTGGGACTACGGCTGGGAGCATCGTGGCACTCTCTACGCTCCCTGTTATATCAATCGTCGTGTTGCCTACGGGCCTGGCTTTTACTATTCGCCATCTGTCGTCGTCGATGTTTCCGGCGCTTTCTTTCACTTGTGGGTTCGACCACGTTATTGCCACTACTACTTTGGGGACTACTATGGGCCGAGCTATGTTTCGTTCGGATTTCAACCATGGTACAGCTACGGTCTCGGATATCGTTACGGGTATGACCCCCTTTTCTCGTATTACTATTGGAATTTCCGCCGCGACAACATCAATCTTTATCGACACCTGCAGCATCGGCATCTGTACTATCAGCAGCATGCCGCAGCACGGCCTGTTCACCGTTGGAATGGCGGAACTCGGGGCGGCGTACGCACTGCCAACGTGACCAACGCCCAGCGTGAAGCGTTGGTTCATCGAGCTGCGGATCGACGTACGTTGGCCGTCAACTCCAATCAACGCGAGGCCATTCGGTCTCAATTGCTACAGCAACATCGAGAACGGTTGCGAACTGGTGCAGACACGTTGGCCGACTCGCCGCGCGGAGGACGAAATGCGGCGCGTTCGGGCAGTTGACAATGGAAGGATCGGTAACGCCCGAACACGCGGCGGCGATGCGGCGGTGAACCGGCGAGAGGGTGGCAATGTCGTGCGCAGTCTTCCGAATCGGCAGAATGCCGTCGTGGATGGCGCCCGCCGCCTGGAATCGTCTGATCGGGCGCGCGATCCTTCGACTCGGTCTCGCACGAACGTGCCGCGACAAGCGAAAGTGCGGCAGTCCAGTCTACAACAGGACCGCCGTACAAAGGCTACGGAGCGAGCGAATAATCTCACCCAGCCGCGTGCCAATGTCGACGCCGATATTCGCGCTCGATCGCGCACGTCGACGCGCCGCGGCAGCGACGAGGCAAACATTGTTCGTCGTCAATTGTCGAGCGATTCTGTCAATGAAACTCGCCGTATGCCGATCGAACAGCTGGATCGTTCTCGGGCCGCGCAGACGAGTTGAAGATCGTACCGGTCGCGCAATGGAAGTACCACTCCGTCGGTCCAATGCACGAACACCTGAAGGGCGAGTACGTGGAGGGCGGACGGTGGTGCCCAGTCGTTCACCACAAGCCGTTCTCCCCGATCGCGCAGGTACCCGAGTGGACTCGCGTACCAGCCCGATCCCGACTGACCGCGCGGTGCCACAGAGACGGGCGCCGAGCGTCGCGGATCGAGTGCCTTCTCGGGCATTCGACGCCGGTGCGTCGCGGGCCAACGTCGAACGCGTCCAACCGCCTGATGTTCGCCGTGGAGGGCCGGTACCAGGCCTCGAGACAGGCAATCGAGTACGCAGCCTGCCCAACCGAGCACCAAGTGCACGACCCGCTGCCGCTCGCTCCGCAGCGCCCAGAGCGGCCCCGCGCTCAATGCGATCGACCGCGCCCGCGGTCGGAGGGATGGGCCGCATCGCAGCACCGTCGCGCACCCCGGCAGCACGCGCTCCCGCGATGCGTGCACCGACAAGGGGACGTGGGATCTCCGCTGGTCGAGGAGCGTCGGGCGGGGCACCGGCTCGCGGTGGCATGGGGCGTGGCCGAGGGAGGTAGCCACGGAAGCTTCGGTGTCGCCGCGCCGTTGTAGACCGCGCCGTTGTAGACCGCGCCACACACGGCCGTTTTACGTGTCATTGAGCTGCGAAAGCCAATGGGCGTAGCCGTAGGAATGCACGGCGTCAAATGCACGCTGAATCCCTCCTTGCTCGACCACATGTTCTACGACTCGCCGCAGATTGCTCTCGAGCACGTCCGCTGCGCCTACCGCCTCAAAGCCGACAGTCCAATACGTTCGACCCCGAACGATCAACTCCGTCATTTCGAATTCGCATCCGCTGGTAGGGCGTACCGTCGTGGGATGCACTTCCGTCTGCCTCACCTCAAATCTTCGAAGCTGACGCCGCTTGTCGACCGCCGACCACCCGGCGTCCCGCAGCTCCCGTTCGCAAGGGTGATCCCCGAGGGCAAACTCGAGGCTCCATTTACGCCATGCTTCCAAATGACCGACAAGGGGTCGCAAGGTGCGCAGACCAAACGCCGCGGTTCGCAGTTTCGTTTCCAACCTTTCCTCTCGCAGTTTGATACCGCATAAGGGATTGCAGGGCATGCTGTACCAGTCCGTGCGTTCTTGGATCTCTGTGTGCTGGTGAAAGTGGCACGTATCGTCTAGGGGCGGCGTGTCGAAAAACCATCGCATTTCCACGGTATCAAACATCGTGATGAAGTCCCTCTGTTGTGGTCTGTCCGGCACGGCCCCAGTGCAATCGTCACGGTTCAGCGTGCTTATCGGTCGAAGCGTTGAATCGTTCCCGCCGCGGCACTCCGATGTATTATGTGTCGCTGTATCGGATCGATCGTGACGAGCGAATCGGCCTGGCCCGGTACGTTGCCGATGGCAACCAACAATAAGGGTGGGTCGAGCGAAACAGCAGCGATTTGCGTTGTGAAACCATCCATCGGTACCATTTCCACCGGTTTCGACTTAATCGCGTCACGTGAATGAAAGTCGAAGACGAATAGTGCCTGTCCGGGATGGCTCGTTTTTTCCACATCACTGCCCGTACGTCGTTTCGTTTTGCCGGAGCATACAGAAAAGGCTTGCTGCAACGCGGGGACAAAAACGGGCATTTCCAGTCCCGGCGGCGTATTGCGCTGCCAAACGACTTTCTTGTCCTCGAGATTGATCAGCACACTGCCCCCTTTTTCGCCGGCGTTGCAGACCAAAAAATAGACGCTTGTACCCAGGTGGATTAGCGTGGCACGATCGGGGAACGAGCGGCCGGAGATTTGTGGCGTCGCCGCGGTGCTGACGAGTGTCCAGTCGTCGGTCGTCAATTGACCGCCTTGCGCCGCAGACCAGCGTCATCGCCACCGCTCCATACAGGTCGAGGGTCACGGCAAGCGTATCTGTGGTAGGCGAAATGCAGATGACCTCGGGTCCTGGCCCGGCCTCCTTGGGATTGCCCTGGATATGCAAATCGGGGTAATTGCGTGGTAACGGCAAATCGGCAACAACGGACAGATCGGACTGCTTTAGCACAACCAGTCGATTGCCCTTCTTCTTGCCACTACTACTGTCCTTTTGAAACGAGACGACCACGAATTTCCCCGAAGCATCGACGACAAGATCTTCAGGGGCGTTCGCCGGCGGCTTCAGCAACTTGTCTAGCTCGCGCACCAAGACGTGATGAGGTGGTACCAGATCAACGGCCGCTACGGCGTCTTCCTTAAGCGTCAGCAGCGCATGTCGGGGCGTCAGACGAACCTCGTCGGGAACCGACGGAAGACGGATCGGGGTCACATCATTCGGCTCGTTGGCGGACCACAACATCAACTGCGGCCCTGCTTCGGCTAGGTTGGTCACCACGACCGTCCGGCGATCGGCTGATTGCCGAATCTTGAGTGGCTCAAGACATTCAGAGGAATCAAATAGCACTTGGTTGGACAGGATGCGACCGCTTTCCACGTCGATTTGCGCTAGGGCAGCGCCGCCTGAATCCTCGTCGGAGAAACTGTACGGGACACTGACCGTTTCAGCGATCGCGTCCGTTACCAATAGGGCGACACATCCTACGAGCAGCACGAGTCGTGACCAGTTCATGCCATGTCGAGCTGGGTTTCGGCGTGACCTTATCAATCTGAAGTCGTCATTGTTCGTTTGAGCCGATTTCATGATGATTGTCGTGACCGCGTGGGGCGGCGGAAAAGAGGAAGCAGCATGGCTGCTAAGGAGACCAGCAAGATTGCCAGGCATTTTGGTCGTCGGATAAAAACAGTGTAACCACCCAGCATGACGGCTTGGCGGAAATTCTCTTCAATGATGCCTCCCAGCACCATACCCAAGACGATGGGCACAACGGGAAACTCATAGCGTTTCAAGACCCATCCTAAAATGCCGAAGGCCAGGCAGCTGCCCACGTCAAACATGGAATGGCGGACGGCGAAACTACCGACTACGGCGGCCGCAAGGATCAGAGGGTAAAGGATTTGCTTGGGAATGACCGTAACCTGAATCCACACCCGACTGCCGACGCTACCCAGCAGTAGCAGGATCAGATTTGCGACAAACAGGCTGGCAAACAACCCATAGACGATTTCAGGGTGCTCCTGAATCAAGCGAGGTCCTGGTTGAACGTCGTGAATCATCAACGCGCCGATCAGGACGGCCGTCGACGCACTGCCTGGAATTCCCAGCGTCAGCAGTGGCACCAGAGCCGCCCACCGAGCTACTATTGGCGGCTTCGGACGCCGCCACACCGTGGGGACTGCCTTCGCCGAATTGCTCGGGATCTCGACTCAGGCGTTTCGCCACGTCGTAGGAGACGAACGACGCGATGGTGGCACCGGCGCAGGAAAGATGCCGATCAGTGTTCCAATCAGTGATGAACGCAGAATCGTAGCCCGCAGCTGCCAGTAATCCATCCAGGTGGGCCACGCAGACGATTTGTCGACCGCCAGCGATGCCGATAGATTTTTGGCCTCGATTTGAGTTAGGACCTCACTGATGGCAAACAGGCCAATCAGCGCGGGTACCAACGAAAACCCTTCGTACAATTGAGGTATACCAAAGGTGAATCGGCTGACGCCGGAAAGCGGATCTTCGCCGATCGTATTGATCAATAAGCCCAGTGCGGCCATTAGCAGTGCGCGGTAGAGCATTCTTTCCGCCGACACTAGCCACGCTGGTCAACCCAAACACTGCCAGCGCAAAGTATTCCGCTGCTTGGAAAGATAAAGCGATCTGTGCGAGAGGGCGGCAAAAGAGAACGAGAATGACGGTACCAATCAAGCCTCCGACCGTCGATGCGACCAAAGAGATTCCCAGTCCGTGGCCGGCACGTCCGGCCAGTGTCATGGGATAGCCGTCGAACGCAGTAACGGTTGCGGCCGGCGTCCCCGGCGTGTTTATCATCACGGCGGTGATCGAACCCCCGTAATCCGCCGCCAAATAAATCGCCGTCAACAATACGATAGCCAGCGTAGGCGACATGGTGTAGGTAAAGGGGACAACCAAGGCCACACCCATCGATGGCGACAAACCAGGCATCGCGCCGACCAAGATCCCTAGGCAGACGCCAGCCGCGATCGTTAATAGGGGCGTCAGTCCTATCACAGCCAAAACCACTTGCCAGATTCTGAAACAGGTCGATCATATTTGTTCGCGAGCCGGGCACGGATGATGACGAAACGTTTGCCGCGAAAAGATTCTACTACGTGAAAGATTCGGTCCACCGTCCCAGTGGAAGTGGCACGAAAAGCAATCGAGAAAACGAGAGGTAAGCGAACACGAGCCATACGAGGCTGACGCCAAGCAGTACCGACCAACGTCGTTCGCCTAGCAAAAACATTGTAACGATCAAGAACAGCGCGGTGCTGAGATAGTAGCCCACGTACAGCGTCAGGCCGACGTGCACGACCAAAATGAGTGCCAGAACGACTACTAAATCAATACGACCGCGTTTTGCCGTTCGCGTTTCGCCAGGCTGCGGTGGCCATACGATGGTGGCAATGGTTAAGAGTCCGACGAGTGCCATCCAGAGTCGCGGCACCGCGGCCGCTCGAGCGCCTTCGGCCGGTGGGAATTTGGTCGTCTCCCAGAAAAGCAAAAGGCAGCTGCTGATAAGGCAGGAGAGCACGACGAAATGACCGTACTGTTTTGCCAGTTGCCGGCGGGCGAGCCATGCAGCCCAGGCGACGTGCACCAAGAGCATGAGCAATCGCGCCTGCAATCCCGGTTGAGCAAACCAGCGCATCGCCGCTCGCGTTTGTGCACTGGGTAGCATATCCAGCCGATCCAAGTAGGTACGAAATTCTTGCCGATTGGCTTCTACGATCGTGGTGAATTCGGCTTCCGGTATGTACTTGACTTGAATCCCGTCGCGATCCCAAATCCGTTGCCATCGTGGATCGGCCGTTACCTTGCTGAATAGATCGGCGTACCATTGCTTCACTAAGGGAGGGCATCCTTTCCGCAGCGCGAAGCCCCGCCACATGTACAAATCATCGAGGTCCGGAAAGCCGAATTCGCCGAATGTCGGAGTATCCGGCAGTTGCGGCAATCGCTGACGGCTGCTCACGATGCTCACCTGCAGGTCCGGCTGACCGGCTGCGTCGCCGGGATTGCCCACGTAGGCAACCACCTGATCTGTTAGGAGCCCTTGAAGGGCTTGGTCTCCGCCTTCGAAGGGAATCCAGCGAGCCGCGATGTGAAAGCGATCCCATATCTGCAGGGCCGTTACATGATCCAGGCCGCCGCGAGATGGACCGCCCCACAATTGTTCGTCGGAATGTTGCTGTCCATCCTGGACCAGGGCGTTCCAATCCGCAAACGGACCACTACGACGCGTGATGACGCATTCCGGATCCGTCATTAAGAGCGCGATCCAATCGAGTTCAGGCAAGTATTCTTCGCGACCCGTGGAAACCATTTTCGCGATATTCGATTTGGTGCACGCCAGCAGCGTATATCCGTCAGCACGTGATTGCAGCAGGTGTTCCATTGCTACGATCCCGCCGGCCCCAGTCTTGTATTCGACCACGAAAGTAGCATCGGTGTGAAAGCGTGCCATTTCGACAAAACGTCGAGCGGTCAGATCGATCGGGCCGCCTTGTTTGGTGTAGACAATGATCTTAATCGGCTTGCGGAAAACTTGCCGCGTGTAAGAACTGCGGCATGACCAGGGCGGTGAAGAAAGCCAGTAGACTGCTCGCCAGCCGTGCTGAACCGCAGCGACTCGCTCGCCCAGATGAGCGCCGCTTTGGGAGACGGATTGGATCCGGCGGCGAAACGTTGCGCGGCTGAAGCGTGTGGCAATTGAAAGGCATGCCGGGATTCTAATCTCTGCCGGCACGATCTCCCAGATACGTCCCTATAAGAACTTGCCACTCCGCAGTAACCGCGGCCGAATTCAGTCTATTTCCAGTCGCTATTCTGAATGATCTCGCGACCATCCGCGGTCATTAAGGCACGCAGGACGTCGGTGGCAATGTCTGGGGTCCAGGCGTGAACGGTCGCATCGCACAGCACGACGTGCACGACGTTGTGGAATGCGTAGGGATCCCAGGCATTGTCAACGTTCACGCCGGCACCGTGGAAGGTTGAGTATTCGGCAGTCGCCCACGCCCCTTCCGCCGCTTCGGTTGCCAGGTGTGGTCCGCGGGAACCGTAGAAAGTGGGCTTCCCTGCCTGTTCAACTAGCAGCACCGTGTTGCTTAGACCATCTCGGATCCCCGCCAAGGATGCGGGCTGACGCCGATTTCCCGGGTTCCGGTCGTCTTGTGGCACGGCGTCCGGTGCCAATTCGTCTAGGCCTCGGTCGAGTACGCCGTTCCAGGCGCCGCGTGCCGGCAAATTCCGTGCGGGATGGCGGACATCATAAACAGCCGAATAGTCGCTGGCGGCAACGAAGCAATCTTCATACCGTGACTCGGCAAAACCCAGCGACTTGAGTTTACGTGGTGTACCAGGCGTGGACGGGCATTCAAACACGCCGATACTCAGCCGAGCCACCTGGAGGTTCGTGCCCACCAACGGTTCCTGATTCAGATCCAAGGCATCAAACGTATTCTGCTGCTCCAGATACGGCAATAACTTGACGCGCCAGGAAAGATTTTGCCAGGGCCTTAGTCGAGCTGTATGCCAGAGCGGTGGGAGCAGCTCTTTGTTGCTTTCGGTATATTGCTGAGTTGCTAGTCCCAATTGTCGCAAGTTGTTTTGGCAGGTGACCTTTCGGCTGGCTTCGCGGACCGAATTGAGGGCCGGAAACAGCAACGACACCAGGACTCCGATGATGGCGATCACCACCAGCAATTCGACGATTGTAAATCCCGGTCGATTTCTCCACGTTGTGGATGGAACCTGATCTCGCATCAAACCATCTCCCGTTCGTCGAGGTAACGTAGCTGAAGTCGCGTGAAAACGGCAGAACTTGAGCGTGCGAAAATGCCTAAGCGACCCAGGTAGGCGTGCTTCAGTTCCTCGTCGGTCTGCTGTGACATGAGCCGCGCCCGCCAGGAGAGTGTCCAATGAGCCTGACTCAGCAGTCGGTTGTTCCAGAGTACTTCTGGAAAACCGGCCTTGCCCAACGTCACTTGTAATTGGCCGCCGGCACCTTGCGGAGCAAAGTCGATCGGCGTTTCGGCCCACGACGTGGTCTCGCGTCGGTAGGTTCCGTCGGACTGCTCAAAGAAGCAGTAATAACTCCACAGCAGCCGATATCCTGCGGTTTCAGCCGGCGCGAGTTCAATGACTTGGAAAGGATGAGCGACGCTCGACTCGTCCTTTCGGGGGCGATATTTGAAAAACAATCCCAGACGCTCAAATGAGGGCTTTGTCGTGAACACGACATCCAATGCGAACTGCCCCTGAACTGGCTGACCCAAGGGAATCAGAGTATCGCCGACGGCATTGATTCTTACAGAGCGATCGGCAAGCACCTCGACAGTCTTGTCGGTGATCGGTTCGTCGCTACCATCTAGCGGGGTAAACGATACGGCCGCATCGGGTTGCAGCGGTCGCCAGGTAGACAGCTGCAGTTGGGGCGAGCGTTTCGGAAAAAATCGCCAACTCAGTGTAGCTAGTGGGACGGAGGCTGCCGTGGCGATCAACAGACCGCGCCGCGTCCATCTGCGGGTGGTCGAGGGTTGAGTATCGCAAGGCATCGTCGGCTCGGCGTGCAGTCGCTGAGTTGCTTCATCGAGCGGTGACGCGACTCTTGCGCCGAGTGCCGCGAGGCGTGATCCCTGAATGTACGACGTCAATCGTTCGGCAACTTCGGCAGCGGATTCGTATCGATCGGCGGCACGTTTCGCCACCATCCGGCTGATGATCTTCTGCAGTCCCAGCGGGACGTCCGGCCGTTCGTGTCGAACCAATGGAACGGGCGCGGATAAGTGCGCTTCCATTTTCTCGCCGTAATCCCGCTGAGCGCGGGTACACAGGCTTGCCCGTCAGCAATTTGTAGAGCGTGCAGCCAAGGGCATAGATGTCGGCTCTGGCATCGACGTCGGCAAAGTGCGTCCATTGCTCGGGCGCCATGTAATCGGCCGTGCCGTGTGGAATGCTTGATTGCCAAGCGTCGCTGCCGTTGGCGGTCGCATTGTCGTTGCGGACCAGTCCTAGGTCCAGCAACTTGACGCGACCTTCGAACGAGAACAGCAAATTCGAGGGCTTCACGTCGCGGTGGACCATGTTGTGCTGATGTGCGAATTCCAACGCCATGGCGGCCTGTCGCACGATTTCGCAGGCGTCGGCCACGCGCAACGGCCCGGTTTGCCGTAGCAGGCGTGAGGCATCGATGCCGTCGACGTATTCCATCACGAGAAAGTGTCGGCCATCGGCCTCACCTGCGTCCGTGGCCCGCACAATGTGTTCATGCTCCAACTGACCTACCGCTCGCATTTCCTCGCGAAAACGCCGGACAGCTTGGGGGTCTTGGCCAACGTAGCGCGCATTGAGGACCTTGATGGCAACAATCCGGTCCAATTTGAGGTGTCGGGCACGGAAGACGGCACCGGTCGCGCCTTGACCAATCAGCTCAAGTAACTGATAGCCGCCAATTTGGTCGGGAACCTCGTCTGTTACTGCGCTGATCGTTTGGGCGAAGCTTGCGGTCGGACTGCCACCCAGATCGACACATTCTCCGTGGACCATCAACGTTGATTGCAGCGACTGAAATGCCGGTTCGTCATCAGCAGTAGCCGGGAGGGAAGCTAGGGCTTGAATTAAGACATCGCTGTCTTCATCACATGCTTCCAAACTTCGTAAGCAAGGATCGCACTGGCACACATGCTGCTCTATCCTATCCATCGACTGGCTCTCCAAAGAGGCCATGGCGAAGGCGCGCAGTTGTGCGGCCGAGGGACACGCCGAAGCGCTGGTGCTGAAAGGATGGGGTTCCGTCTTGTTCATCGCCTCATGTCTCGGGCAAGCTGTTGGCGAGGGCGAGCGACAAGCTGAGAATTGCCTGTCCTAGTCGCGTTCCATGCTCTGCGACGAACTCGTGGCGGTTGCACAAGATGGGCCCCTGGCCACGGCTTCTCGTAGCCGACGAAGAATCCGCATCTTGACCAGTCGCACGGTGTTTGCTGTAACACCGAATTCTTCGCCAACTTCCACCGCCGACTGGCCGTCCACGACCACTCGCCAAAAGAAGCGCCAATCGCGTTCGGAGCATTCCGCACGGACGCGCGCCACGATCTGCTGTCCCCAGTCGGATAGGCCATGGCAGGAATTTGAGTGACCGCTGGACAAATGGGAGTACGTTGCGGTATCGGGGTGCGGTGCCTGGACCTGCAGGATCTGTTGGTGTGCGTCCGTTCCGCCAGCGGCTCGGTCCGGGTATCTCGCAAGTGACCGATGGAAATCGCGCAGTTTGTTTTGGGTGATGCGACGCAACCAACCACGAAACGTGTCTCCCGCTTTCTCCCGCCGAAACTCGGGCAGCTTCCTCGCGACCGCTCGCAGTACCTCTTGGACCACATTTGCCGAGTCGGCTGGCTGGAGTCCCGCCCGGCGGCACCAGCGATAAACCCGTCGGCTGTAGGTCTGAACCAGCAGTTGCCAAGCGTCCGTCTGGTCGGCCTGGGCACGCCTCAGCAAACTCGTTGAGGTCCGACTCGCCGACGCTTCATACGGTGTAACGTCTTGCCATTTCACGTTTTTCTCAAGTTTCCGAGCTTTGCGCCTGGCCGGCGTTCCGAAAACTCCAGTGACAGGTGGCACGGTGCCGCGGCGTCCAAAGTGTCCAGGCCTGTTGTCAGCCCACCGTGGTGGGCAAAGTCCCGATCCCAGAGTACGGCCCGGGAGCGGATAAGTCCAGTGTTCCGTGCATGACTGGCCTGGAAGCGAAGCCGTCGATGCGGGGCATCCCAGCCAAATCGATGGTCTAATTGGTATAGCCTGACGGGCAAAGGAAATGGACGCCCTTTCTTGCCAGGAAACAACAATTAGTTTTGCGGTGGGTCGAGTATTCTAAGACGCATCACCAGGGACTCGTCGCTGCGCGACTTGCGTCGCCGCGACGTGTCGCAGGGGCGTGGATCGTTTGCCGCCAGCTTCTGCGCCTCCGTTTCGCGATTTTATCCCGGTTTACATGGGAGCCGAGTTCATGCGTTCGCAGCTCAAACTACCTCCGGATGCTCAAGCCCGCCAAAAGATGTTGGCTCAGCTACATGCTGGTGCAAAAAAACGATCCGGCAAGAAGCCCTGCCAAACGGCTCGAGGCACTCGCTGCTCGACGTAACTCCGACGGGCGTTCTTCGTGAGATCACGGAGACGAACCTGCGGACGTTTGGCAACCCCGTTCGACCGTGCTGGACCAGGACAGCGCGGTCGATTTTTTTAGCCGTCAATGTTTGCGGTGTCGACCTCGTTCATTTCGCTTAACACACGATGTCCACTTTGGCCGATTCGTCGCATGATAGGTGACAACGATTATAATGTCGGGCAACCGTGTTAGCGGAGGGGATTGCATGCGTCATGTGACGTCCTTCCGGTCGTGTATGATCATCGTTGTATGTCCGGCGATTTTCGCCGGCCCTGAGGTAGCCTAATGAAAATCACCCTTCGTCTGTTCTGCACACTGTCGTGGGCCCTCGTCGCCGTTTCCTCAGCCGGGCCACTCTCCCATTCGTTGAATGCTCAGGCGCCTCAGTATTTGCATCAATTCCGTTCTCTCGACGCAGCTTCAGGCGACGAATTTGGACGCGCGGTTGCCCTGGACGGCCCTCGTGGAATCATCGGCGCACCGCTAAGGGATGAAGCGGCTGCGGACTCAGGGGCGGCTTACATCTTTGATGTGTCCACTGGCCAACAGTTGATAAAATTAATTCCAGATGATGTACAGGCTGTGAGTGGATTCGGCGGCAGCGTCGCGATACAGGGTGATCGCGCAGTCGTCGGTGCGATGCTGGACAATCAGGCGGGACGAGCGGCCGGTGCGGCATATATCTTTGACACGACCACAGGCCAGCAGTTGTTCAAACTGCAGGCGAGTGATGCATTTTCCGGAGACGAGTTTGGTGTATCGGTCGACCTGGACGACGGAGTCGTGCTGGTCGGTGCCCACAAGAACGGGCCTGGTGCGGCCTACATCTATGACGTGCAGAGCGGCCAGGAAATGGGGATATTGCATTCCGAGGACGCCGCGCCGGACGATCTATTTGGTGTTGCTGTTGCCCTCGATCAGGGGAAGGCTCTGATAGGGGCTCGATATGACGACGATGCTGCGATCGCGTCTGGCTCTGCGTATATCTTCGACGTGCAAACCCAACAACAATTGCACAAGCTAACACCACACGACGGCGACCGTGGAGATCGCTTTGGAATGCACTTGGACATCTATGGTAATCGAGCCGTCGTGGGGTCTCGCTACGATGATGACGCGATCAAGAGCTCCGGATCGGCTTACGTATATGACGTGACGACCGGAGAGGAATTACTCAAGCTGGTGGCAGACGATGCGACGCCGAACGACGAATTCGGGCTCGGCGATTTCGATCAACGGCAATCGCGTATTGATCGGCGCCCTGGACGATGATCACAACGGGGCCTATTCCGGTTCCGCTTACCTATTTGATTTGGATACGGGAAAACAGCTTTTCAAATTCAACGTTGACGACGCAGCGGCGTTTGACCGACTCGGAATCTCAGCAGCCATGGAAGACGATTACATTCTGCTGGGGCATCCATGCTCGCACTTCCGGCCGCTCCGCTGCTTCCCTCTGGCAAGGTCTACGTGTACGCGGCCCCCGAACCGTCGGCACTGATGACGATCGGTTTGGGCGTGTTGTTGTTGCTGCCTTGCGTCCCGCGGCGACGAGCGGCCAACGTTGGGGGGCGACAACACGGCGAATGATGACTTCGATGGCAAGCAACGTGCCATGTTGGGACCATCGCTGGCTACCAGGTTAGTCGATCGTCTTGATCGGTCAGGCGTCCCGCAGGACGAATGGCCGCTCCGGGCTGATTCTGTAAACGATCGCCCAGCTCGTGGCGGGCCCAAGCGGCCTGAGTCGCGAGACGCCGTACGACTTCGGGATGTGCGGAGGCAACGTCGTGCGATTCGCCGATGTCGGATTTTAGGTCGAACAGTGCCTGCCCGATCTCGGCTTGGCGATAGTCGACTGGCATACCATCGCGCCCGCCGAACCGGCCTGCCAACGTTCGGTACCTGTGAGGAAAATGGAGCTTCCAACGCCGGTCCCGTACGGCCTGCAATTCACCATTGTTGTAATAACAGTAGAAAGCATCATGTGGCGATTGCGCGTCGGCCACACGAAACATCAACGGCGTGATGTCCTTTCCGTCAATCCGATGAGAGGGCAGGGGATCGCCAATGAGCTTGGCAACGGTAGGGAGGATGTCGATGGTGGCCGCCAACTCATCGCATGTGGTATGAGACGGGATTCTGCCTGGCCATCGCATGAGCGTCGGCACGCGATAGCCCCCCTCAAACATCGTTCCTTTTCCTTCACGTAACGGCCGTGCTGATCCCGCGTGATGTCCATAACTTAACCAGGGACCGTTGTCGGTCGTGAATATTACCAGCGTGTTTTCCGCCAGGTCATGTTCATCGAGTGCCTTGAGGATTTGGCCGATCGACCAATCGACTTCCATCACCACGTCACCAAATAGGCCTCGACCGCTGCGGCCACGAAACTTGTCGGAAACGTACAACGGTACGTGTACCATCGAGTGAGGGAGGTATACGAAAAACGGGCGATCGTGATGTTCGTTGATGAACTGGACGGCCCGCTCGGTATAAAGTGTTGTGAGCTGTTCCTGGTCCTCCGCAGTTACGTTCGCATCGATCACGGTGTTGTTTTCGATCAACGGCAGCGGCGGATAGTTTCCCTTTCTCGCCGGCGAATCGGGCGGAAGATTGACGAAATTAGGATGGAATGGCCACATGTCGTTCGAATAGGGCAGGCCAAGGTAGACGTCGAAGCCGTGTTGAAGAGGCAGAAACTTGGGATGGTGTCCGAGGTGCCACTTCCCGAAGCAGGCCGTCGCATATCCCTTGGCACGACAGATCTCAGCCAAGGTCACTTCGTCGGCATTGATACCGATTTTTGCACGCGGGCCGAGTGCTCCGGCGATACCGATTCGACGGTGGTAGCAACCGGTCAAGAGGGCTGCTCGGGAGGCGGAGCAAACGGCCGATGAGACCTCAAAATCGGTAAACCGCATGCCCTCGGCTGCCATTCGGTCCAGGTGGGGAGTCGGGTACGCGGTTGCGGCAAAGGGACCGATGTCCGCGTACCCCATATCGTCGATCAGGATCAACACAATATTGGGAGATGCGGGGCCTGCGGCAGGAGCGTCGCTCTGTGCAACAGAATGGGCTGTTATCGCCAGCAGCAGGCCGGCGGACACCGTGGGAAGTCGACCAATACGGCCGCCTAGTTTATGGGAGGCCAAATGTGAATAAAACATGAACACGGGTCTCTCGGAGAGCAGCCAATTGCCTGAGTGGATACGGCGTTCGGGCGGGCTGGACTAGGAACCGGAATATTATTGTAGCGGATCTTGGAATAGGATGCCCAACGCACCCGAGGGACGGCGCGGAGGATGATCTGAGGCTGTCTTTGCAAAGGTGTTGGTAGACCGACTGACAGGCGTCCGGTATCCTAGCGCGGTTCCGATTTCGATGCGGAATGACAACATGGTGGGGCATGGGCCCGGCGAAATGCGGCTCGGAACGCGTAGGAAAGGAAAAACTTTGATTGCTACGACGGCCTTTCAGGCAAATGGGCGGCACTATAGTCCGCCGGATCGCCCTTTGGTGGTGATCTGCATTGACGGCTGCGGCGACGAGTATCTTTCGACGTCGATCGCGCACGGTTGTATGCCCAATTTGGCGCGGATGAGCAGTGTCGGATATCGGGGACTTGTTCGAGGAGCGCTGCCGTCATTTACCAACGTCAATAATGCGGCGATCGTCACCGGTTGTCCTCCCAGTGTAACGGGAATCTGTGGCAATTTTTTCCTCAACCCGGCGACGGGTGAAGAGGTCATGATGAATTCCCCGGAGTTCCTTCGCTGCGAGACGATTCTAACGGCGGCGGCGCGGGCTGGCCGAAAGGTCGCGTTTATTACAGCCAAGGAAAAGTTGGCACGGTTTTGGGCGATGGCTTGGTCGAGCTAGGGGGGGTTGCCTTTTCATCGGAGAGGGTCGACGAGGCGCGAGTCGATAGCCACGGCATTGACGATGCGGCGGACGTCGTGGGAAGGGGATGCCCGGAAATCTATTCGGGTGATGCATCGGTTTACGTACTAGAGGCAGGCGCTGCGTTGATGGAACGCAAACGCGCCGACTTTCTCTATCTGTCGTTGACCGATTTCATGCAACATAAATTCGCGCCAGACGAAGCGTCGTCGCTTCAATTCCATCGGCAACTGGATGAGCAAATCGGTCGAATGCTGCAGTTGGGCGCCGTAGTCGCGATCACGGCAGATCACGGTATGAACGCCAAGAATACGGAAGACGGTACGCCGAATGTTATTTACGTCCAATCCGAATTAGCGGCTCGATTTGACTTCGAATGCCGTGTGATTTGTCCAATCACGGATCCGTACGTCGTTCATCACGGGGCGTTGGGTTCGCTGGTCATGGTTCACTTGGAAGAACGTTGGGCAATTGGCAAAGTTCGCGACTTCCTGATGCTATTACCTGGCGTTACAGAAGTATACGAACGCGGTGAGGCCTGCCGTAAACTGGAACTGGCGGCCGATCGGATCGGCGACTTAGTGGCGATGAGCGGACGCAATGTCGTACTTGGTCGCACGCCTGAGGATCACGACTTGAGTGTGCTCGTGGGGGGATTGCGGTCGCACGGCGGTCGATACGAAGAAATGGTTCCGATCGTGTTGAGCGAACCCTTGGGAGCATCCTATCGCGTCAAGAGCCAGGGAGATCCGCGTAATTTTGATATCTTTGATTTTGCCTGCCACGGAGGTCGATGAGAAGTCGCATGCCGCTTGAACTTCCGAGCTACATTGCGGGTCAGCCGGTACATACGGGCGACCTGCTCCCCGTAGAATATCCTTGGGACGGTTCGCTGACCGGATCCGTTCATCAGATTCAATCAGCCCATTTGAACGATGGCATCACGGCTGCCTTAGCGGCGGCGGACAAAGGTTTGAGTCGGTACCAACGTCATGCGATTCTGCGTCGTGCCGCGATGGCATTGGCATCACGCCGCGATGAATTCGCGGAATTGATTCGCTTGGAAACCGGGCTTTGCGTCCGCGAAACGCTTTACGAAACGGGCCGCAGTTCGGACGTATTGGAGTTTGCAGCGATTGAGGCCCTGCGCGATGACGGTCAAGTTTTCAGTTGTGACATCAGTCCGCAGGGCAAGCCGCGGAAGATCTTTACCTTTCGACAGCCTCTGAGATTGATCAGCGCAATTACACCTTTCAATCATCCACTCAATCAGGTAGTTCACAAACTGGCTCCCGCAATCGCAGCTGGCGTACCGGTCTTGCTCAAACCGTCGGAGAAGACGCCCTTGACGGCCATACGCTTTACCGAGCTGCTATACGAAGCGGGTTTGCCAGCTTGGATGCTTAGTACGTTTATTGGTGGTGTGCACGACGTTGTACACGAGATGCTTGTTGACGATCGTGTAGAGCTCGTCACGTTCACGGGCTCGGTCGGGGTGGGGCAAGAGATCGCCCGTAAGGCAGGCTACAAGAAACTCTGTTTGGAACTCGGAGGCAATTCGCCGCTGATTATCCTCGATGATGCCGATCTCGAGCTTGCGACGCGTTTGGCTGCCGAGGGTTCATTTAGAAATTCCGGCCAACGCTGCACCGCAGTGAAGCGAATTCTTGTGCAGCGATCGGTACTCCGCAAATTCACGGACGCCTTTGTCGAAGTTGCGCTGAGTATGTCGCTGGCGACCCTGCCGATCCTCAGACACGAGTCGGCACCGTGATTGATGAGCGAGCTGCTGCGGTGCTGGAATCACGAGTGCAGCGCACCGTCCGCGACGGAGCTCGAGTTTTGCTGGGCGGCCGCCGACAAGGGGCACTGATGGCGCCCACCGTACTCGATCAAGTCCCTCGCGAAACCGAAATGGTTGCGTGCGAATCGTTTGGTCCATTGGCCCCCATCATTCCCATCGATGATTTGGACGATGCGATCGAATACTACAATGGAGGGCGTTTTGGTTTGTCTTCCGCGGTCGTGACGCGCAGCCTCGATTTGGCCCTGCGCCGTACAGCAACTAAGATGCGGAACGACGAACGTGAATGAAGTCCCCGGCTATCGGATTGAAAGCTCGCCGTTTGGTGGCGTCAAAGACTCCGGGCTTGGGATCAAGGAAGGTGTGATCGAGGCGATGAAGTATATGACGACGATCAAGACGTTTTCGCTGCCCTGGGGTGACACGCCAGCAGGTTAATTGGGTTGACCATCTCGGCTTGATTGATTCTGTTCGGCCGTGGAGTCAACGTGGCGGCCGACGAAGATCGTGGCGTATTGATCCGAGACGGCAGGCTATCTGGAGGACGAGTACGCATTCATGACAGACGAACCTATTGATGAGAATCCGTATCTGTTGCTGACCCCGGGGCCTCTCTCAACCACGCCAACCGTGCGTCGCGCGATGCTGCGAGACTGGTGTACTTGGGATGACGACTACAATCACGGTATCGTGCAGGTCATTCGGGAAGAGCTTGTCGAAATCGCGACGTCTGCACCGAATCGAACAGAAAAGTACACAGCGGCCTTGATGCAGGGTAGCGGTACATTTTGCGTTGAATCGGTCATCGGCAGCGCGGTTCCGCAGTGGGGAAAGTTGCTGGTCTTAACCAATGGGGCTTACGGCCAACGGATTGCCAAAATCGCTCAGGTATTGAAGATTCCGCACGCAGTGCAGGATTCGGGCGAATTGTCGCCGCCAGATATTCATCGTCTGGACCGGGAGTTGAACGGTGACACCACGATCACGCACGTGGCCGTTGTTCATGGTGAGACGACGACGGGAATGTTAAATCCCATCGATGCGATTGGCGAAGTAGTGCGCCGACACGGGCGAGTGTTCATTGTTGATGCAATGAGTACCTTTGGCGGTGTGCCGCTAGACGTCGATTCATGCGGGATCGATTTTCTGGTAAGCAGCGCAAACAAATGTATTCAGGGAGTGCCGGGGTTCGGGTTTATCATCGCGCGTCGACGTCAAATTGAGGCATGTGCGGGCCAAGCGCGTTCGTTGTCTCTGGATCTCTTCGATCAATGGTCCGCGATGGAAAAGGGCCGTGGGAAATGGCGATATACGTCACCCACACACACGGTGCGAGCTTTCGCGCAAGCCCTACGAGAGCTGGAAACGGAAGGAGGCGTACTCGTCCGGTACGCTCGCTATCGCGAAAACCAACAGCGGCTTGTTGACGGCATGCAACGCCTAGGCTTCCGTTGCCTTTTGCCACCAGAATGTCAGTCACCGATCATTACGGCCTTTTACAATCCCGACAGTGCCCAGTATGCGTTCGCCGAATTTTATAGGCGACTGAAGGAACGGGGATTCGTGATTTATCCCGGCAAGGTGACTCAGGTCAATACGTTTCGCATTGGGACGATCGGTAATGTCTTTCCCCAGGATATTTACAGGTTATTGACGGCGGTTGAAGAGTCGATGTACTGGTAAACCTCCAGTAGATGCGTGGGAGTGCAAGTCATGTGGGCGGCGAAGAAACTGACGCAGAAGCACGGTCTGACGATGCGAACGTGGATCTGTTTGACGACGCTCTCGATTGGCGGGGCCGCGATACCCTTGGCGGCGGACGAGCTCCCCGGTACGTCGTCGCCAATTGTCTTTCGCCGTCACATACTCAATTCGGAATCAGAGTTTAGTGCGTGTGCCGTGTTGGATGTCAATCATGATGCGCAACCCGACATTTTTTGCGGCGGATTCTGGTATGAAGGGCCTGATTGGATTCCGCACCGGACACGCGACGTGCCGATGATTCGAGGTCGGTACGACGATTACTCAAATCTGCCGCTGGACGTCGACGGAGACGGTTGGACAGACATTGTGAGCGTCAACTATCGCAGTCGATCGTTGTATTGGATTCAGAACCCCGGTCGCTCGTTGGATGAGTGGAAGACGCACTTGATTGACTCGCCGGGCGAAAGTGAAACCGGTCGGCTCTGCGATATTGATGGCGACGGAAAACTGGATGTGTTGCCGAACGGGACACGATTTGCCGCGTGGTTTGAGATCGATCGAAAGGCGAAAAATGCCACGCCGACTCGGCCCGTTTGGGTGCGACATGATTTGCCCGAAGAAGTAGTAGGCCATGGTCTGGGGGCAGGGGACCTCGATGGCGATGGTCGGATCGATCTGGTGGCTCCCAATGGCTGGCTGCAGGGACCCGACGATCCGCGGCAGGAACGTTGGCAATGGCATGCCGAATACGAACTTCACCGAGACTGCAGTATTCCAATTCTGGTCCATGACGTGGACGGTGATGGTGATCAGGACGTGATTTGGGGGCGTGGCCACAACGTCGGCCTTTACTGGCTGGAACAACGGCAGATTGATGGACAGCGGGATTGGCGGCAACATGCGATTGACACAAGTTGGTCGTCAGCGCATTCACTCCTGCTGGCCGACTTGAACGGCGATGGTACCTGCGAGTTGGTGGCCGGCAAGCGATATTTGGGACACGATGGCAAGGATCCGGGAGAGTGGGAGCCACTGCAGGTCGTGGCCTATCACTACGTGCCCGCGAACCGTGTGTGGGAGACCTGGCCGATTTCCTGGGACGGACCTTGTGGGTTTGACCTGGACCCTGCCTGCGCGGACGTCGACCTAGATGGTGATATTGATCTAGTAGCGCCGACTCGAGCCGGACTGAGTCTGTTGGAGAATCTTGGAATTGCGCGGATGTGCCGCGCGAGCCCACGGAACGACAGCCGGCGTCACCGGTTTACGCCGCCACCGATTCGCTGTTGCTGTTGCGAGGGGATTCTACCGAAGTGCGACCCGTCGCGACGCGTTTGGATTGGGGTTATCGCCGCCGTCAGATATTGAGCAACATGTCAAAAGTGATGGGTGAACTGCCGCAGTCCGATCGGCGAGTTCCGTTGGATGTGGCAATTGAATCTCGGCAGCAGGCCGACGGCTATATGCGGATCCGCCTGAGCTTTGCAGTTGAGCCCAACGACCGCGTGCCAGCCTTTTTGTTGATTCCTGACGGATTGCAGGAGCCTGCCCCGGCACTGTTGTGTCTTCATCCAACCCACGCACTGGGAAAAGACCAAATCTGCGGTTTAGGTGGTGAAGCGAGCCGTTTTTATGCGCACGAGTTAGCGCAGCAAGGCTTCGTTTGCCTGGCGCCCGATTATCCTTCCTTCGGGGAATACCCATTCGATTTTACCGCTTGGGACGACCGTTACGATAGCGGCACCATGAAAGCCATTTGGAATAATGTTCGCGGTTTGGATCTGTTGGAATCCTGGCCGCTGGTCGACAAAGATCGAATTGGCTGCATCGGCCATTCGCTAGGCGGCCACAACGCTCTATTCACGGCGGCCTTTGACCAACGCATTCGGGCGGTGGTTACCAGCTGTGGTTTCACGGAATTCGCTTACTACTACGGTGGCGATCTGACAGGTTGGACAAGTGCACGGTACATGCCCAAGATACTACGCGAGTACGGCGCGGATCCGACACGAATGCCGTTCGATTTTGCCGAAGTCCTGGCAACGATCGCTCCACGGCCGCTGTTTATCAATGCACCATTGGCGGACGACAACTTCGCCGTCGCAGGGGTACGTACGTCCGTCGAACTGCGCGAAGCCGGTGTATGGATTATTTGACGCAGCGGACCAGCTACGAGTCGAACACCCGCCAAGCGGCCATGACTTTCCGGCAGAAACTCGGCAACAGGCTTATGCTTGGCTTAAGGATGCCCTGAAAAAGCCGTGAGATTGTCAGTTGCCGAGAGCAACTGTTCCTCGATTACGGATGTTGCTCGGCCGTGTTGAATCGTGACGAGAACTCAAAACTCAGGATGTCTGCCACAACCGCATTCGGTTCCACGTTGGGATTGAGACCATAAAGTTTGGCGAGGATCGGCAATTCTGTAGGGGCCGCGTGCAACTCGTCGCGACGTTGCTCATACGATCGCTCAAATAGATCTTCGGCAGGTACCTCGAATTCATGCGCCGTCCCAGAGTCGGACCAATTGCACAGGCTCAGCGTCGTCGCATAGAACCTCACAGACCAAGAACAGGTTGTCGTGGGAGAGGAAATCAGCAACGGCGTTCAACGTCCGATTGGAACTCTTCTCCCAGCTAACGCCAATGCGATACTTGCCGTCCAGGCGGCGCCGGACGGACCTGACGTAGGCGGTACAGGCCGCATTGCGCACGATCGCTTGTATTTCTTGCCCGACTATCAACGCGGTTGCGTCGTGAATTGTCAGCGCTAGCCCACCAATGGATTCGTTCACCAGTTTTCCTGGAATGGTCTTCTTGCCGATATGAACGTGGATGCCGACGGGCTGAGCAAGGAAGCGGCGGAAGCGACGACGATCGATATCATGTCCGCGCGAGTTCTGAGCAGGAGACGACGTTTTCATGTCAGCGATTTCACCAAGTTGGGACTTGTCGTGACTTTAGCACGAGAGAATTCATGGCAGGGATTCTTCACAGTTCACGACAAGGATCGCAAATCAGGACAGTATTCTGAAATGGCTCCTGGCCGTCCATAATAGAAACCTTGGCCCAGCTGCACACCCATCTGCCGTAATACTTCGTGGTCTTCCTCTGTTTCCACACCCTCTGCGACCGGAGTAATCTCCAGCTCGTTTACCATGCGGACTAATAGTGCAACCACTTGCTGCCGGCTAGGTGGGGCATGGTGGATGCCCTGAATCAGCTTCATGTCGAATTTAATGAAGTCAGGGCGGACATCAGCAAGTTCTAAGAGTCGAGCCTGACCAGCGCCAAAGTCATCAAAGGCCAGTTGGACACAGCAATCATTCAGGCTGTCGCGCAGCGAACGAATCATATTCGAGTTCGTGACAGCGGCCTCGTGAATCTCTAGAACCAACGGACGATCAGCAGCACATACGCGGAGCTCTTGAAGAGATGTTAGTAATCCCGGCCCGCTTAACTCCGCGGGGTGTGTGTTGACAAACAGTGCGATCGTCGATTCAAAATGCTGGGCAAGCTCGAGTCCCTGGCTACGGAACACGCGACTGAGTTCCGTTTCCAGATTCAGTTGCGAGGCTGTTTTGAACATTTCTTTTGGACTATTCAGCCCAAAGAGATGGCTGCGTCCTAGTACCTCGTAGGCCACCGCCGGTCGCGAGGCAGAATCGAGGCTAACGATGGGTTGAAAGAAGGGAACGACGGTGCGCTCGTTGATTAATCGTTCCAACTGGACCATCGCTACCGCGTGGTCGTATGTTTCCTCGTGAATCGTACCTATATTCGTCAGTTCTTCGCCTTTGCACTCCGATCGACCGACTCGGAATACGACGCTGGCGAATTGCACGATATCGCCTGTTCGCAGTTGGACTTGTGATGTGACTGGTTCGCCGTTGACATAGGTCCCGTTAGTACTGCCAAGGTCGCGAATCCAAAGTTCGTCCTGAGCGATCAGCAATTCGGCATGTTTCTTGGACACGCAACTGTATGCCAACCGCAATGACGAATCGCTGCGTCGTCCAACGCAGAAAGGCGTCGAGCGGATTGCGATATGTCGCACCTGCTCGGAATCGTCGGTCTGTCCTGTCAAGAACCAGGTCGACGTGCCGATGGCGGATATCGTGCTTTGCGATTCTTCAACGCTTTTCATGGACAGGGTCGGCTCGCACCAGACGCAGCCGCTCGGCGGCAATTGAGCTTGATAGTACCAAAGGAAATGTAACTCGACATTAATCATAGGTAGCACGTAATTTGGCTACGCACCCTTCGGATGGAAGTAGGGGGCCGGACAATCTCGGTGAATAGGCACATAAGCTAAGCTGTCGTGGTTGAATTGTGTAAGTCAGGCGACATTCGTGTGTGAGCCCCGCAACATGACGCAATTTGAAACACTCGATCGTGACGAGTTGCTGGCCACTATTCTCTCGGAGGAGGCTTATCGGCCGGCAGAACCTGCGTCGCTCCAGGAGACGGGTATTCCGATCGCACTGATCGAATCGCTGCTGTTGAAGCGACTTCTTCTCGTCGGCTCGGCCACGGGCCGCAAGCTGGCTGACAACATCTGCCTGCCGTTTCGTATCCTTGACGAAGTATTTCAATCATTGCGATCGCGCCAGGCTATCGTGCACCAAGGATCTGCGCCCTTAAACGACTATGTTTACGCCCTCACGGAACAGGGACGCACCACCGCTCAAATAGCTATGAATGCGTGCGCGTATGTCGGCGCGGCACCCGTGCCGTTATCAGAGTACGTAGTCGCCAGTGAGGCCCAGACGATTCGCGCCGAGTCACCGAAGCAGGAACAATTGCGGAGGGCTTTTGCCGATATTTCCATCGATGAAAGTCTTTTTGATAGCCTGGGACCAGCAGTCAACTCGGGTGCCGGGTTGTTCCTGTATGGTGAACCGGGCAACGGAAAATCGACGTTGGCCAAAAGGATTACGGTCTGTTTTGGACAACGCATTTGGATTCCTCATTCACTAATTGAGGACGGCCAGATTATTAAGCTCTACGATGCTGCCATGCATGAAGCGGATCACTCCGAAGATTCCAGCATCATTCGCTCTGCTACCTACGACCGTCGTTGGGTTAAGATTCGCCGACCGACGGTTGTGGTGGGAGGTGAACTCACCATGGAGAGCCTAGAAATCCGGCATGACCCGAACAGCAATGTCAGTGAGGCCCCCGTCCAACTGAAGAGCAATTGTGGCTGCCTGCTGATCGACGATTTTGGCCGGCAGCGGATGGAGCCGGATGCCCTACTGAATCGGTGGATCGTACCACTTGAGTCTCGGATTGACTTCTTGACTCTGGCCACCGGCAAGAAGATATCGGTGCCCTTTGAGCAGCTAATCATCTTCTCTACGAATCTTGAGCCGAGCGATCTCGTGGATGAAGCATTCCTGCGACGCATTCCTTATAAGATCGAAGTCGGCGATCCGACGCGTGAGGAGTTTTTCCGATTATTCGAAATGTATGCCGATGTCTTTGATTGCGAATACCGACCGGATGCCGTCCAGTACTTGCTCGACACGCACTATCAACCCTACGAACGTCAACTACGACGATGTCATCCTCGCGACTTACTTGGTCAAATCAAGAACTACTGTACGTACAACGATATACCGATGGCCATGGAACGGGAGTATTTCGATCGTGTCGTCAAGAGCTACTTCACCGTAGTTTGTGGTGAGACCCAGGCGGTCATTTCCGCCTCAGGACTATAGTCCCATCGGATAGGCTGGTTGGGAACGGTCGAGTTCGAGCCAATGAAGTGAGGAGCTTATTGGTGCGGAATCCGAGGTGATGTCCGTTGGCGAAATGGTTGTACGCCTGAACCAAGGCCCGGCGCCGCTCTCGCTGGCGTTCGTGTACCAAACGAAGAGCTAGGATTGCTTGTTATGAGAATGCCACATGAGGCGCTAACTGAAAAGAATCCCCGATAGACCACCGATGTTGCTGCAACCCACACAACCTGCCGATTCCATCTTGGGCTACACGTTACGAGAAAAAATCGGCTCGGGCGGATACGGTGAGGTCTGGGTTGCCGAGGCACCGGGAGGTCTGACCAAAGCAATCAAGCTGATCTTTGGGTGCCATGACGAAAGCCGAGCTCAGCGCGAGCTGAAGGCGCTAAATCGGATCAAAGCAGTCCGGCATCCGTTTCTGTTATCTCTGGAACGGATTGATATCGTCGACGGTCGCCTTGTCGTCGTGACCGAATTGGCTGAACAGAGCTTAAAGGATCGCTTTCGCCAGTGTGTATTAGGTGGCGAAGTCGGGATTCCGCGGGATGAGTTGTTGGGCTACCTGACGGATGCCGCTGAAGCACTCGACTACATCTACGAGAGTCACTCTTTGCTGCATTTGGACGTGAAGCCAGAAAACCTGTTGCTCGTGGGCGGTCACGTCAAGCTCGCTGACTTCGGACTTGTAAAAGACATTCAAGACTCCTCCTTATCGTTGATGGGCGGCTTGACGCCGACCTATGCGGCACCGGAAGTCTTTGATGGTCAACCAGGCAACCGTAGCGATCAGTACAGTCTGGCGATTGTGTTTCAGGAAATGTTGACAGGTAAACGTCCGTTTTCTGGGACGACGCCCGCAAAGCTTGCTTTGCAGCATTTGCATGAGCCTCCGGACCTAGCCAATCTCAGTCCCGGAGATCAGGGCGCGGTACGACGAGCGCTAGCCAAGTCGGCGGATGCTCGCTTTGTAAGCAGTCGCGCGTTTGTTAACGAGTTGACTCGCTGTCGCAGTCGCCCTCGCCGTCGCACACCGGACTCCAAGCCCCGGTCCAATGAACCGACGCCTGTTGACACCTATTCGAAAACAGCCGCTACTCCCTTGGGCGGTATTACATCGATGGCTCAGAGCGTGGGAGAGAGCAAACTTCCTGCACTCGAGTTTGCGATCGACGAGGCGAAGTTTCATCCGACTTTATTCGTTGGCGTGGGTCAAACGGCGACCGGAGTCCTCCGACATCTGAAGCGGCGATTTCAGGAACGATTAGGTGATGCAGAGGAGAGACCTGCGCTGAGAATCCTATGCCTCGATACCGACTCGCACGATCTAAGCGAAGCGACGACGGGCATGGGACCGGAGCGGTTGAATCATGATGAGATCCTTCCCTTGCCACTCAAGAGTCCCAGCGAATACCGAGAACAGGCGGAATCGCATTTCGGTTGGCTTAGTCGTCGCTGGATCTACAACATTCCGCGCAGTCGTCAAACCGAAGGTTTACGGCCTCTTGGTCGACTTGCATTTGTAGATCATCATGACAAGGTTTTTGACCGTTTGCATAGCGTGATCGGACAGATGACGGATGCGGAGGCGGTCAGTCGCACAGCACAAGTTTGCGAAATGCGAAGTGGCGACAACCATCCCCAAGTATTCGTGGTGGCCTCGATTTCAGGTGGTGCGGGTAGTGGGATGGTGGCGGATCTTGCATATACGATTCGAATGGTCCTGGCCGAACGCGGTTTGAACGACTACCCCGTTCACGGGATCCTGCTCTATTCGACCGGTCGGTCCTCGACGCAGCGTGACATAACCGTCGCGAACACGTACTGCTGCCTGAGCGAACTCCATCACTATAGTCACTCCGGTGGCTATCCTGGCGATCCGTCGTGCGACCTGCCTGCCTTCGCGGAGTGTCCCACCTTCGACAACACATACCTGATTGATATGGGTAATGACCCGTTGGCCGACGAGTATACGGCAATGGCCGATGTCCTCGCGGAATACCTGTTCTTGGACGCTGCGACTCCGTGCGGGGAGTACTTTCGGTTGTGCCGAGACGATAATGTGTTGATCGACGAGGACATGTATCTTCGAACACTTGGCGTGAGCCATTCCGGTGGCATCGATTGCGATACGGTTACCACATCGGCCAAAATCATCTGTAACCACGTCCTAAAAACGTGGCTAAAGCCTGCCGACGAACTATTGCAGACGGATCAGGTACAGGGATCTGTCGCGAGTATCATCACGGATGTAGATTTAGCCGCGGATCGTCTAACTTCGAGGTTGCGAATTGACCTAGAAAAGCAGCTGGGAAGCGACTGTGCTCGATTTAATCCAGCAATCGCTTGAATCGTTCTGTGCAACACCCGGACAAGTACTCACCGACGATCCACCAACGGCCTTGATGCCAGCGATCGAGGATGCTGCGGACAATGCTTTGGGGATTAGCCGTCGTAAGCCCGTATCATCTTTCAGCGTCTGCATGAAGAGTGCGGCGGAAACATGTGCAGACCAAATCTCCGAACAGATTTCCAAGCAACTTTCGACATTGGTGTTGGCGAAACTGGATAGTGTCGGACATCGAATTGGAATGAGCGAAGCCATTCACCGAGGGGTATCGGCACACGTCGAACAATTGTTGGATCAATTTTCGACTCATCAGCGTGCCCTGCGCGAACAGTTGTCACTGTTGACACGCCGTATCGAAGAACCGCCGGCACGGGGAGGTCGCCGCGGCCAGGAGGACGATCGTACGGACGACATCTCGGAGGTGATTCGGCAATACGGTACGCTGCGACTTGAGGATTTTCTTACGTCGTATGCCAGTCGAGTGGCCGCCCGGGTCCGCAGTCAACTCGATCAACTCATCCTCCATCTCGCCAGCATTCGCCAAGAATGTGCCGAACTGGCGGACGAATTTGAAAATCCAC
The DNA here is from genome assembly GCA_963785495.1 of uncultured Planctomycetales bacterium. Lineage (GTDB taxonomy): Bacteria > Planctomycetota > Planctomycetia > Pirellulales > Pirellulaceae > CAWAVP01. Next base: position 41,923 of record CAWAVP010000019.1, on the reverse strand, counting down.
ATTTTCGAGACGATGGACATCGGTTGCCAGGTATGGCGTCTCCAAATGCCATCGTTGCGTCGCTTTACTTCGAGTCGACGATGGATGCCCTTGACGATCTGGTCGCTCAACTCGATCAGGCTGTCCAGCATCGCTATTTCAAGGCGAAAGGTGGATTTTGTAAAGCGCAGGACGAGGGACGCGACAAGTGGAAACTCGAGTTTTCGCAACTATTATATCGGCACGCCCGGTCCTTGATTGCGGCCAGAATTCGAGTGCAAGGTCTTGACGCAATATTAGAGCAACATCAAGTTCCCGAAGAAAGATTGGACCATTGGATTGAGGAGTCAATCAAGTTAGCCCGGCCAAATCTATTGTCATCTTGCGGTGGAAAGTCTCGATTGATCGCTGCGTTACCTCGTGGCTCCGATGGCAAGAAGCTCGAGAATGCGTTGGATTCGAATGATTCGCAACATACGAAGCTATTGCCCGTAACCGATGGCGACATCGCCTTCTGCTATGACGTGGGAGGGATTCCGGTGCACCAGATTGCTGCCGTGCTCTTGCAGTCCTGTCCTCGCAGCGCCGACATCATCGCGCGTGTTCATACGCGTTCGGACGTCAAGTGGACGCCCTTAATCCAGCTCGACTAAAGTCGGTTTTGCTCTCAGGTGAGCTTCTTAACATAAAACGTCAACCGTTCAGTCCAATTCCCGCTCAGGCTACTAAATCTTCCACGCCAAAGCTTCGCGGGCCATCTGGACCTTGCAGCGCCGATTGCGACGGAGATCTTTCTGTAGTTGGTCAGCGAACACCTTAGCGTATCGCTCGATCTCCGCCAATTCCGCATCACTTCGATGGGGATCGTGGTGACCCAGATGTAGCTCTCGGGCTTGGGCGGCCACCGCAGTAGTGATGCTGGCTTCGATGGAGCTGTGTCCCCATCCTTGTCGTGACCGAGCTGGCAATTGGCTAAGTGCCTGTTGCCCCATATATTCGACATCCAGATATTGGGCATCCAAGTAAATCAAGTCGGCCGCGTGAGCAAATTCCGCTAAACGAGAATCTGGGACTTCGGTTTGCTCGTGATCGCTAATTACCACCAGACGCTTACCGGCTCGGTCGAAGCGATAGCCAACTGCGCCGCCAGGATGATTGAGGGATAGGGTCGTTACGGTTGTTTCGTCAATTCGAAATTGGCCGCATGAGGGAATTGGCTTGAGGTCTGCGCACACCGCTCAAATGCTGCCAATTAATTGGTATCAGCAGATTGGGAGTACGGTCATGCGCACGCAGCAACTCGTTTAGCGTTTCGACAACGGCGACTTCTGCCCAGATCGTGAAATGATTGCGAGGATCGTAAAACGCATCCGCAAATGCCAAGCGGTACGTGTGATCCAAATGTGCGTGCGTCATCAGAACGTGGCCTTCACGCGGCCCACAGTAGTTTTCGGCATTCCATCGTTGTTGATTGGTCGCGGACAACGGTTGGAGACCGCTGCCGGCGTCCACGATCAGCAGCGATTCAGGCGTCTGGATTTCGATGCACGTCGTATTGCCGCCGTAGGTCGATCGTAAGTCAAACGGGACCCATTTCGCGACCTGATCCGCGATCTCTCGATCGGTCAGGTCGTCTGCGTAAACATCGTGCAATTTGCCGAGTTCACCAAGTCGTCGGATGGTGCCCACGAGTTTGGCGAGAATTTCGTCCGTGGACATCACGCGGGGAAAACTGCCTGTCGCGCCCCAATAAGTGATTTCAAATGACCAGGCAGAGGGTGGCATGATGGGGGTCGCTTGGTAGACTCGATTACCACGGTCAGTATGCGTTTGGACTCAGTTGTATCGTAGGCGTTCCACGTGGGGCAGTGAGGGTGGTACTGGCCACAAGCAATTGTCGCACTCCAAACTGGGGTTGGCCAGATCAGTTTCGTGTTTGGCCGGTGCGTGAGGCCAACCTGATATAATCGGGCGACGATTGTGAGGTTCACTGGGGCAAGTCCATGATGTTAAGTTCGGGAAATTCGGTCGTCAATCGGCGATGTAGTGGGCTGATCGGGCGTCGCGGCCGTCGCCTGCGCGTCTCTGGCAATTGGGGCTCCGACCCAGGAGTTGGAGTTTTTCGAGACGCGGATTCGGCCGGTTTTGGTGGCACACTGCTACGAGTGTCATTCCGCCGCGAGCGAGTCGCTTGAAGGCGGCTTGCGGCTGGACACACGCACAGGAATTCGACGCGGGGGCGATTCAGGACCGGCCATTGTTCCAGGCGATGTGGGTTCCAGTCTGCTGATTCGAGCTTTGCGTTATGACCCCGAGTCCTTTCAAATGCCGCCAGCGGCCAAGTTGCCAGAAAACGTAACGGCTGACTTTGTTAGTTGGGTTGAACACGGCGCTTTCGATCCTGCGCGAGAGTGTTTCTTTGCCGTCGCGGTTGGACTCCGTCGAGACGTCCAATTCATCGTCTTGGGCCTTTCAACCCCTTCATGCAAGCTCGGTTCCGGCCAGTTCATTTGAGAGAGCGACGGACTCAATCGATCGCTTTGTCTTCGCGCGCTTGGAGGCCGCTGGATTGAGCCCAGCAGCTCTGGCAGACGGCCGCACGCGAATTCGCCGATTGTATTTCGACATGATTGGTTTGCCGCCACAGCCAGAGCAGGTGGCTCAGTTCTGCCGCGATGCTTCGGTTGAGTCTTGGACGCAGACCGTCGATCGGTTGCTCGCAACACCCGCATTTGCCGAACATTGGGCGCGTCATTGGCTAGATGTTGTTCGCTACGCGGACACCAACGGAAATGATTTTAACGCGACCTATCATCAAGCTTGGCGATATCGAAATTACATCATCAATTCTTTGTCCACCGATAAACCGTATGACCGTTTCGTCCGTGAGCAGCTGGCCGGAGACTTGATGCCGTACGTTGATCAGAAGCAGCAGGCCGAGCAGCTTATCGCTACAGGATTTTTAATGTTGGGCCCAAAGATGTTAAGTGAACGGGACAAAAAGAAGCTCCAACTGGATGTTGCCGACGAACAAATCGACACCTTTGGAAAAGCCTTTTTAGGGCTAACATTGGGTTGTGCGCGTTGCCACGATCATAAATTCGATCCTGTCCCGTCTCGCGATTATTACGCACTCGCCGGTGTGTTCTGTAGTACTACAACCCTAGAGGGTGAGATCCAAGAGTTCGTTTCTGATTGGGTGGAGCAGGACCTGCCAACGACACCCGAGCACGCTCGGCAGCTGGCAGCATACCAGCGGTCGCGACAAGATCTTGAGGGCAGAATCAAGGAATTGCAACAGCAACGCAACTCGGTGCAGAATGAGATTGACCGCATATCGTTGATGTGCGAAGGACTGGTCGTGGATAATGGCGAAGCAGAGCTTTGTGGCGAATGGAAGGAATCGAAACACGTAAAGCGTTTTGTTGGAGCAGATTATTTGCATGACGATAACCGCGATAAGGGAAACAAGTCCGTCATCTTCTCGGCCACTGTTCCCACCGACGGAGCATATGAAATCCGTCTTTCCTATACGGCGGGTGATAATCGAGCAACCCGTGTTCCCGTTGAGATTCGGTGTCGAGAAGCCGTGGTTCACCAATTTATAAATCAAACTCTCGAGCCCGAGGTCGATCGTCTATTCCATCCGCTGGGAACGTACGAGTTGAGCGCGGGGACGCATCCCGTCGTGATCGTGTCCAATGGCGAAACCGACGGTTATGTGATTGCCGACGCCGTGCAACTATTGCCCGTTCAGATGCAGCGAGGTTCGGTGGCGTTGCCGTCGGGACCTCAGCCGGAGGCAAGCCGCATCGTTACGCTTCGGGAGCAACTTCAGCGGTTTCAGGATGAGTCGCGGCGTTTGAAGGAAGAACTCGGGCATCTTGAGGAACAATCGCCGCGTCCGCGTCCCAAGGCGATGGCTGTGCGCGATGCAGCGCATCCAGAGGACATTGCCTTGCGAATTCGAGGTGTGCACACAAATCTCGGTCCTCTAATCCCTCGAGGTTTTTTGCAGGCATTCTCTTCCGGCGGGCCGTCGAGCCTGAGTAATTTCGCCGAGAGTGGCCGCTTGGAGCTCGCGGAATGGACGACATCGTCCGCCAAACCGTTGTTGGCACGGGTGATGGTGAATCGGATTTGGCAACACTTGATCGGCGTCGGTATCGTGCGGACTTGCGATAATTTCGGCAAGCTCGGCGAGCTACCGACCCATCCTGAATTGCTGGACGTGTTGGCATCGGATTTTATTGCGCACGATTGGTCGGTGAAATACTTGGTGCGGCGGATTGTTTCGACTCAGACCTACCAAGCCCAGGTCGACAGTGATCGCCCCGCGCAAGACATCGATCCGGAAAACCGACTGTTGTCACATGCCCATCGAAAGCGATTGACTGCGGAGCAGTATCGGGACGCGTTGCTGGCCGTGAGTCAATCACTCGATCGCTCGATCGGGAAGTCCCCCGTTGCGCAATTGGGAAAACTGGTTAACGATAACAGTGCGAACGGAACCAACTACAAGGGCCAGAGCACGAGCCAACGCAGCATTTATTTACCCATCGTTCGAAATGAGCTGCCGGAGTTCTTGGTTGCGTTCGATTTTGCAGATCCCGATCGCGTCGTAGGTCGCCGACCGGAAACGAACGTACCTGTCCAGGCACTGTTGCTGCTCAATCACCCATTTGTCCGTGAAGCGGCCGAGCGTACCGTACTTCGCGTATTGGACGAACTCAATGACGATCGGCGACTCGATGCGCTGTACCAGATCATTTTTCAGCGAGCACCTCACCCAAATGAACGACGACGAGACCAGGAGTTTTTGCACCGGCGCAAGGCGAGCAGCCGGTTCAGGCAGCTTCCTTCGTAGCTGCTTGGACCGATTTATGCCATGCCTTGTTGGCTTCGACGGAGTTTCGGTTTATTGACTGACAGTATGCGGCCTGACGAGATCGGTTGGCCCTGATACGATGGTGGCGTAGCAGGATGCATCGCGCAATCGGTATGACTCGATATCTGATAAGTGGCGAAGGACCTACGCATGCAAAGGCAAGTCGAATTAGGAGTGGTAAGGCAATGTGCCGAAAACGTGGCAGCGGAATGCGATTCGAGTTCGTGCCGCGCCGCTCACCAAAGTTCGCGCCGCCAATGGCTGAAGGTTTGCGCTGCCAGTGCAATCGCAGTACCTGCCGGTGACTTGACCCTCCGCATGGCCTATGGGGACGGTGACACGGTTGTGCTTCCCCACCATGTACCTCGAGCAAAACGCGTGATTTTCTTGTTCATGCATGGTGGTCCCAGCCAAGTTGATTTATTTGACTACAAACCGAAGCTGCAGGACAGCGACGGACAGACGCTGCCGTTTGAGCCCGCAAAGAACATTAGTGCCAAGCCGCAGTTAATGGCATCACCCTGGAGATTCTCGCGATGTGGAGAGAGTGGGCTTTGGTTTTCTGAGCTGATGCCGGAGCTGGCTCGGCATGCCGACAAGTTGTGTATGATCCATTCCATGCACAGTCGCGGCCAATCTCATGGTCAGGCGGTTTGCATGTTGCACACTGGCAGTGATTCGCTGGTGAGGCCGTCTGTCGGCGCTTGGGTGTCTTATGGACTCGGCAGCGCCAACCGTAACTTGCCCACATTCGTCTCCATCGCACCTTCTAGCGGACATGGAGGCCCACGCAACTACGGTTCGGCGTTTCTCCCCGCGGTCCATCAAGCGACCACGATTGGTCGCTCCGGCAAATTGGGAAAGGGAGAAATTCCCTATTTGGTCAACGCCAGCCGCGATTCGAATGAGCAGCGGCGTCAAATGGAATTGTTGCAGCAGATCAATCGCGACCACTTGCGACGTGTGGCTGCCGACGATCGGATTCAGAGTGCGGCAGAAGTCATCGATCTGGCATTTCGCATGCAGAACGCCGCACCGGCCGTTTTGCGACTGACGGACGAATCGCCGTTTGTGCATCGACTCTATGGAATTGGAGACTCCGCGACAGATAATTTTGGCCGACAATGCCTCTTGGCACGGAGGCTGATCGAAGCGGGGGTGCGCTATGTTCAGGTTTGCACGGCCAACATTTGGGACCAACACAGCAACCTGCGAACAGGCCACACAAATAACTCGCGTGCTGTCGATCGACCGATCGCGGGATTGTTGACGGATTTGGAGTCGCGAGGCTTACTGGACGATACGCTGATTGTGTGGGGAGGCGAATTCGGGCGGACTCCCATCGCGCAGGGCAAAGACGGTCGTGACCATAATCCTCAGGGGTTTACCGTGTGGCTGGCAGGTGGAGGTGTGCGTGGCGGTATTCGGCATGGGAACACCGATGAATTTGGCTACTACGCCATTGAAAACCGTGTCCACATGCACGATTTGCATGCGACGATTTTGTATGCGCTGGGCTTGGATCACGAACGGTTAACATATCGCTACGCCGGTCGCGACTTTCGTTTGACGGATGTCTACGGTCGAGTCGTAAATGACATATTTTCTTGAATTCCCAAGGTGTTTGTACCAAGTCGCTGGATGGTTACGGCTAAACTGCAGTGGAGGTTGCCGGCGAGGCCCATGCGTTGCTGGTGCTTGCGGCGAATAAGGAACTTGAGATTCGATGGTAGCTATGTTCACGTGTTGCTTTCGGCAGGATTCGTTGATGCGCCGCGTTTGCTGCGCGATCATTATGTGGCTGGCCCTGGATGAAGCTGTACTGTTCGCCGACGCTCCGGTCGATTTCGCACGAGACGTTCGCCCGATGTTGTCGAACAGTTGCTTTGCCTGTCACGGACCGGATCGTCAAGACCAGGACAACGATTTGCGGATCGACAGTCATGCGGCAGCTACTGAGTCGGCGGTGATTCCTGGCCAGGCGAACGCCAGCGAGCTGATCAGTCGAGTGACGAGCGACGACCCCGATGTCAAAATGCCTCCGCCTTCGTCAAACCGCGACCCGCTCGACGAACACCAGATTGCGCTATTGCGCCGATGGATCGACGAAGGTGCTGTGTACACGGATCATTGGGCGTACGCTCCACCGCAGCGGTCCACGCTGCCCCCTCTTCGCGATGAAGCATGGCCTGTCAATGCGATCGACGTTTTTGTGCTTGCGCAGAACGAACAGCGAGGCATCGAGCAGCGTCCGGAGGCCGGTCGCGCGACGCTCATCCGACGGCTGAGTTTCGATCTGCTGGGACTGCCGCCCAGTTCGTCCGATGTGAGGGCGTTCTTGGCTGACGAGGCACCAGGAGCTTATCCGCGGCTCGTGGATCGATTGCTGGAGTCCAAGCACTTTGGCGAACGGATGGCGATCCTCTGGTTGGATCTCGTCCGTTTTGCGGATACCTGCGGGTACCACGGCGACCAGCATAGGAGCATAGACGCGTATCGCGACTATGTGATCGACGCATTTAATTCCAACAAACGCTTTGATCAATTTACAGTTGAGCAATTGGCAGGCGATTTGCTCGATCACCCAACTCAAGAACAACTGATTGCGACCGGATACAATCGTCTCTTGCAGACGACCGAGGAGGGTGGCGCGCAGCCGCGTGAGTACCGAGCGATCTACAACGCTGATCGTGTGAGAAACATTTCGAGTGTCTGGCTAGGATCGACGCTGGGATGCGCTCAGTGCCACGACCACAAGTTCGATCCTTTTACGATGGGTGACTTTTATCGTTTGGCCGCATTTTTTGCCGATGTGGATGAAGTTGAAGTCGGGCGTCAGCGAGAGAACCTTGAATTGCCCAACTCCGCGCAGCAGCAGCGACTTCAAGAGTTGGACGAGCAAATCGCCGCCTTGGAAGCAGACAAGGGCGCTGGGGAGAACGGGGCCGCCCCCGGCAATTCCGAGAGCTCCGAGCTCAGCAAAGCAAATCGCAAATTTACGGAAAGATCGCGATGAGCTGAGCAAACTGGTGCGCCGAACCCTGGTAACCCAGTCTGTGACACCCCGCATGACACGAATCCTCGCGCGGGGAAATTGGCTTGACGAGTCGGGACAAATCGTCGAGCCGGCTATCCCCGCAATATTTGGCCATTCGGGGTTTAAGAACGAACGTGCGTCGCGATTGGATTTGGCACGCTGGCTGATTTCGAGGGACAATCCGCTAACGTCTCGAGTGTTCGTGAATCATTTGTGGCGGATCATGTTTGGCCAGGGGCTGGTGCGGACGCCCGACGATTTTGGTTCTCAAGGCCAATTCCCCAGTCACCCGCAGTTGCTCGATTGGCTGGCGGTGGAGTTTCGGGAACACAACTGGGACGTAAAGCACATGGTCCGGTTGATGGCGCTGTCGCGGACCTATCGACAAGTATCCACGCCAACCACTCAACTGGTTAAGTCGGACCCGTATAACTTTTGGCTGGCACGTCAAAACCGATTTCGGAGGGACGCCGAGTTCGTTCGTGACAACGCCTTGGTTGTGAGCGGACTATTTGTCGGGCGCGTTGGCGGTGAGAGTGTCAAACCTTATCAACCGGTGGGCTATTGGGCGCAATTGAATTTCCCCAAGCGGACTTACCAGCCGGATGTGGGGGAAAATCAATATCGGCGCGGTCTCTATACCTACTGGTGTCGGACATTTTTACATCCTAGTTTGGTGGCCTTCGATGCCCCATCACGAGAAGAATGTACGGCGAAACGAGTCCGTTCGAATACACCTTTACAGGCATTAGTCTTGCTGAACGATCCATCGTATGTTGAAGCCGCGCGGGCGTTGGGGCAACGGATCGCGAATTGTTCGGAATCCCAAATCGAAGACAAGATCGACTGGGCGTATTTCGAAACGCTCTCACGGTTGCCGACCGAGCCGGAACGAAGCGTATTGGTTGATGTGTTTCGGCAACAGCGACGGCGGTACGACGCCGCGCCCGAGGCTGCACGGAGTTGCTGCAAATTGGCCATTGGAAGGAAGTGGAGCTGACGGACGACATGGCAGCGGACTTGGCAGCCTGGACCAGTGTTGCTCGTGTGTTATTGAATTTGCACGAAACAATCAGCGCTCTTGAAGTAACGAGATACGCCCGGCAGGCTATTGTGAAGGTACTCAATCGCGATTTGTAATGAGCTTGAAAGGCAAATGAGGATGGAGAGATCTCTGCCATCGACGCTGCTACGTCGAGCACATGGACCCGCATTGATTGGGGATTCAATGCCGGCCATCAAGAGCGCCGCGCTTTCCTGCAATCATCGGCAACGGGGCTCGGTGCCATTGCGTTGAGTTCGATGCTGTCATCCCCGTCCGTGACTCAGGCGAGTGACGTACTTGACCCGGGTGTAATCCATCCCCTGCATTGGCCGTCGCGAGCCAAACGGGTAATCTTTTTGTGCATGGCGGGCGGTCCATCTCACCTCGAGACACTTGACTACAAACCGAAACTCGCGGCGATGCACGGACAGCCCATGCCCGAATCGTTCACCAAAGGGCAGCCCATTGCACAATTACAGGGGCAAAAACTGACGTGTCTAGCGCCGCAGCACCGTTTCGCACGCTTCGGCAATTCGGGTCAGGAAATGAGCACGGTTTTTCGTTACCTGCCGCGCATCGCTGACCAGATGTGCATCGTCCGATCGATGCGCACCGAGCAGATTAATCACGATCCCGCTCATACCTTCATGAACACCGGAACGGCGATCTCCGGCCGTCCCAGTATGGGCAGCGTGGATCCTTTACGGGCTGGGACGCGAAACCGACAATCTCCCAGGTTTTGTCGTCATGACGTCACGCGGTGGGGGACAGGATCAGCCAATCGCTGCGCCCAAATGGCACAGCGGGTTTTTGCCGAGTGAGTTTCAAGGCGTGCAGTTTCAGTCGGCCGGCGACCCCGTGTTATATGTCAGTCGACCTGCGGGCGTCGATGTCCGCGATCAACGTCTGGTTGTCGACGCCGTCAATCAGCTCAACCAGTTGCACGATGCCAGCGTTCTCGATCCAGAAATCGACGCCCGGATCTCGCAGTATGAAATGGCTTTTAAGATGCAAGCAAGCGTCCCTGGGTTGATGGACCTTTCCGACGAGCCTCAGTCGATCCTGGACCTGTACGGAACGCAAGGCGGTGATGGATCGTTCGCCAGTAATTGTTTGTTAGCCAGGCGATTGGCCGAACGGGGCGTTCGCTTTATTCAGTTGTATCATCGAGGTTGGGATCATCATGGAGGCGTCAAGCACGGCGTCGAAGTGGCCGCTTCGCATGTGGATCGCGCATCGGCAGCGCTCGTAGTGGATCTCCAGCAGCGCGGTATGCTAGATGACACGCTCGTCATTTGGACGGGAGAATTCGGCCGGACTCCGATGGCTCAGGGCGATGGACGGGATCACCACATCAAGGGGTTTTCGATGTGGATGGCCGGCGGCGGAGTGCGGGCGGGAAGCCACTATGGCGCGACGGACGAATTAGGCTACAACGCGGTCGAGAATGTCTTTCACGTGCACGATTTGCATGCCACGATGCTGTATCTGTTGGGCATCGATCATCAACGACTGACATTCCGTTTTCAAGGCCGGGACTTCCGTTTGACGGATGTCCACGGCCGCGTTGTCAAAGAGGTTTTGGCGTAGTGGCCGGGAGGCGTGGCCCTCCGACGGCCGACTTGCCCATGACTGTCCGCCTCGATAGTACGGGCGCTGGCGTCTAGCAGTTATGCGCGCCTTTTGTTTCAACATACACCGCGTAGACGGATTGGCTGGCGGTCATGAACAATCGGTTACGCTTTACTCCGCCAAAGCACACGTTGCTGCAGATCTCGGGCAAGCGAATTTGGCCAATGCGATCGCCATCGGGCGCGAAGATGTGTACTCCGTCGTAGCCGTCCCCAACCCAACCGGCACTGGCCCAAACGTTGCCGTCGACGTCGGCCCGAATACCGTCGGCCAAGCCGGCGACGCCATCCATCTGCATCGAAGTAAACTCGCGTCCGCCAGCTAGTTTACGGCCGTCGACGACATCCCATACCTTGATATGCTTGGGCACTTCCGGATAATGGCTCGATCCTGTATCGGCGATATACAGCTTCGTGTAGTCTGGCGAAAAACAAAGCCCGTTGGGTTTGTAGATCTCGTCGGTCACTTTGGTGATCTGCCCATTGCGGCCGTCAATTCGATAGACCGCTTCTTTTAGTTCCAATGTGCCTTTGTTTCCTTCGTAGTCCATCAGGCTGCCGTATCCGGGGTCCGTGAACCAGATCGCTCCGTCATCCGGATGCACGACCGCGTCATTGGGAGCGTTGAACGGTTTGCCCTGCCATTGGTCGGCGAGAACCGTGACTTTGCCATTGTGGTCATAGCGAACTACCCGCCGCGTGCCGTGCTCGCATGAGATCTGCCTGCCCTGGAAGTCGAAGGTGTTTCCGTTGCTGTTTCCCGCAGGCTGCCGGAAAGTGGAAACGTGTCCGTCGTCATCCAGCCAGCGACGCTGCAAGTTGTTGGGGATATCACTCCAAAGTAGGTACTTACCAACGGCATTCCACGCGGGACCCTCCGCCCATAGATTCCCCAGATGGATGCGTTGAATAGGCGTGTTGCCGATCTTGTACTTGGCGAAACGAGGGTCCAATTCGACAACGTCGGGATCGGGATAGCGTACGGGGGGAGCATCCGGCCCGAATTCTCGCGCAGGCGGGGCCGCTAACGGCCAGCGCGGCCGCGGCGGCGAGAAAATCACGGCGGCGCACAAGCGGCGCCGTGAGTGGACTTGATTGGGGTGGTCGGTGTGACTTGTTGCGAGGGTCGTCCAACATTGTGTGCCCTTTCTACGGAGGATTCGGAGAGATTCGCACCAATATAACGCAACAGATCCTCGGTTCCATGCGTTTCGGAACAATCTGGCAGGCCGTCGAGCGTCGAGAAAACCGGCGTCAGGCGGACCCGCGTAAGCGGCCAGCCGCTGGTGACAGGCCAGTGGCGATAGCGGGGCTCCCCGCGGCATACTCTCGACAGTACAATAGGGCCTCGCGTTGGCCGGAGGAGGTTCGACAATGGATGTTCATACTTTACGTGAGCAGCTGCACACCGTTCAGTTGGTTCCGCTCACTGCTTTTGATGCGTTGGGCAAACTGAATATTGCGCCGATGCAGCAACAAATTGAGCGGCTGTTTACGGCGGGCATTCGCGTCTTTATCCCGTGCGCCGGAAGCAGCGAGTTTCATACTTTGAGCGCGGACGAAGTTGTGTCGGCGATTCGCATGACACGCGAAGTCGTAGGCGACCAAGCGCGGGTAATCGTTCCGGTCGGTCTGCAATTGAAATATGCCATCGACTTAGGTACCGCAGCCGTCGACGCAGGGCGGACGCGATGTTGGTCATGCCGCTCGGTTTCCCCTATTTGTCCGATAGTGGCGCGAGAGATTACTACGTGACGTTGTTGGAACACATCCGTTGCCCGGCAGTGATCTACAAAAAAGATGGGATCCCGTCGCACGAGCTGCTGTTAGATCTGGCCGATCACCCTCAGGTCATCGGTGTGAAGTATTCGCTCGCGGATGTCACCATGTTCCAACGAGTTGTGGAGCAAGATGGGGGCCGCATCGATTGGTTTTGTGGACATGCGGAACGCTATGCGCCTATTTTGCGTTGGCCGGTGCTTGTGGGTACACCAGTGGTGCGGGCAACATTTGTCCTCGGGTGACCCTGGCGATGCATGCTGCCTTGGCGGCCGGAGATTATTCGCTGGCACTGAAGTGGCAGCGCGTGCTGTTTCCGATTGAGGAGTATCGAGGCCGCGATGCAAATTCGTACAACGTGTCGTTTCTCAAACACGCAATCCGCTCGGTCGGGTTCGACTTCGGTGGCCGCGACCACCCTACCGGCGGCTGACGGACAGCGAGCAGGCGGAAATCAACGCATTGATCAAGCCAATCCTGGCGGCTGAAGCGGAGTTGGCTGAGTCTGCTGGTTAACACCGCTTGCCGGGAATTGGCCGGTTGTTCCTCGCTCAATATCCGATGGCGGCGCCATCCTTACGTGGATCGGAACCGCCAAAGTACCGCCGCGGGTTTTCCTCACGCCAAATTGCCTGATAGCCGCCGTGGGCCGAGAGACCCGTAGCGATGCGGTGCCCCATGTCGGCCAGTCGCGACTGGGTCGCGGCGGGAATGCCACGCTCTAACTGCAGTTCGCCGCCGTCGGACATCGTGCCACCCCAGGGATGACTGCTGCCGTCGTGAGCTATCCGAGGCTGCTCCCCGGCCTGCTGGACGGACATGCCAAAGTCGATCATGTTCATCAGCACCTGGCTGTGACCTTGGGGCTGGAAATCACCTCCCATGACACCAAACGACATCACCGGGCGCCCCTCACGCGTCAAGAAACCTGGGATGATCGTATGGAAGGGCCGTTTGTGGGGTTCCAGGCGATTGCGGTGGTTCGGATCCAGCGAAAACGCCTGGCCGCGGTTCTGAATGGAGAATCCCACGCCATCGGGACAGATGCCCGACCCAAATCCACTATATAGGCTCTGAATGAGCGAAATCATGTTGCCGTCTCTATCGGCCGCCGTTAAATAAACCGTATCGGAATCTAACGTCGGATCGCCGTACGTCACGTCTCGATTTGCCCGACGCGGGTCAATCTGTTGCGCCCGGTGTTTCGCGTAGTCCTTCGAGATCAACCATGTGAGTGGCACATCGGCAAACTCCATGTCGGCATAGTATCGAGCCCGATCTTCAAATGCGAGCTTCTTCGCCTCGACAAACAGATGGAGATGTTCGGCGGAATTGGGTTCCAATTCGCCGATCTCAAAGTTCTCCAGAATGTTTAGGATTTGCAGTGCGGCGATGCCCTGTCCGTTGGGTGGTATCTCCCAGACATCCCAGCCGCGATAGTTGCTGCTGACCGGTTTGACCCAATCGGCCCGATGGTCCGCAAAATCGCGGAGGCTGAGGTAGCCGCCTAATTCCCTCGATTTCGCCACGATTTGTTGAGCGACTGGGCCTTGATAAAAGGCCTCGGTCCCTCCCTCGGCGATCTGCTGATAGGATCGTGCAAGCAGCGGATTGTGAAATACGTCGCCGTACTGCGGAACCCTCCCATCGGGATGATAGACACGCGCCAGGCTCGGGGCAGATTCGGCGGCGAACTGAAAATGTTCCGCGATCAGTGGCGAGAGGGGGAATCCGTTTTGCGCGTAATCAATTGCCGCTTCCAAGCATTTACGCAGCGGCAACGTCCCAAACCGCTTTTGTAGGGCATCCCAACCGCTAACGCATCCCGGCACGTTCCAACTCAGCGGACTGTTCCGAGGAATGGCTGTGAGCTGCCGCTCCTGAGCGGCCTGTAGATTCCAATCGTAAGGAGCGCGCCCGCTGGCGTTCAACCCGAAGAGTTGCTGCTCGTGCTCGTTCCACAGGATCGCAAACAGATCACCACCGATGCCGTTGCTGGCCGGTTCGGTTACCCCTAATACGGCGTTGGTAGCGATGGCGGCATCCACACAATTTCCACCGGCCTTGAGGATGTCAATGCCCGCCATCGCCGCCAGGGGTTGACTGGCGCAGACGATGCCGTGCTGGCAGACGACTGTCGACCGATTCCGATTGCGGGCTTGGAGGCGTTTCGCGTCGATCCAGGGCGGAGCAGACGTCTTGGACGGGTCGGCGGACACGGTTGAAGTCTCTTGAAAGAGTAGGAGCCCGGCGGCGGACGCCTGCAAGAAATCGCGACGATGCATGGCTCATTCCCGGGACCAGAGGTTCAGTGAATAATCGCCACGGCGGCTTGATTCCGAGTCTATCAGCTTGACGAAGTGTTCGCGACTATGTACTGGAAAACAGCCTTATTGCGGGCCGCCCGACCGGCGTGCAGACCGTCAGAACTATCGCCGGGCCGCCCTCGTGAAGCCAGCAACGGAACTGCACAAATGGGCGTTGATTCACTATCATACCCAGAAGCCACACTCGCAAGGCGTGGACTGAATTTGAAGGAGTGGCTGGCATATTCACGCCAGCGCGACTCGGGGTGCAGCAGGCTTAACTCTCGCTGATAGACAAGGAATCGATTTGGATGCGCCACAGACATGCAGCTTGGGCACTTTTGGCGGTGATCGGATGGTGTGTCGATGGGGTCTCTGCGTCCGAGCCGTCGACGCAGCAGGCATCGTTGGCGTTTCGCGCCACCACCGTAGTGGCGAGGTCTTTGAACTCGCGGGAACCGAACGTCGGCAACTGACCGTGGTTTGTTTCTTAGGGACCGAATGTCCCTTGGCTCGACTGTATGGTCCACGGCTGCAGCAGTTATCAGATCGTTTCGCCCGGGACCCCGTGCGATTTGTGGGAGTGTACAGCAATCAACAAGATTCGCTGGACGAAATCGTCGCGTTTGCTGACGAGTATGGTATTGGGTTTCCGCTGATCAAGGACACGGATAATGTGCTTGCCGACCTGTATGGAGCGTCGCGGACTCCGGAGTTGTTTGTCGTCGATTCGCAGTTGGACGTTCGTTATCACGGTCGCGTTGATGACCAGTTCCTGCCGGGCGTTGCGCGGACCGCAGCCCAGCGTCACGACCTGCGCGAGGCCGTTTCGCAGTGGTTAGAAGGAGTTGCGATCGACGTGTCGTCGACCGAGTTGGCGGGGTGTTTAATTGGGCGGGTCAAGCAACAGACCGATGGGGGTGTAACGTACTGTCATCAGATCGTGTGCATTTTGAACCGTCAATGTGTTGAATGTCATCGTGCCGGCGAGATTGGTCCGTTTGCGTTAACGGATTACGACGAAGTCGTGGGTTGGGCCGATATGATTTTGGAGGTAGTCAATGAGGGACGTATGCCGCCCTGGCATGCCAATCCGGCTTACGGCGATTTTAAGAATTCCCGCCATTTGAGTGCGGAGGAAAAACGCCTGCTGACTCGGTGGGTCAGCGATGGGGCTCCCTACGGCGACGCCGATCAGCTGCCGGACCAGCCTGAATACGTCGCCGGATGGCAATTGCCCCGTGCGCCAGATCAAATCATTGCCATGCGTGATCGGCCATTTGTGGTTCCCGCGAGCGGCACGGTCGAATATCAGTATTTTGTCGTTGACCCGGGATTCACGGAAGATCGGTGGGTCACGGCCGCTCAAGTCATTCCCGGTAATTCGTCCGTCGTGCACCACAGCATCGTGTTCATCCGTCCGCCCGATGGCGCCTGTTTTCGTGGCGTGGGATGGCTTAGTGCCTACGTACCTGGCCAGCGGGCCTATCAGATGCCGCCTGGACATGGCGCGATTCGTTCCTGCGGGATGAAGTTGGTATTCCAGCAGCACTATACACCCAATGGTCATGTGCAGGAAGATCTGACTCAGGTGGGAATCTTGTTTGGTGATGATGCAACAATTACACACGAAGCGTTCACGCTGGTGGGAATCGATCAAGAGTTCGAAATCCCACCGTACGAATCGGCCTTTGCGGTTGATGGCCAAGTGAAGTGGTTTCCTCGCGGGCGAGCTGCTGGCGGTTGTCCCTCACATGCACCTGCGTGGAAGATCATTCCGCTTCTGGGCGACGAAAGAGTCATCGGAGCAAGTCATCCTGGATGTGCCCCGCTACGATTTTAATTGGCAGCATGTGTACGAATTAACAACGCCTTTATCGCTGGCCGACGTCGATGCGCTGAAGTTTTCCGTCGTGTTTGACAATTCGGCCGCCAATCCATTCAACCCAGATCCAGCTCAGCATGTGACCTGGGGTGATCAAACGTGGGAAGAGATGGCCGTGGCCTTCTTTGAGGTTGCGGTGCCGCGAAACTCGCAAGGCGATGCCACGAAGGATCAGGGCGTAGTCCATGATTCGTCGTCGAGGGCCGAGCAAGAGGCCGTGGTACGTCGCGTGCGGGAGTTCTTGGAACGTTTTGACAGAAATCAGGACGGCGTCGTCGAGCGACTGGAGACTCCGTTGTCCTTTCGCCGTTTCGGTTTCTACCGATTCGATCTTAACGGCGACGAGCGACTGACTCGCGAAGAAATCGAGCAGGCTAGTGCACGCGAGTAAACCTCTGCTGTCGGCGCACCACTAGCTGGCCGGGATGTACCTCAATGCGACACGCCTTTGACCGTTGTACGCAATGGATTGTCGAGAAACCGTGGATTACCACCGTCTTGATCGCGGTGATTAGCTGCACCGCGGCCTTAGGGTATCGCGATCCAGATTTCTTTCGTCGCTTGCTGATTCGCGAGCAGGCGGAGTCCGCCGGCGAAGGAGCGTCTCTCGATCAAGAGATTGAGTTGCCGAACGTCGATCCCGTCAACCTGACGTGCGCCGACGCCATTTTGGTTGTTGAATCGCGTTCGTTCTTTACGCCTGATGGTGCGCGGGCCATGCGTGCCGTCGTTGATCGACTTGAAGCACTCGATTATGTCGACAGTATTCTGTGGATGGATCGAGTGCCTATCTTAAATATCTTTGGACTGCCCGAGCCCTTGTTTCCACGATCGGAAGCCTCTGAGCAGCGATTTGCCGTTGCCCGAGAGAAGGCGCTCCGGCATCCGCTGGTCGCAGGACAACTGCTCTCGCCAGATGGCTGCACGCTGATCCTAATGGTCCGTTTTGACTGGTTCTATGTACGCGACGACACGGACTGCATCGAGCGACTTCGCGAAGTTGCGCAGCAAGCCGCTGCTGAGTTTCCTCATGTAGATCTTGCCTTCAGCGTCACAGGATATGTCCCATTACGATTGACGGCGATGAAACAGCACGAAAGCAATCAGCTGAAGTACCAATTGATTGGATACGGCATGATTGGCTTGATGGCGATCATCCTGTTTCGCGGCATTACTGCCGTTCTCGTGGTCGCATTGGCGCCGGCGCGTCGGAGTCTTCTGGACATTGGGCATGCTTCGTTTCATGGACCTGCACGACAATCCGTTCAACGATGTCGTCTTGCCGGTGTTGTTGAGTCTTGTAGGTTTGACGGATGGTGTGCACCTGATGGTGCAAATCCGGCGTCTACGTGTGTCAGGTCTTGCGGAGCGAGCTGCGGCTCAGGCCGGTATCCATGAAGTGGGACTGGCTTGCGGATTGACGTCCTTGACGACCGCGGTCGGCTTTGGATCATTATCTTTGGCGCATCATGAGATTGTCCGTGAGTTCGGCTGGTGTTGCGTGATTGGAGTGCTACTTACGTTCATTGCGGTGATCACCGTAATCCCATTAGCATGTTCGACCTGGCTTGGTCGCCGAGTCCATGTCGGGTACGAGAAGAGTCTTGTCGATCGACATTTGAACAGGATCAGTGGAATGATCGACGTGGTGCTGCGTTACCCGCGCGTCGTGTCGCTAGTGGGTGTGGTGTCAACCGTCGTACTCACCGCGGTTTCCCTCTGGATTCTGCGACCCGATGAAAGAAACGCCAATGCCTTGCCAGACAACTGCGAGCCGTTGATCGCCTTGCAAAAGATGGATCGTGCACTGGGCGGTTTGGAACGAGGGACCGTTGACGTGCGCTGGGACGAAGGTATTGCGATGGATGCTCCCGAAGTCCTCGTGGTGATTTCGGAAACAGACGAGTTATTACGCAGCGAAGAATTGATTGGTCATCCGTTATCGATTCGCAATCTGCTCGACGCACTGCCAGGAGAGGGCAAGCCGACTGACCGAATGTCGATGATCGAATTGTTACCTCCTCCGTTGAAACGCGCGTTTTATATCCCGGAGTTGCGAGAGGCTCAGGTGGGTTTTCGTGTCCAGGATTTGGGAATTGCCAAATACGGGCCCGTGTTTCGCCGCCTCCAAGCGGGCCTCCAAACGATTATGCAACGACACCCGGGATTCACGTTAGAGCTGTCCGGATCCGCGGTGCGGCGCTGGGAGAATCTTTACCAGATTGTGGTCGATCTTTCCGCCAGCCTAGGTAGCGCTGCGTTCATCATTTTTCTGGTGCTGACCGCGGCTTTTCGTTCAATCCGAATTGGACTCATCTCGTTGATCCCCAACCTCTTTCCACTTGCTCTAACTGGAGCGTGGCTGGCATTGACTGGGCAGGCACTCGAATTGGTCAGTGTGTGCGCCTTCACGATCTGTTTAGGGATTGCTGTCGACGATACGATCCATTTCTTGACGCGCTTTCAGGAGGAGCAGCGACAGACGACGGATCTGGATGTGGCGATTCGCCGCGCCTTTACGGGAGTTGGAACGGCGCTGATCATGACTACCGTGATTCTGGTCTCCGGTTTTGCCACCGTGATGTTTAGTGGGTTGCGTGACCATCGGATTTTTGCTTCTATGGGAGGGCTGACGCTGGCCGCTGCGCTCTTCGGAGATCTTGTATTTCTGCCAGCCTTGCTGCGTTGCTTGGCCCCGCTTCCCCAACACGAGTCAGAACCGAAGAGGGTCGAAACGGTGCTAAAATGATCATTCGCTTGATGCTTCTCTTGCTGCTCTTGGTCGTCCGGTCGGCAACCGCCCAAAAGACGAGCCTCACGGATGCCGGTGTGCATTACGTTGTGCCCCCAGGACATTTCGTCGTAGTCAGCCATGGGATGGCGTGGGTTATGATGTTTCGTCCTCAGGATCGGCTTCGTTTTGCACAGTCGCCTTCTGGCGGAGACGCGGGGAATCCGGCTTGGGATTTTCAAGCGTTTGTTTCGCCATACGAAGTCACGCAGGTTTATCGTGTGGTCGTCAGAGCGATGTATGTCCCCTTCGCGTTGCCCGAACAATTGCGACGCCTTTGTCGCCCGCACTTGATTGCCCTCGAGAACCAGGATTAAGGGATGTCACAAACGCAAATTCTTTTTGCCAAGGATCGGGTAGGCGAGAAACGCCTGGTATTAATCGACGGCATGGCCTTGATCTACCGTGCTCACTTCGCCCTCATCCGTAGTCCCCGCTATACGTCAACAGGCAAGTGCACGTCGGCTATCTTTGGTTTCTGTAATACGCTATTTGATCTCTTGAATCGCGAGCAACCAACTCACGTGGCCGTGGCCTTCGATACGGAAGAACCCACACATCGCCACGAACGGTTCGAAGCATATAAGGCTCAGCGAGAGGAAATGCCGGAGGATTTGGCGGCTCAAATCCCGGATGTGATCCGTTTGCTCGAAGCCATGCATATTCCTGTGCTGCGGATGCCCGGTTGGGAAGCCGACGACGTTCTTGGTACGTTGGCGCGGCGCGCCGAACAAGAAGGGTTTACTACGTATTTGGTGTCGCCAGACAAGGATTACCATCAACTCGTGACTTCACAGACGTTTGTGTGGAAGCCCGGACGCAAGGGAGGCCAATACGAAATTCTGGGTGTCCCTGAGGTTAAAGAACGGTGGCAAGTCGACGACGTTTCAAAAGTGATCGATATTCTTGGCCTGATGGGCGATGCGTCGGATAACGTTCCCGGTGTCCCAGGGATTGGTGAAAAGACGGCACAAAAACTCATCGCCGAATTCGGCTCAACAGAGAATCTGCTCGCCAGCACGGACAAGCTCAAGGGCAAACGGCGAGAGGTCCTCGAAAGCCACCTGGAGCAAGCTCGGCTGTCGAAGGAACTGGTCACGATTGTCACCGATGTACCCGTCGACGTGGACTGGGATGACCTGAAGATGGCCCAGTGGGACACGGAAAAACTGAGTCAGTTGTTTGCGGAATTGGAGTTCAATACGCTGGGAAAGCGAGTACTGGGTGAACGGTTTGCAACGTCTTCATCAGATGACACTCCTCACGATGCCGTCTCACAGCCACACTTGTTTGCAGAACCTACCGAATACCGCACCAGTCACGACGTGCCACACCAATACGAGGCGGTCACGACTCGCCCGCAACGCGAAGCATTACTCGCGAAACTTGCGGGACAATCGGCCGTTTGCTTTGACTTAGAAACGACGGGACTCGACCCTCGCACCGCCTCTCCCGTGGGCCTGGCATTTTGCTGCAAGTCGGGACATGCCTATTACGTTGTCTGTCCCGAAGATGAATCATCCATGCGGGAAGTCCTTCACGAGTTCGATCCAATTTGGTCGAGCGGGCAGATCGTCAAGATAGGCCACAATCTGAAATACGATATGACGGTGCTCAAATGGCAAGGCATCGAAGTCGCCGATCCTGTGCGTGACACAATGCTGATTCACACGATGGTTGAACCGGAAATGAAGCATGGGCTCGATTTCCTTGCCACTCAGTATCTTGGCTATCAACCAATTCCCATAAAGAGTCTCCTGGGCGACCCACAACAGCGAGAAATGCGGGACGTGCCTCTCGATCAATTGGTGGAATATGCCTGTGAGGACGCAGATGTTACTTGGCAACTGTTCAATGTTTTTGGTCCTGAGGTTGAAGAGCGGGCGCACAACGCGTGTGTTACGAAGTTGAATGCCCGCTCATCGCGGTGCTTGTCGATATGGAGTATGAAGGGATTCGAGTCGACACAGATTCGTTGCGACGGTATTCGCAGCACTTAGCCGAAGAGATTGATGGTCTGCGTGCGCAAATCTTTGCCGCTGCCGGTCATGAGTTTAATATCGATTCACCCAAACAGCTTGGAGAAGTGCTGTACGACGAGCTTAGATTGGACGATAACCCAAAAAAGACGGCCACGGGGCAGCACTCGACACGCGAGGCCGAATTGTTGCGGTTGGCCGGACGCCACGCAATTGTGGGCGACGTCCTGGAATACCGCAACGCCGTGAAGCTCAAGTCGGTCTATGTCGATCAGTTGCCGGATGCAGTTGACCCACGAACCGGTCGTATCCATACGAACTACAGTCAGGCGTGGACGTCGACCGGAAGGATGCAGTCGAACCATCCCAATCTTCAAACGATTCCTATTCGTAAGGAACGAGGCCGCGAGATCCGTGCTGCCTTTGTCGCTCGCGATGACGACCATTTGCTGTTATCGG
Source organism: uncultured Planctomycetales bacterium (assembly GCA_963785495.1). GTDB lineage: Bacteria > Planctomycetota > Planctomycetia > Pirellulales > Pirellulaceae > CAWAVP01. Next base: position 20,144 of record CAWAVP010000019.1, on the reverse strand, counting down.
CCGACTACTCTCAAATCGAATTACGTATCATGGCGGCGCTGAGTCGCGATGCGGGCATGCTAGAGGCATTTCAGAGTGGAATCGATATTCATGCCGCTACCGCCGCGAAGGTTTACAAAGTTGAATTGGCCGATGTAACTCGCGCCATGCGGGACGCTGCAAAGATGGTAAACTTCGGAATCATCTATGGCATTTCGGCATTTGGGCTACAGCAGCGTTTAAATGTTCCGCGCGAAGAAGCGGCCGCGCTCATCGAAAACTATTTTGAACAATATCCAGGTGTTCGAGCATATATCGACCGTACGATCGAGTTTGCTCGTCAGCATGGCTACGTGCAGACGGTTACGGGTCGTCGGAGGTATCTGCGCAACATTAATTCGCGAACTTCTCCATCCGGAGCACAGCGGAACGATTAGCCATGAACAGCCCTATCCAGGGGACAGCCGCCGATATGCTCAAGCTGGCCATGATCCAAGTTCACCGGCTGCTCAAGGCGGGTGGTTATCGGACCAAAATGCTGCTGACCGTGCACGACGAACTGGTGTTCGATATGTATCGATCAGAACAAGATACCGTCGTGCCCTTGATTCGCGATGCCATGCAGAACGCGTTGCCGATGGATGTCCCGATCATTGTGGAAATTGGAGTCGGACAGAATTGGCTGGAAGCTCATTGATACGGCTGACGCAATGCCGGGCCAAATCCGTCCCGCCTGTCTCCGTGGGGCGGGAATGCCACAACAATTCCATGGCACGGGTACGCGTCACGTAGGATGACAGCGTAACCGCTACGCCGGCCGCTTTCGCCAGTGAGAAAAACGCGAAAGCGGCGGCGGTTCCTGCCTATCACTCGTTCGCGGAGGCCATCTTTGCGGAGACGCGTCAGTCGACTGTCGGCCAAGGCGTCGCCGACCACGATGCTCCACGTGTCGTACGAAGAACCCAATCCGAATGAATTCGACTAGGCGTATTCTTTCTCGAAAAACGATTTACTGTCGTCGGGTGTCGGTTTGATCGTGCGAGCGCCTTCACGCCAGTTCGCTGGGCAAACCTCACCGTTCTCTTCGAAGAATTGGAGCGCTTCGACGACTCGCAATGCTTCGTCGATGTTTCTACCGAGCGGCAAATCATTGACGACCTGATGCCGAACGACGCCTTGCTTGTCGATCAAAAACAGACCGCGCAGGGCGATACCGCCAGGCAACAACACGTCATAGGCTTGCGAGATTTTCTTGTCGAGGTCCGCAATCAGAGGGTACTTGACTTGGCCAATCCCGCCGGATGTCCTCGGTGTGTTACGCCACGCCAGATGAGAAAAATGACTGTCGACCGAAGCGCCCGAAAACCTGTACGTTCAGCTTCTGGAAGTCCGAGATGCGATCCGAGAACGCGATGATCTCCGTCGGACAGACAAAGGTGAAGTCCAGTGGGTAGAAGAACAGGATGACGTATTTGCCGCGGTAATCCGACAGTTTGACCTGCTTGAAAGATCCATCTTCCATTACCGCTTGAGCCGCGAATTCTGGGGCCTCTTGCTGTACTAGAACGCTCATGGTTCAAGCCTCCAATGTGATTTATAGGGGAGTTCTGCTCGGTTTCAATCCTATGGTTTTATCCTGTCCCACGGGCGATCCACAAGGGGCAGCGGATTTCCACGAAGACGCGAATGTGCGAAGTCCGCGATTCACAACTGACGGGTGGTTGCCGCCGAAACACCAGCCGCCGCGTTGCCCCGATGAGTAAATCGGCCCCCACGAAGGAACGCCAATACCTGTCGCGTCGTGTCCCTCCGCAAGGGCAATAGTCCATGGTGGCCCGGCAGTACAATCCAGTCCCGCTGCATTGACAAAAGCGTTGAATCGCGGGGCACTACGAGGTCCTTGGCCGCCGCGATAACCCCAATCTCGATCGCCTGCGGCTCCGGCAGTTGATTCACAAAGCTCTCCTGACGGTCCGAAAGCTGCGACAACGGTGGACACATCCAGCCTAGTGGCGATGAAAGGCGTCGGGCGATATGGGAACCATGATTGGGCGGGCCTAGCATCACGATCCGCCCCAGCTTCTGTGGATGTCCAGGTAATATCGCCACACGTGTGACAATACTACCCATGCTGTGAGTTACCAAATGAATGCGGCGGATCTTCGGATTCGACTCCAAATCTGCCAGTCTATTTCGCAGACGCCTTGCGTGATACTCGATGGGACTCCAAATGCTGTGGTAGCCCCAGTTGATTACATGATACCCCTCGGCCGAGATTGTCGATGCCATCCGCGACATCACCAACCAATGAGCCGCTAGACCGTGTAAGATGATCACCGCCTCGTGTGCCGCAGCCGTGTTGTCTGAGGCGTTATTTCGTTCCATCGAAGTTTCGACTCGTTCGCCTTAGCTGGCCGACTCCATCCGCAGTTCGGCCGCCTTGTCGCGTAACTTCCCCAAAGCCCGTTGTTCAATCTGGCGGACTCGCTCTTTAGACACTCCGAGCAGCTGCCCCAGACGCTGAAAAGTTGGTTTCTCACCGATGTCGTCGAAACCATATCTTGCTTGTACGATGAATCTCTCACGTTCGTCAAGTGTCGACAGCAAATGACGGATCGAATCGTCGACGTGCTGCCACGTCATCTCGACACCCTTCGGATCGGTATCGCGATTTAACTGCTGACTGAGGAGCTCGTGAGAACCGGTCGAATAACGCATGCGGTCCCGATGTTGACGTTGCACTAGACGAAACACCTCTCGACGGACAGCTCGAGTGGCATAGGTGCTGAATCGAAAACCGCGATCGAAGTCGAATTTGTCCACCGCCTTAATCAGGCAACTGATGCCCTCACTCAGCAGGTCATCAAACCGGTTGCGGTTGTCGGCGAATTGCTTGACGATGGACATGACCAGCCGTATGTTCGCGTGGATAATGCGATTGCGAAGCTGTGTCGCACGGGCCATCAGCCGCTCGATTTGCTCTACTTCCGATCTCGTCACTCTTTCTGGCTGCAGCGTTTGCGCGCAGAACATTTGCGCGGTATTTGCAGTAGTTCATTCGACAGAACAATTCTTGCTCCTCCGGGGCGTAGCAACCGGGCCGCACATAGACGCTCCAGGTGAGCCGGCATGCGCAGCTGCCCTCCGGTGCCGAACGGATGCGAGTCCTCGTCGGCTCGATGGGCCGCAGCGACTTCCTCAACCCACCGCTCATCGGCGTCCATCTCTCGGAAAGCTGGATTGTTGATAAAGGACATTTCCTGAGTTAAAAGGGCCTCAGCGCGAGCTTGCCAGCGTCGTTTTTCACGGCCCGATTTGGCTGAGGCGGAGGTCCGAGAAACGGCGTCAGGGATCGCGATCATGAGTGAGGTCTCCATCTATAAACGTTCAATTCGTTCACGGAGAGTTTACCGCGAAGGCCGCCGGTTCGTAACCCCAGAAACATCAAAAAACGTTCATTTCGTTCGTTTTGTTTAAGCCGTTATTCCACGGGGGGTTACGGCGAAATCGCCTTATTACATCCGCTATTCTCCGTGACATCGGACTGCCTGGGGTTGACGACGGGAAACTGTCTTGTGGCTGAAAACATCCATTTCGATCATTGGTGGCTGAACGCAGGATTGCTTGGCGTCTCGCCGAAAGGGTGGGCTGGCAATCGGCCAGGCGAACGCTATAAATCCAACGGGCAAAGCGGTACATGCGACTCGTCATCGTCAGGTCGGTGGAGCACGCTGTCGCGTCGAGCCGTGCTGCCGGACCGTTACAATTATCGAAACCGGGTGCCGACGACGGGGTCGGCAAAGTGAGGAAGCGATGGGGGCCTGCGCAATTATCCACGGGAAACTGGGATATCGAGGTGTTTTATGACGGCGAGTGTCCGTTATGCCGCCGAGAAATCGAGTTCCTACGAAAACGTGATCGGCACCGACGGATCCGTTTCACAGACATCGCCTCGCCGAGCTTTTCGGCGGAGGAGCTTGGCAAGACCCACGAGGACCTGATGGCACGGATTCAGGGTCGACTTCCGACTGGTGAATGGATCGACGGTGTGGAGGTCTTTCGACGGCTGTATTCGGCAGTGGGATTTGGGGCGTTGGTGGGCCTATCGCGGTTACCCGTTATTTCACCGGGGCTGGATTTAGCCTATCGCCTATTCGCTCGGAATCGTCTGCGGTTGACCGGTCGTTGTGACGCGTCGTCTTCTTGTCGCGTCGATACGTGATCCTCACGATACGTGACAGCCTTAGCGCCGATCGAGGATTGGGGGCATAAATCAGTGGAGCTCGAACTCCGCGATTAGAGGTAAGTGATCCGAGGCGTATCGTGAGACCTGCGTATGGGATCGAAAACTTCGCACGCATTGTAGTCGGCCGCGGTAGAACAAGCGATCCAACGGTCGTAAGGGACGAACGGCGGGAAACGTGTTGATAGGGGAACAGGTCGGCGAAAATCCGGCTCGATTAAGAAACGAGGGCCGAGTGTGCCCCAGACGTCGTTAAGGTCGCCCCCGACAATTAGCGCTGTCTTTCGCCAGGTTCGCTTCAGCGACTCGGATCGCAGGAGTCGCTTCACCTGTTCGGCTCGCTCGTAGCCGGCTAAACCAAGGTGCATGTTGTATAGGACGAGCGTGCGCTGATGCATGTCGGTCTTAATACGGCATCGGGCGCGAGGGTGCGCTGCCGCTTCTTAAACGGGACGGTGAGCTCAATGTGTTCGACTTGAGAAAGCGGGAAGCGACTGAGGATGGCGTTTCCATATTGTCCTTGGCGAAGCTTGACGTTCGCTTGAAATGCCCGATGCGGCATATCAAGCGCGTCGCCGAACCAATCGACTTGGCGATGCCCGCGAGACCGTGGTACGCCGTGGTCGACCTCTTGGAGAAAAAGGATGTCCGGGTGGTAGTACCGTAGCGTCTCGGCCACGCGCTCGGGCGAATAACGCCGATCGACCCCACCAATTCCCTTGTGAATGTTATACGTGATGAGGCGGAACTGCATAATAGCGTCGCACGGTACGAAGGGAGGCGGCGAAGTGGGGCGGTTCTGCTAACAAAATAGTCTGCCCCGCTGTCCTCCGCTCAGCCGTCGTCGCGTGCGGACGGGCACGACGAAATCTGTCGTCGGTGAACTGCGTGCAACTGTGGCGGATTGCCGAGAGATTGTCATCAACGTCATCAACGTCAACAACGGATCGCGAACGCGCGGCGATTCATGTCCGGCCTGCGATCGCGTTCAAGGACGCGCAAGAAGGCCGTGGCGGCACCGAGCTCCCCGGCGTGGCTGGCGCGTGGGCCGGTTGAATGTTTGACGCTCCTACGGCAGCTGCTGCCGATGGATCCGAGCCAGTTCGGTTTGTCCTAAGGCTTCGTAGGCGGTTGCCATGGCCGCGTGGATGGCGTCGTCGTCGCCGATTCCGTTGAGTGCGACCTCCAGGTCAGTAATCGCCTCGGCAAATCGCCCTGCCAGCACCAGAAGTTGTCCACGCGTTTCCCGATAGATCGACATGTCCGGCTGCAATTCGACCGCTCGATTGGCCAAATCCAGCGCCTTGGGTAGCTGCGACTTTGTCTGCAGAAGGACCCACGCAAAGTTGTTTAGCACCTGTGCATTGTCGGGTGTCGCCTGACAGGCTTGTTCCAAATAGCCGATGGCTTCTTGGTATTGACCTTCCTCGGCAGAGATCGTTCCTAGGATGGCATTCAGCAGTTCTGGTGGGTGCTCCGACTTCATGAGTTCGCGAATCGTCGTGCGTGCCGCCTGTTGCGAAGGACCCGATTCCGTCGCGAGTTGACCAATCAGGATCAAGGGGTCTTGCTCGTTGGGTTTGAGCTCCCAGCTGCGTTTTAGCAGTCGTAGTTGTTCTTCGACCGAGACGCGTTGATCAGCCAGGGAAGTCGCGTGGCTCATCGACAACTGGTAAAGCCGGTCTCGAATTTGCTCCTCGTCAGGATGTGCAACGAGTCCCGCCTCTAAAATCTCTTCGGCCTTCGCGTGTTCGCCGATAATCAAATAGGCTTCGGACCAGATTTGATATTCAATGGGTGTGAGATCTTTTTCGCTGCGTGATTTCTCTTCGTAAATGGCAACGACCTTGTCGATTTCATTGTGGGCGTCCTGCCAACGGCCTTGTCGAGCATAGAGTCGTGCGAGCGTCAGTCCGTTTTGCGGCAAGACCTTGACCACTTGTCGAAGTTCGTCGAGCGCTTCGTTCCAGCGCCCTGTGCGTTGGAAGTGCAATGCACGCAACGCGCGGGCTTGAGGGTTTCCTGGATCGCGGTCTAGCGCATGTTTCAAGTGTTGTTCTGCCAGTCGGTACGCTTCCTCGTCCTGCAGCTTCGATTTGCCTTGCAAGTACCATTGGGCGAGCCAAAGGTGAGCGGGCGCGTAGCCGGGCTGTTCGATCGGTGCGAGCTGTTGAAACTTTGCAATCGCGTCGGCTTCCATTCCCGATTCGTAGGCGTTAAATGCAGCTTGGAACTCGACACGTTCATTCATCGCATTCAACTGGTAGAGCTTGCGATAATACAGTTCGGCGGTGTCGTAGTCCTTACGATCCATCGCTTCCGCCGCCGCCGCGCGGTATTGCTTGGCTTTTGCCTCGTCCCCGTAAAAGGGCAAGCGGATCATGCAGTACGCCAACGGGAGCGCAAGCAGGAAGGCAGGTAGGCCTCCCAGCATATGCCAATACTGGCGCGTGCCGAACCAGCGCCCGACAAAGACGAATACGACCCTACACAGGTGCCAAATGGCTTTGCTAATCGCATTTGACAGGCGTCGTACCGGAGCGGGGATTAACGCTGAGAAAAAGGCCACAACGCGTTTGCCGATAAAGCGGCTAAGCTTTCGTTTCCAGTGATCGGCCGTGCCTCGCTGAGCTGTTTCGCACTTTCTCCGACTGCCGAACTGGCAACGGTCTTGGAGACTTTGCGGCTCGCTTTAGCTACACCTTTTTCAGCGCGGCGCAATCGCCGACGCAGCAACGTCGTGAGGTTCCGCAGTGGCTTGGGGAATAAGATGCGAAACAACAACCGCTGCAGCCGGCCGAAGAGACGATCGATGGCTGACAGCTTGAATAGCCACCGCGCAGAAAAAAGATGTTTGAGACGGCGGGTCCAGGAGGTGGACCGATGACGCGAAGAATGTCGTGAGGCGGGCATAGCAGAACGTGGGGGATCGCGGAGCGCAAAACCGAGGTGTAAGTCGCTATTATCCGCAGTCTACCACGGCCCATCTGACACACATGCAACCGGAGTCGTCGTGATGCTCGAGTTCGTCCCGAACACCGTTGCAATTGTCGAAAGCACGGCTCTGAGCGATTGAGCTGATTACGCCGACGATCATCCGCGATTGCGACGACCGCCGCCGCCGCCTGCAATCGTGATGCATGCCAGTAGAGCACGAGTGGTCGCGGGCCTCTCCGCGGCCGAAACAAACAGGGATGTCATATCAAGGGGCCTGTCCGCGACGGATTGCGTCCTCACTCCGTTGCCAACGGGCGGAAAGACCGCTGCGACCACTCGATAGAGAAGAGCCGATTTGGAGCCGCAAATCCGCCACGCAATTTTGAGGCAGGCGGACGGCTTGTGGCGGAGATGTTGACCGCAGTATTCAAAGGACCCCCAGCGGTAGGGTGGCTGTTTGGTTTCCCAGTTGGCTCGTCCCTGCGTCGCTTGCTTCCCGGAGCAGCGGCTATTCGACTCACCGCTTGTGCCTGCTGGCGAGTACGCATTGCGAGGCACGGATTGATCATCATCGTTCACGCCAGTCGTCTTTCGCTCAACGGGTGCTTTGAAATAGGCTGTAGCGAAAGCAAGTACTTGGTATCGCTTACGAAGGTGAATAGCGCAATGCAAATCGAGGACGTGGAATTGTTCTACTTGGCCATGCCCGACATCCGCGATGTGGGAGATGGTAGTCAGGACGCGCTGCTGGTTCGCGTGTGCGCCGGAGGAATCGATGGGTGGGGTGAGTGCGAAGCATCCCCGTTGGTATCGATCGCGAATTTTGTCTGCCCGATGTCCCATTCCGCCTGCAAAGGTGTGCGCCAGTCGGTGTTGGGACAGCGAATCGAATCTCCTGACGATATCATCGAATTGGGGCATCGAGTACGCGCCAATGGACTGGATATCGCTCAGACAGATCATACGTGGTCGGGTGTGGAGATCGCGTTGTGGGATGCACTTGGGAAGCAACGAGGGCAGCCTGTATACCAGCTCTTGGGATACAAAACGGCGTATCCCAAGATGCCCTATGCGTCCCAGTTATTTGGCGATTCTCCCGCGGAAACGTTCGACAAAGCTTGGCGATCGCGGCAACAGGGGTTTCGCGCGGTGAAGTTTGGCTGGGGTGTGTATGGTCGATCTACCGTGCAGGCCGATCGCGAGCAAGTTGCGGCAGCGCGCGACGGTTTGGGCGGAGATGGAATCCTGTTGGTGGACGCTGGCACAATTTGGCGCGACGACGTCGAGCGGGCCGCGGAGTGCCTTGAGGCGTTGGAGCAGGCCGGTGTAACTTGGCTGGAGGAGCCGTTTGTGGGCGAGGCACTGCACGCGTATCAGGCCTTGTCCCAACGTTGTCGCGGTATCAAGCTGGCGGGCGGCGAGGGGGCCTCAAACTTCTATGAGGCGCGCCATTTGATCGACTACGGAGGCATCGGCTTCGTGCAGATCGACACGGGGCGCATTGGCGGGCTTGGTCCAGCAAAGGCCGTGGCCGATTACGCCACCGCACACGACGTGACGTTCGTCAACCACACGTTTACGACGCACCTGGCACTCGCCGCCTCGTTGGCCCCTTTTGCCGGCATCGAGTCGGCCACGATCTGCGAGTATCCGGTCGAGCCCAGCCAGCTCGCGGCCACGCTGACCCGTCAGCGGATCCATCCAGTGGATGGCCTCATTCATCTACCCGACCGACCCGGCTTGGGGGTTGACCCTCAGCCGGATGTCATGCGCCAATACCTGGTAGACGTCCATATCGCAGTTGCGGGTGGCACCCTGTATCAGAGCCCACCATTGCCGTAATTCGTCATGACGTTGAGGCAGACAACGGTTTCGGGGGCGGAAATGACGCTGATTGCGCAATCGATTGGGGCAGGCGAGTGGGGCTTGGGAGCGGACCTGCTGCCGATACAGCCGAACGTGTTCTATGTACTCGTGGGAATGCTGACGGCATTGATTGTGGGCTCTGTGTGTCGGCTCGTCGCGATTCGTGGGACGGAGGCAGCGGTGGCGGCGCAGCGCTTGTCAAGTCTCCGCACTTGGTGGGGCATCGCGATTACGTTCTCGGTTGCCGTGTTGCTCGGGCGGATCGGTGTCGTCATGCTTTTTGGCGTCGTCAGCCTATTTGCGATCCGAGAATACATGGCACTCGTACCACTGCCCTATGATCGTTTTGGTTTAACCGTTTGGGCTTACGTCCTTCTGCTTTGCAACTACGCGGCAATTGCTAGGGGATGGGTGAACGCGTTTCTTGTCTTGGTGCCACTGGGGGGGCTATTGGTGATCGCCTGCCAGATGGTGATCCGCGATCGTGCCGATCAATACCAACGGACGGCCGCGAGTCTCTATTGGGGAATGTGTCTGACTATCTATTGCATTTCTCACGCGGCACTGCTGATGACGTTGCCGGCGTCGTCAAACCCGGTCGCGGGTCCCGCCGGCTGGCTCTTGTTTTTGATTTTCCTGACGGAATTGAATGACATCTTCCAGGCACTCATCGGTCGACGAATTGGCAAGCGGGCGATCGCGCCCGTATTGTCACCCCACAAAACGTGGGAAGGTCTGCTGGGTGGGATTGCCGCCACGATCATTCTCGCGCTGGTGATGGCACCGTGGCTTACACCCCTAACCAACGCTCAGTTGAACCTGGGATTCCTACGGATACGTCTGCCCTATCTGCCCGTCTGCTTGGCCGGCTTGATCATTAGTGTCGCGGGCTACTTTGGCGACCTTAACACTTCTGGCATCAAGCGCGATACGGGCGTCAAGGATAGTGGTCAATTGTTACCGGGCCAAGGTGGACTCCTCGATCGCATCGATAGCTTGACATTTACCGCACCGCTGTTCTATTACTTTGTCCGTTACCTCATCGCTCTATCCCCCGACTAGATCCGCACTCGGGGGTATGGAATTCCTCATGCCGCATGATCCGTCAGATCGCGAGCATATTCTGAACGTGCCGAATACGCTGTGTGCGATTCGTTTGCTGGGCTCTTTCGTCTTGTTCTATCTAGTGCTTTCTCGAAACGAGCCAAGCTTCTTGTACTTATTTGTCTTCCTCGTCTTTACCGATTGGATTGACGGCAAACTCGCGATTTTACTTGACCAGCGCACCGAATTTGGGGCTCACTTGGATAGTGCGGCTGACGCTGCCTTATACACAGCCATGTTGTTCGGAATCGGCTGGATGAAATGGGATTTCGTGATGGCTAATTGGCCTTGGCTGTTGCTCGTGACGGCGAGTTACTGGCTCACGTCTCTTGCCGGCCTGATCAAGTTTCGACAGATTCCCAGTTATCACACATACGGCGCAAAGGTGTCGGCCCATTTGGTATTCATTGCCGCCGTTTGTCTATTTGCGGGGTGGGCCGATTGGACGTTCTATGTAGCGGTTCTGGCCGTGACAATAACGAATATCGAAGCGACCTTGATGACCCTGATCTTGTCGCAACCGAAAGTCGATGTCCGGTCGCTGGTACACGCAGTCACGGTTCGCCATCAGGTGTCATGACATCTGATCCGTTGTGTCGATTCCAAATGTCGCTCGCCAACGCCGAATCCAACGTTGAACAACGAAGTGAAAACCCGCCATGAGTACGAAAGACAGGATCAATGTGGGCGAGAACATTGCATGAAGTCCGTTGTGGGAAAGTGCACGAAGGCTAGGTAGTTGAGCTCCGGCCAGCACGAAAACGATGTTGCCGGGCAACATTCCAAGCTGACTACTCCACCAGAACGTGATCCATCGGATGGATGTTGCGCCGAAGGCATAGTTGACGAATGTGTAGGGTACATGCAGAAGCCGCAGTGCGATGACGTACGAGCCACCGTCCCGGGCCAATGCGTTGTCAAAGCGGTCGATATAGAATCCGAATCGGGATCGCACCGCGTCTCGCAGGAAGTATCGACTCAGAAAAAAACTGCCCAAAGCGGCCGCTGTCAGCGCCAGATTCACTTGCAACAAGGCAATCCAAAAGCCGAACAGCCAACCAAAGACCAGAGATTTGCCCGTCGTGCCCGGGACAAACGATAGGAGAGTGTAGATGGCCAATCCCGCCAGGAATGCTCGGAGCCGATGATGGCTCATCCACGATCGAAGCTGGGTTTCTCTTGCCAGCACGATTTCAAGGGTCAAGAAATGTCGAAGGGCTAGATAGACGGCCACGCCCAGCAAAATCAATCCGAGGAACAACAGTGGTTTGCGTCGCATTGAATTCGTGGTAGTCGGGCCATTCGAATAAGGAATACGGCTATCGTGAGTTATTCACTTCTGAGCTGCTAATGGTCCTCGGCGAGCAGCGCGAAGCCGAGATTTCGCGGACTCCGGTTGGTCGTCCTGGACCATTGGCCGCGCAGACATCAATAAAAGGACGATTTCCAGATCACGGCCGCTGTGCCAGGATACCGTCGCCGAGTCTTGCTTGATAACCTAACAAGTCGAGGTACCCAAAGCACGTGCTGACCATCCTTCATATATCGGACCTGCATTTCGGACCGCCCTACGTGCCGCGAGTGGGGGAGGCCCTGCTGCGCATCGCGCCGTCACTGAATCCAGACCTTGTCGTGGTCAGCGGAGATTTGACACAGCGCACAAGCCAGATCAGTTCCGGCAGGCGAAAGAGTTCCTCAAGCAGTTGCCTCAGAAGCCCCAGATTGTCGTGCCGGGCAACCACGATGTGCCGCTATGGCGCATAGCAGAACGCTGGTTTGATCCTCATCGCTATTACCGTCAGTTTATCTCCGACGACTTGGATCTCTGCTATCGTGGCCGCCGGGCCGTCATTGTTGCCCTCGATTCAACAGCACCTCGCCAGTCCATCTCTAACGGCCGCATCCATCCGGGCCAACTGGAGTTTTGTGCTGAGTCGTTTCGCGACGCCCCGCCACAGGCCGCCCGTATCATTGTCTCGCACCACCATTTCGCGCCGCGCCCGATTACGAACGCGACTGGACGATGCCCGGCGCGAAACGTGCCATGAATCGTTTTGTCGACCTGGGTGTAGATGTCATTCTGGGAGGCCATTTACACCGTGCCTACATCGGAAACTCGCTAGACATTTATCCTGGCTCACATCCAGACCGAGGCATCATTATTGTGCAGTGCGGTACGACGACGTCACGACGTGGCCGCGGCCGCGAACGCGAAAAGAATTCCTTCAATTTTCTTCGCATTGGCCAAGAAATGATGAGAATTACCCACTACATGTTCTTTGACGAGTTGAGGGAATTCGCCCCGGTTAGCCGACACATATTTCCGCGTCCTGGTGGACGGTTTGTGGAAGATCATGTTACGGCATCCCCCGACTTGCCTCGCGCTCCCATGCCCAGCTGAATCGCGCGAATGGGACACGGGCAAACGCGGTCTTTCGAACTCTCAAGTGATTGAACACGGGCGACAACAGAATTACACTGGGACGGTCCGGGGTCTGGAAGTGTTCAGACCCTGATACACTTCGACACATCACAAGCAGGAGGCTTTGTTATCCCTACGATCTCACCGACGGGAATCGATCTGTGCAGCAAGATTATTGGACCAACCAACAAATCGAGCTGGTTGTTGCCGGTCCCGGTTGCAGCCAGAGATTCGTGTTGGCCCAGCCGTATGCGCTGATTGGTTCGGATGCCTCGTGCGATGTGGTCCTCGATGACGAACGCCTGCCGGGCCGCTGCTATGTCGCATTGGTTTCGCCAACGGGCTTGCTGCTGGGAGCCTCTCTAGTGCGGAGGTCTCCCGCTCGATTTCAACAGCTTGATGGTGAACGAGGGATCCGCGCGGGACGTTTCCGTATCCAGTTTGGTATCGCGGCCGCTCCGCTAAGACTACAAGAATCGAGCGATCTTGACCCATCGAAGACGCGCCGCAGCGTCGTAGGACGCCTACGGTGGAAAGTCGAAGGACGTCGCAAATTCGCCGACCTTTGCACAGGAAAACCTTTGCTGTTGGGCAGAAGTAAGCCCAGTCGATTGTGCGTCAACGATCCTGCCGTATCGACTGTTCACGGCCTGCTCTATTTACATGACCAGCAGATATGGCTGGTCGATCTGGCGAGCCGAAATGGTATTCGTGTCAATAATCGGCGCGTCCGGTGCTCCACGTTGAATGCCGGTGACTCGTGCGTAATTGGCGAAACTTGGATGACATTCGATTCACTGCCAGACGCTCTCGACAACAGCGGCAGTGCAGCCCGTCCTCTAACGTTGCCGGAAGAAGACCGTGAGGAACTGCGGCGTCGCTACGACGTGTTGCAGTCAGAGCGCGAAACGCTCGCGCAAGAAGTCGAACGACTCCGTCAAATGTTGGACACCCAGATGCAATATCGTCAGGCGCTTGAGCACGAACAGCAAGAGTGGCGTCGTCGGCAGTTCGAGTTTGAACACCAGCAGACGCTTTGGTTGCAGCAGCAAACGGAGCAGCGCGAACAGCTTGACGGCCGAGAACGCACGTTCGAGACGATACGACTTGAGCATGTTGCTGAAGTCAAACGTTGGGAGCACGAGCGAGAACAGGAGCAATCGGATTGGGCACAAGCCTGCCAGGCCGAGGCAGATCGGCAAGCCCAACAATGGGAAGAACTCGTGCAACGGCATCGTCAGATGCTGGCCGCCCTGGAATCCGACCAGGCTGAGCTGGAACGCGCGAAGAGCGATTTGCAGGAACAAAAGTCGGTTCTGGCTGAGGTCCGATTGCAATTGCAGGAACAGGAAAGGGCATGGCAAACGCAGTGTCAAAGCTTGGCCCGTGATCGCGAGCAATTCGAGCTCCAACGGCAAGAGCACGGGACCGAACTAGAGCGAGTCAAAGAGCTGTTGCTCGTGCGGCGGATTCGTCTGCAGCGGGACCTACACCGACGTGATGCGGAGCTGACGGAACGGGAAACGTTGTTAGAGCGGCGCGAACAGGCGTTGTGCGAGCGAACCGCAGCATTGGAACGACAAACTCCTGCTCGCCGTCCACAACGAAAGATTGTCCTGCCTCCGGGAGTGGCAGAATCTACGGCACGTAAACGGTCCGAATCGACCTCACACGTCCGCACGTCCGAACGTGAATCAATTGAGCTCAGCCAATCCGCTATTGGAATCGGCCGATTTCACGGATTTGCTCAATCGAGCGATTGACGACATTGCGCCCGATGATTCGGTCAACTCCTAAGCCACGACAACAATACGGCAGAGCAAGGCACCAGCTGAGCCGACGACCGAATTGCGGCTCCGCTCAAGCTTCAGCCCTCTCATAAACTTACGCCGGTAGGTTGCCGTTAACGACTGGAAAACAAGACACGTTGAGCTGCACGCCGGCTGACGGCGGTATGGTGGCGCGTTCCATTGGAACGCGCCACGCAAGATTACCGCAGGGCCGGAGACGAGTCCGGCCGGAAGCTATCGTCGTCTGCGCAACACTTGAGGTAGCCATAGTCCTGCCAGCAACAGCAATAAGCCACTGGCCGGTTCGGGTACTGCAGCGACCGCGGCACGCGGTCCCACCTCATAGCCGCCGTCCGACAATGCAGCTACCAAGTCACTCGTGTTGGCACGTCCGTCGCCGTTGAAATCGCCCGTCGACCATACGGCGTCAACATCTGCCTCGTATGTGCCAGACGAGAGTACGGTCACAAGATCGCCGGAGTTGAACTCGCCATCCAAATTGGCGTCGCCGATCCAGCTGTTGAAGGCGTCTTTGACCCACGAGTTGATGTCATTGATATCTACGACGGAATCGCCCGTCAGGTCATAGCCGGCGGGATTGTTGCCTGTTGCCACCTGCGTGGTCAAGTCGTCGATGTCCATGGCATCCAGCACGCCGTCGCTATTGAAGTCGCCCGGAACTGTGGGCACGAGGTCGCCCGTATGGACTCGGATGTTGTCGATCCCGACGATTTCGTTGCCCCATGTGCTGAGTAACCGGAAACTGAGCACTAAATTCGTCGACCCTTCCGGCAGATCGAAGGTGTAGTTCCCAAATTCATCGGCCGGCAAGCAGATATCGCCAACGGCCCCCGGTTCAAAGCCATTGCTCAATCCTTTCAGGCAGCCGCTATCGTTCGTCGGATCATGTGTCTCGTCCACACCGTAGAATTCCGCGATGGTAGCAAAGCCCTGAGGTCCCGGGCCATCAGGGTCCGCTTCGATAATCAGATAGTCACTGTTTTCGAAATCGGCGGCGGTGGCGGCCAAGGCGACTGTCATCTTCAGGTCGGTCTGACCGCTGACGTCGATTGGGTCCAGTTCCAAAATCCGTTCCAGCATATCGCCATGCTTGTTCAGCGCCGACGCCACGATGTATTGGTCACCCTCGGGATCAGGGTTGAACGCACCCAATAAGGGAGCGCCCTCTTCAATTACAAAAATCGCAGGAACCAGACTTTCCGTTGTCGGATCTTCAACGAGGGCAATGGCCTTCCCGCCGTTATGGGTCTTGCCAATGCCTTGCAGCGTTGTCGGACCCTGAACAGTCCATTCGATGGTGCCGTCTGCGCCTGCTGCGCCAAGGGCAGGGTGGTCACGGAATTCCGTGGGGACTTGCAAACTGATTGCGTCGTCAAATGTGGTCGCCTGTCCGATGCCGGCGATGCCCGAGTCGTCGTGATCGGAGGCACTAAAGGAGATCACGGGAACTTTCAGTCCCGAAAACTCGGTGGATACCAAAGCACTGGAATGTATGACCAAATCAAGCTCTGGATTGTCCGGATCGATATCTTCGGGCGCCAGGAGTTCAACGATGTTGCCGTCCGTATAACCCGCTCCAACGAGGCTTTCTCGGACGAGGTCCACACTCTCTTCTAAATACCCCCCCCAGAATCCGATACGCTTATCTGCGCGCGCGCGGGATCGGTAATGCCAATCGCCCAATCGGTTAACGAGATCCACGTCTCGAGGCTCTCGGGCGAAATCGTCGGAAAACGCCGTGTGGTCCCAAAGGATCGCCGCTCGCCTCGCCGGAGCGTTTTGGACCAGTCCAATCTGATCCGCAATCGTATTCAGCCCCCAAACGCCTGGCGACCAGCTAGTGTCAACACCCCCTTCGCTCGGTGTGGGAGGAAAGTAGCTTTCATCGCCAATGTCGTAGCCGCTGTCGTCCCCCTCGAAGTTTTCCTGATAGAGCAACTCGGCGTTCGCCGTACCGCGCAAGGCGAGTGCGAGTACAAACGCGGTTGTGAGCTTCCAAGAATGCCGTGTTCCAACCACACCGCGCAAGAAACAAGAAATGCTTACCCATAAGTCGAATCCCCGTGGCAGACAAAAGATGAGATGAGATAAGTGTCGCGATCAGCAACTCCACCGCTGTTGTTGAACAACGCCGTCGCCTGCTTCTGCCGTCCCGGTCATCGAAAAGATGATGTGACCCGCGCGACGCGTTCCGTGATGTCGACGCAGGTGCCAGGTGGTTAACCGTGAGGCTACCAAGATTGGGGCCGGAGTCAAGTTTTTTCCCGGCAGGCGGCATTTTTTTGGTGAAGTGGCCCATTCATTGCTAGATGATTTTGTCCGTGCGGAGTCACTGACCGCGAGCCCCGTTGTCAGTTGTCGAAAGAAAATGCATCAACTTCCCAGGGCGAGGGGAAGGCCGCACTGGCTCCGGGCCGTGTTACGCTGATGGCGGCGGCTCGATTGGCGAATTCCAATGACGCCAACGGCGTTTGGCCGCCTGTGATCTGAGCGGCAAAGGCACCCACGAAACAGTCTCCCGCGCCGGTTGTGTCGCTGACGGCAACGCGATGGCCGGCTACCTGAAACGTCGCATCATCCCAGGCTGCAACAACGCCTTGTGCACCCAACGTCAACACGACATTGCAAGGCAGCCGGCGACGAACGTCCGCGAGTTGCGATGCGGAACATGCGTGTCCCAGCGCGACGTTGCACTCCCGTTCGTTGACAATCAGGTAGTCCACGAAATGCAACACGTCGAGGTCGAGTGGGTGCGCCGGAGCGAGATTAAGCAGCGTGCGGGCCTGGTGCGACTTGGCAAACTGCAACACTTCTTGCGTTAACGGCCATCGGATCTCGTTTTGCACGACGACTAGATCATTTCGCTCCAGCTCGTTCAATGCGTGGCAGTCATCGAAGCTCAGAGCATAATTGGCGCCGGGAACAACGGTAATCTGATTCTCGCCTTTTCCATCAACCGCGATAATTGCCGTCCCTGTGCTTTCCCGTGAATCGACTGTTACTTCCACCTGGACCTGTTGGTCTCGTAGATAATTGACGAGGTTTTTTCCAAAGGCATCGTTACCGACGCGACCAATCAACGTGGTAGCGGCCAAACAGCGTTGCGCGGCGACGGCTTGATTCGGCGCCTTTGCCGCCAGGAAACAGTCGCACGTCTGAACCCAGCACCGTTTCACCTGCCAGCGGGAAGTGATCGCTGCGAACCACGATGTCCTGGTTAATGGAGCCGACGACGAAGATTGATGACATCTTTGAGGCTGCCTTCTGAAAATCGGTGGAGCATCACGCGTTTCCCCTCCCGATATCCGCAGAATCCGGCGGACGACTAATTGATTCTGCCGAGAAGAGCAGCGAGAATCACAAACGCTTGTGGAGTCGACGCGTCAATCGACATGGGCAGCAGCTTATCGTTTGTCGCTATCCAGAGGCAAGATCGGCTTTACGGCGAAGCCCGATTGGTTTGCGCACCGAATGCACGACGTTTATGCCGACAAAGTCGTAGCGTCTACGCGGCCGTAGACGATTCGTGGGGGTCGGGAAATCAATGCGGTGAGGTACCACGAAATGAGATTAAATGTCTGGGGCTGTTGGGTTGTCGCGGGACTGATTTGTACTGGAACGGCTGTCGGTTGGGCACAAGTCGAATTCGATCTCGTGATACGCGGCGGTCGCATTGTCGACGGCACGGGGAACCCCTGGTTTGTTGGCGATGTGGCGATTCGCGACAATCAAATTGTGGCCGTCGGGCGGTCCATCGTGGGCCAAGCAGGGAGGGAGATTGATGCGCGGGACCAGATCGTCTGTCCTGGTTTTATTGACATCCATTCCCACTCGGATGATCTGCTGCTCGAAGACGGCGATGCGCAGAGCAAGATTCGGCAGGGGGTGACGACGGAAATCCTAGGGGAAGGCGATTCCGCTGGACCTCGCATCGGTCAACGCTCCCCTCGTTCGATGGCGGTGGACGGTCGTACGTACACTTGGTCGACGCTGGCCCAGTATTTGCGCGGTGGAGCAGGCCGGCATCGCGCCCAACGTCGCCAGTTATGTGGGGTTGGGGAGCGTTTGGGAATGCGTCATGGGTTCGAGTTTTGAACGCCCCACCGCAGATCAGATCCGTCAAATGCAACAACTGGTGGCGGAAGCCATGCAGCAGGGCGGCTCGGACTCTCTAGCCAAGTCATGATGCCGCCCGGCTCGCTCGCCACGACCGATGACATTGTGCAACTATGTCACATTGTCGCTCAGTATCACGGGATTTACTCGACTCACATCCGCAATGAGGGTCTGGGCGTGATGGCGAGTGTGCGTGAGGCGATTGAGATTGGAGAGCGGGCGGGCATTCCGGTTGATGTAATTCACCTGAAGATTGCCGACCAGCAGCTGTGGGGTCATATGGACGAAGTGATTGACTTAATCGCTGCGGCTCGTCGACGCGGTGTCAACGTACAGGCCAACGTTTATCCCTACACGCGCGGCAATAATAATTTGGTAAGTATCATTCCACCTTGGGCTCACGAAGGTGGCACGGGCAGACTATTGGAGCGACTGCGTGATCCAGAGCAACGCGAGCGACTGAAAAAAGACATCCGCGGGACAATTCCCGGATGGTACAACCATCTGACGGCGGTGGGCGGAGATTGGAGCCGTATTCTGGTAAGCGGCAACAATGCGTTTAAGGGCCTGACGATGGATCGTGTGCTCGCACTACGCACGCGGGGCAAGGGCGAAGTCGACCCGTTGGACGAACTGTTCGATTTCTTAGTCGAAGAACAAGGCTCTGTCGGCGCTGTTTACGCTCATCATACCGAAGCCGATATGACACTTGCGTTGCAGCAACCGTGGTGCTCGATCGGATCCGACGGGTCGGCGTACGCCGTAACAGGGCCGTTGCGGCGCGGTAATCCACATCCTCGGAATTTCGGCACCTTTCCTCGCGTGCTGGGTGTCTATGTGCGCGAGCAGGGGCTGTTGACGATGGAAGATGCCATTCGCAAAATGACGTCGCTCAATGCCACCAAAGTAGCATTGAGGCAGCGAGGCATGATTGCTCCGGGTTTTTACGCCGACATCTGCGTTTTTGATCCTCAGCAAGTTCAAGATCGCGCGACCTATACCGAGCCATTTCAATACAGTGAGGGCATTGAGTACGTCGTTGTGAACGGTACGGTCGTGTTGGACCAGGGGCAGCACACAGGGGCGCGGACCGGGGCGAGCGTTGCTTGGGCCCGGTGCGAGCGAGCACAATGGCCAACAAGTCGGCGGGATTACGGAGTAGACGCGAGTGGACAAATCGGTTCCTGGGGCCGCTAAGGCTGCGACGACGGGTCAACCGCAACTGCTGCGTGCCCTCGGTCCGACGACGGCAATGGCGGTCGTGGTCGGCAGCGTCATTGGTTCGGGCATCTTTCTTAAACCGGGAAATATCGCCGCCGATAGCGGGCGGTTCCCCCTGATCATCGGCGTCTGGATTCTGGGGGGTGTGCTCTGCATGCTGGGTGCGTTGTGTTTTTGTGAGCTGGCCACGATGTTGCCCGAGGCCGGTGGGCTCTATGTCTATCTGCGCCAGGCTTATGGTCGGTTGATCGCATTCTTATTTGGTTGGACCGAGCTGTTTTTCGTACGTCCGGCTTCGAGCGGCGCCCTGGCTGTGGCCTTCGTGGGTTCGTTCACGCTGATGGCGGGTTGGAATCTGTCGGCACTCGGGCAGTTCTTTCTCGCCAGCCTGCTGATTTTGCTGATGGCCGTGATCAACATCGCGGGGGTCGTTTGGGGAGGCCGG